>BAXE01000004.1 GCA_001310415.1 Enterovibrio sp. JCM 19048 | reverse complement strand
CTTTAGCTACGTCAATCATGGTGACCGAACCATCTTCATTCATTTCGGCAATCTGGCCGGAAGGCTCTTCCATAAAGAGTAGCGTGATGAATCCGAGCACGGCAGTACCGGCAATAATGTAGAAGAAGGTGCTGTAATCAACGACAGAAAGCACGGTGAGATACACCACTGCCCCTACGTTGCCGTAAGCCCCTGTCATACCCGCAATTTGTCCTGTCATACGGCGCTTAATCAGGGCACCGCCGCAAACACCGCCCCTTCGCCGGATTGCACGAAGAAAGAACACCCCATGCAGCCACGACAGCTAGCCACACCGGCCATGAGCTCTCTACCTGCCCCATGGCAAAGTAACCCACTGCCAGACCTGCCGTCAGGATAAGAAGTGTTGGCTTACGGCCAAATTTGTCTGACAACCAACCGCCGCCAGGGCGTGACATCAGGTTCATGAAAGCATAAGCAGAGGCAACCATACCCGCGACCACCGGGGTCAGTTCAAAGGTTTCGGAGAAAAACAGGGGCAGCATTGACACTACCGCCAACTCAGAGCCAAAGGTGGCAAAATACAACACATTCAGCACGGCCACCTGCTTGAACTTGTATTGGTGGATCTCTGGTACTTCCTCTTCAAAAACGTGCTTGTTCACCTGCCAGACATGCCAGGCATCAAAGAGATAGAGAGCGACCAGAGCAGCGTAAATCAGGTACACGGTGGTATCATTGAGCATGCTGATACCGGATGGGGACAGCTTCCATGCCAGTAGCGCCAATGCGCCGTACATCGGCGTTTTCATCAGCAGCAAGAGATAGAAATCACCGGTTGATGTCACTTCCATTGCGCCGCTTTTTTTCGGCTTATAGTACGTTGCCCCTTTTGGGGTATCGGTAACATTGCGGTAAAAAATGAAGGCAAAGAGCAGGCTCATTACACCTGTGATAGCCATAGCATAACGCCAGCCATCTTCACCACCGAACATGACGGCAACCGTTGGCAGGGTGAATGCCGCGGCAGCAGAGCCAAAATTACCCCAGCCACCATAAATACCCTCCGCCGTTCCCAGTTCGTTGTGGGGGAACCACTCGGAAACCAGACGGATACCAATCACGAACCCGGCGCCAATCAGGCCAAGCGCAAAACGGGCGATGGCTGCCTGCACAAAGCTGTCTGCAAAGGCAAAGGCGAAACAGGGAATGGCACAAATAGCGAGCAGTAATGAATAGATCAGTCGCGGACCATATTTATCCGTCAACATACCAATCAGCACTCGGGCGGGAATCGTAAACGCCACATTCAGGATCAGCAGGGTTTTAATCTCTGCCGTTGTTAATCCCAGTGACTCTTTAACCGATTGCAACAGTGGTGCGAAATTAAACCAGACAACAAAGGTGATAAAGAAGGCAAACCAACTTAGATGGAGAATTTTCATTTTCCCGGTGAAGGAAAACAGGTTGAACTTGTCATTCACTGACATATCGACGTCCTCTTCAAATAAAACAATCCCTGTGCCGCGATGTGAAAATCACAGCAAATCGAATTCTGTGGTGACATTCGCCCGGCGGCACGCCGGGCGAGAGGGTTAGATCAGGCCGAGTTGGACCACCCCTTCGTGGCAACGCACGGGATAGGTCGCAATGGAGATGTTTTCATCTTCCAGGCATACGCCGCTTTGCAGGCAGAAATGCTGTTTGTAAAGCGGAGATGCGATGACAGTTTTGTCGCCCAGTGAGCCGATGATGCCGCGGGAAAGCACGTTGGCTTTTCCAATCGGGTCAAAGTTATCAACGGCATAGAGAGAATCGGTTTCCCGCATAAAAAGACCGCTACCTGCCGTTCATTGACCAAAGCGCATACACCGGTGTTTTTGACCAAATCCGATTTTTCACAAATGGTTTGCCACTGACTCATGGTTTTCTCCTCAGCTTTCCAGGGTAACAATGTCAATTTTCTGCGATGGCGCGTCAGCAGGGATGCGCTGGCCGCGAACCAACTGGTAGTTCAGGCCATTGTCCTGCGCTTCGCTGTTGATGAAGTGTCTGAAACGCTTGAGCTTCTCCGGCGATTCAATAGTGGTTTTCCATTCACACTGGTAATTCCCCAAACTCGCAGCCATTTCAGCTTCGAGTTCTTCGGCAATATTGAGTTTGTCTTCAATAACCACCTGACGCAGGTAATCCAGCCCCCCTTCCAGGTTTTCCAGCCAAACGGAAGTACGCTGCAGGCGATCAGCGGTGCGGATGTAAAACATCAGTACCCGGTCGATGTATTTGATCAGGGTTTCACTGTCCAGGTCGGAGGCAAAAAGGTCGGCGTGGCGTGGCCGCATTCCGCCGTTGCCGCAGACATAGAGGTTCCAGCCGTTTTCAGTCGCAATGATACCGATGTCCTTGGACTGGGCTTCTGCACACTCGCGGGTACAACCGGAAACTGCAAACTTGAGCTTGTGGGGAGACCGCAGTCCCTTGTAACGGTTTTCAATATCTATCGCGAAACCGACACTGTCATCGACGCCGTAGCGACACCAGGTCGAACCCACACAGGACTTCACAGTGCGTACGGATTTTCCGTAGGCATGACCGGTTTCAAAACCAGCATCCACCAGAATGCGCCAGATCTCTGGCAGCTCGTGCAGTTGCGCTCCAAATAGATCAATCCGCTGCCCGCCGGTCACTTTGGTGTAGAGATTAAACTGCTTGGCAACCTGCCCCAGCACAATCAGCTTGTCCGGAGTAATTTCGCCGCCGGCTACGCGCGGCACGACAGAGTAAGTCCCGTCTTTTTGCATGTTGCCGAGGTAAATGTCGTTGGTGTCCTGAAGCCCTATGTGCTCCTCTTTCAGCACATAGTCATTCCAGAACGACGCCAGAATAGAGCCCACGGTCGGCTTACAAATGTCGCATCCCAATCCTTCGCCATGACTGTCGAGGAGCTCATCGAAGGTTTTGATCTTCTTGATGCGGACAATATCGGCCAGCTCCTGTCGGGTGTATTTAAAGTGCTCACACAGGTTGTTGTTCACTTCGTGACCCAACGCCGCCAGTTCTGCGTCCATCACCTGCTTGGCAAGGGCGGAACAGCCACCACAACCACTCGATGCTTTGGTTTCTGCTTTCAACGCGGCCATAGTGGTGCACCCGGCTGCCACCGCGGCTTTTATGCCACCTTTGGTGACGTCATAGCAGGAGCAGATCTGCGCTTCATCCGGCAGATTAGCTATGCCCGCTGCACCGCCTTCTGAACTTGATGCCGCATTGGAGAGCAGCAAAACGGAGGGATACTCAGGTAAAGGTATGTCGTTCAACATGGTTTGCAACAAAGTGGGATAACTTTCGGTGTCCCCCACCAGCACAGCACCAAGCAGTTTGGTTCCATCTGGCGAGACAATGATGCGTTTGTAGATTTGTTCAACACTGTCGGCATAGGTGTAAGACTGGGCGCCCGGCGTGCGCCCTTGGGCATCGCCAATACTGGCGACCTCCACACCAAGCAATTTGAGCTTGGTGCTCATATCTGCCCCTTTAAATGACGCTTCCCCCGCCACAAATTTGTGCAGCGACCACTTTCGCCATTTGATAGCCCGGCGCAACCAAGCCAAAGATTTTCCCCTGCCACAGCGCACATTCACCGATGGCATAAATGTCTGACTCACTGGTCTGGCAAAGGTCATCAATCACAATGCCGCCACGCTCACCGGTTTGCAGGTTGGCTTCTCTTGCCAGGGTATCCTGCGGGCGGATGCCGGCGGAAAACACAATCATGTCGGTTTCAAGCTCGGAACCGTCAGCAAACGCCAGCTTGTAACGCTCAGTTCTTCCCGCCGTGATCGATTGGGTCGCTTTTTCGGTGTGAACTTTTACGCCCAGAGCTTCAATTTTTGCCCTCAACAGGTCGCCGCCGCCCTCATCCAGCTGAACAGCATCAACCTTGGCGCAAATTCCACCACATGGGTATCAACCCCCATGCATTTGAGTGCGTTCGCCGCCTCAAGTCCCAGCAACCCGCCGCCAATAACAACTCCGGACTGGCTTTGTTTGCCTGATGCAGCAATGGCTTCCAGGTCTTCAATCGTGCGGTAAACGTGACAATGAGGTTGATCATTACCGTCGATAGGCGGAACAAAAGGATAGGAGCCAGTGGCAATCACTAACTTGTCGTAAAACACTTCCCGGCCTTTGTCTGTCACCACACAGCGGTTCTCTGCGCGGATGGCAGTCACTTTTTCGTTCAGGAAATAGTGAACACCCTTTTCGTCGTAGACTTCTTCAGAGGTCAGCATTAAATCCGCGGCTGTGTTGCCATTAAAAAAGCTACTGAGCTGAACCCTGTCGTACGCCAGTCTGGGCTCTTCAGAAAAAGTCGTAATTTCAAATGTTCCTTCCACGTTTTTGTCGCACAGTTCTTCAATAAACCTGTGTCCGACCATGCCATTTCCTATGACCACAATGCGTTTCTTTTCCATGCTAATTCCCTATGCAGAGAGCTTTTCTAACTGAGACTGAGCCTGAGCAATAAACCAGTTAAGTTCGGCAGCAAGGGTGACCACTTCCCCCACGACAATAAGCGCGGGAGACTTTACACCTTGCCCCTGAATTGTTTTTTCAATGGTGTCCAAGTCGGCGATAAATACACGCTGCTTTGGCGTACATCCGTTTTCGATGATGGCGACCGGGGTTTGTCGTGAGAGGCCGTGCTGACAAAGCGATTGACTAATCACGCCTACTTTTGACAGCCCCATATAAAACACCAGTGTGTGGTTCAGGGATGCCAGCGCCTGCCAGTTGATAGAGAGTTCTTTCTCCGCATGCGCAGTGACAAACGTGGCGCCCTGGGAAAGTCCGCGGTGCGTCAGCGGGATTCCGGCGTAGGTAGTGCAGCCGGATGCCGCAGTAATCCCCGGAACGACGTCTGCATGAATGCCTGCCTGGTGCAGTTGCAGCAACTCTTCCCCGCCGCGGCCAAACACAAAAGCATCACCGCCTTTGAGCCGACATACATGTTTACCCTGACGGGCGAGTTCAATAAGTAACTGGTTGGTTTCGCTCTGGGGAACACTGTGTTTTCCCTTCGCTTTACCAACATAAATTCGTTCTACACCGTCAGGAATAAGCTGGGTAATTTCTGTGCTTACCAGCCTGTCATAAACCACGACGTCGCAATGGGTGATGCAACGTAGCGCTTTGATTGTGAGTAAATCCGGATCGCCCGGCCCTGCGCCAACCAGCGAGACATATCCAGACTTGTAAGATGAAAATGGAATGGTGGACATCCTTGCCCCTCATGTGACGAATTATTCCGTCTACCTAGGCAATTTGGATGCCATAACAAACTCGTGTGGACACTTGGCGAATTTAACTCCCCGTTTTTATTAATGATATTTTTATCTATAGGAGTTGTGGCGAGAGGCTTTCTGCCCATTTTATAATTCAATAAACGCTTTCAAATAGTGCATTTATTTATTTACCCCGCACCTTAAATGCGCAAAGTTCGCTTATGAAAACCAATAGCACTATTTCAGTGAAATCGAATATTTCAAACTTTACTCACTCTTAATGATTGGTTTTTCATTAATCAGACAGAAAACAGAACTTAATTTAATTAATTCCCTTAATTGGCTTGAGAGTTGCTTATTCATACAAACAAGGATTGTGAATAGATGCATATTTCAAGAGGCATAGAATGACAACCAAAAATAATGACTCAACGTGGACAAAATCTACATGCGCATATTGTGGCGTAGGCTGTGGCATTGAGGCGAAGGTCAACGCGAATGGCACATTGGAAGTCAGGGGCGACAAAGACCATCCTGCGAATTACGGGAAGCTTTGCTCGAAAGGGCTGAAACTGGGCGAAACTGTGACACCAAATGGCAGAATGCTCTCTCCCTCTGTGCATGGTGAAGACTGCGCGTGGGACGACGCCCTTAGCCATGTCGCTAACACCTTCAAAAACACCATCGCTGAACATGGCCCAGATGCAGTGGCATTTTATGTGTCCGGCCAGCTTCTAACGGAAGACTACTACGTGGTGAACAAGCTGATGAAAGGTTTTATCGGCACTGCCAACATCGACACCAACTCCCGTCTGTGCATGGCGTCTTCTGTTGTCGGGCACAAACGCGCTTTCGGTGAAGACTGTGTACCGGGCAACTATGAAGATCTTGAGCTCGCCAATTTGGTGGTGCTGACCGGCTCCAATCTCGCCTGGTGTCATCCCGTCCTTTACCAGCGCCTGAAAGCAGCCAAAGCGCGTCGCGGGACGAAAATTGTGGTTATAGACCCACGCCAAACCGCCACCTGTGAAATCGCTGACCTTCATCTGCCGCTTTTTCCCGGCTCTGACATTGCCCTTTTCAACGGATTGCTGGCCTATCTGGCAAAACGCGGTCAGATTAACCAAGGCTATATCGACAACAACACAATCGGATTCGGGAGTGCCCTTGACACCGCCGGGCGCTTTGCCAACATCAACACTGTCGCGTTAGCGACGGGACTGAAAGTGGGAGATATCGAAACCTTCTACCAATGGTTCAGAGCCACACCGAAAACCGTGACCGTGTACTCCCAAGGGGTCAACCAATCCACCAGCGGCAGTGACAAAGTGAACAGTATCCTTAACTGTCACCTCGCGACAGGCCGCGTCGGTCTACCGGGGAGCACACCATTTTCTGTCACTGGTCAACCAAATGCCATGGGTGGCCGCGAAGTGGGTGGATTGGCAAACACCTTGGCAGCGCACATGGAGTTTGGCAACAAAGAACAGGCTGAACTGCTCAGTCACTTCTGGCAGACAGAGAACCTCGCAAGCCAACCCGGTCTGAAAGCCATGGACATGTTTAACGCCATGGAAAGCGGCAAAATAAAAGCATTGTGGGTGATGGCAACCAACCCGGCTGTCAGCTTGCCGGAAAGTCAGCGGATCAACACTATTCTCGCCAACTGCCCCTATGTCGTCGTGTCCGATTGCGTCGAATCCAATGACACCTTGAAATATGCCCACGTACGACTGCCAGCCCAGGCTGGAGCGAAAAATCCGGCACCGTGACGAATTCAGAGCGCCGGATGTCCCGCCAGCGCCGGTTACTGGCAACCCCCGGCATGGGCAAACCTGATTGGTGGATTGTCAGCGAAGTTGCAAAAAGAATGGGGTTTGATACCCAGTTCAGTTATCGCTCCGAACTGGATATTTTCAATGAATATGTTGCGCAGACACAGTTGGGCAACAAGGAGGATCAGCCAACGGCGAGAGCCTGACACTGGAAAGCCTGGCCAATCTCTCACCGGAGGATTACCAGGCTTTCCCACCACAGCAATGGCCGGCAAAAGCAGGCATCAACGCAGAGCGTCTATTCAGTGAAGGCAGGTTTTCCACCCCGGACGGTAAAGCCCGCTTTGTTGCGGTGGATTTCAAACCGCCTGTATTGTCGTTAAGCGAGCGCTATGGACTGGTGCTCAATTCGGGGCGCATCAGGATCATTGGCATACCATGACACGCACGGGGCTCTCTCCGTCGCTTTCAGAGAGCGACAGCATGCCATTTTTAGATATTCATCCCTTTGATGCCGCCGATCGGGGCGTAAAAAATGGCTGTCTGGTAAAAGTACTCAGCACCATTGGCGAGCAAATGTTTATTGCCAACGTGACGAATGCTGTCCCGGTTGGACACTGCTTTGCTCCCATTCACTGGAATCACAGTAACTGCTCTGATGGCAAAGTCTGTACGGTGATCCCTGCCAACACGGATCCGGTTTCCGGCCAGCCGGAATTTAAAGCCACGCCGGTAGAAGTGAAAACAGTGAAAACCTGTCTTGATGCGCAGATCGTTTCTACAACGCCGCTGGATACTGACCAGCTCAGAGAATTAAGCGCATCATTTTGGGTCGCGCAAAGCTGCGAAGGGGGAATGCTGTACACCCTGAAATTCAGTGACAGTGAAAAGCCGCTGACCGAAATCCTCGATGTTGTGTTAGGCGAGGAAAGTCATGCAACCGTCTCCGCGTCAACAACGTCAGCACAGCGGGCGATTAACATGAAAGATAACGTAGTCGTGTTTGCTGCGGCCATCTATCCCAGTGAGAAGGCGTTGCAACAACCCGACATCGCTCAACTGGTTTCTCCCCAATGTGAACCCAACGCCATGCATGGATTCTTGGCTGGCACCCTGAAAGCAAAATCACGCACCATCTGTACCTGCAAACAGGTGACACAGTCTGAAATTGAGGCGGTGCTGGACAGTACGCCTTCCTGTTCAGTCCAACAGCTCGGCGAACTTACCGGTGCGGGCACAGGTTGTGGTTCCTGCACTTCGGAACTGGAAAACATGATAGGCAGCCCCAAACGTTGCACTGAGAAACGTTCTGATACTGAGGCTGCGTGTGGCAGGTAATAGTATTACTTGGCGAATAACTGCCCTTCAATGTCTTTGAATGATTTGAATTCCAACGCATTGCCGGTCGGGTCGAGGAAGAACATGGTTGCTTGCTCCCCCGGCTGACCGACAAAACGGATATAGGCTCAATCACAAACTCAACCCCTTTGTCCTTGAGCCTGTCTGCCAGTTGCTGCCAGTCTTCCATTTCCAGTACCACACCGACATGGGGCACGGGCACAGATTTGGCGTCCACGGCATTGTGATGGAGTTTAAGTGTGTTGTGTTCGCCAATATTCGGGTCGTGGTGGATCACCAGTTGGTGACCATAAAGATTGAAATCCACCCATTCGTCGCTGCAGCGCCCTTCTTCACAGTTCAACACGTCCGCATAAAACCTACGGGACTCTTCAAGATGCCGAACGGGAATGGCTACGTGAAATGGTGTTAATGCCATGACTTTCTCCTTGTCGATGAACTGATATTCAGGTTAGGCGTTTTATCTCAACTGCGCTGGCTTAAAGGCCGGAATCCGGTACAAAAAAAGCAGCTTTCGCTGCTTTTTTCAGAGTCTTCTGACCTTGGGAAGAAGTTTACTTCTTCTTGCGCTTATCAGTGATTTCCCACTTACCGTCGATAAACAGACCTGTCCAGCCTGATGGCTTGCCATCTTCTTCGGTGCGCACATAGTTCTCTTTGCTCTTACGGCTAAAACGAACCACGGCTTTGCGGCCATCAGGATCTTCGGTAGGTGCATCTGCCAGATACTGGTATTTCTCAGGCAGACGGTCTTTGAAACGAGCCAGCTCTTCTACCAATGGCGCACGGGTTTCACGCGATTTCGGGAAGTTGTGCGCAGCAAAGAACAAACCTGATGCACCGTCGCGCAGAACGAAATAGGCGTCCGAGTTTTCACATGGCAGTTCAGGGAAGTGAACCGGATCTTCCTTCGGTGGCGCAACTTCGCCGTTTTTCAGGATCTTACGGGTGTTCTTACAGTTTTCGTTGGTGCAATCCATGTACTTACCGAAACGGCCGTTTTTCAGCACCATGTCAGAACCACACTTGTCACACTCAACCACAGGGCCTTCATAACCCTTCAGCTTGAACTCACCCTTTTCAATCACGTAACCGTCACAGCTTGGGTTATTACCACAAACGTGCAGTTTACGTGTTTGGTCAATCAGGTAGGCATCCATCGCCGTTTCACACTTCGGACAACGTTTCTTCGCACGCAGTGCGGCGGTTTCCACGTCCTCTTCCAGTACGTTGACGATACCTTCTTCATCCATCAGGTTGATGGTGGTTTTACAGCGCTCTTTCGGTGGCAAGGCATAACCGGAACAGCCCAGGAATACACCAGTAGATGCGGTACGGATACCCATCTTACGGCCACAGGTCGGGCAGTCGATATCTGTCATCACGATGCTGTTTGGCTTCATGCCACCTTCAACTTCGTCCAGCTCTGCTTTTTCCAGATCTCCGCTGAAGTCTTTGAAGAAGTTGTTCAGTACGTTCTTCCAGTCTTCCGAGCCCATGGCAATTTGGTCAAGGTGCTCTTCCATGCGTGCGGTGAAGTCGTAGTCCATCAGATCAGCAAAGCTGTCATCCAGACGGTCTGTCACGATCTCGCCCATCTTCTCTGCATAGAAACGGCGTTGTTCTACACGTACGTAGCCGCGATCCTGGATGGTAGAGATGATCGCTGCATACGTCGACGGACGGCCAATGCCGCGCTTCTCAAGCTCTTTGACCAGTGCTGCTTCTGTATAGCGTGCTGGCGGCTTGGTGAAGTGTTGTTTAGGGTCAACCTTATCCAGAGACAGAACTTCGCCCACATCGACGTGTGGCAGCGTTGTGTCTTCATTTTTACCCATTGGACGCTGTACGCGTGTCCAACCGTCAAAGCGCAGGGTGCGGCCTTTCGCTTTCAGGGTGAACTCACCTGCTTCAACCGTAATGGTGCTGGAGTCGTACTTCGCTGGCACCATCTGGCACGATACGAATTGACGCCAGATCAGGTCATACAAGCGGTGTGCATCCGGATCCATGCCTTGCAGGTCATCCGCTTTCACATCAATGCTTGATGGACGGATCGCTTCATGCGCTTCCTGTGCGTTGCCTTTTGAACCGTAAACGATTGGCGAAGAAGGCAGATATTTATCGCCGTATTCGCTGCTGATGAAATCACGGGCAGATTCCACCGCTTCTTTGCTCAGGTTGGTCGAGTCGGTTCGCATGTAGGTGATGTAACCCGCTTCGTACAGACGCTGGGCCAGCATCATGGTTTTCTTAACGCCAAAGCCATACGGGTACTCGCCGCTTGTTGCAGCGTCGAGGTAATGAACGGTGCAGAAGGCTTACTGGATGTTGGACGGTCTTCACGGTCTACAACTTTGTAAGTCGCCTTTTGCAATGCAGCAGTGGCTGCCATTGCTTGCGCCTCGTTCAATGGTTTGAAGGCTTCACGATTTTGCTGAGCAACAACCAGACGCAATACGTTTTGGCTTGCAGTAGTGGTATCCGCGTGAATGTCCCAGTATTCCTGAGGAACAAATGCTTTGATTTCGTGTTCACGCTCAACCAGCAGTTTGACCGCAACCGACTGAACACGACCTGCAGACAGACCACGAGCCACTTTCTTCCACAGCAGTGGAGACACCATAAAGCCCACCACACGGTCGAGGAAACGACGCGCTTGCTGAGCATTAACACCATCCATATTCAGCTCACCAGGAGTCTGGAAAGCCTGCTGGATAGCATTTTTGGTGATTTCGTTGAATACCACGCGTTTGAAACGGTTTTCGTCCCCACCAATGATTTCCCGCAAGTGCCAGGCAATCGCCTCTCCCTCGCGGTCCAAATCCGTTGCGAGATAAACGTAATCGGCTTTCTCTGCCAACGCTTTCAATTCCTGAACAACTTTTTCTTTGCCAGGAAGGATTTGATAGTTTGCTTTCCAGTCGCGGTATGGGTCGACACCCATCTTATTGATCAGCGCATTTTGTTCTTTGTCTTTTTTGATGCGCTCTTTTTCTTCCGCACTCAACCCTTTGGTTGAAACTGGCGTAGCTTTCTTACCGCCTTGCGCGGCGCCGGTAGGCAGATCACGGACATGACCTACACTCGATTTAACGATGAAGTCTTTGCCCAGATATTTATTAATCGTTTTTGCCTTTGCCGGGGACTCCACGATAACGAGAGATTTACCCATAGTGACCAATACGCCCTCGCGTTTATCATTCATTAAAATTGTTCAAATCGCATGCGGTGAGTCGGATTTCAAACTCGGATGCCATGCTGACGCTTTTTTTAATATTGAGCGACTCGATCTGAATATCAACCAGTTTCTTTCCAAATGTCCCTGATTGGTCGCTGCTTCCGCACTTGTTGTCAGCTTGTTAACAGCAACGCACTGTTATCAGGGACTTAGCCTAGTCCTTCTTTCTTAAGCGCGCTAATCATTACCATTGACCGCTGCCCGTTTGCTATTCCATATCGATTTTTTCTGGCTTGGCTCACAAATCGAATTCTGACGTTGCGAGGCTGAAAGCTGTCAGTGACGCTACAAAAACCATGACCAGTGGGGCTATAATGCGCCCTCTTTTATTACCTAATTCGAGACGAAAATGGCAGAGAAGACACCTATCAGTGCAGACGAACTACTCACAATGGCAAACCAGATGATCCGCGACCACGAAGCATATCTGGAAGGCATGCACGCGGATTCGGTAGAAGAAAAAGCCGGCGTTATGGTTTTCAAAGGGGAATACTTCCTCAACGAGCAAGGATTGCCGACTCCGAAAACAACGGCGGTTTTCAACATGTTCAAATACCTGGCGCACCAGCTTTCAAAGCAATATACGCTTCAGGGTTAATTCGTCTTCAGGGACAAAAATGCCACCTGTCGGTGGCATTTTTTATCCTTCAAACACAGCGGTGTCTTTGTCTTCATCCTTGTGAACGTCATCGCCGCCACCCGGTTTCTGACCCCGCCCTTTGGGATCAGGACCGTATTGGTTAGGACCAGGTGTACCGTCCAACATACCCAGTTCTATCAAAGCAAACAAAGGTCCCACCAATGGCAGGAAAGTGACAACTATCCACCACGGAGCTTTGTTCCTGTCTCTCAGGCGCTTAACGTTGAGGGCAAATGATGCGTAAATCGCAAACAGCGAAATCGCCAACGCCAGAGCATCCAGCACCACACTTCCGCCTGATAAAAGAAAGTTGGCATGATCATGACAGAACCGGAATGCTGTAGAGCCAGTAATCCCGGCGTCGCATGCGGCCTTCAAATGATAATAATGCCCACTTTTGGTTATTCATTTCCACTCCTAAACAATTGGTCGCTGACCGCGGCTGATCCACTTCAACAGCACGCGGTCCAAAGCATCTGCTGATGCGCCCGCGAGCTTTTCTGCCAGTTTTTTACGTTGTACGTAACGCACGCCCAGTACGTCTTTCTCTTTGACAGCAGACACCAGATAGTCATCACTGGTTCCCACGTTATCAATCAGTCCCAGAGGAAGCGCCTGGTTACCAACCAGTGCTCACCGGTTGCCACTTTTTCCAGCTCCAGTGACGGGCGGTGTTCTGCGATGAAATCTTTAAACAGGGTATGGGTTTCTTCCAATTCGCTGAGGAATTTCTCACGCGCTTTATCGGTGTTTTCACCAAACATGGTCAGGGTACGTTTGAACTCACCTGCTGTTAGCTGTTCAAATTCAATATCATGTTTTTTAAGGAGTTTATTGAAGTTAGGCAACTGGCAATTACGCCGATTGAACCCACAACAGCAAACGGTGCTGCGATTATTTTATCTGCCACGCATGCCATCATATAACCGCCACTTGCAGCCACTTTGTCAACGGAGACAGTCAGGGGAATACCCGCCTGTTTAATACGCGCCAATTGTGATGATGCAAGGCCATACGCATGTACCATGCCGCCGCCGCTTTCAAGTCGGATCATGACCTCGTCGCCGTCTTTGGCAACCGCAAGAATGGCGGTGACTTCTTCACGCAGGGAAGCGACTTCACGGGCATCAATACTGCCTTTGAAATCCAGAACAAACAGATGTGGTTTTCGACCTGCTGCTAGCGCCTCACTATCTGTCACTTTTTTCGCTTCGGCCTTGGCTTCTTTTGCTTTGGCTTTCTCGGCTTTTTTATCCGCTTTGTCACGCGCTTTCAGTGCCGCTTCATCGTAAAGATGGGATTCCATGGAATGGACGAGATCTTTATGTTTTTCAGTCAGGTTGGTGATCTCCAGCTCCCCTTTGTGCCCCTGCCTGCCACCAGCACTTTTGGCAAGAATCAAGACCACAATCACTACCGCAGCGAAGGTCAGCACTTTGGCCAGGAAAAGGCCGTAATCAAGCAAGAATTCCAAACTGTCTTCCTCTTTTATTGTTATGGATAAACCGGAACGACAAAGCATTGCATGCAGTTCAGGTGTATGCCCTTTAAATGGGTACGCATCGTCCAGATATCAAGCCATTGTACTCGACATCAGAACCAGACCCAACCAGACGTCCTGCTGAAAGTTGAAAGCTGAGAATACAACTTCCTATGTCGCTTTCTTTGCATTGTTCAGTTGTTTATTCGTTGTTAGCGGTTTTACAATGCCGGTTAACCACGACGTCCAGTGATTGGGCAGTCTAAGCGAAATACCGAGATTAACAGGCTGTGCAGCCGAAGATAAAAGGAATATTGTAACGTGGAGTATCAAGTAGCCGCCGATGCATTGAAAGGCAAAGTGATTCTGGTAACCGGCGCAGGCGATGGCATTGGTCGTCAGGCTGCTATCAGCTACGCACAGCATGGTGCAACCGTCATTTTGTTGGGACGCACAGTGAAGAAACTGGAAAGCGTCTACGACGAGATTGAAGCCGCAGGCTATCCGCAACCGGCGATTATCCCGCTTGATATGATGGGGCAACCCGCCAACACTACTGGGATATGGCTGATACCATCGAGCTGCAGTTTGGAAAACTGGATGGCGTATTACACAACGCAGGCCTTTTGGGCGTGCTAAGCCCGTTCGACCAAATCGAAGAGAAAGCGTAT
This sequence comes from Enterovibrio sp. JCM 19048, assembly GCA_001310415.1. Taxonomy (GTDB): domain Bacteria; phylum Pseudomonadota; class Gammaproteobacteria; order Enterobacterales; family Vibrionaceae; genus Enterovibrio; species Enterovibrio paralichthyis. The sequence goes on along the minus strand of BAXE01000004.1, from coordinate 296,729 downwards.
GACGACGTGATGCAAGTGAACGTTAAAGCTACGTTTTTGATGACGCAGGCGCTGATGGCGCTTCTCCAGAAGTCGGACGATGGGCGCATTGTGTTTACTTCATCCACCGTAGGCCATGTTGGCCGCGCATTCTGGGGCACCTACGCTATCTCGAAATTTGCTACCGAAGGCATGATGCAAGTGCTGGCAGACGAACTCAGCAACACCAGCGTAAAAGTCAACGCAATCAACCCGGGCGGTACCCGCACTAAAATGCGCGCGTCAGCATTCCCGGCAGAAGATCCAGACAACCTTAAAACGCCTTTGGATATCATGCCATTGTACCTCTACCTGATGGCACCGGAAGGCAAAGAGGTCAATGGACGGTGTATTGATGCGCAGCCGAAGTGATAGCGAGACTAGAGACTAGAGACTAGAGACTAGAACGCTTCTCCTGTCTGCTCTATCTAAAGTCTGCCCTTTCTCAAATCTGCTTTCTCTTTGATATAAAAGCAAAAAGCCAGCATCTCTGCTGGCTTTTTCTTTATCATTTCAAACCATTAACGTGGCTTGCGGGTGCTTCCACCGGTGTTCTTCTGACGGGAAGATGACTGACCGCCACGGTTACCTGTTGGCTTACCACCAGGTTTACCGGTACGTGCTCCAGGCTTGCCTGGGCGACCACCAGTGGCTGGTTTACCTGCCGGCGCACCGCCGCGACGCGTGTTGCGAGGCTTACGGGTTGCTCGCCACCGTGTTCAACACGATCTTCATGACGACGCACTGCACGACGGATCTTACGAACACGTGCTTTACGTTTTTTCGCTTCCGGAGAGATGAAGGTTTCACGCTCTGCACGCAGTTCTACCATCTCACGCAGGTAGTTCACGTCTTCCAGCTCAAGCTCCATCCAGCCGCCGCGTGGCAGCTCTTTGCTCAGGTAGATATCACCATAGCGAACACGCTTCAGTCGACTTACGGTCACGCCTTGCGTTTCCCACAGACGACGTACTTCACGGTTACGACCTTCAGTGATCACAACGTAGAATGTGTGGTTAGAACCTTCTCCGCCTGCGTACAACACGTCTTCGAAACGTGCTTCGCCATCTTCAAGCTGAACACCGCGAACCAGGTTGCGGATCATATCTTCGGTAACGTCACCGAATACACGCACCATGTACTCACGTTGAACCTGACGGCTTGGGTGCATCAAACGGTTTGCCAGTTCACCATCTGTGGTGAACAAGAGCAGGCCAGATGTATTCGCATCCAGACGGCCTACTGCCACCCAGCGCGCGCCGTTCAGACGAGGCAAACGGTCAAATACGGTACGACGACCTTCTGGGTCACTGCGGGTACACAACTCGCCTTCTGGCTTGTTGTATGCGAGGACGCGACAGACTTGCTCAGAAGATGCAGAAACCTGCACGCTGTGTCCGTCAACACGTACATTTGCGTTCAGGTCTTCCAGGCGATCGCCCAGTTTGGCCACAACGCCATTTACACTGACTCGGCCAGCCTGAATCATGCTCTCGATTTCACGACGAGAACCCAGACCTGCACGGGCCAGCACCTTCTGTAATTTTTCGCTCATTTACATTTACCTTACTGTCGCCTTCACAGGCGTCGATGTCGGAAAGAGAACCTTTCGAGGCGCGACTGAGCGCGGATCTAAGGCAACGGTGTATTATGCCAAAATCATCACATTGACACCAAGCTATTTCGCGAATTCAACCCTGCAGGTTTTGGCAATTTAGGTTTGCACTGTAAGCCACTTATCTCGCTGACTCACCATACTTAATTGCTGCCCCATTGCTTCCTGCGGATGATTCCTTAAGCCTATTCGAATGGCGTGGAGTCGCCTGTGCCATGTCGGAGAATCTGTGGTTCATCTTCGCTCAGATCCACGACCGTGGTTGGCTGTTCACCGAGGTAACCACCGTTAAGTATGCAATCAACCGCATGTTCAAGATGGTCACGGATCGCTTCAGGGTCAGATTCGGTATAATCGTTGCCCGGCAAGATCAGTGAAGTCGACATCATTGGCTCACCAAGTGCTTCAAGCAGATCCAGCGCGATTTGGTTATCCGGCACCCGGATACCAATGGTTTTACGTTTTGGATTCGCCAGCCTGCGTGGTACTTCTTTGGTGGCTTTCAGGATGAAGGTATAGCGCCCTGGCGTGTTGTTGCGGATCAGGCGATACGCTGTATTTTCAACCCGTGCATACACAGAAAGCTCCGACAAATCGCGACAGAGCAAGGTGAAATTGTGTTTGTCGTCCAATCGGCGGATACGGCAGATACGCTCCAGTGCCTGCTTGTTCTCCAACTGGCAACCGAGCGCATAACCGGAGTCTGTTGGATACACAATCACACCGCCATTGCGGATGATGGCAACAGCCTGATTGATCAAGCGCGCTTGTGGGTTTTCAGGGTGCACATAAAAAATTGGCTCACACTTCCTCCTCTTGTGGCTCAGTTGCCACGTCGATTTCAGGCAGCGACCAGTTCTCCCAGACTTCCCGACAGCCTTTCGGCAAATAGAGATTACGCCCCAGCTCAAGCCATGGAGAGGGGTAATGGAAATCAGAGCCTTGGGAGCACGCCAGCCCATATTGAATAGCATAGTCACCTAACAGGCGACGTTCATTGGGTGATTGTTGGGGCTGTGCAACTTCCATTGCATCACCACCTGCATCAACAAAGGTTTGAAGCAGACGTTTCAGCCATTTGGCCGTCAGTTTATAACGCCCTGGATGGGCGAGCACGGCCTGACCACCTGCTTTGTGAATAACGTCAACGGCTTCTTGAATTGTGCACCAATTCGGCGGCACATAGCCCGGGTTGCCGCGGGTCAGGTATTTCTTGAACACAGTCTGCATGTTCTTCACATGCCCTTGCTCCACCATCCAGCGGGCGAAGTGGGCGCGGGTAAGCGCAACATCACCGGCAAGTGCTTTCGCTCCTTCCAGTGCACCCGGCATGCGTTGTTTTTCCAAGCGCTCAGCAATTTGTTCTGCGCGCACATCGCGGCGGGCAGCCTGCTCGGCAATCAGCGCCAGCAATTCCGGCGATTCAGGATTGACGTTCAAGCCAACGACATGGATATCTTTGTTTTCCCACACCGTTGAAATTTCGATGCCGTTGATAATATGCAAAGGCAGTCCGTCACGTTTAACAACCGCTTTCGCTTCATCAAGACCTGCGACGGTATCATGATCGGTAATCGCCAACACATTCACGCGAAAATCCACCGCGCGCTTAACTAAATTTTCTGGCGTGAAGCGCCCGTCTGACGCGGTTGTGTGGCTGTGTAAATCAAATAGCATTAATTTTCTTCAACTTGTTGCTTGACTTCGCCACCATACACTAGTTAACTAGTACACGATTACTCATTCAAATGGATTACGTCTTCATGGTACAGCATAACCTCATTCAACAAACAGCACTGATTGGCTGGTGGTGGCACTCCCTAACGCGGGCGGTGTGATGAGTTGCAACTGAAATAAGACGTCACCAAGCCCGCATAACGCGGGTTTTTTGTATCTGATTTTCTCCGGCGACACACAACAGAATTGGCGGAGAGCACAAGTTAAAGGATGGACACCATGATTATCGTACTGAAACCACAAGCCACTGAAGCCGAAGCCAAACGCATCTTGGCCAAAATCGAACAAGCAGGTCTAAAACCTCTGTATATGCCAGGTGTTGAACGTATTGTGCTCGGCGCATTGGGTGATGAGCGTATTTTGCAAAAACTGCACCTCGACAGTGACCCAATGGTGGAAGAAGCGAAACCCATCCTGACCAAATACAAAATGGTTTCCCGTGAAGTGCAGGCACACAACAGCGTGGTGCGTATCGGTAATGTTGCTGTTGGTGGTGACAAATTCGCTGTCATCGCTGGCCCCTGCTCTGTCGAATCAGAGCAACAACTGATGTCAGTCGCCGATGTCGTAAAAGGGCACGGTGCGGTCGCCCTTCGTGGTGGCGCATACAAACCACGCACCAGTCCTTACGATTTTCAGGGCATGGGTGTGGAAGGTTTGAAACTGCTGAAAAAGGCCAGCGAGGCGACGGGCATGCCAACGGTTTCAGAAGTCATGGAAGTGGGTCAGGTCGATTCATTGTGTGAATACATCGACTGCTTGCAAATCGGCGCCCGCAATATGCAGAATTACGGCCTGTTGAAAGCGGTCGGAGAAACAGGCAAACCGGTCTTGTTAAAACGTGGACTTTCCGCCACTATCGAGGAACTGCTACTGGCGGCGGAATATATCTATGACGCTGGTAACCCGAACATTATTCTGTGTGAGCGCGGCATCCGGACTTATGAAACCGCGACACGCAATACGCTGGATTTAAACGCCGTTGCTTATATCAAGCAACGCAGCCACTTGCCAGTGGTCGTTGACCCAAGCCATGGTACAGGCGTGCGCGAGCTGGTGATCCCTATGTCTCGTGCGGCCGCCGCGGTCGGCGCAGACGGCATCATCGTTGAAAGCCACCTCAACCCCGCAGAAGCGCTGTCAGATGGACACCAGGCGCTGACCGGAGACATGTTCGCCCAGTTAATGCAGGAACTGAAACCATTCGTAGAAGCAGCAGGGAGAACGCTGTGAAGAACCACGCTTTAAAACAAGGCGAACTCGACGTACTGAGCCTGGATGTGCCATACGTCGCAGCCCCCACTGAATTGTATGCGGCGGTCTGTCAGGACCGTCCTTACAGCCTCCTTTTGGAATCGGCAGAGATCGATTCCAAACAGGATCTGAAAAGTCTAATGCTGATAGATGCAGCCGTTCGCATCGTCTGTCGCGGTCGCACTGTCGAACTCGAAGCCAAAAGCAAAAACGGCCGTAACGTCCTGGATGCAGTGGAAGCAGAGCTTACCCGTCAGGCATTGGCCGTGGATAAAACCCGTAAGACCGATCTGCTGACCTGCATTTTGCTGAGGAAAACCGCGTTCTCGACGAAGACGCCCGTCTTCGCCAGCCGTCGCCGTTTGATGCGCTTCGCTTGGTGCAGCACGCCTTCAATCTTGACGGCTTGCCAAATGAAGCACTGATGGTAGGCGGCTTGTTTGCCTATGACCTTGTCGCACAGTTTGAGCCTCTGCCAACTGTCGAAGCCAGTAACCGCTGCCCGGATTATCTGTTCTACGTCGCTGAAACCCTGTTGGTGATTGACCACCAGCGCCGCAAAGCCAAACTGCAAGCCACCCAGTTTGGGGGCAATGAAAACACTGAAAGATACTTCGATTTGAGCCGCCGCTTGCAGGCCATCAAAGAGCGTTGCCTCAACCCGACTGATATGCCGAAAGCCCAACAGCTTGAGAGCGTTGATGTGGAAGTGTCGGTCAGCGATCAAGATTTTTGCAGTGCTGTTAATGAACTAAAGGATTACGTCGTCAAAGGTGATGTCTTCCAGGTAGTACCGAGCCGCCGCTTTACCCTGCCCTGCCCGTCGCCGCTCAATGCCTACCTTAAGCTCAAACAAGGCAACCCAAGCCCTTACATGTTCTACATGCACGACAGCGAGTTCACCTTGTTCGGGGCGTCGCCGGAAAGTGCCCTCAAATACAGCAAAGATACCAATCAGGTTGAGATCTATCCTATCGCCGGTACCCGTCCGCGTGGCAAGAACGGTGACGGTTCCATTAACCTCGATTTGGACGGCCGCATTGAGCTTGAGCTTCGTAACGACACCAAAGAAAAAGCCGAGCACATGATGCTGGTTGACCTGGCGCGCAATGACGTGGCTCGCATCAGTGAGCCCGGCACACGATATGTGGCAGACCTCTTGCAAGTTGACCGTTACAGTCACGTCATGCATTTGGTCTCGCGCGTGGTTGGTCAGCTTCGTGGCGATCTGGACGCCCTGCACGCCTATCAGGCCTGTATGAACATGGGCACCTGACCGGGGCACCGAAAATCCGCGCTATGCAGCTTATCCGCCAGTTTGAGCAAAGCCGTCGTGGCAGTTATGGCGGCGCAGTGGGCTACATCACCGGTCACGGCGACATGGACACCTGTATCGTGATCCGCTCAGCTATGTGGAAGATGGCGTTGCGCAGGTTCAGGCTGGCGCTGGTGTGGTGTTTGATTCCATTCCACAGGCAGAAGCGGATGAAACCCGTGGCAAAGCAGCGGCTGTTTTGACCGCTATCCGCGCGGCACACACAGGAGCACAGTCATGAGCAGCAACATTAATGCACATATTGTGCTGGTCGATAATTTCGACTCATTCACTTACAACCTGGTGGATCAATTCCGCTCGCTGGGTTACCCGGTCACCATTTACCGCAACAGCCTTTCAGCAGAGCAAATCGAACAGGCGGTTTCTGAGTTGGAAAACCCGGTTGTGGTCTTGTCGCCAGGCCCGGGCGCGCCATCAGAAGCGGGCTGCATGCCAGCGCTGATTCTAAAGCTTAAAGGCCGCGTACCCATGATTGGGATTTGCCTTGGCCAACAAGCCATTACCGAAGCGTATGGCGGTACTGTCGCTGGCGCAGGTGAAATCGTTCACGGCAAAGCATCATTGATGAGCCACAATGGCCACGCCGTTTTCGGCAAGATTGAAAGCCCGCTGACCATTGCCCGTTACCACTCACTGGTTGCCACCCAAGTCCCCGAATCGCTGGATGTGATTGCGGATGTAGACAGTCTGGTCATGGCGGTGGTCAACGATAAGGACAAAGTGGTGGGTTTCCAGTTCCACCCCGAATCAATACTGACAACAAAAGGCGCAGACCTGTTAACCAACACAATCAACTGGGCCACGCAAACGCGCTGATGGAAAAAGGACAAGGAGAGCATCATGGAAGCGATTATCAACAAACTTTATGACCAGACGTCCCTGACGCAGGAAGAAAGCCATCAGCTGTTCGACACCATTATCAAAGGTGAACTCGACCCAATTTTGCTGGCATCTGCCCTCACGGCACTAAAAATCAAAGGCGAGACGCCGGAAGAGATCGCGGGCGCAGCATCGGCACTGACTAAAAACGCCAACCCATTCCCTTCACCGGACTATGAATTTGCCGATATCGTTGGCACGGGTGGCGACGGCGCAAACACCATCAACATCTCCACCACGGCGGCATTTGTCGCTGCGGCCTGTGGCGTGAAAGTGGCAAAACACGGCAACCGCGGTGTGTCGAGCAAATCCGGGTCTTCCGACTTGCTGGCAGCGTTTGGTATTGATCTGGCAATGAGCCCGGAAACGCGCGTGGCGCATTGGACGACCTCGGTGTCTGCTTCCTGTTCGCGCCGCAATATCACAGCGGCGTGCGCCACGCGATGCCGGTGCGCCAAACCATGAAAACCCGCACCATCTTTAACGTGCTTGGCCCCTTAATTAACCCGGCTAAGCCGACGCTGGAACTGATGGGCGTCTATGACCAGTCTCTGGTTCGCCCCATTGCGGAGACCATGCTGAACCTGGGTCTGAAACGCGCTGCCGTCGTTCATGGCAGTGGTCTGGATGAAGTGGCTATTCACGGCGAAACCACCGTTGCTGAAATCAAAGACGGCGTCATTTCAGAATACACCCTGACTCCGGCAGATTTCGGCGTTCAAACCTACCCGCTGGAAGCCATCAAAGGCGGCACACCGGAAGAAAACCGCGAGATCATCGCCAATGTATTGCAAGGTAAAGGCACTGACGCGCAGCAAGCAGCTGTCGCGATCAATGTCGCCCTACTGCTTCGCCTGTTTGGACAGGAAGATCTCAAAGCTAACACGCAAAAAGCGCTGGAAGTGATGAATAGTGGTAAGCCCTATCAACTGGTTCAGCAACTCGCATCACGGAGCAATTAATGGAAACGGTACTGGCAAAAATAGTTGCAGACAAAAAAGAGTGGGTTGCCGCACGCAAGACAGCGCAGCCACTGGATAGTTTTATCAATGAGGTCGAGCCGAGCGATCGCAGCTTTTACGATGCCCTGTCCGGCAAACCGGCGAAGTTTATCCTTGAGTGCAAAAAGGCATCACCGTCAAAAGGCCTCATCCGTGACAACTTTGACCTTAATTACATCGCGGGTGTGTACGGCAACCATGCCGCTGCCATTTCTGTACTGACCGACGAAAAGTACTTTCAGGGAAACTTTGATTTTCTGCCGGTAGTGCGTGCTCAAGTACCCTGCCCTGTGCTTTGCAAAGACTTCATGATTGACCCTTATCAAGTCTATCTGGCGCGATACCATCAAGCAGATGCCATTTTGTTGATGTTGTCAGTATTGAGTGACGATGAATACCGCGAACTGGCTGATGTGGCGCATTCCCTGAAACTCGGTGTGCTGACCGAAGTGAGCAATGAGGAAGAGTTGGAACGCGCGATCGCACTCAATGCCAAGGTAGTGGGCATCAATAACCGCAACCTCCGCGATCTCAGCATCGATCTCAATCGCACCAAAGAACTGGCGCCACGTTTGCCGGAAGACCGCATCGTGATTTCAGAGTCGGGCATCTATACCCACCAGCAAATCCTAGAACTGGCACCATTCGCTAACGGCTTTTTGATTGGCAGTTCACTGATGGCGGAAACCGACGTAGAGCAAGCGGTGCGCCGTGTGCTTTATGGTGACAACAAAGTGTGTGGCCTGACCCGCGCGGAAGATGCCAAAGCAGCCTATGACGCTTACGCCAACTACGGCGGCCTGATTTTCGTTGAGAAATCGCCACGCTACGTCGACTTAGACGCTGCACGCAAAGTGATGGAAGGTGCACCTTTGCAATACGTCGGCGTGTTCCAGAATCATGATTTGAATCATGTCGCTGACACGGCAAAAGCGCTGAATCTGGCGGCTGTTCAACTGCACGGCACCGAAGACGCTGATTACATTGATGAATTGCGCAAGAAGTTGCCAGAAAACACCCAGATATGGAAAGCGCACGGTGTCAGTGACCAAGTCCCTGAACTGCTCGATAACGTTGACCGCACTTTGCTCGATAGCAAAGTGGGCAATCAAAGCGGTGGCACGGCTCCACATTTGACTGGTCATTGATCCCAGATGATCGTAAAGACGCCATCATGATCGCTGGTGGATTGAACAGCGACAACGCCAAAGAGGCCGCAGAGTTAGGCTGCATTGGATTGGATTTTAACTCGGGCGTTGAAGACATGCCCGGGCTCAAAGATAAAGACAAATTGGACGCGGCCTTTTCGGCGCTCAGAGATTACTAAGGACTGTTATGACTAAGTTGAACGCCTATTTTGGTGAGTTTGGTGGACAGTATGTCCCACAGATTCTGGTGCCAGCGCTCGATCAGCTGGAACAAGCGTTTATCGACGCACAAAACGACCCGGCCTTTCAGGAAGAGTTTGTTTCTCTTCTTAAAGAATACGCTGGCCGACCAACTGCCCTAACCTTGTGTCGCAACCTGACCAAGGGCACCAAAACCAAGCTCTACCTGAAGCGTGAAGATCTGCTGCACGGCGGTGCGCACAAAACCAACCAGGTGTTGGGTCAGGCGCTGTTGGCAAAACGCATGGGCAAAAAAGAGATCATCGCAGAAACCGGCGCGGGTCAGCACGGTGTCGCAACTGCACTGGCGTGTGCCCTTTTGGATCTGAAATGCCGTGTTTACATGGGCGCGAAAGACGTTGAACGTCAAAGCCCGAACGTATTCCGTATGAAGCTGATGGGCGCAGAAGTCATTCCTGTCCATTCCGGCTCATCCACACTCAAAGATGCCTGTAACGAAGCGCTACGCGACTGGTCAGCCAGCTATGAAGATGCACACTACCTACTGGGTACGGCAGCGGGTCCTCACCCCTTCCCGACCATTGTGCGTGAATTCCAAAAAATGATTGGCGAAGAGACCAAACAACAGATTCTGGAAAAAGAAGGCCGCTTGCCGGATAACGTGATTGCCTGTGTGGGCGGTGGCTCGAATGCCATTGGTATGTTCGCAGATTTTATTGATGAAACTGACGTGGGTTTGATTGGCGTGGAGCAGCAGGCCTTGGCATTGATACCGACAAACACGGCGCACCACTCAAACACGGCAAACTTGGCATTTTCTTTGGTATGAAATCGCCACTGATGCAGGATCCGAACGGTCAGGTCGAAGAGTCATACTCTGTGTCTGCCGGTCTCGACTTCCCGTCCGTTGGCCCACAGCATGCTTACCTGAATTCAACCGGTCGCGCGCAATATGTTGCCATCACCGATGATGAAGCCTTGGATGCCTTCCAGGAACTGGCAAGTCACGAGGGGATCATCCTGCGCTTGAGTCCGCTCACGCGCTAGCGTATGCCCTGAAAATGGCCAAAGAGAATCCGGAAAAAGAACAACTGCTGGTTGTGAACCTGTCTGGCCGCGGAGATAAAGACATTTTCACCGTGCACGACATTTTGAAAGAAAAAGGAGTGATCTAATGGCTGCCACCTTGTCCCACCGCTATGAAGCGATGTTTGAGAAACTGGATGCTAAAGGTGAAGGTGCCTTCGTTCCTTTTGTCACCATCGGCGACCCAACCCCTGAGCAGTCACTGTGTGTGATTGAAACCCTGATTGAAAATGGCGCGGATGCCTTGGAGCTCGGTATTCCGTTTTCTGACCCACTGGCTGATGGCCCAACCATTCAGGGCGCGACAATCCGCGCACTGGATGCGGGCACCACACCGGATAATTGTTTCGACATTTTGAAACAAGTGCGCGATCGTCATCCCGATATCCCAATGGGTCTGCTGATGTACGCCAACCTGGTGTTTGCCAACGGCATCGACACTTTCTATGCCAAGTGCGCGGAAGCGGGTGTTGACTCGGTGCTGATTGCAGACGTGCCAGCAGGCGAATCGGCTGATTTTCGTGAATCTGCGGCCAAGCACGGCGTACACGCTATCTTTATCGCACCACCAAATGCCAATGAAGAGACCCTGAAAACCATCTCTGAGCTTGGTGGCGGATACACTTACCTCCTCTCCCGTGCAGGTGTGACGGGCACCGAGTCCAAAGCCGGAAAGCCTATCGACCACCTGTTGGCGAAACTTTCTGAATACGGCGCGGCGCGTCCACTGCTCGGCTTTGGTATTTCGGAGCCTGCACAGGTACAGGAAGCCATTAACGCCGGTGCAGCAGGTGCGATTTCAGGCTCCGCAGTGGTCAAAATCATTGAACGTAATGTGAATGACGAAACCAATATGCTCAAAGAACTGGGGGAGTTTGTGTCAGGCATGAAAGCGGCAACCAAGAAGTAATCCCGAAAATTCGCCCCCTTCCAGGCCAGCGACATGCTGGCCTTTTTCATCTCGAAACAGTTCTCTTTGGCGTTTGGATTTTATCTGTTGTGAGAATTCGGTAAACTCGACGGTCTAACTGATGAAGCCCTGCTTTTTCTGGGCAACAAGGACACGTAACTGAATGAAACAGCTTCTCGACTTTATTCCGCTAATCATATTCTTTGCGCTCTATAAGATGTACGACATCTATACCGCAACAGGCGCGCTGATAGTTGCCACTATAATTCAAGTTGCGGTGACCTGGTTCCTCTACAAAAAAGTAGAAAAGATGCAAATTGTCACGGCCATACTGGTAGCAGTATTTGGCGGTATGACCCTGTTTTTCCAGGATGACAATTTCATCAAATGGAAAGTCACTATCGTATATGTTCTGTTTGCAGCCGGATTGGTCGTTTCCCAATTGATGGGTAAGCCATTGATTAAAGCATGCTGGGTAAAGAAATTACGCTGCCGGACTCAGTATGGCGCAACATCAATAATTCATGGGTAGCGTTTTTTGCTGTATTAGCTGTATTGAACGTTTACGTGGCTTACAGAATGCCACTGGATGTCTGGGTTAACTTTAAGGTCTTTGGTTTAATGGCGCTGACACTGGTCTTCACACTGGCCAGCGGCGTGTATATCTACAAACACCTCCCTAAAGAAAAAGAATCAGATTCTGAGTAACACTTTTTGCTGCGCTATAGGGTGACTGTGTCACCCTCTTTTCGTTGTACATTTCTGGAAATTAACGATGTCGGAAAACAATAACTGCCCGCGCGGACAACTGCTTCTGCGTACACTTGCGATGCCCGCTGACACCAACGCCAACGGCGATATTTTTGGTGGTTGGATCATGTCTCAACTCGACTTGGCCGGCGCTATTCTCGCCAAAGAGATCTCCCATGGCCGAGTGGTTACGGTTTCGGTTCAAGAAATCGTATTCAAAACACCGGTTTCTGTTGGTGACGTTGTATGCTGCTACGGCGAATGCACCCGAATTGGACGTACATCCATGTCCGTTGGTTTAGAGGTGTGGGTTAAGCCCGTCGCTACCGATGGCGTCGGTAACCGACGCAAAGTGTGTGAAGCCACTTTCAATTATGTTGCTATTGATGGTGATGGCCGTCCAAGAGCGATAAATAAGTCATAAATCAGAAAAAGTTGTCTGCGCTATGCTTTAGCCTTGCATACAATAGGCCAAGTAGCAGAATCGCCGAGACGCGGGAGATCATAAAATGTGGTACGTCATTTTTTCACAAGACGTTGAAAACAGTTTGCCTTTGCGCATGCAAGTCAGAGAACAACACCTCGCCCGCTTACGCGATCTCGACGCACAAGGTCGCTTGTTGGTTGCGGGTCCTAACCCGGCGGTTGACAGCGAAGACCCAGGCGAAGCGGGTTTTACCGGGTCAACCGTGATTGCAAAGTTTGACAGCCTTGAAGACGCTAAACGTTGGGCTGATGCTGACCCATATATCGATGCGGGCGTTTATAAAGACGTGATCGTCAAGCCATTCAAAAAAGTGTTGCCTGCGTAACGCACAGACTAAAAAAGATAGGAAATTTTGATGCGTAAGTCTTTAATAACAGGACGTTTCCTTTTTGCTGGCACCGTTGCATTGGTGCTTTCTGCATGTTCCAGCACGTCTGATTTGGAAATCGCTGAAACTTTTGCAGCCCAACGCGCTGATATGCTGAGCAAGATTGTTCCGGTTCAAATGAACGGTTACAACCTTGTTCGCGCAAAAGCAAACAGTACGGAAATTGAATTGACGCTTCTATATTCAGGCAGTGGTGACATTGCCCCTGCAGCGCTCGCTGAGAAGCTGGAAAAAACCTACTGTACCGACACAGAAATTGAATCGTTGATGGAAAAAGGCGTTCAATACAAATTGCTGTTCCGTGATTCCCGTGGCCGACCAGTTCTCGAGCACATCATCACCAACTCAGATTGCGAACAATACCAGAAATAGCCAAAAGCCCGCAGAAGCGGGCTTTTTAGTGCTTATTTTTCCACATGAAAGCCATTGAGGAATGCTAGTACCTTCTCCCTTGGCATTTCACAGGGTTTCAACGACCAAATATCATCTATCAAATAGAAATTTCCACTGACAAAGTCACTACCGGACAAGGCTTCAGCGAATACCTTCACTGCGTGACCGTTACTGTAGCGGTTTATCGATAATCCCCATTTTTCACCCTGATAGCGGACAATATGATGGCCGCTTTCAAGGGCATTGATACGCTGAAATGCATCCATGATGACACCAAAGTGATTAACCCTGATGTTTAAAATGCATCACTTTCAGGGCGCTGTCTGTATCAATATCTTCAAATTCCGGTGGATTCTCAAGACGTGACATAAACGCAAACTCGGGCGCAAGCTCTGCCATCTGATCAGTTAAAAATTCCGGTTTCACATCAGGCGCATTGACACACGCCAGTACATCACCACCTTTCGCAACTAGTTCAGGCAAACGGCGTAGGATTTTCGCGTAATCTTTAGTCAGCACAAAACTGCCTTTCTGAAATGAAGGCGGGTCGATGATCACCAAATCATAAGGGCCAAACTTTTTCACTTTGCCCCAGGATTTGAAGAGCTCATGACCGAGGAAGCTCACTTTACTTACATCATGTTGGTTCAGGTGATGGTTTTCGCGGCCACGGGAAAGCGACGATTTGGCCATATCCAGATTCACGACTTTCTCGGCACCACCTTCAATGGCAGCAACAGAGAAACCGCAGGTGTAAGCAAACAAGTTGAGTACACGCTTGCCTTGAGCATGCTCCTTAACCCATTGGCGTCCCAGACGCATATCCAGGAACAGGCCATTGTTCTGTCGACGCCCCAAATCCAGTCGGTAGTTCAGGCCATTTTCAATAACGTCCGTTTGATCTGGCATTTCACCCACCAGCACTTCCGTTTCTGCCCCTTCACGGTCACGGTGTTGCAAAACAACCGTACGCCCGCCAATACGCGGCCAAACTTCGCTGTTACACAGACTAGTAACACCTACTTTTAGCTCGGCGTAGAACTCAGGCTCCGCTTCCTTGAATACGGCTATTTGCAGAATGCCATTACCCAGCCAATCCGCAGTGATCTGCTCCAAGCCCTCGTAGCAGCGGCCACGTCCGTGGAAAACACGTCGCACTTCATTGGTCGCGTCATTCAGTCGCTCAGTAACAACGCGGAAAAAAATAGGTAGCGCCGCTGGCTGCATCATTCTGTCGTTTCCTTTTCCATCGTGAAAACTTGAATCGGCTCTTGGGTAATCGGCGTGCCGCTCAGCTGTAGATTTGCAAAACCGCTGCAACGACGGTTACGTCCGCGAGCCTGTTTCTTTTTCAATTGACGTCTAAGGTTTCCCAATGACCAAAAGCGGTTGGAACCGCCGGATTTTCTTAACATGCGTGTCTTCTTGTGTTTGAGCGCCATTTTTGACTCCGTGTGACTTCCGTCATGGAGTACATAAACATCACTTTTTGTGGGGTAGTGTCGGCCAGGTCAACGTTTCTGGGCTTTCCCATTCGGTTGGCAATTCTGGCCAATACTCACCGACAGATGGCAATTGCTTAAATGAAAAATGTTCGTTGCGGTGGGTAAACTGAAGCGCATAGGCGTGCAGGTAACCACGGTCAGCATCTGCGCCACCGTAGATCTCATCCCCAAGGATAGAAGCACCCACGCTTTTCAGAGCCACACGGATTTGGTGGGTTTTTCCCGTGTAAGGTTTACAAAGGAACAGACGTTTCCCGTCACCACCAGCGGTGGAAAAAACTGTGTCACCGCAGGGTTGGTTTTGGTCGGAAGCAGCTTCCACATCGAACGGCGGCTTTTTGTCATGTCACCAATGATGGTGCCCTGCTTTTTACCCGGTTTTTTAGCTGACAGCGCCAGATAAAACTTCTGGACAGTTTTTTCCGCAAACATCGCAGACAGCGCCGATGCAGCCTGTTGATGACGGCCAAGCAAGAGTAAACCAGATGTCATTTTGTCTAGACGGTGAATGAGATAGAGCTTGTCGTCGCCCGTTTGCTGGGCCACAGCAGCCAACAACGGCTGATCATTATCGTCTTTATGAACGCTGACCCCCGGGTGTTTATCGATAACCAGAAAATCATCGTTCTGAAAAACCAGACTGAACATGAAACGACCTGTAACGTTGAAAAATCAGCGCAGAGTGTAATGATTTAGAGGAAATGAATAAAGCGCAGCATTGGCAGAAAGAAAAATCCCCGGCTTTTTAACCGGGGACAGTATGCTCAACTTTTTTATTTGAACATTGGCCAGAGGAAAACCAGAGCCATTAAAATTGGGCAGACTACGCGCACATAGGTCGGCCACACTTTCCAGAACAGGCTGTGTTCCAGTTCAGGGTTGCCCTGGGAAAGCTCCTCCAACACTTGGTTGCGCTTCCAAATCCAACCGGCAATCAGTGCCATGATAAGACCCAGAATTGGCTGCATGTACTCGGTAGTCACACTGATCACCAGACCAAACATCGAACCAAAGTTAAAGATGATGAGCGCAGAGAACAGAGCAATCGCGCCGCCAATCCACCAAACAACCGTCTTACGGTCTTTTTTCAGTTCTTCAGACGCGCAGGATACTGGCACTTCAAGCATTGAAATGGATGAAGTCAGTGCCGCGATGACCATCAGGGCAAAGAATGCCACCCCAACAATCAGCCCTGCACCACCCATGGTGTCAAATAACGCTGGCAGCACGTTGAACACCAGGGTATCGCCGTCCAACAGAGCACCGGCTTCGTTGTAAATCTGTACGCCGTTGTGCTGAGCCGCAAACATAGCAGGCAGGATGAGCAAACCCGCGACAAAAGCGACACCGGTATCCAGCAGGGCAACTTGTGCAGCAGTTTTTGGCAAATCAGCATCTTTACGCAGGTATGAGCCGTAAACCATCATGGTGCAAACGCCGATAGAAAGTGAGAAAAACGCCTGCCCCATTGCACTCACCAACAGATCAGGTGAAAGGTGCGACATATCCGGTACTAGGTACATTTTCAGACCGTCAACCGCGCCTGGTTGGAACAAGGTGTAAACAACCATCAGGATAAACAGCACAAACAGCACAGGCATCAGACGCTTGACCATTTTTCAATACCGTCGCAACGCCATTACGCACTACTAAGATAGTGAGCAGCATAAACAGCACCATCAATACCAAGTTACGCTCGGTACTGAAACCTTCAAGCCAAGCCGCAGCGCTGTCAAAACCAATTGCGCTGAGTAGTGGGCCAATCAGGAAACCAAAGAACCAGCCAGCAACGATGGCGTAAAAACTCAAAATTCCGCTTACACCGAGCATACCAGCGATACCCACCGCAGAGCCCAACGCTTTATTTCGTGGCGCCACTGAAATCAGGGAACGAATAGGGTTAGAAGCGCCATAGCGACCAATCGTCAGTTCAGCCACCAGTAACGGATATGCCAGGATGAAAACCATCACCAGATATGTAATTAGAAATACTGCACCACCATTGCTGGCAGCCTGTGTAGGGAAACCCCAAATGTTACCTAAACCCACTGCGGAGCCCGCAGCGGCAAGGATAAATCCTAAACGGGAAGAAAACTGGCTCTATTACCGCTTGCCATAATCACTCTCTACTTCTGAAGATTTTGATGTTGTATCCATCCCCAGCATCTTTTTACCTTTCCTTGGTAACTCCCCGCCGGGCTGTAAACATTAATTTACAGTAGACATATTTCCTGTTTTCGAAACAGGCATGGCAAGTAAACCAGTAAAAGAATAAAATTTGAAGCGATCGCGCTATATTTTTCGATCAAGCAACATATTTGCCTATCACCAAAGCTCGCCTCATTACTTTATAAAAACCATATTGTAATTATTTCGTAACAACTGTTTATATTTCGCCCGGGTCGCCTGCCGTCAAATTCTCTGTTTGCGAATTTGTGACATTAATTTCGGTGCATCGAGTCACCTAACCCTCTATATTGGAGTTTCATCCGAGCTAAGTGGATTGAAATGGAAAAGATTTATCAGTTTATTGTCTGGGCTAGCATCTTCTTTTACTGGCTGTTAATTGCCGGTGTCACTATCCGTGTGGTTCTAAAACGTCGCGCCCTTGGTGTTTCTATTGCGTGGTTGATGATTATTTACATCATCCCTATTGTCGGTGTGATCCTCTACTTGCTTTTCGGAGAACTGAATCTGGGAAGGAAGCGTGCCGAGCGAGCCAAAGCGATGTTTGCCCCTTATGGCGAATGGATGGAGACAGTCAATGAATGTGAAGCGCATCGCCCCCAACATCAAGTTTCCTGGCTCGTCCTGTGCATGACTTATGTCTGCGCCGGGCAGGCATTCCTGCACTCGCGGGCAACCAACTTACATTATTCAAAGAAACTGCAGATATTTTACGCAACATCGCCAATGATGTGAGAAACGCTGAGCACTCCGTTAATATGGTGTTCTACATCTGGCATCCTGGCGGACACGCTGACGACGTCGCACAGGCTGTTTGTGAAGCAGCAAAACGTGGCGTAACAGTGCGGTTATTGCTCGACTCTGCTGGCAGTAAAACGTTTTTCCGAAGCCACTGGCCTGATGTAATGCGGAAAGCCGGCGTTGAATTGATTGAAGCTTGGCTGTAAGCCCAGCCCGTATGTTCCTGAGAAGGCTTGATATCCGCCAACACAGAAAAGTTGTCGTCATCGACAACAAGATTGGCTACACAGGTTCAATGAATTTGGTCGACCCACGTTTTTTCAAACAAAATGCGGGCGTGGCCAATGGGTGGACATTATGGTTCGAACCGAAGGCCCTGCTGTACCTGTGTTGAACAGCATTTTTTCCTGGGACTGGGAAGTTGAAACCGGACTTCGCTATTTGCCAGAACTGCCGCAGTGCACCCTAATTTCTGAACATCGCCATGCCAATCACTCGGTGCAGGTCGCCCCGTCAGGACCCGGTATGCCCGACGGTATCATCCAGCAAGTACTTATGCTGGCCATTCATCAAGCAAAAAATGTCTGACAATTACCACACCTTATTTGGTGCCCAGTGAAAGCTTACTCAGCGCTCTCCAAACGACGGCTCAACGCGGTGTGACCGTTAACATTATTGTGCCAGCAAAAAATGATAGCTTGATGGTGGAATGGGCCAGCCGCTCATTTTTTAACGATATGCTACGCGCCGGTATCAATATTTATCGATTTAACGGTGGCCTCCTCCACACGAAGTCGGTCATGGTAGACAGCAAGTTTTGCCTCATCGGCACAGTAAATTTGGACATGCGTAGTCTTTGGCTTAATTTTGAGCTGACACTGTGCGTCGATGATCCAGAGTTTTGCGCAGATATTACTGCACTTCATGAATCCTATATCCTCAACTCAACACTGATTAATCAGGATGACTGGGCCAAACGCTCCCTGCTGAACCGACCGGTTGAGCAGTTCTTTTACATGTTTAGCCCTTTGCTGTAAAAGCGCTGGATTTGTAGGCAAGACCAAAAATGCACTTATAATAATCAAGTATTTACAATCTATTACAAATTATTTGTTTCTTAAAATAAGCCTGCTAAATTGACAATAGGTCGCAAAGCAAGCGCCATCGGTTGTTTTGTGACCGAGAAAACATGGTGCATATCTCATTTATGAGACCAGTGTAAAATTATCACATAGTGCATTTCTTTTTGTTTCATATGCTTACGGTGATCGTTCAAAATTAGCGCTGGTCAATTTGGTTTCAATCTGATATTGCCCAGCAGATTAGACTTACTTTTGATTCTGAATGTAATATGCGCCCACTAATAACTCGAATAACAATAGTGATAAACGTGTATATTCAATCGGAACTCAGTTTTCTGTGTAGACTGGTTGCGCTGAAAGCGGCAAAGTGCCGTCATGATTGGCTTGAGCAACAGGGTGTGGCATTAAGTTCTGAGCAGGCAATTACTATTGCAGCAGTGGCAGAAAAAGGTGAACTAAGACAGGGTGAGTTGATGGGCTTATCCTACTTGGCAAGTGAAAAATCCAAAGTGAGTCGCGTAGTTCAAGGACTTGTTTTGGATGGCATCGTATATCGACGTGATGATATTCACGACCGACGTTCCAAAATCCTGACGTTGACAGACAAAGGTATGGAGCTGGCCAGCCTGTTAAAGCAAGCCGATGAGCAACATCAAACCGTCGTTAACACCACGATTTCAAACGAAGATCTCGCATCAATTCGATCGACGTTAAACAAAATCGCCCAAGCAATTTGACGACATGGCCCGAGCACTGCTCGGGCTTTTTTATGCCGTAAAACATGTAAAATTCACAAAAAATTACCGTATTAAATGCGAGAAAAAAGATCTGTTTTTAACTCATAATCTTGCGAATAATTCGCGTTATAACGTGACATTTAGCACTCTGCACGCCTTTTCGTGAGTCTACACTCAAAGAGCACATAGGATGATGCATGGGGAAAACGTTATGCTGGCACGACATAGGAAATATCTTTTAAAAGATACCAAGCAACTTCACGCTCACGTCCAGGTTAATCCTACGGGATTATTGGAAGTGGAAATTCCAAGTCAAAAACAAAGCCACACTGCAGAGTTCGAGCATTTACGGTTCGAACGCAGCGGCCGGGTCACAAAACTGGTCGGCAAACATACGTCAAATGGCAAACCTGTTCATTGGCAACTCCCACTTGCCAATGATGATGCCCGGGAACTGGAGCATCTAATTGACGAGGCCGCAGAAGAACTAGAGATACTGATGCGAGACCTCTAAAACAACACTGAAATAGCCTCCTCCTTGGCGCTGCAAATGCAGCGCTTTTTTTATCCAAACCCAATGAAATCAACATCAAGTTACGTCGAATTCATTGACATCAACTAGGTTATCTACACCAAACGACGAATGTACTTTTGAGGTCACTCTGGTAAAATGCGCCGAAATTTAAACATGAGCATGACGAGAGCAAACTATGCCAATGTATGTAGTGGGTCATAAGATCCCAGACTCTGATTCAATCTGTGGTGCAATCGCACTTGCCTATCTGAAAAACCAAATCGGCGAACCAGCAGTAGCAACTCGCTTGGGCGACGTTTCTCCGGAAACCGCGTTCATTCTGGAGCGTTTTGGCTTCGAAGCGCCAGAGCTGAAACTGAGCTACGCGGGCGAAGAAGTTTACATCGTCGACCACTCAGAACTGACTCAAGCACCAGACGACATCGCTGACGCAACAATTGTTGGTATTGTTGACCACCACAAACTGGGCGACCTGACCACCTCTACCCCGCTGGAGTGCTGGATCCGTCCTGTTGGTTGTTCAAACACCGTTATCAAAATGATGTACGATTTCTACGGCGTTGAAATTCCAAAAGAAATCGCAGGTATTATGCTGTGTGCGATCCTGAGCGACACGGTTATCTTCAAGTCACCGACTTGTACTACCGCTGACATTCGTTGTGTAGAAGACCTGGCGAAAATCGCAGGTATTGAAGATTTCGAAGCGCTGGGCATGGAAATGTTCAACGTGAAATCTGCAGTTGCAGGCACGCCAATCCGTGATCTGGTAATGCGTGATTACAAAGACTTCAATATGAACGGTAACTTGGTTGGTATCGGCCAACTGGAAGTTGTTGACCTGTCTGTGTTTGATGAGATCAAAGCAGAGCTGGAAGCCGACATTGCTGTACTGAAAGAAGAAGGCAACCGCCACACTGTAATGCTGCTTCTGACTGACATCATGAAAGAAGGCTCTGAACTGCTGGTTATTTCTGATGACGTTGCTGTTGTTGAACGCGCCTACGGTAAAGAAACAGAAAACGGCCGTGTATGGCTGGACGGCGTGCTGAGCCGCAAAAAACAAGTTGTTCCACCACTGCAAGACGCATTCGCGTAAGCACAGGAATAGGGATATCAAGGGCAGGTTTTTAACCTGCCCTTTTTTGTAACCAGCTTACGCTGATGTATCACCACTTGTGGTTAAAAAAGTTCATAAGTAGCCACTGAACACTATTGAAACAGATCACACTTTTGTGCATAATTCGCGCAACTTTTGCGAGGAGTACGAAATGATCACCAAAGTCACAAAACGTGTAGCAAACTATGGTCCAATGGTAGCACTGATCAGTGCCACAGTAGCCTTCACCCTGTTCAATGCAATGTACTGGGGTGGCGTACTTTAAAACGCCTAGGCATAAGGATGTGCTCTGTTCCTCCCCTTCACTAAGCCCTCTCCCCAGATTCGCAAAACATCGAACCACAAAAGCTTAAATGCTATTAACTCTCTCAATAGAAAAGACATTTCTTGAAATGAGATCTCCCCCACTTGCATTTGTTTAGTCGCCTGATAGTGTTGTTAGCCAGTTTTAGTAAACTTTTACTGGATTTTTATTTATGGACACTATCGCTTACTCGGACTTTGCAAAGTTAGACATTCGCACAGGGAAAATCATCGACGTCGCACGTCATCAAAACGCTGACAAGCTTTATATCGTTAAAATCGATATTGGTGAGAAGACACTACAGACCGTCACAAGCCTGGTGCCTTATTACACCGAGGAGGAGTTATTGGGGAAACAGGTTGTCGTACTCTGCAACCTCGCTAAAGCCAAGATGCGCGAAGAGACCTCAGAATGTATGTTGCTGTGCGCGGAAACAGAAGATGAATCTGAAAGTGTCCTGCTGACACCGGAGCGCTTAATGCCGCCGGGCATAAAGATTGTTTAGCCCGTTTCCATAAGCTCAAAACGAGAAAACCCGAGCATTTCTGCTCGGGTTTCGAATATGGCGGTGAGGGAGGGATTATTCGTCATTTCACTCCTCACCCCTTCGGGGCCGTCGGCAAGCCGACGTTGCGCGGCTTCGCCGCTGTGCGAACCCTGTCGAGGCTTCTCACCCTCCCACAAGATTTCGCTTTCCATAAGCTCAAAACGAGAAAACCCGAGCATCTCTGCTCGGGTTTCAAATATGGCGGTGAGGGAGGGATTCGAACCCTCGATACGTTGCCGTATACACACTTTCCAGGCGTGCTCCTTCAGCCACTCGGACACCTCACCATATTGTTCGTTAGACTTTGCGTCTCAATGGGGCGCTACTATAGGGATTTCAATCAGTAGCGTCAATAGGCTGAAGCGCGCAAGAGATTCAATTGCTCACAAGACAAGCAGTTGCTCTATCTGTCTGCAACATTGTTTTGTTGCCGATACCAATGTTGGAAGCACACTCACTCTGGACACTAATATCAATTGTATCATTTAAACACCCGAATATGCGTGCCACATCGCTATAAATGGAAATTGAAATATTTCTGCCATTAATATTTGCACACATAATCCCCCATCTATTTTTATTAAATGACTGCCGAATAATTTAGATATAGCCTTGCATCGGATTTTCAAACTAACGAGTAAAAAACAAGCTGCATTTTATTCGTGGTAATTACCCGGCGCTGCACTTGGCAAAGCTGGGTTCTTTAATGTCCAAATCATTGCTTCAAATAAAACACATATTTAATAAGGGATTTTCCAAGTGCAAGCAGCAAATTCGGCCAATTCAGTAAAGAATATTGGCAAAATAACAATACTGGCTATCACCCCGCTTCTCCTTTCCTTTCAGAGCTTCGCTGCTGTTCAGCCGGCCCCTTACGTGTTCGAAAACGGGCTCGCCGCTACACCAATCGTGACCTTGGGCGTTAGCATGACGATAACATTTCGAGCCTAAGTGACGACAGCAACAAAATTTCTTCTTTCGTCTATACCGTAGAACCCTCGATCAATGTCGCTGGCGAATTCAGGAACCACACTTTCTACTCTACATTGGGCGCTTCGTTAGGGCAGTTCACAAGTAGTCATGAAGATGACTATCTTGATTATTATGCGCTGGCTGGTAGCACAATTAATTTAGGCATAAGGCATAAAGTCGACATCGATCTAGGTTACGGCCATGAGCACGAATCTCGTGGTGAAGGACTCTCTGAAGGCCTGGGAAACCAGCTCACTGATCCTATCGAATATGATCGCGAAACAGCGAACGGAAAATATACGTATGGCGCCGATGATGCAAAAGGGCAACTCGCACTGAGCGCAGGCTACGAAAATGTTACGTATACAAACTACCGAAATCTAACCGGTATCAATGCAGCTAGATCATCAAGGTTTAAAGATTACGATTCCATTGAGCTTGCAGGTGAATTGCGAGTAAAAACCAACCGGGCTTTTAACACTGTTTTTGAAATCAAGAATACCGAAACCCGTTACCCTTTCAGCAGCGGACAAGACAATCATTTAACGCTTTATTACGTTGGTGCAAATTGGGATGTAACAGGAAAAACATCAGGGTTTGCGAAGATCGGGATGCAGGACAAGCGCTTCGAAAACAGTTCAGCGGACTTTTCAAGTCTCAGTTGGAATGTAGGCTTCACTTGGAGCCCTACCGATTACGCCATCATTGGTTTAGATACCAGTAAGATCGCAGAGGATCCCAGCGCAATTAGTGGCTATAACGACACAACAAAATATGGTGTCTACTGGCAGCATGCTTGGATGGATAGATTCAGTACCCGCGCTAGTTACCGTTTCAACGATGAGGACTACAACAAAGGAAGCCGGCTCGATAAAACCCATACCTATGGTATTTCTGCCAATTATGATTTTAGACGATGGATGAGTTTGTCATTTGGTGTAGACATCACGGACAAAGAGTCAACCCAATCTGGTGTGGGTTACGACCAAACTGTTTTCTTCTCTGCACTAACCATATCTTTGTAATTAATTGGGGATAACGATGTATTTAGGAATAGGAATTCGAAGTAATAAACTATTTGCTTTAATCCTGACTCTTTTTTTGCTCCATTTTCCTTCGCATCAGGCGTGAGCAATTACGTTCTGGGTCCTGGTGATGCCATTAACATACAAGTATACGGCGAGGATGACCTATCTATTGAGTTCATGCTGGACTCTAGTGGCTCATTTGACTACCCCTACCTAGCCAGCTCACTGCGTCAGGACTTTCAGTCAACCAACTCAAAGATTTGATTCGCCAAGGTCTGGAAGGTGACTACCTGATCAATCCTAAAGTGAGGGTAAATGTCACCACTTTTCGGCATATCTATGTCAATGGCGAAGTGAAGAAGCCAGGGGGATACAACTACCAACCAGGGCTTACTGTCGAAAAAGCCATTGCTTTGGCCGGAGGTTTTACCGACCGCGCAGCGAAAGGAAAAATTCAAGTCACCTCTAGTCAGTCAAACAGGAAAACCACTAAAACAGCCTCACTAGATGCAACAGTTAAGCCTGGCGACATTATTGTTATCGACCAGAGCTTTTTCTAAAAACGTGTTTTAAGGGATTAAAGAGTGCACGACATTACAAATAATACTGCGTCGGATGAAATCGACCTGAGAAATCTCTTCTCAATAATAAAAAGAAACATCCTTAGCATTATTGTGTTTACAGTAATAGTAACTGCACTGGCAACACTGCTGGTTTATTCAATTAAGCCTCAATATACCGCCACAGCAACCATTCTTATTGAAACACAAAAGAAAAATACAGTATCTATTGAAGATGTGGTCGGTATTGACAGCAGCAAACAGGAATATTTCCTGACACAGTTGGAAGTACTCAAATCTAATGCGTTAGCGGAACGGGTCATACAAGAGCTAAATTTGGATGAGCTTGTCGAGTTTAATGGTGTTGATCCCAACGCTGAACCAACATGGCGAGACAAACTCAAGCAAATCTATCAGTCACTTCCCATTTATAAGGCTGTTTTTTCCGACAGGACGACTGTCGACTTCGAGACGCAAAACGAGATCATTCGTCAAAGAGTACTCAACAATTTCAATAGCAAATTATCTGTCTCTGCCGTCGGTAAAACACAACTGGTACGAATCAGCTTTACCTCTTTCAATGCGAAACTGGCTGCAAAGGTTGCAAACACTGTCGGTCAATCTTACATAGAACAAAACCTTGATGCCCGTATTACCGCTACTCAGGAAGCGTCCGCATGGCTGACAAAGCGTGCCGAGGAGCTGCGTCATCAACTTGAGAGATCAGAAAGTAATCTCACAAGATTCCTCACTCAAGAGGGGCTCATCGACTCAAGCGGCATTGATAACCTAACAACCACCGAGCTCGAAACACTGACTCTGCGCCTGTCTGAAGCCAGAGATCGACGCGTTGCCGCAGAGTCACTATATGCCGTTCTAAAAGCAAACAAAGACACAGACATTTCCAGTCTTGCATCCGTGTCAGAAATTGCCAACCACCCTCAAGTTAGAGGATTGTTGGCTTCTGAGACTGATATTGAAGAACGTATCACAGAGCTTTCCAAACGATACGGCCCCAAGCATGACAAAATGGTTCAGGCCATGGCGCAACATAAAGCCATTCAAGAACGTTCGGAAAAGTTCCTCACACAGCTGGCTAATGGTATTGAGAAAGAGCTACAAAGCGCGCGTGAGCTTGAATCTGCACTCAGAAGGGAGATGACAGACAAGAAAGACGAGTTCCAATCTATTGCTGTTAAACGTGCGAGATACGATGTCCTAAAAAGGGAAGTAAAGACAAACCGCGAGCTGTATGACCTGTTTTTAACCCGTCAAAAAGAGACAAATGCCACCAGCGATTTCACCCCAGTAAATGCCAGATTTACCGACGAAGCGTTGCAACCTTTGGTACCTTCCAAACCAAAGAAAAAGTTGATTGTTGTTCTTGCCGCATTGTTAGGTCTAATGGTGGCAGTGGCCTTCTCACTCTTGATTGAAGCATTCAAACAGTCCTTTGAAAAATCAGAGGATGTAGAGGAAAAATTGGGTATCGCCCCCCTTGGTACTATCCCCGCAATTAAAGCCAAACGATTTAAGAAAAAAGACATTCCACCCGATGCGTTCTTTGACCAGGACAATGCTTCCTTCGCAGAAGCCTTTCGCCAGATACGGACATCTTTGTTACTTAATCAAATGAATCAATCCCGGAAATTGCTCGCTGTTGCTTCTTCGCTCCCAAGCGAAGGTAAAACAACAACAGCAATAAACATCGCAAGCTCATTGGCAACAATGGAAAAGGTATTGTTGATTGATGCAGATTTAAGGAAACCCTCTTTGGCTTTCCGTTTCGGCGCAACACACAGTCAGCAGGGACTAACAAACCACCTTTTGATGAACCAAGATATTGATACATGTATCTTTCATGATGAGCAGTCGAATGTTGATGTACTACCAGCGGGGATGATTCCACCGAATCCTTTAGAAGTGCTTTCCTCTGACAAATTTAAAGCGCTTCTTGATTCAATGAGCAAACGTTACGACAGGATTGTTATCGATACGCCTCCGGCACTATTGTTTAGTGATGCCCTTGTCGTCTCCGACTTATGTGGCGGTGCCGTTGTCGTTATTAAAGCTAACCAAACACGCTCAGAACAGGTTAAGAAAACCATCGGTAAATTTGTACAACACAAGATAAACCTTGATGGGGTCATACTAAATAGAGTCGCGGGCAAGCAACATCAAGGAACCGGCTACTATGGCGAATACAATGCTACTACGGAGCATCTGCGTCTTGATACTCCGTCACCGCCTGTTAAATAATTTTTGTCGTTACGCGTTGCTTTTGTCCTTAGCGGTTTTATGCCTTAGTGTTTTAACTCACAGTGTTCGCTTCGGCATGGCAAACGTAGCGTCGTATGCCTCGAGCATAACCTGGCTCGTTGGCAAAACGCTTACCGATTGCAACAACACGTCTCCGACGACGATATGCAAAATGCAGAACAACTGCTCGACACTATTTTGGAATTACACCCTGGTCATCCTCACTATTTGTCGTTGGCTACATCAGTTTATATTTGGAAATCCATCTTCGATGGCAATCATCGCCCCGAATATCTGGTGCGTGCTGAGCAATATGCACTTTCGGCATTTTCGCTCCGTCCTACGTGGTCTAATTCACTGACGACACTAGCGAAAATTGATTATTACCTTGGGAAAAACCCAAGTAGCTGGCTTGCTCTTTCAGAACAATTTGGAAACCAGGAAACAGAAACCTATCTCACGCATGTAGAAGTTGGCTTTGGCGCGTGGGATTCACTGGACTCCAAAAGAAAGTCGGCAACGATCAACTACCTGTTGAGAGGCGCAGAGCACAGCAGAATCCGAAACCTATACGTCCCGATAATTAATAACTCTCCCAGAAAAGCTGATATTTGTCGTTATTTGGTTGTGACTGGGCGCAATGTGAAGGTGCCTTGTGATGATTGACACTCACTGCCATATCCTGCCAAATCTGGATGATGGTTCTAAATCACTGCAAGAGTCTTTGGCTATGTTTGATTCCGCGCAGAAAGATGGAATCGAAGCAATCATTGCAACACCTCATATTAATCCGGGAAGGTTTGATAACCATATAGACAAAATTCGAAAATCAACTGAATTATTGAGTGAGTACATAAGCCAAACAGGACATTCATTCCCATTAAAGTTTGCGGCTGAGATACGCCTCTGTCCGGAGCTGTTTAACTGGATAGAGTGCGGAGTTGTGCCATGGCTTTCGTATGATGGCAGTAAATATCATTTATTACTTGAGCTCTCTACTGTGCATTACCCGCATGGCGCTTTTGCAATCTGTCAGCGTCTTATAGAGCAAAATATTATTCCTGTGATTGCTCACCCTGAGCGCTATCGATATTGGCAGAATAACCCGCTAGACATGCTCAAGTTTGAAAAGCTCGGCTGCGAATTCCAAATCACCGCCGGATCACTCCTCGGGAGGTTTAGGGAAGATGCAAAGCAATTTGCTCTCCAAATGGTAAGAGAAAATAAAGTTTCATGGGTGGCCAGTGATGCCCACAACTTAACATCGCGTCCGGTTCGGCTTTCTGATGCTTATGAGTGCGTGACTGAAATTTCAGGAACACGTCGCGCCAATACACTTTTTATTGACCGTCCAGCCGAAATCTATTCGTGCTGCCCAGGATTTATACCAACAAAAGTTGACGTTACACATACCACTCAAGAAGTTGTCACGAGTGAAATTTGAAAAGGAAATCACGATGAAGATTAAACAGCTCGTATTGGCAACGGCACTTGCTTCAACGTCACTCACCGCTTATGCAGCATTAAGTGACGATCTGGTATCAGGTGCTGATGTCGTTGCAATCGTTAATCAAGCACAAGCTGATGGAATGACACAGCAAGAAATATTGCTAACCGTTGCCAGTGATGCCCCCGAACTTTTGGGTGATGTCACGCAGCAACTTGTGGCAAATAACCCTGAAAAAGCCGCTGACATAGTGAGTTTTGTTGTCCCGCTAGCACCGGACAAGGCATCAGAAATTGTTGAAAAAATTGTTCGTCAGGCACCAGAGAAAAGTGCAGACATTACACTGAGCGCCTTGGTTGCCGCCCCAGCACTGGCTTCGGTCATCGTTGATGCAGCAGCGAAAGCGAGCCCAGAAAATGTGGGCGCGATTGTCGCGACTGCCATTATCGCGGTGCCGGATCAAGGCGCAGCGTTGATCAACATTGCGGCCATTGCTGCAAAACAAGATGTTGCTTCCGTCGCATCCAAAGCTATCGCGGTTGTTCCATCCATAGCTTCTGCTGTGGTGACTGCCGCCGTTCAAGCCAGCCCTGAATCTGCAAGCGAAATCGTCGCTGATGCTATTCAGCAAAGTCCACAATCAGCAACAGACATTGTGCAAAGCGCAATAAGCGTGTCAAACAACGTGGAAGAAATTATTGGCGTTGCACTGGTC
The DNA here is from genome assembly GCA_001310415.1 of Enterovibrio sp. JCM 19048. Taxonomy (GTDB): domain Bacteria; phylum Pseudomonadota; class Gammaproteobacteria; order Enterobacterales; family Vibrionaceae; genus Enterovibrio; species Enterovibrio paralichthyis. The sequence goes on along the minus strand of BAXE01000004.1, from coordinate 267,790 downwards.
AATGGAGTCGACCCAACAGCCTTACAAGATATTGCGACTGCAGCAGGTAACCCTAACGCACCGGAGCCTGGCGCAGACACTGAAGCTCCAGCTACTGAAGTGACCCCACCAGCCCCACCTGTAGCACCTGTTACTCCTGGCGTAGGCAGTGGCGGTACTGGCGGTGGTGGCGGCGGCTTAGCTTCACCAAACTGATGAATTCTGGGGTGGATAACCTCCACCCCATCACATTATTGGAGTGTGACAAGTGGTTACAGTAGCTAGCCGTAGTGAGAAGTTGAGCTTTATTCTTCTGATAGCGCTGATCATATGGATACCTATCCCCTTAGGTGGAAACAGACCTTGGGCTTGGTCACTTTTTCAATCTTCAATTGTGCTCCAAACCCTCCTTCTGTGTTGGGCCTACCGTTATTCACTTCCGGTCGATAGATTAAAACCACTCATCCCAGTTATCGTGCCGCTACTGTTATTTCAATTTGTCACAGCACTACAATTAGTACCTTTACCACTTGAGGTACTCAGGACTATCTCACCTGCTGCTGCCGAGGCTTATTCTTACGTCGGTGACGGTCGCTATCCCACTTCGTTAGATCCAGCTCAAACTGAAATATCACTCTGGCTAGGAATTTCCTATGTTTTACTCATATTAAACGTCGCATGCACAGTAAGCTCCCGCTCAAGAGTCACTGCTGTCCTTTATGCCATTGTTCTTAGTGGTACCTTACAGGCGTTTTATGCAGCAATGTTGGTGCTGTCTGATTTAAAAGAGAGCCCTGTTTTCGGATTTCCTGTCAATAACGGTGCCAATGGCTCATTTGTCTATCGAAACCACCTCGCCAACTATCTCCTTCTGGCTATCTCGATGGGGTTAGGCTGTATTATCTCTCAGCTGTCCGTTGATAGAACGAAAGATTGGAACTTGCGCCTAAAACGGTTAGTTTTAACTCTGCTAAGCCCAAAACTACTGGTGCGGCTTTGCCTCATTATTATGGTTATTGCACTGGTAATGACACGGTCAAGGATGGGAAATAGCGCACTGGTAATAGTGACAGTCTCTGGTGCTGTATTGGCTTTTATCGCATACAAACAAAGACCGAAAGTTCTCACTCTGCTGATGACCAGTTTGCTCGTCATTGATGCGCTGATAATGGGCGCTATATTTGGCCTTGAAAAAGTGAAAGAGCGGATTACAAATACGGTCATAGAACAAGAAGCCAGGCCTGATATTTTTGCATGGAGCATGGAGGCAATTAAGGACTTCCCCTTAGTAGGAACAGGCGCAGGCAGTTTTTACAGTATATTTCCTGCCTACCATCAACAGAACATTCCCGTTTTCGTAGACCATGCGCATAACGAATATATTCAGTTTGTTATCGAATATGCCTTATCGCTTCATTACTGCTCGTCTTGCCAGTGTTATATGTATTGGTGATATCAATAAAAACTCTGGCAACTCGCCAAAGTGCCTTGATGAAGGGAACGTCACTCGGTTGCTTTATGGCAATATTGGCGATGCTGATCCACATTTCAGTCGACTTCAATTTGCGCCCCGCTGCCAATGTTTCTCTCTTTTTGATAGCAATGAGCTTAGCCTGCATTGTTAGCAAAATGCCAAGAGGTGGCTACTCCGTCTCAAAAGAAAAAAGCAGTTTCAGACCAAATAGAGCAAGTGTTAGCAACGAGCAATAGGACGCCTATCCACTCAACAGACTCGAGTTTTTGTAAGCCCAAAACGAGAAAACCCGAGCATCTCTGCTCGGGTTTTGAATATGGCGGTGAGGGAGGGATTCGAACCCTCGATACGTTGCCGTATACACACTTTCCAGGCGTGCTCCTTCAGCCACTCGGACACCTCACCATATTGTTCGTTGGACTTTGCGTCCCAACGGGGCGCTACTATAGGGAAGCACGGACTTAAGGTCAATAAAATTTCCGAAAAGTTGACGCAAGTGATTAAGTTTCAAACGCATTGTTCGCGGATCAGACGAAGTTAGGCATTTCACTCTCAAATTTTGGTGAGCACTGATAGAATGTATTCTTCAATTTCAGCTAAGAGTGTTCCATGTCTATCTCGCTTTCCCAGTTTATTACCGAAAATGAATTTGAGTCAGCGTTGCTATCAGCAATGCAAACTGAAGCTTTGTAACTGCAATGGCTGCAGCGCCGCATATGATCGACCCTAGCGAATGGCTGGCATTTATGTGGGGTGGCGAAGAAGAATCACCATTTACTTCACATGAGCAACTTGAGCAATACGCCAACATCATTGTCGCTATGTGGAACGAAAAGCGTGGCGCTTTGCTATCAAATGAATGGCAATGGCCAGAAGCCTGCTCATTGAGTGAAAGTGAAATCGTCAACGAAGAGACGCGCGAATACTGTGAAGGCATGCTTCAAGGTTGGACGTTGACCCGTGATGACTGGGAAACCTTGATGCCAGAAGATTCACCGGAAAACGCGCTGTTAGGCGGTGTTCTGCTTTCCATCAGCTTCTGTTCGATCCAGAATCTGCTTTGGCAGTAATGGAAACACAAGGTGCAGCTGATTTGGCACAATTTGAAGAGATCTTTAACGGCATGCCTGTCATGCTGTGCGGCCTGACTATGCGTGCACAACAATTGGCAGAACAACAATAATCCGTCTTGTTGCTACACGCCTTTTGGCAATAAGCGGCCTTGTGCCGCTTTTTGTATATAAAAGGACATGATTTCCTGTTATAGTCCCCGCCCTTAATCCACACGCCACTTTTACTGGCCCAACTTGCGGAATACTTCCTTTGAGTACTCAAGTATTTTCAAACCTACCTCTGAAAGCTGAATTGCTTTCTACGCTCAATGACATTGGCTACGCGATCATGACGCCGATTCAAGCTCAGAGCCTTCCAACAATACTTGAGGGCAAGGACGTTATCGCTCAAGGTAAGACCGGGTCAGGAAAAACCGCTGCATTTGCTCTTGGACTGCTTAACCGATTGAATGTAAAACGCTTCCGCATTCAGTCTCTGGTACTTTGCCCAACACGTGAACTGGCTGATCAAGTTGCCATTGAAATCCGAAAGCTGGCGCGTGGTATCCACAACATTAAAGTACTGACGCTGTGTGGCGGTGTACCCGTTGGTCCACAAATTGGCTCTTTGGAGCACGGTGCGCACATTATTGTAGGTACTCCAGGGCGTATTCTTGATCATATGGAAAAAGGCCGTCTATCGCTTGAAGAAGTGAATACACTGATTCTGGACGAAGCTGACCGCATGCTGGAAATGGGCTTTCAGCCAGCGTTGGACGCGATTTTTGCCGAAGTGCCTAAAGCGCGCCAAACCCTGTTGTTCAGTGCCACCTACCCTGCTCAGATTGAAAAGATAGCGCAACAAATCATGGTGAAACCAACCATGGTAAAAGTGGAATCCAACCACGACAGCAATACGATTTCACAGCACTTCTACCAATGTGAAAACAACCGGGAGCGTATGCATGCGTTGCGTTTGCTGCTTCTAAAGCACCAGCCTGAAAGCGCGGTTGTATTCTGTAATACCAAACGTGACGTTAAAGATGTTGCTGCGGTTCTCGAAAACGACGGTTTCTCTGTGGTTGCCCTGCATGGCGATCTTGAGCAACGTGACCGCGACCAGATGCTGCTCAAGTTTGCCAACAAGAGCGTGACCATCATGGTGGCCACTGACGTTGCTGCCCGCGGTCTTGATATCGAAGCCCTTGATGCGGTAATTAACTACCACATGGCTTACGATACAGAAGTTCACATTCACCGTATTGGCCGTACTGGCCGCGCAGGTAGCGAAGGCGCAGCTTATACTTTCTTTGGCCCTGAAGATGGCTACAAAACTGCCCTTCTGGAAGACTACCTGGAACGCGATATCAAATCAGAAGCCTTGCCGGATGATTCTGTGCTTCGCAATGCCCCGCGTACACCAGAGATGGTGACGCTTCATATTGAAGCGGGTAAGAAAAGCAAGGTACGTCCGGGTGACATTCTCGGTGCCCTAACCGGTGAAAACGGCATTGAAGGGAAAGAGGTGGGTAAAATCAAAGTGACTGATTACCGCTCCTACGTAGCTGTAAAGCGTGATGTCGCGAAAAAAGCGCTGAAGAAGCTCACCTCAGGTAAAATCAAAGGCAAGACCTGCCGCGTTTGGCAACTTCGCTAAGACTGGTTGAAAAAAGCCGCTGAAATCAGCGGCTTTTTTATGAAGAAAGTTGGCGTCTGCGGTGCAGTGCGATGAGCACAACAACCGGAATATTCATTAAGACGCCATAAAGCAAAGGGGTCAGAGCCAGTTCTGGCTGTTTAAGCTGAACAACAGCAACAAATATGGCGGTTCCCGCATTTTGGATGCCCACTTCAATCGACAGTGTTTTGGCAAGAATACCATCCTCACCGAAACCTTTTGCCACTAAAGCGCCTAACCCCATTCCCAGCAAGCAAAGAGACAGCACTGCTACGGATGCCACAGAAAACAACTGGTAGAAAACCTTGGTATTGGCAGCCAGCGTTACAGCAACGGTAAAAAACAGTGCCCACAACGCAGTGCGTCCAGCAAATTCGGCAAACCTTTCAAAACGGGCTGAGCGGCAGCGGTGATTTAATGCCATACCCAGCAAAACAGGCAACAGCGTCACCATCACCAACTGTAATATCGCTGTTTTAATGGGCAAGGTCGCGGACACCTCTGGCACAACCAGTGGCAACAGCAAAGGTAGGCTAAAGGGAATAATAAGGCTGCTTATCGCTGTCATGGTAATCGAGAGGGCAGAATCTCCTCCGGCGAGATGACTGATAGCATTTGAAGAAGCACCGCCCGGCGCCAATGCCAGGATCCATAGGCCAACAGCAACGACGGGTGGCAGAGCAAATATCTGAATGAGGCGAACGCGATGATGGGTAAACCGACCAGTTGCGCCAATAACCCTGCCCCTACCTTGCCAGGATATTGTAATACTCGCTTAAAATCCGCGACTGACAGAGTCAGGCCAACACAAAACATCATCCAGGCCAGCGCGAGTGGCAACCCTACCGTTAACATTGTCTGAGCCATTTTTTCTTTCCATATTTTGGCAACAAAAAAGGCGGTTATTTTACCCGCCTTTCATTCTAAACCGATTTGAGTCTACTCGTTTTTCAGTACACACGAAACAAGGCGTTACGCGTTGCCTTTAACTTGCAGTTGCAATGACGCCGCAAAATCGAGCATTCGATTGAGTGGCACCAGAGACTTCACACGCACAGCCTCATCAACATGAATTTCGTGCTCTTCGCCACCATCACGTAGCGCCCGCTCAATGGCTTTTAAGCCATTCATCGCCATCCACGGACAATGTGCACAGCTTCGACAAGTAGCACCTGCACCTGCTGTTGGCGCTTCAATCAACTCTTTATCCGGCACGACCTGCTGCATCTTAAAGAAGATGCCTTTGTCTGTGGCCACAATCATTTGCTTGTGGGGAAGCTCTTTTGCCGCTTTGATAAGCTGGCTAGTTGAACCTACAGCGTCGGCAAGCTGCACCACACTGGCGGGTGATTCAGGGTGAACCAGGATCGCCGCATCAGGATACAGGGCTTTCATATCTTTCAAAGCTTTGGCGGAAAACTCATCGTGCACCACGCACTCGCCTTGCCACAACAACATCTCTGCGCCAGTTTTTTGCGCGATGTATGAGCCAAGGTGACGGTCTGGACCCCAGATAATCTTCTTACCTTCGGCGTCCAAATGTTCGACAATCTCTAGCGCAATAGAAGACGTCACAACCCAGTCTGCACGTGCTTTCACCGCTGCTGATGTGTTAGCGTACACCACAACTGTGTGGTCAGGGTGCGCGTCACAGAACGCGGTAAACCTGTCTTCAGGACATCCCAAATCCAACGAACACTCTGCGTCCAATGTTGGCATTAACACGGTTTTTTCCGGCGTAAGGATCTTGGCGCTTTCCCCCATGAAACGTACACCGGCGACCAACAAAGTTTTGGCTGGATGTTTGTTGCCAAACTTCGCCATTTCCAGTGAATCGCCCACGAAACCGCCTGTTTCTTCCGCCAACGCCTGTATCTCAGGGTCGGTGTAGTAGTGCGCTATCATCACTGCATCTTTTTCCTTCAGCAGTGATTTGATACTGGCGATATAGTCCGATTTTTGCTTTTCGGACAGCACCTCCGGCTTGGGAGGAAATGGGTATACTGACTCCGCAGTATTAATTATCTGGCTCATCAACCTACTCAGTGTTGCTTGCAATCCGATCATTATACCCCCCTTAATGCCGAATGTTCACCCTTAATACCCCAATTGGAAATTCAGGAGATGAAAACGAAAAAAGCCAGCAGAATGCTGGCTTTCAAGATAAGGGACTGACTTATTGGCTCAATTGCTTTTCAGCTTGTTTTGCCGTTGTCGTTCCAGGGTACTCTTTTACAACCTGGGTAAACAATGCATTGGCACCCGCTTTATCGCCTTCTTTCTCGGCAATCATACCCAGTTTAAGCAGGCATCTGCGCGTTTGCTGGATTTCTGAACTTGGCTTACAGCAGTAAGTTCTTTTTCGCAGCGGCAAAATCGCTCTTAGAGAAATAGAGCTGACCCAGCCAGTAGTGCGCATTGGGGTATAGATTGAGTCTGGATACTTAGCTAAGAATGCATTGAAAGCATCCGTTGCACCGGCGTAATTCTTCTCTTTCAGAATGAGGTTCACCGCTGCATCGTATTCTGCATTTTCACTCTGATTCGAAGAGTAAGAATCTTTGGTGTCAGTTGTTTCAGCGCTGGTTTCCACTGCCGGTGCCGGTTTGGCATTACGCAGCGAATCTATCTCGCGGTACAGGTCGCGTTGACGTTCCAACATCTGGTTCAATTCATGGCTGTTTCGTTCAACCGTGCCACGCAATTGATCAATCTCACCGGCCATTTGGTCCAGTTGACGTTGCATATCCAATTGCATTTGATTGCGAGCTTGCAGCATTCGCTCCAGGCGCTCAATAGAGCCACTGCTTCCGCCCAACTCAGTCACCGGAGCAGGTGCGGCAGCCACTGGGACTGCCGCACTCACCAGTAACGCCAGCGAGAGTGTACGCAAAGTGTTACTGTTCATAGGATTTACCTTTTATTAGTAAACCAGAACCGCACGACGGTTCTTCGCGTAAGCTTCATCGCTCTGGCCCAGGACCAGTGGCTTCTCTTCGCCATAGCTTACGATTGAAATTTGAGACGCTGGCACGCCCAGAGCTTGCAGGTACTTAGCCACTGCATTTGCACGGCGCTCACCCAGAGCGATGTTGTACTCAGGTGTACCTCGCTCATCCGCGTGACCTTCTACAACCACTTTGATGTCACCGTTTGCGCGCAGGAACTCTGCGTGTGCATCCAGCATATCTTCGAACTGTGGCAGTACAGAGTAGTCATCAAAGCCAAAGTAAACAGTTTGTGACTGACGCAGCTCGTTGTTACGGATTTCTTGTTCAGTCAGACCACCTTGACCACCGTCCACTGGTGTCACGATAGTGGTTTCAGAACCTTTGTTCATTGTCGTTTCTGAACCATCGCTTCCGGTAGTGCTGTCGCTAGAGCTACACGCAGCCAGAGTGAACATAGGCAGCGCAACAGCCAAACCCTTAAGTACTTTGTTAACTTGCATCTTGTTTTCCTTATATCAAATAAGCGCAAATATTATTGGAACGGAGACCATGCTGGGGCTCTCACCCTGCCGTTAGTAGCCGGTAGTCGTGCCTTAAATCGTCCATCGATGGAGACCAATGAAAGCACGTTATCACGCCCGTATACCGAGCTGTAAATTACCATACTGCCGTTTGGCGCAAGGCTTGGAGATTCGTCCAACATCGTTTTCGTTAGAATCTCAACAGCGCCCGTTTGCAAATCTTGTTTTGCAATGTTGTAGCCTGAGTCCGAGCGGTGAACCATCACCAGGTATCTACCATCTGGTGTAATTTGACCACCCAGGTTTTGGCTGCCCTGCCATGTAACCCGGTTGGTAGAACCATCGGCTAAATTTACTCGATAAATCTGTGGTTTACCACCCCGGTCTGAGGTAAAGATTAAAGACTGCCCGTCTGGATCCCAGAATGGTTCCGTGTTGTTCGCACGGCCTTCTGTGATCTGTTTCATCTGGCGAGTCTTCAGATCCATCACGTAAATTTGCAGGCTGCCGGTTTTAGACAAAACCAATGCCAGCTTGCTGCCATCCGGTGAAAACTGCGGCGAACCATTATGACGTGGGAATGACGAAATCATCTCACGCTCACCGGTGTAAATATTCATTAAAAAGATCTGCGCCTGACCGTTTTCAAAGCTGACGTAAGCCAGTTGTTTTCCGTCCGGCGACCAATTTGGCGACATCAGTGGCTGCTTGGAGCGCAGCACCAACAACTCGTTGTACCCGTCATAGTCAGCAATGCGCAACTGGTATGGATAATCCGCTTTGTCGTCAATTACCACGTAAGCGATACGTGTCAGGAACGCACCTTTCTCACCGGTCAGTTTTTCGTAAACCAGGTCTGAAATGCGGTGTGCATACTGGCGAAGCTGTTTCGCGTCCACCACTTTGCGGTTATTCAGCAAAAGGTGATCTTTGGTCAGTACCAGTTCACCCGTCGCAGACAACCCTTTGCTTTGACCACCAGTCAGTTGGCCACGAACAATGTCGATCAACTGATAGTTGATAAGGTATTTGCCATCCGGCGTTGGGCTGATTGTGCCTGTCACCAGCGCATCCACACCCATTGCAGTCCAGTCATTAAAATCCACCTGCTCATCGTTGTATGGCGTTTGTGGCATTTTATCGAGCGGCACAGGGCTGAATTTACCACTGCGCTGCAAATCGGAAGCAATGACGGCAGACACATCGGTCGGCAACGAGCCCGTACCTTCCCACTTGAAAGGTACGATGGCGATTGGACGGGCGGAATCGATACCTTCCGTAATAAACAGTTCGAGCGCTGCGTTTGCTGCACCAGTCCAGAGCAGCAAAGAGTAAACAAGCAACACTTTAAATTTTTTCAACATCCTTTCTTCCTCAATTAACGCTCGAAGTTAAGATTCAATTCACGTAACTTGGATACAACTTCAGAGTCCGTTGGCATCGGAAATTTCCCAATTTTTGTTACGCTTGCTTTTGCTGAACGACATAACGTTGCATCACCAGAAAGCGTTATTACATCAATAACCAACCCGTCTGGCGCCAATCTCAAACTCAAGCGACATTTTTGTCCGGCCATTGAAGAGTCGACAATCCAGTTTTGTTCAATCATTCGTGTAAAACGCCCTGACCACTGAGAAACCTCATCACTGACATACCGTCCCCGAGCCGTATCCCTGGTAGCGGATTCCGACTCGAGACCGCTAAAAAGCTCGTTAAGAGCAGCCTCCTGCTCTGCCTGTTTGCGCTTTGCTTCTGCTGCTTTACGTTCAGCTTCTTTACGAGCTTCTTCAGCCTTACGGGCTTCTTCTTCGGCTTTCTTCTTCTCAGCTAACTTGCGTTGGCGCTCTTCTTCCGCTTGACGAGCTTCTTCTTCAGCACGTTGCTTTTCAGCCAGTTTGCGTTGACGCTCTTCCTCAGCTTTGCGTTGCTCTGCCAGCGCTTTCTGGCGCTCAGCTTCAGCCTGCTTAGCGGCTTGTTCTGCTTTACGCTGTTCTTCAACTCGGCGAACGCGCTCTGCTTCTGCTGCAGCTGCCTTCTCTTGAGCAACACGCGCAGCTTCTTCGGCTTTGCGTTGCTCATCAGCGGCTTTTTGCTTTGCTTCAGCAATACGCTTGCGTTCAACTTCCGCATCACGGGCTGCTTTTTCAGCGGCCAGCTTCTCAGCTCTCAGCTCGCGCAGACGCTTTTCTTCCTGTTCACGTTGCTTTTCAAGTAGCTCAGCCTGTTGTTCAAGGCGGCGTAGGCGATCACTTTCCTGCCGCTGCGCTTCCTCACGCTGCTGACGGATCTTTCTCGCTTGCTCATTAACCACATTCGGGTCAATCACCACCGCTTCGATACTCTGTCCTGTAGGTTGATGTGTCACTGATGTAAAATCCGCCCCCCAAAGCAAGCCACCAATCAAGGCAACGTGAAGGAGAACAGAGATGACCGTCGAACCTGTGTAGTTATTATTCTGCTTTTTCTTCATTCCAGTTCTCATTTTATGAATCAAGCGGTTCGGTCATTAGTCCCACTGACGAGACTCCCGCTTGGTTCAGCGCATCCAGCGTAAGAATGATTTCTGAATAAGGTACACGCCCGTCACCACCGACGAGCACAGGCGATTTAGGATGGATCTCCAATTCTGCTTTCACACGCACCAGCATGTCTTGCAAAGAGAGCCCGCGAACCATGTCGCCATTATTCACGCTCAGCCCCAGACCACCATTTTGATCGACTTCAACAATAATGAACGCGCCACTGTCTTCCTCTTTGGCAAGTTCTGCTGCTGTTTTCGCCGTTGAAGTCTGAGGTAGTTCGACATCCACCCCCTGAGTGACAAACGGTGCTGTCACCATAAAAATGATCAGCAGTACCAGCATCACGTCAATGTATGGCACCACGTTAATTTCGGCGGTCATTTTCCGCCGTTTACGCTGATACGGCATCCATTACTCCTTCGGCGCTGCAAATGCCTGACGGTGAAGAATGCTAGAGAACTCTTCCATGAAATTCATGTAGTTGTTTTCCAGTTTGCCGACTTTGGCTGTCAGACGGTTGTATGCCATAACTGCCGGGATTGCTGCAAACAGACCCATTGCCGTTGCAACCAGCGCTTCTGCGATACCCGGTGCAACCATGGCCAGTGTTGCCTGCTTCACCGCACCCAGTGCGATAAACGCATGCATGATGCCCCATACGGTACCAAACAGGCCGATGTAAGGGCTGATAGAGCCAACAGTTGCCAGGAATGGCAGATTGGTTTCCAGAGATTCAACTTCTTTCGACAGGGACACTCGCATCGCACGGGATGTTCCTTCCATCACGGCATCTGGCACTTTGCCGTTGCTGCGGTGAAGACGCGCGAACTCTTTAAAGCCTGAATAGAAAATTTGCTCGCTACCGGAGATGTTGTCTTTGCGCGCCTGAACTTCCTGGAACAGTTGGGACAAATCCATGCCTGACCAGAAACGGTCTTCGAAGCGCTCTGCTTTTGATGCAGCTTCAGACAACACTTGCGAGCGTTTGATGATCATTGCCCAAGACACAATAGACATGCCCAGCAAAACCAACATCACTGCTTTTACCAACAGGCTGGCTTGCAAGAACAGATCAAGAATGGAAAGTTCAGCGCTCACTTATAATCTCCGATTGAATCGATTTAGGAATGGATTTCGGCTTCATTTTCTCAGAATCGACACAGGCTACCTTAACTGTCGCCCGACACAACACATCGTCCTCTGAATTAACTAAAACCTGACAGAATGTCAGCGTTGCACGACGCACCTCTGACACCTTAGTTTCTACCGTCAGTGCTTCGTCAAGACGGGCGCCTTTGAGAAAATCAATGTCCATATGGCGCACGACAAACGCTGTATGTTCTTCAAATAACGTATGTTGATGGACACCGATGCTACGCAGAAGTTCGGTTCTGGCGCGCTCGAAGTATTTGAGGTAGTTCGCATGATATACGATGCCACCGGTATCGGTATCTTCGTAATACACTCGGACTGGCCATTTGAATGGATGGAGACTTCTCATCCGGATAATTACCTGAAATCCATAGTAAGGTTTAGCGAATTACTATAACTGACTTACTTAACGCTTTGAAAGCGCCAAGCAACGAAGCGTGTCACGAATGGCGCAAATATACCCAACCAATCCTGATTCGAGACGGTTGCCCGCTGTCAGGTTCGCCTAAACGCAAAAAAGCCCGGCGCTAATGCGTCCGGGCTTTCCCTTCATTTCATTTTGACGGTGTTAAACAAAAGCCTTCACCAATACTGCAATCATGACAATCCACGCAAACGGCGGAAAGAACACCAGCTGCCAAAGCCAGAACCTGGGTTTGAAAGCCATGCCATGAATAATGCCGGTACAGGTGGCCCAAATTAAGGCTGGGCCGTTCAGCACGTTAAAGCCACCTAGTTTTGCCGCGAATGCCTGTGGATCCCACATGACTAACCCGCCGCATGTCAGTGCCAATACGAGCGACAACACCATCAGAACACGGATATGAAGACGGTCATGCAGACCGTCTAGCATAGACGTGAACTTATTCTTCACTGTCGTGATCCATTGCCTCAGTGTGTTCTAGCCACAGGGCATTGATGATACCGAACGAGCACGCCAGCAATACACCTAGAATCCAAGCGAAATACCACATGGTTGACTCCTTCTCTTAGTACAGTGAGTTTTTGTTTTCTTCGATGAACTTGCTGTCCAAACGACCGAACATTTTGTAGTAACACCAAATGGTGTAACCCAGAATGATCGGAACCATCACAAAGGCCACGCCTGTCATGATGTTCAGCGTCAGTTCACTTGAAGTCGCATCCCACATGGTCAGGCTGTGAGAAGGCACCAGGCTTGAAGGCATCACGAATGGGAACATCGCAAAACCTGCAGTCAGGATAACACCCGCAATTGCCAGACTTGAGAACAGGAATGCAAAACCACCGCGCTCAAAGCGCGAAGCCAGTGCAGCCAGCAGAGGCATCACAACAGCCAACAAAGGCGCAGCCATAGAACTGGGTAAGCTTCGTAGTTGTTGAACAATGCACCCGTCAGGGTTACCACTTCTTTGTTCAGTGGGTTAGATACTGCATCCGTCACGATTTGGCTGGTGATCACAAAGCTTCAATGCTCTGCGCCCAGAAGCCTGCCAGTGCAAAACACACTGCCGTCAGTACTGCAGAGATTTGCGCCACGTTACGTGCACGAACGTGCAGCGCGTCAGTAGTTTTCATCTGCAGCCAGGTCGCGCCCTGAGTAACAATCATGAACAGGCTAACCAAGCCACACAGCAGTGCGAACGGGTTCAGCAGGCCAAAGAAAGTGCCTTGTAGGTAGGGATAAGGATATCGCTCAGCTCAAACGGTACGCCTTGCAGCAAGTTACCGAATGCCACACCAAAGATAATTGGTGGAACGAAGCCGCCGATGAAAATTGCCCAGTCCCAAGCGTTACGCCAGCGTGGATCTTCAATTTTCGAACGGTAGTCGAAACCAACAGGACGGAACCACAGCGCCGCCAGCGTCAGGATCATTGCCAGGTAGAAACCTGAGAACGATACTGCATACACCAGTGGCCATGCAGCAAACAGTGCACCACCAGCCGTGATCAGCCAAACCTGGTTACCGTCCCAGTGTGGCGCGATGGAGTTAATCATCACGCGGCGTTCGTTATCGGTTTTGCCGATAACCGGTACCAGCGCACCAACGCCCATATCAAAACCGTCTGTCACCGCGAAACCAATCAGCAATACACCAATCAGCAGCCACCAGATAAGACGTAGAATTTCGTAATCAAACATCGCTCAAGCTCTCCTTATGCTTCAACCTGACGCGCCAGATCCGCTTCCGGGGTCTTTTGCTGTTCAAAGTGGTAACGGCCAGTTTTCAGGCTGCTTGGACCCAAGCGCGCAAACTTAACCATCAGGTACACTTCTGCGATCAGGAAGACGGTGTACAGCAGAACGATAGCCACCAGCGAGGTGATGATTTCAGACGCTGGCAGGTTCGAAGCCGCCAGGTGAACCGGCAGGATTTCACCAACCGCCCAAGGCTGACGACCATACTCAGCAACAAACCAACCTGCTTCAGCCGCGATCCAAGGCAGTGGGATTGACCACAGCGCCGCTTTCAGAACCCATGGTTTCTGGTCGATCTTCTGACGACAGGTCTGGTAGAACGCCATACCGAAGACAAACAACATCACAAAGCCTGCACCCACCATGATACGGAAGCTCCAGAACAGCGGTGCAACTTGAGGGATAGAGTCTTTCGCTGCTTGTTTGATTTGTGCTTCAGTCGCATCGGTTACGTTTGGCGTGTGCTCTTTCAGCAGCAGGCCGTAACCCAGATCTTTCTTCACATCATCAAACGCTGCGATGTTTTCTGGTGTTTTCTCTCCGCCACGGATTTTCTGCAGCAGATCGTAAGCCAGCATACCGTTACGAATGCGAACTTCGTGCTCGTCGATCAGGTCACGAAGACCGGTTACTTGCGTATCCAGAGAACGGGTTGCAATGATACCCATCAGGTAAGGGATCTTGATGGCGTACTCTGTTTCCATGGTTTCCTGGTTCGGGAAACCGATCAGCGTAAATGCTGCCGGAGCAGGTTCTGTGTGCCACTCAGCTTCAATAGCAGCCAGTTTCACTTTCTGCACGTCACCCAGCTCATAACCGGATTCGTCGCCCAGTACGATAGTCGACAGGATACCCGCCATACCAAACGAAGCTGCAATCGCGAAAGAACGGCGTGCAAATGCCACGTCACGGCCTTTCAGCAGGTAGTAAGCACTGATACCCAGAACAAACATCGCACCCGTGGTGTAGCCCGCAGCAACGGTGTGAACGAATTTCACCTGAGCAACAGGGTTCAGCACCAGCTCAGCGAAGCTCACCATCTCCATGCGCATGCTTTCGAAGTTGAATTCAGCACCGACAGGGTTTTGCATCCAGCCGTTCGCCACCAGAATCCAAAGCGCCGAGAAGTTTGAGCCGATCGCAGTAAGCCAGGTTACCGCAAGGTGTTGACGCTTGGTGAGACGATCCCAACCGAAGAAGAACATACCGACAAGGGTAGATTCGAGGAAGAATGCCATTAGCGCTTCGATTGCCAGAGGCGCACCGAAAATATCGCCAACGTAGTGAGAGTAGTACGCCCAGTTCGTACCGAACTGGAACTCCATCGTCAGGCCAGTCGCAACACCCAACGCGAAGTTAATACCAAAAAGCTTACCCCAGAACTTTGTCATGTCCTTGTAGATTTGCTTGTCGGTCATTACATACAAAGACTCCATGATGGCCAGCAGAAATGCCATACCTAGAGTCAGTGGTACAAACAGGAAGTGATACATCGCGGTCATTGCAAATTGGAACCGCGACAGATCAACAATATCAGTTAACATGTTAACTCCTTCTTCGTCAGGCTGACTGACGGACGACATTTACCGGTTGATCAGTAAATGCTTAAACACTTGCGAGTCAGTAATGACTTCACTTCACCAAGCTTCCTTACGGGGGTCGCGTAAACAACCATCCCTATTTATGTTGCACTTATGTATTTCACACGTTAGAAGTTTGTTAAGAGACCTCTAATATAGTGACGACTAATATTATCCCTGATGTGAAATGGCTTCAAAGTATTTGGGACTTTCAGACATTGATTGCTGTCAAATTAATCAACTGTCTATCGGAAAAAATCACTTTAAATAGACGTCGGTCAATTTTTCGGCCAACCCGGGCTAGATATTGATTATAAAGCACGCAAATAATGCGCTTCAGGAAGTATGGGACAGGTTGAATAGGATATGCAAAAAAGCAGCTTGGTAGCTGGCTTTGGTAAATATCAATTTTTGAAATTTTTATGATTCCGGCATATCAAAGCCGAAATGCAGGTAGGCGCGCTGGCTGGCAATCCGCCCTCTTGGTGTTCGCTGCAAATACCCTTGCTGAATAAGGAAAGGTTCCAGCACATCTTCAATGGTATCTTTGGCTTCACCGATTGCTGCTGCAAGGTTGTCCAATCCAACCGGGCCACCGTCAAATTTCTCGATAATGGCTTTCAGCAGTTTACGGTCCATGTAATCGAAACCCTGGTTGTCGACATCCAGCATATCCAGCGCTTTCGAAGCGACTTCGGCATTGATACGGCCATCCGCTTTCACTTCTGCATAGTCACGCACCCGGCGAAGTAAACGGTTGGCAATACGCGGCGTACCACGGGCGCGACGGGCAATTTCAAAGGCACCCTCTTCGTCCATATCAAGGTTCAGGCAGTTGGCACTGCGCTGCACAATGCCTTTCAAGTCAGCAATGTTGTAGTACTCAAGACGCTGGGTGATCCCGAAGCGGTCACGCAGAGGTGACGTCAATGAGCCCGCACGGGTAGTCGCTCCTACCAGTGTAAAGGGTGGCAAATCAATCTTAATGGAACGCGCAGCCGGGCCTTCACCGATCATGATGTCCAGCTGGTAATCTTCCATCGCTGGATACAGAACTTCCTCCACAACCGGACTGAGGCGGTGAATTTCATCGATAAACAACACGTCATGAGGTTCAAGGTTGGTCAACAGCGCTGCCAAGTCCCCCGCCTTTTCCAATACAGGCCGGAGGTAGTACGGATATTCACTTCCATCTCATTGGCAACGATATTCGCCAGTGTGGTTTTACCCAGCCCTGGCGGGCCAAAGATCAGAAGATGATCCAGTGCCTCTTCACGCTTGCGCGCCGCATGGATAAAATCTCCATCTGGTTGCGCACGTGATCCTGGCCTTGATAATCCGCCAACATTTTCGGACGGATAGCGCGGTCGATAATGTCATCTTCACGGCTTGGCGGCACGGTGCCCATCAGGCGATCAGCTTCAATCATTCCTAGTTACCCCGTCACACCATCGAACGCAGTGCATCGCGGATAATGGCTTCACTCTTCATACCATCCTGCGCGACTTGCTTAACCACTTTCTCTGCCTGCGCAGCTTTGTAGCCCAGCGCAATCAGGGCACTGATCGCTTCATCTTTCGGATCAGTGGATGCAGCAACAAGGGTTTCGGTACCGGAAGCACGGCGGGCAGCCGCGTCAGCATGTGGGGTGAACAGGTCAAACGCATGCCAGTTTTTGAGGCGATCGCGCATTTCAATCACCAGACGCTCGGCAGTCTTCTTGCCCACGCCTGGGATTTTCACCAGCGTGGAAACATCTTCGCGCTCAACACTGTCAACAAACTGGGTGGCAGTCATGCCGGAAAGAATAGCAAGGCCAAGTTTAGGGCCAACACCGTTCGCTTTAATCACTTCACGGAACAGGGCACGCTCGACAGTGGTGTTGAATCCGTATAGAAGCTGTGCGTCTTCACGCACCACAAAGTGGGTGTAAATAATGGCTTCTTCGCCAAGCTCTGGCAGTTCATAGAAGCAGCTCATTGGCATGCTGACTTCATAGCCTACGCCATTGACTTCAAGAAGGATTTCAGGCGGTTGCTTTTCAAGCAAAATTCCACGTAATCGGCCAATCACAATTCACACTCGATAATTTGGACACAGTTGTCGTTAGGATAATGAACAACTGGATAGATATCCAGTTCAAAACCACATAGCGTGGTAAAAATGCCAACTCTGTAAAGCCCGTTTTCGTCTTCAGCACAACGAAAAAACGCGCCGAAGCGCGTCTTTTCAAGCATTCACCGGTGTTTACGCCAGTGCGCCCACAGAGATAAGTAAACCAGCAACGGTGCCACTCATCAGGTTTGCCAGAATCGCAGCAATCAGTGCACGGCCACCAATTTTACCCAACTCTTTTCGACGAGTCGGTGCCATTGCGCTCAGGCCACCGATCACCATCGCCAGTGAGCCGATATTGGCAAAGCCACACAGTGCAAAGATGATGATGGCCTGTGATTTCTCAGACAGCTGATCAGCCACATCCAGGAAGTTCACGTACGCCACGAATTCGTTGATAACAATCTTCTGGCCAATCAGGGAGGCTGCCGTTACTGAATCTTCCCAAGGCACACCCAGCAGGAAAGCCAGTGGCGACAGCAGGTAGCAAGGATCAGTTGTACCGTTACGCCCTCAAAGCCAATCAGCCCCGCCAGCGCACCCACGATACCGTTCAGCAGTGCAGTCAGTGCCACGAAAGAAATCAGCAGTGCAGTTACACACGCAACCTGCTGCAGGCCTATCATTGAGCCTTGGGTGATCGCATCCAGCAGGATTCCGGCTCTTCGCCACTTTCATCTTTTGGCATTTCAACATGGGCTTTCGGGGTATCCACTTCCGGGCACAGCAGTTTGGCAAACAACAGACCCGCAGGCGCTGTCATAAAACACGCTGTCAGGATGTATTTCACATCAATACCCAGGTTGATGTAGCCAATCATGGTGCCGCCAGCCACAGACGCCAGACCACCCGCCATCACAGCAAACAGTTCAGAGCGGGTCATGGTGCCCACAAAAGGACGAACCAGCGAAGGCGCTTCAATAGGGCCAACAAAAATGTTTGCCGTCGCTGACATTGATTCTGCATGACTGGTACCCAGCACTTTGCGCAGCGTGCCACCAATCACAGAAATCACCTTCTGCATGATCTTCAGGTAATACAACACTGAGATCAGCGCAGAGATAAAAATCACCACACAAAGCACATTGATGACGAAGACAAATCCGACTTTGTATTTCGCCAGATCGCCAAACGTAAATGCCAGACCGTCGTTTGCATAACTGATCACACTGCCAACGCCATCCGCGATGGTTTGCAGCATGGCCTGACCAAACGGCACATACATGACAAAGACGCCAAAGGCGACTTGGATGATCAAGGCACCGCCAACGGTACGGACGTTAATCTTTTTACGGTTATCTGAAAGCAAAACGGCAATAGCAATCAAAGATGCCATGCCAATGAGACTCATAATAATGCTCATCATCTGCGTGTTCTCTTGTGGGCTGAGGGTAAATCTTGCGAAGGAATCGCGGCCAGCGCGTTTGTAACGCTGGCCGGAAAAGGAAAGAAGGACACTTGTCCTTTTTGGTCGCTTATTGCGCTTTTTCAGCCAAAAAAGTTGAAATTTGTCGGAGTGCGCAAACGTTTAACGAAAACGATTGCTAACGGGCATCGTCCAATTCCTCAAGTAAGGTTTCCGGCATAGCGATGCGATAACTGCTACGTTTTTTATCTACCAGCCCTTCATCCACCAGATCTTTAATCACTCGCCTGAACGCGCGTTGTGTGGCGCCAAGCTCTCCAGCATATTGCTCGGTTTTAAACTCAAACCATCCCCCATCCTCTTTTTCTGATTGTTTGAGCATGGCGCGGATAATGTTGAACCTGAGACTGTAAAGCAGATTGCTGAGTGTATGACCGATGGACTCCTCGTAACGGCCCGAGACGAGTTGGAGGAAATGAATCGCCATTTCCGGATGCTGGGTAACCGCTTCCAACAAACGTGCTTTGCTGATTTGATACCCGGATGCCGGTGCACTGGCGGTGACACTGAACACGTAGCGTCCTTCGGGGCGGAACACTTCCATTTCACCCAACACGCCGGTAAAGCCTTTTGGGTACTTACGATGTATCGCTTCCCGGTCGGCGTGAGGTACGAAACGTAGAAATCGCAATCTTTCACCAAATAGAGGGCGTTGGCGATTTCTCCCTGCACCAGGAAGGTTTCTTCGGGATGGATTTTAAAAGGACGGCAACACGGCAGTGCCAGTAAAGATTGGTAGAGCGAAGTTTGAGCCTGCAGAGACATAACCACTTTAATCAGTAAAACTCGTTTCCCTGAGTCGCAGTCAAAAGCTCCATTTATGCCTTAGATTCAGCGTGAAACGGACAAGTGTCCTTTTTTCGCCGCATTTCACCCCCTAAAGTGGGCGCGACCGACATTATCCCTTTAGGAGCAAAAATGGCAACTCCACATATTAATGCCAACCCAGGCGATTTCGCAGAAACTATCCTGATGCCGGGTGACCCGCAGCGCGCAAAATACATCGCTGAGAACTTCCTAGACGATGCCGTTCAGGTAACCGATGTTCGTGGCATGCTGGGTTTCACCGGTTTCTACAAAGGCAAGAAACTGTCTGTGATGGGTCACGGTATGGGTGCCCCTTCTGCTTCTATCTATGTTCACGAGTTGATCAACCACTACGACGTGAAAAACCTGATCCGTATCGGCAGCTGTGGCGCTATCCACGATGACGTAAAACTGATGGATCTGGTTATCGCCATGGGTGCATCAACCGACTCCAAGATGAACCGAACCCGTCTGCGCGATCACGACTTTGCTGCGATTGCCAACTACGACATGCTGCGCACCGCCGTTGATATCGCGAAAGAAAAAGAATTGTCTGTGAAAGTGGGTAACGTGTTCTCGTCTGACATGTTCTACCGCCCAGATGAGGACTTCTACCCGCTGCTGGCCAAATACGGCGTATACGGTGTGGAAATGGAAGTGAGCGCCTTCTACAGCCTGGCGGCTGAGTTTGGTGTACGTGCACTGGCAATTTGTACTGTGACTGACCACATCATCCGTCACGAAGCGCTGAGCGCCGAAGATCGTGTTACCACGCTGAACGACATGATTGGTCTAGCATTGGAAACTGCGGTTTCGCTGTAATCCGGCCCATCAATACGCAAACAGGCGGGATAACCCGCCTGTTTTACTTTGTCTAATCCCGAAAATTACAAGATACAGTGTTTGGCAAAGTCTGCGGCTTCATTCGCTGTCCAATCACCTTTCGGCTTCTCCTTCAGCTCCTTGCACCAGTTCTCGCTACCCACTTCAGGTGAACAACCGGCAACCACAAACAGTACTGCGAATACCGCCAATAGCTTTTTCATCGATAATTTCCTTTTTTTTCATCCGTTTTCGTCATTGCATCAGACACCTATATCAACTGTAAAGTCACAGGGCGGATATCTGACAGAGAAATGACTACTTCGCCACTAGACGCGAAGACGGTTCATCCACTTCAGACACCAACTGCAATGCGGCGAATTCACGGTATAGCGCGAAGAAGCCATTAACTCATTATGCGTACCTGTCGCCACGATCTTGCCATTATCCATCACCAGAATCCGGTCAGCGTTGACAACTGTCGCCAGACGGTGGGCAATCACGAGTGAGGTTTTATTTTCCATCAGGGTATCGAGCGCAGCTTTGACTTTGTGCTCGCTAACCGCATCCAGTGCGCTGGTCGCTTCATCCAGCAGGAGAACAGGCCGGTTTGCCAAGATGGCACGGGCAATGGAGATACGTTGCTTTTGCCCGCCGGAAAGCCGAACGCCCCGCTCTCCCAATTCTGTGGCGTAGCCTTGAGGCAACTCAGAGATAAAGTCATGGGCGCGCGCCGCGATACACGCCTCAATAACCGCTTGCTCGCTGGCATCAGGGTCACCGTAGCGCACGTTTTCCAGCACCGAAGTCGCAAAGATCACCGACTCCTGTGGCACCAACGCAAACTGCTTTCGCAGCGCATCTAGCGACAAGTCATTGATTGCGATGCCATCCAACAGTATCGACCCGCTATCAACGTCAAAGAAGCGCTGCAGTAGACCAAATACGGTACTTTTCCCTGCCCCACTGGCCCAACCAAGGCAACACGTTCTCCCGCTTTCACACTGAAAGAGAGAGACTCAAACACAGCGTTGTTTTCATCGCCCGGATAGGTAAAGGAAATATTGTCGAAGGTAATATCGGCCAGCGCATGAGCAGGAAAATCGACCGGGTTTTGCGGCTCTTTGATGTCCTGTGGCATGCGCGACAGCTCAATCAGCCTTTCTGTCGCTCCGCTTGCCCGCTGGATCTCACCAATCACTTCACTGATGGTAGCCACGCCTCCTGCGACCATCAGGGCATAAAACATAAAGGCGGATAACTGGCCCGCGGTGAGCGACCCTTCCAACACATTCAGCGCCCCTAGCCAGGTCACCAATACAATGGCGACGATAGAAAGCAATACCACTGATGCCATGAGAGCAGCGCGGTAACGGATGCGCAGCCGCGCTGCCTGCATCACAGACTCAACCCGCCCGTCAAAGTGGCGGATATCGGATTGCTCATGGTTATATGCCTGAACAGTTCGGATTTCGTGCAGGGATTCATCAACGTGGGCACCGAGATCCGCCACTTTATCCTGACTGATCCGCGCCAAACGACGCACTTTCCTGCCCAGTACACCGATTGGCACCAGCACAACAGGCACGGCCAACAGCACCAAGCCGGTCAGGGTGATACTGGTGATCCCCATCATGACAAGGCCACCCAACACTGAAACGGTAGAACGTAACGCCATCGAAAGGCTCGAACCTACCACGCTTTGCAGCAAGGTCGTGTCTGCCGTAAACCGGCTGATCACTTCGCCGGTACGCTCTTTGGCAAAGAAAGCTGGAGAAAGGGTCAAAAGGTGGTGGTAAACCGCTTTTCGAATATCTGCACTCACCCGTTCACCCAGCCAGGTCATTAGGTAAAAGCGGCAAAACGTCGCAATACCGCTGACAACCGTGATAGCCAAAATCACCATCACCATCTTGTTGAGTTCAGCAGCATTGCGGGAGAGAAAGCTTCGTCTACCACCAGCTTGACTGCCTGCCCCAGTGCCAGCCAACTCAGTGAACCTATACAAAGGAAAAATATCGCAGCAAAAGCCCGCTTTTTATAAGGACTCAGAAACGCCGCGAGCCAGCGGATAATGGTGCGGGTATTTTCATGTTGTGCAGAGGAAGGTTCAGACACAGGCTACTCACTCGAAAAGTTACAACGGCTTACTCACTATACCTTAACCTGTGCTTCCCGAATCAAACAAAGCCAGATGAAATGGCAGCAACCCAATTCACTGGGAGCTGCCTACTGTTTTACCACTTAAGCCTCAATCGACTTGCTCTCTATCCCCACGGCGGCTCTGATAAAGCAAAAACGCCGCAGACACCCACACAAGGCAAGCCATGACAAATAGCGTACCGCCGTCATTGCCGACCACCTTTCCGGCTTCATCAAAGGCAGGCTGAGCAACACCAATCGGAGTAAACAGGTGGAAGAAGATAGCCCCTGTCATGGTGCAAATTGCCAGAAATGCGCCCAGTGCATGCAAACGTGTAAACAGCAGTATTGAAGCAATCAACTCGACAATACCCACCATGTAGCACCGTATTTACCAAACCATGCCAAGCCAGACCATTCACCCAAGGTACCAAAAATGAAATCAGTTTCTGGCGAACCGGTAAATTTAAAGAAAAGTGACTGAATAAAAACAAACGCAATAAATATGCTGAGAACCCATTTTAAAATTTTCATCATCATTCCCTGTAACACACTGAAAAACAGATAAGGTAACGATAGAAAAGAAATGGGTACCTGCCGAGTTTTAACAGCGGGATCGTAGCAATAAATCAGAGTTCCAATAGCTGAGATGAGATATTCAAATCCACCAATACGCTATCAACGTCCTAGTCTCCCTATATGCCAGTGCACACCTTTCCATACACGCATACTTGACTTTATAGTCACTTAACATAACTTTACCTATGCAACAGCAAGCACAAGAAAACCAATAAAACCGAGGATGTTTGCAATACGGTTTGACAATTTAACGCTT
The DNA here is from genome assembly GCA_001310415.1 of Enterovibrio sp. JCM 19048. Classification (GTDB taxonomy): domain Bacteria; phylum Pseudomonadota; class Gammaproteobacteria; order Enterobacterales; family Vibrionaceae; genus Enterovibrio; species Enterovibrio paralichthyis. The sequence continues at coordinate 244,554 of BAXE01000004.1, read as the reverse complement.
TAAGGGAGCCACTCATGTCGCAAGCCATCTACCTTGCAAACAATACCCATAAGCCCATTCAATGCATTGTCCTGCCCGATCCAAATGCACTGCTGGTTGATATTTTTAAGCCGGAAGCCCTCACGTGCCTGTCGGCCGGAGAAACGTTTAAAACCATCGGTGATCTAATCAACCACTATAAAACAGCAGCAACCGGAAATTGGCAGAATCAGTTTGCGCAGAGTATTGGCCGCTTCTTCCAGCAGGAGGGCGCAACAGTCTACCCAGGGGAGGATATGGATGTGTACAACATATCTCCAGACAACCCGCTGGAGTACTTTAATCCCAGCTATGTCGGGGCTAACTTTGGTACATCACCCAATATTACGCTGTTGCTCCGCACTGATGACGGGCGCTTTGCCTGCACGTTAGCGGCAAAAGAGGGACAATGCTGGATAGTGCAAAAACAGAAGGTGGGCTATGACTTGGTTCACGCGGCAGAAGGACACCATTGGGTACCCGATGCAGATGCAGGCCGGGTTGTGTTTGAGCCTATCATTTTGGAAGAAGAATCCACCGCGTGACGTTTTTGCTGCATTGGATAAAAGAAGAGCCCGCAATTGCAGGCTCTTCTTTCATTGGAAGTGTCACTTTCTAGCGGTAGCGTCCACGGCGGGCACTTTTTGCTTGACCGGCCATCGCCACCAGCGTGTGGTTGGTATGGGCATGACAAATTGCCACCGCCAACGCATCAGCGGCATCGGCTTGCGGAGTAGCAGGGAGTTTGAGCATATGCACCACCATGTGCTGCACCTGCTTCTTGTCTGCGCTACCCTTGCCTACCACCGCTTGCTTAATCAAACGCGCTGCGTATTCAGAAACCGGTAAACCCGCGTTGACCGCAGCAACAATCGCACTGCCACGTGCCTGACCCAGCTTTAGCGCTGAATCAGCATTTCGCGCCATAAACACCTGCTCAATGGCAAACGTGTCTGGCTGAAACTGAGTGATCACTTCGCTGACACCGGCATAAATCTGGCCGAGGCGACCCGCTAGATCTTCCGATTCTGTGCGGATACAGCCACTGCCGAGATATTCCAGATGTCTGCCTTGATGGCGGATCACGCCGTAGCCTGTGATCCGCGAACCCGGGTCAATCCCGAGAATAATAGCCACCCGTGATTATTCCAGCGTCGCCGCAACTTCGTCAGACATATCACCGTTGTGGTAAACCTCCTGAACGTCGTCCAGATCGTCCAGCGCATCAATCAGACGCATCAGCTTAGGCGCAGTGGCTTCATCCAGTTCCGCTTTGTTTGAAGGTACCAGCGTCACTTCCGCGTTTTGTGCTTCAAAGCCTGCCGCATCCAACGCATCTCTCACTGAACCGAAATCCTGCGGAGTGGTGTAAACGTCGATAGAGCCATCATCATTGGTTTCAACGTCGTCTGCACCGCCTTCCAGTGCCGCTTCCATCACTGCGTCTTCGTCCAGACCCGGCGCGTAAGAAATCACACCTTTTTTGTCGAACAGGTAGTTTACACAGCCGTCAGTACCCAGGTTGCCACCCGCTTTAGAGAATGCATGGCGTACACCGGAAACGGTGCGGTTACGGTTGTCCGTCATACATTCCACAATCACTGCCGTGCCGCCTGGACCGTAACCTTCATAGATCACGGTTTCCATGTTCTCGTCGCCTTCGCCGCCCGCACCACGGGTCACCGCACGGTTTACGGTGTCACGGGTCATGTTGTTTGACAGCGCCTTATCAATGGCAGCGCGCAGGCGTGGGTTGTTTTCTGGCTCTGGACCACCTTCTTTGGCGGCAACTGTGATTTCACGGATCAGTTTGGTGAAGATCTTACCGCGCTTGGCATCCTGTGCCGCTTTACGGTGTTTGATGTTGGCGAATTTACTGTGACCTGCCATTTCCTATCTCTCCCTCAGCAGCCTAAACACCGCTGGTTGTTTGCTTAGAATCTTGGTTTTATAACAAAACAGACAAGTGCTGTCTGGGATAAAGCCCATATCTGTTTGCTTTTAATGACTTACTTTAGAAACAAATAAGCCAGATAATCTGGCCTTATTGTCATGGTCTGTTGACCGGGGAAGAAGTCAGCGCGGATTACGCGTTGTTCTCTTCGTTTTTCTTCGCTGCAGCAGTGATGCTCAGCGCCAGCTCTTCCAGCGCAGCTGGGTTTGCTTCGCTTGGTGCGTCTGTCAGCAGACACGCAGCCGCAGTGGTTTTCGGGAACGCGATAACATCACGGATGTTTTCGGTGCCACACAGCAGCATCACCAGACGGTCAAGACCGAATGCCAGACCCGCGTGTGGTGGTGTACCGTACTTCAGTGCTTCAAGCAGGAAGCCAAACTTGATTTTCTGCTCTTCTGAGTCAATACCCAGCAGGTCGAATACTGCGGTTTGCATTTCTGGGTTGTGGATACGTACAGAACCACCACCCACTTCGTAGCCGTTCAGAACCATGTCATACGCGTTAGAATTAACCGCTGCTGGGTTCGCTTTCAGCTCTTCTGGAGACACGTTCAGTGGCGACGTGAATGGGTGGTGCATCGCGTGCAGGTTACCCTCTTCGTCTTCTTCGAACATTGGGAAGTCAACAACCCACAGTGGTGCCCACTTGGTGGTGTCAGTCAGACCCATGTCAGTACCCAGCTTCAGACGCAGTGCGCCCATCGCTTCAGTAACCACTTTCTTGCTGTCTGCGCCGAACAGGATGATGTCGCCAGACTCTGCGCCAGTACGCTCTAGTATCGCGTTAACAACGTCTTCAGTCAGGAACTTAGCCACTGGAGACTGGATACCTTCCATGCCTGCAGCGCGATCGTTCACTTTCACCCACGCCAGACCTTTCGCGCCGTAGATGCCTACGAACTTGGTGTAGTCGTCGATTTGCTTACGGGACAGTTCAGCACCGCCTGGTACGCGGATAACTGCAACACGGCCTTTCGGGTCGTTCGCAGGGCCAGAGAAGACTTTGAAGTCTACGTCTTTCAGCAGATCTGCAACGTCAACCATTTCCAGCGGGTTACGCAGGTCTGGTTTGTCTGAACCGAAACGACGCATCGCTTCTTCGAACGTCATTTGTGGGAAGTCGCCCAGGTCAACGTTCAGCAGCTCTTGCCACATGTCGCGAACCATTTTCTCAGTCACTTCACGCACTTGCTCCGCGCTCATGAATGAGGTTTCGATATCAATTTGGGTGAACTCTGGCTGACGGTCTGCACGCAGGTCTTCGTCGCGGAAACATTTAACGATTTGGTAGTAACGATCGAAACCAGACATCATCAGCAGCTGCTTGAACAGCTGTGGAGACTGAGGAAGCGCGTAGAAGCTGCCTTTGTGAACACGGCTTGGTACCAGGTAGTCACGCGCACCTTCTGGGGTCGCTTTAGTCAGTACTGGGGTTTCGATATCCAGGAAGCCATTTTCATCCAGGAAGCGACGAACAAAGCTAGACGCTTTTGCACGCAGCTTGATGCGGTCACTCATTTCAGGACGACGCAGGTCAAGGTAGCGGTGCTTCAGACGCTGTTCTTCAGAGTTGTTTTGGTTGAAGTCCAGTGGAAGTGGCGCAGCACGGTTGATAATTTCAACGCCGCGAGCCAGCACTTCTACTTCACCGGTAGCCATACCTTTGTTGATTTGGCTGTCAGGGCGCAGGCGCACTTCACCGGTGATTTTGATACAGAATTCGTTACGCAGTTGGTTAGCAACCTCGAAGATATCTTTCATATCTGGGTCGACAACTACCTGAACGATACCTTCACGATCTCGCATATCGATGAAGATAAGACCGCCTAAATCGCGACGACGGTTAACCCAGCCGCATAGTTCTACAGTTTGCCCTGCCAGGGCTTTGTTCAGGTGACCACAATATTGGGTGCGCATATGAATTTCCCGATCTGTTACTTACTGTCCTTTCACGCCGAAAGCGCAAAGTGTCGAATGTAGGTTTGCAGAAATGTCTGCTGACTTCCGCTGATTGAGAACAAACAGCCAAAGCCTGAATATTTCAAAAAGACGGAGCATTATAAAGGAAAATTTAACGCTGAGGTAAATCAGAGCTAACCGAAACGGTGAATTCGACCCAATCGCGCAAAAAAGCAGCAAGGATTGACCTTTTACGCCGTTCACTTCCACAATGGCGGCTCCCCTATGGCCGAGGACGTTCCATTGCAAACGCCGCTTTCACAACTCACCTCACCGCCGCTTTATATCGGCATGACACGATGGTCGCGCGATTCGTGGAAACAGGTGCTTTATCCGTCCGGCACAACCAGCGGTGAGAGATTGGCGCGCTATGCCGAGGTATTTAACTCGGTCGAAGGCAACACCACCTTTTACGCTTCGCCGTCGCCCTCAACTGTCGCGAACTGGAAATCGGCCACCAGCGATGCATTCAAGTTTACGTTCAAATTCCCACAAACCATTACCCATGAGCGGATGCTGAGGCACGCCGACGAATTGGCCTCTGAATTTATTCGCTCCATGGCACCTTTGCATGAACGGATTGGTATCTGGAAAATCCAGTTGCCGGCGGCATTCAGCCTGCTTCATTGCCGGATTTGAAAAAGTTTCTCAGCCAAATGCCAAAAGGGTTCAATGTGGGGGTGGAAGTACGCCATCCTGCCTTTTTTGCCAAGGGCGATGACGAGCGGGCGCTGAACGCTATGTTGATGGAGTTTGGTGCTAACCGCATCATCATGGACAGCCGACCAATATTTGCAGTGCCTGGGGATACCGAAGCGCTGCGCGAGGCACAAAACGAAAAGCCCAGGGTGCCTGTCCATGCGATTTCGACCGCCAGTACACCCATGATGCGCTTTATCGGGGACCCTACTCTGGAGCGAAACACCCCCTATCTGGCAAACTGGCTTACCAAGATCCCTCAATGGATCAATGAAGGGAAAAAGCCCTACATTTTCATCCACACTGCAGACAATGCAGACGCCCCCCAATTGGCAGAGCAGTTTTACCAGACACTCCGCACCCACATTGCGCTTCCTCCAATGGCACCTCTTCAAACCCCGGAGATCTCCTCGCAAATCTCTTTGCTCTGAATCTGGTTTTGCAGATAAAGACAACGAACGCAAAATTCTCTACAATACGCGCCTTTTTGATGACTGATGGGATCTGTCATCACCCGATACACAAGACGCCGCGTGTCAGGAAGCAGTACAGACGTGGTGCGCGCTAGAGGCAGGTTCAGATGGCAAATCGCGACAAAATTTTTGCTGCGCCAATTGAAAAACTGGGTGACTTTACCTTCGACGAAAACGTCGCCGAAGTTTTTCCGGATATGATTCAACGCTCGGTACCGGGCTACAGCAATATCATTTCCGCGATCGGTATGCTGGCTGAACGTTTCGCGACAGAAGGCAGCAACATCTACGATCTTGGCTGCTCACTGGGCGCTGCAACCCTGTCTATGCGTCGCCACATCAAGGCACCTGACTGCACCATTATTGGCGTCGATAACTCCCCTGCCATGGTTGAACGCTGCAAACTGCACGTTAACGCATACCGCTCAGACACTGACGTACAGATCATTGAAGCGGATATCCGCAATGTGGACATCGAAAACGCTTCGGTTGTTGTATTGAACTTCACCCTGCAGTTTCTGAGCCCGGATGACCGTCAGGCACTGCTGAAGAAAATCTACGCAGGCTTGAAACCAGGCGGCATCCTGATCCTGTCCGAGAAGTACAACTTCGCCGATGAAACTGCGAACGAGTTGCTTATCGACCTGCACCACGACTTCAAACGCGCCAACGGCTACAGTGAACTGGAAATCAGCCAAAAACGCAGCGCGCTGGAAAACGTGATGAAGCCAGACAGCATCGACACCCACAACGCGCGCCTGAAAGACATTGGCTTCAGCAGCGTGGCGGTATGGTTCCAGTGCTTTAACTTTGGCTCTATGTTTGCCATCAAATAATAGTTTGCTGTTAAGTCACCAATTTCCAACGAATTGAAAAAGCGTCGGAGAGAAACCGGCGTTCAAATGAAAACAATAAGACGATTCCTATGTTCGATTTTTCTGATTTTTATCAACTCATTGCCAAAAACCGCCTGCAAAGCTGGCTGAACGTTCTCCCAGCCCAACTGACGGAGTGGCAAAACCAGCCGCACGGTGACTTGCCGAAGTGGATGCGTGTGCTGAAGAAAATCCCGGTGGATGCCCCTGCGGTTGTCGATATCAAAGACAGCGTTACCATCGGCACGGAAGACGAACTGCCTGCAGGCCAGCGTGCGAAAATCGAGAACCTGCTGCGTTCCTTCCACCCATGGCGTAAAGGCCCCTACCACGTGCACGGCATTCACATTGATACAGAATGGCGTTCAGACTGGAAATGGGACCGCGTACTGCTCATATCTCGCCGCTGAAAGGCCGATATGTGCTGGATGTAGGCTGTGGCAACGGCTATCACATGTGGCGCATGCTGGGTGAAGGTGCAGAACTGACTGTCGGCATCGATCCCTCTGAGCTGTTTTTGGTGCAATTTGAAGCTATTCGCCGCCTGATGGGCAATGATCAACGCGCACATCTGCTGCCGCTGGGTATCGAAAAACTGCCGGAACTGAAAGCATTCGACACTGTGTTCAGCATGGGTGTGCTGTACCACCGCCGCTCGCCATTGGATCACCTGATCCAACTGAAAAACCAACTGGTGAAAAACGGTGAGCTGGTACTGGAAACTCTGGTCATTGACGGCGATGAAAATGCCGTATTGGTGCCGTTTGACCGCTATGCACAAATGCATAACGTCTACTTCTTCCCATCCGCAAAAGCACTGAAAGTGTGGCTGGAGAAAGTGGGCTTTGTTGACGTGCGTATCGTGGATGAATGCGTCACCACCACTGACGAGCAGCGCACCACGGATTGGATGACGCACAACTCACTGCCTGACTACCTGGATCCGAACGACCCAACGAAAACGGTTGAAGGTTATCCAGCACCGAAGCGCGCGGTTCTCGTCGCGAAAAATCCTGACTAAACCATGACATGGGACGCTTCTCGCGTCCTTTGTTTCACTATATACTCCAGCACCTTCAAGATAAGGTTTCAGTCGTCTGAATCCCGTGTCTTGAAGTTGTTTGTTTATAAACTACACTCCCTAAATTCAACGCTTTAAACCTCAGCACGGAGCTCCACATGCTAACTCGCAGCGGATTGCTGATTGTATTCACTGCCGTACTTTCTGGCTGCAGCATTACATCTCAAGAACAACACCAGCAGACTTTAAACGCCATCAACAATGTAGAGACTAATCTGCAGGGTGATTTTGCCGTCATCAACGAGCGCGTTGAGTCCCAGCAATCCCAGATTGCGACGCTGGAGCAGCAGCTCACTGACGTGTCTGACACCCTTAAAATTCTCAAACAAAACCAGGCGCGTGCAGCGGCGAACAACCACATTGAGCCGCAAATCATCTACGTGGAAAAAGAAGTCCCTGTTCCACAGAAGCTCGATAAAACCATTCTGGGTGAACAGGAGTGGGTTTGGATTGATTCAGCAGGTGCTAATTACAAAGCACGTGTTGATACCGGTGCCACCACCTCGTCACTGAACGCCACAGACATTCAGGAATTCGAGCGTGATGGTAAAACCTGGGTGCGCTTCAATCTGGCACATACGCAGAATGAAGAAGGCGATGCTGAACCTACGGCCACTATCGAAGCGCCGGTAACCCGCTGGGTGAAAATCCGCCAGGCGACGACCACAGAACTCGAGCGCCGCCCGGTTGTTGAACTTCGCGTCCGTCTGGGCAACCTGCATGAACGCGCCCAGTTTACGCTGGCCGACCGTTCGCATATGGAATTCCCAGTGCTGCTTGGCCGGGAGTTTTTCAAAGATATCGCTATGGTTGACGTCAGTCAGGCATACATCCATCCCAAATTCGTCGCTGAACAAAAATAATCCCTGAGCCTACTCAGTGTTGATATCGAGGAAACAATGACATCACGCGTTCCGTTTTATATGCTCATCAGCCTGCTGATTGTAGTCGGCCTCGGCATGAGCATTTACCGTCACGATGTATACGGTGTGCCATGGACTGCCGGTCAAAAACATCAAGTTTGGGAAGTGGAAGCCCGTGTTGAATTTGAAGCCAAAGGCGAGCCGGTAAAAGTCTCTCTCGCCACACCGGATACACAATCTGGCTTTACACTGATTAATGAGCACACCAGTTCGCCGGGTTACGGCTTTGCACTGGTCAACACCCAGGATGGCCGTCGCGCCGAGTGGAGTAAACGTGAAGCCACCGGCCAGCAAATTCTCTATTTCAAAAACCAGATGCTGGTGGATGAAAATGCAAAGTTTGCTACTGAGCCGCCGCTGGGTGACGTCTCCCCTATTGCCCTGGACGGCCCGCTCAAAACCGCCGCAGAAGCCATGCTGGAACAAGCGCGCCAACGTTCAGCGGACAACAGCACCCTAACCCGTGAGCTGATCAAACAGTTCAATGAAGCTGACAGCCAGAATGCCTCGTTGCTGACCAAAGAAATGAGCAAGCTGACGCCGTGGTTGCGATTCTTTCTTTGGAAAACATCCATGCCCGCGTAGTTGGTGCATTGCAACTGGAAGATGGCCGACGCCGCCAAAGCATTATCTCCATGGTAGAGATTTGGGACGGCAGTGACTGGCAACTGTTCAACCTGGATAGCGGCTCGATTGATGCCTCGAAAGATTTGCTGATCTGGAATGAAAAAGGCACCCCACTGCTTGAAGTGGTCGGTGGTACCAACAGCCAGGTAAGCTTCTCGATCATCTCCCAGGACATCAGCCCACAACAGGCCACTGACGAGAAAATCCAGGCCGAAAGCCTGTTGAATTTCTCTATCCACAGCCTGCCGATTGAAGAACAGGCGATGTTCAAAACCATCATGCTGATCCCTATCGGGGCGCTGATTGTGGTGATGCTGCGCGTGTTGGTTGGCCTGAAAACCTCCGGTACCTTCATGCCGGTGCTAATTGCCGTCGCCTTCGTACAAACCCAGCTGGTACCGGGTGTGGTTGGCTTCCTGTTGATTGTGGGTACCGGTCTGGTTATCCGAAGTTACCTGTCGCGGCTCAACCTTTTGCTGGTAGCCCGGATATCGGCGGTCATTATCACGGTAATCCTGATTATTTCTGTCTTTACCGTAGTCGCATTCAAAATTGGTTTGATTGAAGGTCTTTCTATTACCTTCTTCCCGATGATTATCCTTTCGTGGACCATCGAACGTATGTCTATTCTGTGGGAAGAAGAAGGCGCGAAGCAGGTCATCGTTCAAGGTGGTGGCTCGTTGCTGACAGCCGTGCTGGTTTACCTGGCGATGACCAACGAGTTTGTTCGCCATATCACCTTCAACTTTATCGGCATCCAACTGGTGATCCTGGCGGTTATCCTGATGCTGGGTAACTACACCGGTTACCGCCTGAGCGAGCTTAAGCGCTTCAAGCCACTGGTGAAGGACTGACAGCATGTTCGGCTTCCTGAAAAAATACACCTCCCCATTCCGGCTCAACCGAGCCGGGATCATGGGCATGAACCGCCGTAACATCAGCTACATTGGCCGCTACAACAAACGCAGCCTGTTCCCGTTAGTGGATAACAAGCTGAAAACCAAGCGCATCGCCCAAAAGGCCGGTGCGACAGTGCCTGAACTGATTGGCGTGCTGAGCGAACAACACGAAGTGCCATCCATCCACAACATGGTCAAAGAGTGGCCGGGCTTTGTGATTAAGCCTGCTCAGGCTCTGGCGGTAAAGGCATTCTGGTTATCACCTCGAACAAAGACGGTGTTTATAAAAAGCCGTCCGGTTCGGAGGTCAGCAAGGAAGAAGTCGAGCGCCATATCACCAACACCCTTGCGGGCTTGTTCTCCCTCGGCGGGAAGAACGATGTGGCGTGGTGGAAAACTTAATCCAGTTTGACGATGTGTTCGACGGCTTCAGTTATGAAGGTGTGCCTGATATCCGCGTTATCGTGTTCAAAGGTTACCCTGTCATGGCGATGATGCGTCTTTCTACGGCGGCATCAGACGGTAAGGCCAACCTCCACCAAGGTGCGGTCGGTGTCGGTATTGACTTGGCAACGGGCAAAGCACTGCGTGCCGTGCAATTTAACCGCCCGATTGAACACCATCCAGACACTGGACGCCTCCTGAGCGAGCTGACTGTGCCACATTGGCAGCAGTTGCTAACCCTGGCAGCCAGTGCTTGGGAAATGACAGGCCTGGGATATATCGGTACTGACATGGTGCTGGATAAGCAAAACGGCCCAATGGTGCTGGAGCTCAACGCCCGTCCTGGCTTGGCGATTCAAATCGCCAACGGTTGTGGCCTGCTGCCAAGGCTGCGCCACATTGAACAAATGGGTTCGACCGGCCAGCTCACCACGCCGGAGCAGCGCGTTGCCTACGCCATCAATAACTTCACCGGCACCCATACGCCGACACACTAGGCTCTGTTGACTCTAAAAATCGGGCCCTGAGCCCGATTTTTATTCTTACCATTTCCCTGCTTATTCAGTAAGCTGAATGACCGAGTCATGATTCAGGGAAGATCGATGTCGCCTAAACCACATTCATTCGATTTCGACAAAGAAATAGACCGCACCACCACTGCCAGTGACAAATGGGATAAATACAAAGGGCAGGACATATTGCCCATGTGGGTCGCTGACAGCGATTTCCAGTCACCGCCTGCCGTCATTGATGCATTGCAGACACGTATCGCCCATGGGGTGTTTGGTTATACCCATGCGCCAGACAATCTGACCGATCTGTTTGTTGCGCGCATGGCGTCACGTTATGGCTGGCTCATTGAACCCGAATGGGTGGTTTATCTGCCAGGTTTAGTCTGCGGCTTGAATATCGCCGCCCGCGCCCTTTGCGACGAAGGGCAAACCATTATCAGCCCTTCCCCGGTTTATCCCCCATTTATCTCTTCCGCCAAGTTCGCTGAAAGGCGTTTAGTAAAAGCGCCGGTTAAGTTGAACCAAGCCGTTGGATGCCAGATTTGGATGAAGCGGAAAAACAACTGGATGGCAAAGGTGGCCTGCTGCAAATGTGTAACCCACTGAATCCGGGTGGAACGGTTTACCGCAAAGAAGAACTGGAAGCGACACTCGCCTTTGCGGAAAAGCACAACCTCCTTGTCTGCTCGGATGAAATCCATTGCGACCTTATCCTGGACGAAGCACTCACTCACATTCCGTTTGCCAGCATCAACGAGCGGGCAGCACAGCGCAGTGTCACCCTGATGGCACCAAGCAAAACCTTCAACATTGCGGGGCTGGGTGCATCTATCGCCATCATACCTAACCCGAAAATCCGTCAACGGTTCATTAAAGTGAAGCGGGGCATTGTTCCGGGCGTCAGTCTGTTAGCGTTCACTGCGGCTGAAGCAGCCTATGAACATGGTCAGGATTGGCTGGACGCACAATTGGATTATTTGCGGGGGCACCGCGATTATCTGATGCGGGAAATCAACGCGTTGCCGGGGCTGAAATTGGAAAAGATTGAAGCCACCTACCTGGCGTGGATTGATTGCAGCGGACTGCCTGTCGACAACCCACATCGCTTTTTTGAACAGGCTGGCGTGGGTTTATCGCCGGGCATCGATTTCGGTAACCGACAATTTGTGCGGCTGAACTTTGGCTGTACCCGCAAAACGCTTGAAGAAGCAGTGGCACGAATGAAGGCCGCGGTACTCCTGCTCTAGCAGACCCAAGCACAAGACAAAAAAGGGAGCCGACACCTGTGCCTGCTCCCCTTCCTTCTATGCTTTGTATTCAAACGTTATCAAAGTATTACTTATGCGACTGGCATTTACCCCACGTTCTCCAGCGATTCGTTTTCCTCGCTTTCTATCGACGCTTGAATTTCCTCTTCAGACATATTGAGGAAAATCGCTGTCGGGTCGAGGATAAGGCTGTGTTTTTCCTTGTGGCGTATTAGTCCTCGCATCAACTTTTTGGTTTGCTTGTCGATATCAAACCCAACTTTCACCAACTCATCCAGCGGCTGGATGTCTGATTCCGCCACGGTCACACTGTCTTCTACCTTGTCCACCAGCAAGCCGATATTCGGGGTAAAGCCGTCTTTGGTGGTGAAAACGATAATGGGTTTGTAATCCAGGCTAAGCTGCTCGCGGGCAGACTCAAACAAACGAATTAACCGGGCATAGGTTGAACGCTCTTCGCGGTGAAACGTATCTTGGGCTTCCTGCTGTTGGTTCGCTTTCACCATATCCAGAACGATATCTGCCAGGCCATGAAGTTTCTTATGTGGCTCATCGAATTTTTGCAGGATCTCGTTAAAGTCGTCGTTTTCTGACTTGTAATGATCATACCAACGGCCAAACGCACATTTGTGCGGATCGCGTGCTTTGGTGAACGGCGTGCCCTGCTCAATACTCAGTTTCAGTTCATGCAGCCAGTCGACATGATCCTGCTCCCTGTCACGCAGCAGATTGATCAATTCATTGTTGGTTTCCCGGGTAGAAATACGGTTCAGGATAATGCCAAGGTCAAACACCGGCACCGGTTTGCCCATGAAGTCTTTAATACCCAGAAAGCTCTTGTTGTCGTTGGGCAGTTGGGTGAGATTCTCTTCGTACTGCTCGGTCAGAAGGATGTCCAGTATCTTTAACGCTACGGTCTTTTGTCCCACTTTGAAATTGATAAAGTCCATATGCCTCTTTGCCCTCGCTTTGCACTCTGTTAAGCATAGTCAAAGGCTCGAACATCGCGCAGCTATTGAGATAAAAGTTTCACTTTCCAAACAAACAAATACCACAGCACACCCGTCCTATCTTTCACGCTGCTCCTTGTGATCTTTGTCACCCTAATACGACACTTCATTCCGTAAAGACCTGAAAACACCGGTTAACAACTTCGTAAGATACTGATTATGCGAGATATGTGACTGCCTTCTCAGTGAAGCCAACATGCAACATTTCTCCAGTAAAGGAATTATTTGTCCAATATCCTAAGCAGTGTCTGCGACGCATAATCAGCCCATCACGAAACACAATCCAATAACTCGAATACAAAGGTCTGACTTATGAAAACAAACTTCGCTGAACTCAAACGGCACCTCCTAACCGGTACCAGCCACATGCTGCCATTCGTTGTCGCGGGTGGTGTACTGCTGGCTCTGTCAGTTATGTTGAACGGTAAAGGTGCTGTGCCAGAAGGCGTATTCCTGGAAGGTCTGTGGGACATGGGTATCGCAGGTTTCACCCTGTTTGTACCGGTTCTGGGTGGCTACATTGCTTACTCTATCGCTGACCGCCCTGCACTGGCACCGGGTATGATTGGTGCTTACCTGGCAAACCAGGTACAGGCAGGTTTCCTCGGCGCTATCGTGGTGGGTTTCATCGCGGGTTACGTGGTTCTGCAACTGAAGCGCATTCCTCTTTCTAACAAACTTAAAGCGCTGTCTACCTACTTCATCATTCCTATCGGCGGTACCTTCATCGTATCTGCACTGGTGGTATGGGTTATCGGTCAACCAATCGCAGGTTTCATGGCATTCATGAACGAAGGTCTGCAATCAATGGCTGGCACATCTAAAGCGGTTCTGGGTGCGGTACTGGGTGGTATGACGGCATTCGACATGGGCGGCCCAATCAACAAAGTAGCAACCCTGTTCGCACAAACTCAGGTTGGCACACAACCTTGGCTGATGGGCGGTGTGGGTGTAGCAATCTGTGTTCCACCACTGGGTATGGCACTGGCGACTTTCCTGTCTCCTAAGAAATACACCCCAGAAGAGCGCGAAGCAGGTAAAGCAGCAACCATCATGGGCTGTATCGGTATCACTGAAGGTGCCATCCCATTCGCAGCAAACGACCCAGCACGTGTTATCCCAGCAATCGTTGCAGGTGGCATGGTAGGTAACATCGTGGCATTCCTGGGTGGTGTTCTGAACCACGCACCATGGGGCGGTCTGATTGTTCTGCCAGTGGTTGAAGGTCGCATTATGTACGTCGTCGCGGTTATCGCAGGTGCAGCAACCACAGCACTGATTGTGAACGCACTGAAGAAACCTATCGCTGACCGCGAAGAAGAAAAACAAGCTAAAACCGAAGAACTGGAACTGTCCTTCGACTAACGCACAACGCTAATAAGCAACACAGGTAAATAATTATGAAATTGATTGGTGTAACGTCTTGTCCATCTGGTGTAGCTCACACTTACATGGCTGCTGAAGCGCTGGAAACTGCGGCGAAAGCGAAAGGCTGGGATGCAAAGATTGAAACCCAGGGCGCGATTGGTATCGAAAACGAACTGACCGCAGCAGACGTAGAAGCAGCAGATGTTGTGGTACTGACCAAAGACATCGCGATTAAGAAAGAAGAGCGTTTTGCAGGCAAGAAGATTGTGCGCGTAACCGTTACCCAAGCGGCGAAACAAGCACCTGAAATCATCGCCAAGCTGGAAAGCATGCTGGCTCAGGCATAACCCTCAAGACCGCGGTATGGATTCCGGTTCCATATCGCGGTTTTTCTGTTTCATCTCGACGTAAAGTCCCCCTTATCATCCACCTTTTCGCTTTACCTCGATATTTTCTGTTGAAAGGCCTCCACCATGCACCACAACATTGCTGAATCCCTGATTAACTTCAACGGCAAACTGACCAAAGTCTGCTGCAGTGAAAACACCCCGCCGGAAGGCGCGTATCAGGTGAACTTTAACCGTCTGGAAGTGATTCTGGATGGCGAGTATGACTTGGTTGTGGATGCCCGTACCGGCGAGAAAAAACTCCAACTCCAGCAAGGTGAAATGGTTTACATCCCTTCGAACGCCTGGAGTAAACCAACCTGGGAAAACGGCTGTAAAATGCTGTCGATCCTGTTCAGTAAGCATCAAATTGGCTTCAGCTTTGTCCACTTCGAAACGGGTAACGGCTTCGTCGAAGTACAGAAATATGCCATGCCCCTGCCACTTCCATGGCAGTAGAACATGTGCTGGATGCGCTCAACAGCATGACGGACGAAAGCCGTTCAGTGGTGATGGCAGACCACCTCGCCAACGCCCTGCTCGCCTACTGCAAAGAGCTTCTGCAAGGCCCGCAACAGGCAAAAGTGAGCCGCGGTGAAAAGCTTTACCGCAGCATGTGTATCTATGTGCAGGAAAACTTCCACAAAGACATCACCCGTGTTTCCGTCGCCAGCCGCTTCGGTGTGTCCTCCGCCCACGTGTCACGTCTTTTTAACCAGGAAGGCTCGGTAAAATACGCCGATTACGTTACCTACGTGCGCCTCGACCGCGCCAAATTTATGCTCAAGAAATACAACTTCAAAGTGGACGAAATCGCCCATCGCTGCGGGTTTAAAGACACCAACTATTTCTGCCGAGTGTTTAAGCAGAAGACGGGTAAAACGCCGAGTGAGTATCGTTTGGCGGCATAACATCATCTGTTTGTGAGCTAAGCCATTTTCGCGGCTAACTTTCTCTCAGCTTTCAAAATTGATTATCAATAGATACAAAAAAGGGTCATAAATCATGACCCTTTTGCTATTTCTACACTGGCGTGAATCAGTTTGCGGCTTTCATCGCTTCTGATTTATCGCCTGTCATTACAAAGCGAAGTTCACCGCCATCTTTCAGTTCACTGTGGGCAAACGAGAAGTTGGCATCCAATGGTTTTCCGTTGATGGCAACGGATTTCACATAGATGTTTTCTTCGCTGTTGTTTTCCGCGCTGATGGTAAATTTGCCACCGTCGACAGGAATGACCGCCTTGTCGAACACAGGTCGGCCGATGGTATACGTCGCTTCACCTGGCGTAACCTGATAGAAACCGAGCGCGGACATCACGTACCAGGCTGACATCTGGCCGACGTCTTCGTTACCA
Source organism: Enterovibrio sp. JCM 19048 (assembly GCA_001310415.1). Lineage (GTDB taxonomy): Bacteria > Pseudomonadota > Gammaproteobacteria > Enterobacterales > Vibrionaceae > Enterovibrio > Enterovibrio paralichthyis. The sequence continues at coordinate 228,698 of BAXE01000004.1, read as the reverse complement.
ATCAGGCCTTCCAGCGTTGGTGGTAGACTCATTCATTGCCTGGTTGACTACTTCCTGGGTTTTCCAAGGCTCTGCCGTCCAGTTGTAGAGGTAAGGAACATGATGATCCGGCTCGTTACCCATCACAAACTGGCCGATATAGCCGGACATATCATGAGACTGGCTGGTGTCGGCATTGGAATCGGCATTGAACAGCGCATTGAGGTTGGTCAGAAACGCTGCTTTACCTTCTGTGGTCATGCTTTCAGGCAAGGAGAAATCGGTACGCTCGATATGCTCGCCGCCCATGACGTTTGCCAGACCATTGAGGTTATGCGGTGCAAACCATGTCCACTGCCAGGTGTTACCTTCGGTGAAGTCTTCACCACGGTGCTCTGCACGGTATGGCCAGAAGAGATCGTTCTCAGTCAGCGCCTTGCGGTCTTTACAGCTGTTGAAATCCATTCCATCCGGAATCGAGAGTGCCATGTTTTCATCCAGACATTCTGCCTTGATGTTGTTCGCCCAGGTTTTGTTGCCCGCATTGAGATACGCCGGGCGCATAAAGCCGGTCACACCCAGTGCGTTACCTTTGGTATCACGCAGGTTGGCGTAATAGTCCGGGTTGTAATCAAAGTAGTTTTTGAACGACTCAGAACGCGACATGTAGCGGTTGAACACCTGATCATTGCCTGCCAGTTTAGCAATTTGGGCAATACACCAGTCGTAGTACGCATTCTCAAGACCGTAAGAAACCGACTCATTCACCAGCTCATCGTATTTGTCGACTTTCAGACCATCGACATAAGCCGGTTTGTCGCCTGAATCTGCAGCCCATTTGGTGTTGGCTGGGATAAAACCGAACGCTTCCTGATAATCATTGTGGCGGGTCATGACGGTAAAGCGTTTGTCGCCGTTCCACGCATCGCGGTAAGGCACCCAGCTGTCGGTTTTATCCAAACTGAAGTTAACCGTCTCTTCCGCTGCCTGCAAAGCCAAATCAAACTCGGCGCTGGTAAAGGCTTCAGGGTGTTTAACCATGATATCGGCAATCACAGAGACAGCCGGGTGCCCCACCATCTCGCCGGTGTAATCGGAGTGCAGTTCCCACTTCGGCAACACGCCACCGGTTTTGTATTTGTTCAAAAGATCGCGGGCATGTTCGACCGCGCGGTCTTTATCAATGATAGTTTTCAGCGGGTGTGCCGCGCGGAAGGTATCCCACATGGAGTAAACCGAGTAGTTCACCAAGCCGTCTTCAGCCTGATGCACCTTGCCATCCATGCCACGGTATTTGCCATCCACATCCTGGTAGACAAATGGCGCGACAAAGGTGCGGTAAAGCGAGGTATAGAACATGGTCTTATCCGCGGATTTCGCGCCTTCCAGTTCAAATTCACCCAGCACATCCTGCCATGCATCGCGGTTTTGTTTTACGACGTTATCGAAATCCCAGCCATTGGTGTCTGCCTCCAGATTTTTCAACGCACCATCCACGCCGGTGCCTGAAATCGCCACTTTCACAACCAAAGGCTCGTCACCCTTGCCAAAGTTCAGGTGGGTCATCACATCGTTAACGCGCTTAGCCAGACGTTCCGCATCCGGCTCAGGCTCGCCCGGCATAGGTTTATGCTCGGCGTAACCACGGTAATCTTCCAGACCGACTTCCGTCGCATCCGTTGGGCTCAATTTGCTTTCTGATGCGAGTTTGGCGTAGAGGTTTTCTTCCACCACTGGCTCAGAAAATTCAGCCGCGAAGAACACGGTTTGCCACTGTCCCCATTCGTTAGAGGTGCGTGCGCCGACACTGTGTTGTCGTTAACGCGCTTGTAGTAAACATTGCGGGAGTGGTTGCCGTATTGCTCCAAAAGCTCGTGCTGGAGGTCAATACGGACTTTGCGGTCTTCCCCTTCTTTGAAGGTGAACCGCTGGAAGGCAACACGGTCAGTCGCAGAGAGTTCCGCTTTTACGCCGGTTTCCATCAACTCAACCGCATAGTAACCCACTTCCGCCACTTCGGTGCTTTTGTCCATGGTAACCGGGTCAGTATTGAAACCGGTGTAAGGCAAAAAGGCGAAATCGTTGAGGTCACCTTTACCCGCGCCAGAAATATGGGTCATCGAAAAGCCGGAGAGCAGCGCGTGGACAGGGTCGTATTCGACTGGCGAGCCTTTACCGTTCCAGCCTGTCGGGTCAAAGTTATCCGGCGAAGGCTGGATCATCCCTTCCGGCATGACTGGCGACGGGTTCACGTTACCCAGCCCTTTGGTGCCGATCAGGGTATCGACATAACCCAAAACCGATGAACCTGTATTAGGTTCGCCTGGATTTACCGCACCAACATTATTGTCATCATTACAGGCCACCAGCCCGCCAGACAGGGCGATCACAACCGCCAGAGAAACGACATTTCGTTTAAACATTCTGATACCACTTGGATGTTAAAAACGGGGGAGTTTGACTCCCCCTGAAAGGTTGTTGATTAACGGGAGCCTGATGGCATCTCGTCTTCATGCAGGAACACACCGATGCCTGAGCCGGTGGCAGATCGCTTGCTTGCGAGCCCCAACGCTGGTTTGGACGGTCGCCCATCACAAACTCCAGCTTGCCGCCGTACATGATTTCGTCATGGGTCAGGTAGGTGCGGTTAAAGTCTTTGCCGTTGAAGCGCGCTGACTGGATAAAGATGTTGTCGCGGCTGACGTTTTTGGCTTTAACGGTGAAGGTCTGGCCGTTGCCACATCGATAGATGCGGTTTCAAACAGCGGTGTACCAATCTCGTAAATGCCGGATGAGGCATTGACCGGGAAGAAGCCCAGAGAACGGAACACGAACCACGCAGAAAGCGTACCGAAATCGTCGTTACCACAGATGCCATCCGCGGTGTTGTCGTAACAAACGTTGGTTGCCGCTGCGATAGCTGCCTGCCCTTTCCAAGGCTGGCCGACATAGTTGTAGAGATACGGTACGTGGATATCCGGCTCGTTACCTTGTACGTGCTGGCCGACGTTACCTGTGTTAAATACCGGGAACTGGTTGTCGCCAGCATTGCGATCCGGGTAGGTCGACCAGTACTCGTCCAGACGCTCGGCAAACAACTCGCCGCGTTTGGCTTCAGGATCCTGGGTTTGGTCGAAGCGTGTCATCAGGTCAATCAGGCCATGGATGTCGTGCTGCACACTGAAGGAGTATTGCCAGCCATTCGATTCAGAGAACGCCCAGTTGAACATGTCTGGACGCCAGTCTTTGCCTACAGCACGGCCAGTGATTGGATCAACCCAGTTGGCATCGATAAATTCGCCTTTGTAATCGCGCGCTTTGAACCAACCCTGGTATTTGCTGCCACCGAAATCGAACTGTGCCTGCCAGTTCTTGGAGCGGTTAGCGAACTCGTCGTAACGAGGATCATCTTCGCCAAACACGGCTTTGATAGATTGCGCGATTGCCCAGTCATTCATCGAGTATTCAAGGGAGTAAGATGCTGTCCACGAATCTTTGAACGGTGAGTGTGAACCGTAAGAATCCGGTGGTGTGTCATGCAGCTGTGCAGGCACATAACCTTGCTGCTCGTACACTTCGATCCACGCCACGCCTTGGCTGGTCGCCGCACGGGCGTCGGTCACCATGGCATCAATCAGGCGCGCTTTGACGTCATCACGCTCTTGTTCAGTAAAACCAAGGTCAATCATGCGCTTGTCGAGCGAGCCTTTTGACAGCACGTCATGGATAACCGGCGTGGAGTGCATGCCCATCATCATGCCGGTTTCGTTGCCTTTGAACGTCCACTCTGGCAAACGGCCTTTACGTGCATTTCCCTTATCATCCACCCACTCTTCTTCCGCATAAGAGAGCATGGAGAGCACCACATCCGCCAGGCGATCCGGTTCCAGAATGGAAGAAAGCGGCTGGACTGCGCGGTAGGTATCCCATAGCGAGAAGGTGTCGTAACGGGTGAAATCTGCTTTGCCGTCCCTGTTCGCATCCGCGGTACGGATGGACTCTTTCAGGGTGTCGATTTTATCGCCCCACGGCGTGTTGCCATCCGGGTAAGCGCTGCGACCCTGGTGAACCTGACGGTAGCGGCCGTCCAAGTCGGAATGGATAGTCTGGCCAAGGTAGGAATGTAGAGCGCAGAATAGAACGTCTGCTTGTACTCTTCATCACCGGTTACGCGGATTTTTCCGAGTTCTGCTTCCCATTTCTTGGTCGCCGTTTCGCGCACTTCATCAAAGTCCATACCCGCCACTTCGGTCATGTTCAGAGAAGCGCCGGATTTGCCGTCTTTCCCGATTTCAACGTTGGAGAGCGCCAGTTTGGCTTCAACCGTCAGCCCTTTTTTCGCTGTATCGAATTCTACGTAGGCACGCGCATACTGGTATTTACCACGGATATCATTACCAATTTCGGTAATGCCTTCTGGTACGTCCATATAGCGTTTCTGGTCTTTGTCGTAATAGGCAAAGCGGATATTTTTAATTGGCTGATCGAATTCCATAACAAAGAATTCTTTTTGGCTTGGTGCCCAACCATCAGAGAAACGGTGACCTTCAATGCGGTTATTTTCTTTGTCCCATTTCAGGTAAGAATCTGACGTGTAATCCCAGTTAATTTTAAAACCGGTATTCACAATAATTTCTGACTTGCTGTCGCGTGGGAATGTATAACGGTGAACACCTACGCGATCGGATGCGGTTAATTCCGCCTTGATATCGTAGTCCAGCAGATCGACTTTGTAATAACCCGCTGTTGCCTGCTCATCTTTGTGCTGGTAGCGGGAGGCTTCGAGGTGCAGCGTTGCCGAGCCTTCATTGATCATGTAGTTCGAGCGGGAGTTGATTGGCATCACCAGGATGTCGTTCAGGTCACCGGCACCTGCGCCGGAAAGGTGGGTGTGTGAGAAGCCTGAGGTACGTGGATCATGGTAGTAGTAACCGGAAATATACTCCCAGCCGTTTGCGCCGTTGTTTGGAGAAAGCTGCACCATGCCATGCGGTGTCGTCGCGCCCGGATAAGTGTTACCCAGGTTACCGGTGCCGATAAATGGGTTTACATAGCGGGTCACGTCCATGTCGGCAAATTCAACCGGTTCGTGCACGCCCATATCCACTTCCGGTTTTTCCGGATTCGGTTTGTCTGAACAATCACCGTCGGTAACCGGTGGACAAACAGGTTTGGAACCATCAGGAACGGTCGGCAATGAGCCATCCAATCCGCCTTGGTAGTAATGGTTTTCGTCGGAATTACAGCCAGCAATAGCAAACAATACCGCCAGGGATATTGCAGAGAGTTTCATTTTCATTAGGAACCTTATATTTCACATTTCATTGTTTAGTTGTTTTTATTTGTGCAGCGTCTAACGATGTTTGATTAATTAAATATTCCCTTTACCTCCTTTTTTATGTAGTTCTACCCAAACGACCTGAAGATGTTCGCATTCAGGTTATTTGTGAATATTCCTATCCGCCCACGAATGGGCGGATATAAAACAGCCTGATAATCAACTGACGATGTTTATTTATTGATGCGCTGACATGGCTTCCAATTTGTCACCCGTCATCACAAAGTGAAGTTCACCACCGGCTTTGAATTCGGCATGGTCGAAGAACAGGTTCTGATCCAAGGGTTTGCCGTTAATAGAAACCGACTTGATGTACATGTTGTTGTCGCTGTTGTTTTCCGCCGTGATGGTGAACGTGCCGCCCTTAACCGGAATGGTCGCCTTATCAAACAGCGGACGGCCGATGGTGTAGACCGGCTCTGCCGCGTTCACCTGGTAGAAGCCAAGCGCAGACATCACGTACCATGCAGACATTGCGCCCACATCTTCGTTACCAATCACCCCTTCCGGCGCCGCGAAGTACATATCGTCCAGAATGTAGTCGGCCACTTCCTGGGTGCGCAAGGTGCGTCTGTCCAGTTGAACAGGTAAGGAATGTGGTGAGATGGTTCGTTACCAAATGCCACCTGACCAATCAGCCGGACATGTCGGCAGTTTCCGTGCCCTTACTTTCGGCGGTGAAAGTCGCTTCGAGGTTCTTGGCAAACGCCTCACTGCCACCCATGATTTCCTTCAGCCCGTTCACATCGTGCGGCACAAACCATGTCCACTGCCACGCATTACCTTCGGTGTAGTTGCCGGTTTCATGCTCTGTGCCGTAAGGGTCAAACGGTGTCATAAAGCTGTTATCAATCATCAACGGACGCATAAAGCCCGTTACACCGTACTCTGAGTATTCCGACGGGTTATGGTCAAAGTAGTGTTTGTAACCTTCGGAACGCGCGAGGTAAGTCGCTTCAGCATCCGTATCACCGGCGGCTTTGGCAATCTGCGCAATGGCCCAATCATAGAAGGCGTTTTCCAAGCCATAGGAGACAGACTCGACGGTGTAGTCAGCAAAGACAGGTTCGCCATCCACACGTTGGATAGCCGGGGTAAAACCGTTCTGCTCGATGTAATCGATATGCTTGGTCAGGGTGCGATCCAGCACCGGCTTATCCCACTCTGTTGCCAGCTGGTCATAGTTGTCATAGGTGGAAGAATCGATCGCCGCTTTCAGTGCCAGCGCTTTTTCTTCCTGGCTGAACGCGTCAGGGAATTTGGTGATGGCATCAGCAATCACTGCCACTGCGGGGTAACCCACCATGGTGCCGGTTTCATCGCCAAGGTGTTCCCACTTCGGCAGCAAGCCGCTTTCGGTGTATTTCTGTACCAGGTTTTTCGCGTACTGAACCGCGCGGGTTGGCTCTGTGATGGTCTTGAGTGGGTGCAGCGCTTTATGGGTATCCCACAGCGAGTAGACCGAGAAGTTCGGCTGGTCGTCCGCCGCTTTACCGTAAGCGATGGAGTATTCCCCTTCCCCGTTGCGAATAGAGCCTTTGCCCATTCCACGGAAACGGCCGTCCACATCCTGATGGACCATAGGTGCAATCTTGGTGTGGTAAAGCGCGGTGTAGAAAATCTCTTTCTGATCTTCCGTGCCGCCTTCAATGGAGAAATTCAGTGCTTTCGCCCACTTCTGGCGCACGCTTTCACGCGCCTGGTCGAAAGACATGCTGGCTTCCGCCTGGTGGTTGTTTTCAGCACCTTCAGCATCAACCGCTGACAGGGCAACCTGAGCATTCAGTGTCTTCGAACCCGCAGCTTCGAATTCCACATAAGCAGTCACATCCGCTTTCACTCGTTTGATCGGTTTGCCATCATTGTCATAAATCAGCTCAGAAATATGCTCGGCGGTTAAACCGTCTACCGGCTCACCGTTGGCAAGGATATACACATCCTTGATCTTCTTATCGAAGGTCGCGTGGAAGAAAATCTTCTGGTTTTTCGCCCAGCCGGAGAAATGCGCCGCATCGCGCTCACCGGTGATGGTGTAACCATCGTCGCTTATAGCCAGCTTGTTGCGCAGTGAGGTTGCACCCCAGTCGCTGTTCAGGATGGAGTTAAGGTCGATTTTCAGGCGCTGTGGTTGATCTTCCGGATAGGTGTAGCGGTGGAAACCCACGCGCTCTGATGCGGTCAGCTCTGCAACAATGCCGTTTTCCGCGATCTTCACTGAGTAATAACCGGCTTCGGCCACTTCCGAGGTTTTATCCATTTTCACGGAAATAGCTTCTCGGTAGTCATCCGAATCTTCAATGTATTTGGCTTTGTCTCGGTGAACGGCAGGAACAGGATATCGCCCAAACCGCCCATGCCAGTGCCCGACAGGTGGGTGTGCGAGAAACCAAACAGGGTGTTTTTATCGAAGTGGTAACCGGAAGAAGAGTGCCAGCCAATCAACTCTGTGTCCGGAGAAAGCTGTACCATGCCTTCTGGTGCCACAGGGCCTGGGAACGTGTGGCCGTTAAAGCCGGTGCCGATAAACGGGTCGACATATTTCAGTTTGCTGGTATCAACGTTAAGGGACGATGCATTGCCATGCTGTCGTCATCATTGCAACCGGCAAGGCCTAACAAGCTGGCGATCACTGCGCTTGCAACGGCGGTTCTTGAAAACTTCATGTGTGCTTCCTTACAAGGGGAGTTGCCTCCCCTTCATCAAATAAGTGGAGTTACTGCGCTTGCAGGGCTTCGAGCTTGTCGCCGGTCATCACAAAGTGAAGGACACCACCGGCACGGATTTCGTCGTGTTTGAACGAGAAGTTCTTATCCAGTGGTTCACCGTTGATGGTGACCGATTTCACGTACTTGTTGTGCGGGCTGTTGTTGTCTGCAATCACCTTGAACTCACCGCCTTCAACCGGAATGGTGATTTCATCAAACAGCGGGCGGCCTATGGTGTACGTTGGGTCTGCCGGGGTGACCTGATAGAAGCCCATTGCGGACATCAGGTACCAGGAACTCATCTGACCCACGTCTTCGTTACCGATAAGGCCAGTCGGCTCCGTGGTGTACATTTCCGCCATGATGCGATCCAAATACTCCTGCGCTTTCCATGGCTCGTCGGTCATCGCATACAGATAAGGAATGTGGTGCGATGGCTCATTACCGTGCATGTACTGGCCGATGTAACCGGTCAGATCCGGCAGCTCCTCACCGGTGTTGGAAGAGCTGGCGTTGAACAGTTCATCCAAATCTTCGCGGAAGGCTTTCTCCGGCGTGATCTCTTTTCCGTTGGCTTTGTCGGCAGCGTAGATTTCCGCCTTCAGACGGGTGAAGTCATGCATTGGCTGGAATTTCCACTGCCAAGCATTGCCTTCGGTAAAGGCAAATTCATCAACGAAGTAAGGGTCAAACGGTAACAGCGGGCATTTTTCTTTAATCGTGCCTGAGCCTTCAGCCATTCGACTGACACACATTCGTCCATGCGATCTTCATCGACAGGCTGGTTAAACTGCAGCGGTGGCTTGTTCGGTGAAGAACTGAGTGGATGGTTTTTCGGACGCAGGAAGCCGGTTGATGCATCCCAGTGATGCAGCCAGTTTTCAGAGCGCTTCAGGAACTCTTCCTGAAGACCAATATCGCCCGCCATACGCGCGATTTCAGACATCGCCCAGTCGCCGTAAGCAAATTCCAGGGTGTAAGACGCACTGTTCCAGTAGCCGTGGTGAACAAAGCCATTCTCTTCGTACACTTTCACCTGCACCACGTTGGCCGCGCCGATGTTGTTATCGTCTGTCCAGTCAGGGAACGCCGATTTTTCGTGGTAGCGGACAGTAAATTCGGCCGCTTCTTTGGCTTGTTGCGGGTCGATATCCAGCCCTTTCATCATCGCATCGGCAATGATGGAAACGGCCGGGAACCCAATCATGGTGCCGGTGTAGTGACCATGAAGTTCCCACTTCGGCAGGATGCCGCCATCCTGGTATTTACGGATCAGGTCGTTGGCATAGTCTTCTGCACGATCAGGATTAATGATGGTTTGCAGCGGGTGGAATGCGCGGAAGGTATCCCACATTGAATAGACAGAATAGTTTGGCGTGTCACCGGCATCTTTGATGGTGCGGGTACGCATAGCCGGATATTGGCCGTCAACATCCTGGAAGATCATCGGTGCAATTGATGCGTGGTACAGCGCGGTGTAGAAGATCTCTTTTTGTGCTTCAGTGCCGCCGGATACGCGCATTTTCTTCAGCTCGCTGTGCCAGGCATTGTTGGCATTGGCGCGAGCGGTATCAAAGCGGGTGTTTTTGGTTTCTGCTTCCAGGTTCTTCTGGGCACCGTCAGTGCCGGTCGGCGACAGGCCTACCTGGATTTCCAATGGATTGGCCGACGGCGCAAATTCCAGATAAGCGATGGTCTTGGTGCCATCAATGGTATCGGCGTTGACATCGATTTCTGTTTCAACGCCGTCCACCAGCACGGTCGCCTTGGCGATTGGCTGGTTGAACTTCGCGTAGTAATAAACGTGCTGGTTGTTGGCCCAGCCGTTTGAGCTGCGGATACCGCGGATGGTGTAGGCATCCACAAACTCGATATCGCCGTCCATGGTGCGGTTATTAAAGTGACCTTTATTCAAAGTATGGTCAAGGTCGAACTTAATAAACGGCGTGCTGTTCTCTTTAAAAGTATAACGGTGATAACCCACACGCGGTGTTGTGGTTAACTCTACTTTTATTTCGCCTTTGTTTAATTCAACGGAATAATAACCCGCTTCTGCAATTTCATTGGCTTTATCAAAAGTATTGAATACGGAATTTTCTTTTTTGGTAAATGGCAGAACCAGAATATCACCTAAATCAGTGATACCTGTTCCAGAAAGATGGGTATGGGAAAAACCGTAAACAGGAATATCAGTCAGCTTGCCATGGTCAAAGTAGCCAGCCGCTGAGCCCCAGCCTTCCATTTCCGTATCTGGCGAGAGCTGAACCATGCCGCTTGGATAGACGGCGCCTGGGAAAGTGTGGCCGTCAGCACCTGTGCCAATCAGCGGGTTTACATATTGTGTCAGTGAGGTATCCACCGGCACTTTTAAATCGTCAGGGTTGCCAGCAGTATTTGAATCAGAGTTACAACCAGCAATAGCAAATAAGATCGCTAAAGATAGCGATGAGAGTTTTCTATTCATTATCTACCTTATATTTCACTTGGATGTTTTTAATTTTTTATATTTGTATTGCCACGTTATTTTGTGGCAGGGGTTTGATTTATTTTTAAAATTCTCCTTTTCCGGATGCAATCACCCTGTATCCGCCCATTGCAGGCGAATACAAAGTGATTGTTATTATTTAACTGACGTTGTTTCTATTACAGGTTTGCAGCCATCGCTTCTGACTTGTCGGAAGTCATGACAAAGCGCAGCTCACCACCGGCTTTAAACTCTGAGTGTTTAAAGGTGTTGAATTTATCCAGTGTCTTACCGTTGATGGTTACTTCTTTCACGTAGAGATTATCCGGACCATTGTTTTCCGCGATAACGTTGAAAGAGCCTTCACCAATCGACACGACAGCCTTGTCGAAGATTGGACGGCCAATGGTGTACGTTGGGTCAGTCGGCGAGATCTGGTAGAAGCCCAGCGCTGACATCAAGTACCACGCTGACATCTGACCCACGTCTTCGTTACCGATAATGCCGTCTGGCGTTGGTTTGTAGAACTGGTCGTAAACCTGATCCAGATATTCCTGCGCCTTGTAGGATTCTTCCGTGCGGTTGTAGAGGTAAATCACGTGGTGTGACGGCTCGTTACCGTGGATGTACTGGCCAATGTAGCCTGTCATATCCTGATGCTGATCGCCCTGGCTGGAGTCGGCATTGAACAGGTTATTCAGTTTGTCATTCAGCCCTTGCGTGCCACCCATGATGTCGGTCAGCTTGTCCAAATCCTGCATGAATGCCCACTGCCACTGCCAGGCGTTGCCTTCGGTAAAGGCATAAGGGTTGGCAACATACGGGTCAAAAGTGCCTCTGGGTACAAATCCTGCGCCCACGGCGTGTCCGTGCCTGCCAATGGCGCACACTTGTTGTCACCCACCTGAACCGTTGGCACGAAGAAGCCAGAAGCTTCATCCAATGGGTCAGCGAGTTGTAAGAACGTGCCTTGAACTCGTCGTAGGTGTCCATATCGCCAGCCGCTTTAGCCATTTCCGCGATAGTCCAGTCGTAGAACGAGAATTCCAGTGCGTAGGAAACGGAGTTCCAGTTCGGCACACGCACACATTTCTCGTTGATGTGGTAGTTCAACTGACCGGCCATCAAAGAGGTAAGGATGCATCGTGGATTTGTGGGAAATCATGTGGGCGGTATCGTGCAGATTTCACCGAAGCCTGAAGCGCTTCTTCTGCATCAATCAGCCCTTTGGTCACTGCATCGCCAAGAATTGCCGTTGATGGGTAACCAATCATGGTGCCGGTTTCGGAGCCGTGACCTTCCCATTTCGGCAGCATACCGAATTCGTCGTTGGACTTACGGATCAAATCTTTGGCATAAAGGGTTGCCTGCTCTGGATCGATAATCGTCCAGAATGGGTGTACCGCACGGAAAGTATCCCAGGTCGAGTAGATGGAATAGTTCGGGATATCGCCCTCTTCCAGCGTGCGTACAGTGCCCAGCATGTCGACATAGCGGCCATCCACATCGTAGAACTCGATAGGCGCGATCATCATGTGGTACATGCCGGTGTAGAAGTTGGTCTTCTCAGCGTCTGTGCCGCCAGTCACTTTCACTTTTGCCAGCTTTTCAGCCCACGCATATTCAGCGGCTGATTTCACTTTGGCGAACTCGAATGTTGGTGCTTCTGCCTCAAGGTTCTTCTGCGCACCATGCCAGTTTACCGGCGAGATACCGACACGGATCTCGATTGGCGCTTCACCCACACCAAAGTTCAGATACGCCGTCAGGTCATCACCCTGGTAAACCGCGTTGTTGCGCATTTCTCGCGTAGGTTCATTCTCTGCCTCGCCCAGCAGCGCTTTTGCCACTGGCTGGTTAAACTTGGCGTAGAAGAAGATGTCCTGACCTTGATGATCCTGACCCTGGAACCAGCCGGTGGACGACTTGCGGCCACGAATAGTGTATTCGTCAATCAGCTCGATTTTGTTCTTCAGTGACTCGCCGTTGTTGTTCAGCAGCGTATGGCCAAGGTCAAACTTCACGTTACGCTCAGCGCCTGCAGCAAAGGTGTATTTGTGCAAGCCCACACGTTTGGTCGTTGTCAGTTCAACGTCAATATTGCCTTGGTTCAATTTGGTTTTGTAATAACCCGCAGATGCCTCTTCATTCGCTTTATCAAACGCATTGATCAGCGAGTCGTTCATGTCTGAATAAGGTAGAACCAGAATGTCACCGAGGTCTGTCGCGCCGGTGCCGGAAAGGTGCGTGTGCGAGAAACCATAAATTGCCACGTCAGTGTCAACAATCTCGCCCGTTTCGTAATTTGATGAGTCCCAGTAACCGGATGCGGAGTGCCATTCATTCTGCCCCGATTCATGGTCGGTTTTCGAACCGATAAACGTATCAGGAGATAGCTGAACCATACCGGCAGGGACAACCGCGCCCGGGAAGGTGTGGCCAGATGCCGCAGTACCAATCATTGGGTCGACAAATTTCAGCACAGACATATCAACGATACCCACGGAAGGAATGGATGTTCCTGCATCAATTTGGGTGTTGTCGTCTGAATTACAGCCAGCAAGTGACAGCGCAACGGCAATGGCCAATGCACAAGGAGCAAATTTCATTTTCATGGTTTTACCTTTCAGAAAAGATGCCACCGGGGGCAGTGGCATCTTTTGGGTTTCACGTCGGTGTTACAGTGCAAGCTCTGAAGTCAGGAAGCCGATCATCTCTTCTTCCGTCTTCATGGTTTTGAGGGTATTTCTGAAGTTTTCGTGGATCAGTTTGCGCGCCAGGCCGGAGAATATGCGCATGTGCTGGTCGCCCTGGTTTTTGTTCAGCGTCAGCATGATGACGAACTCGACATCGCCGTCTTCATCGTCACTCCAGCGCACTGGTTTGTTCAGGCGTGCAATGGAAATTGAAGAGTGAACAATGTTGTCTGACTTGGTATGCGGAATCGCAAAGCCGTTACCAAGACCGGTGGTGAATACTGCTTCACGTGCCCAGATATCACCTTCCAGTTCGCCCACCAGGTTGGTACGGCCCTGAATGCCCAGGTTGCCGACCAGCGTTTGAATCGCTTCTTCCTTGCTGTTGAAATCACACTCCAGCAGCACACATTCTGTTGCCAGCAGCGGCTTGCCTTCCTGCGAACGGCTGAAGGTTTCCAGCAGCTCTTCAACGTCGGCAATGGTTGGGCAGTTGCATGCTTGAACGAAAAGCTCGCGGCACTGTTCGCTGTCCAGCTGGCTCAACTGCGCTTTGGTGGTGGCGATGCTTGGCGCGGCCATGCTCAGCTCATCCAGACCTGCGCCCACCAGCAGTGGCAGCACTTTCTTGTTTGCACCCAGCTCACCGCACAGGCCAACCCATTTACCGTGCTCATGCGCGCCAGTGACAACTGCATCCAGCAGGCGCAGGAATGACGGCGCCAGGCTGTTATAGAGCTTAGCCACGTTGTCATTGTCGCGGTCAACGGCCAGCAGGTACTGGGTCATGTCGTTAGAGCCGATGCTGAAGAAATCCACTTCCTTACAGAACTGATCCATGATGAAAGCCACGGATGGGATTTCTACCATGATGCCCAGCTCGAACTCACCGTACGCAACGCCGTCACAATCCAGCTGCGCTTTCACGATGCTGATTTGCTCTTTCACCCAGCGGATTTCCTCGATGCTTTGGATCATCGGGATCATCACCTTGGTTTTGCCAAACGGTGCTGCACGCAAAATCGCGCGGATTTGGGTGTGAAACAGGCTGATAAATTGCGGTAGATACGTACCGCGCGATAACCCAGGAACGGGTTGTGTTCGTGTGGCAGGTTCAGGTATTCAATTGGCTTGTCGCCGCCGATATCCATAGTACGGATGATTACCGGCTTGCCTTCAGCAGCTTCCAGCACCGCTTTGTAAGCATTGAACTGCTCGTCTTCGTCCGGTGCGGTTGCGCGATCCATAAACAGCATCTCAGTGCGGAACAGACCAACGCCTTCTGCACCTTTTTCAAACGCAGGTGCCGCTTCAACCGTACACGCGATGTTGGCAGCGATTTCGATTTCTTTGCCGTCGCGGGTCTTGCCAGACTGGTTCACAAACTGGCTCTCTTTTTTCGCCATTTGCGCTGCCAGCCAGATCGCGCGTTCAAAATAGGTGACAACGTGCTGCGATGGCTCGGGGGAAACCACACCCAGCCCGCCGTCAATATAGATAAGCTCACCTTCCTGCGCCGCACACTCTTCCACTGCCACACCGGAAACAGCCGGGATGTTAAACGCACGCGCCAGGATCACAGTGTGAGACGTTGAGCCCGCTTGAGTCAGGATCAAACCTTTCAGGTGATTGCGGTCAAGGCCAAGGAACTGGCTTGGTGTCAGGTCATTGGCAATCACGATAGATGCTTCAGTCAGGGTGAAGTCAGTAGAAACGTTCATCTCCGGGTGAGCCGCAATCAAAAGCTGCAGTGCGATATCTTTAATATCCAGTACACGCTCTTTCAGGTAGTCAGAAGATGACTGCAGCAGTGTTGCGCAAATACCTTCTACCGCTTTAAGAACAGCCTGCGCCAGCGTATCGCCGCGTGCGACGCAGTTAGCCACCGCTTCGTTCAGCGCTTCGTCTTTCAGGATGCCGAGATGGGCATTGATGATCTCTTTTTCCTGACCGCTTGCCAGCTCCGCTTTATCCAGCAGCGCAACCGTCACTTGCTGTTTTGCTTCATCAAACGACATGGCAGAAACAGCATTAGCGAACAGGGACAGCTCAACTTCGCTGTAACGCACCAGTTTGCCTTTGCCGATACCTGCAGACAGGCGTTTGGCTTTGATCAGTGTTGGGTTGTGGCGCATCAGTGACTGTGGCAACGTCACGTCACCTTCATCCATCACCACCAGCTCTTCATCGCAGTGTGGGAACTCTTCCTGCAGGTATTTCGCCAGCACATCAAATGCCGCTTCTGCATCATCACCTTCGATGATCAGTGAACACGGGTCGTTCAGCAGAGTGTCAGTCCCCACCAGCGACAGCACGCTTTTTGCCGAACCTTCATTGTTGTTGCGCAGGTTACGCAGGGTAATTTCGCTTTTGAACTGGGCGCAGACCGCTTCCAGATGGTTTGCAGGGCGCGCATGAATGCCGTTTGGCAGCTCACAGGTAAATGCGACTTCTTTTCTCATGATGTTCACTTAAATTTTTTCAAAAGGGCAATAGGGTGATTGATGGCTTCTTGCACCGACACAATGGTGAGGGGCTTACCTGCGTAGCGTTCGCTTTCGGAGGGACTGATTTCAGTGGCCAGCAATATATGATCCGCGGAATCAAACTCGCGTTCGGAGATTTTGTTTTCGATACCCATAGCACCCTGTGTTTCGACTTTTATTTGAATATTCAGGGAGCGGGCAGCTTCAACCAGACGGTCGGCTGCCATGTAGCAATGGGCGATACCAGTGTGGCAAGCGGTGATAGCAACAACTTTCATAGCATGTCTTACTGTTTGATTCGGATGTCGCAATGCTATGACTTTCTTATCCAGTCAAATAGATGAAATAACTAACATTTACTGGAAAAAAGTCGCATGGGAAACGTTGTGTGAAATGCATCACCCCGCCACTGTTTGTGGCTTTGAATGGGGATCACGCTTCGGCATCTGGAAAATAGCGACATGCCATGCACTGCACTGTTTAGTGTTTTCTTATTCAAGTCCCACCAATGACATGCCGCCACACTCCGCCCGCAACGATACTTTCAGAGACAAGGAGGGAAGCCGTTCAGGCAGGGACCGTCGAACAGGGATCAACAACAGGAAGGGAAAACGAAACTCAGGAAAAAGGTATCAGCATGAACTTTTCCAGACCCACGCGACCCGTCGACCGGGTCTTTCTTCATTGCAGCGCCAGTGATTTGCCGGAGCATGACAGTGTGGAAATCATGCGGCAATGGCACAAAGAACGGGGATGGCGGGATGTAGGCTATCACTACTTCATCCGCAAAGATGGCGTGATTGAAGATGGCCGCTCGCTGGAAGAAACCCCTGCAGCCCAGCAGGGTCATAACACGGGCACCATCGCCATCTGCCTGCATGGTTTAAAACGCGAAAATTTCACCAAGGCGCAGTTTGAATCTGTGATTGCACTGTGTCAGGCAATCGACCGCGCTTACGACAACCAGCTAACTTTTCATGGTCACTGTGAAGTCTCCGCCAAGACCTGCCCGGTTTTTGACTACAAAACCGTTCTGGGACTGACCGACGCTGGCGAACGTAAAAACGCCGCCGACAGCAGCGTACAAGCCGAAGACCAACCCATGCTGAACTGACGGCCAGCGGCGCGGCTGTTGCGAGACTACAAACACTGCTTAATGAAAAACTTAACCTGAAATTGATGATTGATGGCCGGTTTGGGCAAGCTACCTTGCGCGCCGTGCTGCAGTTCCAGCGAAAGGAAGGGTTGATGGATGACGCATTGTCGGCAAGAACACTTGGAAGGCACTGTTGAAGGGTTGAATACAGTCTGGATAGACATAAAAAGACAAGCCCGCATCTGCGGGCTCGTCACTAATAGTGCGTACTAACTTTACACCTTGAACTGGCCAACAAGCTGGCTCAGTCGGCCAACTGACTCACTCATACTGTTGGTGTAATCAAGGTTTTCACCGGCAGCGACGCGGCTCTCTTCCACCACATCCTGCACGTTACGCGCACTGCTGGTCGCGGAGTTAACCACCGCGCGTTGCTCTTCTGCCGCGGTGGCGATTTGCTCGTTCATGGCGTTGAGTTCATCAATCGCAGACGAGATACGATCCAACGCTTCACCCGCAGCCTGTGCGTAGTTCACGGTGCTTTCCCCGCCCTCTTTCGAACGGTTCATCGAGGATACCGCATCGTCCGCCCCTTTTTTCAGGCTGTCGATCATGGTCTGGATTTCATTGGTACTGTTTTGGGTGCGTGAAGCGAGGGTGCGCACTTCATCCGCCACCACAGCAAAACCACGTCCTTGCTCACCGGCACGGGCTGCTTCGATAGCCGCATTCAGTGCCAACAGGTTGGTCTGTTCAGCAATATCGCGGATCACACTCAGCACCGACACGATATTCGCCACTTCCGTGTTGAGCTGGTTGATCACGCTGGAGCTGGCATCAATGTCGCTCGCCAGCCCCTTCACTGACGTCACTGCCTGTTGAACAACCTGCCTTGCGGACGCACCATCTTCACTGGCCGAACGCGAGGCATCAGAACAGTTCTGGGCATTTGACGAAATACTGTCTGCCGCTTCGTTGACCTGCACGATAGAACTGACCACAGATTCCACTTCGTCACTTTGTACCTGAACCCGGTCACTGACACGGCTAGAAAGACTGGAGATAGCCGAAATAGAGGTATTGAGCGATTCTGACTCTTTGGCAATCTGTGAAACCAGACTCTGGATTTTGACGACGAAACCGTTGAACGCCCTACCCAGAGCAGCAATTTCATCTTTGCCACTCTCATCCACACGCTGGGTTAAATCCCCCTCACCCTGAGCGATATCATTCATACGACCCAGCAGTAAATCCACAGGTTTGAGGATTGAACGCATCAAGATGAGAGTGATGGCAACACCGAACACCAATGCCACGACCCACACCGTCGCTACCATGGTGACCGCCGTTTGTACTGCGGTAGCCGCTTTATCGTCTGCGGTCTCAGCAATCATATCTGCAGACGCTGCCAGTTTTTCCAACGCCGCGTCAGCGCGGGCAATATCACTTTCCAGCGTCTCAGTGTATTGGTCAGCCGCCGACTCTTCCCGAAGTTTGTCGCGGTAAGAATCAAACAACTGCTCGTCGTCCAGCGCCAATGCCTGCCACTTGGCAAACAGGTTGCGAAGATCAATGGTGTCCTGCTTATCTTCTTCCGTTTCAGCCAGCTCTTCGAGTATCGTCATCAACGACAACACTGTATTACCCAGCTCATCATAGTTTTTGCGAATAGGTGGCAGGTTGGCATCAGACTCTTCCGCCAGATATTCCCCGGCTGTATCCTGCATTTCAATGACATAACGTTGCAGTTTTAGCGCCGCTTCTACCACCGGATAATCACGTTCAAACAACTCGCCAAGTACAGCGTTTACGTCTTTCGCTGTCGAACCCGGCTGACTTTCCAACAGGTCGCCAAGGTCTTCCGCTTTCGCCATCTCTGCTTCATTTTCTATCGCAAATTCATCGAGTGCGGTGATGATCTGTGCACCAATGTTGTCGAAATCCACCAAAAGGCGGCGGGCTTTTTCCAGTTCGTCCAGCTCGGCGTAGTGCGCTTTGTACATCAAATCAAGATGTTCCAGCAGCGCTTTGTTGGCTTGGACAGCTTCGTCAGCAATCGCGATTTCATTGCCTGAAATGAGCACTTTCAACGCGTTGTAGGAATCGTCGAACACTTTGTTTAAGGGAGCAAAGCCTTTATACAGCGCTTCAATTTCTGTTTTGCTTTCCGACGCCATAATCTCGTTGGCGACTTTGCCCCGTTCCCACAGCGATGCAATCATGTCATCCGTATTTTCAATGGTGGGAGCGATATCTTCGCTAAGGGCTTTAATGTTCTTGTCCAACTGAAACACATAATAAAGGCCTGCAGCAGCTGTCAGAGACAGTAAGACCAGCAGGAAAACAATTCCTGATATCAATTTACTTCTGATAGTGCTCAACATGGTTGCTCCTATCGAGAGAAAGGTTGTTTTAGACGAAAGGGGGTGTTTTAAAAATGAAACAATTTAAATTTAGACCACTAAACAGATAAGAGATAAGCCATTTTCCAATTAAACAATTGAATATATTGATATTATTTAGAACGCCGTATGGTATTGACAAAAGAAAAGGGAAAAGCGGCAGGTCATTGATGGTGTTGAGGTGAGGAATATTGCAGGAAAGCCACCCGAGTTTCGGGTGGCCAGCAGCTTATCGGATGCGGCGCTCCAGGGTCTGGAAGCGTTATAAATGCGGGAGCCCGTGGTAAACCAGCACATAGCACCAAATACACAGGCAATGGTGACAAAGTGCGCCGGGAAAATACACATCAGCATAAAGCACAGAATAGTTTCTGAGCCTTCTGTCAGCCCCGTCATGTAGTAGAGCGACTTGTTGCTGTAAACCGGATCATCAATACCCTGCTTGCTCGCCATAATGGCAAACGCGAGGAAGCTCGACCCCGTCCCGACAAACGAGAAAATCAGGAACGCGCCCGCGACAGCATTTATCTCTGGGTTTGCGAGCACAAAACCAAACGGCACCATCGAATAGAAAAGAAAGTCGAGGCTGATATCGAGGAAGCCACCTGCATCGGTAATACCCTGAATACGCGCCAGTGCGCCATCCAGGCCATCCATCACGCGGTTTATCATGATACACACCAGCGCCAGGGTGTATTGTTCAAAGGCCAATGCCGGCAGTGCCAGCGCCCCAATCACAAAGCCTGCAACCGTCACCTGATTAGCGCTGACACCCAGTTCATCTACCCACTCCGCCACAATCGAAAGCGGGCGGCGCACGGTTTTAATGCCAAAACTGTCAAGCATATACGTGCTCCTCTACGTTTGCGTTCCACGGCCAAGACAGCAACTGGCTGCCCGGCGGGATGTCTTCTAAATCATGGGTGACCATCAAAGCGGGAATGTTCGCTTCTTTCAGCTGTTCTACCACCCAGTCACGGAACTGGGTGCGCAGCGCTTTATCCAGTTTGCTGAACGGTTCATCCAGCAATGCCACTTTAGGGTTTGCCAGCAGCATGCGGGTCAGGCTGACCCGCGCACGCTGACCGCCGGAGATTTGATCCGGATAAGAGTCTGCAAGCTGGGTCAGGGCGATATTTTTCAACGCCTGCATTGCCCGCTCTTTGCGCTCGTTGCCTTTGATATGGTCAGGTAACGCAAACGCGAGGTTTTCCCACACACAAAGGTGCGGGAACAACAGATCATCCTGAAACAGAATGCCGACATTACGCTTGTGTGCGGCAATGGCATCAAGGGTGATGCCATCGAGTTTTACACGGCCGGAATAGCTGAATTCATCAGACAGGTGACCGGCAATCACATCCAGCAAGGTGGATTTTCCGCAGCCACTTGGCCCCATCAAACACAGCACTTCACCCTTTTCGACGCGCATATTGAGCGACGAAAACAGCACCTCGCCAGAGGATTTACGAATGGCGAGGTTTTCGAGACATAAGCTCATTTCGGAACAAACCTTTGAAGGAAACACGGCGATATTTCACCTGCAGGTGACTGATAAGGATCGCCAATGAGAAGAACAGGAATGGCAATAGCGCCTGCCAAATGGCGTAAATAGCGTGACGCGGCGGTCAAAGCCGCTCGACAGTGCAACCGCCTCAGTCGTCAATGTGGTGATGCGCCCCGCCCCCAACACCAATGTTGGCAGGTACTGCGCCAAACTTACGCTGATCCCGATCGCCCAGGCATACAAAATCGCAGGCAGCAGAATAGGCAGCTTGATGCGAAGCCAGACATTCAGCGGGGATTTACCCAGACTCAACGCCGCGCGGGTCAGGCGTTCATCATAACTGCGCCACGGGCCATCCAACGAGAGGTACACATACGGGAAGGCGAAGAAAAGATGTGCCCAACACACCCAGAAAAAGTGGGCATCGCCTGCCACGTAAAGGGTGGCAACCTGCATGCCAAACAGGATGGAAAGCTGTGGTACCAACATAGGAACCGCAATCACATACCCCGGAATTTGCACGCGGTGGCGCAGGCGGTACTCGTGCGCCAGCAGCGCCAGCCCAAGCGCCAGCGTCGAGGCGATCAGTGCAATCACAATGCTCTGCTCAATGGTGCCGACAATGGATGACCACTCGTATTCCCAAAAACGCAGGCTGTATCGGCTTGGCAGTAAATCCGGAAAGCGCCAGCGTTGGGCAAAGCTCCACAGCAAGGTGATTGGCACCATGGCAACTGAAAGAGTCAGCAGCACCGCAAACACCGATTTGCCCGGCAATGCAAAACCACACCGACCGGAATATTGCCAGCGTCTGAAGCCTTGGGTCACGCCCCATTCGATCAGGCGGGCAACGCCAATCAGCATCAGGGAAATCATCAACAGCACCACCGCCCCTGCAGACGCGCGTGGCAGCAATGCTAAATCCGGGTCGTTAAACCATTGCCACACCAGTACGGCAAAGGTTGGCGGGTTGGTCGGGCCAATGATCAGGCTACGTCCACCACTGAAAGCCCATAGGCCATCACCGCCAGCAAGGGAAAACGCAGTTTTGCCAGCCATTGCGGGAACACGCATTTCCACCACGCTTGAGCACGGCTATAACCGAGGGAAGCCGCCGCTTTCTCGACATTTTTCACATTCACCTGCTGCAAAACAGACAAACTCATCAGCAGCAGGAAAGGCACTTCTTTCAGCGCCAGCATGACGATAAGGCCAAGGCCGTAAGGGTCTTTTACCATCAGCGCCAAATCGGCGGCGTTTTCTGCACCGCCAAAGCCAAACAGCTCCATCACCCGCATCCCCATACCTGTGGGGGCGAACAGGAAAGCAAAACCGATGGCAAACGCCACATGCGGCACAGCCAACAGCGGAGAAAGTGAAACTTCCACTTTACGCCAGAATGCGGTGCCCCAACTCGATTGCAAAATCGCAAAGGTGATCAGACAGGCCAGATAAGTACTGAGCAGCGCTGTACAAACGGTCAGGCAAATTGACTGCCAGACACCTTCCCAGCCAAAGACCATCGAGAAGCCGTCAAGCGACGGAGAGTGCATTGCCAGCGGTGGAATGTAGCCAACAGAAGATACGGCAACGCCTGCCAACCCAAACAGGGTCGGCAGGACGCAACAAAGAAGAATGAGCAAATAGCCAGCGCGTAACATCTAACTTAACTTCCGTAGCGTTGCAGCCACTCTTTCTCGATGGCGCTTTGCCAGCTTGGGTGGGTTTCCGGTACAGATTTAAATGCTTCATGCGCTTTGGCTGATCCGGACAGAAACTCCGCTTTCAAAACAGACGGATCGCCCCAGATATCGATATTGCCTTTGCGCGATTGCGCTTCCGGGCTCAGCAGGAAGTTGATCGCCACCAATGCACCGGCTTTGGCGTTGGCATTCCAAGGCACAGCAAGGTAATGGATGTTCGACAGCGCGCCACTTTCCATCGCGTAGCTTTGGTCGATTCCGCCAGATTGCCGGTTGCGTGCGCCGCGTATACCGCATTCGGATTGAACGTTACTGCCAGATCAATCTGGCCGTCATCCAGCAGTTGCAAGGTTTCCGCTGTGCCCGCCGGGAATTGCTTGCCGCCGCGCCACGCTACGTTGTGGAACGCATCCAGATACGCCCACAAAGGCGCGGTAATTTGCGCGTAATCCGCTTCTAAAACCGGGTTTTGCAGGCGTGGGTCATTGCCAGAAAGCTCAATCAGCAACGCTTTCAGGAAGCTGGTGCCATGAAATTCAGGTGGACGCGGGTAGCTCAGGCGGTTTGGGTTGGCCTTGGCGTAGTTCAGCATGTCTGCAAACGAACGAGGTGGGTTCGCCAGCTCTTCTTCATCATAGATAAAGACCAGCTGTCCCATGCCCCACGGCGCTTCAAGGCCATCAGTCGGCTCTGAAAAATCGACGGTGACCGGCAATGAGGTATCAACGTACTGCCAGCTCGGCAGTGCCCCTGCAAATGGGCCAAACAGGAGTTTGTTGTCTTTGAGTGATTTGAAGTTTTCACCGTTAATCCAAACCATGTCCACACTGCCACCCTGCTCTTTCCCTGCCGCTTTTTCTGCGATCAGACGGGTGGTGGTTTCCGTAATGTCGGTCACCTTCACATGGTTCAGGTTTACGTCGTAACGGCGTTTAAGCTCAGATTTGGCCCACGCCAGATAACGGTTAATTTCCTGGTTGCCACCCCAGGCATGAAAATACACGTCTTGACCGGCTGCATCGGCTTCAATCTGCTGCCAGTTTTCAACATTCACGGCTGACGCCGTGAATGAAGCGACGGCCATCGCCATCGCAGTAAGAATTTTTTTCATCGTTTCGTTATTTTTCTAGTTGGGAAGAAACAAAGAACTTCTTTGCTTTCCGAAGCACATTTTGTTCAAGGAACACGCAGAAATCTGGCATGTGCTTTGGCTGGCGATATAAACGCAAAAATCGTCCCCAGCCAAAAGACGGGGGACGATACAGTTACTTCATGGATGTGCGCAAGCTTATTTAGACAGTTCAGCCATATCGATGCCTTTTTTCTTCGCGATGTATTTCGGAATCAAAGACATACCAAACAGAACCAGACCCGCAGCCGCGAATTTCACCAGCAGCATTGCAGATACACCGTTGGTTGCAATGTCACCCGCCATGTAAGCGAAGATGAATGCGCCGGTGCCATGGTGATCATAGAAACCAGTGCGAAAGTGCTCAGGCTCAGACCGGTCAAGCCGTACGCGTAGTTTTGCAGGCTGAATGGGAAAACCGGAACCAGACGGGT
Organism: Enterovibrio sp. JCM 19048; assembly: GCA_001310415.1. GTDB lineage: Bacteria > Pseudomonadota > Gammaproteobacteria > Enterobacterales > Vibrionaceae > Enterovibrio > Enterovibrio paralichthyis. Next base: position 204,759 of record BAXE01000004.1, on the reverse strand, counting down.
CAGGATCAGGAAGCTGGTGCCGTTTTGCGCTACGCCATCATCAATTTTCTTGAAGATTGGGTTGGTGCCAAATTTTTCATGATGGTGCCACGCAGCAGGAAGCGCGCAACGATAAACGCTGCAGACGCACCCACAGTCGCCGCTACCAGCGCCAGGATACCACCTTGAACCGGGCCAAACACGATGCCGGCAACAATGGTGAACGCACTGCCTGGCAGCATGAAAATACACGCAAACACGTAAGCAACCAAGAACACAACGTAACCCATTGCGCCAAAGCTAGCGATCCAGTTTTGCAGGCTTTCGATATCGGTAATGATATCCAGAATGCCTGTTTGTTTTGCGCCGAACAGTACGGCTGCGATAGCGGCTACGATAAGACCGATTTTCAGAAATTTCATGATGTAGTTACCTGAAAAAAATTAACAATCTTTTTTCTTGTCCCGAAGGGGGATCGGGACAAGAAAGAAACTCGCCGGGCGCGCTAGGCAGGAGACGCTGCGCTACAAATCAGTGTGCGTATGATTACAGTGCACCCGGCGATTTCTTTAAATTAGAGAGAAACGCACTTGATCAGACCCGCTTTCGACTTGTAGCGGTTGAACCAAGCTTTTGCCGGGCTTGCCAGAACGTTTACTGGTGGCGGTGTATCTTGCATGACCACAGGGCCAAAAATCAGATCCAGGATGTGCCATGCTTTCGTGCCCACACCCATCATGGATGCGCGGCATGCTGCACAGTAAACAACAACGTGGTCAGTTTTAAACTCGTCAACACGGCGCTGAACAACACGGTTCGCTACGTCTGGGTTTGCCGGTACAACCATGCCACCGAAGCCACAGCAACGGGTGTTTTCACGGGTGTACTCAGGCTCAACGGTTTTGTAGCCCAGCTCGTTCAGGATCCAGCGGATACCTTCTTGTAGCTCTTGTTCGTAACGGGTTGAACAAGAATCGTGAATGGTGAATACCACGTCACTGTCTTTTGCTTTGCCCACTAGCTCTTTCGGCAGACCGATAGTTGGCAGCAGTTTCCACAGAGAAACTGGCTTTTGCTTGCCACCAGACTTTTTGATCATGCCGTAGCAACTTTGACACGCTACGATCACTTCTTCCGCTTCCAACTTGTCGAAGTCAGATTGCAGTTGGCCGTAACGCTCTTTGAACTTCTCGTACTGGCCAATCGCTGCTGTTGGTTTACCACAGCACTTTTGCACCGCACCCATGTCTGGGAAAACGTTCTTCAGGTGACGTGCAATCGCCGCTACACCTTCAGGAGAGTAGGATGGCAGGCTGCATCCTGGCATAAATACTTTGTTGCTCATTATTTGGTTACCACACGTTTAGCCATAGTGAAGAATTTCGAGAAGCCCAGTTTCTGGTGCATGTTGATCGCCTTGTGACCCTTCATTGGCGATTCACCATTGTTAGCGTTCACGAAGTCGATACGTGCACCCAGGAAGATCTCCTTCATTGGGTATTCTTTCGGACATACGATGGTGCACTGGTCACAAGCGTTACAAGAGTAAGCCAGCAGTGGATCCATCTCTTTGTTGTCAACGAAGTTAGAGAACAGGGTCTTCGGACAGTCGCCGAAGTCGTTCATCATCACGCACTCTTTCATACACAGTTTGCAGGTACACTGCAGACAGCGAGAGGCTTCTTGCTTCACTTGCTCTTGGGTGAAACCAAAGTCAACCTGAGCGAAATCACGCTTACGTTCTTGTGCATCACGCAGTTCGCCGTGTAGGCGTGGAACGTCGGTGGTACCTTTTGGCAGTGGGATGTCCAGGCGAGACTTGTAGCTGTACTCTTCCTGGAAATCACGACCTTCTTCCAGAGGACGGCCAGCGAATTGACGCTCGATGCTCATTGCCGCTTTACGGCCCAGCGCCATAGCTTCGATAACGATGTTACCGCCCGCTGCGTCACCCGCGACATAAACGCCTTCCAGCGAAGTCGCCAGGGTTTCTTTGTTCACGACGTAACGGCCACCGCGGGTTTGTTCCAGCGCGCCGTCAGTGATGTCTGCTACGATCTGACCAGTTGCGAATACCACGGTATCCACTTCGATCGTGCGGGTTTCGTCCGCGTAGCTTGGTGCGAAGTTGCCGTTTTCGTCGAAGATAGACAGAACACGCTTCAGGGTGATTGACACCACTTTGCCGTCTTTTTCTTCGATAGAGATTGGGCCCCAACCTGCGTTGAAATTCACTTCCTCTTCCAGAGATTCTTCGATTTCAACGTGGCTTGCTGGCAGTTTGTCCATCGCTTCCAGTGAACACTGGTGAACTTCGTCAGCACCGATACGCCATGAAGAACGTGCACAGTCCATCGCAACGTCGCCGCCGCCGATAACCATGACACGCTTACCAGCACGTGGGAACGCGCGGGTTTCAGAGATTTCTTTCAGGTATTCAACCGCAGAGAACACGCCTTCAGCCTTGTGGCCTGGCAATGGATGATTGAACCTACGTGCGCACCGTGCGCCAGAACAACTGCATCGTGTGTTTCACGCAGCTGTGCAAAAGTGATGTCTTTGCCGATTTCTACGCCGAACTTGGTTTCAATGCCCAGCAGGTTCAGGTAGCTGTATTCGAAATCGATAACGTTGCGTGGCAGGCGGTACTCAGGGATACCGACACGCATCATGCCGCCGTAAACATCCAGTTTTTCGAAGATAGTGACTTCGTGGCCTTTACGACGCAGTTCGATTGCTGCTTGTGCACCCGCAGGGCCAGCACCAACAATCGCAATTTTCTTACCGGTTGGGTTCAGAACCGCCAGATCCCAGTTTTCCTGGTTATCCATTTTTTCTGCAACGAAGCGTTTGATGCCCGCAACGCTGATAGCCTGACCGTATTCAGTCTGACGACGACATGCCGCTTCACATGGGTGCGCACAGATGCGGCCCAGTGTTTGAGGCAGGAACAGTTTGCCACGGATAACGTCCAGCGCTTCCTGATACTTACCTTCACCTGCCAGACGCACGTATTGTTTTACATCGGTGTGCATTGGACATGCTGTTTGACATGCTGGATCTGCATCACCCATACAACCGTCTACAACGCGCTGTGCTGCGTCGTAAAGTTTTTGGCTAAAAATGACATTGTTCATTATTGGTATTGTTCCAGTATTTGAAATTCTTTTTGACAGGGGTGCCGCTCAACTCACCCCTGTTGATAATCCGTTTTTATTAGCTTTGCTTCGCGCCGCTTTGTACTGGGATATCAGCACGCTTTTGTTCGTAGTGTGCGTGGCTGTACTCAATCCAAGAACCGTCGTAGTTGTAAACGCCTTCAGCACCCAGCACTTCTTCCAGAACCATCTGGGTGTGTGCAGAACGAACACCTGACTGGCAGTAAGTGATCACTTTCTTGCCTTTAATCACGTCGCCGTAAAGCGCTTGCAGCTCTTCAGCAGATTTCAGTGTGGTGTCTTCGTTTAGGGCTTTGGTCCAGTTGATGTGAACACTGCCAGGGATGGTGCCTGGACCAAATGCGCCAGAAACCGTGGTGCTACCGTCAAATTCAGCGGTGCCGCGGGTATCTAGGATGACCCAGTCAGACGCGTTTTGTGCGTTCAGAACCATTTCCAGCGTTGCCAGCGTATTCACTTCAGTTTGTGGCGCTGGTGCGACGTAGTCAGTTTTCGCAACGGTTGGGTTTGCATCACCGGTTGGCAGGCCAGCACCGATCCATGCGTTCAGGCCACCGTCCAGGTAGCGAACGTCTTCATGACCAAGGTTGCGGATTTGCCAGAACAGGCGTGCAGCATCGTGGTGAGAGTTTGCTGCGTAAACAACGATGGTTGACTCAGGAGTCGCGCCATAGCTGCTCAGCAGTGCTTCCATGTCGTCAACAGAGTTACGCATGCCGTCAAAAGCGTATTCGCCTTCAGCCGCTGAGTAATCTGGACGCCACAGGGTGAATGAACCTGAAATTGGTGCGTCTGGTTTCATTGGGTTCAGCGCGCCGATCACGACAACGTCTTCGCCCTTGTCCATCATATCTTTTACGTCTTGAGTCGAAACGAACGCTTCAGGATTAGCGTAGGTCGCAAACTTTTGCTCTAGCGAATCTGCGCTAACAACAACAGCTTTTGCACCGAACATAGAGGTGTAGCCAACGTAGCCCGCGGCACCAAGAACGGCAAGAATGCCGACTGCGATTGTCGATTTCTTCATAAAAGATAATTCCAAGATTGTAAAAAATTTGTGCTCATGGCTGAGCAAAATGAAATCCGTTCGGTGAGGCGCTTATGGAGGCTTTTTGGTTGATTTTTAGTGCCAAATTAAGACTGCATCACACTTAAAATTCTTTACGTTGACCGCGCTGGGTCAGTGGCTCGGATTGTGTGATACGGGAGAAAATCGGGGTATTGTGGTTTACCACAATAGTGACACTAAATTGATCTAGGACAAGTTTGATCGAGGGCAATATTCGCGAATTTGTTTCATAACGTTTCCAACGTGCCAGAAGCCGGAAAGTCACTCTTAATCAACAACATTTTTACAACTCTGCCCACCTGTCGGGTGCGTCGAAAAATCCCTGTTAAATGTGTGTACTTTCTGTCGCGGGCATAGGGGGAATCCGCTACAATGCCGCCCCAATTGTTTTCTTTGTCAGCAGTACTTCCTTGCCCAGATTTTTCCAGCGCTTCGCCCCTTTGCTGAGCCTTAAAATTATCTATCTTTCTATTGTCGGCATTGGTAGCTACTGTTTCTGCTCATGCCCGGCCACAGCTGCCATGTTGGAACACTACGACGTGGGCGTACTGGCACTTCGTGGCGATGAGCATGCCACCAAATCCTGGAAGCCAACCCTCGATTGGCTGGAAGAGCACATCCCGAACACGACATTCGATCTGCACACCTATGATTTCGATGAGCTTGAGGATGCGTTCCAACACAACCAGCTTGACTTTCTGCTGACCAGCCCTGGACAGGCAACCAAAATCGCCCGCGAATACCCGCTGAACTGGCTGGCGACACAAAAGACGCCATACAGTGACAACCAGACCCATTCCATTGCGTCCGTCGCCGTGGTGCGCAGCGACTCGCCGTATAAGTCGCTCAAAGACATTGAATACGCCCGCGTCGGTGCAGTCTCTAAAAAGCCTTCGGGGGCTTTCTCGCCCTGCGCTATGAGTTGGAATCCCGCGATCTGGTAGGCAGCAGCTTCTTTAGCCGCGTCCATTTCTTCGGCCCACCGACCGATAACATTATCCTCAGCATGCTTGATGGCGATCTGGATGTCGCCGTCGTTCCAGCCTGTACGCTGGAAAGCCTGATTAAAGAAGGACGCATTGAACGTCACACCGTGCGTGTGCTGGAAGGCAAGCGCCCGCATGATTCTGTCTGTACCGTCAGTACCCCGCTCTACCCGAACTGGACGTTCGCCAAAACTGACCGTGCATCAGAAGATATCGGCAAACGGGTCACGCAGGCGCTGCTCTCAATGCCAGACAACACGGTAGCGGCCAAAGCGGCGGGCAACGTGGGCTGGACGCTGCCTGCCAGTTCGGTAAAAGTCGACAAGGTATTGCACCACCTTGAACTGCACCCGCTGCAACGTACGTGGCAGGAAGGCTTTTGGAAATGGCTGGACAGGAACAAGGGCGTTGCTTACGCCACCCTGGTGGTGTTTTTCTTGATGAACGTTTACCACTTCTGGCTGGAATACCGCTTCAACCGCAGTAAAAAGGCGTTGGAGAAAACCATCTACGAGCTGAAAGAAAAGAGCAACCTGCTTGAGCACGCACAGCGCACCATGATTGTCAGTGAGCTCGGCAGCAGCATCGCCCATGAAATCAACCAGCCCCTGTCGACGATTAAAAATTACTCCGAAGGACTCGAGCGGCGCATTGAGCGGGGGATGACGGCAGAGGAACTCAAACCGGTACTGGGTAAAATCCAGCAACAGGTTGTGGTTGCCAGCGGCATCATCCAGCGTTTGCGCGGCCTGATAAAACAAACGCCGACGGACTATGTCACCTGTGACCCGGTTTTCTTTATCCGCGAATCTATCGCCCTGGTGGAATACGACTTCGCGACACAGAAAATCGACCTCAACCTGGCCATTGAAGGCAAGCCCGTTCAAGGCGAGTTTGATGTAATTGGTATGCAGCAGGTCATGCTCAATTTGCTGAAAAATGCCAAAGAGGCCTGCATGGCGAGCCTTGACTGGGAGCTGAGCCCTACTGTCAACATTGAGCTTCTTTACGGCGAAAGCGAAGTGGTTATCCGGGTACAGGACAACGGCATTGGCCTAGAAGCCAGCGAAACCGAAGTGAAGAGACCGTTTTATACCACCAAATCAGACGGTTTGGGCCTTGGCCTGCCAATTTGCCGCGAAGTGGTGGAAGCCCACCGCGGGCACTTTATTATTCAGGCGCACGCCCCGTTGGCTGTGAAGTCACGGTGGTATTGCCGATTACGCAAGAGCAAAAGTAAATGACAACCGGACCGGTATTTGTAGTTGATGATGAAGATGCAGTGCGTGAGTCACTGGTGTTTATGCTGGAAAGTTACGGCCTGCAACTGGAGGACTTCCCCTCTGCGCCCGCTTTTCTGGATGCCGTAGACATACTCCAGCCCGGCTGCGTTGTGCTGGATAGCCGTATGCCGGAAATGCGCGGACAGGAACTACAGACGCTGCTCAATGAAGCACGAAGCCCACTCTCCATTATTTTTCTCACCGGCCACGGCGATATCCCGATGGCGGTAGATGCCCTCAAAGACGGTGCGATCGACTTTTTCCAGAAACCGGTGGACGGTGACAGACTGGTTGCAGCGATTGAAAAAGCGCTGACTCTTTCCTATCAACGTGTTTGTGATGTGAGTATTGAGCGCCGCTACAACAGCCTTACCGACCGTGAAAAAGAAGTGCTGAAAGAGGTTCTGAAAGGCCAGACCAACCAGCAAATGGCCAAGACGCTTTGTGTGTCACTCCGTACTATTGAAGTTCACCGCGCCAACATGATGAAGAAGTTTGAGGCCAGCAATGTGGCGGACTTGGTACTGCGGTTAAGTCACTTGATACAACAAGGGAAGCTCTAGGGCTTCCCTTCTTACATGTGCATTTAGAAATAATGTACTTCGGCATTTAAGATTTGTCAGCGAACCCACTTTGCCGCAGCAATATTGAGTTGGGCTTTTTTGGTGCCATCCTTGCTGACAAAGAAAATGATGCCATTTTCCTCATCCAGCTTGGTCGGTTGCCAGCTGTACTCTTCAACCGCTTTCACATAGATGTCCAACGACTTTTTGTTCTTGCCAGCAGCCGCTTTTATGGCTTCAAAATCTACGTTGCTGCCAATCAAATCTGGATAGATAGGCGTTTCAAAATCTATGATGCGTAAATATCGCCATTTTCTTTTTTGGAAAAGCCTGGATCGGGTAGATACACTCTTCGAACTTCTCAATACGCCAAGTGCCCCCTTCCGGCTGAGAACCTTCAGTAAGCACTACTACATAGCCAAGCTTTCCCTGTTCAATCTCTTTGATATGTCGCAGTCTTTCTTTCTGACCAAGACGCTATCACCCGCTGAATACTTACATACCAACCCTTCGTTTCCATCGACTTCAATCGCCCAGATTCGAAGATAAACACCCTTTTCGTTTTCAGCCCCCCAAGACCACTGCACATTCGCCAATGGTGCATTCAGGTTTTCCGCAAAAAATGCCGATATGGACTTTGAATTCATTTACAACCCCAAAACAAACCCTGCCACCAAAAAATAAAAATCCAGAACATAGCGACAAGGGTATTTAAATGACCGTTAAAAAATGATCATGGAATAAAACATATCCATGAATTTCATTTGGTTAGGTGAAATATACGCAAAGGGGAAGCATTGAAAAATCAAAAATTAAAAATAATGAGCGATTTCCAAATAACGATTTCTGATGTGCTCAATCAGCATTTTTACCTTGGTCGGCGGCTGGCGGGTGAAGGGGTATACAGCGTAGATGCCAAGCTTTTTACCCACCTGATCCGGTAGCAGATCGACAAGATCGCCTTTGCGAAGGTCATGGTATACAAGGCAGGTTGGCACATAGGCAATCCCATGGCCGCCAAGCGTGGCTTTGCGAAGTCCGGCGGCGTTATCGGTGGAGTAGTTGCCCTCTACTTTGACGATATAGTTACCGTTTTTGCCTTTAAACTCCCACTCGGATGCACCGGTGGATTGGTAGGCATATCGCAGGCAGTTGTGTTCCACCAGCGACTCCGGTGATGTGGGTCTGCCATATTTGGCAATGTAAGAAGGAGACGCACACACTATCCATTGCGAGTCGAGGATATGGCGTGCAATCAGGCTGGAATCTTCCAGGTAACCGGTGCGGATAACCAGATCGTATCCCCCTTCCACCAAATCGACGAAGCGGTTATCCATGGACATGTCGACAGAAAGGCCGGGATGCTGGCAACAAAACTCAGCCACCGCGTCCGCCAGCACCAAATCCCCGGAAATGGTCGGCACCGACATCTTGATATGGCCTGTGATGTTCTCCCCAAAACCCACGACAGAGTCCACCGCCTCCTGGGTGGCTTGCTTCACATTTTTTGCACCTTGCAGCAGCGCCTTACCAGCCTCCGTCAACGTCAGTCTTCGGGTCGTGCGGTAAAGAAGCTGAACACCAAGTTCCTCTTCCAATCGCGCGACACGCTTGCTAACTACAGAGTTTGTCAGGTCATTTTGCTCCGCCGCCTTACTGAAGCTTCCCAATTCAACGACCTGCGAGAACAGGATCAGATCATCTGCGCGCATTTTATTTAACCAATAACAGAAACAATGTATTTCATTATTTCTCTATATCCACAAAAAATAAAGCAGTACATTCACGCCAAAATAACAATATCGCTACATGGATAGCGCTAGCCAAGTCGCTGACCACCTGCCCTCGCAGAGTCTGTCACTGACATGCTGTTCCGCTCACGGAAAAGGAAGTTCTGAATGAATGACACCCTACTTGCACTCGCCGCCTTCGCGCCTATCGTGGTGGCCGCTATTTTACTCGTCGGCCTGAACTGGCCTGCCAAGAAAGCCATGCCTGTCGCCTTTGGTTTAACCGTCGCCATTGCCATTGGTTTGTGGGATATGTCCACCAACCGCGTTGTCGCGTCAGTCCTACAGGGGCTCGGTATTACCGTCGCTGTGCTCTGGATTGTGTTTGGTGCGATATTCCTGCTTAACACCCTGAAGCATACCGGCGCCATTACCACTATTCGCAACGGCTTTACCAATATTTCGCCGGACCGCCGGGTTCAGGCCATTATCATCGCGTGGTGTTTTGGTTCCTTTATCGAAGGTGCATCAGGGTTTGGTACCCCCGCCGCGATTGCCGCCCCCCTGCTGGTCGCCATTGGTTTCCCTGCAATGGCGGCGGTGTTGATGGGTATGATGATCCAATCTACTCCTGTCTCCTTTGGCGCGGTGGGTACGCCGATCATTGTTGGGGTGAACAAAGGGCTGGATACCCACAACATCGGCGAAGCACTGATTGCCAATGGTTCAAACTGGGATGCCTACCTGCAGCACATTACCTCTAGCGTAGCGATTATCCATGCCACTGTGGGCGTGCTTATGCCTGTATTGATGGCGATGATGCTGACCCGCTTTTTCGGCAAAAACAAAAGCTGGACCGAAGGCTTGGACATCTTCCCCTTTGCACTGTTTGCCGGTATTGCCTTCACCGTGCCTTATGCCCTCACTGGCGTATTCCTTGGCCCTGAATTCCCATCATTGATTGGCGGCCTGATTGGTCTGGCACTGGTCGTGACTGCGGCGAAGAAAGGCTTTCTGGTACCGAAAACCAAGTGGGATTTCCCGGCGGAAAATGAATGGCCAGTTGAATGGCTGGGCTCACTGAAAATGGATTTGAGCGAAGCCAAGGACAAGCCGCTGAGTCTGGTGCTGGCATGGGCGCCTTATGTTCTGCTCGCGGTGATCCTGGTTGCCAGCCGTGTGAGTGCCGATTTCAAAGCCATGCTCCTTGGCGTCAATCTCTCTTTCGCCAACATTTTGGGTGAAGAAGGGGTCAGCACGTCCATCCAACCCCTTTACCTGCCCGGCGGTATTCTGGTCTTTGTTGCACTGATCGCTACATTTGCGCAGGCACGGAGCATCAAACCCATGGCGAAGGCTTGGGGGAATCCACCAAAACCCTGATTGGTGCGGGTTTTGTGCTGGTGTTTACCATCCCCATGGTGCGGATTTTCATTAACTCCGGTGTGAACGGCGCCGACCTGGCGAGTATGCCAGTCACCACCGCCAATTTCGCGTCAGGTCTGGTGGGTGATGCCTTCCCGATGCTGAGCGCAGCAATCGGAGCGCTGGGTGCCTTCATTGCTGGCTCCAATACGGTATCGAACATGATGTTCAGCCAGTTCCAGTTTGAAGTGGCACAGACACTGACCATCTCAAGTGTGGTGATTGTGGCGCTGCAGGCGGTAGGTGCTGCGGCAGGTAACATGATTGCTATCCATAACGTGGTCGCCGCATCTGCAACGGTTGGCCTGTTGGGGCGTGAAGGTGCAACCCTGCGTAAAACCGTGTTGCCGACAATCTACTACCTGCTGTTTGCCGGTGCGCTGGGCATGCTGGCGATTTACGGGCTGAAAATGACCGACGCACTGATGTTGAAACCCTGACGAAAAGAGCGGCTTTGTGCCGCTCCTTTTTTATCTTTGATAACGCTACACGAGACGCCGCTTCAGGCCAGTTCTTTCAAAAATCCGGGTCGTGATTTCTTCGACAGACAGTGACGATGTGTTGATGTACGGGATCGCCTCGCGGCGGAACAGGGCTTCAATCGTCGCCACCTCCTGCTCGCACTGTTCGCTGCTGGCGTATTCACTGCCAGAAAGGCGGTTTTCACGGATTTGCGTCAGCCGCTCCGGTTCGATGGTCAGGCCAAACAGCTTATGACGGTGGAACTCAAATTCCGGCAGCAGACGAAGCATTTTCATGTCTTCCGCAATAAAGGGGTAATTGACCACACGAAGGCCAAACTGCATCGCCATATACAAGCTGGTTGGCGTTTTACCACTGCGGGAAACCCCAAGCAGGATGATATCGGCACTGTTGAGATCTTTCAGCGAAATACCGTCATCGTGCGCCAAAGTGTATTCAATGGCAGAGATACGGTTGAAATAGGTATCCGAATCCTTGCTCACGCTGCGTGAACGCTGGAGTTTGGGGGTCGGTGCCATCTGGGTGTCTTCGGCAACACGCTGGACAATGCTTTCCAGCACGTCGTAACAATGTGCCGGCGCTTGCAGCATACGTTCACGCATGTGCGGGATCACCAGCGAAAAAAACACCAGTGGCTTAATCCCATGCTTTTCGTAGGAGTGCTGGATGTGTTTTAGCAGGTCATCGAGCTTGTCGTCCGTTTCCACAAACGGAAAGGTTTTTTCGTTCGGGAGAAAGGAAAACTGACCCAGTACAACATGGCCCAATGTTTCACATGTGATGGCTGTCCCATCCGAAACATAGAAGACGTCTCGACTTTGAAGTTCACTTTGCATCAGTAGTTAAGGTTTCCATCAAATTTGATTACGATTACCAACATAACAATAACAACACCCAGCAAGCTATTAACGTTGCCACAGCTTTGACACTTTTCGTGATAAGCGTGTGACGTTCTGGCTGCCAAATCAAAAATGTAAAGCTGCAATGTTTCTGGAGATAGACATGCAAAAGAACACACTCTGGTTCGATACCCTGTCCATGGAAGATGTCGACAAGGTAGGCGGGAAAAATGCCTCCCTTGGCGAAATGGTTTCCAACCTCGCTAATGCGGGCGTTTCGGTACCAAACGGGTTTGCGACCACCTCTTATGCGTTTAACCAGTTCCTTGACTACGAAGGGCTGGATGATCGCATTCACGCGGTGCTCGACGAACTGGATATTGAAGATGTTGAAGCCCTACGTAAAGCCGGTTCTACCATCCGCCAATGGGTGCTTGATGCCCCCTTCCCGGCGGATTTAGAACAGGACATCCGCACAAACTACGAAAAACTGGTCGACGGCAACGATGCGTTGTCTGTGGCTGTGCGTTCCTCTGCGACCGCGGAAGATTTGCCCGACGCTTCTTTCGCCGGTCAGCAGGAAACCTTCCTCAACGTAAAAGGCATTGATGCCGTGCTGGAAGCCACCAAGCATGTGTTTGCCTCCCTGTTCAATGACCGCGCCATTTCCTATCGCGTTCACCAGGGGTTTGACCACCGTGGTATTTCCCTTTCTGCCGGTATCCAGCGCATGGTGCGTTCGGATCAGGCATCATCCGGCGTGATGTTCACTCTGGATACCGAGTCCGGTTTCGATCAGGTGGTGTTTATTACCTCTGCCTGGGGTCTAGGTGAATGGTGGTTCAGGGCGCAGTAAACCCTGACGAGTTCTATGTGCACAAACCGCTGCTGGAAGCCGGTCACCCTGCGATCGTCAAGCGCACCTTTGGATCCAAACTGATCAAGATGATTTATGCCGACAGCCAGGTGATCGGCAAGCAGGTGGAAATCGTCGATACTTCAGACGAAGAGCGTAACCAGTTCTCCCTGAATGATGAAGAAATTGCTGAACTGGCTAAGCAGGCAATGATCATCGAGAAACATTACCAGCGTCCGATGGACATTGAGTGGGCGAAAGATGGTATCGACGGCAAGCTCTATATCGTGCAGGCGCGTCCGGAAACCGTGTGTTCGCAAAAGCAGTCCAATGTGATTGAGCGTTATGAGCTGAGCAGCAAAGCCGGTGTATTGGTTGAAGGCCGTGCCATTGGTCAGCGTATCGGTAATGGCCCTGTGCGTTTGGTGGCATCGCTGGATGAAATGTCACTGGTGCAGGAAGGCGATGTGCTGGTCACAGACATGACCGACCCAGACTGGGAGCCGGTGATGAAAAAGGCCTCTGCGATTGTCACCAACCGTGGCGGCCGTACCTGTCACGCCGCAATTATTGCCCGTGAGCTGGGCATTCCCGCCATTGTCGGTTGTGGAGATGCCACCAGCAGCCTGACCGACGGCGCGGAAGTCACCGTTTCCTGCGCAGAAGGCGAAACCGGGTATGTCTACGAAGCAAGCTGGACTTTGAAGTGCGCCAGACTGCCGTCGATGAACTGCCAATGCTGCCAACCAAGGTGATGATGAACGTCGGTAACCCTGACCGCGCGTTCGACTTCGCCCAAATCCCGAACGAAGGTGTCGGGCTGGCGCGTCTGGAATTTATCATCAACAAGATGATCGGCATCCACCCGAAAGCGCTGCTGAATTTTGATCAGCAGGACGAGCTGTTGCAGGCGGCAATCCAAGAGCGCATCCGTGGTTACAAGGATCCGGTTGATTTTTATGTCAGCAAACTGACTGAAGGGATCGCCACCATTGCAGCGGCTTTCTGGCCGAAGCGCGTGATTGTGCGTATGTCCGATTTTAAATCGAACGAATACAGCAACCTGCTGGGTGGTAAGGCGTTTGAGCCACACGAAGAAAACCCGATGCTGGGCTTCCGTGGGGCTTCCCGCTACATCTCCCCGGTGTTTGAAGATTGCTTCGAACTGGAAACGCAGGCAATTAAGCGTGTGCGCAATGAAATGGGGCTGAAAAACGTTGAAGTGATGATCCGTTTGTCCGGACCACGGGTGAAGCGGCAGAAGTGAGCGACCTGCTGGCGAAGTTCAACTTACGCCGCGGCGAGCAAGGCTGAAAGTCATCATGATGTGCGAACTACCGTCGAATGCCGTACTGGCGGATGATTTCCTCAAGTACTTCGACGGATTCTCCATCGGCTCCAACGACATGACCCAGCTAACTCTCGGCCTTGACCGTGATTCGGGTGACGTTGCGCACCTGTTTGACGAGCGTAACCCTGCGGTTAAAGCCATGCTGAAGATGGCGATTGATGCCGCAACGCGCGCAGGCAAATACGTCGGCATTTGTGGTCAGGGGCCGTCAGACCATGACGATCTCGCGCAGTGGCTGATGGATCAGGCATCAGCTCTGTTTCCCTCAATCCAGACACCGTGGTGGACACCTGGATGAAGCTCGGTAAAACCCGCTAACCCCTCCCTCTAAAATCTACAATAGAGGCAGCCTTTGGGTTGCCTCTTTTTTCTTTTGGTTACTTGTACCTCTTTGTAATCCTGATTTTTTAACAACCAACTGCCTAATAAATTGGCAACAAAATCACCAAATGAACAAATATTTCTGCATCAAGATCGCTATATAGCATTTTCATAGGTTCTTATTATTGCGACACGAATCAAAATAACCCTGAAATAACGTCTAAAATTCAACCATATAGACAAGGGTAACCTATGAAAATATCGCCTTTGGCGGTGCTGATCAGCTCCGCGCTGTTTAGCCAGTCAGTTTTGGCTGACAACACAACATTGTCAGACCTAAGCGGCCAAATCCAAGCCCAACTGCAAGTGATGCAGCAACTGGCGATGGATGAAAGCAACACCTTTGAAAAAGACGGTGACCGCTACCTCAACTATCAAGGTAAAACCTATTCTCTGAACCACGAAAACTACCCACGTTTTCCATTCAACAATGCAGATGGCAGATACACAACTGCGTTCCCATTTGTCAGCAATGATTGGGAATTTTTGTCTGAACGCGGCGGTTTCTTCCTGATCAACCGCGAAAATGGCGTGCTAAACCCAGATGAAACCGGTTGTTTCTTCCAATACATCCCTGCAGCACGTGGTTCACAGCGTCCAGACGGCAGCTTTATCTGGGAAAGCGAGCGCGTATTGCAAACCGTCACCTCTGATTGTGGTTCGCTGAGCCAGCCAAACATCACTGAACTTCAGGCGGCTTCACTGTCTGACGTTGGTGTGCAACTGGCATGGAACGACGACAGCGGCGAAACCGAGTACAACATTGCGCTGACTGTGCGCCCTGAAGGTGAATCACCTATCACCTTCAATTACAAAGCGATGTCTTCAGGCTTCTATATTGGTGATCTTGAACCAGCGACGACCTATGAGGTTGAGCTGACCGCCTGCAATATGCTGGATTGCGACAAAGAAACATTCTCCTTCACCACTTTGCCGTCGCGTTTAGGCTTTAACGACAGCCGTCAGGCAGAAAACCACCTGGCGGGCAACCTGCGCGCGCACGTTAACTTTGCGCAAACCCACACTAGTGTCAGTGGCTACGGCAACGACGAGTTGAGCCATCCAAACCTGGTGATGTCCCGTGAAGCACAACTGCTGGTGACCCCGTCACAACGCAACGTTAACCAACTGTGGGTTGATGTTGAAGTAGACGGTGTGAGCATGGGTCGCTTTGCCATGACACCACCAAGTGCTTTGGCAGACACTGACCAGCCTGACAATGGCCGCCCTAAAGTGGTTTACTCGCACCACGCATGGAGCTTCCCGCTGAGTTGGGAATGGATGAAGCCGGGTCTGTCACTGCGTTTCAGCGACAACCGTGGCCGTGAAGGTGACCTGACCAGCGACATGCTGGTATTTGGTGGTGCACCGGAAATGATCATCCAGAACATCGATATCGGCATGCTGGTTGAGCCGCGCGATCGCTACTACATGATTGATAACATGGCTGAGCTGGCGACGGACTACTTCCAGAAAATCCCGGTCTCCAAGATGGTCATGGCGGACTACACGCCGGTGCACCTGAGAAAAGTCACCCTGCCAAACGGTAAGATTTACACCAAAGCCAGTGAAGATGAGAACCCAGGCTGGCACGGTGGTGACATGCGAGAGTTCGTCGGTAAGCGCCTGTACTCAATCGGTATCAACAACGCCAACTTCGGTGTCACGGATACTGCAGGTGGCAGCGCACACTGGCCGCGTCCATTCAGCCACATTACGTCACACAACAGCCGTGGTGTTTATCTGGCGAAAGACAAAGAAACCGGCATCATCCGAACTAAGACTGTTCAGCACGGCGGCAGTGGCGGTGGCGGTATCGTGACCCTGGATAACACCCGTGGTAACGAATGGTCGCACGAACTGGCGCACAACTTCGGCCGTGGTCACTACCCAAGCTGGTCTTCGATTCATGATATGGAATCAGGCTGGGGTTGGGATGCACGCTACAACCGCTTTATCGGCAGTCTACGTTGGAAGGCCGCACCATCAGTTTCTACTGTACCGCAAGGTCAGGAAGATGCCGTCGAACCTTTTGCGGGCGAATACTCTTTCATGTTCGAAGCCATGGCGGGCGGTGAAAGTGAACGCACGGGTCTTATCAGCTACTACACGCTGGAGCACCCGAAAGCAGCCCGTGTCACCCAGAATTGGTTTAACAAATCCAACAACCTGGATATGAACAGCAGCACCGGTTATTCGCGTTGGGATCACGATGCTCAGCAGTATGTTGAAGTTGAAACCAACTTTGCCAAACCGTTGGAAAAAGGCGTTCCGGTGATCACGGTTCTGGGCTTCTATGATCCTGCACTGCAGCATGCAAGCCAGATTTACCCGCTGATCTACTCAAACTACGGCAACCTGTATGAATTGCCAGAGCCACAGCCTTTCTCGCCTCAGCTTGAAGGCTGGTACCCAGTTGCCAACATCAGCGACGCTGACCGTTTCTCAACGACCTGGCACACCATGAAGGTAAACAACGTTCAGCAAACAGTTTGTCAGTTCAGCTACACCAATGCCAACGGCACGACGGCAAACTTCGTGGGTTATGAAGATACAACCCAAAATGTATGCCGCACCGCCGACCAGAACTATTGGTGGGTTAACGGTGTGAAAGAAAAACCGCAATCTGCACCAATGGATTACCAACTGTTGTCGACAAAAGGCAATCAGCTGACCAACGTCACTTACACGCCGACACCTGAACTGGGTGAACAAACCCTGTGTACGTTGAACAAGTCAGGTACGTCGCATGAAGGTGCAGGTTTCCTCATCAATGGCCGCTGTCAGCAAGTGGCAGACTTTAAGCAAGGCAATGGCGCAAACTGGCTTACTCTGCCCATCAGGGTGGCGTGATCCAGTACTCCCAGAGCATGCAAGGCCAGTGTGAGATGATCATTGAAGGCGAGAACGGCTCAGAGCAACGTGTTGCACTGGCTGGCTCACGTTATAACAACCGCGAAAGCAACAAGTTCCACATCAACCTGCCGATGGATAACCATCCTTCACGCATTACCGTGAACTGTACCGATGGTGACCTGAACGTGAGCATGCTGGACTCAATCGAGACACCACGTAACCCAGCGGTGAATGATCTGGTTGGCCCAATGTTTATCGGCCAGGAACACGGCTATAAGGTGTTTGAATCAACACTGGCACCGGTTGGTTTGCACACACTGAAGGCTTCGACCCAGCAACACTGGACGCTCGTGAAAAAACGCGACTCGCAGCAATGCGAGTTGGTGACGAAAATCCATATGTTTGTCGTTTCCCAATGGCTGTAAGCGGCACCACCAAGACACTGCATGGCTATGTAGAAGATCTGGGTAACGGTGACTTCCAATGTACTGGCGGCGACGACATCACAGTTCGTGACGCACAAGGCGAGCGCCCTCTTTTGTCTGCACTCAACCAGTTTGAGTGGCTGTCTGTGAAAGACGCAGCGAACGTTGGCGATTCCGTGAAAGCCAAAGAAGGCAGCGATGCGAACCTTTGTGTACTGAACAAAGGCGGTGAATGGTATGGCGCTGGCTTTGTCGAAAACGGCTACTGTAAACAAGAGTCTGAAGTTTACTGGTCGAACGGCAGACGTTGGAGTTTCTCAAGCGGCTTCAAACAATTCACCTATCAATAATACTCGATAGGTTGACGCTAAAATCCACGGGGAAACCCGTGGATTTTTTATTTAAAGTGCGCGAACTCAAGCTCATCAATCCGCACCTCACTCCATTGAATTCAACACGTTAACCCCATGTCAGAAATGTCAGCACAACATCATGAAAATACTGCCTGCCACGCATTGTTTCCCCCATTGCAAACATAGTCGCGACTAATCCTTTTGCTCTCGATGTTTTACTAATACAATCCGCACCCTTTTTATTCGGTTTACTACATACTGCATGGCAAACAATACCCCTTCTTTCAGGTTACAGTTCCTTCTTCCGAGATACTGGATGACATTGCTATTGATAGCCGTCATGTATTTACTCAGCTTACTGCCATTGAGATGTCAATTGTCGTTAGGTAAGGTCTTTGGCCGTTTGGTGCTTGGGCGAATGGAAAAGCGAGTCCACACCATCCGTCGTAATCTCTCTCTTTGCTTCCCTGATATGAGCGAAGAAGAGAAAGACGCCTTTGTTAAAGAGAATATCGACAACTCAGGCACCGCATTATTTGAAACCGCAATGGCCTGGTTCTGGTCTGATGCCCGTGTGTGTAAACACGTTACCGTCGTTGGTATGGAGCATTTGGATGAGCTGGAAAAAACCGGTCAAGGTGCGCTGATGTTGGCGATTCACTCCCTGCATATTGAGCTTAGCGCGCGCGCTTTCGGCATCAAAAAATCAGGAAGTGGCGTCTACAGACCCAACAACAATCCATGTTTTGATTACTTTCAGTACAAAGGGCGATCGCGTTCCAACAGAACATTAATCGACAGGAAAGACGTGAAAGGCATGATTAAGGCGTTGAAGTCAGGCGCACGGGTATTGTATGCACCTGACCATGACTATGGCCTTCGCCGTTCCACCTTTGCCCCTTTGTTTGCGGTTGAACAAGCCTGCACGACCACAGGAACCAGTTTGCTGGTAAATGCGTCTGATTGTGCGATTGTCCCGTATACCATGGTTCGGGATAAGAAAGGCCACTACACGCTGACAATCCTGCCGCCTCAAGAGGGCTACCCGAAAGAGTGTGAGCATTCAGCTGCAGTTTACACCAACAAGCTGATTGAAGAATTGATTATGGCGGCACCTGAGCAATATATGTGGCTGCACCGCCGCTTCAAAACACGCCCGGAAGGCGCGCCCTGCTTATATTCCGCAGAATAAATTTGAGCCGAAAGGCTGAAACTAAAATCCACGGCAAAAACCGTGGATTTTTTATTTCCAAAGAACGCTGATGTCTCTTGTCTCTTGTCTCTTGTCTCTTGTCTCTAGTCTCTAGTCTCTAGTCTCTAGTCTCTAGATGGTTTGGCTCTTTGGCTCTCAGTCCTTCCCCATTTTCAAGGGGGAAGTTAGATGGGGTTTAGCTCTTTGTGCGGTGCCGCAAGTCAGGCGCTAGGCAGCTGTTTGAAATTTAGCGCCAATAACTGTGATTTACTCATCATCGCTGTTGATTCGGGGAAGTACACTTGCCGGGTTCCTGCCCCCAGAATTGCTTCACGAAATGCGCGAATTTCAACATTTGTCATGCCGCCTTCTGTCATATCAAGAAACTGGGCAATACCTATTGGCGCAAGTGAAAAAGACTTTCTGGGTAATATCTCTGCTAAAGCTTCTTTCAAGCAGCCTTCTATTGCAAAAAAATCGCCCATCAATGTTCTTGGATGAGCCAAAGCCGCACATGTCCGTACGAGAAATTTATCTGTTTCAATATGCGTTATTTTCACTTCACCCCTTTTGAACTGAAAATGAATATGGTTCTTTTTAAACATCCTGTCTCCTTTGGCGTATCACGATTCACTTGCTTCCTTTTACTGGGGCTTTGCCACATCCCGGCAACGTCATTTTTAATACGTTGAACCCGCCCTGAAACAAAACCAAGAGCAACCCCATCCCTAACCTTCCCCTTGAAAATGGGAAGGAAATCAAAAGTCCAAGTGCTTCCAAAAGACAGCAAAAAGGGCCGCAGATGCGACCCTTTTGAATTTACTGGTTAGCGTCAGCTTATCGCTTCAGCGGCACAGGGTTTTCCATAAAGTAACGCTCAACAATGTTGATGTTGCTCTCTGGTCGTGGGCGACGGAAAGAGTGGTCAACGCCATTGTGCATTTGGTCGCGTGGCGTGTCGTAGAACGCATTAATTTCATCGTCCAGATACGGCAGATCTTCTGTGCGGATCATCATCTGATGAATGTCGTGCGTCATACGTTGCAGGCCGCGGGCTTCGTTGGCAAAACTACTCCAGTGAGAGCCCAGTGGTGACCAAATTCATGACCGACAACACCGATACCTGAGTTGTAGTAGTGCGAGTAGAAGAACCAGGTATCAATACCCAGTACATCACCACCACCTAAGCCACCGCCCACAGTCGACACGCCAAGCGCAACGAGCTGCGATCCATAAATGCCTGGTAGTAATGTTTGTATTCTTCTGCGGTGAAGTTACCACCTGGGCCATCGATTGGACCTGCATTGCCGAAGAACTCTTCCTGCCCCTGACCAATACTCGCCTTGTAGTTGAACCACAGGTGTTCGAACTCAGGGCTGTTCATCACGTAGGCATAGTTGGCAATGATGATCATCCACTCACGCGCATAAGGCGGTGTAATTTTGCCCCAAGCGCCATCAGCCGGACTGTATTTGCCAAAATGCAGACGCCATTTTGGTTTGAAGTCAGTCAGTTTCTGGACAAACTTGTCTGTGTCAGATGTCAGGCGGATATCAATCAGGTCTCGTGGCAGATAATCCACATCATTAACGCCCATCACCACGACAGACTGTTCACCGGATACGGTTGGGTAGTTGTAGCTGTCTTCCAGGGTGTAATCCAGTTTGAACGACGAGAACGCATCCAGGTCTACCAGTGAGCCCAGCTTGATCCATGGTGTGTTCTTACCGATGCGCATCTCCACAGTCAGATCATGGGTACGCTGCGCCGCATAGCTGATGATTTCCAGACCATCGACGTGTTGTCTGCCCGAGAGCAAGCGGTCGACACGCACACTGTGGTTCTCAGTCAGGCTTTCCCAGCTTTCACCATCAAACAGCAATGGGGTTTTCACCACTTCTGGTGCAAACAGGTCGAAATCAACCGGTTGCTCCCATGAAGGGTATTTGTCCACGTAAACGTCCAGCGTGTTGATTTCGCTCAGCAGAATTGAGCGGCCTTGCAACATCGCCAGAGTATTGTTTTCAACCGCCAGATCGTAAGACGCCGTTGTAGACTCTTCTTTGTTGGTCTGGGTATTGAGGTAGGTTCTGTAATGGTGCAGTGCCGGGTTTACGACACCGTTTTCACCAAACTGCAGGTTGCCAGCTGGGAACTGTTCAATCTGACCCTGACTGGTACCAACAAACACATCGCCGGTCGCCGATTCATATACGTTACGGCGCGAAGTACGGTCGATGATTTGATCCGCTTCAACCAGCGTCTGGCTTGCTTCAATATTGGTGATATCGAAAACATAGGTCTTGCTGTTGTCAAAGCTCGCGATCAGTTCATTCCCCACCACTTCCAGCTTCACGTTCGACCAAATGCTGTTACTTTCAGGCAAGCTAAAGAATGCATGTTTGGTGGTGCGTTTGTGATTGGCTGCTGTCACATCGCTTTGCAGGTAAACCGAGATTTTCCCGGTGATATCGGCAACGAACACGTAGTTATCGCTTGCTGCAACCGCAAATGGGTGAGTCAGGTTTTTGTCAAAGGTGTTGCCACCCCAATGACCCGTACCCAAAGACATGATGATGGAATCATCGCGGGTATCGTAAATATCTACACGGTTTGAAGAAAGTGATGCGACATACAGACGGCCGTTGTGCTCTGTCACATCGCTGACAACGCGGTACGTTTCCTGTGTGCCGTTAAAAGTGAAACCGGTGATTGGCGGCAATGCGCGTTGGGTTTTCAGATCGTAACGAACGATATGAGAGAACGCGCTGAGGGTGTTACCTGCATAAACTTTACCATTGCTGACAGCAACAGATTCTGGCGCAAACTCTGATTCGCTCGCGTAACCAAACGTTTCGTAGTTCAGCTTGGTACTTTTACCCAGGTATCTGACTTGCTCGTGGCTTTCCCCCTCTTCAGTGGCACAACCTTCCACCACTTTGGTGAAAACACGTGCAGGGTCAAAATGGGCGCCGGAGGCGTAAGGTTGGTAACCCAATTCACAGGTCTGTCCGTTCGCACCATCATAGTTGCCATAGATACGGTTCACTGCGTTTACGCCGCGGCCGTAATCCATCAGCTGCCAGTCATTGTCAAAGAACTTGAAAACGTGGCGGTATGCTTCTTCGTTGTGGTACGGAAACGGCAAATTGAAATTCAGGTAATTCATGCGTCGATTTCAAAACGACGGCCATCGACCATAATGTAACGTTTACCGTTTTCAGTAATGACGTTGTTTTCGTCTGAGGCGTATTCACGCAACTCTTCTACGCGGTCACGCATCATTTCGAACATCTGGTTCATTTCGTCCAGATATTCCTGCTGAGGTGCAGCCATCGACGTAGCACTCAAGAATAGACCGCCTATCAGCGTCGCAAGGGCATGTTTTTTCATGATTATGTTCTCCATATAACCCACTGCGAAGTCTAATTCGTCTCAGAATGGCACATCACACTCTCATTATTGAGACATGACTCAACATCACATTTTCATGCCCAATTATTTATGCTTACTGACTCAATATCACAGAATAAAAATGAGAAAACAGACCGTTAATGACACATAAATCAGTAACAAAAATGTCATAGAGATAAAGGGCTTTTACGAAACCACAGGACAAAGAAAAGGCACGTCGATGCGTGCCTAGAAAATTGCGATGGCGTGGTAGTCACCCTTCAAATCACTGGTCTGAAAACTTCCCATAGATATAGGCCAGCTCGGCCACAGTTTTAGCACCGAGTTTTTTAAGCAAACTGGCACGGTGAACCTCTACGGTTCGCATGGCGATATGGAGTTCGTCAGCAATGCGTATATTGCGTTTACCATCAATAATAAGGCGCAGGATATCTTTCTCTCGTTGGGTCAGGCTGTTGAATGCCACTCGCGTTGCGCCCTGCTCGACCTTTGCCAGCGATTGCGCGAATGCCTGGCGAATGGCGTCGGCCAGTTCATCCCCTTTCACCGGTTTCTGGAAGAAATGGACAGCCCCCGCACGGAGCGCTTCCACCGCCATCGGTACATCGCCGTGTCCGGTCAGGTAAATCACTGCCAGTGGGCTGTTTGCGGCGTTCAATAATTGATGCACCTGCTGACCTCGAAGTTTTGGCATCCGGCTATCTAGCACCACACATCCGGCGCTTTGGGTGTCGGCGCTATCAAGAAACGCCTGACCATCTTCAAATGCCATCACGCGAAAATCATGTTCTTCGAGCATAAATGCCAGTGAATCACGCACTGAAACATCGTCATCCACCACATACACCAGAGGGAAAACCGGAGTCTGTTCTTTGTTCATTTTTGTGGTTCCTTTCAGTGTTGAGTAGCGTGGTAGGGTATGGTCAGCGTAGCCATACAGCCATGAGGCAATACGGAGTGAATAGCAAACTCGCCGCCGTGCAGCTCCATCACATCAATGCAAATCGCCAGACCTAATCCCAGCCCTTCTTGTTTGGTGCTGGCAAAGGCCTCGGTGGGATTGTCGTGCTTGAGGCCGGTGCCATTGTCCAGCACCCGGACCACCAAACTCTCGGCGCTGTATTCAGTTTTGATCAGGATTTTTCCCAGATAGTTGGCACCACTTTCACCGCGTTGTAACTCACAGGCATCCAGTGCATTGTTCAGCAGGTTGACCAGCGCCTGCTGTATTCCGACGCCATCCACATTTACCTCAACCGCCGTTCCTTCAAGGCTTCGGATAACGGCAATATTCTGTTTTTGCAGGCGAAAACGCATTAGTTCAACTGTGTCATCAATCAGGGCTTCGACATGGCTGGGTCGCTTTTCAATGCTGCGCTTTTTAATCAGCGCCCTCAGGCGGCGGACAATCGCATCGGCGCGCTCCACCTGCTGCTGGATGTTTTCAAGCACGGGCACAATGTCTTCGTGGGGACGGCGTTTGGCAAGGCGCAGCAAACCCCCTTCGCTATAGTTGCGGATGGCTGTCAGCGGTTGGTTGATCTCATGGGCAAGGCTGCTGCCAAGTTCACCCACAATGGCAACGCGCTGGGAGTGTTCGAGCAGTTCGCTCTTTTCTTTCAAGCGCAGTAAGGTCTGCTCCAAGGCTTTTTTGCTCTTACTGAAACGAAACTCCAGCCAGAAGTGGTAGGCATTGAGCACAATTACAAACAGCAGCAATGCCCACGCCCACTCCTGATGTTGCTTCAGCCAGCGCAGGGCATTTTTCCACCATGGCTGTTGGAACGGGTGCAGATCGAGCGCCTGATAAAGTTTGTCGATTGCCAACAAGCTGACAGGAGCGTCCACCCCGCATAGCCCGCCTTTTTCAAGCTGGGTGATCGCTTGGCATCGCCAGCAGTACGCGGGAAATCTGCTTTGCCAGCTCTACACTGCCGCGCTCAGTTTTGGCAAACGACCAGTTGGGATAGAGATGGGTTGAAACCTGACAATGAATGCCGTTGTTGGGCATGGTGTTGAGAACCCGGTACTCCCCGGCTTCCAATACGCTTCGTTGACCATGTTTTCAAGCAGGCAAACAGGTACAACGGCGGCGTCAACCTTGTCATCTCGAAGCAGGTATACGCTGCCGTCAATCGGGTAACCGGAGAAAGTGACGTCCGCGAAAAAGCGGTTGGGGTCGATGCCTAATTCCTGCAACTGGTAACGCAGGGTCAAGTAGCCGCCAAACGCCATGTCAGACACCGCTGCGATACGCTGGCCGGAAAGTTGTTCGATGCGCTCAAAGCGCGAGTCATCCCGCACCACCAGCGCTGACCCAATGCCAAAGCTGGCCGCATCATTGTCAGCCAGTGACAGGGTAGCAATCCACGACAGGGGATACTGGCGCCCCAGGCGCACTGCCTGACCGGGGTTGGTCAGGACAAAGTCCAGTGTTTGCTGTTCAACCGCCCGATTCATCTCATCAAGGTCGAGCGGGTGCAGCACGAAACGCACCTGTGGAATTCGGCTGTTAAGCCAGTTAATGGTTGGTTGCCAACGCTGCATGGCATGCTGGTGCCCGCGGGTCGCCAATACGCCACATCCACCGTCTGCACCTCAGCATAGGCCACGGACGAAAACCACCAACACATCACCACTGCCAAAATCCGGCGCACGTTCAACACCTGTTTGTACCCTTTATTTTTGGGCGAGAACATAACAGCAAATCAGGCTGTTACGCACGTGTTCTGGATCAACTTTCTGCAGCGTATGTGGAAATCCACAATATCGGCATGGCTAAACACTCCTGACAATGTGTATAGGCCTCATTGTCAGTAGGAATGATATGGACACCAGTAAACGCCGCTTTTTAAGCGCAGTCACGGCGGGTGCCGCCATGATCCTGTGGTCGGGATCAGCAGCGCCTCTGCCGCGACCGTCATCAGAAACAACGACGAGCCCGACCGCAAAGGTCAGGTGGGTAAACGCTACGCCATGGTAGTGGATTTGCGTAAATGCGTGGGCTGTCAGGCCTGTACCGTGGGCTGCAGCATTGAAAACCAGGCGCCAATCGGCCAGTTCCGCACCACGGTGAAACAATACGAAGTGACACTGGATGATGGCACCACGGTGCAGCGCGAATCCAAAGCCTTTATGCTGCCGCGCCTTTGTAACCACTGCGACAACCCACCATGCGTGTCTGTCTGTCCCGTTCAGGCCACCTTCCAGCGCGAAGACGGCATTGTGATGGTCGATAACAGCCGCTGCGTAGCCTGTGCTTACTGCGTTCAGGCATGCCCTTACGACGCCCGCTTTATTAACAACGACACCCTGACCGCCGACAAATGCACCTTCTGTGCCCACCGTCTGGAACAAGGATTGCTGCCTGCCTGTGTGGAAACCTGTGTCGGTGGTGCGCGTGTGATTGGCGATGTCAACGACCCACAAAGCGCGGTCAGCCAGCTCCTTCGTGAACACAAAGCCGATATCAAAGTGCTGAAACCGGAAGCGGATACCAAGCCGCACGTGTTCTACATCGGTATGAACGAACGCTTCGTGTCCAAGATTGAGGGTCAGGCTGCCATCTTCAGCCCACAAGGAGACCACGCATGAGCATGACCATTACCGAAGTACTGGTGCAGCCGCAAGCCATTGCCTGGCTACAATGGGCGGCACAATACTTCTTCTACATAGGTTCGGCCTACGCAGCGGCAATCCTGTTTGTGATTGCGCTGGTGTTTAAAGATGAGACCTCACACCGTCTGCGTGCCGCGTTGGTACTGACGCTGGCGATTGGTGCCATTGTCGGCCCACTGGCGCTAACCGCTGACCTTCACCAACCGGGACGTGCCTGGCATTTCTATCCCCATTTGACGCCGTGGTCATGGATGTCGATGGGCGCGATTTTCCTGCCTGTGTTCTCCATGCTGGCAACGGTAACGGCATGGCTCTACCTGCGCGCTGATCTGCAACAACTGGTAAAGCGCGACAGCAAGATTTTCCAGCTGGTTTCTAAGCTGTCTCTGGGTGACTGGGAAACGCCAGCCAAAGGCATGCTGGGCGTGGCATTCCTGACGGCGCTCTCCGGCCTTTCTATTGCGCTTTATACCGGTGCTGAAATCGCGATTGTGGAATCCCGTCCACTGTGGCACCAGCCTGCTTCGCCCCTGCTGTGGTTTGTCACCGCTTTTCTCGGCGCGGTTGGGTTCACCACGGTACTTTGGCTGCTGTTCCCACACCACCGCGATAACCCGTTGGTCTCGGGTGACATTTATTTGCTGAAACGTACTGTGTTCCTCGCCAGTGTGCTGGCGCTGATCCTGATCCCTATCTGGGCATCCAACCACACCGACTATTCACTGTTTGAAAATACCGTTTGGGTAAAACACCTCAGCACCCTCACCCTGTTGTTGCTGGGTTGTCTTGTGTTGGCATTTGCTGCCTTGCGTGACAACGCTGCACGACCACTACTACGAATACGGCTGGGACTTGGCCTTGTTGCCCTGACGACACTGGCCGCCACCTGGTGTATCCGCTGGGTCACCCTGATGGAAGTGCAAACCATCGCCAAATACGATGTCGGTCCTTATCCATACAGCCTGCCTGCTGGTTCTAATGGCTGGCTTGGCATTGTCGGCATGCTTGGCCTATGGCTGGCACTGGCGCTGCTGACCTCTGAGTTGATTGGCCCTTCGCGACGCACCCGCACTTTTTCCCCTACGGCAACGCATTGATTTAAGGAACGCAACATGGACAACAAACGTCGTCAGTTTTTGAAAACAGGACTAGCCGTCGGTGGGGTTGGCGCTTTCGCCGCAGGTTATGCCGTCACCGCCAAACACATGGCAGATGGCGCGATAAAAGGCACGGCAGGACAAGCCACCCGCGACATCCACCATGGAAACTCGCTGGAGCCGGAATACTCGCTCAACACCGCGGGCAATCTGGTGCCAAACCCGAACCAGCGCGTCGCGCCCTCGATGTGCTTTGGCTGCTGGACGCTGTGTGGCCTTCGCGTGCGCATTGACAACCAAAGTGATGACATTTTGCGCATCAGCGGTAACCCATACCACCCGCTCTCACACGAACAGCACATTCCGTTCGAAACCCCAGTAAAACAAGCCTATCTTGCCTGACCGGTGAAGCAGGCTTGAAGCCGCTCAACCGCCTGCGCCCGTGGCAACGCCATGATGGACGTGCGCACCAGTCCGTACCGCATTACCCAACCGCTGAAACGTGTGGGTAAACGTGGTGACGGCAAGTGGGAACCCATCAGCTACGAACAGCTGATTCAGGAAGTCGTCGAAGGAGGCGATCTGTTTGGTGAAGGGCATGTCGACGGTCTGCGCGCCATTCGCGATCTCAACGCGCCTGTTGATGCACAAAATCCGGAATACGGCCCAAAAGCCAACCAACTTCTGGTCACCAATGCCGGAAACGAAGGACGCGACGACATCCTCAAACGCTTTGCCTTTAACAGCTTTGGCACTCGAAACTTCGGTCACCACGGTTCATACTGCGGCTACGCGTTCCGTGCCGGCAGCGGCGCGTTTATGAACGATCTGGATAAAAATGCCCACTTGAAGCCGGACTTCGACAACGCGGAATACATCCTGTTTATCGGTATGTCCCCGGCGCAAGCGGGCAACCCGTTCAAACGTCAGGCGCGTCAGCTTGCCAAAGCGCGTACCGAAGGCGGATTGGATTACACCATCATCACCCCTAACCTGCCTGCGGGTTCCTCCAGTCTCGCGGCGGGCGACAACAACCGCTGGATCCCAATCAAACCGGGGACAGACTCCGCGCTGGCGCTGGCTATGATCCAGTGGATGATGACCAATAACCGCTACAACCATATCTTCCTTGCTCAGCCGGGCCCGAATGCGATGAAAGCGGCGGGCACAGCGCACTGGTGTAACGCCACCCATCTGGTGATCAGCGATGAAGCCCATCCGGCCAATGGTCGCTTCCTGCGCGCATCAGACATTGGCCTGCCATTTTCCGGCAATGCCAAAGGCGACCAAGATCCAAGCGTGATTGTCGATGCGGCGAGCGGCGAATTGGGGCTGCACACTCAACCCGGCGAAGCAGAGCTGTTTGTTGAGCGTGACGTGACCATCAATGGCCAAGTTGTGCGCGTGAAATCCGCCTTCCAACGGCTGAAAGAAGAAGCCTTCAAATACGATTTGGCTTTCTACAGCGACAAATGTGGTATTCCGGAGCAGACCATTGTTGAACTGGCAACCCGCCTGACCAGCCATGGCACCAAAGCTGTGGTAGATACCCACGGCGGCAACATGCACAGCAACGGTTTCTACAGCGCTTTCAGCCTGGTGATGCTCAACGCCATGATTGGCAACATCAACATGAAGGGCGGCGCGATGGCGAAAGCGGGCGGCTACCCGACCTCGGCCAAAGGCCCGCGCTACGATTTCACCCACTTTGATGGCATAACAGCACCGAAAGGCGTGTTCCTGTCCCGAAGCCGTTTTCCGTATGAGAAAACCAGCGAATACAAGCGCCGCGTGGCAGCCGGTGAGTCCCCGTACCCTACCCGTGCGCTTGGTATCCGTTCTCTGCGCCTTTGCTGACCGAGCATTTATCAGCGGCTATCGACGGTTATCCATACCGCCTGAAAGCCTGGATAAACCACATGGCAAACCCTATCTACGGCGTGCCTGGGCTGAAAACCTTGCTGGAAGAGAAGCTCAAAGATCCGAAACAACTGGGTCTTATCATCTCGGTGGATGCCTTTATCAACGAAACCACCGCGCTTTCAGACTACATAGTGCCGGACACAGTGACCTATGAAAGTTGGGGTATGGCGGTGCCGTGGCACGATGTGCCGGTGAAAACCGTCACCGCACGCTGGCCAATCGTGGAAGCACGCACGGATAAAACCGCTGATGGCCGCTCTATCTGTCTTGAAAACTTCATCATTGATGTCGCCAAAGCGATGGATTTGGGCGGCTTTGGTGACGCGCGATACAAGGCACTGACGGACAGTGGCATGGCATTCACACCGCAGAGGATTTCTATCTGCGCTCTGCCGCCAACCTGGCGTATGTCGCCGGTGGCGTGCCGGAAGCGAGCGCAGAAGATATTGTCTGGTCAGGACTGGAGCGCTTGTTGCCCGCCATGCAAAGCACCCTTTCACCAGACGAGATGAAGCGCGTGGCGTTTATCTTTGCCCGTGGCGGACGCTTTGAGAATGCTGAAAAAGCGTATCAAGGCGAGTTGATGGCACACAAATGGATGCGTCCTGTGGCTATCTGGAACGAGCGTGTCGGCAGCGCCAGGAACACGCTTTCCGGCGAGTACTACAGCGGCTGTCCAACCTGGCACCCACAAAAACTGAGTGACGGTACGCCAATGGAAGAACGCTTCCCGGTACAGGAATGGCCGTTTAGCCTCACCAACTACAAGTCCAACATTCACAGCGCGATTTCAAACCTTTCCCCGCGCCTGAATGTGCTGAAAGGCATCAACCCGGTCTACATCCACCCGGACGATGCGCGCATGGCGGGCATTGAAACCGGCGACAGCTTCGTAGTGGAAACCCCAAGTGCCAGCGTCACTGCCGTTGCTATGGTGCTGGACGGTATCCGCCCAGGAACTCTTGCGTTTGAACACGGCTATGGTCACACCGAACTCGGTGAGCGTCAGCACTGGATTGGCGACAAGCAGCAGCCGGTAAAAGTGCGCAGCGGCGATGGTGTTAACATCAATGACATTGGCCTGGTTGACCCAACCCGCGAAGGTAAAGGTGTGCTGCTGGACTGGGTGGTCGGTGCCGCCGCACGTCAGGCACTGCCAGCGCGCATCCGAAAAGTTTAATATCCCACACCTAAGTAAGCAAAAGCGCCTCGATTGAGGCGCTTTTTATTGGCATTCGGTTTGTTTGTGAATGGCTGCTTAACTATTTCATCTCATAGGAAATAAGCGCAACCGCGAGGGATTGGGCGAGGTACATGGAGCTGCTCAGGGAGCGGAATCCCATCAGCTCACCTTCCTGTACTTCAAAGCACACTTCCATTGACCCGCAATGCGGTGCCATTTGGTTGTCGGTAATGCACACGGTTGGAATATTGTTTTCACAGGCGTATTCAACAACATCGCTGGTTTCAGCTGCATACGGCGCATAGGTAATGGCAAACAGCAGATCGTTGGGCTTCATGCGTTTTGTCAGCGGCGTCAGCATGCCACCGTGATCATCGAGTAAGACCACGTTTTTATCCGATTTCATCAGCGCATACCAAAGGTAGAAAGCCACCGGGTAAGCGCGACGGGTGCCTTGGATGTAAATGGTATCGGCATCATTCATCAAGGCAACGGCACGTTCAAGCTTGGAAGGCGAAACCGAACACTGCATGCGCTCCATGGACTCGATATTGGCCATCCCGAAATCATGGAAGATCGCCTGAGGCGAATCCTGTGCGATATCGTGGTTTTCACGGGCTTTACGAATACGCTCTTTGTAGTCCCGCGGCCTTGTCAGGTACTGCTCTTTAAACAGTGACTGCATGGACGAAAAACCATCAAAGCCGAACGCATTTGAAAAGCGGCTGAGTGTGGAAAGTGGCACCCCAGCTTGCTTGGCGATATTCGCCATGTTCTCAACAGCGACCGTCATCGGCTGGTCGCCGACAAAATCCGCGACTTGTTGCAGACGGCTGCTCAGGCTGTCATAGCGCTTCACAATCGTTTCGCGCAAGGTATCTAAATCGGCAGGAGGGGACGTATTGATATCCATGGGTATTCACTCTTTCAACGGGCGCTCAGTCACTGGCGACTGCCTGATATACTTCACTATCACATTGTAAAGCAAGCAAACAGTCGCCATTCAGCCATTTTCGCGTATTACAGCGCGTTTACGACAATAATTTGATGTTGCGGATCGCTTCCTGTTTCACTGCCGCGATGGCTTTTTGCATGAAATAGATGCGGTCGAACTTGTTTGGCTCTGACTGCATGTTTTCGCGCAGGGAATTACCCAACGCCTGACGCAGACAGGTACCAATGTTGAACTTGGAGACGCGGGTGCGCTTCAATTCCATCATGTCTTCATCGCGGATGCCGCTGGTACCGTGGATCACCAGAGGAACCTCTACCAGACCGGCGATACGATCCAGACGTGCAAAATCAATGGTGCTGGTTGGCGCGGTCAGGCGGTGCACATTGCCGACGGAAACCGCCACACAATCCACCCCACTCTCTTCGGCAAAACGCGCGGCTTCTTCCGGTTCGGTGTAGATAGATTTAATGTGATCGCGCCCTTCCTCATAAGGCACAGAACCAATCTCCCCTTCCACCGACGCGCCCAGCGCATGGGCCACTTTCACCACGGCGCGCGTGCGGGCAATGTTGTCTTCCAACGGCAATTGGGAGCCGTCGAACATCACAGAGCTGAAACCGGCTTTCAGGGCACGGAAGACAATCTCTTCTTCATAGGTGTGGTCAAGGTGCAGCACCACAGGCACGCTCGCATTCTGTGCCAGGTTCAGGAACATGGCGGCCGCGGTTTCCACACCGTAGAAGTCCACCACATCCTTATTGCAGGCCAGGATAACCGGGCGGTTGGTTTCTTCCGCTGCGGTCACCACCGCCAGCGCATCTTCATAACCAAAGACATTGAAGCAAGGCACTGAGTAGCTGGACGCTGCCGCGTCGGGCAATAACGCATTGAGGTTTACTAGCATCTTCCCTTCTCCTATTTGAACTTGGCAATCATGTCTTTGATACCGGGGATGGTCTCGACCTGATACTCGTGGTGCGGGTCAAAGTGCTGAACCAGTGATTTGGATGTTTTACCCACGATAATGGTGAAGTAGTACATCTCGTATCCCGGCGCTGCCACGCTGGGGTGATAGCCTTTGTCGATAGCAATCACCGAACCCGTACGCACGTGGTACACAGGGCCAAAGTCATCTTCATGCTCATACAGGAACTGGGCACCGAAGCCGAAATCCGGGTTAAAGCGGAACTGGTAAACTTCCTCGTAAAGGGTTTCCCTGCTGCCGTCTTCTTTCACCCGATCTTCATCGTGCTTGTGGGGCGGGAAACCAGACCAACCGCCCGCGCCCACAGTAAAGAGTTCACTCACCAGCAGGCGGCCGCGCTGGTCAGCATTCGATTGGCCAAGTACATGCTTGATCTTGCGGTGGGTTTTGGTGTCGTCAGAGCCATACTGGACGATATCCACGTTGTCTTGACGCACACAGAATGGGGTCAGGGACACGTCGAATTTGCCGCCAGCGATCATGATGTCCGCACGGTCGCTGACACAAGTGATGGTGGCTGCATGGCCGACCGGTACATATACCGCTTCTGGGTTACCTTCCCACACCGATTTACGCTGGCCGATGTTGTCGAACGTTTCGCTCACACCGTCCTTCGTGACTGTGATGGCACATGTTCCCCCGGCAAGAACGATCACGGTTTCGTAGCCTTCCACTTCGTGCCCGAACGTTTCGCCTTGCTTGAGATGAACCTGGTTGAAGTAACACAGTGGGGTCACTTCATCGTTTACGCCAATAATCGCTTCGTTCTTGTTGTCATACGGGGGAATATGTTTACCCATGTTTTACTCCTCAATGCCCGGCCTCTCATCCGGGCAGATTGCTTTCCATTTCTTTACGCTGAATAAAATACCGGGCCACGATGGTGTGTACGCGTTGCAATGAATGTCCTTTCAAGTGTGTACTGGCCCGGGAAGCCAAGTCCGCCGCTGTCGGTATTCCGACGGGGGCGCGCTAGCTACGAACTTCTATAAAATCGAACAATTGTTCTTTGGTTGGCATGGCCTCGGTGCAGCTGTGACCACTGACGTTAATCGCTGCTGCCGCTGTGCCGTTACGCACGCCTTCTTCCAGTGAACCGCCGTGGGTGAGCGTCCAAATCAGGCCACCGGCAAACGAGTCGCCCGAGCCGAATGGCTTGTTGGCTTCTACGCGGAAGATGCCTTGCTCGAACTTGTGACCGTCCTGGCAGTAGACTTTAGAACCCAGCTCACCGGCTTTGATAACCACCACCTGGGTGTTTCCGCCAAGGAAACGGGCTGCGGTTTCGTCATCGTTGGTATTGCCCGGGGCAATCACGGTTTCCATCATGTCGAACTCTTCGCGGTTACCGATCACGATGTCTGCCAGGCTGGCAGCAATGCCGTAGTAGATTGACGCATCGACATCGGTGCGCCATGAATAAGGGCGGTAATCCACATCCAGCACCACGCGGGTGTTGCTGCGACGTGCATGTTGCATAGCCAGAAGCGTGGCTTCACGGCTTGGACTGGCGGAAAGCGCCGTCCCTGTCACCACCAGCACTTTGGCGCTGGCAATGTATTCCGGGCTGATCGATTCTGGCGTGATAGTCAGGTCAGAAGCGTTGTTGCGGTAAATCAGCACGGTGCAATCTTTTGGCTTCATTTCCGTGAAGGCCACGGAGGTGCGGGAGCCGGAGGCATCGGTTTTCATGCCATCCAGGTTAATGCCCAAGCCTGACATGTAGCGTTTAACGTAATCGCCGAAGGCATCTTCCGCCACACAACCGATAAAGCCGACGTTGCCGCCAAGCTTGTTGATAGCCACGGCAATGTTCGCCGCCGAACCACCGACAAATTTGTTGAAGCCAGTGATGTCTGCCATGTCGGTTTGGGATTCACGGGCGTAGAGATCTACGCCCGCGCGTCCTAAAACGATGGCATCCAATGGTCTATTTTGTTGTAGCGCAATGTTTGTCATCGTCTTGCCCTTTTACTTGTATTCAACCCAAGCCGCGTTTTGGTCAGCGGACTCTACACACTTCTCACACAGACGAACGCCTTCGATACCGGCATCGATACCCGGGAACCAGATTTCCGCCAGTGCCTGCTGGTCATCGCGGTTAGCCGCATCAAATGCCAGTGCAAAACGGTGGTACAGGTTTGCCCATGACTCGAAGTAACCTTCTGCATGGCCGCCGCCAACGCGGTTTGCTGCCACACCCGGTGCGTCCTGGTACAGATATCCCATGCCGCGATCCAGAATGCGTGGTGGCTCGCCCTGCACTTCGTAGCGAAGCTGGTTCGGGAACTCATCCCACCATTCGATAGAGGCTTTAGAACCCACGATGCGAATTTTCTGCTGGTGCATAGAGCCAGCGTTCACGGCCGATGCCCACAGGGTGCCGACTGCGCCACCTTCAAACTGCATCATGACGTGGGCGTTATCTTCCAACGGTGCGCGTGAAGGGATGAAGCTTTGACGCATGCAGGACAGACGGGACACTTCCAGACCTGTCATCACTTCACACAGGTAGAAAGCATGGGTACCGATATCGCCCAGCACGTAGGTTGGACCTGAGACTTCTGGCTCACACGCCATTTCAGGCCTGGGTCGTTTTTCTCGTATTCTTCGTTGTGGAAGCCGTGTGCGAACTGCATGTTCACCACGCGGATTTCACCCAAATCACCACGTTTCACCATCTCACGTGCCTGCTGCACCATTGGAAAACCTGAGTAGCCGTACATCACGCCGATCACGCGGTTACGCTCCGCAGAAAGCTTTTTCAGCTCTTCCGCTTCTTCGGTGGTGAAGGTAATTGGCTTTTCACACACCACGTGCAGGTTGGCTTCCAGCGCCGCTTTACAGATTTCGTAGTGGGTGGAGTTTGGCGTTGCGATAGACACCGCCTGAATGCCGTCCGGACGCTGCGCTTCTTTCTCGAACATCTCTTTGTAGTTGGCGTAGCAGCGGTCTGCATCCAGACCCAGGTTGATGCCGAACTCACGGCAGCGCTCTGCATTCAGGTCAAACGCGCCAGCGACCAGTTGGAACAAGCCGTCACGCAGTGCCGCATTGCGGTGAGAGTAACCAATCTGGCTGCCACGACCGCCACCGACCATTGCCCAGCGCAGAGGTTGTTCAAAACGACGTTCTTCATTAAACATGTAAGGCTCCTTAAAGGCTTTCAGCGAAAGCCCATCACAAAGTGTTTTAAATTGGATTTGAATGCTGTTGGTTACACGCCACGACGCTGGGTCGCACGGCCTTCTTCCCACTCTGCCGCTTTCTGGGCAGTGTGCTCATTGCGGGTGACTTGTGGCAGACCCACTTCCCACCAGCAATCACATTTCGACCAGGCCGCCGGAGAGACAGGGTCAATGTCCACCACGATGACGTAAGTACGGTCGGCTTCTTTTGCGCGCTGGAATGCAGCGTCAAATTCGTCAATCGAGCTCAGCTTCTCGCTGATCGCGCCTTGCGCTTCGGCATGTTTGGCGAAATCGACGCGGGCGACTTCACCGTCTGGGCGGCGGCAGTCTTCGAGCAGGTTGTTGAACGACTCGTTACCTGTGTTGTTTTTGCAGTTTGTTGATGACCGCGAAACCGCCGTTATCACACACCACCACAATCATCTTGTTGCCGCTCAGCACGGATGAGTAGATGTCGGAGTTCTGGATGAGATAAGAACCGTCGCCCACCAGCACCACCACATCGTTGTCCGGGTTGGCGATTTTCGCGCCCCAGCCACCGGCGATTTCATAACCCATGCAGGAGAAACCGAATTCGATGTCGAACTTGCCGATCTGGTAGTTTTGCCAGTTCATCGCCAGCTCTGCTGGCAGGCCACCCGCGGCGGTCAAAACCGTGTCGCCCGGTGCCATGGATTTGTTCAGCTTGCCAATCACTTCCGCGTAGGAAGAGGTGCCCGGCAGCAGGTCGCCCGGTTGTGGATGGGTGCGGCGGTGAACCAGCGCTTTCCACTCGTCAGCCTGCACTTTTGCGGTTTGCGCCCACTCATCGTCGCCACGCCAGTCGCCCAGCAGTGCAGACAGCCCCAGCAGCGCGCGCTGCGCATCGGCTTTCACTGGCACGGCGCGGTGTTTGATGGCATCAAAACGGGCGGTGTTGATGGTCACCAGCTTCATGTCGGTGTTCTTGAATACCGACCAGGAGCCTGTGGTGAAATCCTGCAAACGGGTACCGATAGCCAGCACCACATCCGCATGGGCTGCCATGTAGTTGGCAGAATCCGAGCCGGTCACACCGATTGGGCCCGCGTTCAGTGGGTTGTCCTGCAGCATGGTGGCGCGGCCTGCGATGGTTTCGACCACCGGAATATTGTGTTTTTGCGCAAAGGCAGCCAGTTCGTCGGTCGCCAGCGAGTAGTGCACGCCACCACCAGAAATGATCAGCGGTTTTTTCGCGCCAAGCAGCACAGCTTTGGCATCTTCCAGATCGGCCATTTCAGGCTCCGGACGGCGTACACGGTGGATTTTTTCTTCAAAGAAGATTTCAGGGAAATCATAAGCCACACCCTGGATATCCTGTGGCAGGCCAATAAACGCAGGGCCGCAGGTTTCCGGATCCAGCATGGTGTCGATAGCTTGTGGCAAGGTGTGCATCAATTGCGTTGGTGACACGATGCGGTCCCAGTAACGGGTTAGCGGTTTGAAGGCATCGTTACAGGTAATCGATGGGTCGTAGAAATTTTCAGGCTGCTGCAACACTGGGTCTGGCAGACGGCTGACATAAGCGTCGCCGGAGATCAGCAGCACAGGCAGACGGTTGGTGTGCGCAATACCTGCTGCCGTCACCATATTGGTTGCACCAGGCCGATGGAAGACGTGGCAATAGCAATGCGGCGGCGCTGGTTCGCTTTTGCGTATGCGATGGCAGCGGTTGCCATGGACTGCTCATTCTGTCCACGCCAGGTTGGAATTTTGTCTTCAATGTTTTTCAGTTGCTGCCCAAAGCAAGTGACGTTGCCATGACCAAAAATCGCAAAGGCCGCACCAAATAATTGCTCTTTTTTTCCTTCTATTTCGATCATTTGAGCGGCCAGATATTTGGCCAGTGCTTCTGCAACGGTTAAGCGAACAGTTTTCATGGTATTCCCCGTGATATCAGACTCTGGATAGTGAGGTCAGCGACGCCTACTAAGTGGGATTGGGTGGTTATCAAGGGGGACTTGCCCCCCTTATCTCTGTTACAGGCCGTATTTCTTCGCGTAGCCAGTGATGTTCTCGTAGGCGGTTTTCGCGTAAGTCAGTGGGTGTGCTTTCGCAGGATCCTGCTCGGCTTCCACCAGCAGCCAGCCTTTGTAATCGCGCTCTTTCAGTGCTGCGAATACATCGTCATAGTTCACGTCACCCGTGCCAGGTACGGTGAATACACCGTCCAGTACTGCATTCAGGAAGGATTTGTCTGCTGCGCGCGCCGCGTTCATCACGTCCAGACGCAGATCTTTGAAGTGCATGTGGCCGATACGGTGACCCCAGCGTTTGATCATGCTGACAGGGTTGCCGCCGCCGTAAGTGATGTGGCCGGTATCCAGAGTCAGGAATACAGAGTCACCGGTCATTTCCATCAGCATGTTGATGTCGTCTTCAGTTTCAACGATGGTGCCCACGTGGTGGTGGAAAGACAGTTTGATGTCGTGCTCGTTCAGCAGGTAATCCGCCACACAAGTCAGTTTCTCGCCGTACATTTTCCACTCTTCCATAGAGAGGATGACGCGCTTGGACAGTGGGGTGTTGATGTCGCCGTGAACGGTGTTGCTCACTTCGCCAAATACCATGCTTTACAGCCTGCCGCTTTCAGCAATTTGATGTGCTCTTGCATGGCTGCGATTTCTTCGTCAGCAGACAGTTTCATCAGGTTGCCGCTGTACCAGCCTGATGCCAGCACCAGACCGTGTTTAGCCAGCAGAGGGATCAGCACTTCAGGTTGACGTGGGTATTTGGTGCCCAGTTCTGTGCCGGTAAAACCCGCTTCTGCCATTTCACTCAGGCAAGTTTCCAGTGGGATATCACCGCCCAGTTCAGGCATGTCATCGTTGGTCCAGGTCAGTGGGCTAATTCCGTATTGCACATTGCTCATAATCAATCTCCAGAGAGTAAGCGTTCTATTTTTTGTTTTTGACGATAAGACGCTGGCTTTCGCATGGCAGCTGTAACAGCAATCTTCGTTAATCTGGAAATCACACTAACGAAAAAAAATGAAAAATGAAAAATATTTATCACTTTTGGTTTTTTACCTGAAAAACCGGAGACGGAGATGAAAAAAGCCAGACACGACGCGCCTTTGGTTGCATATTTGACACAGATCTCAATAATTTTTTATCCTTATATTTCAATTGGATATGCAGATATCGGCAAGTGAAAAATGTTTTCCATTATTTGATAGCGGTAACACTTTACCCGCCAAGTAAACAGAATGAAAAACCACCTTATACAATCCATTAACATTCGAGTGTTGATTTATTTTGGAAAAATATTTTCAAACAAACTAACAAGAAAAACTGATTCTGGAGGCAGTGGAGCGAGGCCACATTTCTCGACCTTGCAGGGAAGCAGATTGGCAATCTATGACAGGGCGCTGCGCATAAGATGTCGGAATGCATTACAAGAAACACAAAGCAACATGCCCCCTTGAGGGAAAAATCCAGGTATAGCTATGCTCGATAAAATGGCGTTTTTCGTGTCGGTGATCCGCACAGGTTCGATTTCTGCAGCCGCACGACAGTTCAACATTTCCGTCTCTGCCGGCAGCCGCTGGCTGCAGGATCTCGAACATCACTTTGGCACCCAGCTGTGTTACCGCTCTAACCGTTTGCTGGAAGCACACCGGCAGGCCAGACCCTTTATGAAGAGTTTTCGCCGATTGTTGACAGCGCTGAGCGGGTCACCCGGAAGCTGGAAGATTTTCAGGACACGGAAAAAGGTCATCTCAACATTGCCTGCACCCCGGTGTATGCAAACCATTTCCTGATGGAAAAACTGGCCGGGTTTTCACGGGATAACCCCAAAGTCACTGTCAACCTCAACATCACGCCGTGGGCGCTCGACCATGCCGCCACGTCGGATTTGATGATCAGTGCCAACGCCAGTTATCAGGGGTACCGGGAGAAAGACCTGATGCTGGTCAAACGCGAACTGTTGCAAACCCCTTTCGTGGTGGTTGCCTCGCCAGCTTACATTCAACAATACGGCGCGCCTTCGCACCCTGATGAACTGAAATCCCACCAGTGCCTTGTCGCTACCACGCTGACAGGCAGTAACGACTGGATTTTCAAACAGCACCTGGAAACCTGATTATCAAAGTGCCGAAAACCATCGAGGTCAGCGACAGTGACCTTCTGCTTCAGGGTGCATTGAACGGGGTGGGCATCGCTTACCTGCCAAACTTTGTGGTTGAGCCTGCAATCAGGGAAGGCAGTCTGGAGGTGTTACTGGCGGATTATGAAACCAGCATCTGGAGCCTTAATCTCTATTACCATTCGCCACAGACGGCGTCTGCCACTGCAACCAAATTTAAAAACCACCTGTTGGATTCCCCCCTATAAACCCAGCCCCGACAAAGAACGGGGCTGATTGATTCTTCTTTTCTGCTGTTTCTTTTCCCTCTCCCGCCCCTTCGAAACACCCAATCAACAGTGTGTTTATGCCCACAATTGCACTTTGCATTTTTGCAAAGAGGCTTTGATTTCCCGTCCGTATAAAAAGCCCGGCAAGCTTTCTAGACTGCTGTTAAACAACATCATCAGGAGAAAGGGCATGGAACGAATCTATATCGTGGCGGCAAAACGGACGCCGATTGGTAGCTTTAACGGCGCACTTTCCGCCGTGTCAGCGGTTGAGCTGGGTGCCTGTGCGATGAAAGGCGCACTGGAACAAGTCGAGTTATCCCCTGAGCACATTGACGAAGTGATTGTGGGCAACGTGCTGACCGGCGGCGCAGGCATGGGCGGGCCGTCAGGCAGCGATAAAAGCCGGGATCCCTGATTCCGTTCCCGCTTACACCCTGAACATGATTTGCGGCAGCGGCATGAAAACCGTGCTGGATGCAGCAGCGCACATCCGCGCCGGTGATGCTGAAGTTGTCATGGCCTGTGGTATGGAAAGCATGTCCAACGCACCATTCATTGCAGATGGTCAGGTAAGACGCGGCTACCGTATGGGTCATCAAACCCTTGAAGACAGCATTATAAAAGATGGCCTGACCGACGCCTTCCACCACTACCACATGGGCATCACTGCCGAGAACATTGCCAAGCGCTTCGACATTTCAAGACTGGACCAAGATACCTTTGCCCTCGCCAGCCAGCAAAAAGCCGCGGCGGCTCTGGAAAACGGCGACTTTGAAGCCGAAACCGTGCCGGTCACCGTCACTGTCCGCAAGCGCCAGACTGACGTCACCGCTGATGAATATCCAAAACTGGACTGCACACTTGAAGGACTGCAAAGCCTGCGTCCTGCCTTTGATGCACAGGGCAGCGTGACAGCGGGGAACGCATCCGGCATCAACGACGGCGCTTCCGCTATCCTGCTGGCATCGGAAACCGCCGTAAAACGCCACGGCCTGACACCTCTGGCGGAAGTGGTGGAGTATGGTCAGGGCGCACTCTCACCGGAGTTTATGGGGCTTGGTCCGGTATCTGCTATCGCCAATACCCTCGCCAAAGCCGACATGGCGCTGCAGGACATCGGTGTGTTTGAACTCAATGAAGCGTTTGCCGCTCAGGCTATCGGGGTCAACCGCGAACTTGCCGCCCAACATCAGGTAGACGAACAGTGGCTGCTGGAGCACAGCAACCTCAGCGGTGGTGCTATTGCCCTCGGCCACCCAATTGGTGCGTCTGGCAACCGCATTATCACTACCCTGGTTTACCAACTTCAGCGCACTGGCGCGACGTTCGGCCTCGCCTCCCTTTGCATTGGTGGTGGCATGGGTACAGCCATTATTCTCAAACGTTGCGAGTAAGGAAAAGCCATGAATAAAGCAGCCAACAAAGCGCAACTGGCGCCCCTTTTCAAAGATGGCATGACCATCATGATCGGTGGCTTTATGGCGACAGGTGCCCCAGAAAAACTGATTGATTTGCTCATTGAGCTCGATATCAAAGACATCACCCTGATCAGCACAGATACCGGCTCGCCCGGCAAAGGTTCCAGCCGACTGATTGCAGAGCGCCGGGTGAAAAAACTCTACGCTTCACACATTGGCACCAACCCAGAAACCGGCCAGCAGATGAATGACGGCGTGCTGGACGTGGAACTTTGCCCACAAGGCACGCTGGCAGAGCGCATCCGTAGCGGCGGCGCTGGGCTTGGCGGCGTGCTGACCCCAACAGGTCTTGGCACTTCCGTGGCGGAAAACAAACCTGTGGTGGAAGTTAACGGTGTCCCTTATTTGCTGGAAACACCACTTCGTGCCGATATCGCCCTGATCCGCGGCTCTCTTGTCGATACGCGCGGCAACATTGTTTACAAGGGCACCACGCAAAACTTCAACCCGCTGATGGCCACCGCCGCTGACACAGTGATCGTCGAAGCCGAGCTGTTGGTCGAACTGGGCGAGATTGCGCCGGAGGCTGTGCATACGCCAAGCCTGTTTGTGAATTACATCCTGATGGAGAACGACTAATGGACAAGCAACTCGACAAAAACGTTCTGCGCAGACGCATTGCCTGGCGAATTGCCCGTGAAATGAAGGATGGACATATCGTCAATCTCGGCATTGGGCTCCCTACCCTTGTCGCCAATGAAGTCGACAAAGAAATTGAACTGCTGCTGCAGGCCGAAAACGGTCTGCTGGGTATCGACAGCCTCGCCGAAGGCGAGCACATTGACCCGGATTTGGTCAACGCAGGCGGTCAATACATCACTGCTGTCACCGGTTCCTGCTGCTTCAACAGTGCAGACTCCTTTGCCATCATCCGCGGCGGGCACGTCGATATCACTGTGCTGGGTGCATTGCAGGTGGATGAAAAAGGCAACCTCGCCAACTGGATCATTCCGGGGAAAATGGTGCCAGGCATGGGCGGCGCAATGGATTTGGTGGTCGGCGCGAAAAAGGTGATCATCGCCATGGAGCACACCGCCAAAGGCAAACCCAAGCTGCTGCGTGATTGCACCTTGCCACTCACCGCCGTCGCGCAGGTGGACATGATAGTGACTGAAATGGGCGTCTTTACCATCACACCGAAAGGAATGGAAATCACCGAAATTGCGCCGGAATTTACCCTGGAAGAAGTCCAGGCTGCGACTGAAGCAACGCTGATTGTGCCGGAAACGCTGAAGGTCATGCAGACACCGGATGCGCCTGCGGCAGCGTGACCAGCATAAAACCAGAGTCACCTCCACACACTCTGGAAACACAAGTGCCACCTTCGCGGTGGCACTTTTATCGGCAACAAAGTTAGAGTTTTATCGTCGCGCCAGTTGCATAGACAAAATCGCGGCGTCAGCGAGCGCGAGAGCGCGTTCTCCATCGTCACCGCTGCAACTTGGCTTGGCGCCGTTCAACACTTCTACGAAATGCAGCCATTCCGCCGCAAACGCCTGTTCATAACGTTCGAGGAAGAAGTATTTCGGTGTCGCCAATTGCTGGCCGTGCTGGGTGCTTGAAACCAGGGCATTCTCCGTGATGTTGCCTACCTGCAACATGCCTTTTTCGCCATGGACTTCAATACGCTGATCGTAGCCATAACCGGAGCGGCGGCTGTTGTGGATGGTCGCCATCGCCCCGGAGGCAAACGTCAGCACAACCACACTGGTGTCTATGTCCCCAGCTTCACCGATAGCAGGATCGACCTTGCAACTTCCGTGGGCGGTTACGGCAATCGGTTCTTCTCCTACCAGGAATCGCGCCATATCCAGATCATGTATGGTCATATCTCTGAACATTCCGCCGGAGGATTTACTGTATTGCGCTGGCGGTGGCGCTGGATCCCGGGAGGTAATGATCACACTCGTGATTTCGCCCAGATCACCCCGTTCAAGTGCACTTTTCAGGGCAGAAAAATGGGGGTCAAACCGGCGGTTAAAGCCGATAAGGAAAGGCACCTGATGCTGGTTCACCACGGCCAGACAATCCCTGACTCGCGCCGCATCCAGATCGATGGGTTTTTCACAGAAAATCGCTTTACCGGCTTTGGCTGCTCGCTCAATCAAATCGGCATGGGTATCGGTAGACGAGCAGATACAGACAGCGTGAACATTGTCGTCGGCCATGGCCTCTTCGACAGTTTGCCGTTTCACGCCGGGATAAGCGGCGCAGAAAGCCTCGGCATAAGCGTCATAAGGTTCAATGAGGGAATAAATTCTGGTTTCTGGATTCTGTTCTATGTTGGCCGCATGCACCTTGCCAATGCGCCTGATCCGAACAATGCAATGTTAAACATGGAAGGTTCCTTATCTTGTCACGCAAAAAAGCCCGCGCTTTCAGGCACGGGCACATGTACTGCCCAAATCAGTCAAACAGACGTTGCATACCGTCGAGCATGCCGGTGGCGATATCGTAATAATCCCCTTCCCACATCTGGTCATTGAGATACTCGCCGGAGTAGAAGCCGTCGTAGCCGGTTTGGCGTATCGCATCGACCCACTCTTTCAGGGGGATCTCGCCTTGTCCGATCAAATAGCCGCGCAGGGCTTTTTCATCCGGCCACGCTTCGCCCACTGCAGGACGTTTCCCGTCAGAAATATGCACGTTGAATATGAGTTCAGGGTCGATAGCCGCCATCTGATTTAGTGTGGCACCGCGGCATGCCCAAAGGTGCCAGGTATCAAGCACAAAACCAAAGTTCCCGCGACCAACACTGTCATAAAGGCGGTAATAGTCTTCGAGCTTGGCGATGGGTGTCCAGGCCGCACCTTCATACTGGAAACGGATGCCATAGTCCTTGCCGATATCGGCGATTTGGCGGATGTTTTGCGCGGTCAGTGTAATGTTCTGCTCGGTGGTTAAGCCGTTCAGCTCTTCAAAGGCATTCAGCTGGATGGTTGGCGCACCAATCTCTTTGGCAAACCGGCACAGGGTTTCTGCATCCTGAAACAGCTGACGCTGCCCGGCCTTATCCGTTACTTCAATCGCGCCAATAATGTCTATGGCAGTAGGGACAATCTGGAACGCATCCAGACGCTGTTTGAATTGCTCTGCGGTCAACCCGGCGTTGATATAGCGCCACAGTTTTTCAGTATGAATCTCAAGCCCCTGATAACCCGTTTCTTTTGCCAGACGGATATCAGACATCACATTGCTGTGCAGTGAACACATTCCATGTAGTGCAAAACGCATCGACTTCTCCTCACTTCAGTTCATAGACAAATTGGCATGAAAGCGAAATAGCAAGGTGTTCACTGACATGAAACAGCGCGCCTTCTATCCCCCACCATCAATCTAATCAAAAATCCACCACATGAAAAATATTTTCATTCATAAGAAGCCTGATTTTTCGGAACGAGAATCCGTCAAACTGCCCGTCACACAAGCCTTCAACGTCAAGCATGACTCAGATCTCAAATATTTATATCTTTATAATTCATGCAGTTAATCGCACATCTCAATAAGTGATAAATTTCTTTTTATTTGATTGGCATAACACT
Source organism: Enterovibrio sp. JCM 19048 (assembly GCA_001310415.1). Classification (GTDB taxonomy): domain Bacteria; phylum Pseudomonadota; class Gammaproteobacteria; order Enterobacterales; family Vibrionaceae; genus Enterovibrio; species Enterovibrio paralichthyis. The sequence continues at coordinate 160,044 of BAXE01000004.1, read as the reverse complement.
TCAGGCCAAAAACCGAACAAAGCCTTGTCGATGTATCAAAAGTAAGAATAAGATTATCGCAACCGACAAATGAAAAATATATTTCAAACATACCTACAAACATAAAACGTCGGCCTGTTAGACATCCAATACCCGTACCCTACAACCGGCGTATTGGCCGTAACCCAAAAGGACCTTATTCGATGGTTAAGCGCCTACTTGGGGATCTAATAAAGGATTAAAAAATGGAAGCTACATCCAAGTCCGAAACCCGAAAATATAACTTTGCCTACATCGTGAGAATTTGCTGCATCGCCGCTCTGGGTGGGATATTACTGGGCTATGACACGGCCGTAATATCCGGAGCCATTGGCCCAATCCGGGACTATTTTGCACTCACTCCAGCCCAAACTGGCTGGGCTGTGTCCAGTGTGGTTTTGGGTAGTATTCTCGGCGCCGTTGGTGCCGGATGGGTCTCTCTCAAATACGGCCGACGCAACACCCTCTTTATCGCTGCCATCCTTTTCATCATCTCCGCCATCGGCTCTGCCCTCGCCACGACCTTCACCTTCTACACAGTTCTTCGTATCGTTGGCGGTGTCGCCGTCGGTCTGGCCTGTGTGGTTTCACCCATGTACATGTCTGAAGTCGCCCCGAAAGACTACCGTGGACGCGCGGTCAGTATGTTCCAGCAATCTGCTGTTATTGGCCAAACGGGTGTGTTCTACGTCAACTACCTGATTGCAAAAGGCATGTCTGAGGCCTGGCTAGTGGACATGGGCTGGCGTTGGATGCTGGGTTCGGAAGTGATTCCAGCGGCACTGTTTGCAGCCTTACTGTTCCTTATTCCCGAATCACCACGCTGGCTGGTGCTGAAAGGCAAAGTGCACAAGCGAAAGACACCTTGGCCCGTATCTCAAATCCTGCCCACGCTGATAAAGTGATTCAGGAAATTCAGGACTCCCTCAAAGAGGCCCGTGGCGTGAAGAAAAACCAGGTCAGCCTGCGCTCCCCGCTGCTGTTTGCGATTCTGGTTATCGGTACCTTCGTGGCAGCCGCCCAGCAACTGACCGGTATCAACGTCATCATGTACTACACACCAGAAATCCTGAAACCCATCACTGGCTCAACTGAAAATGCCCTGTTCCAGACTACGTTTGTCGGTATTGTCTTTATCGCCGGTAACGCCATGGGTATGTACCTGATTGACAAAGTTGGCCGCCTGCCGCTGATGAAGTGGGGTACCTAGGCTGTGCATTTGGCATGTTCATTGTTGGCTACGTCTTGTACCAACAAACCGAAGGCTACGCAGCACTGTTTGCTCTGTGCCTGTATGTGGTTTCCTACGCGGTATCCTGGGGCTGCGCATGCTGGACGATGATTTCCGAAATCTTCCCGAACAGCATCCGCTCAAGGGCGATGGCCATTGCCGTCGGCGCCCAATGGTTCACCGGTTTCATCGTGACCCAGTCCTTCCCGATGCTGAACGAAAACCCTTACCTGAAAGAGCAGTTCAACGGTGCCTTCAGTTTCTGGTTGTTCGCGATACTGTCCATCATCTGTATGTACATCGTCGTGAAATATGTTCCTGAAACGAAGGGGGTCAGCCTGGAGAAAATGGAAGCCGCAATGGCGAAAAAACTGGGTAAAGAAGTGCCCCAACAGCAACCTGAGCAAGCAACGGTTTAATAACTGCTTCCCATAAAAGACAAAGGCCGCTGCGTCATCAGCGGCCTTTGTCGTCTCTCATCGTTTAATTGCAGTTGTTAGCGTCAGCTTTTACGTAATAAAGCGCTGCGCTTTTCTGGGCTTGCTGATAGGCATCCTGTTCGCTACCTGCTGACTGGATTTACTTGATATCCAGTGACACCAACATTACCAGTTGGGGAATATCTGTAAGTTTGGTGACTTTCCAGTCTGATTCTCGCTGCAGAAAATCCATTCCGACCAAAAGCCAATGGCGCAGGGAGCCTTTATCAAACACCTCTTTGTACAGTCCCTTAGTTTCAAAATTATATTGATAAGCCGCTTTGGGTTGCTTGAGATATTGGTGGCTGTATTCATAGGTTTCATCGGCACCAAATGGCACCTGCTCTTTTTGCGGGAAGCTGTCAGCGTTGACACCGTTGATGAAATAAGCCTGTTTAGCCGGAAGTTCATTAAGATATCGGTATTGTCTGGCTGCGGCCTCTCCCGCGACACGTTGCAGGCTTTGACGGAACACTTGGTCTTGCTGTAGGTATTCAAGCGTTTCCATCCCAGCATCGCCCTGACGTAAGCAGACAAAGTAGTCGTAATAAGGAAATGCGTTCAGCGAATATACCTGACGGCTGTTTATTTCGATTTTGGGGTAGCTGTTGAACGGTGCGGAAAAAACAGATCCCGTCGCAAACATAGTGCTTAGTCCAATCAAAAAGGCAACACTTTGGTGCATGGCTAACGTCCTTAAAACATCGATAGTAATCAGATGATAAGACGAAGTTTTACATCCTGACCTGCATTTCACTCGTTGCGAGTGGAAACAGTGCACTAAGTCCCTTAGAAAATTCGTGTTTTGCTAATAGGTACAAAAAAACAAAGCCTGTAGCGCAAAACTTGAATAGCAAGGTGAGTCTAAAGCAGGCAGTACACTTTAACTATCTGCATATTTATATGCGCTTACCGCGCATTTTTCCTGTATTGATAAACATACTTTGTAACGCCTTCATTTAAACTCAAGCATAAGCCATGCAAATACTCAAACACCAATATATTCACAAAGACTTAAGTGATTATATTCCATGATTTATTTAACTAATCACCAACCACTAAATTTTCAATTAAAGCCTTAATAAAACAGCATGAGCATTAGAATTAAAGACCTAAAAATACAACTTCTTTCCTGTTAAGTGAAAGTGCTCAAATAATTTAAAAATATACTTTATTCAACTGTGACAGCTCGCGAATTCTTATTGATAAGACTCATTGTAAATTCCATGCGCGAAAAGTGGTTTTTCGTGTCGTTGTAACAGAGGAATAACAATGAAAATTAAAAAGCGTGTTATCGCGCTGATAGCGGTTATTGGTATCGCTATCGGTTGGCTGACGCTTGGCGGTACGGCTGCAGTCATGCACGCCACATCCAGCACTGAGTTTTGCGTATCTTGCCACTCTATGCAGATACCTTTTGAAGAGTACCAAGGCTCAGTTCACTTCAGTAATGCCAAAGGCATCCGCGCCGAGTGTGCTGACTGCCACATCCCCACCGACCCAATTGATTACGTATTTACAAAAATTCGCGCCAGCAAAGACATCTACCACGAATTTGTTACCGGCAAGATAGACACCGAGGACAAGTACGAAGAACACCGCATGGCGATGGCTGAAACCGTTTGGGCACAATTGCGCGAAAACGATTCAGCAACCTGCCGCTCCTGCCACACAAACGATGCGATGGATCTTTACTCACAAAGTGAAGACGCCGCGAAAATGCACAAATACGGTATCGAGAACAACCAAACCTGTATCGACTGCCACAAAGGCGTTGCTCACTTTGCTCCCGAGCCAGAAATGGACAGCGAAGCATTCGATGCTTTGTTCGCATTCGCTGACAAGACACCTGCAAATGCCGCGGTTGTCTTCCCTATCGAGCCAGTAGCCTTGGGTGAGCTTGGTGAAGTGAACCCGACCACTGAAATGAAAGTGATCAGTGAAGAAAATGGCAAGCGTACTGTGGAGATATCCGGCTACCAGATGAAAGGCGCAGAGCGTGTCCTTTACATGGGGAACGGTCAACGCGCGATCATTGCCAGCCTGAATGAAGCTGGTCAGGCGGCCGTTGAAGCTGGCGAGTTCACTGCCGATGAATATGGCAACGAATGGCGCACAGCAAAAATCACTGGCACCGTCAGTGAACCTGTACTCGATACCCGCGCCCCGTTGTGGGAATACGCGGAGCAACTCGACAACGTCTACTGTGCAACCTGCCACGCCAAAATTGCTGCAGGACACTTCACCGTCAACGCCTGGGGCCCGGTTGCCAAAGGCATGGGTGATCGCACCGATATCTCCGAACTGGATCTAGAAATTCTCACCAAATTTTTCCAATACCACGCCAAAGACGTGGCTGGCCACTAAGCGCAAGGAAACATAGCAATGACAAACATAACTCGTCGTTCTTTCTTAAAGGGAACCGGTGCGACAGCAGGTGCGCTCGCGGTAACTTCTCTGGTGCCACTTTCTGCGACGCTGCGCCGCAAGGCGGTGGCGTGTTAACGGCTGGCCGTATGGGACCTATGATTGCAAAGGTTCAGGATGGCAAACTGGTTGAAACCAAAAGTGCGTTAGCCCAAACCGTTCCAAACAGCCTGCAACTGACAGGTCCTGATCAGGTTCACACCAAAGCACGTGTGAAATACCCAATGGTTCGTAAAGGCTACCTGGCGAATCCATCCAGTCCTGAAGGTGTGCGTGGTAAAGATGAATTTGTGCGTGTGAGCTGGGATGAAGCTACAAGCTTATCCACGAACAACACAGCCGCATTCGCGGCGCATACGGCGCAGAATCTATTTTCGCCGGATCTTATGGCTGGCGTTCAAGTGGTGTGCTGCATAAAGCGCAAACCCTGTTGCAACGCTACATGAGCATGGCAGGTGGTTACTCCGGCCACTTGGGCGACTACTCTACCGGTGCTGCACAGGTCATCATGCCGCACGTCGTTGGCTCGATTGAAGTGTACGAGCAACAAACCACCCACCCAATGATTCTCGAACACAGTGATGTGGTTGTTCTTTGGGGTCTGAACCCAATTAACACCCTGAAGATTGCTTGGAGCAGTACCGATGGCAGCGGTCTGGAGTTCTTCCACCAGCTGAAGAAATCCGGCAAAACGGTAATTGCAATTGACCCAATGCGCTCCGAGACCATCGAGTTCTTTGGCGATAACTGTCAGTGGATTGCCCCACATCCAATGACTGACGTGGCGCTGATGCTGGGGGTTGCGTACTCCCTTCAGGCAAACGGCAAACACGACAAAGCCTTCCTGGACAAATACACCATTGGCTACGACAAATTCGAAGCTACCTGCAGGGCAAAACCGACGGCATCGCAAAAACGCCGGAATGGGCATCGGCAATCACCGGCGTACCAGTAAAACAAATTGAACTGCTGGCAGACATTTTCAGTAAAAACCGCACCATGTTGATGTCCGGATGGGGTATTCAGCGTCAGCAATATGGTGAGCAGCGCCACTGGATGCTGGTAACACTGGCTTCTATGCTGGGTCAGATTGGTTTGCCGGGCGGCGGTTTCGGTCTGTCCTACCACTACTCAAACGGTGGCAACCCAACCCGTGATGCAGGCGTATTGCCCGCGATTTCAGCTTCAATTGGCGGCGGCTCTTCTGCAGGTAACGACTGGGCTGTGTCTGGCGCAGTGAACAGCTTCCCGGTAGCTCGCATCGTTGAAGCGCTGGAAAACCCAGGCGCGAAATACCAGCACAATGGCCATGAGCTGACCTTCCCGGACATTAAGATGATCTGGTGGGCGGGCGGCGCGCCATTTACCCACCATCAGGACACTAACCGTCTGATCACCGCGTGGCAAAAGCCTGAACTGATCGTTATTTCTGAGCCTTACTGGACGGCGGCAGCCAAACATGCCGATATCGTGTTACCAATCACGACGTCTTTCGAGCGCAATGATATGACAATGACCGGCGACTACAGTAACCAGCATCTGGTACCGATGAAGCAGGTTGTTCCAGCACAGTTTGAAGCGCGCAACGACTTCGACGTATTTGCTGATATGTCGGAAATGCTGCGCCCTGGTGGCCGTGATGTGTTCACCGAAGGCAAAGACGAAATGGGCTGGCTGAAAGGCTTCTATGACGAAGCCCAGAAAGCTGCACGTTCTTCCCGTATCCGTATGCCTCAGTTCAATAAGTTCTGGAAAGACAACGAACTGATCGAAATGAAGTTCAACAAGAAGAACGCAGAGTTTGTCCGCCATGCCGCATTTCGTACAGACCCTGTGATGAACCGTTAGGCACCCCAAGTGGCAAAATCGAAATCTATTCCCGCACCATCGAAGGTTACGGCTATGCAGATTGCCCTGCTCACCCAACCTGGCTGGCTCCGGACGAATGGACAGGCAATGCGAAAGACGGCGAACTGCAGCTGATGACAGCGCATGCGGCTCACCGCCTACACAGCCAGTTCAACTACGCCAAAATCCGCGAGGAATATGCGATTGCAGGCCGCGAGCCTATCAGTATCCACCCAGAAGATGCAGCAGCACGCGGCATTAAAACCGGAGACCTCGTGCGTGCATTCAACGGTCGCGGTCAGGTACTGGTTGGCGCGCTGGTCACAGACGGCATCAAGAAAGGCTCTGTCTGTATCCACGAAGGTGCGTGGCCGGATCTGGACGCACAAACCGGCCTGTGTAAAAACGGTGGTCCGAACGTATTAACCAGCGACATTCCAACCTCACGCCTGGCAAACGGCTGTGCGGCCAATTCATCGCTGGTGCGTATAGAGAAATACGAAGGCGCAGCACTGCCACTGACGGCTTTTGAACCACCGGTCAACGGCTAACCTGAATTTCCCGCATTAAAGACAAAGACCCCAGTTAATCGGGGTCTTTTTTTTCGCTAAGTGCACACGTCTGCCTCTTGGTGCGGCAGCACTGATACTTAATTCACCTGCTGGCGCAGGATGTATTTCTGCACTTTGCCGGTGGAGGTTTTCGGCAGTGCTGTGAAGATAAATTTCTTCGGCACTTTAAAGTGCGCCATCTGGCTTCGGCAAAACGCGATTAGGTCGTCCTGGGTCAGGTACTTCTCTTCTTTAACCTTCACGAAAGCACACGGCACTTCGCCCCACTTTTCATCGCTCATCGCAATGACGGCCACTTCTTCAATATCCGGGTGACGATAAAGCACGTCTTCAATTTCGATACTGGAGATGTTTTCACCGCCGGAGATGATGATGTCTTTAGAGCGGTCTTTGATTTCGATGTAGTTGTCTTCATGCCATACCGCCAGATCGCCGGTGTGGAACCAGCCTTCAGCCAATGCTTCATCTGTGGTGGACGGGTTCTTGAGATACCCTTTCATCACAATGTTGCCACGCAGGAAGATCTCACCCAGTTCCGTGCCGTTTTTAGCGACAGGTTTCATGGTTACCGGATTGGCGACCATCAGCTCACCCTGCATCGGCGCTCGCACACCCTGACGGGCTTTCATCCGGGCACGTTCCTGGTTATTGAGGCCATCCCAGCTGCGCTGCCAGTCACACACCACACATGGGCCGAAGGTTTCGGTCAAGCCGTAAACGTGGGTCACTTCAATACCCAGCGCTTCCATGCCTTCAATCACTGACGCTGGCGGCGCGGCACCGGCGGTCATTGCCTTGATTTGGTGGTCGATACCCGCTTTCAGGCTGGCATCGGCGTTGTTCATCATGTTCAGCACGATGGGCGCGGCGCAGAAATGGCTGACCTTGTTCTCGCGGATAGAGTCGAAAATCGCATCTGCGCGAACATGGCGAAGGCTGACACTGACTCCCGCCGCCGCCGCGATTGTCCACGGGAAACACCAGCCATTGCAGTGGAACATCGGCAAGGTCCAGAGGTAAACCGGATGCGACCCCATGTCCCACGACATGATGTTGCTGACCGCATTCAGGTATGCGCCGCGGTGGTGATACACCACGCCTTTCGGGTTGCCAGTGGTGCCTGACGTGTAGTTGAGGGAAATCGCCTGCCACTCGTCACTTGGCGGCCAGTATTGGTAATCTGGGTCACCGTCGAGAATAAACTCTTCATAGGTCAGTTCGCTGATCAGGCTGCCTTCACCAAACAAAGGATCGTCAATGGCAATTACCAGTGGGCGGTGGGCGATCATCTTGAGCGCTTTACGCACGACATCCGTGAACTCTTTGTCGACGATAACGACCTTGCTTTCTGCGTGCTGGAACATAAACGCAATCGCATCCGCATCAAGGCGGGTATTGATGGTGTTCAGGACAGCGCCACACATGGGCACGCCAAAATGCATCTCAAACACTTCCGGCAGGTTCGGTGCCACGACTGAAACCGTGTCACCTTCGCCAATTCCCTGCTTTTGCAGCGCAGAAGCAAGGCGTCGGCAACGCTCTTCCGTTTCACGCCAGGTTTTATGGATACTACCGTGCACGGTCGCCGTGTAGTCAGGGTAGACACTGGCCGCCCTTTCCAGAAAACTCAGTGGGCTCAGGCTTTCATAATTGGCAGGGGTCTTCTCCAGACCGATTTCGTAAATGTTGTGTTTGTTCATTGCGATCCTTCCTTATTGCCCGGCATTCACCGGGCAAAACATTCCCAAATTAATCAGCTTTCAACCACTTCAATCGGTTCTTCTTCCGCTTTCTCTTCAGCGCCTTTTCTGCGCCATTCGATCAGGAAGTAGAGTGCGATACCTGCCAGCAAGCCATAGCCTGCGCCATAGACCGCCAGTACCACGCCCATGGTGCCCGCTACACCCATTTGGGTAGCGTTGCGCACTTGCTCAACACCGACAGAGATACACAGGTAGCCGGTGATAAGCAGGGTGATAGACAGGGCGATAGGCAGAACGGGCTTGAACAGCGTGATGAGCGGCAGAGCGAACAGGGCGATGAAGCCAACAATCCAGAACACGCCTGCACCGCTGTAGATGCTGTCCATGGCGCTGCGTCCGTGGCGGTAACGTTCAGCAATGGTCGCCATGGCGCCCGTGAACAAGGGGCCTGCCAGACCTGGGTACGGTGCAAAGAAGGAATGGATAAGGTTACGCAGCGCAGTCACCAGGTGAACACGGTCAACGTTAACGTCGATATGCTCGTCAGGACGCAGGTGGTCAACGCGATCCAGCAAGCTCTTACCGACAATGATGTCACCAAAAGCAATCACATAGGCGATCAACGCAGTCGGCAACGCCAGCCAGAGCATTTCCAGTGTTGGCAGCCCAACGGTAAACGGCAGGTAATCAATCATCTTGCCAAACGCTGGGGTAGAAAAACCAAATTCAATATTGGGAAGTGGGTATTCGCTGACCATCCAGCCCACCGCCATGGCGACCAGTGTGCCCGGCACCATGCCATATCCTGCAATCACTTTTGCCCATTTGTGGTTGTCGACGTAGTCACGGAAGTTCAGGGAGAACAGCACGTATGCGGTAACCAGAAAACCGATAACGAGGGAGACGGGCGTGGAAGCCAAACGCCCGCCTTCACTGATTTCGCCGGTCAGTGCAGCAATACCGGCCCCCATCAGGATGCCTGCTTTGATGGAGTCAGGGAATAAGTCCACCAGCTTACTGCCAAGGCGGGTAATACCCAGAATAAAGAAGATGGCAGTGACAAGAAGCTGCAACCCGACCAAAGCGCGGATGGCTTCTGGGCCCGGTTCAAAGTTGCCCAGAAAGAGCAGCACGACGGGGATCGCAGGGGTTATCCAACCCGGTACCATAGGCACGCCAAGCAGGTTTGGCAGCATAAAGCCGATGCCACATACGACCACATAAGCAAGCGCGACGTCGTAAGGCAGGCCGAGGTATTTTTCCAGCAAGGGGATCATCGCCATACCGACCACAAACATGATCATGCCCTGGATGGTTTCCGCCATCTCCCAGCGGTAGTGAATAAACGGTAAACGGATCTTAAACGGCCCAGCCGGCCAGTAAGGTTGCTCCATTCCATGAGAGCGTTTGATGACTGACATGCTTACTCCTGTTTATTGGTAGGGTTGTTTTCTTTGCCCCTACCAGAGCAATGCCAGTGCCAATGTTAATTTCTTGTAGCGCCAAGATGACAATTTGGCTAATTCGCGAAAAATGGCATGTTTAACATTCCCATTGCACACCTTGATTTAAAAGACCAAAACGAATACCCGGCCGTTTTAAATTCAACCCCTCCGACCAGTTAGAAATGTTAATAGATGGTAATAACATCAGGTGTGCGGTTAAGCGCGAAGATGAGCGGTTGAGCGCTTTCCGCTCAAAGGTTTGAGCGCTATGCGCTCGGCGCGCTCAACCTGTTTTTAAGGGGTGGCAGGTGTTGATGAGATGGCAGGCGGATAAATCTTCCACTCGCCAAGCATGCGCGTCGCTGGCCAGAATCCATCGGTTTTCACCGTTGTGCCCACCGCGTGATATTGCATGATTTTGTGGGTATTCGGGTCAATGTATGAGCGGAATCCCTCTGGGTCTTCTGGCAGAGCAACTTCAAGGCCAGGATGGCATCACGCATTCCCGTCAGGGTTTTCTGTGGGGATTGTTGCCAGGCCGTGTCGAGCACACGGATCACCGTGTAAGCATCCTGCGCAATAAAGGTGGGAAAACGCTGAGTTTTGCTGAAAAACGCGCTGACATAGCGCTGGTTCCGGGAAGTTTCAGGCCAGTTAACATGGGAACGACCAGACAATACCAGCCCTTCCGGTAAGGTATCCCCCAGACGGGAAAGAACGAAGTATCCACCACCGGTATCAAAGTTCACAAAGTGGGTTTTCTCCAACAATCCGGCGTTGGCTGCCTGCTCCAGAAAACTGACCAAATCCCGCGTCCAGTGACCGCTGACCAGCACATCTGGCGGGTCTTCCAACAACGCTTTGATGTAAAGGTGATAGTCAGTTTCACCCAGCAAGCTGTAAAGCTCATCCTTAACCCGGTACTCCACCTTGTGGCGTTTAAGGCTCGCCATCATGGTTTGCCAGATCTGGTGGCCGTATTCGTAATCGGGCCCAATGTAGGAAACCGTCTCCCATCCCTCTGACTGCTTTAAATCACGCAGATAACGCGCACCCGCATCGCTGGACTGGGACGCATCATTATTGAGGTGGAAATACCACGGATGGCGCTCCCCTTCGGTTAACCGCGCCGAGCTGTGTCCGGCGCCGAGAAAGAGCCGCTGGTGTTTTAGGGCAAGCTGGGACACCTCAAGGGCGATATTGGAATTGACCACACCACACAGCACATCGACCCCACGGTCGATAAAATCCTGCGCGATTTCCTTGGAACGGAACTGTTTGCCCATGGTATCGGCCACATACACCCGCATCTTTGGCGACAGCGGCTCTGCCTCTAATTCTTCGAGTGCCAGCTCCAACGCCACAACCGCATCGTTGCCCCAGAGCAGAAGGCCCTGTCAGCGGATACATACAGCCCACCTCAAAGTCTGCGTCCCGTTCACTCGCCCCAAGCACGATATCTGCCCGGCTTATGCTGCTAAATAGCAATACGCCGATAGCCAGAACATGGGAATTCCAGGGTTTCATGCTTCAATGCCCAGCTTCTGCAAGCGCCGTTTCAGCGCATGGCGGGAAATGTTCAGCAGTTTGGCGGCATTGCCTTTGTGCCCACCGCTTTCACGTAGCGCCCCCAGAATAATGCGTTTTTCCTCGCTGGCGAGTTGGGCGGAAATATCATCGGAAAGAGGCAGTTCCGGTTCAGCATCATCATAGCTTTTAGCCGTTGCCTGATCGGCAAGCACTTCTGCAGGCAAATATTCGGGCAAAATGTCATGCCCGGCATAGAGGACAGACAGCCGCTCAACCAGGTTTTTCAGCTCCCGGATATTGCCTGGCCATGAATAGGCCTGCAGCAACGCAAGTGCTTGCGGCGAGAAAGCAATGGCGCAGATGCTGCCGTGTACTGGCGGGAGAAATGGGTAAGAAGCAGTGGAATATCCGCAGCCCGCTCAGCAAGCGCTGGCAAGGTCATCGGCATCACATTCAGGCGATAGTAAAGATCGGCGCGGAATCGCCCTTCATCCACCGCTTGGGAAAGTTGACGGTTTGTCGCGGCAATCACACGGACATTGGCCTGTTTTTCAACGGTCGAACCCACAGCGCGGTAACGCTGGCTTTCCAGAAAAGAGAGCAACTTGGCCTGCAAAGGCAAGGTCAGTTCGCCCACCTCATCCAAAAACAGGGTGCCGCCATCGGCCACTTCAATCAGCCCTGCGCGGGATTTGTTCGCCCCGGTATAAGCGCCCTTTTCCACCCCAAAAAGCTCAGATTCCAACAGGCTTTCCGGCAGCGCCGCGCAGTTCACTTCCACAAATGCCTTATCCGCCAGCGCGCTTAGGCGATGAATTTCCGCAGCCGCAGCGGTTTTACCTGTGCCCGATTCACCCAGCAATAACACGGTTTTGGCCGGGCTTTTTGCTATCAGCGCCAGGTCTTTTACCAGCTTGGCCATCACCGGTGTTTCGCCAATCAAACCTTCCGGTTCGCCGGTTGTTGCACGCAGGTATTTGGCAAGCTGGGATTTCAGTGCCTTGATATCAAAAGGCTTGGTGATGAAGTCTTTCGCCCCCTGCTTCACTGCATCCACCGCAGTTTTGATATCCCCGTGGGCTGACATCATAAACACCGGGCTGTCCGGTAACATGGCAATCAAGCGTTGCAGGGGGTTGAGATCTTCACTGTCCGGCAGCCTGAGATCGAGCAAGATGGCGTTTGGCTTCAGCGACATGGCTTTGCCCAGCCCCTCTTTGGCGCTGTGGGCCACTTCAATGTGGATCGCGGGGTCGCGCAACGCGATTTGCAGCGAACGTGTCAGCGCCACTTCGTCATCAATGATCAGCAATGACGGTAGGTTCACGTCAGGATCAGATGCGGTAGTCTGGTTCACAAATTGACTCCCTGTTAAATCTCAGTACAACCTGAGTGCCCTTTCCGGGCTGGCTGTAAAATTCCAAAGCAGCCTTGTTCATTTCGGCAAGGCGGTGTGACACAGAAAGGCCAAGCCCGGTTCCTGTGGTCTTGGTGGTGTAAAACGGCTGGCTGACTGTGGCGATTTGATGCGTATCCATCCCACAACCTTCATCACTGACTTCCAGACAAACCGAGTTTTCCCGCTCAACCGCCCGCAACCCAATGTTGCTGCCGGGCGTGGAGGCATCCAGCGCATTGATCAACAGGTTCATCAGGATTTGCTGGATTTGGTTTTCATCGGCAAAACCTGGCTCGGCTTGTCACAATCGACATGCAATGTGATCCCACGTTCTTTTGCCATGGGCGATACCAGCGACGCCAAACGGCGAACAATGGATTGCAGACAAACTGCTTTCGTCTCGGGATCCGGCGGGCGCGCATATTCCAACAAATCGGTAATTAGTTGTTGATGCGGTCAATCTCTCCCACCATCAAAGACTGTAACTCTGCGTCCTCAGGTCGGCTGTCCGGCAGGGTTTGCACACACACTTTGATGGTCGCCAGCGGGTTTCTTATCTCGTGCGCGATTCCGGTGGCGAACTCGCCCCACACCGCTTTGCGTTCCGCTTCTCCCCTTGCCAGCAGCAGGGAATCCAGATGAGACGTCATTCGGTTGAATGCCCGTGCCAACAAGGAAATTTCATCGTTCCCCGAAATGGGCAGCGTGGTTTTCCAGTGCCCTTCCGACACCGCATTCGCCGCGTCAATCAAGGGGAAAACGCGGCGACGTACCCGTTTCACCAGAAAGTAGAAAAATGCCGATACCAACAGGAGCACCAAGCCTGCCATGATCAAAACCAGAATACGTTCCTGATCGCGCTCAAGCACCGGGGGCGTAATGCTGACGTTGACTAAGGACCAGTCGGAAAACAGCGGAAGTTCCACACTTCGGATTTTCGGGCTCGGTACTAACCTTCCTAACGCATCAAAACAGGCACTGGCATCCCCGTTTCCGCGGCAGAGAACGACATCGTCACCGGGTGAGCTGGCAAGGTAGCTGGTCAAACTTGCCAGACGTAACTGAAAGCCGATATACCCGGAAACCTGCCCCTGTTGCTGGGGACTCTGCACAGGCAATACCATCAAATACCAGGCAGACTGCCCCGGTGAGGCAGGTTTGGGGCCAATCAACATCGCAGCACCAAACTGGGTTTTGGGCAGACTTTCAACATCGAACTCCCCTTCGCCCCAATACGGATAACCACTGGCGCTTTGCCCCGGTACGGTGTTTACCAGTTGCCAATCCGCATCGAAAAACAGTGCGCCATACATCTCGGGACGGTCGATATCAAAGTGGATCAGGTTTTGGGTCAAGGATTGGGTGAAAGAAGCAAAGGAGGTCTGGAACAACTGCGGGATATCCGGCAGTTCGGAGATAGCTTCCAACGCGTGGACGTGCTGGCGGCTGTAGTGATAGAGGCTGTTTCTTATCTGGCTCAGATTTTGTTGCGCCCGCTCATTTGCCATATCAGACACCAAGCCCGCCGTCATTCTGTCATAGACAAACACCGTGACTAGCAAGGGTACGCTTGCCACCAGCAATGACAGCAGAAAAAAGCGCCTTACCAGGCTGTTTTTCCAAAAGCCTATGGCGTGCGTACCTTTGGCTGCCTGTGCGTAATCCACGAGTTAACCCTTTGAATAATTGAATTTTTGCGAGGGAGTACAACAATATACCCCCCTACACTATCAGGATATTCGGCAGGCGGTAACAAGACTTATGTCTATATGAGCGACATCCGGTGTAGGGATTTCAGGTTTAGTGACACAGGGCATTTGCTGGGTGTTGGCTGGTGACGGGAAAAATACCGGAAGCAATAAAAAGCCCGCGATGTTCGCGGGCTTTCGTGTGGTTATGGATAGTTTGGCCGATGATTATGCCAGGTCGAATCGATCCGCATTCATCACTTTGGTCCAGACAGCAATGAAGTCTTTCACAAACTTCTCTTTGTTGTCGTCCTGTGCATACACCTCTGCATAAGCACGCAGGATGGAGTTGGAACCAAACACCAGATCGACGCGCGTTGCCGTGTATTTCACTTCACCACTGACGCGGGACACGATGTCGTAAGAATTACGGCCGGTTGGTTTCCATTGGTAATTCATGTCGGTCAGCGTCACGAAGAAGTCGTTGCTCAAAGTGCCAACCCGGTCAGTGAATACACCATGTGCAGCGCCGCCATAGTTGGTACCGAGAACACGCATACCGCCCAGCAATACTGTCATTTCCGGTGCAGTCAGACCCAGCAGTTGCGCACGATCCAGCAGCATCTCTTCCGGCGTGACAGCGTAGTGTTGTTTCTGCCAGTTACGGAAACCATCTGCCAACGGCTCCAACACGCCCATCGAATCAACATCAGTCTGATCTGCGGTTGCGTCACCACGACCCGCGGCAAATGGCACATCGACACTGACACCCGCCGCTTTGGCTGCCTGCTCAATACCGACATTACCTGCCAGCACAATCACATCCGCCAGGCTTGCTCCGGTTTCCTGTGCAATAGGCTCTAGCACTGCAAGCACGTTTGCCAGACGCTCAGGCTCGTTGCCCTGCCAATCTTTCATCGGCGCAAGACGGATACGCGCTCCGTTAGCACCACCGCGTTTGTCCGAGCTTCGGAATGTGCGCGCGCTGTCCCAGGCCGTTGATACCATGTCACCTACAGACAGGCCACTTGCGGCGATTTTCGCTTTCACTGCAGCCACATCATAACCGGTGTTGCCAGCAGGAATTGGGTCTTGCCATATCATCTCTTCCGCCGGTACATCAGGCCGATATAGCGGGTTTTAGGCCCCAGATCACGGTGGGTCAGTTTAAACCAGGCTCGCGCAAACACTTCAGAGAAGTACGCAGGATCTGCATAGAACTTCTGGGAAATCTTGAGGTAATCCGGGTCAATTTTCAGCGCCATATCAGCGTCTGTCATCATTGGGTTATGACGGATGCTTGGGTCTTCAACATCAACAGGCTTGTCTTCGTCTTTGATGTCGACAGGCTCCCACTGCCATGCGCCTGCCGGGCTCTTGGTCAGTTGCCACTCGTGGTTCAGCAGCATGTGAAAGAAGCCGTTGTCCCACTGCGTTGGATGGGTTGTCCACGCACCTTCTACGCCACTGGTGACTGTGTCACGGCCAATGCCGCGGGATTTGTGGTTTTGCCAGCCCAAACCTTGCTCTTCAAGATCTGCACCTTCCGGCGCTGGGCCAAGGTTTGCAGCGTCACCGTTACCATGGGCTTTACCCACAGTGTGACCACCTGCAGTCAGGGCAACCGTTTCTTCATCGTTCATACCCATGCGCTCAAAGGTTACACGCATATCGTGGGCGGTTTTCAGCGGATCAGGGTTACCGTCCACACCTTCTGGGTTGACGTAGATAAGCCCCATCATTACCGCGGCCAGCGGGTTTTCCAGGTCGCGCTCGCCTGAGTAGCGGCTGTTTTCCGTATTACTCGGTGCCAGCCATTCTTGCTCTGAACCCCAGTAAATGTCTTTCTCTGGGTGCCAGATATCTTCGCGGCCAAAAGCAAAACCAAAGGTTTTCAGACCCATTGATTCATACGCCATGTTGCCCGCAAGGATCATCAAATCTGCCCAGCTGATCTTGTTGCCGTATTTTTGTTTGATTGGCCAAAGCAGACGACGCGCTTTGTCGAGGTTGCCGTTGTCAGGCCAGGAATTGAGGGGCGCAAAACGCTGGTTGCCGGTGCTTGCACCACCGCGGCCATCACCAATACGGTAAGTACCTGCAGAGTGCCATGCCATACGGATCATCAGGCCGCCGTAGTGACCCCAGTCTGCCGGCCACCAAGCCTGACTGTCAGTCATCAAGGCTTTTAGGTCATTTTTCAGTGCGTCCACATCCAGCGTTTTTACTGCTTCGCGGTAACTGAAGTCCGCACCCAGTGGATTTGTTTTGTTGTCGTGTTGATGAAGAATGTCCAGATTCAGTGATTTTGGCCACCAAACCGCATTAGGGTTGCTGCCGTTGGTCACTGCACCATGTACCACAGGGCATTTGCCCGACGTACCGTTTTTGCTATCCATAATTCTGAGCCTTTTGTTTTGTTATCTTCTTCACGTCGAAGGATTTGAATGCAGATTTTTTCTGCTCATGGGTAAAGTTAGCGCCTTGCTGAGAATAAGAACAATTGCTTTTACCTCTATCTGTGATTGGTTTGATCTATGTTAACGGTGGGTGATTTTTGTTTTTTACAGGCGTGCATTTGATAATGAATTGTGCGCAATAGAAGCATGAAATCAACGTGCTTGATTTACGATTCCTTACCAAATTGAATTATCATTAACCTTTGATAACTAACATGTATTCTGAAAATCATGCGTTTAAAAAACTCAAATAACCATTACCAGGAGTGACTATTTCCACCTATTCGCCAAAACAGATACGGGTAGCGCAAGTCTGGGGCTATGCAATGAACTTCGCACCCCACCACGAATAGGTTGGGTATGAAAACAAAGGCGTTTTGGATCAACGAGGATAAGAAAGGCCGCTGTAAATTAAGCGGCCTTTTGGTTGGGGAGCGTTATTTCTTGTTGGCGTATTTCATCGAATCCAGCGCGACCGCGAAGATGATGATGCTGCTTTAATGATGTACTGCCAGTATGGGCTGACACCGATATAGGTCATACCGTAGTTGATAACGGTGAAGATAAGCACCCCCGTCACCACCCCAGCAATACTGCCGACACCACCGGCAAACGAAACACCACCCACCACACAGGCCGCAATGGCATCAAGCTCATACAGGAAACCGAGGTTGTTGGTCGCACTGCCGATACGACCGGCTTCCAGCATACCGCCGAAGGCATAGAACACGCCTGACAACGCGTACACTTTCAGAAGTGTCATAGGTACGTTAACACCGGATACACGCGCCGCTTCAGGGTTACCACCTACCGCGAAAATGTTCTTCCCGAACACGGTTTTGTTCCACAGTATCCACATAAAGGCGATAGCGATAATGGCGTAGAAGGTGATGTAGGAGAAACGGAAATCCCCGAGACGGATAAAGCTTGGGTGAACTCGGTAAAGCGCGGGTCAAAGCCTGCGATAGGTGATGCGCCCACCGCATCGTAATACAGCGAGTTGATGCCGTAGACGATGATCATGGTGCCCAGTGTGGCGATAAAAGGCGTCACTTTGAGGTAAGCCACGATAATACCGTTCACCAGACCAATGACGGCACCAACCAAACAAACCGCGATGATCACGCCTGCAATGGGGATCTCACCCAGGCTCGGGAACACCTTGTTCACATTGTCAGCAGATTGAAGCAAGGTCGCGGACAGCACCGCAGCCAGACCTACCTGACGACCGGCTGAAAGGTCAGTACCCTGGGTCACAATCAGACCCGCAACACCCAGCGCGATAATGACGCGAACCGACGATTGGGTAAGGATGTTACTTAGGTTACGCAAGCTTAAAAATGAGGGTTCCTGAATAACGATAACGGCTAACAGGATTAAAAGTACGGCGTAGATAGCACCTTCTTTTAAGTGCTTTAAGGCAAAAGATTTTACTGCATCCATGATTCAGTCCTACAGATAGCGAGAGGCCAGCTCTAAAATTTCGTTTTGCGAGGTTTCTTTGGTGTTGACGATGCCTGCGGCGCGACCGTTGCTCATCACCAGAATCCGGTCTGTGATCCCCAAAAGCTCGGGCATTTCGGACGAGATGATGATGATCCCCTTGTCCTTTTTCGCCAGCTCCAGGATCAGTTGGTAAATCTCAAACTTCGCGCCCACATCAATGCCGCGTGTCGGTTCATCAAGCATCAGGATTTCAGGCTGGGTCAGCAGCCAGCGACCGATAATCACTTTCTGTTGGTTACCGCCGGAAAGCGAACCGATGGGCGTTTGATGGGAAGGTGTTTTCACGCGCATGGAATCGATAACCCACTGGGTATCGCTTTTCATTTTTGCGTTGCTGAGAAGCCATAAGGGGTTTTGTATTCGTTGACGTTGGCAACCAGCGAGTTAAACGTGATGTCGAGATTGGAATAGATGCCCGTTGAACGGCGCTCTTCTGTGACCAGCGCAAAGCCGTTATTAATCGCTTCATGTGCATCGCGGTTTCGCATTTCCTTACCGTGAAGCAGGATTTGTCCGTGGCTGCATTCGCGCACCCCGAACAGTTTCCACGATATCGGTACGGCGCGAGCCGACCAGACCGGCCACACCGAGAATTTCTCCTGCACGCAGATCGAAAGTAATGTCTTCTATGGAAGGTTGGTTGAGCGCAGTAAGGTGCTTCACTTCCAGAATCACGTTTTTGGGTGTGTTGGTTTTTTCGGGGAAGCGGTTTGTTAATTCACGGCCAACCATCATGGCGATGATCTTGTCCATCGTCAGCCCTTGAAGCGGACGCGTATCAACCCACTGACCATCACGCAGATGGTGATTTCATCGCAGATCGCGAAGATTTCTTCCATTTTGTGGGAGATATACACCACACCACAGCCTTTTTCCTTCAGCTTGTTGATGATGGTGAACAGATGGTTAACTTCTTTTTCTGTAAGGGACGACGTCGGCTCGTCCATGATCACGATCTTGGCATCGTAGGAAAACGCCTTGGCGATTTCGACCATCTGCATCTGCGAAACCGACAGGGTCGCGACTTTCACGCGCGGGTCGATCTTGATGTCGAGTTCTTCAAAAATGGCTTTGGTATCGCGATACATTTTATCGTGATCGACAAAGAAGCCTTTCTTGGGATAACGCCCCAACCAGATATTGTCCATCACCGAACATTGCTTAACCTGATTGAGTTCTTGGTGAACCATGGAAACACCGGATTCCAGTGCTTCTTTCGATGATGAGAAATTGATGTGTTTGCCAAGAAAGACGATATCGCCTTGGTCTTTCTCGTAAATCCCAAAAAGGCATTTCAGTAACGTCGATTTACCTGCGCCGTTTTCGCCCATCAGGGCGTGAATAGAATGCGGACGGACTTTCAGGTTGACGTTATCGAGTGCCTTAACCCCCGGAAATGACTTACTCACGCCAGTCATTTCTAACAGAAATTCGTGTGCTGTTTCTTGCATGGCGTCTCTTTATTATTCTGATGAACAAGTACTTTGCGGGAGTTCGCATCCATCAGGTGGCGAACTCTTCATCTGGTACTTGTTGAGGAAAAAATAAATAGAAAGGTGTAGGAGGAGGAACTCCCCCTCCTACCGGGCTGTTACATGAACTTGTCGATAGACTCGATATCTACGCCCACGTAAGGAACGCGAACCACTTTGTTCTGGATAACCCACTGGGTGCCTTCAGCCGCTGCTTTTCCTTTTGCCAGGTTGCGGGACAGTTCGAAGGTCGCTTTTGCCTGGTTGGTTGCATCGTTCAGTACAGTACCCGCCATGTCGCCAGACTTAACCAGCGCCAGCGCTTCTGCCAGTGCATCCACGCCGTAAACAGGCAGTTTCACGCCAGCGCCGCGCAGCGCTTCCACCGCACCCATCGCCATACCGTCGTTGTTGGCGATAACGATTTCAATCTTGTTGCCGTTAGGGCCGGACAACCAAGCGTCTACCTTATCTTTCGCCATCGCGGTATCCCACATGCCGGTATCCATGTGAAGCTCTTCAGTCGTGATACCTTTGTCGTTCAGGGTCTTCACTGAGTAGCTGGTACGTGCTTCTGCATCTGGGTGGCCAGGCTCACCTTTCAGCATCACGTACTGGAGAACGCCGTCGCCATTTTTGTCCCAGCTTGGATTCGCTTTCCACTGTTTCGCAATCAGCTCACCCTGGATGATGCCGGACTCTTTCGAGTCTGTGCCCACGTAATAAGCTTTGTCATAGCTCGCCATCGCAGATTGGGTGGGTTCTTTGTTGAAGAAGACGATAGGAACATCATCCATTTTCGCTTTCTGGATGATGGTTGGTGCCGCAGCCGGGTCAACCAGGTTGATCGCCAGCGCCTGAACGCCACGAGCCAGCATGACGTCAACCTGATCGTTTTGCATTGACTGGCTGTTTTGGGAGTCGTTCATCAGCAGACGGGTGTTTTCATCAGCTTTTGCTTCTTTCTCAATCGCCTGGCGAACCACGGACATAAAGTTGTCGTCATACTTATAAATGGTGAAGCCAAAGTGGTGTCAGCCATAGCAGCGCGCCAAATCCCAATCCAGCGGTAAGCATTGCTAGTGCAGTCAGCTTTTTCATAGGTTACATCCTAAGTGTTGTTATTTTATGTAGGGTCAGGGTGCTATATAAGCAGATCGTTGCTTATGTAAACGTTTTCCCTATCGGAGTATATTTAGTTGCAACTCAATTAACGTGACCGGGATGGTGAATTTGCTTCCATCTCTTTGAAATTAAGATGTTCGTTCACAATATGTGATCGGTTAAATAATTATCGAAAGTAGGTGTAAACGTATACTAATCGTGTGAATTTGAGCCGAGATTTAAAACGTGAAGTGGAATAGCAGCAAGGCGAAAAATCATGCAGATCTCATATTCGCTCAGTTGCATTTGACGAAGGCCAATTCTGTTGAATGGATTTTGATGGGTCGTTGAAATTGTTCGGGAGAGACTTAACGCAAAAAGGCCGCTGATTTCTCAGCGGCCTTTTCTAATTTGGCGGAGCAAAGGACGAACAGATAGCGGGATTTACGCGGTCGCTCTGCTCCCTTGCCCTTCGGGCCGTTGCTTCTCCGGCTTCGCCGCGCAACGTTGTCTCGCTTCGCTCGGCTGAACCCTGGTCTAGGATTCTGCATCCCTATCCCAAAAGGCATATTCCAGATACGAAAAAGCCCGCTCGATAAGCGGGCTTTTTCTAATTTGGCGGAGGGATAGGGATTTGAACCCTAGATACGCTATTAACGTATGCCGGTTTTCAAGACCGGTGCTTTCAACCACTCAGCCATCCCTCCGTAGGTGCGGCGAATATTATAGGGGGACGACAAAGCTGTAAAGCCTAAATTTGTTGAATTACGTTCGTTTGGACAGGCTTTAGACACTTTGGTCAAAATGTATTTTAAAAGTGAGAAACTGAAGTGTCTGTAAAGCTCAAACCGGGCAAGAGATGTCCTAACCCCTGCATTCCCGTATGGCAACAAATGGAAAATTGATGGATAGACGGAATGCAAAAAGGCCGCTGATTTCTCAGCGGCCTTCTCTAATTTGGCGGAGCCAAAAAACGAAAAGATAGCGGGATTTACGCGGTCGCTTCGCTCGGCTGAAACCCCAGAGTCTAGGCTTCTGCATCCCTATCCCAAGAGGCATATTCCAGATACGAAAAAGCCCGCTAAGTTTAGCGGGCTTTCTCTAATTTGGCGGAGGGATAGGGATTTGAACCCTAGATACGCTATTAACGTATGCCGGTTTTCAAGACCGGTGCTTTCAACCACTCAGCCATCCCTCCGTAGGTGCGGCGAATATTATCGGGGTAAGGCAACGCTGTAAAGCCTAAATTTAAGGATTTACGTTCGTTTGAACGGGCTTTAGACACTTTGCGCAATGACGCATCACATCCGATAAAAAATGAACAGGCCAGCCTAAGCCGCCCTGCCCTCTTTCTTATATTTTGCTCTTAACCAAAGCGTCCGCTGATGTAATCACGGGTCAGTTTGTGCTCTGGGGCGTTGAAAACCTGCTCGGTTGTGTTCACTTCCACCAGATCGCCCAGATGGAAATAGGCGGTGCGGTCGGAGACACGCGATGCCTGCGACATGGAGTGAGTCACAATCACGATACTGAAGTTGGTTTTCAGCTCTTCAATCAGATCTTCAATGATGCCAGTGGCGATAGGGTCGAGCGCTGAACATGGCTCATCCATCAAAATCACTTCTGGCGCGATAGAGATAGTTCGGGCAATACACAGGCGCTGCTGCTGACCGCCGGAAAGACCGGTCGCAGGCTGATCCAAACGGTCTTTCACTTCCATCCACAAGCCAGCGCGGCGCAGCGATTGCTCCACCACTTCTTCCAGCTCGTCTTTGTTGTCTACCAAACCATGAATCCGGGGGCCATAGGCGACGTTGTCAAAGATGGATTTTGGGAACGGGTTCGGACGTTGAAACACCATGCCAACCTGAGATCGCAATTCGACAATTTCCTGATGCTTGGCATAGATGTCATGACCATCCAGCATGATTTTACCGGTGACTTCACAGCCTGGCACTGTGTCGTTCATACGGTTAAGGCAGCGAAGGAACGTCGACTTACCACAGCCGGATGGGCCAATCATCGCCAGTACCTGTTTTTCACCAATATCCAGGTTCACATTGCGAATCGCAGGTTTAGCGCCATTTTCATAGCTGACACCCACATCGCGGGCTGTCATACGAGGCGCATCCACAAAGGCTACGCCGCAGGTTTGCTTAGGTGCAGCGGTTTTTTCTGCGGCCTTTTTCTTAGTATTTGCCATCTGACCTGCGTGAGTAATTACAGTTGTCATAGTTCTACTCCTACCATCTGCGCTCTAAGCGCTTACGCATGATCACTGCGCATGCATTCATTACTGCCAAAAACGCAAGCAACACCATGATTGCGCCAGACGTATTTTCGATAAATCCCTTCTCTGGGTTTTCCGCCCAAAGGTAAATCTGAACCGGCAACGCGGTCGCGGCATCCAAGGGCCCAGAAGGCACGTCAACGATAAACGCCACCATACCAATCATCAGCAGCGGCGCTGTCTCACCCAGTGCCTGTGCCATACCAATGATGGTACCGGTCAGCATGCCGGGCATGGCCAGCGGTAAAACGTGATGGATCACCATTTGCATTTTTGATGCGCCTACGCCAAGCGCGGCATCGCGCACTGAGGGGGCACTGCTTTGATAGATGCACGGCTAGAAATGATGATCGTCGGCAGCGTCATCAACGTCAGCACCAGACCACCTACCAGCGGTGCGGAGCGCGGTAAATCTGCCACATTCAGGAACACAGCAAGACCTAACAAACCGAACACGATAGACGGCACCGCAGCCAGGTTGTTGATGTTGATTTCAATCAGCTCTGTCACGCGGTTACGCGGCGCAAATTCTTCCAGGTAAATCGCTGCAGCCACACCAATCGGAAAGCTCAGCACCAAGGTGACCAACAAGGTATAGAACGACCCGACGGTTGCTCCCCAGATCCCTGCTAGTTCAGGGTCACGGCTGTCGCCATGGGTGAAGAAGTTGGTGTTGAAGACGGTACGTACCCGCCCTTCTTTTACCAATTCGTCATACCATTCGATTTGCTGGTTTTTGAACTGGCGACCATCTTCCGGCGTGCTGGCTTTGATGTTGCCTTTGTTGTACTGGTTGAAATTGTCACCGGCCAGTGCCCAATAGGTAATGGTTTGACCAACGAGGGACGGGTCTGCCATCACGCGGTCACGTAAGTCGTATTCCGCGCCATTGGAAATGAAGCGGTAAAGCTCGCGTTTTTGCTTGCGTCCTTCAACTGGCACAGCCTCCAACAACGCTTTACGCAGGACTTTGCGATAGCTTGCCTGCATTAGCACCTGTGGATTGGTTTCATCGCTGTCAATACCAAGTGCTTCTGCAGACAAATCGACTTTCAGCTCAATTTCAGTGGTGAAGAAGGCGGTATAGCCTTCCCCAACAATGGTCGTCATCAATACGATAAGAAAGGCGAACGCCATGGAAATCGAGGCGATACCGTAAAAGCGGAAACGCTTTTCCTTTCCACGCCGACGTGCAACACCAGCCTTTACGCGCTCGCGCTTAGTCTCGGCGATTTTGAGTAATCTATCAGTCATACTGCTCTCGATATTTCTTCACGATACGGAGTGCGACAAAGTTCAGCGCCAGTGTCACGACAAACAGGGTTAAACCAAGGGCAAAGGCTGCCAAGGTTTTCGGGCTGTCGAATTCCTGATCACCCACCAGCAGCGTCACAATTTGTACCGTCACTGTGGTCACCGAATCCAGCGGGTTTGCTGTGAGATTGGCGGAAAGCCCCGCCGCCATCACCACGATCATGGTTTCACCAATCGCGCGGGAGACCGCAAGCAACAAGCCACCGACAATACCGGGCAAGGCCGCGGGTATCACGACATTGACGATGGTTTCAGAGCGCGTTGCACCAAGCCCCAGCGAGCCGTCACGCAGCGATTGGGGAACCGCAGTAATGACATCGTCAGACAATGATGAAACAAACGGGATAATCATGACGCCCATGACGGCGCCCGCCGCCAGTGCACTTTCTGAAGACGCGCCGGAAACACCAACCGCGGTTGCGACATCGCGGATAAAGGGGGCTGCGGTCAGAGCTGCGAAGAAGCCGTAAACAACAGTAGGAATACCGGCCAGCACTTCCAGTACCGGTTTGACGATATTGCGAACCGTCGGGGATGCATATTCTGCCAGGTAAATCGCACTCATCAGCCAATTGGCGCGGCGATACACATGGCGATAAAGGAGATCATCAGGGTACCGGCGAAAAGCGGAATGGCGCCAAACGCGCCGCTGGCACCTTGTTGGTCGGCACGCAACGCTATCTGTGGCGACCATTCAGTACCGAATAAAAAGTCGGTAACCGGAATAATTTGAAAGAAGCGGATGGCTTCAAACAGCACCGACAACACGATGCCGAGGGTAGTCAGGATTGCTAGGGTCGAGCAGAACATCAAAAAGAACTGCAGTGTTTTCTCGACGTAGTGACGTGCTCTGAGTTTGGGTCTTACTGCACGCCAGCCCAGTGCCAACCCCACCAGCGACAAACTTAGCACTGCGACAAACCGCAGCGTTTTGCCGATGCTTTCCAAATCCAGATAGTGGTTGGCGGCAGCCTGCAGCTCGGGGGTTTTAGCCGGTAGAATGCCGTGAGCAATATGAATGATCTGACCATACAGAAGCTGCGGGTTCTCCTGCGCGTCAATGACCGCCTTGGGTATTTGTGCCATCACCAGCGTGCGCACGAGTTCTGGCTCAACGACTTGCCAGATTAACATCAAGAGTACAGCGGGGATTGCCGCGAGAATGGCAGCAAAAGAGCCATAGTAGGCGGGTCGGGAGTGAAGTTTGCTCAGCCCGCCTTCGGCAGTGGCAATGTCACGGGAGCGTTTTTTAGCCAGCAGATAGGCACTGAACGTAAGCACCATCACCACCACTAATAAAGTCGACGTCTGCATCCCTTATCCTTAATTCCTTTTCACCCAAACCGCCTCTTGGGCGGTCTGGATAAATACTGCAAAGGCGGCGCATCGTTGGATGCACCACCCTGGGTTTTGGTCGTTACAGGTTTGGCGTCAGTGACACCGCATCGTTACGAACCAGTTTCCAATCACGCGCTGACAGTGGGATCAGGCCGCGGTCAGCCAGGTAACCTTCGTCACCAATTGCATCTTCAGACGTAAACGCTGACACGTACTCTTTCAGGCCTGGGATCACCTCTGCATGTGCTTTTTTCACGTAGAAGTACAGAGAGCGTGAAACAGGGTAAGAACCGTCACCGATGGCATCAAACGTAGGCTCTACACCTGCAATTCGTGCGCCTTGTACTTTGTCAGAGTTTTGGTCGAGGAAGCTGTAACCGAAAATGCCGAATGCATTCGGGTTGGCATCCAGTTTCTGTACGATCAGGTTGTCGTTCTCGCCCGCTTCAATGAAAGCGCCGTCTTCACGGATACCCTGACAAATCGCTTTGTGCTTATTCTTGTCAGCTTTTTTCAGCGCTTTGATTTCTGGGTACGCATCACAGCCTTCGTCCATGACCAGCTCAACAAACGCATCACGGGTACCGGAAGTTGGCGGTGGGCCAAGTACTTCGATTGGCGTGTTCGGCAGTGCTGGGTTCACGTCTTTCCAGGTTTTGTTCGGGTTGTCGACAAAGTTGCCGTTACCGTCTGGCAGGGTTTTCGCCAGCGCGGTGTAAAGGTCTTTCACAGACACATCCAGCTCTGGTGATTTTTTGGAGTTTGCAAACGCGATACCGTCATAACCGATTTTGATTTCGATGATGTCTTTCACGCCATTCTTTGCGCACAGCTCGATTTCAGAGCTCTTGATTTTGCGCGATGCGTTGGTGATATCCGGTGTGTTTTCACCCACACCCTGGCAGAACAGTTTGAGACCGCCGCCGGAACCGGTGGATTCGATTTTCGGTACTGAATACTCTGAAGTGCGACCGAAGCGCTCCGCGACAACAGTGGCAAACGGGTAGACTGTTGAAGAACCAACAATACTGATGTAGTCACGGGTTGCAGCAGCAGCGTTGTTTACTGCAAAAGCAGACAGGCATACCGTCGATGCCGCAATCAGGGCCTTAAGTTTCACATCAACCTCCAAGTCGATATCTTTTAGATTCAGCAGCAGTTCAACCTGCCGCAAAGTGATTTTCGCTCAAAAACTGAACATAAAATTAGAAGACCCTTGTGACACTCCGCTGAACGAAATGTGAACATTCGATTACAGCAAGCAATGCAAACGCACCTCGCCATTCATGAAATGAATCCGTCATCCCGCTGCAACATTGCCGCCATAGCGTAAAGCAGCGCTTATTAGCGGTGTTAAGCGTGCATAACTAAATGTGGCTTTAACAAGGAGGATGTTACGAATGGCGCATTCCGTGAATACCGAACGGGTAGACCATGATGCTGGCGAGACGGTAAGAGCCCATCATGGAAAGCAAAAACCCAGGGTTCTGTTTTTGTGTGATGGTCAGGAGGGCCATGCTTTGGTGGCGCAATCGATTCTTGCTCACAAGGCGGACAGTCATTTTGTCGGGTACAGCGCCCACACCGGGACAGACAGTGATGTCCAGCCCGCCTGTCAGCTACTTCACCAGTACAATATCCGTTGTACAGATGAGCGTTTTCAGCCGGTTGATGCTTATAAAGAAGAGCATATGGATTTTCTGATCGCTCTTTCACCCGGCTCTGTGCAATCGGGCAAACCCCTGCCGAGCTACAAGAAATTCATTCCTTGGGATATTACCGAAGGGGGCAGCGCTGATGATAAACAGCGGGTGATCAAATACATTAACGACCAGATAAACTATTTCCTTTCGGTCTACCTCTACCGGTAAGGCTGTATCAAACTGATGTAATGGTGACAGGACGACGGGATGCCGATACCGCGCAGTTTCTCCCGTTCGACTTGGCCTCTTTCAGCGCTGTATGGGCAAGGTTGATTAAGGCATCCAGCGCCCTGGTGAATGGAATATGTTCTTCACTGTCGCTGCGAAACGCGCAATAACCAATGCTGAGTGTCACCGGTTGGCCTTCGACTTCGCACAACGCCACCTTTTCAGCCATCCGCTCACACACTTTCACTACTTCCGATTGCAACGTATCTGGAAGCCACACCAGAAACTGCGTACCGTTATAGCGGGCAACATAGTCATAATTGCGAAGTGCCTGACGAAGCGACGTCGCCACCGCTTTTAATATACGGTCGCCCTCTTCGTGGCCATGCTTTTCGTTGAACATATGAAACAGGTCGATATCCACCAAGGCAATTGCCCCTTCCCCGTCACGGCGAATAAGCTGGTTCAACTCCCGGTGAAGATAATCAAAAAGCGCAGCGCGACTCGGCAATTCTGTCAGTGGGTCAACCTGTTGCAGGTTGTTCAGCCGCTCACTGAGTGCCCGATAGGATTCCCGCGCCCCCATGATCTCTTCACGGTATTCCTCGTTTTCCAGTTTAAGTTCAATCAACCCGGCAAACAGCAGCAGCGTATTTTCATCCCCCATCGCATTGGCGTTGGAATCGGCAGAAATACTGAGCGTGCCCCACACGGTGCCACAGTAATAAATCGCCACCCCCCAATACGCTGAAGGCAAGCGGTTAATCGCAGGATGACCCGCCAGCTTTTTGTGTTGTCGCGTATTTGGAGCCATGAGCGGTTTTTCCAACCCCGCAGCCACACTGCAAAAAGCACTGTTCAGTGACACCACCTCTCCCGCTTTGGCGCTGATCACATTGCCATTGGAGTAGCATTCGATCACCTGCAATTCCTGCGCATCAATGCGGGAAAGGCAGGCACAATCTGCGTCAAACTGCCATGCCGCAATGCTCAGCAGCTCCTTGACCCATTCTGAAAATGTCAGCTCTTTGCGGCGGGTGAGTTGTTGCAACTTTTCGATGGTCACGGCAAGGGTAGATGACTGTGGCGCACTGGCTTCCATGGCATTACCTTTTTGTTTTATCAGTAAGAAATAAATAGCACATTTACGCCCAAACGATCTGATCTTGATACTTCATTCCGGCCTCACATGCCTCGCCAGAATCCGGCTATTCTCCTTTTTCACTTCCGCCCGTTTCCGCCAGCCCCAAAGCCTCTCCCTTGCCTCGCGCGCCGCTTGTTCCAACTCAACAACCGGAAGTGGATATTCACCGTCGGCAGCGACCGTGACGCCATAAAGCTGCTGCTCCATTGGCGTCAATTTCCATGGTTCGAACAGCAATGGCACGGGTACACCACGAAGCTCCGGTAGCCAGCGGCGAATGAAGGCGCCCTCCGGGTCATGTTCCTGGGCTTGTTTGCTAGGGTTGTAAATGCGGATGGTATTGGTGCCTGTCACGCCCGCCTGCATCTGGAATTGGGGAGGAAGAAGTTATACTAAAGGATGGAGAGATCCTCGACAGTGATTCGTCCTACAATCCTGAATTCTCAGATGTTGGTTATTCTGTTGAGTATGAGAGAGGAGAAGAGCGAGAATTTCAAGCGGAGAGGAACCCAAACGATGATGAGCCTGCAGAAATTACTGCGATCAAAGAGTTACTAGACTAAATGAAAAATTACCCATTTATATTAGTGTTACTTTTACTCATACATTCAGTATCTTTAGCGAAAGAGACAACAACAGAGGAAGTCATACGTGGGATAATAAGCTGCAAAAACGATAGGACTTATTGTTTGAGTAAAACAGAAAGATCCGGAGATATCATTTATATATACTCAGAAATGGAAGTTAGAATTGGTGACTTTAATCCTGAAGAAATACCAAACTATGCAAAGATAATGTTAGGCCTTACAACAGAAATTAAAAAAAGTATAGACTCAACCATAGCAAGTGTAGGACTTAAAGAAAAGACCGCTCTTTTCACTAAAAACCAAATAAATGACATATATATTTATGCATTTCGAGGTAATGAGGATAAAGGAGTTGTTTGGATCGATAAAAACCTTTCCGACCAAGAAATCAAGAATAAAGTGATTGAATATGGTTATATGGTAGATTAGTCAAAGAGTTACCAAGACAGTCACCCGAAGAGAAATCCAATAACTCTTCCTAATTGTCATCACTAAGAAAGTTGGGCGGAACAGAAACTCTATGAAAAACACAGTAAAGGGAAATATTGCCGAGTCTATGCGCTGGATTACAGGTAACACCAATTTTAATTCATTCCGGCCTCACATGCCTCGCCAGAATCCGGCTATTCTCCTTTTTCACTTCCGCCCGTTTCCGCCAGCCCCAAAGCCTCTCCCTTGCCTCGCGCGCCGCTTGTTCCAACTCAACAACCGGAAGGGGATATTCACCGTCGGCAGCGACCGTGATGCCATAAAGCTGCTGCTCCATTGGCGTCAATTTCCACGGTTCGAACAGCAATGGCACGGGTACACCACGAAGCTCCGGTAGCCAGCGGCAAATAAATGCACCTTCCGGGTCATGTTCCTGGGCTTGTTTAGTGGGGTTGTAAATGCGGATGGTATTGGTACCTGTCACGCCCGCCTGCATCTGGAATTGGGGATAGTGGATGCCGGGTTCAAAATCCAGAAACAGGGCTGCAAGGTGTTTAACACCCAAGCGCCAATCAATATTCAGGTGATGACACAGGAAACTCACCAACATCGCCCGCATACGAAAATTGATATACCCCGTCGCTTGAAGGCAGCGCATACAGGCATCCACTAGCGGAAAGCCAGTCCGGCCTTCTTTCCAGGCCTTTAAATGCTCTGCAACTTTGTCATCATTCCGATAGGGAAAATCACGGTATCCGGCGTTCACATGGCGAAACTCCATCTCGCATTCACTCTCGAACTTCTGGATGAAATGACAATGCCAATGCAAACGGGAAGAAAAAGCGGAAAGCGCGCGACGCCAGCCCGGTCTTGACCAGTTGAAGAGCAAAGCCTGGTAGACCTCCCGTACGCTGATATTGCCCCACGCCAGATACGGTGACAGGCGTGAACAGTGGTTACGACTTTGGGCTGGCTTGGAAATGCAGAAAGCGTAGTCTTTCCCCCGCCCTTCATAAAAACTGTCGAGGGTTTTCCACGCCAGTGTTGCCCCACCGGTTTGCATGCCTTTACGTTTTATCTGCCAGCTCTCAGGCGCAGTATAGTGCGGTAAGCATTGCTCCGGCACCGCGCAGAACTGCGTGCCTTCTAACCGTGGTGTTTCCAGCGGTGCACGCATGTAAGTGTCCCACGCCTTATCCCACACTTTCCGGTCTGTCGCGCCACGCTGCACCGCTCCGTGCTGATATTCGTACCAAGCAATGCCCTTTTGCTTGCACCACTGTTGTATTTGCCTGTCGCGAATGAAAGTGGATGCAAGACCCACTTCTTCATGGGAATAAATAGCATCGATATCTACGCAGCTCGCAAGACGACTGAAAATATCGCCACACTCGCCATAAACAATTGTCACCGTTGCATCAAAGTCCGCCAACTGGCCGTTCATGTCTTCCAGTGATTGCCAGACAAAACGCCAGTGCCTTTCATCATAATGTTCGTCATCCTGCAACATGGGCTCAAACACGTAGAGCAACAAGACCGGAAAACCCGAACGGACAGCCGCCGCCAGAGGCGCATGATCTGTCAGGCGAAGGTCACGCTTCAGCCAAACAACACTGACCCGTGAATTCACCGTTAGTGGGCTTTCTTCCATAATCTGTCCGGTTAATCGTCAAACGATGAAAAAGTTACGTTTTCACCCCAAGATGCGATCTGCTCATCCCGGCAAGTTTTGAAAAAAGGAACGGAAAGTTCAGTGCGTTGAATCTATGCTGAACACAACAGCCGGGGAAAACGTGACGCAGGAGAAAACACCGTTATGCCAACTGTAACGTTCAGTAAATCAGGAAAACGTGTTGATGTTGCCAGTGGCAGCACCTTGTTGGATTTAGAAGATAAAGGGCTCAGTGAAGTACCTTTTGGATGCCGCTCTGCCGCCTGTGGCACCTGCACCATTGATGTTATTAGCGGCATGAATAACCTCAGCCCTAAAGGTGTTGAAGAGCAGGAACTGTTAGATGACCTCGACTTGGATGCTCCCGCCGACGCTTGGCATGCCAGTGCACCGTTTATGGTGATATAGAAATTGACCCGGTGAATGGGTAGTTTTGACAGTTACGTGTCTAATCGGCGCACAAACGCGCAATTTAGTGTCCCGCATTTTGATCCAGACCCTATGCCACCGGAAAGTTTGCGGTAAAATTTCGCCTTTCCGGTGTTCTCACCAACGTCTTCTTTTCCGCAATAACTCTCTTAAGGTAAAAGTGTGATTACCAAACTGCCTAAATGGGTAGAGTACGGGGCTTTTGTTCTCGCCCTGTCTGCCGGTATTGTTAACGGCATTGGCCTGCTTGGCTTTGAGCATCAGGCTATTTCTCACTTATCAGGAACGGCCACCCTGATAGGCACAGATCTGGTGAATGAGCAGTCCGTCAAATTGATCCACCTGTCGATGATCCTGATTGGCTTTTTTGCCGGTGCCACCTTATCCGGTCTGGTACTGAAAGACGGTACGCTGGCACTCGGCCGCCGTTATGATTTGCTGTTGCTGGCCGAAGCTGCGCTTCTGCTTGGTGCCATTTACCCGCTGCTTAACAATGACTACTACGGCCTTTATTTTGCCGCTGCCGCCTGTGGTATCCAAAACGGTTTGGTTACCGGCTACAGTGGGGCGATTGTGCGTACCACTCATATCACCGGAGTCATCACCGATCTGGGATTGATGTTCGGGGCATTTATCCGCGGCGAACCGCTCAACAAGCGCAAGCTGGTGCTGTTCACAGTTATCGCCATAGGCTTTGTGCTTGGTGGGGTGATAAGCGCCCTGATCTTCCTGTGATGGGCTCATACGCTTTTGCCGTACCTGCGGGTGTTTGCGTGATTCTGGCGATTGTGTACCGTCTACATATGAGACACGTGCACGTGCGTTTGCGGGACATCTAATTTCTTGAGGGGCGACAATTTACACTGTCGCCCTTTGTGCCATAGTGAGGGTTTGCGGAAAAAATGTTCACAAGGATGAAACATGAAAGACGAAACCCTCGCCATTCACGCCGGATACCAAACCGACCCAACGACTAAATCAGTCGCTACCCCTATCTACCAAACCGTTGCCTACGAATTTGACAGTGCCCAGCACGGCGCAGATCTGTTTAACCTTGCCGTACCGGGTAACATTTATACCCGCATCATGAACCCAACCAATGATGTACTTGAGCAGCGCATGGCAGCGCTTGAAGGTGGCCTTGCTTCATTAGTGGTCAGTGCAGGCAGCGCAGCCATCAACTATGCCATCCTGACCCTGGCTGAAGCTGGTGACAACATCGTCTCTACCCCGCAGCTTTATGGTGGTACTTACACCCTGTTTGCGCACATGCTGCCAAAACAGGGCATCGCGGTGAAGTTCGCAAAAGATGACAAGCCAGAATCCCTGGCTGAGCTTATCGATGACAACACCAAAGCGGTGTATTGCGAAAGTATCGGCAACCCGGCGGGTAACATCATCGACATCGCCCGCGTTGCTGAGCTGGCGCACGCCAAAGGCGTTCCTGTGATTGTGGACAACACCGTTGCCACCCCTGCCCTTTGCAAACCAATTGAGTTTGGCGCTGATATCGTGGTGCATTCGCTGACCAAATATATTGGCGGCCACGGCACTACCCTTGGCGGCGTGATTGTTGACTCAGGCAAATTCCCGTGGGCGCAGCACAAAGACCGTTTCCCGGTATTTAACCAGCCAGAACCGTCATACCACGGCGTGGTCTATACCGAAGCTTTTGGTGAAGCGGCCTTTATTGGCCGTGCGCGTACAGTGCCTCTTCGCAACACAGGTTCTGCGTTGTCACCAATGAATGCCTTTATGCTGATGCAGGGGCTGGAAACCTTGCCACTGCGTATGGAGCGCCACGTGGAAAATGCGCTCAAGGTTGCTAAGTTCCTGAAAGGCCACGAGAAGGTGAGCTGGGTGAGCTATGCAGGTTTGCCGGAGTCCGAGCACCATGCACTGGCTCAGAAATATATGAAGGGTAAGCCTTCCGCCATTCTCTCGTTCGGTCTGAAAGATGGCTATGACGCAGGCGTGCGTTTCTATGATGCATTGGGATTGTTCAAACGTCTGGTGAACATTGGTGACGCCAAATCACTGGCGTGCCACCCGGCATCTACCACTCACCGTCAGTTGAGTGAGGAAGAGCAGGCGCAAGCAGGTGTATCTCCGGAGATGATCCGCTTGTCGGTCGGTATTGAACATATTGATGACATCATTGCAGATCTGGAGCAGGCGCTGAACGCCTAATCACAACTAGATTAAACGCGAAACCCGCCAAATCCGGCGGGTTTTCTTTTACGTGTCCATATCAAATCAACGTTTCCGACCACCAAACAGAGACCCCAACAAGCCGCGTACAATCTGCCTGCCAAGCTGACTTCCCATCGCACGGGCAGCACTTTTTGCCAGTGAATCGACAATATCCATCCCGCCTGAACTGGCGCCGCGAGACGATGCAGAACGCGACCTGGTTGCGGCCGGTTTCACCTCTGCCGCTTTCGCTTCTTCCGCCGCAATTTGCTCGGCTTTTTGCTTTAACGCTTCATAAGCGGAGTGCCTGTCGATAGCTTGCGCGTACTTGGCTTTAAGCGGTGAACGCTCAACGCGGCTTTCACGTTCGCTCTCTGTTAAAGGGCCAATTCTTGATTGGGGCGGCGCAATAAGCACCCTTTCTACGACTGTCGGTGTTCCTTTCGCATCAAGGCGGGAGACCAGTGCTTCACCAATACCCAGCTCAGTCAGCACAGAAGCGGTATCGAGGTCTGGATTGGCGCGGAAATTTTCCGCCACAGACTTAATCGCTTTCCTGTCCTTTGGGGTAAATGCACGCAGAGCATGTTGAATTTTAAGGCCCAGCTGCCCCAGAACATCGTCAGGAATATCCATTGGGCTTTGGCTGATAAAGTACACCCCAACGCCTTTGGAGCGGATCAGCCTGACGACCTGTTCCAGCTTTTCCAGCAAAGGTTTGGAAGCATTTTCAAACAGCAAATGCGCTTCATCGAAAAAGAATACCAGTTTTGGCGTCTCTGCATCGCCCTGCTCAGGCAATTGCTCAAAGAGTTCAGACAGAATCCACAGCAGGAAAGCACTGTAAAGTCGGGGGGATTCGGCATAGAGGCGGGTCGCATCCAGAAGGTTAATCACTCCCTTGCCGGAAAAGTCCACCTGCATCAGATCCTGAAGTTCTAACGCGGGCTCTCCGAAAAACCTGTCGCCGCCCTGTTCTTCCATCACTAAAAGCCTGCGCTGAATTGCGCCGATGCTCTGGGAGGAGATATTGCCGTAATCGAGCGAAAGGCTTTTGGCGTTTTCCCCCATCCACTGGAGCATGGCGCGCAAATCTTTCAGATCCAGCATTAACATGCCCTGATCGTCTGCAATCCTAAAAGCGGCATAGAGCACGCCTTCCTGGGTGTCGTTCAGCTCGAGCAAATTCGCCAGCAATAAGGGACCCATCTCTGAAATGGTGGTTCTGACCGGCAGGCCCGTTTCACCATAGATATCCCAAAAACTGACCGGGAATCCCTGACGGCTGTAATGAGGAAGCGGAATTTGCGCCAGACGCTCATCAATTTTGGGATGGGGCTTGCCCGTTTCGGCAATGCCAGAAAGATCACCTTTAATATCAGCGGCAAATACCGGTACGCCCAGCTGGCTGAAGCCTTCCGCCAATACTTGCAAAGTGACAGTTTTCCCTGTTCCTGTCGCCCCGGCAATCATCCCGTGCCGGTTACTCATTTTGCCCAACTGGGGGATCGCTTCGCCGTGCGCGCCGCCAATGGTAAACGCTTTTTCACTGTTCATCCGGTGAACCTTTATCTGCCTTGTTGTAAGGCAAAAGATAGAGCAGGTTGCGGGGTTGATATGTTGTGACGGTGAGACTGATAGCAGAAGGCTTTGGAGCGTCAGAAGCTGATTTTGCAGGTGCAAATGGTTTGCGAATATCCAAACAGGTCAACATCGCAATTTTTTTCACTTTTTAGTTAAAGTAATACAGCGGTTTACCGATAAAGAAAGGGTCAGAACATTGTCTCAGGTAACCATGCAAATTCACGCGCTCGACAAAGCCCAGTTAATAACCGATGTACAGCTAGGTGATAACCTAAATCATGCTGTAACTCAGGGCCGTCGTTCGGATTTTGCATTGATGCTGGCGCTACTGTCCGGTGATGCCACAGAGACAACCCCGCTTGAACCACCCTATCCAGAAACTTCAACAGAAGATGATCTGCGAAAAGCGCTGAGTTTGCCTCAACCTGCCCGACTGAGCGCAGAAGAAAGGGATTATGAACTTTGTGGCACTCAAGCCGCATCATTCCATAGCGCCGGATTGGCAAGTGCCAAACTTAATCACTGCGTTTCACCGTCTGCCCTGCATTTTCCTGCGGTAGGAACCCATGGTTTGGGCGAAGATGTCTATCACAATCTGGACGGCCACCTACGAAGAAAGCTGGATAGCGAAAATAACAAAGTCGCAGGCCTCAGCACGGCTGCCCTCTACGACCAATTGGTATCCGCAAAACGCTTTAACGAGCTACACGTGGCCATCTAACCCTCTGTTTATAAACGAATTGACCACTCTGGCTACCATAGTCAAGTTTCTGGTTCAACTTCTTGCGTCATAAAAAATCAAACTGTGATCACTTACTAAAAAATTAATTTTGCACACAGTTTACACAACCTTTTTTGAACAATTTCACACCACTTTCACAGATCATGGTCCAAGATTGTTATCCGCCCTTGAAAAAGCTGGGTATAAGTTGTTAGTTAAGCCGTATAACAATCTCAAAAGTGGTAAACAGACAACAAAGGTCAAACAATGAATATCGCCAAATCTGTCATTGTGATCACTGCAGCAGGAACCCCAACGGGGCGAGCTATGGCTGAACACTTCTGCAAACTCAACGCTCGCGTGGCGTTGGTTGATACAGATTGCCAAAAACTTCAGGCAACTTATGAAGCATGCCTGAAGGCGGGTGGGATCTGTTTTTCGTTTTTCCTTGCCAATCGCAGTGTGGATAACATTGCTTATCTGTTTGAAGAGATTAACCGTGAAATGGGTGCTGTGGATGTGCTGATTAATTATTGGCAAGCTGGCAGCTCTGTTCCAGGATTGTTGACGCACAAACACCCAGCAAACGACAGCATTGCAGACACTATTGCCGATGTGGCATCAAACCTTTACCTGTTTGGGCGTGGCGCTGCCTTCAATATGCTGGACAAGGGCCGCAAAGGGGTGATTGTAAACATTCCCGGCGTGATGTCTGATCAAGGCGTTAATCAGGCACTTGATAGTTCGAACGCGGTCATTAAGGGGCTCACCCAAAGCTGGGCACAAGAACTGGAGCACGCAAACATTCGCGTAGGTGGTGTATTGCCGCGTATGCGACATTCTGAAGACGGTAACGTGCGTTACACCCCGCGGTTAACTACGACATGATTGATGGTGCCGCTTACATCGTTGAAAACGACAGTTTCACTGGCCGTATCTTAGAAGCTGCAAGTTGAACGGCCGGTGAAATTTGCCGTAGCCGCTTCTAGCCCATTTAATTTGAAGTTCTCTGTTTTCCGGTGATGAGTATTACCACTCATCATTAGGGACAGTTTTCCTCAATTGGGTAATGCCACTGCCAAAAAAAAGCCCGCTAACGCGGGCTTTCTCTTTGGATTTGAATCAGCAATTATGCTTTAGCTGCTTCTTTTTTTGCTTTCGCTGCTGGTTTAGCGGCGGCTGCAGTGCGGTCTTCGCTTTTCTTGATAACGGTAGTGCCTTCGAAAGTTTCACCTTCTACAAACGCTTTACCGTAGTAAGCCGCCAGCAGTACTTCTTTCAGTTCTGCAATCAGTGGGTAGCGTGGGTTCGCACCAGTACATTGGTCATCGAACGCTTCAACAGCCAGCTCGTCCACTTTCGCCAGGAAGTCTGCTTCCTTCACGCCTGCTTCCTGAATAGACATTGGGATGTCCAGGTCAGTTTTCAGCTCGTCCAGCCATGCCAGCAGACGCTCAATTTTCTGAGCAGTGCGGTCGCCAGCTTGGCTCAGACCCAGGTGGTCAGCTACTTCTGCGTAACGACGACGTGCTTGTGGGCGGTCGTACTGAGAGAACGCAGTTTGCTTGGTTGGGTTGTCGTTTGCGTTGTAACGAACAACGTTAGAAATCAGCAGTGCATTCGCCAAGCCGTGTGGCAGGTGGAACTCAGCACCGATTTTGTGCGCCATTGAGTGACATACACCCAGGAAGGCGTTCGCAAACGCGATACCCGCGATAGTTGCTGCGTTGTGCACTTTCTCACGAGCGATTGGGTCTTTCGCGCCATTCGCGTAGCTTGATGGCAGGTATTCTTTCAGCATCTTCAGTGCTTGCAGAGCCTGACCGTCAGAGTATTCGTTCGCCAGAACAGATACGTATGCTTCCAGAGCGTGAGTCACTGCATCGTAACCACCGAATGCGGTCAGCGACTTAGGCATGTTCATCACCAGGTTCGCATCTACGATTGCCATTTGTGGTGTCAGTTCGTAGTCAGCCAGTGGGTATTTCGCACCAGTCTTGTCGTCAGTTACAACTGCGAAAGGTGTGACTTCTGAACCTGTACCTGAAGTGGTAGTGATACAAACCAGTTCCGCTTTCTTACCCATTTTAGGAACTTGTAAATACGTTTACGGATGTCCATAAAGCGCATTGCCAGTTCTTCGAAGTGCGTTTCTGGGTGCTCGTACATTACCCACATGATTTTCGCTGCGTCCATTGGTGAACCACCGCCCAGGGCAATGATTACGTCTGGCTGGAAGCTCTTCATTGCTTCTGCGCCTTTCTCAACAACAGTCAGCGTTGGGTCAGCTTCAACTTCGAAGAAAGTCTGAACTTCCATGCCTTGCGCTTTCAGCAGGGCAACCACTTCATCAGAGTAACCGTTGTTGAACAGGAAGCGGTCAGTTACCACGAATGCACGCTTCTTGCCTTCCAGATCACCCAGAGCGATTGGCAGGCTGCCACGACGGAAGTAGATAGATTTCGGTAGTTTGTGCCACAGCATGTTTTCAGCTCGCTTCGCTACAGTTTTCTTGTTGATAAGGTGCTTAGGA
This sequence comes from Enterovibrio sp. JCM 19048, assembly GCA_001310415.1. GTDB lineage: Bacteria > Pseudomonadota > Gammaproteobacteria > Enterobacterales > Vibrionaceae > Enterovibrio > Enterovibrio paralichthyis. The sequence goes on along the minus strand of BAXE01000004.1, from coordinate 121,058 downwards.
CCCACGTTCTCAGAGATAGAGTTACCGCCCCAAGAACCACAACCCAGAGTCAGTGATGGTGCAACGTTGAAGTTGTACAGGTCACCGATACCACCGTGAGTGGTTGGGATGTTCACAAGAATACGTGCGGTTTTCAGCTTGTCGCCGAAGTATTTGATACGGTCTTGGTTTACGTCCTGGTTGGTGTACAGACCAGAGGTGTGGCCGATACCACCGATTTCAACCATAGTTACCGCTTGAGCTACTGCGTCTTCGAAGTCAGTTGCGCGGAACAGACCCAGTGTTGGAGACAGTTTCTCGTGTGCGAATGCGTCGTCGTAAGAAACTTTGTCCAGACCTTCACCGATCAGTACTTTGGTGTCAGCAGGAACAGTTACACCCGCCATTTCTGCAATTTTCACTGCAGGCTGACCTACGATGTTTGCGTTCAGTGCGCCGTCAATCAGCAGCACTTTACGTACTTTGTCCGCTTCTTCTTTGCTCAGTACGAAACCTTTGTGAGAAGCAAAGCGCTCTTTCACTTCGTCATATACTGCGTCAACAACGATTGCAGCCTGCTCAGACGCACACACTACACCGTTATCGAAAGTCTTAGACATCAGGATAGAAGCTACTGCACGTTTGATGTCAGCAGTTTCATCGATAACAACTGGAACGTTACCCGCACCAACACCGATAGCTGGTTTACCAGAAGAGTAAGCCGCTTTAACCATGCCTGGGCCACCTGTTGCCAGGATCAGGTTGATGTCGTCGTGCTTCATCAGTGCGTTAGACAGTTCTACTGAAGGCTGGTCGATCCAACCGATGATGTCTTTTGGTGCGCCCGCTGCTACTGCTGCGTCAAGAACCAGTTTTGCTGCATCGTTAGTAGAGTTTTTCGCACGTGGGTGTGGCGAGAAGATAATACCGTTACGGGTCTTCAGAGAAATCAGAGATTTGAAGATCGCAGTTGAGGTTGGGTTGGTGGTTGGGACGATACCACAGATGATACCTACAGGCTCAGCGATAGTGAAAGTACCGAATTCTTCGTTTTCTTCCAGAATGCCGCAGGTTTTTTCGTCTTTGTATTTGTTGTAGATAAATTCAGAAGCGAAGTGGTTTTTGATGACCTTGTCTTCGACAATACCCATGCCAGATTCTTCGACAGCTTGTTGTGCCAGAGGAATACGGGCGTTGTTAGCAGCCAAAGACGCAGCGCGGAAGATTTTGTCAACTTGCTCTTGAGAGTAAGTTGCGAACTCTTTTTGCGCTTTCTTAACACGCTCAACCATTGCGTTGAGTTCGGCTACGTTAGTTACAGGCATAGTTGTCTCCTACATACCTAAAGTTTGAAAATTATTTAGTAACTACATGCTCATTTGGTTAGAGGCCTAAGCAACACAACTCCCCTGTGTGCCTTGGCAAGCATTTAGTAAATAACTTTCAAAACTGATTATAGGATTTCATAAAAGCAGAAAATTGATCCGGATCATGTGTAGTAAACTTTCACAAAGAATTTCACCACACGGTCAATTTTTAAGCAAAACACCCTGTAATCGACGTCCTGAAAGCCAAAAACCCCAAAAAACCACGTGAATGTAACACATGCGCATTGTGTCTCATACACTTGTATAACCCCTTTTGTTTTCAATGTCGCGGCAAGATTTCTTTATGTGATCACTATCACGTATATGGTTGTTGTAATTTTTGTACAGGTAATTTTCCACACAAATGCAACGGATTATATTTAGTACACTTATTGGTCTTTTTGGCCTCTTAGCGCCCGAAAAACGGGTGTCGGAAAATATTCACACCCTGACTGATGCTTGTGATTGGCATTTGTTCTTTCGGCGCTATACTAGCGCCCGCGAACGCACTTTGTGCGATCTGCATCTAATCCTTCCGTTTCTCAGATTCCGAGTGTTTGGGAATGAATAGCATCGAGCTTGTAATATTTTTTCAGTTTTTCATTGGTTTGTTTGCGGCGGTGAACCCGCTCGGCATCATGCCAATCTTTGTTTCGCTGACTGCACACCAGCCGCCGGTAGAACGCAATAAAACCGCCTACATCGCGAGTATTGCTGTTGCTGCCATTTTAGTGGTGTCTCTGCTTGCCGGTCAGTTACTGTTGGACTTTTTCAGTATCTCGCTCGACTCATTCCGCGTCGCGGGTGGCCTGCTGCTGGTAAGCATCGCCTTTACCATGATGAGCGGTAAGCTGGGTGAGGATAAGCAGAACAAACAGGAGCAGTCGGAATCAGTCAGCCGTGAGCAAATCGGCGTTGTGCCTTTGGCGATGCCTTTGCTGGCAGGCCCGGGTGCGATCAGTTCGACAATTGTATACGCCAGCCGTTATCCAAGCTCGGTAGACACCTTCGGTTTGATTGTGTGTATCTGTCTGTTTGCTGCAGGTATCTGGGGCTTGCTTCGTCTGGCGCCGACCATTGTGAAATTCCTCGGCCAGACCGGTATCAACGTGATCACACGTATCATGGGTCTTATCCTGGCGGCGTTGGGTATTGAATTTATCACCAATGGTTTACGTGCACTGTTCCCAGGCCTGAGTTAAACCGCAAGGTTTGGTTGGGATACCGAGAACAAAAAACGCGCCGGGCACTGTCCGGCGCGTTTTTATTGGGATTGGTTTATCAGCTAAGGTCGATGTCTTTGGTACCAAAGAAATATGTCACCAGGAAGCCCACGGTATAGGCCACTAATAGACCGCCGGTAAACACTGCCATCCCCGCAAATATCCCATCCGGTGATGTCATCAGTGGGATAGCGACTATACCGGAAGGACCGAATACAGTGTTCAGCCGATCGGCAAGCCCAGCGTCGAAATAAGGCCGATAAAGAAACCGCCTCCTGCCCCGCCGATACACGCTGTAATAAAGGGCTTCACGCGCGGCAAGGTCACACCGTAAATCAATGGCTCACCAATCCCAAGAATACCCGGAATGATGGCACCTTTGATTTGAGTACGGATCACCGCATCTTTCTTCGCTTTGGCATACAGCGCCAGAGAGGCACCGACCTGACCGGCACCCGCCATCGCCAGGATTGGGAACAGGGAGTTAAAGCCCTGCGCTTCCATCAGCGCCAGATACACAGGGACAAACCCCTGGTGAATACCGAACACCACAGAAATCAGGAACAGGCCTGCCAGAATTGCCGCACCCAACGGGTTGTCGTTCAGGTTCAGGAACAGCCAAGACATACCTTTAAACAGCTCACCGCCGATAGGCATGATCACCAGGAAGGTTACCGCGCCCATAATGAGCAAGGTCACCACCGACGTGAGTATCATGTCGAGGTCGTCAGGCATGTATTCGCGTACCTTGCGCTCCACCTGTGCCCCTAGTATTGCTGCCAGCAACACACCGATGATGTTGCCGCGTGGGTCGATCGCGAAGCCGAAAAACTCGCTCATCCCGGAATAAAAGCCCCGGGTTGCTTCCGGGTCATAGCCCAGTACAAACAGCGACGCCAGAATGGCACCGTTAACACCAGAACCGCCAAACGCCTGCTGGGCGTTGTAGCCAATCAGGATGCTGAGGAAGGCAAACAAGCCCTTACCGAACACTTTCAGGTACGCAACCAAATCGACCATGAACTCGCTGGGAGTTTGGCCAACAATAAAGACCTGTTCCAGAAGAGTTGCGATACCCAATAGCAAACCGGCAGCGATAAAACCAGGGATCAGCGGGGTAAAAATGGTGGCAAATTTGCTTAGAAAACGTTGCACCGCGCTGGTCTGTTTGCTTTTCATCTGCTTTTTCTGCTCGGCAGCAATCGCAGACAGATCGTGATTCACCGCCGTCGCTTCTACCACTTCGCCGGATTCAATCATTGCATTCATCATCTCGGCAGCGGATTGTGCTTTCCCAGGCCCTAAAATGATTTGTAGCTGTGAATCACTTTCAATGACGCCCATTACACCGGCGATTTTCTTGATCGCCGCGTGATCGGCCAAGTCAGGATTTGCCAGTGACAAACGCAGCCGGGTCATACAATTTCCGCATTTGGTGACGTTGCCACTGCCACCAACCAGTGACAGCACTTCCGCTATCATGGGTTTGGTTATTTTTGCCATACAAGGAACTCCTTACAATTATCCGCGCCTATCAACGGTCATTGAGTGCCGCGCGGATAAAGCCTTGGTGTTGAGCCAGTTTTTGTTTTGCTTCTTCAGCATCAAAGCCACCAAGAAGCATGAGGATTGCGGTTTTACAGTGACGGTTGCAGGCAGACAGAGCTTGTTCCGCTTCTTCGGCAGACACACCGGTAGCCTCAACAACGATATTGGTCTGGCGCTGGATAAGCTTGGCGTTGGTCGCCTCGACATCCACCATCAGGTTGCCGAAGACCTTGCCGCTTTTGATCATTGCGCCCGTGGTGAGCATATTGAGCACCAGCTTCTGCGCTGTACCGGCTTTCATGCGCGATGAACCCGTGACGACTTCCGGGCCAACAACCGGTGTGATTACGATGTCTGCATGCGCTTCCATCGGACAGCCAGGGTTACAAGCAAGAGAGACGACTTTTGCACCGACTGACTGTGCGTACTCCATCCCGGCAATGACATACGGTGTGCGGCCGCTGGCAGCGATGCCCACCACCACATCGCAGGCTGAAAGGTTCAGACCCACCAAATCCGCTTTACCCAGTTCACGGTTGTCTTCGGCATTCTCCACCGCCTTGAGGATGGCTTTGTGGCCACCGGCAATCAGACCTATCACCATGTTGGGATCGCTGCCGTAGGTTGGCGGACACTCACTGGCATCCAAAATACCCAAACGGCCAGACGTACCGGCGCCATATAAATGAGGCGTCCACCTTGCGCGAACGCCGCAGCGATGGCATCCACTGCTTGCGCGATCTGCGGCAGTGTCTTTTCTACCGCCAGGGCTACCAGTTGGTCCTGTTGGTTAATTACCTGCAGCATTTCCTGGGTTGTCAGGGTATCTATTTGTGCGCTGGCAGGATTGCGGCTTTCAGTGACCAGTTGGGTTAGATCAATCTTCATTTTCTGTCTCTTCGTCAGGAGAATTGCGGGCAATCGTACGGAATAAAATATTCCCATTTAGTGATGAAAATCACAGCCAAAGTTATTCTTATTGGCGTGACACGCTGGAATAATGGTGTCTAATTACTGTATCAGAAATGAAGAATCGACCATAAGATACTGATAAATATAAATCGCACTGTATTCATGGCAATTTTCTCTTTGGAATAATTTATTCAATAAAACAGGAAAAAGAATGTCTGTCCTTCAACGAATTGTCAGCCGCCGTACCCAATTGTCTGATGCCGGGCGCCAGATTGGAGACTGGGTGCTTGCTAACCCAGCCCTCAGTACGACACTGACCAGCCAGGTTTTGGCTGCCAATGCAGGGGTCAGCCAATCCAGCATTGTTAAATTTACTCAGCGCCTGGGATTTAAAGGTTACAGCGAATTTAAACTGGCACTCACTGAGGAGCTGGGAAGGAAAACGGCGCTGGAAAGCCAGCCCTTGCACAGCAACATTCTGGCGGATGATCCGCTGGCGGTGACGGCGCAAAAACTGGTACAAGCCAAAACTGACGCAATGTTCCACACCACCAATGCATTGCGTCTGGATGAGTTTTCAAAAGTCATTGAGTGGCTGGATCAGGCCAAACGGGTTCAAATCACGGGTATCGGCGGTTCCGCCCTCACCGCCAAAGATCTCGCCTTCAAATTGCTTAAGCTTGGCATCACAACGCTCACCGAGCAGGACAGCCACGTACAAATCGCAACGGCGCGGATTTTAAGCGCAGGAGATGTACAGATCGCCATTTCGTTTTCCGGCGAAAGGAAAGAAATTCTGGTAGCAGCGGAGGCGGCCAAACAGCAAGGGGCAACCTTGATAGCCCTCACTGCACCGAGAAAAAACAAACTCCGCGAGTTAGCTAACATTTCGCTCGATACGATTGCCGATGAAAACCAGTACCGGACGTCAGCCATTGCCTCACGCACCGCGCAAAACGTGCTGACCGATCTGATTTTTCTCTCTTTGGTGCAGTTGCGCGAGGCGTCTGCGAGACAATTGATTGACGATATCTCTTCCGATATTCGCCAAATCCTGAAGTGATGCCGATCCCGTTGATTAGCATTGCCCAACAAAATCCCTGCGCCCGCCTGCCACTTGACCAATAAAGCGGGCTCAGGCTGCTAAACTTTTTATATCTCACAGAGTTTTAGCGGACATGACATGAGCAGGAATGCTGTTCAGGATTATCTCTACACCACCATTTTCGGTACAGAAACCAAACACGGGAAAGCGTTTGATGTGGCACTCATCGTCATCATCCTTGCGTCCATTCTGGTGCTGATGCTGGAATCTGTCAGTGACATGCAGGCGAAGCATGGTCATCTGTTTCACGCCCTTGAGTGGGGATTTACCCTTTTCTTTACCATCGAGTATGCCCTGCGGCTTTATTGTTCCCCTGCGCCCAAAGCCTATGTGAGAAGCTTCTACGGCATCATTGATCTGCTCGCCATCCTGCCCACCTATATGGCGGTGTTCCTGCCCGGCGCAAACTACCTGATGGTGATCCGTTTGCTGCGGGTACTGCGGATTTTCCGGATCCTTAAGTTAATGCGCTACCTGCAAGAGTCCGATGCACTGCTCTCGTCACTCCGGATGTCGAGCCGCAAGATTTTCATTTTCTTCTTCTCGGTGATGGTGTTGGTGACCGTATTCGGGTCGTTGATGTTTGTGATTGAAGGGCCGGAGCACGGCTTTACCAGCATCCCCTATTCGATTTACTGGGCGATTGTGACCATGACAACGGTGGGTTATGGAGATATCGTGCCGCAAACCAGTATCGGCAAATCACTGGCAGCAATCACCATGTTGATGGGTTATTCCATCATTGCTGTGCCAACAGGGATTATTACCGCGCAGATGGGACAGGATCTGAAACGCCAGCGTCAGCTTATCCGCTGCCCAAACTGTTCTCGCTCTGGGCACGACAATGATGCCAGCTTCTGTAAATTCTGTGGCAGTGACTTATCGGCAGATTCCACCCATAAAAAAGCGAAGCCTGAGCTTCGCTTTTCAAGGTTCAAATCTGGTTTGGCTTACTTACGGCGCCAGGTTGTGCCTGAGCACCGTCTTCCAGCACAATACCCATCGCGGTCAGTGCATCACGCGCGGCGTCGGCTGCTGCCCAGTCTTTGCTTGCACGGGCATCGTTACGTGCTTTGATCAGGGCTTCGATTTGCGCCACTTCGTCATCGCCGCCTTCTGCGTTGCCTTGCAGGAAGGATTCAGGATCTTGCTCCAGCAGACCCAGCACTTCAGCCAGTTCACGCATACGGGCACCAAGTTTAGACGCTGCCACTACATCTTCCGCTTTCAGGCGGTTGATCTCGCGCGCCATGTCAAACAGCACGGAGTATGCTTCTGGCGTGTTGAAGTCATCATCCATCGCTGCTTTGAAGCGTTCCACAAACTCTTCGCCACCTTCCGCTTCAACAGAAGCATCCAGACCACGCAGTGACGTGTACAGACGCTCCATAGACGCGCGTGCCTGTTTCAAGTTTTCTTCGCTGTAGTTCAGCTGGCTGCGGTAGTGACCAGACATCAGGAAGTAACGCACGGTTTCTGCATCATAGTGAGCAAGTACGTCTCGGATGGTGAAGAAGTTACCCAGTGACTTGGACATCTTCTCGCGGTCAACCATCACCATGCCGCTGTGCATCCAGGTGTTTACGTACTGGGTGTCGTGTGCGCAGCAAGATTGCGCGATTTCGTTTTCATGGTGCGGGAACGTCAGGTCTGAACCGCCACCGTGAATATCAAAGTGGTTACCCAGAATTGCTGAGTTCATTGCGGAACATTCAATGTGCCAGCCAGGACGACCTGGGCCCCATGGTGATTCCCACGTTGGCTCACCTGGTTTGGACATTTTCCACAGCACGAAATCCAGCGGGCTTTTCTTCGCTTCTTCGATATCTACGCGGGCACCTGCCTGCAGTTGATCCAGATCTTGACGCGACAGTTTGCCGTATTCGCTGAATTTCGCCACTTCAAACAGTACGTCACCGTTAGAAGCTACGTAAGCGAAACCGCGCTCAATCAGGCGCTCCACCAGCGCGATGATTTCTGCAATAAACTGGGTTGCACGTGGCTCAACGTCCGGGCGCTTCATGTTCAGCGCGTCGAAGTCTGCATACATCTCGCCGATCAAGCGCTCAGTCAGTGAATCACAGCTTTCGCCGTTTTCTGCTGCACGTTTGATGATCTTGTCATCGATGTCGGTGATGTTACGTACGAACGTTAGGTCGTAACCCAGAAAACGCAGGTAGCGTGAAACCACGTCAAAGGAAACGAAGGTACGGCCGTGGCCGATGTGACATAAATCGTAAATGGTAACCCCACACACATACATGCCAACCTTGCCAGGATGAATAGGTTTGAATTCTTCTTTTTGCTTGGTGAGGGAGTTATAAATCTTCAACATGGTAGTCGGGTTACCCATTACTATTATTAACTAAATATAAGGACGCTATATTACACCTTTTCCGCCGAAGTAAGGCAAGGTTATACAAAGCCGCTTGCACGATTCGCACAGCTTTTCGGCATTGCTTTAATTTTCTGGTAGTTTGGGTATAAAATCTTTCGTTTAAAGACAAACAGCCTTATTAGGAACACATCATGGTTACGCTTCATACCAATTTTGGTGACATCAAAATCCAACTTAACACTGAAAAAGCGCCGGTAACTGCAGAAAACTTCCTGCAATACTGCCGCGACGGTTTCTACAACGGCACCCTGTTCCACCGTGTCATCGACGGTTTCATGATCCAAGGCGGCGGCATGGCTTCTGGCATGCAGGAAAAAGACACCCGTGCGCCAATCAAAAACGAAGCAAACAATGGCCTGAGCAACAAAATCGGTACCATTGCGATGGCACGTACTAATGAGCCTCACTCAGCAAGTTCACAGTTCTTCATCAACGTGAACAACAACACTTTCCTGGACTTCAAATCAGAAACACCAAGCGGTTGGGGCTACTGTGTGTTCGGCGAAGTCGTTGAAGGCATGGACGTGGTTAACAAGATCAAAGACGTAGCGACCGGTAACTGGGGTTACGTTCACCAAGACGTTCCTGTTGAAGAAGTGATCATCAACAGCGTAACTATCGAAGAGTAAGACACTGAGGGGCAACTGCATCAGCGGTTGCCCTCTTTTCTATGACAGTATTATTTATTTCAGATCTCCACCTCAGCCCTTCCCATCCTGAAATCACTGCCTGTTTTCTTCGTTTCCTTAAAGAGGATGCGACCAAAGCAAGCGCACTGTATGTTTTGGGGGATCTTTTTGAATCCTGGATCGGCGATGACGACACCACCCCGCTGCACACTACCGTTTCAAACGCCTTTAAAACCCTGAGCGACACTGGCGTTGCCCTTTACTTTATTCACGGCAACCGGGATTTTTGGTGGGTAAAAAGTTTGCTGATGCATCCGGCATGACTATTTTGCCGCAGCACTCTGTCATCGATCTGTTCGGCAAACCGACACTTATCATGCATGGCGACACGCTTTGCATTCAGGATGAGGCTTATCAGCGTTACCGCAAAAAAGTGCACAACCCGCTTATTCAGTGGTTATTTTTTCGCTTACCTTTATCTGTCCGTCGCCGTATTGGCGAAAAGCTGCGAGCTGGAAGTGCCAAAAGCAACCAGCAAAAGTCGTATGAAATCATGGACGTCGATCAGGATGAAGTGAAACGTGTGATGCAGGAATGCAATGTTACGCAACTTGTTCACGGGCATACGCATAGACCTGCGCTCCACGACATTTCGCTTGGCACTGATCTCGCGCAACGAATCGTTTTGGGTGACTGGTACACTCAGCTCTGTCTTGGTCTGCACTGAACAAGGCTGCCAACTGCAAACACGACAGTTTTAATTACCTTTTTCGCTATCTTCATTCACTTACTGCTCAGTAAGATGAGAAAAGTATGAAGAATAATGTTATTTTATGGCGCGAAATATCAGTCTTTAATAGCACTCTCACTATTGAGACGGAATATACACTTAGTATCGTCACTTCTGAAAAGGCTCTGTTGACATCATGCGCTCCAACATCGCTAGACAAGCTATCTACAACGCCGAACAACAAATCATCGCCTATGAATTGCTGTTCCGTGATGGAAAGTGCGATGTGTTTCCCTGTGTCCCTTCCGAGTGGGCAACACAGAGCGTCCTGAGTGATGTTTACACCAACCGTCAGGATTCCGCAAAGCACATCTCCGGCGGGCTACCCTGTTTTGTGAATTTTTCGCACCAAAGCCTGATTGACGGTATTGCGTTTCAATACCCGGCACAAGATCTGATTATTGAAGTGTTGGAAGACTGCAGCGCAGATACCGCACTTTATCAAGCACTGTTACTGCACAAGTCCCGGGGCTATAAAATTGCACTGGATGACTTTATCCCAACCAGCGAATGGCTTCCTTTTCTGGATTTGGTCGACATCGTCAAAATTGATTTCCGCGCTCAAACACTTGAGCAAATTGCGCGCTTTGTCGGCAAATTCCGTCCTAAATTCCACTTCGAACTTTTGGCAGAAAAAATCGAAACGGAAGAGGAATACCGCATTGCGAAAGCCTTGGGGTTTGATTTCTTCCAAGGCTATCAGCTAAGCAAACCCGAACGGGTTTTTGTTCCTAACGTTGCTTAACCGCTGAATGCTGAGAATAAAAAGCGCGGGCAGTTTTCTGCCCGCGTTTTTTGTTGGCTTGATGTTGCGCCGCTTAGATAGCGTTCTTTATCGCTTTCTCCAGCGTGCTGATTGCCTGGTCGATGTGCTTGGATTCCAGGATCAGTGGCGGCGACATGGCAATGATATCGCCAGATGCACGCACCAGAACACCGTCATAGAAACTGCGGGTGAAGATATCATATCCACGTTTGCCAACCCCCTGACTGGCCGGTGCTAACTGGATACCGGCAATTAAACCTGTATTGCGCACGTCAATCACGTTAGGCAGACTGGCTAACGAATGTACCGCATCTTCCCACTCCGTTTCCATTTCACGTGCATGTTCAAACAGCTTTTCATCGCGGTAAATATCCAAGGTAGCCAGGGCAGCGGCGGCGGCCACCGGGTGACCGGAATAGGTGTAACCATGGAACAGTTCAATGGTTTCTTCCGGCGCCGCATTCATACAGGCATCGTAGATTTTCTCGCTGACCATCACCGCACCCATAGGGATTGCGCCGTTGGTGAGCGCTTTGGCGGTAGTGATAATGTCAGGCGTGACCTCCCAGCGCTGTGCGGCAAAAGCATCACCTACACGGCCAAATCCCGTGATCACCTCATCGAAGATCAGCAAAATATCGTGTTTGGCCGTGATTTCACGCAGGCGTTTTAAATAGCCACAGGTGGCAGAATCACACCACCGGAGCCCGACATCGGCTCAACAATCACTGCGGCGATATTTTCCGCGCCATGGAGAGCGATCAATTGCTCCAGCACTTCAGCGCGTTCAATACCATACTCAGGCAGCCCGCGGGAGAATGCATTGCGCTCAATGTCCAGCGTGTGAGGAAGATGGTCGACCCCCGGCAGTAACTGGCTGCTGTAAGCTTTGCGGTTGTTCACCATACCACCGACAGAAATGCCGCCAAAGCCAGTGCCATGATATCCCTGTTCACGGCCAATCAGCATTGTACGGTTAGCGTGGCCGCGTGCACGTTGGTAAGCCAGCGCAATCTTCAGCGCAGTATCGGCAGATTCCGAGCCTGAGTTGGTAAAGAAAACGTGGTTCAAATCCGCAGGCGTCAACTCTGCCAGGCGCTCAGCCAGCTCAAACGGTAGCGGGTGCCCCATCTGAAACGTTGGCGCATAGTCCAGCTCTTTGATTTGTCGGCTGACCGCTTCTGAAATCTGGGTACGGCTGTGCCCGGCGTTACAGCACCAAAGTCCGGCCGTGGCATCCAGTACCGCATTGCCTTCAACATCGGTGTAATACATTCCTTCTGCCTTGGTGAGCAGCCGGGGTGTGGATTTGTACTGCCGGTTTGCGGTGAAAGGCATCCAGAAATTGTCCAGACGTGCTCCCTCACTGTGTGGTTTATTCACTGCCATAGTCGGGTGTCCTTACGCGCTGTCGTTGTTGTTAATGACTTGTTGCCTAGCGGCCAATATTTGCAATACTATGTCAAATATAACGAACAGTAAACGCCATTTGTTCAATATCCAAATAGTAAATGGCACTGTTTGTAAAATATTTTGAAATGGTGCACAGTGAGCACAATATCGGCACACATTAGGGAAAAAGGGGCTGTTATGTCTGCGAAAAAGTCACGTCAGGACTGGGAAACACTCGCTCAATCGCTCGAAATTAAAGGACAGGCATTGATTGGAGGGGAGCTTCGTGATGCCGAATCCGGCGACACCTTCGCCTGTATCAGCCCGGTTGACGGGCGGATTTTGGCGAATGTTGCCAGCTGCGATCTTGCCGACGCCAACCTAGCCGTAAGTAATGCCCGCGCGATGTTCGAATCCGGCGCATGGGCACAACTTCCTCCGGCTGAGCGAAAGAAAGTCGTTATCCGTTTTGCTGAACTGATTGAAGAAAACGGCGACGAGCTTGCTCTCCTGGAAACGCTGGATATGGGTAAGCCTATCCGTTATTCCAAAGCCGTCGATGTAGCAGGTGCCGCCCGCGCCATTCGCTGGTCAGGCGAAGCGGTTGATAAAATTTACGATGAACTCGCCCCTACGCCGCACAATGAAATTGGTATGGTCACCCGCGAACCCGTCGGCGTTGTGGCGGCTATCGTGCCGTGGAACTTCCCGATGCTGATGGCTTGCTGGAAGCTGGCCCTGCCCTCGCTGCCGGTAACTCAGTGATCCTGAAACCCTCAGAAAAATCACCGCTTACCGCTATCCGCCTCGGCCAACTGGCGATGGAAGCGGGTATGCCAGCAGGTGTACTGAATGTTCTTCCGGGCTTTGGACACACCGTCGGCAAAGCGCTGGCACTGCACATGGATGTCGATACGCTGGTATTTACCGGTTCGACCAAGATAGCCAAACAACTGATGATTTACGCCGGTGAGTCCAACATGAAGCGGGTATGGCTGGAAGCCGGTGGCAAGAGCCCGAACATCGTGTTTGCCGATGCACCGGATTTGGATGCAGCCGCAGAAGCTGCCGCTTCAGCCATCGCCTTCAACCAGGGTGAAGTGTGTACCGCAGGCTCCCGCTTGTTAGTCGAAGCCTCTATCAAAGATGCCTTTGTTGAAAAGGTCGCCCAGCAACTTCAAAACTGGCAACCCGGCCACCCGCTGGATCCTGACACACAGGTCGGTGCCGTTGTTGACCAACAACAGTTGGATACCGTACTGACATATATTGAAAAAGGCGCACAAGGCGGTGCAACTATGGTGTGTGGTGGCAAGCGTGTAATGGCAGAAACCGGCGGTTTATTTGTGGAGCCGACGGTGTTCGATAATGTGAACAACCAGATGCCGATTGCCCGGGAGGAGATATTCGGCCCGGTATTGTCAGTGATCACGTTCAACAGCGCCGAAGAAGCCGTGGCTATCGCCAATGACACCGACTACGGCCTGGCAGCAGCCGTGTGGACATCAAACATCAGTAAAGCGCACAAAACGGCGAAAGCGCTGCGCACCGGTATGGTATGGATTAACCACTATGACGGCGGTGACATGACCGCACCGTTTGGCGGCTACAAACAATCCGGCAATGGCCGCGACAAATCCCTCCACGCTTTCGAGAAATATACCGAAGTCAAAGCCACCTGGATTGCGCTCTAACCTTGACCCTTTGATGAAAACGAAAAGACCGGCAGATTTGCCGGTCTTCTCGTTTGGGTATGCGATTACTTTTCTTTCAGCGCTGTGGTGATCACGATTTTCCCTTCCAGCGTTTTGTGTACCGGACACTTATCGGCGATTTCCAGCAGGCGTTGACGCTCACCATCGGTTAAATCACCAAATAGCTCGATTTCACGGGACATCACCTCCACCTTGGCATTGTCTTCATCGCAATGCTCACAATCCTCACCGTGATGGCGGCTGTGACGCAGTGTCACTTTCACACCATCCAGCGGCAGCTTTTTCCGGTTGGCATACATGCGCAGGGTCATGGAAGTACAGGCACCCAACCCGGCCAAAACATGCTCGTAGGGATCCGGCCCCAGATTATCGCCACCGTAGTCGACAGGCTCATCGGCAAACCACTGGTGATGGTCAGTCTGGATAGTGCGGGTAAACTGTTTGTTATGCTCCAACACCAGCACTTCACCGCGTGTGACGCCACTTCCGCCTCTTTGATGGGCGATGCCCGGTCAATATAGCGGTGTGACCATGCCGCAATCATCTCTGCCACATACTGGGCGTCGTCTTTATTGGTAAGAAGGTGGTCAGCCGTATCCAGGGTGACAAAGCTTTTCGGGTGCTTGGCGCGTGTATAGATTTTCTCGGCTTCTTTGATGAGAACAATGTTGTCGATAGGTGAATGCATCACCAACAGGGGCACGCGCAGGTTTTCGATATCGTCATTCTCTTCACGGATATCGTCCAGGAATTGCTTTTTGATGGTAAACGGACGCCCTGCCAGCGTCAGCTCAGCCTCGCCCTCTGCTTCGATAGTTTTAATGTGGGCAGAAAACTGTTTCGACACGTGCTCAGCATCGGCCGGCGCACCAATAGTCGCGACCGCAGCAACCTCCGGGATTTGGCGCGCTGCAGAAATCACCGCCCTACCGCCAAGACTGTGCCCAATCAAAAGCAATGGCGCTTCATAGTTGTCACGCAAAAATCCGCCGCAGCCACCAGATCCTGAACGTTGGAAGAGAAATTGGTATTGGCAAAATCACCGTCGCTGCTGCCAAGTCCGGTAAAGTCAAAGCGGAACACCGCGAAGCCGATGTTCACCAAGGCACGGGAAATCCGCGAGGCAGCAGCCACGTCCTTGCCACAGGTAAAGCAGTGTGCAAACAGGGCATACCCTCGGGCGCTGTTTTCAGGCGTTTCAAGCATACCTGCCAATTCATGCCCATTACTTACAAAGGTGACTTTGCTTCTTTTCGCCGCCATGCCTGACTCCTTATCTTTTCTTCAACCAGAATAGGTCTTAATCGCCAAATCATCCTTCGATATCTGGCACAGACAGGTATAGACCGTATTCACGGACAAAAAATAACAAAAACGCCCCACGCGGATGCGTGAGGCGTTTAAAAGTAGAGGAAAAAGGATGCAAAACCCCGCTAGCGCTAGGCTAGATCTTCAAGATGAAATCCGCCTTTTCCATTCTTTTTGGCAAGATACATTGCGGCGTCTGCATCTTTCATCAGGTCAGACAAATGCATATCACGCTGGTGAATACGCACACCTCCGACGCTGGACGCAATCGTGAGTTTTGTCTCTTCATACCAGACTGGCTGCATGATGTTTTCCAACAGCAATGTCACGTGCCCTTCGATCTCTTCCATACTTTTGGTTTCACTGACGTAAGCGACAAACTCATCGCCGCCCAGACGCCCCAAAATTGCGCTGTCACAGAAGGTGGTTCTCAGTGCGTCAGCGATATGCAGCAGCACTGCATCTCCCGCAGCATGACCCAGCCTGTCATTGATACATTTAAAATCGTCCAGGTCGAGATACACCAGATAGCCGCCTTTGTTTGATGACAATGCCGTTTGCGTTTTCTTCTCAAAAGACATCCGGTTTTCCAAACCTGTTAAGGCATCGGTATGGGCGAGATGATAAATATGATAGTCCGCCAGCTTTTTATTTTGTAAGTACTGGGCAGTGACATAACCAGACATCAAACTGGCAAAAATCATAAATGCAACCAGTGCGCTATAGCCGTTCCAGAGTTCATAGACATAGCTTTTATTGTTGTGCGGCAAAAACAGCACCAAGCGCCAACTGGTGTAAGGCCCACTTTTCACATGAAAGTCACCCAAACAATAAGGGTTCTTGCCACTTTGAGAGCCAATACTGACAAAAGTGAACATTCCTTCTTCTGTGCGGACTTGTCGTACACCCACGTCGTCAATCACAGGGGAAAGACTGGGGTAATCCTTGTGGATGAAGTGCTGCTCCCGCTCTGGATACATGAATGAAAATTCTTTTGCCGGAGCAAAGCTGTTCACCAAATAATGCCCATCCAGGTTAGCCAGAAAATACCCTGCATCACTACCACTGAATTTTTCACAAATGGATTCATCTTGCAGCAATAGAGCGCGAAGTCCCTCGAAGAGGTTAGACGCAAGATAGTTCAGCACAATGATCCCTGCTTTTTGTTCGTTGGCGTCATACACGGGGATAGCGACACGAAGCATTGGCTTCACCGGATTTTCCAGCTTCTCGTTTTCAACGTTGAGATCCAAGGGAGAGATGAAAATACCATCCCTTTCAAGCATTAACGTTTCCTGAAGATAGTAGCGACCGCTTTTTTCCTGTAATTCCCCGGCGGGACAATCGCGGGCTTGCCGTTGTTGTAGTTGACGCGAATACGCTCTGTCCCCGACAAATCAAGATAACGAGCCTGATCATAAACGCCTTTACGCTCAACGAAGGAGAGCAGCATGTTTTCAAAGTCGACAATCTTTTGTTGCTTATCAGGGGAAGACTGATCGAGGTAGTCAAAGATTCGGGACTGGTAAACCATATCCAACAGGAAAACGGTATCCTTCACCACCGATTGCAGTGTTGAATGAACATACAGTTGCTGGCTTTCCACCAACGCCAATTGTCTTGCCGCTACCCGCTCGTCCATTTCGCCATGGTAAGACACGATGTGATACCACAAGGTTGAAAACGATATTGTTAGAAACAGCGCGCTGAATAACACACAGCGAAGAATAAAATGCTTGTTCGGATTGATTTTGAACATGATCGAAATGGAAGGGGAAAACACTGCCCAATGGCAATGCCTAACTTATAGAAAAAGGGCGTGGATAGTAGTGAATTGCGTGATCAGAAGAAACTGTCAGCTATGCGAATGCTGAATGTAAAATGTAACTAAATATTTCAAACTTAGATTTGCACTTTTGGCTCAGAAAATCAATACGATAAAAGGAGCCCTTTCGAAGCTCCTCCTTTCATTCCGTTCCTTGTTTGTGAGCCTATCCTGGCACTCTTTAAGCTCAACCCTGCCGTCTATTGCAGCACTTCCTTGATGCGGTGATATGCCATACCGACCGCCAACAAAGGCGAGCGGAACATTGGCCCGCCGGGGAAGGTCATGTGCTTAACCTTCGCAAACACATCGAAGCGCTCTGCGGTGCCGGAAATGGCCTCGGCGATGACTTTGCCCGCCATGTGGGTCGCGTTTACACCATGACCCGAATAAGCCTGCGCATAGAAGATATTGGGGGCATCCGGCAACCGGCCGATTTGTGGCAGTCGGTTGGCGCCAATACCAATCATGCCGCCCCATTCGAAATCAATGCCAACGCCTTTCAGTTGCGGGAATA
Organism: Enterovibrio sp. JCM 19048; assembly: GCA_001310415.1. GTDB lineage: Bacteria > Pseudomonadota > Gammaproteobacteria > Enterobacterales > Vibrionaceae > Enterovibrio > Enterovibrio paralichthyis. Next base: position 103,584 of record BAXE01000004.1, on the reverse strand, counting down.
CACGCTCCAGGTTTGGCAGCAAAGCGCCGGTGATGTCTTTCGGATCTTTCCCCGAGTAGGTACATAGCCCACCGAACAAGAGCCGGTTATCGCCGGAAAGGTGATAGTAATCCAGCGCAATACTGAGATCGGCAAACGCCATATTTTTCGGGATGGTGCTGGCAACCTGCTCATCAGTAAGCGGCTCGGTAGCGATCACATAGCTTCCAGCCGGGAGAACCTTGCCGCCGATATAAGGCTCCAGTTTATGCCCGATATAGCATTGCCCGCCAACAGCAGAAAGTCGCACTTAACCTGTCCGGTGGCCGTTTTTACCACAGGTTGTTTGCCTTTGATGATTTCAACCGCTGCGCTATCTTCGAAAAACTTCACCCCAACTTGCCGCCGCCGAGGCTTCTCCGGTTACCAGATTCAGTGGATGCAAATGCCCACTGCCCATATCCAGCATACCGCCGAGATAACGCTCAGAGCCAATGACCTCGCTCAGCTCGTCTTTATTCATCATTCGAAGTTCATGGGGATACCCCTGCGCTTTCAGATCGTCATAATCTTCCTGCATCTCTTTTATATGGGCTGGCTTTAACGCAAGATCGCAATATCCCATTGCCAGATCGCAATCAATTTTAAAAGTTGCAACCCGATCTCTTACGATCTGTACCGCTTCAACCCCCATTTGGCTGATAGCAGCCACCCCTTCTTTACCGATCTGGTTGGTGAACTGCTCAATGCCATGACCGATGCCACGGATAAGCTCTCCGCCATTGCGGCCTGATGCACCCCAGCCAATCTTGTTTGCCTCCAGCACCACCACCGAATAGCCCCGAAGTACCAGCTCAATAGCACTGTTAACGCCGCTGAATCCCCCCCCTACAATGCAGACATCCGCCGTGATCGATTCCGTCAGAGCCGGATATCGCTGCGGGTATTTTGCCGTTGCGGCGTAGTAAGAATTGGCATGGGGAAGGTTCGAAGCGGTGTGAGCCATTTTTACTTTCCTTGTAAAATATAATTAACAAAGATTACTGCAAACCTCACAATTGAGTGAAGTGAAAATTACACACAACGAGAGCTATGCACGGTGGTTTTTACTGCCACTGAACAGTCCGCCAGACTCCCTATCCTGCCGTACTTCACTTCATACTATTCATGCGGAAACAGGTCGCATCATTCTATCGACACATGATGAATATTTTTAACATTGTGAAGATGACATCACAAAAACATTGATAACTTGCCATGTAAAAGTAGGATTGCTTGTTCAAAATCTATTACAGTGTGGTTTTACGCCATTCAAAAAAGGAGAGCGTGACATTGGATATTGGTGCAAACCTCAAGGCGGTCAGAAAAAATCGTGGCTTATCACAACGAGAACTCGCCAAACGTGCGGGTGTGACAAACAGTACGATCTCGATGATTGAGAAAAACAGCGTTAGCCCATCCGTCAGCTCTCTGAAAAAAGTCCTTTCCGGTATTCCCATGTCACTGGTTGAATTCTTTGCCGCTGATGTTGGGCAAAATGACACCATTCCCGTGGTCTATCGCCAACAGGATTTGCTGGAAATCGGTGATGATAAGGTCTCAATGAAACTGATTGGTAAAGAGTTTCCAAGCCGAGCGATTTCAGTGCTTTCGGAAACCTACCCGCCAGGTGCCCATTCCGGTGATGAAATGCTGCAGCATGAAGGCGAAGAAGCCGGACTGGTGATTGAAGGAAAACTGGAATTGACTGTCGGTGAGGACATCTTCGTTCTGGAAACCGGTGACAGTTACTACTTCGACAGTAACCGGCCACACCGTTTCAACAACCCGTTTGAAACCACCTGCCGCCTGTTCAGCGCAACCACGCCAGCCAACTTCTAAAAAACGCCCGGATGACCGCCGGGCGTTTTTTCTTTCTAGATACCGAATTTATCCCGCACTGAGTAATACCAAGCGCCCAGTGCTGAAAACGGAATACTCATCAGGTGTCCACCAGGAAATGGCAGATGCGGCAGGCTGGCAAAGGCATCAAAACGCTCCGCTTGTCCCTTCAACACTTCCGACATCAACTTGCCTGCCAGATGCGTATAAGTCACGCCGTGACCACTGCAACCCTGGGAGTAATAGATATTGCTGCCGATACGGCCAACCTGTGGCAGACGTGACAAGGTAAGCAGGAAATTGCCCGTCCAGCGGTAATCAATCTTGACGTTTGCCAGTTGAGGGAAGGTTTTCAGCATTTTCGGGCGGATTATCGCGTCGATATCTGCCGGATCGCGAGCGCCATAGACAACACCGCCGCCATAGATGAGCCGCTTGTCACCGGAGAGGCGGTAATAATCCAGCAGGTAGTTACAGTCCTCGACGCAGTAGTCCTGTGGCAGCAAACTGGCCGCTAACTCTTCGCTCAACGGCTCCGTCGTGATCACCTGTGTCCCGCAGGGCATGGACTTGGCGCGAAGTTCTGGTACCAGTCCGCCGAGATAAGCATTTCCCGCCACAATCACAAAGTTTGCCGTGACAGATCCCTGTTCAGTGATCACTTTGGCAGGCTCACCCCGCTCAATGTTCACCACCGCAGACTGTTCATAGATTTTGCCCCCCAGGCTTTCGACCGCCGCCGCTTCACCCAATGCCAAGTTCAGTGGTGGATATGCCCACCGGACATATCCAACAGCCCGCCGACATAGCGCTCCGTCGCCACCGCATTCTGGATATCCTTGGCATCCAGCAGTTCGAGATGGTCGTTGCCATACTTCTCCCACAGTGCCTTTTGATGCTCAAGCTCCTGCATCTGCTTTTTGTTGAGGGCAGCGAAAATCCCACCATCTTTTAGATCGCATTCAATGCCGTATTTATTCACCCGTTCACGGATGATTTTGCCGCCTTCAAATGCCATCTCGCCAAACAGGGCAACTTTCTGTTTGCCGACCGTTTTCTCAATGACATCGATATCGCGGCTGAAACTGTTGACGATTTGGCCGCCATTGCGGCCTGACGCGCCCCAACCCACCTTCGCCGCTTCCAACACGACGACGTTGAATCCGGCTTCCAGCAAATGCAGCGCTGACGAAAGGCCGGTATACCCGGCGCCCACGATACAAACATCCGCCGTGATGTCTTCCTTCAACACCTCGCGCATCGGCGACGGATTGGCCGAAGCGGCATAATAGGAAGGCGCATGAGCCTGACTGGCCGTTTGGGTGCGTTGTTGCATTGGGATAGTACCTGCTTCCTGCATGATGGCATTCCTACTGTTGTTCAATTTCTTGATTGAGGCGTTTTATTTCATCCAGTGATTTCTGCTCAGCGCGTCGTGCGATGTACCACGACAGGAACGCAAACAGAGAGACAACCACGATGATAATGGTCGCCAGCGCGTTGATTTTTGGCGATACCCCCAAACGCACCGATGAGAAAACCACCATCGGTAAGGTGGTTGAGCCGGGGCCAGAGACAAAGCTGGCAATCACCAAATCATCCAGCGACAGGCTGAAGCTGAGTAACCAGCCAGCCACCAGCGCCGGGGCTATCATGGCACGGTGATCACAAAGAACACTTTAAACGGTGTCGCGCCCAAATCCATGCCGGCTTCTTCGATGGAAAAATCCAGTTCGCGCAGGCGCGATGACACCACGACAGCGACGTATGCGGCACAGAAGGTTGAGTGGGCGATCCACACTGTGGTCATCCCCCGCTCTGCCGGCCAGCCGAACAGTTCTCCCATCTGCACAAACAGCAGCAACAGGGACAGACCGATGATCACGTCCGGCATAACCAGCGGCGCGGTGATCATATTTGACAGTGTCAGGCGTCCCCACGAGCGGCGGAAACGGGTCATCACAAATGCGGCGAGTGTGCCGATGATGACGGCATGGTGGAACTGAAAAACGCGATACGCAAACTGGTCCAGACCGCTTCCAGGATTTGCTCATCCTTAAACAGCTCGCCATACCATTTGGGTGAGAATCCACCCCACACCGTGACCAGTTTGGACGCATTGAACGAGTAGATGATCAGGATCAGCATGGGCAGGTAGAGAAACAACAAGCTACCCAAAGCATGACCGTCGAAAATTGCCAGCGTTTCATCGGTCAGTCTCCATATCCTTGGATTGATAATGGTGGAACAAGGTGATTGGAATGATGAGCAACAGCAGCATCACAATCGCCAGTGCTGACGCTACCGGCCAGTCACGGTTGTTGAAGAATTCCTGCCACAGCACCTTACCTATCATCAGGGTTTCCGGGCCGCCGAGCAGCTCAGGAATCACCACTTCGCCCACCACAGGGATAAACACCAACATGGAACCGGCAATAATCCCGCCTTTGGACAGCGGCAGTGTGACTTTCCAGAAGGTGTTGAAGTTGCGTGAGCCCAGATCCGCCGCCGCTTCCAGCAAGCTGCCGTCGAGTTTCACCAGATTGGCGTATAGGGGCAGCACCATAAACGGCAGGTAGGTGTAGACAATGCCGATATACACCGCGATGTTGGTATTGAGGATTTGAATCGGCTCCGAGATCACGCCAAGCCACATCAAAGCGTTGTTGATAATCCCGGTGTTGCTGAGCAGCCCCATCCAGGCGTAAACACGGATCAGGAACGACGTCCAGGACGGCAACATGATCAGCAGCAGCAACACTGTCTGGTTTTTTGCAGGCGCGCGGGCAATGGCATAGGCCATGGGATAACCCAGAAACAGGCAACCCAATGTGGAAATGAAGGCTATCTTCAGCGAGCTGAGGTAGGCCATGTAATACAGGTTGTCATCCAGAATCCGCAGGTAGTTTTCCAGATTCAGGGTGATTTCAATGACTTCATCCACGTAGCCACCACGGCCTCATAAGGCGGGATAGCCAGTGCAGCCATAGAAAAGCTGATTTTAAAAACGATCAGAAACGGGATAGCAAAAAAGAGCAGCAGCCAGAGATACGGGATCCCCATGGTAATGTGCCGCCCTTTGGGAAAGAGCATCCGCGTTTTATGCGGTGTTTTTTTGGCCGGTTCACTTTTTACCGGCGAGTTGGATACGGCTGTCATACGCGCAATACCACGCCACCGGTGGCCTCCCAGCTGATATACACTTCATCATCCAGGTTGGACGATCCTGACGGCGGGAGATATTTGCCATGCTGCACATCACGACTTTATTGCTGGGCAGCTTCACGTAGTAAACGGACGTACCGCTAGGTAGGCAATGTCATACACCGAGCCTTTTGACCAGTTGTACTCCCCTTCCGGTTTTTCCCGCTGATAATCGCTTTTTCCGGGCGTAATGCGAGCCAGACTTTCCTGTCTTCCACATTGGTCGCCACGCCGTGGCCGACATAAATCTGTTGCGCAGTATCACGCGATTCAATGACACAGTGGTCGGTTTCATCCACCACAATTTCGCCTTCGAACAGGTTCACCGAGCCGATAAATTCGGCAATCATCCGGCTGTTCGGGCTTTCATAAATGTCGGTTGGGGTGCCTATCTGGCAATCCAGCTTCATGCATAATGGCGATGCGCCCAGCCATGGTCATGGCTTCTTCCTGATCGTGGGTGACCATCACACAGGTCACGCCGACGCGCTCAAGGATATCGACCACTTCCAGCTGCATCTGGTTACGCAGTTTCTTATCCAGCGCGCCCATAGGTTCATCAAGAAGCAGGAGTTTGGGGCGTTTTGCCAATGAACGTGCAAGGGCGACACGCTGACGCTGACCACCGGAGAGCTGATGCGGCTTCCGCTTGGCGTATTGCTCCATGTGTACCAGCTTGAGCATCTCTTTGACGCGATCCTGAATCTCGGCTTTTTTCAGTCTGTCCTGCTTCAAACCAAACGCAATATTCTGCTCAACGGTCATGTGCGGGAATAGCGCGTAGGACTGGAACATCATATTGATGGGCCTGTCATAGGGCGCCATGTCGGTGATGTCTTCACCATCGAGGTAAATCCTGCCGCTGGAAGGTTTTTCAAACCCTGCCAGAATGCGCAAAAGCGTCGATTTACCTGAGCCCGACCCGCCAAGCAGGGAGAATATCTCGCCCTTTTCAATGGTCAGGGACACATCATCGACAGCGCGGACATCACCAAACAGTTTGCTGATGCGGTCGATTTTCAACAGGTCGGGCTTTTTCACCCCACTGTTGCCATTTCCATTGGGTTTGCTGGTAACCATCTGATCCTCCCTGTGACTCCCAGACATAGAACATTCAAAATGGGAGCTGATTGCTCAGCTCCCGATTCTGGTGTTACTGGCCGGTTTTCATCCGTGTCCAAAGACGGTTTTTCACCCGGCTGATTTTCAGCGGCATCACTTCGGACACAAACAGTTTGTCCATCACTTCCGGTGTCGGATAAATGGCAGGATTGTTCAGCACTTCCTGATCAATCAGTGCATTGGAAGCAGGATTGGGGTTTGCGTAGGCCACGTAGTCTGTGATTGGCGCAACCACTTCAGGACGCAGGATATAGTTCATAAAGATGTGTGCGTTTTTGGCATTTTTCGCATCAGCCGGAATCGCCATCATATCGAACCAGATGTTGGCACCTTCGCTAGGGATCGCGTAGTCAATCACCTGCCCATTGTCGGCTTCTTCTGCACGATAAGCCGCCTGGAACACATCACCTGAGAAGCCAAAGGCCAGACAAATATCGCCGTTGGCTAAGTCAGTGATATAGCGCGATGAATGGAAGTAGGTAATATAAGGGCGGATTTTCGCCAATGCTTCTGCCGCTTTTTCGTAGTCTTTTTTGTCGGTGGAATTGGGGTTAAGACCCAGGTATTGCAGCACCTGTGGCAGCACTTCATCCGCAGAATCCAGCATGGCGACTCCGCACTCCTGCAGTCTGGAGACATACTTGGGATCCATCAGCAAATCGAGCTTGTTCTCTGGCATGTCATCCCCAAGGATGGCGTTCACTTTTTCCACGTTATAGCCAATGCCGTTGGTACCCCACATATACGGGATAGCATACTGGTTACCCGGATCTGCCATTTCCAGTCGCTTCATCAGTTTCGGATCAAGGTTGCCCATGTTGGTCAGCAAACTTTTATCCAGCGGCTGGAACGCACCGGCTTTGATCTGCTTGGCGAGGAAATTGTTTGAAGGAACAACCAGATCGTAACCTGAGTTTCCTGAGAGGAGTTTCGCTTCCAGCACATCGTTACTGTCGTAAACGTCGTACGTCACTTTGATACCGGTTTCTTTCTCGAAGTTTTCAATCGTGTCTTCCGCGATGTAATCACTCCAGTTGTAGATGCGCAGAATTTCTTCAGCGTGTAGCCCGGTGGAAACCATCAGCCCCGCCATCACAATGGCGGTCACTTTTTTACGGATAACCATCTTCATGTTTTCTCCTTTTGGCTCAGTCCCTTCTGAGCGGTACTACATTCCAATGTCCAGGCCAGATGACCGTCATCTGGCCTTGATGGTTTGCTCGCACACAGTGCCAGCAGATTACGAAATCTTGTTCAGTACTAAACCACACCTTGGTCTTTCAGGTGCTGCAAGGTTAAATCCAGTGTCAGCCTCGCTTTATGGATAAGCTCATCCACTTCAGCGTGGGTGATCACCAGTGGCGGGCTGATGATCATGTGTCGCCACACGCACGCATTACCAGACCATTCTCGACGCTGATGTCTCGGCAAACAGTGCCGACACCGACTGATTCATTAAAACGGCTACGGGTGACTTTATCTTTTGCCAGTTCGATGGCGGCCACCAAGCCTAAGCCTCGCGCCTCGCCCACCAACGGATGATCTGCCAGCGTTTGCCACTGAGCCTGAAGGTAAGGGCCAATGTCATTTTTGACATACTCAACCAGGTTCTTTTCTTTCATTACCCGCAGGTTTTCCAGCGCCACTGCCGCGGATACCGGGTGTCCGGAATAAGTGTAACCGTGGTTGAAATCACCGCCTTTCTCTTCAAAGAGATCGGCGACACGGTCACTGACGATCACCCCGCCCATCGGGATATAACCTGACGTCATGCCTTTTGCGATGGGCATAAAATCCGGCTTGATGCCGAACGTTTGGGAGCCAAACCACTCGCCGGTGCGTCCAAACCCACAAATCACTTCATCGGCCACCATCAGGATGTCGTATTTCGCCAGGATACGGTTGATTTCCGGCCAGTAGGTTGACGGTGGGATCACCACCCCGCCCGCGCCCTGAATAGGCTCAGCGATAAATGCCGCGACCTTGTCTTCACCGATTTCCAGAATCGCTTTTTCCAGCTCTTGTGCTGCCTGAATACCAAATTCTTCCGGCGTCAGGTCACCACCTTCACCAAACCAGTAAGGCTGCGCTATGTGGTGAATGCCGGGGATCGGCAAGCCACCCTGTTTGTGCATGGCTTTCATGCCGCCAAGGCTGGCACCTGCGACTGTGGAACCGTGATACCCGTTATGACGGCCAATGATGGTGAATTTTTCAGGCTGGCCTTTGAGCGTCCAGTAATGGCGAACCATGCGCAGCACCGTATCGTTTGACTCAGAGCCCGAACCGGTAAAGAACACCTGGTTCATATGTTCAGGCGCAAGATCAGCGATTTCTTTTGCCAGTTCCACCACAGGTGGATGGGCGCACTGGAAGAAGCTGTTGTAGTACGGCAGTTCTATCATCTGGCGGTGGGCGGCGTCTGCAAGGCGCTTTTCGCCATAGCCAATGTTGGTACACCACAGTCCCGCCATACCATCCAGGATACGGTTGCCATCGCTGTCCCAGATATATACACCCTGGGCACGCACAATCATGCGCGCGCCTTTTTCACGCAAGGCTTTGTGGTCACTGAAAGGGTGAAGGTAATGCGCGTTATCCAGCGCCTGAAGTGTTTGTGTATCCGTGTACTGCTCAACGTGGGTCATGTCTGCCTCCACATCCATGTATTCGGGTTGTTGCCCGCCTTACGCGGGCAAGGAAATAGAAAGGATTCGTTACACCGTCAGCAACAGGAACTCGCGTTCCCAAGAGCTGATCACGCGCTTGAAGTTTTCCTGCTCTTTGCGTTTAACGGCAATAAATCCGCGCGCAAAGGACTCTCCAAGGTACTCCGCCACTTCGTCGCAGTTCTCCATACGTTCAAGGGCGTATTCCAGGGTGTAAGGCAGGGTTGGGCTGCGAATTTCATAGCCACGCCCCTGGGCAGGTGGCGTTGGTTTCAACTCGCGGATCATGCCGATGTAGCCACACAGCAGGCTGGCGGCAATGGCGAGGTAGCAGTTAGCATCGGCGCCTGGCAGACGGTTTTCCACCCGGCGAGCCTGTGGTGAACAACTGGGTACCCGAAGGCCACAGGTGCGGTTTTCCTCACCCCATTCCACATTGACCGGCGCGGAGGTATCCGGCAGGAAGCGGCGGAATGAGTTCACGTTCGGCGCAAACAGCGGCAGCATTTCAGGAATAAACTGCTGCAGACCAGCAATGTGTCCGTAGAAAAGTGAAGAGCTTGTCCCGTCTTCATTGGTAAAGACGTTCTTGCCGGTTTTGGTGTCGACGATGCTCTGGTGCAGGTGCATGGCACTGCCCGGCTCATCAGTGATGGGTTTTGACATAAAAGTGGCGACAACCTGATGCTTCAGGGCTGCTTCACGTAAGGTGCGTTTAAACAGAAACACCTGATCGGCGAGGATCAGCGGGTCACCATGACGGAAGTTGATTTCCATCTGGGCAACGCCTCTTCGTGGATCAGGGTATCAATCGCCAGTCCTTGGGTTTCACACCACTCATACATGTCTTCGAACAAAGGGTCGAATTCGTTGGCGGCATCGATCGAAAATGACTGACGGCCGGTTTCCACACGACCAGAGCGTCCAACCGGCGGCTCAAGCGGCAAGTCCGGATCTTCACAGCGGGCGGTCAGATAAAATTCCATTTCCGGTGCCACAACCGGTTTCCAGCCGCGATCATCATAGAGTTTGAGCACGCGCTTCAGCACGTTTCGCGGTGTCAGCTCAATCGGATTGCCCATTTTGTCGAAGGTGTCGTGAATAATCTGGGCAGTTTTTTCAATTGTCCATGGCAGCAGGTAGACAGCGTCTTCATCCGGTTTACAGATGAAGTCAATATCCGCTTCATCCAACAGGGCGTAGTAGATATCGTCATCGACATAATCGCCCGTCACGGTTTGCAACAGAACGCTTTCCGGCAACCGCATCTCCCCTTCATTCAGGAACTTATCGACCGGTGCAATTTTCCCCCGTGCAATGCCGGAGAGATCGCTCACCACACATTCCACTTCTGTAATTTCGTTTTCCTTTAACCACTTTTTTAGCTTATCCATAACTATTCCCACGCAGTTTCGCCTTTATCCGGCATGCTTCCCCAAATACTTCGAAGATAGCGGAATAAAAGGGATTTTTTGTGACTTCCCACTCAGGATGCCACTGAACTCCCATCGCGAAATTTTTCGCATCAATAACAGAGAAGGCCTCTATCAGTCCGTCGGGCGCGTACGCTTCCGGCCGCAATCCTTTGCCTAATCTGTCGATGCCCTGGGTATGGACAGAGTTAACGTCAGCAGAGGTGCGGCCCCAAGCCTCGCAGAGCAGCCCCCCGGGTTCGATATTGATGGTGTGGGAAATACCGTATTGGATATCAACGGTGGCTGTTTTGTCTTCCCGGTGTTCGATATAGCCACCGACTTCGTGCAGTTTCTGGTGTAGCGTTCCCCCCATCACCACATTCATTTCCTGAAAGCCGCGGCAAATTGCCAGCACAGGAATCCCAAGCTCAAGCGCCAGTGCCATCAATGGCAAAGTGGTGGCATCACGGGCAGGGTCGTGGTGGGTATCCGGGTCACTTGGTGCGCCCTGATAATGATGGGGTTCGATATTGGACGGGGAACCGGTGAATAGGATGCCATCCAACGATGAAAGTAAACGCTTCAAAGGCAGAGCATCACCCAATGCAGGAACAATCACCGGACAGCCTCCGACCCCGTCCACAATACTGCGCACATACTTGTCGCCGCAGATGTGGAAAGGATGAAGCCCAAGCTGCGACGTACAGCCGGTCACACCTATCAGTGGGATTGTTGCTTCTGTCATATCACCCTCGGTTTTTATCCGCTTTTGCGTTCCACCCTTTTTTCGACGGATCGCACTACTTTGCGTTCATTTTTTAAAACGCTACACGTTAAAAATAAATTACGCAAGTGACACGCACAACAAAATAGATAGATTTATTTATCATTTTCTTAACATTGCTAATCCCCTGATTTCTCCACGCTTATCGTATTGATTTGAGGCCAAAAGACGGGGGTTGTGACCTGCGACGCAGTTGACTTTATCAAGGCTTTACTATTCACTCAGCAGTATACCGGAAGGTGATTGATATAATTTACACTCAGGAAGGTGTTGCATGCGATATCAAACAGACAGGGAAATGTTTACCCAGGAAGACTCGCAGTTGCCGAGCGCGTCGGAAGCGCTTGAATTTCTGTCAAAACATCCTGGCATTGAGTACGTCGATCTTTTGATCATTGATATGAACGGTATCGTTCGTGGCAAACGCATTGAGAAAAACAAACTGGCCGCTGCGTACGACCATGGTATCGGCATGCCGCTGTCTATCTTCGGCATGGATATCACCGGTACCTCTGTAGAAGAAACCGGCCTTGGCATTGAAATTGGTGAGTCTGATGCATTCTGTTATCCGGTAGGCGGCACGCTGTCTATGCAGCCTTGGCAACAGCGCCCCATCGCTCAGGTTCTGCTGCAGATGTACGAAGACGAAACCACTCCCTTCTTTGCCGACCCACGTATGGTCCTCAACCGCATTGTGCGTAAGCTCAAGGAAAAGGGGCTGACAGCCGTATCTGCATTCGAGATTGAGTTTTACCTCGTTGACGGCAGAGCCCCGGGCAAAGTCCCTATGCCACCGGTATCGCCCGTCACGGGCAAGCGCCCTGCGACAACCCAGGTCTATTCGCTGGATGATTTAGACCACTATGCCGACCTTCTTACCGACATCATTGATGGTGCCCGAGCACAGGGCTTCCGGCAGACGCCATTGTGGCGGAATCCGCCCCCGGACAGTTTGAAATTAACCTCAACCATGTCGGCGATCCACAAGCTTCCTGTGATCACGCCATGTTGCTAAAACGGGTTATCAAGCAAACGGCGCATGTCCACCAGTTGGACTCCACCTTTATGGCCAAGCCTTACGCAGATCAGGCGGGCAATGGCATGCACTTGCATATCAGTCTGATTGATGAAGACGGAAGGAACATTTTCCAACCTGAAGTGGAAGGTGAACTTACCAACACCATTCGCTATGCACTCGGCGGTATGTTGAAGCTGTTGCCCGAATACATGGCGATCCTTTGTCCGAACATCAATTCGTACCGTCGCTTCGGCCCGGACTTTTACGTGCCTTGCTCCCCAAGCTGGGGGATTGAGAACCGCACCACAGCACTGCGTATTCCTATCGATACCCCGGAAGCCACCCGCATTGAGCACCGCATCGCAGGCACAGATGCCAACCCGTACCTGATGATGAGTGCGCTGCTCGCCTCTATCCTGTACGGGATTGAAAACAAGATTGAGCCACCAGCACCGACTGTCGGCAGCGCTTACGACAAAGAAGACGAGCTAACGCTTCCCACTAACCTGCGTGATGCCCTGCGGGAGCTGGATGGCTCGGAGGTGATGCGTCATTATTTGGGGACAGATTTTGTCGATGTCTTCGTCACCTGCAAACAAAAAGAGCTGGAGCAATTTGAGCGCCACATTACCGACTTGGAATACGACTGGTACCTCCACGCTTTCTGATTGAATGCCGTTCCAGGAATAAAGGCTGCGGTTCATGCAGCCTTTGTTTTTTCTTCACCTTGACTCCCCTCCTGCCCGCCGAGAAAATACCGCCGATATTGACTACTGCGGTTTATTCCCATGACTTCGACGCTTTGCCCTTGCGGCAGCCAAAAACCCTATAACGAATGCTGTGAGCCTGTGCACCAAAACCACGCCAATGCAAACCATCCAGAAAAACTGATGCGCGCCCGCTACGCTGCGCACGTAAAAGGGCTGGTAGACTTTGTGGTGGATACCTATCACGTCTCTTGTGGCGCGGAGCAGCACCGCGACGCGATTGCCCAATCTGTTAACAGTGAGTGGCTGATGCTGGAAGTCCTTTCCAGCTCTGTGGACGACGGCGGAAAGCAAGGTTTTGTCGAATTTAAAGCCACTACAATGAAGACGGAAAACAATACTGCCTGCATGAAAAATCACGTTTTCTGACTGAAGAAAAAGACGGCCAAACCCTGTGGTATTACGTTGACGGTGAATACCCTAAGGCAGCGAAAGTAGGTCGTAACGATCCTTGCCCATGCGGCAGCGGCAAAAAGCACAAAAAGTGCTGCGGCTAAACGGCACTCAATCCTGCGATTAAAAAAGCATCAAGCTTTTTAGTGGGATGCCGATAAATAGGGGAAGCAACCATGAGGACAACACGATGGATTGGTTCCCCAAAATTTCTGACTACTCGCCCCAAAAGGTGGGTAATGTCCTGAAACAGGATAAGGCAAAACAGCAGCAACAAAAACGTGCTGAGGAAGAAGAGCGCAACGAAGAAGAGCAGGAAGCACCACCCACAGAGAACAAAAAGAAAAATGACGGTTTGCTGGATATTTACGTCTAACCACCCACTACTGCCCACAATTTCCACCCCAAAGAGCGTCCAACCCCCAAGCCATTGCCACGCAGACGAAACAAAACTGTTGCTTAAGTTTCATCCTGAGCATGTCACCCCTGCCTTCATCCCACACTTATACATGGTTAATGTTCAATCTCTTGCTCTGTGACTGGTTTTTGTCCATTTATCTTCATTCAGGCATTGCGAACGAATTCGCTAAACAGGCAAATTACTTGTTGCAAAATTTAAAGAGTTTGTTAGTGTGGAATCCAAGCAAACGATTACCCGTTGCAATAAATAGAGAAAGAAATATGCAAAAATCGCTAATGACCATTCACCATCATCACCATCCTGAGTAGTCTTTCGGGAGATGTGGTTTCGACTGGAAGACGAGGATAAGTTCTTCCAACGGTCATCATAGCGAACACAAAATTCAGACCCCCGGAAGAGCACCTTCCGGGGGTTTTTTACTTTTAGGATTCAAAAATTGCACTGAGGGACAGGAAAGTCTCCAGCGCCAACGATACAGGGAAAAGATCATGCAAACAGAACGTCTACGACTTGCCATCCAGAAAAAAGGCCGCCTGGCAAAAGAGTGTCAGGAACTGCTCAAGCGCTGTGGCGTCAAAATCAACTTCTCCGGTGACCGTCTGGTCGTCCACGCCGAAAACATGCCGATTGACCTGCTACTGGTGCGCGATGATGACATCCCGGGTCTTATCATGGACGGTGTCGTCGATCTGGGTGTGATTGGCGAAAACGAACTGGAAGAAGTCCGTCTGGAGCGTGTTGCGCTGGGCGAGCCTAATGAGTATGTAAAACTGCGCCGCCTCGACTTCGGTGGTTGCCGCCTTTCTGTCGCTATCGACAAAGACAAATCTTACAACGGCCCACAGGATCTGGCTGGCAAGCGCATCGCAACGACTTATCCAAACATCCTCAAAGCTTACCTCGACAAACAAGACGTGAAATTCAGCACCTGTATGCTCAACGGCTCCGTTGAAGTGGCACCACGCGCAGGCCTGGCAGATGCCATCTGTGATTTGGTGTCTACCGGCGCGACCCTCGAAGCCAATGGCTGAAAGAAGCCGAAGTTATTTTCCGCTCTAAAGCGGTGCTGATTCAGCGCACCGGTGAGTTTGCGCCTGATAAAGCTGAGCTGATCGACCGCCTGCTGACCCGCATGAATGGCGTCATTCAGGCGAAAGAATCCAAGTACATCATGTTGCACGCGCCAAGCGAAACGCTGGAGCAAGTGGTGGAACTGCTGCCGGGTGCTGAAGACCCCACTATCCTGCCACTGGCACACGACAAACAGCGCGTGGCTGTTCACCTTGTGAGCACAGAGAACCTGTTCTGGGAAACCATGGAAAAACTGAAAGCACTGGGTGCAAGTTCCATTCTAGTGCTGCCAATTGAAAAGATGATGGAGTAAGCCATGAAAACCGTGGTTTGGAAATCTCTCAGCGATACCCAGCGTGAAAACGCGCTGGAGCGCCCCGCAATCTCTGAAAGTGCGTCTATCACAGAAGCGGTAGAAGGTGTTATCCGCGAAGTCCGCACTGGTGGTGATGCCGCTCTTAAAGCGCTCACTGAAAAGTTCGATAAAGTGGTACCGGAAAATATCCGCGTGTCACAAGATGAGATTGACGCTGCAGACAGCCGTTTGGGCGACGAAATCAAAACGGCACTCAAACAGGCCTACGACAACATTGCCTGCTTCCACAAAGCGCAGAAGGCTCAGCCCTTGACCGTTGAAACGATGCCAGGTGTGGTTTGTGAACTGGTCACCCGCCCTATCAACCGCGTCGGTCTTTACATTCCCGGCGGCAGTGCGCCATTGCCATCAACTGTGTTGATGCTGGGTGTGCCATCGCAAATCGCAGGTTGCCGTAAAGTCGTGCTTTGCTCACCGCCACCCATCGCCGATGAAATTCTCTATGTCGCCAAGCTTTGCGGCATCGATGAAGTGTATAACCTAGGCGGCGCTCAGGCGGTAGCAGCTATGGCTTACGGCACAGAAACCGTCAGCAAAGTCGATAAGATTTTTGGCCCTGGTAACGCTTCGTGACTGAAGCCAAACGTCAGGTGAGCAATGACCACAACGGCGCAGCCATTGATATGCCGGCAGGCCCCTCTGAAGTACTGGTGATTGCCGATGAAGACGCGGAAGCCGACTTCGTTGCCGCCGACTTGCTGAGTCAGGCGGAACACGGTCCAGACTCTCAAGTAGTGCTGGTGACGCCTCTCCTGTGCTCGCAGAAAAAGTGGCTGATGCGGTACAAAAGCAACTGAAAGTGCTGACCCGCGCTGATATCGCCAGTAAAGCACTGGGCTCAAGCATCATCATTATTGCGGACAGCCTGACCAGTGTGTGTCGATTTCAAATTGCTACGGCCCAGAACACCTGATTGTCCAAACCAAGAATCCACGTGAGCTGCTGCCGCTTTTAGACAATGCTGGCTCGATTTTCCTTGGCGCTTGGTCACCGGAGTCAGTGGGCGACTATGCCTCTGGCACCAACCACGTACTGCCAACTTACGGCTATACGCGAACCTATTCGAGCCTCGGCCTTGCTGATTTCAGCAAACGCATGACAGTACAAGAACTGTCTGCATCTGGTCTGCAAGCGCTGGCACCAACCGTCGTTGCCATGGCTAACGCAGAAGGATTAGACGCGCACCGCAATGCAGTCACCATTCGCGTAGAAAAACTTAATAAGAATTCATAATTGCAGGTGCCCAAATGGATATTGAAAAATTAGCCCGTAAGGATGTTCAAGCGCTGACACCGTATATGTCAGCCCGCCGCTTAGGTGGCAGCGGTGATGTCTGGCTGAATGCCAATGAATCGCCATTTAATAACGAATACACCATCAATGGTGCGGGACTTAACCGCTACAGCACCTGCCAGCCAGAAGCGTTGATCCGCGCTTATGCTGAATACGCAGGCGTTCGCCCAGAGCAGGTACTCACCTCCCGTGGTGCAGATGAAAGTATTGAACTTCTGGTTCGCACCTTCTGTGAAGCGGGTGAAGACAGCATTCTGTATTGCCCACCGACCTACGGCATGTACGCCATCAGTGCGGAAACAGCGGGTGTGGCACGTAAAGTCGTCCCATTGACCGACGAGTGGCAACTGAATCTACCGGAAATTGAAAAGAGCCTTGATACCGTCAAGCTGGTGTTTGTCTGCAGCCCCAACAACCCCACCGGCAATCTGGTGAACCGCAATGATATCGAAGCCCTATTGGAAATGACTGCCGGCCGCGCGTTGGTGGTGATGGACGAAGCCTACATCGACTTCTGTCCCGAAGCGTCAACGGTGGATCTGCTGGTACGTTATCCAAACCTTGCGATTTTGCGCACCCTGTCCAAAGCTTTCGCGCTGGCCGGTTTGCGCTGCGGTTTCACGCTGGCAAACCCACAAATCATCCAGTTGATGACCAAAGTGATTGCACCATACCCAGTACCGGTGCCGGTCACCGAAATTGCCTTGCAGGCACTGAACGAGGCCGGTCTTGCCCGCATGAAATATCAGGTACTGGATCTCAATGCCAACCGCGCCTATCTGCAGGCGGGTCTGTCAATGCTACCCGATGTGGAAGTGTTCGACGGCTACGGCAACTACCTTTTGGTGAAATTCCCGGATGCCGATTTGCTATTTAACGCGCTGTGGGATCACGGCATCATCTTGCGACGCTCACCGATTGAAGGGTGCATCCGCATCAGCGTAGGCAACCGTGAAGAATGTGAAAAGACCCTGACCTTTATCCGCCAGCAGCTGGCATAAAGCGCGCCACAAAAAGGAATTTGTAGTGAAAGAAAAAATCCTCTTTATCGACCGTGACGGCACCTTGATTGTCGAGCCGCCTGTGGATTTTCAGGTCGACCGCCTCGACAAACTCAAGTTAGAGCCTTTCGTCATCCCTGCACTGCTGGCACTCCAAGACGCTGGCTACAAGCTGGTGATGGTCACCAACCAGGATGGTCTGGGCACAGATAGCTATCCAAAGGAAGATTTCGACGCCCCACACAACATGATGATGGAGATTTTCGAATCTCAGGGCGTGAAGTTTGCTGATGTTTTAATTTGCCCACACTTCGACCACGAGGCTGTAGCTGTCGCAAGCCAAAGCTTGGTTTGGTTAAGGACTACCTCCAGCAAGGCCGTGTCGATTTCAAAACCTCTGCCGTGATTGGCGATCGCCAGACTGACCTACAGCTTGCTGAAAACATGGCAATCCACGGTATTCAATACAACCCAGAAACCATGGGCTGGCAGCAAATCGTTAAGGATTTGACCACCAATCCACGTATAGCAACCGTCGTTCGTACCACCAAAGAAACGGACATCCGTATCACGGTGAACCTTGATGAAACCGGCGGTAATAAGATCAGCACTGGCCTTGGTTTCTTTGACCACATGCTGGATCAAATCGCGACCCATGGCGGCTTCCGCATGGAAGTGGCAGTGGATGGCGACCTGCACATCGACGATCACCACACCGTCGAAGACACGGCGCTGGCGCTGGGTCAGGCACTGAAAGAAGCGCTGGGTGACAAACGCGGTATTGGCCGTTTCGGTTTCAGTCTGCCAATGGATGAGTGTTTGGCGCAATGTGCTCTGGATCTGTCTGGCCGCCCTTACCTGAAATTTGAAGCGACCTTCTCTCAGGACAAAGTCGGCGACCTCTCTACTGAAATGGTCGAACACTTCTTCCGCTCCCTGACTGACACCATGGCGTGTACCCTGCACCTGTCATCAGACGGCGACAACACACACCACATCGTGGAAAGCTTGTTCAAAGCCTACGGCCGCACACTGCGTCAGGCGATCCGCGTCGAGGGTAATGAGCTGCCAAGCAGCAAAGGGGTGCTGTAATGAGTGATGCAAAGATTGTCATCATCGACACGGGTTGTGCCAACGTCAGCTCTGTACGTTTTGCGATTGAGCGCCTTGGTTACGATGTCACTATCAGCCGCGACCCGGGCGTCGTGCTGGCAGCAGACAAACTCTTTCTGCCGGGTGTCGGCACCGCGTCCGAGGCGATGAAAAACCTTCAGGAGCGCGACCTGATTTCACTGGTGCGCGAAGTCAAACAGCCGCTTCTCGGCATTTGCCTTGGCATGCAGTTATTGGGTAAATCGTCGCAAGAAGGCAAAGAGCAAGTCACCTGTCTAGGCCATGTTGATGCCGACACCACCTTAATGGAAACCGGCGAACTGCCGCTTCCCCACATGGGTTGGAACACGGTGACTCCTGTGAATAATCACCCGCTGTTTAAAGACATTCCGGAAAACAGCTATTTCTACTTTGTTCACAGCTACGCCATGCCAGTCGGTGATTACACCATTGGTCAATGCGACTACGGCAAGCCTTTTACTGCCGCCGTACAAAGTGGCAACTATTACGGTGTGCAATTCCACCCTGAGCGCTCAAGCAAAGCGGGTGCGCAACTGATTAAGAACTTTTTGGAGATGTAATTAAGCATGATCATTCCCGCTTTGGATTTAATCGACGGGCAGGTCGTCCGTCTCTATCAGGGTGACTACGGACAAGTTACCGAATACAAAGTTGACCCCAGTGAGCAGTTCGCGATTTACCACAACGCAGGCGCAAACTGGCTGCACTTGGTAGACCTGACCGGAGCAAAAGACACCTCTGCACGTCAGCTGCCATTGATTGAAAAGCTGATTGCCAGCACCCCAGCCAACATCCAAATTGGCGGTGGCGTCCGCAAAGAAAGCGACGTGGTTGAGCTGCTTCGTGCCGGCGCAAAACGTGTTGTCATCGGTTCTACTGCTGTTAAACAGCCTGAACTGGTTAAAGGCTGGATGGAAAAATACGGCGCAGAGCAAATCGTACTGGCGCTCGACATCAACATTGATGACAACGGCAACCGCATGGTTGCGGTTTCTGGCTGGCAGGAAGATTCTGGCGTTACCATCGAAGCGCTGCTGGACGACTTCCTGACCGTTGGCCTCAAGCACGTGCTGTGCACGGATATTTCCCGCGACGGCACCTTAGCAGGTTCCAACGTCGATCTTTACAAAGATCTGTGTGCCGCCTACCCACAGGTTCAGTTCCAGTCTTCCGGCGGTATCGGCTCACTGGCTGACATCGAAGCGCTGAAAGGCACAGGCGTCGCAGGCGTTATCGTCGGCCGAGCCTTGCTGGACGGCAAATTCACGGCAGAGGAGGCATTCGCATGTTGGCAAGAAGGATAATCCCATGTCTTGATGTTCGCGATGGTCAGGTGGTGAAAGGTGTTCAGTTCCGTAACCACGAAATCATCGGCGATATCGTCCCGCTGGCTGCACGTTACGCTGCAGAAGGCGCAGACGAACTGGTGTTTTACGATATCACCGCATCCAGTGATGGCCGTGTTGTCGACAAAAGCTGGGTCGCGCGTGTCGCAGAAGTCATCGACATTCCTTTCTGTGTGGCTGGCGGCATTAAAACCGCAGAGGACGCCAAACGCATCCTGGAATTCGGCGCAGACAAAATCTCCATCAACTCCCCGGCGCTGGCTAACCCTGAGCTTATCACCGAGCTTGCCGAGAAATTTGGTGTGCAATGTATCGTGGTCGGTATCGATTCCTACTACGACAAAGACACAGGCAAGTACCAGGTTTACCAGTTCACCGGTGATGAAGCGCGCACCAAAGCAACCCAGTGGGAAACTCGCGACTGGGTGCAGGAAGTGCAAAAGCGCGGCGCGGGTGAAATCGTGCTGAACATGATGAACCAAGATGGCGTGCGCAACGGCTACGACCTTGAGCAGCTCAACATGGTTCGCGAAGTATGCCATGTTCCTTTGATTGCTTCGGGCGGCGCAGGTGAAATGTTCCACTTTGCAGATGCGTTCAATAAAGCGAATGTTGACGGTGCACTGGCAGCGTCTGTGTTCCACAAGCAGATCATCAACATTGGTGAGCTGAAACAATACTTAAAACAACAAGACGTGGAGATCCGCTTATGAGCCAGACACCATCAAACGCGGCGCTCGCTGAAAGCATCGACTGGGAAAAAGTCGACGGATTGGTACCTGCTATTGTCCAAAACTCGCAGAGTGGACAGGTTCTGATGATGGGTTACATGAATCAGGACGCGCTGGCAAAAACGCTCGATACCGAGCAAGTGACCTTCTTCTCGCGCACCAAGGAGCGTCTTTGGACCAAAGGCGAAACCTCAGGTAACGTGCTGCGTCTCAAGCACATCGCAGTGGACTGCGACAAAGACACCTTGCTGGTGCAAGCTGACCCAATCGGCCCAACCTGTCACCTTGGCACCGAAACCTGCTGGGGAGAAGACGACGCAAACAAACCTGCTCTGGTGTTTCTTCATCAATTGGAGCAGGTGCTGGCTTCCCGTCGAGGATCCGATCCTTCAACGTCTTATACGGCGTCCCTGTATGCCAAGGGCACCAAGCGCATTTCGCAGAAAGTGGGCGAAGAAGGCGTCGAAGTCGCGCTTGCAGCGACGTCGGGCGATAAGGAGGAGCTGATCAATGAGTCTGCAGACCTGATGTACCACTTACTGGTGTTGCTGCAAGACCAAGGCTTTTCGCTCGAAGATGTAGCGAATAAGCTGAAGGAACGTCACAAGTAGCACAACCCTCAGAACACACCATAGGCAACCTCACTGGTTGCCTTTTTCATAAATGCTCGCTCACTTCTAACCCAATAAATATCACAACCTTGCAAAATCGGCATTATTTTTGCTGTACCTTGAACCTAAAGACAAAATTACGCCCCCGACAATATTCTGACTCTATTTTGAAGCGGTGAATACTCGGCAAAGTGCTCGCAACGCTTAGCGGCTGCGTTTCACGATTGGAGTTTAACAACGCAACGCCAAAGCAATGAGTTAGATATTGATTGAGAAGAGGCAACACTCTGCCTCCACAGGCTAACTAGGAGCATTGATTCGTGAACATTGATATTTCACTTTGGGTTGAAACACGCCGAATACTGCTCAAGGGGCAAAGATGAAAGTTTGTATTATTCCTGCACGAGGCGGCAGTAAACGCATTCCGGGAAAAAACCTGAAAATGTTTATTGGACGCCCCATCATTGCTTACGCTATTGAAGTGGCCAAGCAATCGTCACTTTTTGATCGCATTATCGTTTCTACTGATTGCCAAGAAATTGCCACCGTATCGAGAGAGCTTGGTGCTGAGGTTCCTTTCATGCGACCCGATGCGATATCTGATGATTACGCTACGACCCTCGATGTATTGAAACATGCCATAGAGTGGCTGGTTGACAATGATGACAATCCAATAGATGCCGTGTGCTGCTTATATGCTACCGTTCCTTTTACACGAGCTAAAGATTTAGAAGACGGTCTCTCTTTGCTTGATTGCGACAATACAAAATACACATTTGCAGCCACTCGTTTTTCCTACCCAATCCAACGTAGCATTCGTATTAATAGTGAAGATAGCGTTGAGATGTTCTGGCCAGAGCATTTTTCTAGCCGCTCTCAAGACTTAGAGTTGGCATACCACGATGCCGGCATGTTCTATTGGGGACGACCTGATGCTTTCATTGCCGGCTTACCCATTTTTGCACCTCATTCAAAAGTGGTTCAGATCCCCCATTTTCGAGTGCAAGATATCGACGAACCTGACGACTGGATCCGTGCAGAAATGCTCTATCAAATTCTTTCTCAACGCGGAGAGTTATAACGGTGATGATCATTTCAGCGTTTGAATAGCCATCACCCATTTCAGGTTTGCGTCTCCATGAATCAGCTATTTACTTGAGTCCATCGCCGCCCAACCAACATGAAGCTTTCGTGACATCACCCATTTGCTGTTGACGAAAACCAATAACTCTTAATATATGCATATCCATATATGAGGATTTAAATATGTTGCCTCACCAGTTTTTCAAGCTGCTTGCTGATGAAACCCGTGTGCGTTGTTTACTGGTTATCGCCCGTGAGCAAAAAGTGTGCGTGGCTGAGTTGACCGAAGCGCTTAATGAAAGCCAGCCTAAAGTTTCACGCCATCTGGCCTTGCTACGCGCCAGCGGTGTGATAGTCGATACCCGCCAAGGGCAATGGGTGTTTTACCGCCTGTCTGACAAGCTTCCCGGCTGGATGCGAAAGCAAATTCAGGCTGGTGGATTCAAACTGCCTCAAAAAAGAATACCAGCAAGATATTCAGCGTCTGTCTGACATGAAATCTCGCCCGACCTGTTGTGTTTAAGGATTACAGAATATGACGATTAAAGTTGGAATTAACGGCTTTGGCCGTATCGGCCGTCTGGCACTGCGCGCAGCGTTTGACTGGCCAGAACTGGAGTTTGTGCAAATTAATGATGTGGCCGGTGATACTGCCACGCTGGCTCATCTTCTGGAGTTTGACTCGGTGCAAGGTCGCTGGCATCACGAAGTGACAACAGATGGCGACACCATGATCATCAATGGCAAAACTATCCAGACTACACAGCAAAAAGCCATTGCCCATGTGGATTGGTCAGGCTGTGAGTGGTGATTGAGGCCACCGGTGTTCACCGTAAAGGCGAATTCCTCAACCAGTACATTGAGCAAGGTGTAAAGCGCGTTGTTGTTTCTGCCCCGGTTAAGGAAGATGGCATTGCAAACATCGTAGTCGGCGTGAATGACCATATCTTCGATGCAGATACACACCGCATTGTTACCGCCGCTTCCTGTACCACCAACTGCATTGCGCCAGTGGTAAAAGTGATCCACGAGAAACTGGGTATCGAACAATCTGCATTTACCACCATCCACGATCTGACCAACACCCAGACCATTCTGGATGCCCCACACAAAGATCTTCGCCGTGCCCGTGCCTGTGGCATGAGTTTGATCCCAACGACCACCGGTTCAGCGCAAGCGATCGTTGAGATCTTCCCTGAGCTGGAAGGCAAGATAAACGGCCATGCCGTGCGAGTTCCACTGGCGAACGCCTCGCTGACTGACATCATTTTCGATGTGAAACGCGATACCACCGCGGAAGAGGTCAATGCCTTGCTAAAAGAAGCCTCGGAAGGCGAACTGAAAGGCATTCTTGGCTTTGAAGAGCGCCCACTGGTGTCTATCGATTACAAAGGCGACCAACGTTCAACCATCGTCGACGCCCTCTCTACCATGGTTGTCGGAAAGCGCATGGTGAAAGTCTACGCCTGGTATGACAACGAAATGGGTTACGCGACACGCACGGCTGAGCTGGTACGCAAAGTCGGTATGGCATAAGGATATACGCAATGACACATCCAACATGGGAGCTGGAGCTGGAGGGCACTTCAGGTCTGGTTTTAACACCTTGCCCGGGAACAAAAGGTACACCTCTCACTGATAGCATCGCGCAACTTAAAGCGCAGGGCGTTGCCGTTCTTGTTACAGCGTTAAGTCAACATGAGTTGGACGAGGCGGGAGTAGGCTCGCTTCCACAAGAAGCTGAAAATGCTGGCCTGACTTGGTTTAACACACCGATTGAGGATGATTGCGCACCGGATGAAGCCTTTCATTCCCAGTGGAAAGATATCTCCCCTTCTATCCATCAAGCTTTGGATAACGGTGGAAAAGTCGCACTGCACTGTATGGGTGGTTCTGGCCGCACTGGTTTGCTGGCCGCCCACATTTTGCTGGAAAAAGGCTGGTCGCTGTCGGACATCGTTCCAAGCGTACAAGCACTCAGACCGGGCGCGTTCACCAAAGCCCCCAACTCGATTACATCAACCAGTTTGCGAATCAGTAATATCTCAAAGCGCTGCAATTGCAGCGCTTTTTAAGCAGGTTTTTATGCTGTCTCAACTAAACGCCAACGTGCGCCAGTACATGCTGGTGACGTTTAACTACTGGAACTTCACCGTCACCGATGGCGCACTGCGCATGTTGGTGGTGCTCTATTTCTATGACCTTGGCTATACCGGCCTTGAGATCGCCTCTCTTTTTCTTTTCTATGAATTTTTTGGCGTTGTCACCAACCTCATTGGTGGTTGGTTAGGTGCAAGGCTCGGGCTCAACCGCACCATGAATATTGGCCTTGGCATGCAGATCATAGCCCTGTTGATGCTCGCCGTTCCGGCTTCCTGGCTCAGTATTCCCTGGGTTATGGGCGCGCAAGCACTCTCAGGTATCGCGAAAGACTTGAATAAGATGAGCGCTAAAAGTGCAATCAAAACCCTGGTGCCGGAAAATGCCCAAGGGGCGCTCTATAAATGGATTGCCATCCTGACCGGGTCAAAGAATGCACTGAAAGGGGCGGGCTTTTTCCTTGGCGGCGCACTCTTGTCACTGATTGGGTTCCAGTACGCAGTGGCAGCCATGGCGGGCGTCTTGCTGTTCGTCTTTATCGGCAGCTTGCTGTTCCTCAAATCCGATATGGGGAAAGCGAAAACCAAGCCTAAATTTTCAGAGATTTTCTCTAAATCCCGCAGCGTTAACATCCTTTCTGCCGCCCGCATGTTCCTGTTTGGCGCACGCGACGTCTGGTTTGTGGTGGCTCTGCCCATTTACCTCGGTGCCACCTTTGGCTGGGATCACTCTGCAGTGGTGCATTTCTCGCTGTCTGGGTGATTGGTTATGGCATCATTCAGGGCATTGCGCCACGAATCACTGGCAAAGCGTCAGGTCAGCCGCCGCAGGGGAAATCTGCCATTATTTGGGCTCTGATTTTGGCTGTGGTCACCGGTTTGATAGCGTTCAGTGTGCAACAGCAGTGGCACCCTGAGATTGTCATTATTGCCGGTTTGATGCTGTTTGGTGCTGTGTTTGCGGTGAACTCCTCGCTGCACTCATACCTTATTGTCAGCTATGCCAAAGGGGATGGGGTTTCTTTGGATGTGGGTTTCTACTACATGGCCAATGCATGGGACGCCTGATCGGCACCATGTTGTCAGGCTGGGTTTTCCAGGTGTGGGGATTCGCCGCTTGTTTATGGGTTTCCTTCCTGTTCCTGGCTATGACCACGCTGATCTCGTTTGGCCTTCCTAACAACCAAGCTGAGCCGCTTCGCGGATAACGGTGCTTTTAAGCCTCCAAAAAATAAACAGGGAGGACTCACATCCTCCCTGTTTCATTTTTCCGTTGAAAGGGATTACTTCATTCCCTTCAGCATGGCCAGCGTGATTGCCACCGAATTATCTGCTGTCACCTGCTTGGCTTCCTCATACACCATGTGCGCAGAGCCATCGGCTTTGTCTGAAATAGTGCGGATCACCACCAGCGGGATGTCAAACATGTCTGTCACCTGCGCGACTGCCGCTCCTTCCATTTCCACCGCCATGGCATCGAATTCTTCCTGCAGCATTTTTACCACCGCTTTGTCAGCAATGAACTGATCGCCTGTCGCAATGATGCCCTCATGGACACGTTCACTGCCGACAACCTTATTTGCCGCTTTCAGTGCCATCTCAACCAGTTGCTTGTCTGCTGCAAACAGGCGGTTGTCATAGCCGGAAAGCTGACCTTTCGGCGCGCCGAAAACCGTCAGATCCACATCGTGTTGCACCAGTGCCGAAGAGACAACCACATCAGCCACATTCAGTTTATTGTCTGCCGCGCCTGCAATGCCGGTGAAGATAATACTGTCGGCATTGAAGTGATTGATCAGCACATACGCCGTGATAGCCGCATTCACTTTCCCTACGCCGGAGCGGGCAACCACCACATTACGACCCTCAATAGTGCCGGTGTAGTAGGTGTTGGCTGATACTTCGTGGATTTGACGCTGCTTGATTTCAGGCAGCAGTTTTTCAATTTCCGCATCCATCGCGCCCAGAATCGCGATAGGTCTGTGCTCGGCCATGGCTTGAGAGGTGAAAACTGAAAACATAAGAGAAAGAGTGATGAGTAGCTGACGCATTTTTTCCGCGCTTTAAAAGTTGAGAGATGCGCATCTTACCCGTAAACAGCAAAAAGAAAAGAGAAAAGCAAACGTTGCGTAAATGCTGCGCAACGACAAAAAACCCGCCATCAGGCGGGTTTGTACATTAGCTTACGCTCAAATGTGCTGCTGCTTTTTGGTTGCCTCGGTCGCATCTTGTTGCCCATTCTGCACTTCATCCAGCCACAGTTTGTGGTGCTGCTTAGCCCAAGCTTCGTCAACATAGCCTGTCGCCATGCCTTCGAAAGCGCCTTCCGTGCCTGCCGTACCAATATAGATATGACCAAATGCGGCAGCCAAAAGACCCAATGATGCGATGCCATGGATGACGTTGGCGATCTGCATGTCCTGACGGGTTTGGTCGAAGATCGGGAAGTCCATGACCAGACCCGTAATACACACTACGACGCCAACTGTCGCCAGCAGCCAAAACCAGATTTTCTCACCGCCATTGCAAAAGCCCGCATCCGGGTGTTTGCCATTAGGCAGAATTCCACCACCTTGCTTGAACCATTCGATGTCGACTTTGTTGATGAAATTGTTTTTCATCCACTTCACCAACATACACAGCAGACCCAGCACAAACAGCGGCCC
Source organism: Enterovibrio sp. JCM 19048 (assembly GCA_001310415.1). GTDB lineage: Bacteria > Pseudomonadota > Gammaproteobacteria > Enterobacterales > Vibrionaceae > Enterovibrio > Enterovibrio paralichthyis. The sequence continues at coordinate 76,520 of BAXE01000004.1, read as the reverse complement.
CAGATAATTGTGGGACACTTTGGACGCATAAATAATGCTGCCCCAAAGCGCATCCGGTGCCACAGGCTTGATAAAGTGGCGGCCATACAAAAGCACGATGCCGGTGAAACCCAGGATCAGGAAAGTGATGGCGGTAAACCAATGCATGGCGCGCTCAAAAGGCGTCCAGCGCTTGACCTTTTTTCCTGTCCGTTTGTTCACTAACTCAATGCGCCCTGCCCACAGGTAAAACAACAACAGGCTAGCGGCTGACACACCGAGGAAAGCTAACCCCAGCGGACTAACCCACTGGTTGCGGACTTCCCGCCAACGCTGGCCGTTCACATTGATAAGCTGACCGGCCTCATTACCGCTCGCAACAGTAAAGCCTAAATCGCCATCACGCACTTCCGTCCAGAACTCAGGCCCTCCTAGCATCAGCTTCTCCTGCTGCTGGTTGGCACTTTGATCTGTCTGCGCATGCGCAGCCGGAAACGCCGACATGAACAATACCACTAGCATGGCGAGCAATGTTCTTAACATATCTCCTCCTATCGCCGCTGGAGCCGGGGACTTTGCTCCGGCATCAGCAGCACTCCACGCTAATCAGCTTTTTGTTGCGTCGTAGGCCAGGTTGTCACCATTGGTCCAACCCGCGCCTTTGGCACCACGCTCTACCACGCGCTGACGGAAGATAGCGGAGATTTTCTCCGCATCACCGGCCAGCAGCGCCTTGGTGGAACACATTTCCGCACACAACGGCAACTTACCTTCCGCAATACGGTTGGCACCGTACAACGCTTTCTCTTCAGGTGAGTTGTCAGGGAGTGGACCACCGGCACAGAAGGTACATTTGTCCATCTTGCCACGCTCACCGAAAGCGGCTTTGGTTGGGAACTGCGGCGCGCCAAACGGACAGGCGAACAGACAGTAACCACAGCCGATGCAGGTGTCCTTGTTGTGCAGGACGATGCCTTCATCCGTGCGATAGAAACAGTCTGCAGGACACACCGCCATACACGGCGCATCGGCGCAATGCATACAGGCCACGGAAACCGAGTTTTCACCCGGCTCACCATCGTTCAGCGTGACCACGCGGCGGCGCTGGGTTCCCCAGGTCACCACTTCCGAGTTGGCGTTGTTACACGCCGTGACACAGCCGTTGCACTCGATGCAGCGTTTGGTATCACATAAGAATTTCATATCTGCCATAACTATGCGCTCCCCTTACGCTGGTACGATCTTACAGAGTGTCACTTTGGTTTCCTGCATCACAGTCACCGGGTCATAGCCGTAGGTGGTTGCCGTGTTACAGGATTCACCGATCACATAAGGTTCCGAGCCTTCTGGGTATTTATCCAACAGGCTGTCCCCCTGGAAGACACCACCGAAGTGGAACGGCATAAAGGCAAGGCCTTCATAAACACGCGGCGTGACCATGGCTTTCACTTTCACGCGGCCTTTATCCGGGCCTTCAACCCATACGTCCTGGCCATCTTTGATACCGAGGTTGTTGGCATCGACGATGTTGATTTCAACAAACATCTCTTGCTGAAGCACTGCCAGCCATGGGTTAGAGCGGGTTTCTTCACCACCGCCTTCATATTCCACCAAGCGGCCGGAAGTCAGGATGATCGGGTATTCTTTCGCCGCATCAATATCCTGAATTGACTTATACAGGGTCGCAGTCGGTAAATGTCTTTCTGGTCGTCCCAAGTCGCGTATTCAGGCAGAAGATCGCGGCGCGGCGTATAAAGCGGCTCGCGGTGGAGCGGCACTTTATCCGGGAAGGTCCAGACAATCGCACGCGCTTTGGCGTTACCGAATGGAATACAGCCGTGAGCAATCGCAACACGCTGGATGCCGCCGGAAAGGTCGGTCTTCCAGTTTTTGCCTTCTGCTGCGGCTTTCTCTTCAGCCGTGAGATCGTCCCACCAGCCGAGTTGCTTCAGCATTTTGTCGGTGAATTCCGGATAGCCATCTTCCAGCTCACAGCCTTTCGAGTAGCTGTCCACTGCCAGCAGGCTCTGTCCTTCATATTCCACACCGAAACGGGCACGGAAGTTACCGCCACCACGCGCCACTTCTTTGGAGGTGTCATACAGGATATGGGTGCCGGGTGCTTCATTTCTGGCGTGCCCCAGCACGGCCATGGCAAACCGTATGTTTCGCCACTCACTGGGCCACCTTCGGCTTCCAACGTCGTGAAGTTGAATGTGTGCCAGTTTTGCTGGTGCGCTTTGATACGCTCAGGGCTTTGGCCGGTGTAGCCAATCGTCCACATACCGCGGTTGAACTCACGGGTGATGTCTTCGATCAATGGCTCGTTGTTCTCAACTTTAATGTGCTTGAACAGCTGATCCGAGAAACCCAGCTTTTGCGATACCAGATACATGATTTCATGATCAGGTTTGGAATCGAACAGCGGCTCAATGACTTTGTCACGCCATTGCAGTGAGCGGTTGGACGCCGTCACCGAACCATAGGTTTCAAACTGAGTGGTTGATGGCAGCAGGTACACGCCATCTTTGCGGTTGTTCATGACCGCGGCAACCGTTGGGTATGGGTCGACGATGACCATCATATCCAGCTTTTCCATCGCCTTTTGCATCTCTGGCCCACGGGTTTGCGAGTTCACCGCATGGCCCCAGTAGAACATGGCGCGGATATTAGCTTTCTGTTGCAGCTTGGCTTTGTCTTCCAATACGCCATCAATCCAGCGCGAAACAGGAATACCGTTGCTGTTGATTGGCTTGGAACCGTTGTATTCGGCGGGGTCAAAACGGCCCTGGATCCAGTCGTGATCCACATCCCACACTTTCGCCCAGTGCTTCCACGCGCCGTCTGAAAGACCGTAATAGCCCGGCAGGGTGTGAGACAGCACGCCAAGGTCAGTCGCGCCCTGCACGTTATCGTGGCCACGGAAGATGTTCGCACCGCCACCGGATTTACCAATGTTGCCCAGTGCCAGTTCCAGCACACAGTAAGCGCGGGTGTTGTTGTTACCCGTGGTGTGCTGGGTACCGCCCATACACCAGACCACACAACCCGGACGGTTTTCCGACAGGATTTTCGCGGCTTTGAACATGTCATCGCGGCCAACACCGGAGACGCGCTCTACTTCTTCTGGTGGCCATTTCGCAACTTCAGCACGGATTTCATCCATACCGAACACGCGCTGGTGAATGAACTCTTTGTCTTCCCAGTTGTTATCGAAGATGTGCCACAACAAACCCCAGATAAAGGCGATATCGGTACCTGGTCGCAGGGAAACAAAATGATCCCCTTTCGCTGCTGTGCGGGTACGGCGAGGGTCTGCAACCACAATCTTACAGCCGTTTTTCTCCTTGGCGATCAGGATATGCTGCATCGCGACCGGGTGCGCTTCGGCTGGGTTTGAGCCTACAAACAGGATCGACTTACAGTTATGCATGTCGTTAAAAGAGTTGGTCATCGCACCATAGCCCCAGGTGTTTGCTACACCGGCAACCGTGGTGGAGTGACAAATTCGCGCCTGGTGGTCAACGTTATTGGTGCCCCACAGCGACGCCATTTTGCGGAACAGATACGCCTGTTCATTGCTGTGTTTGGCCGAGCCAAGAAAGTAAACCGAGTCCGGGCCATCCTGCTCGCGGATTTCCAGACACTTGTCACCAATCTCGTTGATGGCCGTTTCCCAGCTGATCTTCTGCCACTTGCCATCGACCAGTTTCATTGGGTATTTCAGGCGACGCTCACCGTGGCCGTGTTCGCGCAGCGCTGCACCCTTGGCACAGTGACCACCAGCATTGAATGGGTGGTCAAAAGCGGGTTCCTGGTCGACCCAGACACCATCTTGCACTTCGGCATACACACCACAGCCACAGAGCAATGCGAGCAGATAGTGCGTTTTTGTTCCACAGGCTTTGAGGAATCCACCGCTTTGGCCGAGGCTTTTTCATCATGCCTGGCGCAAACATACCCGCTGCAGCAACACTACCGGCGGTTGCCAGTGTGGTATTGCGCATAAAGGTACGGCGGGAAACACCCAGCTGTTTTTCATCCTTGCTGACGGCGTCAGAACGTTTAGTTAGTTTCATCTTCACACTCCGGGTTCAGCAGGGTTACAGGGTGTCGTAGTAATCGCGGATATGTTGCGTCTCGCGATAACCTGAAGCCTTGGTTTTTTCCTGTGCAGCATCGTCAATGACCATGTCTGCGTGCGCTGTACCACCCACCACACTGGCGGCTGCACCTGCTGCCGCTGCCACACTCATTCCTTTCAGGAACTGGCGGCGTGCAGTGTCAGGCTGACCTTTCTCTTTTTTATTTTCTGACATTACATTGCTCCTTGTATTTGTCAGCGCCTGCCGCATTACGGCTACCACGGACGCTGGGTAAAGCCTGTTTTCTCTATCGTCAAAAACTGCTTGGCAAGCGCCGCTACCGCGCAGTAAAACACCGCGGAATTCGCTTGCTGAATGTCGTCACACAGGCGCTCAAACCAGGGCGCAATATGACGGTTAAAAAACGCTTTCTGACTGGCGACATCATCTTCTTCCACCAGCATTGCCATCACTTCTAACAACGCAGCAATATGGTCTTCCGGCTCCTTGGTTGCTTCCTGACGCTCAAAGCCATAACGGCGCAAATCCTGACGGAGCAACACCAGCGGCATTTCCATCAGCGAGCCTGTGAGATACCAGGAGCCAAAAGGCACGACTTCTCCGCGACCGACACCGATAAACAGCATCTGGTATTCATCCGACGCCTGAATGTCAGTCGTTTTGTTGGCAGACAGTTTCAGAACTGACCAGGCAGCAGCCATACCGGCTGTTTGCTCGTCACCTTCAATTTCCAGTGTTGCCAGCCAATTCAGGGCATCAGCATCCGGAGCGCGTCGAAACAGCGCCGCCAGCAGGTTGTAGATGTTCTGGCGGATCTGGTTTTCTTCATGGGTGATGTCGTCGATATTGATACTCTCTTGCATTGCCATATCCGCCTCCTAAACCTTTAACTGCTTGTGTGGCTCATTGATCATGGTCTCGGCGACAATGTCGCGGACACGGCAGTCCTCACACATGGAAAGGCGTTTGATGGCATCCTCCTGAAAAATGGCTGTGACCACGCAGCTTCTCGATCAGCATGTTGACCATAGAAGCCGGTGCGAAAGGTTTGCCGCAACTGATGCACTCAGCGGCAGCTTCCTGATGAAGCACTGTTCGGGTTTGGCGCGCCGTAGCATCCCAGTTAAAACGTGGTTCAAGCGAAATCACGGACTCAGGACACGCCGATTCACACAAACCACACTGCACACAATCCTGTTCGCGGAATGTCACACCGGGACTGTTGCCGACAGCCTGCATTGCCGTGGTAGGGCATACCGCCACACAGCTCATACATAGGGTGCAATCGTCAGTTTTGATACTGACAAGGCCATAAGGCGCACCTTGAGGGACAGCGGAGATGGTCGGTGCTGCTTGAGCTGCCGCTGCCAATGCATCGAGAGCTGCACAAAGCTTGTCACGCTTATTGCCAGTGAGCTTATCTTGAAGGGTCAATAAGGATTCAGAAGCGAGCGGCAAAGAGGGCAGGTCCGCCATATCCACCAACGTGACGCGGGAAGCGTCAATGCCAGTATCGCCTAGCAGTGCAGTGACGACGGCCAGTTCCTGTTCCAAAACCACCAGGGTTTTGCTGTGCAATTGCGGGGTTTTCGCCAGTACCACTTGCGTTGCTCCGTATCCCAGAGCGCACAGCCAGATTTCGGCGCCGACAGATGCAAGCTCTTCAAGACGGACAGGGATCACGCGACCCGGCAACTGTGCCAGCGCATCAGACAGTGCGGTTTCGTCGCTGTCAGCGTAGAACAATACCACCGGGGCTTTGCCGCCTTGCTCGCGGTAATGCGTAAGTAAATCAAACACAAAATGCTGGGTGGTGTCCGGCTCAGGCAGCGCATAGCTGATGGCTTCCGTCGGACAGGCCGTCGCACACGACCCCATGCCCTGACAAAGATACGGATTGATGGTAATAGCTTTGTTCACCACACTCAGCGCATCTGCCGGACAGGCGTCGATGCACCGCGTACACCCATCAAGGCCACTCCGGATATGGGCGCAGCGGTTGTTATCCAGTTTGAAAAATTTAGGTTTGTCGAACGTGCCAATGGTTTCTGCTGCCGCTTCCAGCGCTTCTTCTTCGCTTGCCAAGCCGCGGCCTACGGCGTAATACCCAAGCGGTGGTAGCTCTGCTGTGTGAATACCGCCCTCAGTCAAATCCACCACTAAATCAAAATGCTGTCTGCCCGCAGCTATCTGCGCCAGATTCTCACGAGAGGCGTCACCGACCGAAAGCTTCGCCGGGACAGACACCTGAAAGGCCCCCAGGAAACCTTCGATGTTGATATCACTGGCGTAATAGAGCGGAAGAGCACCCTGCGCTTCACTGCCGTCATTGCACAAAAGCACCATCCGATCTTTGATGGCATCCGGAGCAGCTGCAACAAAGGAAGCGATCTGGGCGGCGTTTCCCACCACCAGCGTCAATCCGCTACTCTCGAAACTGACCGTCGGCGGGGTCAGGTTGGCGAGGGATACCGTGTTTTGCAAAGCACGCAGGCGCGCCAAACCGTCGGTATCGGTTTGCGTTTCAAGGCGTTGGGTTAGCGTCATCGTTGTTGTAGTTGTCGACATAGTTCCAGTATTCGTTTCTGTAGCCATATATCCTGCTGTCCTAGCGAGTTCCTTCAAAAGCGGGTTCACCACAGCCTTAACATCGGTTTGGGGCGCAAGGCATTGTGTTGAAAAAGTGACCCGCACACTGTTTGGCTTTTACAGACAATCAGTTAGCTACACGGTTGACGTCGTCACTCTTTTTAGAGCAAGTAGCGAACCAGCTTTGAAGGAAGAAAAATGACCTAAACGGAGTCAAGATCCGTCTGAATTAGTAACCACAAAATAAATTGGGACAATTTGTCCCAATCACTAAGACAATTTGTCCCCTTTTTCTTCATGGGTACTTTTTGTCTCACTATCTGGCGTTGCTTCATCACCGCCACCGTTTTCATCAAGCGGCTCATCGGCAGTCACCTTTGCCATCGCCTCTTGGTCCGGGTCGGGATCTGCTGCCGGTTCGAGTTTCTCTTTGGTCCACTGGCGCAAGCTTTGTGCAACTTCGGCACTCAGGGTTTCACGGTTGGTGTAGTCAAAGTCGTAATCGTTCATGCCATCGCGGATGTTGTAAGCTTCGCTGTGAAAAAGCTTACGAAGCGCAGCCTTCTTCACTTGGGAAGAAACCCCTTTTGCCAAAAACGCTGACGCTGAGTCACCCTCTTTCAGCCGTTCCACATCCTCCATGGATGGCTGGGGTAGCTGCTCATCATCGGTTTCAGGTGATACCGTTTCTGCAGATGGCCGATCGGCGTTTTCGGCCACAACTTCCGTGGCAGGCTCCAAAAACTCTGCCGTTTCATCCGTCCCTTCGCGGGATTGCTCCTGTTTACGCTTCGACCAACGGTGGAGAAAAGAATCAGTTGCCACTCGCCCTCCCCGCGCCTTTGCGCTTTTTCTTCCGCACTTCCAACAGCTCGCCATGGCGGCCGATAAACGCTTCCATCCACGCTTGTACCGGCAAAGGCATAGGTTCGGAAATCACCAGATAATCACCATCCATGTAGCTGGCGGCACAGGTCTGCGAGGCAGTGACTTTGAGAGGTTTGAGGCTTTCGTCTTCCTCGACTTCGAACACGAAAAATAGGTGGGGGTCACGGGAACTGAGGTTGAATCGGTAATCGGTGCGTTCATCCTTGAACAATTCAAGCGGTAGGGAGTATTGCGACGCCTGACATTCCTCTTCTTCGCGTGGCAGGTGGAGGTTATCCAGCGACCAGCGCCGGGTTTTCCAGCGCCCGACGTCAACGTCTGAGGCTTTAAGATCAAATTGGGTTAACCAGAACTGGGGATTTTTACTTCATCACTCACACACTTCACTCCTTGTTGTGCCCGGCGTCGAGAGATCTGGCGTCGGTTTATTTTGAATTCGTTATCTGAAGCTCTTCATCTGTACAAAGCAAAACACATACCATTAGCAGTAACTTGGAACAGGATTTGCACACCGGTTTTTAAGAATGTATACCCAATCAACCTGAAGCCACTGAGCTGAGATTGTTTGGGTTGGACAACGGCTCCTTTTTAAAAGACGCACACCACCACCCAGAAGGATGACGGGTAGATGACCCAACCTAAAATTATTCAGACACAATCCGACATTCCGCAAACTATCGACGTCACCGTTTACGATGAATATGGTGAAGCTCAGACCAAACAAATCGCCTGCGAACGCGCCCTGACGGTCTACCTCAACTGGAAAGAGATTGTCACCTTGATGACGCTCGGCGCCCGGCCGGACAAACTGGTACTGGGCTATCTGAAAAATCAGGGTCTGATCAACGATGTTGAGTTACTTGATTCAATCATTATCGACTGGGAAACCCAGTCTGCTGCCGTCGTGACCGCAGAGCAAAACGACGACATCGATGCCACGCTTGCCAAGAAGACGGTCACCTCCGGTTGTGGCCAGGGCACCATGTTCGGCAACGTGATGAAAAAGCTGGAAAACATCACCCTGCCCCAACCGCGCATTACCCAATCATCTTTATACGGATTGCTGGAAGCACTGACACACCACAACGACACTTACAAAGCAGCCGGTGCCGTGCATGGCTGCGCGGTGTGCCGTGGCACCGAAATCCTTTCCTTTGTGGAAGATATCGGCCGCCACAATGCCGTGGATACGCTGACCGGAGAAATGTGGCTGAAGGGTGAAACCGGTGATGACAAGATTTTCTATACCACCGGCCGCCTGACTTCGGAGATGGTGATCAAAGTGGCGCAGATGGGGATCCCTGTACTGCTGTCCCGTTCCGGTGTTACCCAGATGGGCTACGATCTGGCTCAGCAACTCGGTATCACCATGATTGCCCGCGCGAAAGGCCATCGCTTCCAGGTCTTTAACGGTGCGGATAACATCGAATTTGACGTCAAAGGCAGCGTGGAATGAGCGACTTCCCTGACTTTATGAATGCCCGCCAGGTCGCGGAATACCTCGACCTGAACGAAAAGAAGGTATACAGCCTCGCCAATGACGGCGTTTTGCCTGCCACCAAGGTGACGGGCAAATGGCTGTTCCCTAAAAGCCTGCTCGACCGCTGGCTGATTGAATCCAGTCACAATGGTGTGTTTAACGACAGGCTTTTGATTGCAGGCTCTGATGACCCTTTGCTCCAGCATATTGTGAGTAAGATGGCCAACGTATTGGGAAGCTCAGCCTGGTGGGATATACCGCCACCGGCACCAAGCAGGGACTGTCGATGCTGGAAAAAGGCCATGTAGATATCTGTGCCATACACTGGGGGAATGCGGAGGAAGCACGCCTTCGCCACCCCGCCCTTATCCAGCAATACGCGGGGCATAAAAACTGGGTACTCCTCCACGCTTTTGAGCGCCAGCAGGGACTGATTGTACGCCCGGAGCTTTCCGAGCAATTAAATGACCCGCACCATTTCACCCAAAAACAGTGGCGATGGGCAGGACGTCAGGACGGCGCTGGCAGTTTGCGTGCGATGGAAGAATGGCTGTTTCGGAACGGGCTGACGCGGGAGATGCTCAATACTGTGATTGTCTGTTTGAATGAACGTGAACTGGGCTCCGCAATAGCGCGAGGTGCGGCGGATATCGGCTTTGGCAGCCAGAGTGCAGCCGGGGAGTTTGGCCTTGCTTTCCACCCGATTGCCAATGAAGCTTTCGAGCTGGTGATCCCGAAAAACATCTATTTCCGCGCTTTGGTGCAGCAGCTTATCCAACATTTGGATGACGACGACATCGTACGCCAAAGTGAGCAATTTGGAGGGTATAACCTGCAACAGGCGGGTAAGCAGATGTGGGCGGCCAGCTAAGAGCCAGCCGTACCATCACACCACATTCAGTGCAGAGACATCTTCATCCGACTGGATTTTCTCACGAAGATACAGGGTAAATGTGGTTCCTTCCCCGACGGTGGAATCCACTTTGATCTCCCCGCCCAACCCACTGACGATACCCTGAGTCACCGCCAGCCCGAGCCCGGTCCCTGAGCGACGGGTGGTGAAGAATGGATCGAAGATTTTGGTCAGGTTTTCGTTGGCAATCCCGCAGCCAAAATCCTGCACCGAGATTTTCGCCCCTTGCGCTTTGCCCGCGTCATCGAGCCAATCTTCTGAACGAATGATAAGACGGCCTTTATTTTCCATGGCGTGAATGCCGTTCATCTGCAGGTTCACCAGTACCTGAAGCAACTGATGGCGGTTGATTTCTACGCTGCAGGTTGCATGCAAATCTGTAACAATTTCAACATCCTGCTTCTGGGTGCCCGAGCGCACCAGGGTGACACTTTCTTTGATCACCGGATTGACGTGTTGCCAGGTGATTTCATCCTGCACCCCGCCGTGACGGCTGTATTGCAGCAGGCTTCGGGTAATATTCCGGATTCGGTCTATCTGCGCCAGAACCGCACTCATTTCTTCCGATACCAGCGCTGCATTCTGTCCCAGCTCGTACTCCATCAACTCAATGTTGCCGAGGATCACCGCCGTGGGATTATTGATCTCATGGGCAATGCCCGCCGTCAGTTCCCCTAACGCCGCCAGCTTTTCATTCATCAGCAGTTTGCTTCGGGTCTGTTCCAGCAACGTGATGTTCTGACGCAACTCTTCGGTGGTTTTGTGCAGGCTGGCGGTGCGCTCCTCCACTTTATTTTCAAGTTCAGTGGCGCTTTGGCGAATGGCTTCATTTTGCTGCTTGAGCTGGTCAAGCATGGTGTCGAACTGACGCGCTAAAATGGCGAGTTCATGTTGGGGATCTAAACCCAGTTTTCCAATCCGTGCATCCTGCTCGAACCGCACCAGGCGCACGACGCGGTGGATTCGCTCTATAGGACGGAACAGATCTTTTGCGCCCCGGTATACCAAAAAGCCAGAAACCAGCAGCGTGAGGATAACGCCGATACCCAGCTCGACCAGATTGGTGAGATAGCGGCTGATCAGCGGCCATTCCAGAAAACCGGTGTAGAGCATACCAATGACGTTATTGTTGAAATCACGAATGGGCTTGTAGGCAGAGATGTACCAGGCGTCGTACACAAAGGCGCGGTTAACCCACTCCTCGCCATCTTTCAATACGGTTTCCCGCACTTCATCTGAAACCCGTGTACCGATTGCGCGGCCAAACTTGTTTTCGCTGTCGAGCGGTACGTTGGTACTGACACGGATATCGTCCAGAAACAGAGTCACTGTCCCGACACTGTTCGCCGGTAACGTGCCCTCAGGGAATACCAGATCGCGTATTTTATCCACCAACTCAGTACTATTGTTCAGCAGGATCCCACCATCAATGATCCATTCAAGTTCACCGTTTTCATTGGCGATCGGCAACAGGCTGCGGCTGATAAGCCCGCGGGATTCCACTGTCTGCTCAGATAGCAAGGGGATCTCTGCACGAGCGGAAAGATCCGGGGAGATCGCATCCAGCTCAATCGCGGACATTACCTGGAAAAAGGTACGCTCTTCTCCCAGTAGCAGCGGTTGGCGAAGGGATTGGGGGAGACGGTCGATGTCGCTTGCAGGATAGACAGCCAGAAAATCCACATCATATTTGTCAGCGCGCGATTGCGCCCAACGCAGCATATCACCGGGGCTTTGCTTGATTTGATTATGAAAGTCATAGGAGTCGGCAATCGCATGCAATTGCCCGCGCTGCTCCCGTTGCAACACTTCCATACTGTTACTGGCAACAGCCAGATCCGCTTTGACACCCGAAAGCGCACTTTTCCAGGAATAGGCAAGCGTCCAATACAAAGTGAGAGCCATCAACGCCATCAAGGTGATGATGATCGGTACTGAAGTCAGCGCTAACAGGCGATAACGCACCATGGTACGAAAGCGCTGTCGCCATTTGTTCAGCCAGCTCATCACTGTGCCTCCATGCCGTTACTCGTCCTGCCACTCTTTAAATTTACGCTCCAGCGTTTTTCTTGCCACGCCAAGTTGACGTGCCGCCGCCGATTTATTCCCTTCGTGTGAGGCGACCACTTTTTCGATATGTGAACGCTCCACATCTTTCAGCGGCCACTCCAGCGGGTAACCGTCACCTCCCGACACAGCCAGTGTTGCAGGGGCAAAACTGTCTTCCTGTTGCACCTCGCCGCCCGTCCAGTGCCGCAATTCCGGTTTACCTAACAACACGGCACGTTCAACGGTATTTTTCAGTTCGCGGATATTCCCCGGCCAGTCATATCCCTGCATTGCGGCCACTTCTTCAGAAGACCAGACAACCGGTTTGAGACCCATTTCCCGCGCCAGTGAATCTGAGAAATGGTTGAGGAGCAGGGCAATATCCTGGGTGCGCTCGCGCAGCGGCGGCAGTTCCAGCGAAAGAACATTGAGGCGATAGAAGAGATCTTTACGAAATCGACCCAGCTCCACTTCCTGATGCAAGTTACGGTTAGTGGCCGCCACAATGCGCACATCCACACTGACTTCCCGCTCTGCCCCTACCGGACGGATGGTTTTTTGCTCCAGGGTTCGAAGAGTGATGCCTGCATCGACAACGGCATCTCGCCAATTTCGTCCAAAAACAGGGTGCCTTTGTCGGCGACACGGAACAGGCCGTCTTTGTTTTTACGCGCGCCGGTAAAAGCGCCGGAAACGTGGCCAAACAGCTCGCTTTCCAGAAGCTCAGGTGCAATCGCGCCACAGTTAAGCGGGACAAAAGGCCCGGTGCGGCCACTTAGCGAATGAAGGGCACGGGCAACCAGCTCTTTGCCGGTGCCGGACTCCCCTTCAATCAACACTGCTGCAGGTGACGGTGCCAGGCGGGATACCATCTCACGCATCGCCTGGGTTTTGGGTGCTTCACCGATAATATCAACCGGAAAAGAGCGCGCGACATCACGTTGCAGGGCGACATTTCGTCGCTCCATCATACGTTTATCCAGACAGCGCTGAACCGACTGCAGCATTTGTTCGAGGTTAAAAGGCTTGAGAATGAAGTCTGATGCACCCGCACGCAGCGCTTTAATGGCTGTTTCCAGCTCGGCGTAACCCGTCATAAAGATAATATCGCTGCGGCGCTCATCATCCGTAAAGGCTTCGTGCCAATCAATGCCCGATCGGCCCGGAAGGTTGATGTCCACTATCAGTAAATCGAAATGGTTCCGCTGGCGCAGCGCTTCCGCTTCTTCCAGCGAAGAGGCGGTTTCCACCTGGGTTAGTTTTTTCGATAACGCTTTATTGAGGATTGCCCGCATGCCCGGTTCGTCATCAACCACCAGTGCGGAAAAACCAAATTGCTGCAATGCATCCTTCATACAGTCAAAAGCCTATAAAATCTGAGCGGTTAAATCCCGAGAGATCAATTTGTTTCATCATACATGGGACATTTTGACTCAGTCCAACCCTCATGAACTGTGAGCATGCATAAAAAATTGGTCAAACGCACAATATTTGATACAGAAAAGCGTTAATATTCAACCTCTTAATTTAAGCCTATATCTGATTGAAATTTTGGCATTTTTGTTGCTTTGTCCACAATTCAGCCCACCCTGTGGTTTGTGGTGTGCGACTTAGTCAGTTATTTCAACGTCAGGAAGACAACATGCGTATTATAAAAAACATCACTACCTTTGCCCTTCTCTCTCTATTTGCGTCCTTCTCCGTCACCGCCGCAGACATTGTTCGCCTCGCGACCACCACCAGCACCTATCACTCCGGGTTACTGGATTATCTGGTTCCCGAATTTAAAAAAGAGTCCGGATACGATATCCAAATCCTGGCTGCTGGTACTGGTAAAGCCTGAAGATGGGTGAGAACGGAGATGTAGATTTGGTCATGACCCACGCGCCAAACGCGGAAGCAGCGTTTGTTGAAAAAGGCTTTGGCGTATTGCCCCGCGGACTGATGTACAACGATTTCGTGCTGGTTGGCCCGGTTGCTGACCCAGCCAACGTTAAAGGCAGCAAAGATGTAGCGACAGCACTGGCAAACATTGCCAAAGCCAATGCGGATTTTGTTTCCCGTGGTGACGATTCTGGCACTCACAAGAAAGAGCTGCTGCTGTGGAAAGCGGCTGGTATGTCACCGGAATTTGCAGCTTATAAAGCAGTAGGCCAAGGCATGGGACCAACTCTGACCATGGCAAACGAGCTGCAAGGCTACACCCTGACTGACCGCGGCACCTGGCTGGCGTATGCAAGCAAGCTGGATCTGGATGTGCTGGTTGAAGGTGACAAGCGTCTGTTTAACCCTTACCAAGTTATTTTGGTAAACCCAACCCGCTACCCGGATGCCAACTACCAAGGTGCGAAACTGTTCAGTGACTGGCTGGTCAGTCCGAAAGCACAAGCGATGATCAACGACTTCAAAGTGAATGGTCAGCAACTGTTTGTGGCGGATGCAGGCTAATGGAAATACTGGAAACAACCCGACAAGCCGTATCCCTTCTGTTGAGCGCTGATGTCACGCTCTGGGGGATCGTCGGTGTGTCGTTTTCAGTGTCTCTTTTTGCCATTGGGCTGGTGATCCTGCCAGCCCTGTTGCTCAGCTTTGCACTGGCTTACTGGCAGGTGCCGGGAAAGTGGTTCGTGCTCTCCATCATCAATACCCTGCAATCCGTACCGACCGTGGTGATCGGCTTGCTGCTTTACATGATGCTGTCACGTGCAGGCCTCTCGGGGACTGGAAAATGCTGTTTACCCAAAAAGCGATGATTCTGGGGCAAGTGCTGATTGCCATGCCTATTCTGGTTTCCATGATGCACGCCGCGTTTCAAAACAGTGACCGCCGCGCATGGGAAACCGCCTATACACTGGGGGCATCCATGCCCCGCGCGATGCTGACCTTAATGTGGGAAATCCGTTTCCCATTGCTGGCCGCGGTGATCACTGCATTCAGCCGGATTATCACCGAGGTGGGCTGCTCTATGATGGTGGGAGGCAACATCCTGAATTACACCCGGAACATCCCCACCGCAATTGCACTCGAAACATCCAAAGGTGCGTTCGCCCAAGGCGTCGCGCTCGGCATGGTATTGCTGGTTCTGGCACTGACCATGAATTTCTTTATCAGTTTTGCCCGTGGCAACGGCCATTTACGAACGAGCTAGGGACAGCTATGAGTCAGGTTACGTTGGAAGCTATCGATCTCTCCGTGAAGTACAAGCAGCGGCTGCTGTTCCATATTCCCTCGCTGAAGATCAATCCGGGTGACGCCATTTACCTGACTGGGCAAAACGGCATCGGGAAAACCACACTGCTGAAAGTGCTGGCAGGCATCCAAAAGCCGACCCACGGCACATTAAACCTTAAACACCCCTCGCTACTTCAGCGCCTTGCTGGCTTTTCTGGCCAAAGCGGTGTCATTTACATGCATCAGGCTCCCTACCTGTTTGACGGTACCGTGGCGGAAAACGTAGCGTATGGGCTGAAGCGAAAGCATTTTTGTCAAAAATCCTGTCGCCAGATTACAATGCAGGCGCTGCGCAAAATAGGGCTGGAAAGCTTAAGCCGGGAACATGTTTCACTGCTTTCAGGCGGTGAAAAACAGAAGGTAGCCATGGCAAGGGCATGGGCGCTGAATCCCTCTATCCTGCTGATGGATGAGTCCTGCGCTAACCTTGATCCCGATGCCATCGACGCACAAAAAATCATGGTGGAAGATCTGCTGGAGCGAGGCGCAAGCCTAGTGATCACCAGCCACCACCCCAACAAGCTGACGGCCTGTTGTAATCAAGAGTGGCTGATTGAAAACCAGCGGCTCATCCACAAACCTAAACTCAATATTATCGACAAGGACAACCATGCATTCGCTTCCTGATACTTTGTGGGTCATTCTTGCCGGCGGCCAGGCCAGGCGCATGGGTGGCCAGGACAAGGGGCTGGTCAGCTCAATGACAAGCCGCTGATTGATTACGTCTACCACCGCCTGCATGAGCAAGGCGCAACGGTGGCTGTGAATGCCAACCGTAACCAGGATACTTATGGGAAATACGGCCAGGTTTTTGGTGACGTCATCGAACTTCCCAGGCCCGCTGGGTGGTATTCACGCCGCCATGGCGCAACTGAACGCCGAATGGTATGGCTTCGTCCCCTGCGACTGCCCTAACCTCCCACACAACCTGCTGGAAAAAATGTACGCCGCAATCGATGCCGGGACAGAAATCGTGGTCGCCCACGACGGTGAATCTGTTCAGCCGGTTGTCACTATGTATAAACGCGATGTGTTTGAGCGCCTGGAGAATTTCCTCAATAACGGCGATCGCAAAATCGTGCTGCTATACGACATCTGCAATACCGTGTTTGTCGATTTCAGTGAAGAGCACGATGCATTCGTGAACCTCAATACGCCTGATGAATTGCAAAAGTACGGAGCACTTTCATGAGTTTTTCCAACTGCTCACTGCCGGTTTTAGGTTTTGCCGCATTCAGTGGCACTGGAAAAACAACCTTGCTTGAACAGCTGATTCCCCTGCTCGTCGAATCAGGCATCCGTATTGCCATGGTCAAACATGCCCACCACGACTTTGATGTCGACCAGCCGGGCAAAGACAGCTTCAGGCTGCGGAAAGCCGGTGCGGAGCAGATGCTTATCAGCTCCCGTCGCCGTCACGCTCTGATGAACGAAACAGCTGATGGCGAATACAGCCTGAACCAATTGCTTACCCGTCTCGACCAGACCCGTGCGGACTTGGTCTTGGTAGAAGGCTTTAAACACGAGCGCTTCCCGAAAATCGAACTGCACCGCGAAACGCTGGGTAAGCCTTGGTTGTTCCCGGACGACAGCAACATCGTTGCCGTCGCCTGTGACTCACAGCCTGATACCGCCCTGCCACGGCTTGATATCAACAACATTACTGCTATCCGTGATTTCATCCTGCGCTGGATGGAAGGCCACAAAGCCCAGACAGCCACCTGCGATTCCCTTTCTCCAACAATGCTTTCCGTCGATGCTGGCCGGGAAAAAATCCTGACAGCCCTGAATGAACCCACCGCGAAAGCGTGGTTGCCACTCGAGACATTGCACGGACAGGTATTGGCTGAAGACGTGGTAGCGCCGGTCAATGTGCCTTCAAGTACCAATTCGGCCATGGACGGATACGCTATCCGCAGCGATGACATTGGCCGCGACCATTACCGGATTGTCGGTGAAGTTTTCGCGGGACACCATTACAGTGAAACACTGAACCAAGGGGAATGCGTTCGCATCATGACCGGTGCGCCAGTGCCGCAGGACGCTGATACCGTCATTATGCGTGAACAGGCGACCGTGGACGGTGATCTCGTCCGCTTCGATACCAGCAAAGGGGCAGTGCGCGCGGGTCAGAATGTGCGTCAGGCAGGTGAAGATCTGAAATACGGCGCGACTGTCTTTGCTGCAGGCAGTCGCATGAACGCTGCCTCTGTCGGCATGATGGCGTCCCTTGGCATGGACAAAGCGTGTTGCTTCAAACCCATCAAAGTGGCGCTGTTTTCAACCGGTGACGAAGTGCAGGCACCGGGGACTGAAGCAAAAGAAAACTGCATCTACGATGCCAACCGCTTTACGCTTCGTAGCTTATTAGAACAACTTGGCTGTGAAGTTTTGGATCTCGGTATTATCGAGGACAGCGAGCAGTCGCTGACGGACACCCTGACCAACGCCATGGAAAATGCCGATATGGTGATGTCTTCCGGTGGTGTTTCCGTGGGCGATGCTGATTACATTAAAACGGTTTTGGCTAACCTTGGTGACATTAACTTCTGGCGCGTGAATATGCGCCAGGCAGGCCTTTGGCATTTGGTAAATTAGGCGACACCCCCTTCTTTGGGTTGCCGGGAAATCCGGTAGCGGTAATGGTGACATTTCTGCAATTTGTGGAACCGGCTATCCGGAAAATGCAAGGTGACAGGTTCTGGCAACCGCAGCGTATTTCAGCCATCACACAGGAAAAATACGCTCCCGTCTAGGCCGAACTGAATATACCCGTGGGATTTATTCCATCGGGGCAAATGGTCAACTGGAAGTGCGCTCCACAGGCTCTCAGGTTCAGGCATTTTACGCTCCATGTATGAAGCCAATTGCCTGATTGAAGTATCACCGGAAGTGGAAAACGCTGAAACCGGCGACCGGGTAACCATTATTCCTCTGGCTTCGAGACTTTAAAATCTCAACAACAGAAACAAAAATGCCGCTGAAAAATTCAGCGGCATTTTTTATTTCTTGCGAGTGGGGTTACTTACCAACGCCTCTTTGTAATGCATACGGCAAACAGATTCATAGCGGTCATTACCGCCAATCACTACCTGAGCACCATCTGCAATCGCATTGCCATCGGCATCAGTCCGGATAACCATATTCGCTTTACGGCCACAGTGACAAATGGTTTTCAGCTCAACCAATTTGTCAGCCCAGGCCAACAAATATTGTGCGCCTTCAAACAGTTCACCACGAAAATCTGTACGTAATCCGTAACAGAGTACCGGGATGTGCAGCTTATCGACGACTTCGGTAATTTGGTAAACCTGCTCTTTGGTCAGGAACTGGCATTCATCAATCAGCAGGCAATCCACTTTCGTGTTGGTGGTGATATCACAAACTGCCGCATAGATATTATCTTCTGGCCCGTACAATTGCGCATCTGCCTGCAGGCCGATTCGGGAGCTGACTTTGCCGGTACCGTAACGGTCATCAATTGCAGCCGTGAAAATCAGCGGATTCATGCCGCGTTCCTGGTAGTTAAACGATGACTGCAAAAGCGTGGTCGACTTACCTGCATTCATTGCAGAGTAATAGAAATACAGCTGAGCCATTAGGTTCTCCCGAAAATAAGACCGCAGCATGCTACCGAAAAACAGGCGATGGTAAAAGCGACATGCGCTGCGAATAAGAAGAAAAAAGCCTCCCACTGGGGGAGGCTCTGTAAATCAAAGAGCTGGCGGATTACGCAAGTTTACCCGGGCGGCGTGACAGCCAACCAAACAAGGCACACACCACCACAAAGGCACTGCCACCCGCCAGCAGTGAAATGCTCAGCGAATCGGTAAAGCCCAGAACCAGGTAACCCACAGCAGCAACGGCAGCAGTCGCCAGCGCGTATGGCAACTGGGTTGAAACATGGTCAATGTGGCCACAACGGGCACCGGTAGATGACAAGATAGTGGTGTCAGAAATTGGTGAACAGTGGTCACCAAATACTGCACCAGCCAGCACTGCAGACAACATTGGCAACATCATAGCGATGTCTGTCGCGCCAGCCAGATCGCCTGCAATTGGCAGCATAATGCCAAACGTGCCCCAGGAAGTACCGGTGGAGAACGCCATCGCTGCAGAGATCAGGAACAACAGAACCGGCAACAATTGTGGTGACAGGTTGCCTGAATCAGGGTCGACAGGAATTTACCGGTCGCCATATCACCAATCACGTTGCCAATCGTCCATGCAAAAAACAGGATCAAGATGGCACCGAACATCGATTTCGCACCCACCCAGGTGGTACGCGCAACATCGGCAACCGGCAAGCCTTGTTTGAATACAGTGATCAATGCTGACAGCAGACCCATTGCACCACCATACAGCAATGACATGCTACATCGGTATTTTCAAATGCACCAAGAACGGAGAAGGCTTTACCGTCGGCTTCGAGCACTTGCGCACCGGAAAACACCATCCAAGACATGGTCGCAACAACCAGCACCACGATAGGAATGATCAGATCAGACACTCGGCCTTTTTCGCTTTCTACGATCCCCAGTTCATCATCAATCGCCTGAACATGGTTCTCATCATCGCCCAGACGGCTGCCGGTTGATGCTTCATATTCAAAGCGGCGCATTGGACCCACATCCATCTGGAACCACGCAACAGCAAATACCATCGCCAGTGCGAAAACCGCGTAGAAGTTCATTGGGATCATGTGTGCAAATGCACTCAGCGGGCTGTATTCCGTCACACCGTGACTGACAAGAATGCCACCAATAACCGTAATGATGTACGCGCCCCAGCTCGAAGCCGGCATGATCACACACATTGGCGCTGCAGTTGAGTCCAGGATATACGCAAGCTTCGCACGGGAAACATGGAAACGGTCGGTCACAGGGCGGCTAATTGCACCCACAGCCAGGCTATTGAAATAGTCATCAACAAAAATGAATACGCCCAGGAATGCCGCCAGCAATTTTGCACCACGTTTGCTTTTCACGCGGCTTTGCGCCCATTCAGCAAACGCACGGGTACCACCAGAAAGGGTCAGTAGCGCAGTGATCGCACCGAGTAGCATCAGGAATGCCACAATGCTCATATTCCAGGTGTTAATGCTGCCATCATCAACAAAAAGGCCGAACACCAGATTGCTTAAATAAGAGGTTGTCGATGTCAGCGAGAAGTCGTTAAGCAAGAGTGCGCCTGAGAGAATACCCAGACCCAGCGAGAGCAGAACGCGGCGTGTGATAATGGCCAGACCCAGCGCCAAAACGGCGGGCAGCACAGATAAAGAAGATGTGGAAAAATCGACTAAGTTCATGATCTCTATATCAACCTATACGGTTGGAGATCTACTGCAGAAATGGAAAACCAGATTTGAGCTAAGGCAATGGTAAACACATTAATTTAATCCTACAGTAGCGCTCCATAGTTAAATCCCAATACTATGGCAGTGTTGTACCTATTCGGACACAACCCCAGCAGAATAGCCTGATAAGCGAACTTCTGCTTCGGCGCTATTTCCTTTCCTTCGTCCTCATTGGTATCACCCTAAGACGAAATACTCATAAACCGCGCACCTCTACGTGCATAATGCCAGCGTATTTTATGTGACATTTGTTGGTTTGCAATACAAAACAACAAACTTTTACAAACCACTCAAGAACCCGTCACACAATCATTACATGGCGCATTGTTAACCAATTCCCAGCATAGTAACTCAAACATCGATGACGGATTTATTGTACAGATCACACAAGAAATAGGTAATTGAATCCAACTAAAATGGGTCTGATTATTTTATATTTGCACTTTATTTAATTTCGATATCTAATACTCAAGATTAAAACGGATAAAATATTGCAAAGAATTAATTGTTCTTGCTATTCTTTATACGGCTATTAATTATTACAAACAAGAGAATAGGACTGGCATAATGTCTGATGCACTGAAAGTACTGTTAAACCTGCGCAGCCTGCGTGCCGTTGCGCGTGAACTTACTCTGGAACAACTACAAGAAGCGCTGGAAAAACTACAAGCTGTAGTTACAGAGCGTGAAGAATCTGAAGCAGAAGCTCGTGCAGCAGAAAAAGAGCGCGAAGAAAAGCTTGAGAAATACCGTGAAATGCTGATCAACGACGGTATCGATCCAGAAGAATTACTGGCAACGCTGGGTGGCACTAAGCCTAAATCTAAGCGTGCAGCTCGCCCTGCTAAATACAAATACATTGATGTAGACGGTTCAGAAAAAACTTGGACTGGTCAGGGTCGCACACCAAAAGTTATCAAGGATGCACTGGACTCAGGCAAGAAAATCGAAGATTTCCTGATCTAATCCTGTCTAAATGATAAAAACAAAAAGGAGCGAAAGCTCCTTTTTTATTTCTTTAAAATCGCCCCAAACTTCTCAGCATTGAGAGCGGATACCGTTTTTGATTCAGCCTTCAGGGCTTCACCTTTTCTAACCAAACTTAATGCGATCGGCCAAATGGCTTACGGCTAACGCAAAGTAATGCGAACGGTTCCATTTCATCAGGCTTTGATAATTACCATACACCAGGTAGCTTCGACCAAATTCATCATCAGGTTGAATAAGCCAAGCTTGAATATCCACATCCGGTAGCGGTGTATTATTCAATTGACGCACACCTAATGCCTGCCACTCTGCTAATGATTTTGCCTTTTCCTGACCAAGCCCTGACAAATCTTTATTGAATCCTTTTGGAAGAGAAACCTGTCTGCCCCAAGTGTATTCATCATCCCAGCCGGCATTTTTTAAATAATTGGCGGAAGAGGCAAAAACATCAGCCTTGGTATTCCAAATATCTTTTTTACCATCAAGATCGCCATCGGCGGCAAACGAGATAAAGGAGCTTGGCATAAACTGACACTGCCCCATGGCGCCTGCCCATGATCCTTCATATCTTTTGGTGAGATATGGCCTTGCTGCAAAATAGTTAATGCTGAAAAGACTTCATTGCGGAAAAAAGCTTCCCGACGGCCGTCATAGGCCAGAGTGGTCAGAGCCTCAACAACATTAAAGTTCCCCATCAGCGCGCCGAAATTACTTTCAACCCCCAAAGCAACCAGAAAACGAGGCTGAACACCATAGGCGTCACCAATACGTTTTAAATCCGCGTAGTTTTCTTCATATAAACGACGCGCTTTAGCCACTTTCCAATCCGGTACTGCACGGGGAATATATTCATCCAGTGTCAGACGTTTTTCCGGTTGGTTTCTGTCAGCTTTCACTGCGCGCTCACGGTAAGTAATGTCGGAAAAGGCCACATCCAGCAGCTCTGGCGAATAGCCCTTCTCACTGCCTTCCTTTTTGAGCCCTTCTATATAGGACTCAAAGCTAGGCTTCTCAGCCATGGCGGGCGCCGCCAGAGACAATGCAACCCCTATCAGGCTCCCAATTAATCCTTTACGCATAGCGCTCCTTTATAACTTGGTATTTTTTTGACGAATATGTTGCAACACCGCATCCGGCGGCGGAGGCAGTTGCAGATAAAAACCATCATTCGTGAGGTTTTCACGCACTTTTTTGATGTCTGCAATCGCTAATTTTTCACGTTTGTCTAGATTGACCATCATGACAAACTGAGGGTTCCCGAAAGTTTGTAACAATTTTTCAGGCACTTCGCTGAAGTCATCTTTACGATTAATGTAAAGATAGGTCGATTCCTTTTTGCTGCTTTTATAAATTGCGCAATACACCTTGTACCTCTCATTCTGGTGTCTGAAATGTGACCATCTCAAACCATCATTTTTTATCCACTTCCCGATTAAGAGAAATCGCTTAGAAAAGCGTAATGAATTCGGCGATTAAAGCACCACATCCCGTGTTGGCGCTTGCCGCAAAGATGCCATGAATATACCATGCAGAACACTGTCTGATAATGCACGTACGCCGCTTTATTCCCCGCCAATGCAAACCTTTACTTTCTGGTGACATAATTCGGGATTGAATGCGCTTTGCTGTTGTCATAACCATATACTGCGTGCCAGCTGGATAACGACCAATGACGAAAAACGCTGAACTCAAAGGCAGTTCATTTACTCTTTCTGTCCTTCATTTGATGGATGACAATCTCGACGGCGCAATGCAAATCCTGTCTGAAAAAGTCAGCCAGGCACCGGCATTTCGATGGCGCCCCTGTTGTCGTCGATATTTCCAGGCTCCATAACCAGCCGGACTTTGTCCAGCTTAAAGCAACCATCGAAAAACCGGCATGTTGGTTGTTGGGGTAACTGGCTGTAAACAAAATGCCGTGCGTGAAGCAGCCCGTCTGGCAGGACTGGCCGTGATGCAGCCTGCCAAGCAGGCAGCAAGGGTAAATGAACCCCTGCAAACGCCTACCAAAGTGATCACCACGCCTATCCGTTCCGGGCAACAGGTTTACGCGAAAAATGCGGATCTGGTGGTATTAAATCACGTCAGTGCTGGCGCAGAAGTGATTGCTGATGGCAGCATTCATATTTACGGCGTTCTACGCGGCCGCGCTATTGCCGGTGCGAGCGGCCAAAACGAATCGCACATTTTTTGCCAGAACCTGCAGTCTGAGCTTTTGTCGATTGCAGGAACTTATTGGCTGAGTGAAACCATTCCGGAGCAGTTCGCTGCCCGACCGGTAAAAGTTTCGCTGCACAACGACTCTTTAAATATTGAACACCTCACACTCTAATTTTCCAAAGGATTGAGGAATGACTCGAATTATCGTAATCACTTCCGGTAAAGGCGGCGTGGGCAAAACCACTTCCAGTGCTGCTATTGCTACCGGCCTTGCCCTTGCTGGCAAAAAACCGCTGTTATCGATTTTGATATCGGTCTGCGTAACCTTGACCTGATCATGGGCTGTGAGCGCCGCGTGGTTTATGACTTTGTTAACGTCATCAACGGCGAAGCGAACCTGCACCAGGCACTTATCAAAGACAAACGTGTTGAAAACCTTTTCGTCCTGCCTGCATCGCAAACCCGTGATAAAGACGCGCTGACCAAAGAAGGCGTTGGCCGTGTGCTTGAAGATATGAAAGCCATGGGCTTTGACTTCATTATCTGTGACTCCCCTGCAGGCATCGAAGCCGGCGCCTGATGGCACTGTACTTTGCAGATGAAGCCATTGTAACCACCAACCTGAAGTCTCTTCAGTGCGCGACTCTGACCGAATCCTGGGTATTCTTGATTCCAAATCACGCCGCGCTGAGAATGGTGAAGAGCCGGTGAAAACACACCTTCTGCTGACCCGCTACAACCCGGCGCGTGTAACACGTGGCGAGATGTTGAGCGTGGCAGACGTTGAAGAAATCCTGCGCATTCCACTGTTGAGTGTGATCCCGGAAAGCCCATCAGTGCTTCACGCCTCTAACAAAGGCGAGCCGGTGATCCTTGATAATGAATCTGATGCAGGTCAGGCTTACGCAGATGCGATCAGCCGTCTGCTTGGCAACGAGTGTCCTTTCCGCTTCCTGGAGGAAGAGAAGAAAGGCTTTTTGAAGCGACTGTTCGGGGGGTGATAAATGGCACTTCTGGAATTTTCCGACCGAAAAAACAGGCGTCAGCATCACTGGCTAAAGAGCGTTTGCAGATCATTGTGGCAGAGCGCCGCAGTGCTGGAAGCCTGGGCCTTCGTATCTGCCGCAGCTCAAGCAGGATATCCTTGAGGTGATCCGCAAGTATGTGGACATCGCACCGGAGCAGGTCTCTGTTGCCCTTGAGCAGCGCGATGACGATTTGTCGGTGTTGGAGCTTAACGTCACGCTCCCAGACGATAAGTAACCTGCTTTTACTAAAGCGTAAAAAACCGGCTTTCGCCGGTTTTTTACGCTTTGTCCAGTACGGACAGTACTTTGTCTGCCAGGTAAGGCTTACGCCAGCCTGACAGGATATCCGGCATTTTTTCCGGATTGCGGTCGTTGATCCACGCCCACTTCAGTACCTGGTGGATTTGCTTTTTGGAACCCACAAACTCAGGAACCACACCTAGGTTTTCGGCAACTGCATTAGTCTGGTCTTTGATATTTTTAACCATTTGCTTGTAACCCGGCATATCCACCAGACGTACAATCGGTTCTGGGTGACGGGATACCGGCAATTTATCGGCTTCCTGCGCCATACGGATCAGGCGGCTGCCATGGCGTTCAATCTCAAAACGGTCAAAACCTTCATCCGCCATTTTGTCCAATGAACGGATGTTGAAGCGCGCCATTTTCCAAAGATGCAGTTTCTTTCACGACAAAGTTCAGGGCAAGGTCACGACGCTGTGCTTCCTTCAAACGCCAGCTTGCAAGCTTTTGCAATACTGCCAGTTGGTTCGGGCGCAGTTGCCAGGCATTTTTGATATCCAGATATGCTTTTTCCGGTTCCGGTGATTTCCCACGCTTGCTCACCAAAAGTTCGCACTCTTGAGTCACGGCCTCCTCCCAGCTAGAATCCACAACACGTTCTGCCAGCAGGTTGTATAGCGGCAGCAGGTAGTAAACATCCGCCGCTGCGTATTCAAGCTGTTTTGACGTCAGCGGACGCGCACACCAGTCGGTTCTCGCCTCGCCTTTGTCCAGCGTGACAACCAGATACTCTTCAACCAATGATGCAAAACCGGTTGAAAGACCGTGTCCCAAAAATGCTGCCATGATTTGGGTGTCCACCATCGGGGTTGGCATTACACCAAAGCAGTGGTGGAACACTTCCAAATCTTCACTGCAGGCGTGCAGCACTTTCTTCACGGAGGCGTCAGTCAACAGCGCGACAAACGGAGACATATCCTCCAGCTCAATCGGATCGATAAGCGACAGCGTCTCACCATCATATAGCTGGATAAGACCCAGTCTTGGATAAAGCGTGCGGGTGCGGACAAACTCGGTGTCCAGCATGACTACAGGCACTTGACGCGCCCTTTCGCACACGCGCTCAAGTTGGGAAAGCTCAGTTACAATTTCAAAATTCACGCTGTTTTCCAGTGTTTTTTGCCTGTCCGGCAAAGGAAAGTTCATAGAAAGCAAAAAGCAAACATGCCGGCCTGAGCAGCATGTTTTCAAAGGCATAACCTCATTGTACGCGCTTAAACGCTTAAGCGCATTCAGGATTACGCTTCTTCTTTTTTCGCGTCTTTCGCTTCCTGCTCTTCGCGCAAAGCACGGCGCAGGATCTTACCGACGTTGGTTTTCGGCAGCTCTTCGCGAAACTCCACCACTTTCGGTACCTTGTAACCTGTCAGGTGTTCACGACAGTGCGCAAGAAGCTCTTCCTTAGTCAGGCTTGGGTCGCGTTTAACCACACAGATCTTCACGATTTCGCCAGACGTTTCATGAGGCTGGCCAATCGCCGCTACTTCCAGCACTTTACCGTGCAGTGCCACAACGTCTTCGATTTCGTTCGGGTAAACGTTGAAACCTGATACCAGAATCATGTCTTTCTTGCGGTCGACAATGTGCAGGAAGCCGTCTTCGTCGAACTTCACGATATCACCGGTCGACAGCCAGCCATCTTCAGTCAGCACTTCACGGGTGGCTTCAGGACGCTGCCAGTAACCTTGCATCACCTGCGGGCCTTTCACCTGCAGTTCACCCACCTGATCATTTGTCAGAACCTTGCCTTCTTCGTCCACGATGCGCACATCGGTAGACGGCACAGGCAGGCCGATCGAACCATTGTAAGCTTTCAGATCGTAAGGGTACGCTGCCACCAGCGGTGAACACTCGGTCAGGCCATAGCCTTCCAGCAGGTGTTTGCCGGTCAGTTTCATCCAGTTTTCAGCTACCGCGCGTTGTACGGCCATACCACCACCCACGGTGAGGTTCAGGTTGCTGAAATCCAGTTCATGGAAATCTTCATTGTTCAGCAGTGCGTTGAACAGGGTATTTACGCCGGTGATCGCCGTGAACGGGTGCTGTTTAAGCTCCTTCACAAACGCTGGGATATCACGTGGGTTGGTGATCAGCAGGTTCTGGCCACCCATTTCGATAAACAGCAGACAGTTTACTGTCAGCGCGAACACGTGATACAGCGGCAGTGCCGTAACTACAAGCTCGCGGCCTTCGTTCAGCACAGGCGCGTAAGTCGCTTTTGCCTGGTTCACGTTTGCCAGCATGTTGTTGTGGGTCAATACCGCGCCTTTCGCCACACCGGTTGTGCCGCCGGTATATTGCAGGAACGCAACATCGCTGCCATTCATAAACGGCTTCACATACTGCATGCGACGGCCTTTCTGCAGCGCTTTGCGCATAGAGGTGGCGTGTGGCAAGCTGTATTTCGGTACCATCTTCTTGATGTACTTCACCACGAAGTTAACGATGGTACCTTTTGCGCGTGGCAACTGGTCGCCCAGGCTGGTCAGGATCACATGGCGCACACTGGTGTTGTCGACAACTTTTTCCAGTGTATGAGCGAAGTTAGAGACAATTACAATCGCAGCAGCACCGGAATCATTCAGTTGGTGTTCCAGTTCACGTGGTGTGTACAGTGGGTTAACGTTAACTACCACACAGCCCGCACGCAGGATACCGAACAGTGCAATTGGGTATTGCAGCAGGTTTGGCATCATCACGCTACGCGGTCACCTTTTTTCAGTCCAAGGTCATTTTGCAGGTAAGCGGCGAAAGCACGGCTGCGCTCTTCCAGCTTACGGAATGTCATCACCTGACCCATGTTAATAAAGGCAGTCTGATCGGCATATTTCTGAACCGATTTTTCAAACATTTCGACCAGTGACGGGTACATGTCCGTAGAGATTTCCGCTGGTACATCTGATGGGTAGCGGTTAAGCCAAACCTTATCCACTTGATATCTCCTAATTTTGTCCGCGGGTTCTAACCCCCGCGCCAGACGCAATAAATTCAAACGAGCGTTTTAAAGCTCAATTAGACCATGATTAACAATCAATTAACATCGTCACACGCTGTGAGATGTAGTTTGGTCACAAAATCAATGATCAACGCGGTGGTGTCTGCCTGACTCTGTAAATGGCAATGATGGGTTCCTGCCACTGTTTCTACGGTCAGATTCTTAAACCACGCTTTACGTTGTTCCGCGAGTGGGCTCCTCAATTCCGGGTAGCCATCGTCGCCGATAATCGCTAATACCGGGCAATCAATTGCCCGAATGAGGTGTTCTGCATGATGGGCCGACATTCTGTAAATAGAATCCGCTTTCAGCTTGGCATCATGACGCCACTGCCACACATCCCCTACCTGCTTGATACCGCGGGTCACCAGAGGCGTTAAATCTTCAATCGCCACTTTGTTGATACCACGGCGCAACTTGAGCGCGGCTTCCAGCGACGGGAGTTCACGCTGCGGTTTCAGTGCATGGCGGCTGTCGATCCCCTGACGCAGACGCTCGACAACTTTGTCATCACGTTCTGACATTGGTCCCAACGCCTCAATCATCACTAACCCTTTTGCACGCTCTGCAAATGCTGCACACCAACAAGATGCCACCAGGCACCCAGCGAGTGACCAACCAGATAAACAGGCCGATCGCCCAGCTGCAAAATCAGTTGGTGAAGATCATCCACATAGTCGAAAAAGGGGTAATAGCTGTCAGCACCTTTATGGTCGGAAAGTCCATGTCCGGGCCAATCAGGCATTACAAGGTCGAAGTGTTCGGAAAGAGTTGGCGCGAGAGGCTCGAAACTGCCACTGTTGTCCTGCCACCCGTGTAACATCAGGAGCGTGGGCACCTTGCGTTGGGTCAGGTGAACCTGCGCGGCGAGGTTGCCAAATCTCACGGCGAATTGTTTTTCTTGTAATACCATTTTTTGCTGCAGTATGCCGTGCTGGCACCGCACCTCTTTGAGAGCGCGCGAAGCCTATCACAGACTGGGTTGGTAAAGTGGTACGACGAGTTAGTCAGACAAAGATATCAACGCCAAACAGTGCCATTAACTCTTCACGTTTTGCCTGATTCTTCACGTCCATATAGGCGGCGAGCGCGTGGCGGCTGCGCCCATCAGGCAGATCGTAATGGATATGCTGATGGGCATCCTGCGCCAGCTCAGGGTTTCGGATACCGCGTGATACCGCTTTCGCAACCGGTGAAGGCTGACTCGACTCCTGAGACGATTCAGCCTTACGTGCTTTTTTACGACCGGTATTTCCGGTGCGCTGTATGGGTTGCGGTAGTCCGTGTATTGAAACCATGCTAACCTTTTCGCCGTATTGTGTTTTTACGCGGGTAACGGGTTACTCGCGACCGGGCAGTTTTTTCCATGCCACGGTGTCACGTAGGTAAACCGGGCTGGCGTGCTCGGCGTCTACCGCTTCACCACGCTCAAAGGCATGATGTGCAAGCAAAAGCATGTCTTCCGCTTCCGGGTAAAGTACGCCGCTGTCACTTACGGTTAAGTTTAGCTGGCCTTGCAATTCTGGGTAAGCTGGCCATCCTGTTCCTGCCAACGACCACACATTCTCTACCAGTCAGGTTTAAAGTTTTCAGGAGCTGTCACGGCTTCGGCAACCACCGTTTCCCAGTCACCGTTATCCAGACGCTTGTAACCACCCACGTAGATTTCATTCATACGCGCATCGATGGCAGCCAGCACATGGGTGGCCTGCTGCTTACGAAACGCCTGCTGAGCCATCGCTGCCAACGTGGAGACACCAATCATTGGCAACTCAGCGCCAAACGCCAGTCCCTGGGCAATACCAATACCAATACGTACACCGGTGAAACTGCCCGGGCCTCGGCCAAACGCCAATGCGTCCAGTTGGTTCAGCGTCAAACCCGCCTCAGCCAGCACGCTGTCTACCATTGGCAGAATTTTAGTGGTGTGCTCACGCGGTGCCATTTCACAGCGGGCGATGATTTCATTACCCACTTTCAGGGCAACAGAGCAGTTTTCAGTGGCCGTATCGACCGCAAGAATTTTGGATGTCATTTACACCTCAGGTGCCGCTGTTTTCTCAGCAGCATCGTTACTGTTTGTGTCTAATGCGGCGAGGAATTCGCCGACTTTTACCAGATCCCGCGTGCGCGGGATTGGCGGTAAACTGCGCAGGAAGGTTTCACCGTACTGGCGACTTACCAGGCGGTTGTCGCAAATGATCAACGCACCGTGATCGCTTCTGTCGCGGATAAGACGACCCACCCCCTGCTTCAAGGTGATCACCGCATCGGGGATCTGTACCTGGGAGAAGGGATCGCCACCCTGCATGCGACAATCTTCAATGCGCGCTTTCAGCAGCGGATCATCCGGCGCAGTAAAAGGCAGTTTGTCGATAATAACACAGCTCAGCGCCTGCCCTCTAACGTCGATCCCTTCCCAGAAAGCGCCGGTGGCGATGAGCAAAGCATTACCAAGCTCCAAAAACTCTGCCAGTAATTTCTGCTTCGAGGTTTCCCCCTGCACCAACACGGGCAAATCCAGCTGTTCGCGGAAGCGCTCTGACAAATCGCGCACCATCTGGTGGGAGGTACAAAGAAAGAAGCAACGACCATCATTTTGCTTGATAACAGGCAACAACATGTCCACCAGCTTGTCTGCCAATCCATAACTGTTTGGCTCGGGCAAAAAGCGGGGTACGCACAAAATGGCCTGGGTTTCATAATCAAACGGACTCGGCAAGGTAAACTGCTCTGCAGGCTCCAATCCCAAGCGGTGACTGAAGTGGCTGAAATCGTCATTTACCGCAAGGGTTGCCGACGTAAAAATCCATGCCCCTTCCTGCTGCTTGATTTGCTCGCGGAATTTCTCGGCCACCGACAGTGGCGTGATATTAAGGCTAAAGTGATGACGGCTGCACTCATACCAATAGGAATACCCAGGAATAGAAGTATCTTTCAGGCGCTCAAAGCGCGCCTTGAACAAGGTGGCACGATCAAAGGCGGCATCCAGCAACTGGCAGCGACCTAGCGACAGTTTCATCACATCATGCGCCAGCTCCAGTGCATCACTTAACCGTACCAGCTCGCGGGCAACCGCAGGTGACGTGCTGGTTTCGCGCCAATTTCCCCGAAAACCGGGTTCGCCGAGAACAATGCGTAAATCAGACGCGGCCTGCGACAGGCGGTCTGCCACTTTCTCCAATTGCTTGGTGTCACGAAGTTCCGTGCGGTAAGCAATGTTGATGTCTTTGGCAAGCTCTTGAATCTGGCGGCTGGAAAGGCTCTGGCCAAAATACTGGCTGGCAATATCCGGGATCTGGTGCGCTTCGTCGAAGATAAATACTTCCGCCTCAGGAATAAGCTCTCCGAAGCCGGTTTCTTTGATGGCGAGGTCAGCCAGGAACAAGTGATGGTTTACCACAACAAGATCAGCGTCCATCGCACGTCGGCGTGCTTTCACCACAAAGCAATCTTCATAGCTTGGGCAATCTTTGCCAAGCAATTGTCGTTTGTCGACGTAATGGTCGGGATGATTGGGCTGTCTTCAGCCAAATCATCGCACTCGCCAAGGTCGCCGGTTTTGGTTTCAGACGACCAACTGCGCACCTTGACCAGTTGCGAAAGCAGGGTGGGATCAGCATGACCATCATGGCTTTCGATCATCTGGCGGCTGAGCCTTTCCGGGCACAGGTAATTCGCCCGTCCTTTCAGCAGTGCCACTCGGCCGGTAAAACCGAGCGTTTCCACCATTAGCGGTAAATCGCGGTGGAAAAGCTGCTCCTGAAGGTTTTTTGAACCGGTACTGACAATGGTTTTCTTGCCGCTAAGCAGCGCAGGAACCAGATAGGCGTAGGTTTTACCCGTACCTGTACCGGCCTCCACCACCAGTTGGGTGCTGTCTTTGATTGCTCGCTCAACAGACAATGCCATGTCGGTTTGCGGCTGGCGCGGCTGGAAGCCGGAGATGGCCTTAGCCAATGCACCTGTAGTGGAGAAAACCTTCGAAATCATTGGTCATTTATACAGTGTTTGAAAGGGGGGCATTATGCCAACAATCGCAACGCATCGCCACAGAGGTGGTAACGCTTTGACCTTCTGGTCAATTCAGAGTAAAACGTGACTAACGGCAAGATTTAGATTTAACACAGAGATGTACGCTTCTATGGAAAGAAAAACCCTACTGACGGATTGCCCTGACGCACAGGGCCTCATCGCGAAAATCACCAACATCTGTTACAAACACCAACTCAATATCATCCACAACAAAGAGTACGTAGACCACAGTACCGGTCAGTTTTTATGCGTACGGAACTGGAAGGGATATTCAACGACCAGACATTCCTGATGGATATTGATCAAGCTTTGCCCGCTGGCAGTCACCGCACCCTGGTGAATGCTAACCGTCGCAAACGCATTGTGATCATGGTGACCAAGGAATCCCATTGTCTGGGCGATATTCTAATGAAAGCCTACGATGGCTCACTGGACGTGGAAATTGCTGCAGTCATTGGCAACCATGACAAACTGCAGGCACTGACAGAAAAATTCGATATCCCGTTCCATTTTGTCAGCCACGAAGGGCTGGAGCGCGAAGCACACGAAAACCAGATTATCGAGCTTATCAACGGCTATGAACCGGACTACATCGTTCTGGCCAAATTTATGCGTGTGCTGACCCCTGGTTTTGTTGCCCGCTTCCCGCGCAAAATCATCAATATCCACCACAGCTTCCTGCCTGCTTTTATCGGTGCACGCCTTATCACCAAGCGTGGGAACGTGGGGTGAAAATCATCGGTGCCACTGCGCACTTTGTCACCAATGATTTGGATGAAGGCCCAATCATCGACCAAAACATCAGGCACGTTGACCATACCTACAGTGCTGAGGATATGGTGAAAGCCGGTCGTGATGTGGAAAAAACCGTGTTGAGCAACGCGCTCAGCCAGGTGCTGGAAGACAAAGTTTTTGTGTACGGTAATAAAACAGTGATTCTGTAACCGACAGCGAAACCAGACAGTAAAAAGGAGCCTCAGGCTCCTTTTTCACTTTCAATCACTTGCTCCAGCGATACCGGGTGCAGTTTCACACAAACACCACTGGCTTTAAAGGCAACGGTTGGGTTAGCAATGCGCTCCCCTTCGCCGGCAGGTGAACTCAATTTCACCTTCACACCGAGCGTTTCCAGTTCGCTCCAACGCGCTTTCAGCGATGGGAAAATTGCAAACACATCTTCCAAAAATGATTCTGGCGTCGTCGCCGTAGACGGGATCACCCACTCTGCATGCTCCCACCCTTCCTGAGGATAGGCTTTGTCACCCGGGTATGGCAGCTCCACGCAATCCGTTTCCCATACACCAAACACCCGTGGTTGCATCGCTTTGATCACCACGATTGGACGGCCATTAATCACATTTACCGAACGCTCCTCACCACAGGTCAACCACTGCTGATGCAGGGATTTCGCGGCTTCCAAGCTGTTCACACGAAGGGCAATGTGGTCTGCTTTGTAAGCAGATAAATCGAGTTCGAGTGTCTGCAACAGGGCGTCTATGCGGCGGGCAAATTCAGGTAAAGATGCATCCAGCGATGCGACAGATATCTGGGACATGATTTCTCTTTACAACAACACGGTTTGCCGCAATGTAACATCCTGACTTCCTTTGTGCACGATACCGGTACAGCCTCGTCTCGTGAATGCTATGAATTACGCCTATTTCATTGGAATCCGCTTTCAAACGGTCTCTGTTTGTGGGTATTATTACCGCTAACTTTCCGCACCGTATCTGGTGTTTGAAACTCAGTATAAAAGCCGTCAACCATGCCCAGCACATTCATGCAACACGCTCGGTATTGTTGACGGATTTTTGCTTTAGCAAGTTCAGTTGACCCGGCGCTGTCTTAGTCGGGTGCAAAATTAAGGTAAGCAAGTGAATATTCAAGCCCTTCTCAATGAAAAAGTCGCTGCAGCTATGGTTGCTGCCGGCGCACCGGAAGGCAGCCCAGCGGCTGTTCGTCAATCAGCGAAAGCGCAATTTGGTGACTACCAAGCCAATGGCATCATGGGTGTTGCCAAGCAACTGGGTTGCAACCCGCGTGAATTCGCGCAGAAAGTACTGGATGTTCTGGACCTGGACGGCATGGCTGCAAAAACGGAAATTGCAGGCCCTGGCTTTATCAATATCTTCCTGAGCCAGAGTGGCTGTCGGCGCAAGCAGATGCAGCGCTGGCAGACAGCCGTTTGGGTGTCGCGCAAGCTGAAAAACAAAACATCGTTGTTGACTACTCAGCACCAAACGTAGCGAAAGAAATGCACGTTGGTCACCTGCGTTCAACCATCATCGGTGATGCAGTTGTACGTACCCTTGAGTTTTTGGGTCACAACGTGATTCGTGCCAACCACCTGGGTGACTGGGGTACGCAGTTCGGCATGCTGATCGCAAACCTTGAGCGCCATGAAGCACAAGGCGGCGACATTTCGATGGATCTGAGCGACATCGAAGGCTTCTACCGCGAATCAAAAGCACTGTACGACGAAGATGAAGAGTTCGCGAAAACTGCGCGTAACTACGTGGTTCGTCTGCAAAGCGGCGACGAGTACTGCAAAGAAAAATGGCAGCAACTGGTTAAGATCACTTTGGAGCAAAACCAGCGTAACTATGACCGTCTGAACGTATCCCTGACCGATAAAGACGTGATGGGTGAAAGCATGTACAACAGCATGCTGGCTGGCATCGTCGAAGATCTGAAAGCAAAAGGTCTGGCGGTAGAAGACGACGGCGCAGTGGTTGTGTTCCTGGACGAGTACAAGAACAAAGACGGCGAGCTATGGGTGTTATCATCCAGAAGCGTGACGGCGGCTTCCTGTACACCACCACCGATATCGCGTGTGCGAAATACCGCTACGAAACGTTCAACGCGGATCGCGTGCTGTACTTCATCGACTCACGTCAGCACCAGCACCTGATGCAGGCGTGGACCATCGTTCGTAAAGCGGGCTACGTGCCAGAGTCAATGAGCCTGGAGCACCATGCATTCGGTATGATGCTGGGTAAAGATGGCAAGCCATTCAAAACCCGTGCGGGTGGTACTGTTCGTCTGGCTGATTTGCTGGATGAAGCAGAAGTTCGCGCGAACAAGCTGATCGAAGAGAAAAACCCAAGCCTGTCTGCTGAAGAGAAAGCGAACATTGCTAACACAGTAGCAATGGCAGCGGTGAAATACGCTGACCTGTCTAAACACCGTACCACTGACTACGTGTTTGACTGGGACAACATGCTGGCGTTTGAAGGCAACACTGCGCCTTACATGCAATATGCTTACACCCGTGTGGCATCTATCTTCAACAAGGCCGGTATCGACATCAACAACATCGATGGCAAGATCATCGTTGAAGATGAAAAAGAAAAAGCGCTGGTTTCCAAACTGCTGCAATTTGAAGAAGCAGTGGATGGCGTTGCCCGTGAAGGTCAGCCACACATTATGTGTAGCTACCTGTTCGATCTGGCAGGCACTTTCTCTAGCTTCTACGAAGCGTGCCCGGTACTGAATGCTGAAGGCGAAACCAAGCAAAGCCGCCTGAAACTGGCTGCTCTGACTGCGAAGACCATCAAGCAGGGTCTTGATCTTCTTGGCATCAAAACGCTTGAACGTATGTAATCGCTAATAGATTTACGTGCTTGATCACAAAGCCCCGGCATTTTCCCCGGGGCTTTTTCATGCCTGCTGTTAAATCTTACGCCAGATGTCGTATGATTATTGATATACAAAACAGGTCAGGATGACGTCATGGGCGATTACGCATTTTTTGAAGCCACGCGTATTTTCAAGCGCGCTGTTCCGCTGATGGTAAAGTATAAAGTGCCGACCACTCCTCATTACTTTTCACTTTGGTACACCTACTGCGCGCAAACCTATCCCCAGTTAAATCAAGCGGTAGATGATACTGTCGAACGCTATGGCACCTGCTCCGTCGCACAATGCGATTCACTGATTGAAACTTTTCTGCTGGACGATGCAAAAAAAGAAATGGATAGCTTCCGGCAAAAACTGGAATCACTGGCGGCTGACCTTGGCGACTCCATGGAACATACCGTCTCTGATACCAAAGAGTTCCGGGACATCCTGAGTTCTTCCGTCACCAAACTGGAAACCGCGAACAGCAATGCTTCAATCGGCAGCGAAGGGAAACAAGTCCTTCAGGAACTGATAACGGGCTCCCAGCAACTGCTCAATACCACCTCACAATATCAGCTCCAGGTTTCCAACCAACGCTCAGAAATTGACTTGTTGACACGCCAGCTTGAAGAGTACAAAAAGCAAGCGTCACACGATGCACTAACCGGTTGCCTTAACCGCCGGGAGTTCGATAAGCAGATTAACGACTGTATCGAGCAGCACACGCCTTTCAGCCTGCTTCTGGCTGACATTGATCACTTTAAATCCTTCAATGATGAATACGGGCACCAGATGGGTGACAAGGTATTAAAGATCGTGGCGCAAAAGCTGATGCAGGTCATTGGAACAGCAGGCTCAGTCTTTCGCTATGGCGGTGAGGAATTTGCCGTTATCGCACCAGGAAGTTCACAGAAGTCGGCGTATTTGCTTGCGGAAAAAGCACGGGTATCTCTGGAAAGGCTTTCAGTGACAGACAAACGAACCGGGCAGAAGATCAACTCTATCACTGCCTCGTTTGGTGTAGGAGAGCGTTGTGCCGGGGAAGATAAGAACGTGTTGATCACCCGTACTGACGATGCGCTTTACAATGCCAAAACCCAGGGCCGGAACCGCGTTATGCCGCTTTGTCGCTGAGCACCGCGTTAATGTTCAATTTTCGCCCCGCCACCTGCCAGCCATTGCAGTTCCTTTTCGGTCGATAAGCGGCCCAGGGCAGCATTCCGGTTAGGATAACGGCCAAAACGTTTGATGATGTCAAAGTTGTTTCTGGCGTGGCGGTAAATATTTTCAAACAAACCGGCTTCATCCTGCGAGACCGACTCGCACAGCT
The DNA here is from genome assembly GCA_001310415.1 of Enterovibrio sp. JCM 19048. Lineage (GTDB taxonomy): Bacteria > Pseudomonadota > Gammaproteobacteria > Enterobacterales > Vibrionaceae > Enterovibrio > Enterovibrio paralichthyis. The sequence continues at coordinate 39,470 of BAXE01000004.1, read as the reverse complement.
GGCTGTAACGGAACAAGGCCTCTTCCTGATCTTCAATATGCTCTGAGTGCTGAAGCGGCATATAGAAAAAGGCGCGCTGTATCGGCTGAAGGGTCAGATCCTGCCCGCTGGCCAACCCGCGTTTACACACAGCAAGAGAAAACTCATCGTAACGGAATGCCGCACTGAGTCCGCGGTAGATTCGGCGGCTGAACTGGTCAAGTAGAATGATCATCGCCAGTGTGCCTTGGGGCGTGGATAGCCACTGAGACATTTTCCCCTCACCGGCCATACTGACATGTGGTAGAAAATGCTCTCGGATATACGCATCGCTTTCATCACAACCTTGAAACCATAACGCCTGCAACGTATCACCCGCTTCGGGCGCCTCAGCATCACCAAACCAATAATCCAGCACTTCGATATAGTCCATTCACGCCTCACGAACTCGTACATGGTCGTCTTTATTTTAGACTAAACGCTAAACAGCCAAGGCGTCGTCCAATCGCAGACAGAGCATCGCTTTTGTGACTATGACAAGGTATTTGCGCAACGCCCCCTGCCAGTTTGAGCAAGAGTTTTAGCTTTGTCATTGGTTTACTTTTCCGGGAATTCGCAGTAGTTTGGCAAAACTAAAATAAACCAGAGAATAACAATGGCATTTGCACTCCATCCACGATTGGAAGCAGATACAACATGGCTGGGAGACCTTCCTCTTTGTCGTGTATTGCTGAGTAAAGAAGACATCGGCCCCTGGCTTATCCTCGTTCCTAAAGTCGATGGGATCACTGAACTGCATCATTTGAGTGAGCAAGACCAGCAGCAGTTCATGCGCGAATCCTCCCTTATTGCCTCCCGACTGGAACAATTTGCCTCACCCGACAAAATCAATATTGGTGCGCTGGGGAATATGGTGCCGCAACTGCATGTCCATCACATTGCCCGATTCCAGACAGACATTGCCTGGCCAGGACCAGTTTGGGGAAATACACACGGTATCGTCAGACACGAACTGTCCCAGATTGAAGCGGCAGAAAAATGGCGTGCCCATTTAGGTGAAATTGCCGACTTTACAGTGGCAGGATAAAGAAAAAGCGGTCTTTTCAGACCGCTTTTTTCATGACAGGACAGTGATTCCCAACTGATCGTCTACCCACAAGTAGCGCTTTTCTACCCCGCCCCCGGGATTCAGAGACGGTAATCTTCAGCTTGCCACGCTTCACCCAAGCCGCCAGCATGGCATCAATTCCATCTTCAGAAAGCGCAAACTGCTTTGCAAGTTCACTTGCCGAACACTGCGGGTGGGCGATGACATAGTCTTTCAGCTCGGTCAGGATCATACGGCTGCAGCCCTGAGCCTGTTATTCAGACGCGCGGAGTGCTTCAGGCTAAAAATAGCCCCCAGCATGAGCGCCACACTGAGTGCCACCCACATTGCACTGGCGAATGGCGACGCCATAAATGTCAGCACTTGATAACAAACCGTGGCAGAAACGACCGCCAGTAACATGGTCCAGCTCGCGATGAAAATGGCATAAGGACGGCCAAATTCACGGACATAGGCCCCCATGGCTGCAACACACGGGGTGTATAGCAAAATAAAGACCAGGTAGGAGAACGCGCTCGCTGCCGTAAAGTTCAGGCTGAGGTTAGCGAAAATGCTCATATCCACGCCCTGCTCTTCTGCTACTGCAGCCTTATCCGGTAGGTTGCCAACATCCAAGCCCAGCGGGTCGACAAAGTTCAATCCCAACAGGTTTTCCGGAATCGTCAGTACAGCGTCGTGTAGGCTGTTCATAAGGTTGTATGGCGCATCATTTTCTGTCGCGTTTGCGGCATACAGGTTGTTCAGCGTACCTACGACCGCTTCTTTCGCGAAAATACCGGTAATAATACCACCGTCGCCTGCCAGTTATCTTCCTGAATCCCCATTGGCTAAATACCGGCGTGATAGTCTGGGCAACTTTCGCTAACACTGATGAGTCTGAATCCTGGTGACCGAAAGAACCGTCGGTGCCGACCGAATTCATGAAGCTCAACAGAGTAACAACCACAACAATCGTTTTGCCTGCGCCCAGTACAAAACGCTTCAGCTTGTGCCAAGTTTTCAGTACCACGTCTTTCAAACGGGGCCATTCATAACGTGGCATTTCCATCAACAGGGCTTCGCTGTCCCCTGGAAACAGAACTTTGCGCATGACCATGCCGGTAAATACCGCCATCACGATTCCCAACAGATAAAGAAGGAAAACAATGTTCTGGCCGTTTTCTGGGAAAAATGCCGCTGCGAACAGCGCGTAAACCGGCAAACGGGCGCCGCAGGACATAAACGGAGCCATAGCAGCAGCGAGTCGGCGTTCGCGTTCCTGATCCAGCGTACGTGTCGCCATGATTGCCGGTACGTTACAGCCAAATCCAAGCACAAGAGGGACGAATGCCTTGCCTGGCAAACCGATTTTCTGCATCGCTTTATCCAGCACAAAGGCTGCACGTGCCATGTAGCCCGAGCTTTCCAGCAGTGACATAAAGAGATAAAGACAGGCAATAACAGGGATAAAGGTCGCGACAGTCTGAATGCCGCCACCAATACCGTCAGCAATGATAGTGACCAACCAGACAGGTAGATGATTGTCGAGAAGGTAATGGCCGCCATCCACCAACAGCGCACCGGTACTGATATCAAAGAAGTCGATGAACGCACTGCCGATGTTAATGGAGAACATAAACATCAGGTACATCACAGCAAAGAAAATGGGGATACCGAGGTAGCGGTTGAGCACGACGTTATCAATAGCATCTGTCACGCGCGCTTTTAAAGGCACAATTTGGCGTTTACTCTTGTGGCAAATATCGGCAACGTCAGAATAGCGTACGTCCGCTACAGTCAAGTCAATATCATGCCCGGTTAGGGTTTGATTGGTTGCATTCAGGCATTGCTTGACCGGGTCAGGCACCTGATGGATGAGCGCCTGATCACCACAAAGCAGACGGATAGCGGCAGCACGTGTGTAGGTATAACCCGCAGCTTTCAATGCGTCGCCCAGTGTATCGATAGCTGCTTCAAGAGGTTCGCCATAGTGAAGCTGTAGCGGTGTGTTTTCTTCTCTATTATTCAGCACGTCATTCAGCGCAGACTTAAAGCTGTCAACGGAAGCCGGTGACGTTGCCGTAACGGTGAGCACACGACAACCCAAAAGCTCAGACAAAACCTCAGTATCAATGCGGAAACCGTGTTTTTCTGCAATGTCCATTTTGTTGAGAACAACAACCATAGGGCGTCCCAACTCCCTGAGCTGAAGTGTCAGGTAGAGGCTTCGTTCAAGGCTGCCTGCATCAACGACATTGATGATCAGATCACTTGGCAGAGAAAACAGCGCGGAAATAGCAATAGACTCATCCAGGCTATTTTCACCATCTGCATTGTCGAGGGTATAAATGCCCGGCAAATCTGTCAGCGAGCATTGTTGATTGCCCAGATCCGCCTGACCGGTCTTTTTATCAACCGTCACGCCCGCCCAGTTACCAATCTCCTGCTTACCACCGGTCAGGCGATTAAACAGCGTGGTTTTTCCTGAGTTTGGATTACCAACGGTAAGTACTTGCTTATTGCTCATGCGGTGAAACCTCAACCTGCTCAGCCAGACTCAAACGCAGCGCGATGTCACATCCACGGACACGAAGCTGCAGGGGATCGCCCATTGGCGCATAGCGCACAATACTGACATCGGTATCAGGCAGCAGTCCCATTGCCATTAGCCTTTTACGCGGAAGCGTTGGAACGTTTGAAAGAGAGATAACACGCCCCGACATTCCCGGTTTTAGCTCACTAAGCTTCATAACCTCAACCCAAATGAGAATCATATAGATTTACAATGAAGAGTATTGCAAATTGTTACCGGAATAAAGTTGTTTTTGATCAACAAAAACGGCACTTCAAGCGATTACTCAACCGGGAATAATTTCACCTTCTCGTCAATTTCGTCAAAAAAAACGTTAACTTCGTTAAAAGCCATCAAACCAAAGCAGTCTGTAGCACGAGCCCTTCCCCGAACAAGCTGAACTAACATCACGGGATTTTTAGGCAAAATCGTTAAAACAAGGATATTCAGTGGAATAAGTGGCGAACTTTTTTCGACAGAGAACAAAAAAAGGAACCCATTTTCATTGAAATGAAATGTTGGCGGGAAATTACTATCGCTCAGGAAGCGAAAATCGGTTTAATGAATCCACGTTAATTGAAACGAATTCCAGACGGTGTGTGGTCACCCACACACCTCCGGCAGCAAGCGAAGGTGTCTTTGACGCCCGTGGTATGGTCTGGCGACTATACCACGCTCTTTTTTTCTCTTCCAAGGCTTCACACCCATCCCTAAACTGCGACGGCGTTACGCCAAATCTTGCTTTAAAAGACTTGGTAAAGTACGACGGTTCGTTGAAACCGCAAGACACGGCAACATCGGTTATTTTATCCCCCTGACACAGCATACGTTTGGCATTTTCCAAACGCGTGGCAATAAGCAGGTCTTTAAAGGTGGCATTAAACTCCTGACGGAAACGACGCTGTAGACTCCGCTCTGACGAGTAAAGCGTTTTGGCCAATATGGCCAGCGAATAGTCAGGATCATGGAAGTTATACTGAATCTCACTCAGCACGCTCCTTGCCCAGGTTTCGCTGTCTTTTTGCGTCTGGACACCGGCCACCGCCGCTTTATCCGGTGTGGATTCGTCATATTCAACTTCAGCGTCAAAGCACTCTATGAACTGTTGGGTTTGCACCAGAACATTGCTGCGGCATACATCTGATTGCTGCTTGTCTATTACCGCGACTTTGCGGTGAACCGTGCTTCTCAACTGCCGGTTTTGTTCACGAACAGCCGCGTGTTTACGGCGGTAAGAAGCGATTAGCATCAACGCAAAGAGCAACAACAATGCCACCATGACGCCTACCCGCTCATACCATGAAGACTTGACCTGGATACGCATCAGTTGGAATTCAGCCGTTTCTTTGGCTCCTTCTTTGAGTTTAATCAACAGGGTATAGTCCCCGGACTCAAGCGCACTGAAAACCAGCCGGTGGTCTTTGGTGGCATACCATTCGCTGTGACTTTCGCCTTCAAGGCGATAGACAACCTCACTGAATTGATTGAAAGGCAATTGTCCAACCTCAACCATCAGGGATGCACCATTGGGCACCTCAAGCGGCTCAGTAGGAGAAATATTGAACCGCCAGGGATGTCCATTGAGATGAATAGCTCCGGTGGTAGGATTGTGCCGTTCTCCCGACATCATTATCTCTAACACCGGCAGCGGTATAGAAAACACGCCTTCGTCCCCAGCCATAATCATTCGGTTGTTGTCGGTTGTGCAGGCATAGTGGCGCGACGAAAGGTGATTGCGGTGTTTGATTTGTGGGGCAAAACTTAGCGCTTCTGTTTCAGTTCCGACGGCATAAGTCCCCATATTGGTAATCGCAAACACCTGAGCATTTGACGCAGTAAGACATGTCACAACTTCTTCAGTTCTGCCCGAAAAATGAAAAGCAGAGCTCATTTCCCCGGCACCACCATATTTAAAGATCCCCTTGCTCGTCGCTAACCAGAGCGTACTTGCATTGATGACGTGTAAAGAGTTGACCCTGCCTACATCTTCGCGACTAAGCGTGGGGACAAAGCGTCCATCGAAGTAGAGATAGAGACCGTTTGTGGTACCGAGCCATGTGCCTTTTTCATCCATATCAACAACGGACGTCAGACTGGTATCAATGCTTCCAGCCCAGTCATTGCCAAAATCAATGACTGTTTCCGTACTTGGCCAAAACCGGTAAAGGTTAGCTCCTGACGAGATCCAAAGCGAATGGCTGTCACTGATGATTGCGTCGACCGCCAACCGCTTTAACTTAACGGGTAGTATCCGGTCAATGGGCTGGAGTGTTTGCGGATTATATCCCCTCAGCCTGATGCTGACCCAATCCAAAGGATGTCATTCAGCACCGCCATACTTTCCACCTCTACATCGAGTTTTACCGATTGCAAAGGGCTCAAATCGCTATTCAGTGTCACCAGCTTGTAACGCGCAGCAACAAGGTATTTATCACGCCAGGGAACCAACGCAGAAAACTCTTCATCGTTCCTGTTTGGTGACAAAGCATAGAGAGGGAAGCGGAGAATGTCCTGAGCCATTGGAGGCCGGAAATTCAGCCCCGATTCGGTAGCAATCCAAAGCTCTCCCTTGTCACTCAGTTCGATATCGGAAACATACCTTCCTGAGAAGCTGAAACGGTCATCAAATTTACCGTCGATTGGCATGAAGTCCCCGGTCTGCCCACTGTGGGCTTTCCCCAAATACAATCCCGCGGAGGTGGCAGCCCAAACCCCTTCCTGGTTCACTTCAATATCGAACACCGGCAAGGTTGGCAGATAGGTAGCGACCAAAATCCCGTCGTCATAGCGTGCCAGTCCGTTGGTTGAACCAACCCAGATGGTATCGCCATAGGCGCGGGCAATCGTCACATCCAACGTACCAAGCATGAGGATATCCTGGCCATTATTTAATGAGAACAATTTGCCATCGTAGAGCCGAGCACAGAATCATAGCCATTGAAAAGGCGCTCATAGGCTTTCTCACTGACTTTTTCTGCACTTAGGGTTTCTGCTGATATACGGAAAGTCGCATTCGCCGTTGTGACATAAAGCGAGTGGTTATCATGTGCCAGATCCACCGCAGCCCCTGGTAACGGTACCGTTTTAAACTGGTTACTATCGTTTGAGTAGCTTTGCAATTGACCGTCTGTGAGCTGCCAGAACGAAGATTGGAATGAGGCAATCTGCATGACAGGGGTAACGCCAGACTTAGTGAATGCATTCATGTTGTGGTAATGGATACCGTCGTAATAGCTGACTTTGCCATCACTATCCAATAACCAAACACCCTTATTTTCGACATACTCAATGTCTTTAAACTTCCCGGTTGCGTTGGCGCTTGAATAGGGGAAGGTATAAAAAAGAGGGGATGCGAATGTTGTGGTGGCAAAAAATACCATCACCAGGTAAAAGCAGGCTCTAAATTGTGCAAGCAAAGAGAACAGAAAAGACAACATAATTATGTTTGATATGGGTTGTTGTCGTTCTATTCTCCCACTTTTACCTTGCAGCTAACTGTTCAGGTGCGCATATGCGATCGATATCACTTGATGATACAAAAGCGAGTACCATATGCATTCTCTGCTATTTGGGCGTTTCACAGTCTTCGTGCATTGGCGGTTATGCTCATTTTGTAAAGCACGAGGAATAACTTTGACCCAGTGCGTTGAGAAAGTCTGCATAGTGATTTTTTTCAGCGTCAGGTTTTTCGCCATCGGATCCAACAATACAACGTTTACATTGGTACCTTTGACCAATGATTCCACCATCGCAGGGTTATATTGCGGCTCGCTGAACACACAACTTGCTTGCCCGTCTTTGATCGCATTGCGGATTTTCACTAAGGTCTTGGCTCCCGGTTTTCTGTCAGGATTGACAGTAAGGTGACCAAGAGGCTTCAGACCAAAGCTTTTTTCAAAGTAGCCGTAGGCATCGTGAAATAGGAAATACCCCCTTTCGGAGATTGAGCCAACTGCTGCGCTATTTTTGTTGATGCGTCATCAACTTGCCCATTAAACAGGTTGAGGTTTTCGGTATAGGCATCTTTATGTTCAGGATCGAGATGGATTAGGTTTTCATATACAGCACGGGCAACCACTTTGGCTTGCTCCGGCCCCAACCAGATATGACCATCAATCCCTTCGTGGTCATGATCATGTCCGTGATGGTCATGATCGGATTCATTGCCATCGTAAGAGAGCACCGGCATGCCAGGGAAGTCCGTTAACCTCACCGCGTTGTCGGCGTTTTCCAATGTGTTACTTAAAAACAGCTCCATCTCAGGCCCTACCCAGAATACCCGGTCTGCTTGGCGCAGTTTCTTCACATCAGAGGGTTTCAGTGAGTAGTCATGTGGGGATGCGTTGTCCGGCAACAGCACATCCACGGTGGCATTGTCACCAGCGATGTCCTTTGCAATAAGGCCAATCGGCTTGATAGTGGTCACCAGATAAGGTGCTGCCGAAGCGTAAAAAGGGAAGGTCAACAATAGGGCAATAATGAGACGATTAATCAGTCCAGTCATAATGGGTTCCATCTGGCGACATTTTCAAAATCCATGAAATGTTATATTATAACATTTCATTTTTAAACACCGTGTTCAAATTATGCCCACTCCTTTAATTACGCTTAACAACGTTTCAGTGGTATTTGACGAAAGAAACGTGCTTGACCGTGTCTCTTTCTCACTGTCCCGCAATAAGATCACAACGCTGATTGGCCCCAATGGAGCAGGTAAATCAACATTGGTAAAAACCGTGATTGGACTTACCCGTCCAACGGAAGGGTCGGTTGAGCGTATCAAAGGACTTAAGATCGGTTATGTCCCACAGAAGTTGCAGTTGAATCCTAGCCTGCCACTCACCGTCGAGCGTTTTTTGAAACTCTCTCCGCTGGCAAATGCCAATACACTTGATGAAGCCCTTCAATTGGTTAACGCCAGACATTTGCTCCACAGCAACATGCATACTGTCCGGGGGGAAACCCAGCGCGTTTTACTTGCCAGTGCGTTGCTGAAAAAGCCAGATCTGCTGGTTCTTGATGAACCTGTTCAAGGGGTGGATGTCGCAGGTCAACTGGAACTTTACAGTCTGATTGCCCGCCTAAAAGAAATGCTGCATTGCGGCGTACTGATGGTATCCCATGACCTGCATCTGGTTATGGCAAAAACGGATGAGGTTATTTGTCTGCAGCATCATATTTGTTGTTCCGGCGAGCCCGAAGCCATTTCATCCCACCCAGAATATGTTGCTCTGTTTGGAAGACGGGAGAGCGAACAACTCGCTCTGTATCATCACCACCATAACCACGACCACGACTTATCCGGCCACCCTGTTGGGCCATGCCAACATGGAGCGCATAAAGATGTTTGAATTTCTGGCAATACCGCTTCTCGCAGGTATTTGTATCGCAGCTACTGTTGGTCCTCTCGGCTCATTTGTGGTCTGGCGTCGCATGGCCTACTTCGGTGACACACTGGCACATGGTTCGCTGCTGGGTTTGGCACTTGGCTTTATGCTGCAAATCAACCTTAATCTGGCACTGATTGTGACCTGCCTGGTGATTGCAGCCCTTTTGGTCGGCCTACAACGTAAGAGCACAGTATCAACCGATACCTTGCTCGGCATCATAGCCCACACCTCTTTGTCTTTGGGGTTAGTGTGTATCAGCTTTGTTGACGATTTGCGTGTCGACTTAATGGCATATTTGTTCGGTGATTTGTTGTCAGTCACCACGGCAGATCTTGGATGGATTGCCGCAGGCTGTGCTGCGGTCTCTTTGCTGCTGTACCGTCTATGGACGCCACTTCTGGCCATTACGGTGAATGAAGAAATGGCGCGTGTCGACGGTTACGATGTCGACAAATTAAAACTTGTCCTTATGTTACTGGTGGGGTTAGTCATTGCCGTGGCGATGAAGTTTGTTGGGGCTCTAATAATCACATCACTGATGATCATACCGGCAGCAACAGCCCGCCGCTTCTCAAAAAGCCCTGAACAGATGGCGATGCTGGCAAGCCTAATAGGTGTGTTATCCGTACTAGGTGGAATTTCATTATCCTGGTTTGAAGACACTCCCGCAGGTCCTTCCGTCGTCGTGGCCGCAGGTGCGCTGTTCTTTTTAAGCCATTTACGTAAACAGGATGCTTAACCGCTGCCCGAAGAGACAAAAAACCGCTCATTCAATGAGCGGTTTTTTACATCTGGGCGGTATGTTTACCAGCCAGTACGCTGGCGAAGTGCCTTGCCGATATCAGCCAAGCTTTTCACCGTCGTGACTCCTGCGGCTTCCAGTGCTGCGAATTTATCCTCCGCCGTACCTTTACCACCGGAAATGATCGCTCCAGCGTGACCCATGCGTTTACCCGGAGGCGCTGTAACACCAGCAATATAAGAAACCACAGGCTTAGTGACGTGATCTTTGATGTACGCAGCTGCTTCTTCTTCCGCGGTACCACCGATTTCACCAATCATCACAATTGCTTCAGTTTCAGGGTCTTCTTCGAACAGTTTCAGGATGTCGATGAAGTTAGAACCCGGAATTGGGTCACCACCGATACCTACACAGGTTGATTGGCCAAAACCTTCATCAGTCGTTTGTTTGACCGCTTCATAAGTCAGTGTACCTGAACGCGATACGATACCGACTTTACCTGGCTTGTGGATGTGACCCGGCATGATACCGATCTTACATTCACCAGGAGTGATAACGCCCGGGCAGTTTGGACCGATCATGCGAACGCCAGCTTCATCCAGCTTCACTTTCACTTCCAGCATATCCAGCGTTGGGATACCTTCAGTGATAGTCACAATCAGCTCGATACCTGCGTCGATCGCTTCAAGAATCGCATCTTTACAGAATGGAGCCGGTACATAGATAACGGTTGCTGTCGCGCCAGTCGCTTCTACCGCTTCTGCAACGGTGTTAAACACCGGCAGACCAAGGTGGGTAGTGCCACCCTTACCTGGAGAAACACCACCAACCATTTGTGTGCCGTAATCAATCGCCTGCTCAGAGTGGAAAGTACCCTGACCACCGGTGAAGCCCTGACAAATGACTTTGGTATCTTTGTTGATCAAAACAGACATTATTTACCCTCCGCTGCAGCAACAACTTTCTCTGCTGCTTCAGTCAGTGAGGTCGCAGCAATAATGTTCAGGCCTGACTCAGCCAGTTTCTTCGCGCCAAGCTCCGCGTTGTTACCTTCAAGGCGCACAACGACAGGGATTTAACGCCAACTTCTTCAACAGCACCGATAATGCCGTCTGCGATCAGGTCACAGCGCACAATACCGCCAAAGATGTTTACCAGAACCGCTTTAACTTTGTCGTCAGAGAGGATAATTTTGAATGCTTCTGTTACGCGCTCTTTTGTCGCACCGCCACCAACATCCAAGAAGTTCGCAGGCTACCGCCATGCAGGTTTACGATGTCCATGGTACCCATTGCAAGGCCTGCGCCGTTTACCATGCAACCGATGTTGCCATCCAGCGCAACATAGTTCAGTTCCCATTGCGCAGCATGTGCTTCGCGTGGGTCATCTTGCGTTGGGTCGTGCATTTCACGGATTTTTGGCTGACGGTATACCGCGTTGCTGTCGATAGACAGTTTGGCATCCAGACAGTGCAGGTTACCTTGGTCGGTAATAACCAGAGGGTTAACTTCAACCAGTGCAACATCACGCTCGATAAACAGCTTTGCAATACCCATGAAAATCTTGGTGAATTGCTTGATTTGGTCACCTTGAAGGCCCAGTTTAAACGCCAGTTGACGGCCTTGGTATGGTTGAGGACCAACCAATGGATCGATAGCGGCTTTGTGGATCAGCTCTGGCGTCTCTTCCGCCACTTTCTCGATTTCCACACCACCTTCTGTTGATGCCATGAAAACAACGCGACGAGAGCCACGGTCAACAACCGCACCCAGGTAAAGTTCTTTCGCAATATCAGTGCAATCTTCAACCAGGATTTTGCTTACCGGCTGACCGTTCGCGTCTGTTTGATAAGTAACCAGGTTTTTACCCAGCCAGTGTTGAGCAAACTCTTTGATTTCTTCTTTGGTTGTTACCAGCTTAACGCCGCCGGCTTTACCACGGCCACCTGCGTGGACCTGACATTTAACAACCCACTTGTCACCACCCAGTTTTGCTGCAGCTTCTGCGGCTTCCTGAGGTGTGTCGCATGCATACCCTTCAGAGACGGGCAGTCCGTATTCAGCAAAGAGCTGTTTTGACTGATATTCGTGCAGATTCATGATGTTCTATCCGTGTCTATTTCCGTTTTATAGGTTTGATTTTTTTGCTTTCCACACAGGGGCTCCAGCCCCCTGTTTTTTTCGGCAGACGCCGAGCTGCTAATTAAACGTCAAGCAGCAGACGTGTTGGGTCTTCTAAAAGCTCTTTTACAGTCACTAGGAAGCCAACAGACTCACGTCCGTCGATCAAACGGTGGTCGTATGAAAGAGCAAGGTACATCATCGGTAGGATTTCGACTTTGCCATCAACCGCCATTGGGCGATCCTGGATTTTGTGCATACCTAGAATTGCGGCTTGCGGTGGATTGATAATTGGTGTCGACATCAGTGAACCAAACACACCACCATTAGTAATGGTGAAGTTACCGCCAGTAAGCTCCTCAACGGTCAGCTTGCCATCGCGGCCTTTGATTGCCAGCTCTTTGATGCCTTTTTCAATTTCAGCCAAGCCCAGACGATCGCAATCACGCAATACTGGTGTTACCAGACCACGAGGCGTTGACACCGCCATGCTGACATCAAAGAAGTTGTGATACACGATGTCATCACCATCAATTGACGCGTTCACTTCTGGGTAGCGTTTCAGCGCTTCAACGACTGCTTTCACGTAGAAAGACATGAAACCAAGGCGAATACCGTGACGTTCTTCGAATACATCTTTGTATTGCTTACGAATGTCCATGATTGGCTTCATGTTCACTTCGTTGAACGTGGTCAACATCGCCGTGCTGTTTTTCGCTTCCAGCAGACGCTCTGCAACACGCTTACGAAGACGTGTCATTGGCACACGCTTCTCACTGCGGTGACCCAGAGCTGGCGCTTCTTCTTTTGCAGCAGCTGGGGCAGCGGCTTTAGTGCCACCGTTTTTCAAGAACGCATCAACGTCTTCACGGGTGATACGACCACCCACACCAGTGCCTTTAATTTGCTCTGGAGTCAGGTCGTTTTCAGCCAGAAGACGACGAACCGCAGGCTCAGTGCATCGTTTGACTCTTCACTCAAAGAAGCGGTGTGACGCTTATCCGGAGATGCTTCAGAAGATGCTGGCACATCTTTCGTTGGCTCGCCTGCTACTGCGCCTGGCTTCAACTTGGCCAGAAGCTGTTTAGACAGGACTGTAGCCCCTTCTTCTTCAAGAATGGCTTCCAAAACACCGTCGTCAGGTGCAGGAACTTCCAGTACAACTTTATCCGTTTCAATATCTACCAGCACTTCGTCACGGCTAACCGCATCACCTGGTTTCTTGTGCCATGTCGCGACTGTTGCATCAGCAACAGACTCAGGAAGGTCGGGAACCAGAATTTCGATTGTCATTGTGTTTAATTCCTTAACTTTCTAGTTCTTAATTCAGGGTAAGCGCGTCTTCTATCAACGCCTTTTGTTGTTTTAAGTGTACCGACATGTAACCAACCGCCGGCGACGCTGAAGCCGCACGGCCTGCGTAACTCAAGGTGGCATCTGCCGGGATTGCCAATCGGAAATTGTGCTGGCTACTGTACCAAGCGCCCTGGTTTTGGGGCTCTTCCTGACACCATACAAAGTCTTTGGCGTTGACGTATTCGCTGATCGCTGCCTGCAAATCCTCTTTCGGGAATGGATACAACTGCTCAATACGAACAATGGCGACGTCTTTGATTTCTTCCTTACGACGGGTTTCAAGCAGATCGTAGTAAACCTTGCCTGAACACATCACAACACGTTTAACCGCTTTTGGATCCAGCTCGTCGATCTCGCCGATTGCTGGTTGGAAATTGCCGTTTGCCAGGTCGTCCAGAGTGGAGGTACACAGAGGATGACGCAGCAGGGATTTTGGCGACATTACAATCAAAGGACGGCGCATTGGACGGAACACCTGACGACGCAACATGTGGTATACCTGCGCCGGTGTTGACGGCACGATAACCTGCATGTTTTGCTCAGCGCAAAGCTGCAAGTAGCGCTCCAAGCGTGCAGAGGAGTGTTCTGGTCCCTGCCCTTCATAGCCGTGTGGCAACAACATTGTCAGGCCACACATACGGCCCCACTTTTGTTCGCCAGAGCTGATGAACTGGTCGATAACCACCTGAGCACCGTTGGCAAAATCACCAAACTGCGCTTCCCAGATGGTCAGGCCACCTGGCTCTGCTGTTGCATAACCGTATTCAAACGCAAGTACGGCTTCTTCTGACAAGACGGAATCGAAGACCTGGAAAGGCCCCTGTTTGTCATGAATATTCGACAGCGGAATGTAGGTGCTCGCATCATTCTGGTTGTGCAGTACAGAGTGACGATGGAAGAAAGTACCACGGCCAGAATCCTGACCTGAAATACGGATACGCTTGCTCTCATCGACGATGGTTGCGTATGCCAAGGTTTCCGCCATACCCCAATCCAGCGCCTTTTCGCCATTTACCATGGCCTGACGATCGGTATAGAGCTTATTAACGCGGCTGTGAAGTTTGTGGCTTTCCGGGTATGTACAAATGCGCTTGCCCAGTTCAACCAAACGCTGCATATCAAAAGTATGCGGCCACTCTACAGTCCAATCATGTCCAAGATAAGGAGACCAGTCGACAGAGTGCAGTGCCATCGGACGGTATTCTTTCACCACACACTCGCCGTGATCCAAGGCATCACGGTATTCGTTGACCAGCAGCGTCGCCTTCTCTAAATCGGCAACACCTTCGCCATCCAGCACATCTGCATAGATCTTGCGAGGTGTAGGATGTTTCTTGATCTTCTGGTACATCAAAGGCTGAGTCGCATTTGGCTCATCTGCTTCGTTATGACCGTGTCGGCGATAACAAACCAGATCAATCACCACATCACGTTTAAACTCGTTGCGGTAGTCCAGTGCTAGTCGGGCAACAAACGCGACCGCTTCAGGATCATCTGCATTGACGTGGAAAATCGGAGCCTGCACCATTTTCGCGATGTCAGTACAGTATTGGGTCGAGCGGGTATCGTGCGGGTTGGATGTTGTAAATCCAACTTGGTTGTTGACCACAATGCGGATGGTGCCACCCACTTTGTAACCACGCGCCTGAGACATGTTGAACGTCTCTTGCACCACACCCTGACCTGCAATTGCAGAGTCACCGTGAATTGTGATTGGCAGTACTTTTGAACCGTTCTTGTCACCAAGGCGATCCTGACGGGCACGGACAGAGCCCATGACAACAGGATCACAATTTCAAGGTGTGAAGGGTTAAATGCCAGCACCAGGTGAACATCCCCACCAGGTGTTGCAAAGTCACTGGAGAAGCCTTGGTGGTATTTAACGTCACCGGTACCCCAGGTTTCATCGTGCTTGCCGGCAAACTCATCAAACAGTTCTGAAGGTTTTTTACCCAGTACGTTGACCAGCATGTTCAGACGACCACGGTGAGCCATTCCCACCACGACCTCACGAACGCCGTTTGCACCGGAGTGGCGAATAATTTCCTTCACCATTGGGATCAGTGCATCACCGCCTTCAAGCGAGAAGCGCTTCGCACCCGGGAACTTTGCTCCCAGATAACGCTCGAGACCTTCAGCCGCTGTCAGTTCTTCCAGCAACGTAATTTTTTCATCGCTTGAGAACTTTGGTTGACCCACTACGGACTCTAAACGCTGTTGGATCCAGCGTTTTTCTTCCGTATCGGTAATGTGCATGTATTCTGCACCGATCGCGCCGCAATACGTTTTCGTTAGTGCGTCATAGAGATCAGCGAGTTTCATGCTCTCTTGCCCAATAGCAAAAGAACCGACATTGAAGGTTTCTTGGAAATCGTCTTCGTTTAAATTGTGATAAGCAGGATCCAGGTCTGGCACGCGATCACGTAGCCAAAGACCAAGAGGGTCCAGATTTGCTTGTTGATGTCCACGGAAACGGTAGGCATTGATAAGTTGAAGAACTTTAACCTGTTTCGCGTCGACGTCGGGGTCACTGACTGAGGCACTGAAATGCGCTGTCTCGGTTGCAAGTCTGCGGAAATAGTCACGAACTCTTGAGTGCGGTTGCTCTGGTGCGTTGCCATTACTTACAGGCAAACCATCAAATACTGCTCGCCATTCGCTATCTACAGACTCGGGGTCACTGAGGTACAGTTCGTAGAGATCTTCTACGTAAGTTGCATTGGCGCCAGCCAAATGAGAAGACTCAATCCAAGCCTTCATCACGCCATTTTGCATTGTTATCCCTTAACCACTTAGTTTTTATGTTGCTACGACCGGAGGTTAACCGGCGTTCCTTTTAAGCTCCTAAAACCGGGAGCTTAAATCTTAAGTTATTGTAGGTACAGAAGCCGATATTACACAGCGCGTTTTAATAGCATTGAGCGAATATGGCCGATTGCTTTCGTTGGATTTAACCCTTTAGGACAAACATTTACACAGTTCATAATACTATGGCAACGGAAAACACTAAAAGCGTCGTCCAGATCAGATAAACGTTCGTCGGTTGCAGTATCACGGCTATCGATGAGCCAACGGTACGCCGCCAACAAGCCCGCAGGGCCAACGAATTTGTCAGGGTTCCACCAGAAAGATGGGCACGAAGTGCTGCAACATGCACACATGATGCACTCGTACAAACCATCGAGGTGTGCACGGTCATCCGGAGATTGCAGGTTCTCTCGCGCCGGTGGTGTACTGTCATTAATAAGGTACGGTTTAACACGCTCATAGTTCTGGTAGAACTGAGTCATATCTACAATCAGGTCACGTACTACTGGCAGGCCAGGCAAAGGACGGATCACAATGCTGGATTTGTCAGTGAGTGCTGAGAGCGGTGTGATGCACGCCAGACCGTTCTTACCGTTCATATTGATGCCGTCTGAACCACAGACACCTTCTCGACAGGAGCGACGGAACGCCAACGTAGGATCTTGCTCTTTCAGCAGGATCAGTGCATCGAGCACCATCATGTCTGAGCCGTCCGGCACTTCCAGCGTATAGCCTTTCATGTGTGGCGCGTCATCAACATCAGGGTTGTAACGATATACAGAAAAATTGAGTTTCATAATCTTCTACCTCCCTTAGTAAGTACGCGCTTTCGGCGGGAATGCTTCACGATGAACAGGCTGCATGTTTACATCACGCTTGGACATCGCTTCTGTTTCCGGGTTGTAGATGGTGTGGCACAACCAGTTCGCATCGTCACGATCTTGGAAGTCAAAGCGAGCATGCGCACCACGGCTCTCTGTGCGGTAGTTTGCAGCTACTGCAGTCGAGAACGCAGTTTCCATCAGGTTATCCAACTCCAGACACTCGATGCGCTGGGTGTTGAACTCCATAGACGTGTCATCCAAACGCGCTTCTTTCAGACGCTCTCGGATAACTTTCAGCTCTTCCAGGCCTTTTGCCATTGCCTCACCTTCACGGAAGACCGAGAAGTTGTTCTGCATGCATGATTGCAGGTCTTTGCGGATTTGAACCGGATCTTCACCTTTCTGGGTTGTGTTCCAGCGATTCACACGAGCCAGAGACGCTTCAATGTCGGACTCAGACGCATCACGTGCTTCAACTTGAGCTGCTAGGGTTTCACCCAGGTGCAGACCCGTTGCGCGGCCAAAGACCACAAGGTCGAGCAGCGAGTTACCGCCCAGACGGTTTGCACCGTGTACAGATACGCTTGCGATCTCACCACATGCAAACAGACCTTGTACTTCTATGTCATTACCGTTGGCGTCTTGTTTCAGTGCCTGACCAGAAACCTGTGTTGGCACGCCACCCATCATGTAGTGACAGGTTGGAATAACCGGAATTGGCTCTTTGACAGGATCGACGTGTGCAAAGGTGCGTGACAGCTCAAGAATGCCCGGCAGACGCGCTTCAAGTACATCTTTACCTAGGTGATCCAGTTTCAGTTTGATGTGTGGGCCCCATGGACCGTCACAACCACGACCTTCACGGATTTCCACCATCATTGAGCGGGCAACCACGTCACGACCAGCCAGTCTTTCGCGTTTGGCGCGTAGCGCTCCATGAATCGTTCGCCGTCTTTATTAAGAAGATAACCACCTTCGCCGCGACAGCCTTCAGTCACCAGTACACCTGCACCGGCAATACCTGTCGGGTGGAATTGCCACATTTCCATGTCTTGCATAGGTACGCCAGCACGCAACGCCATGCCCACGCCGTCACCGGTGTTGATGTGCGCGTTGGTAGTGGATTGATAGATACGACCCGCGCCACCTGTCGCCAGTACCGTCGCTTTGGCTTTGAAGTAGCAAATCTCGCCACTTTCCATGCACATTGCTGTTGCACCAACCACTGCACCATCCTGGTTTTTCACCAAATCCAGCGCGTACCACTCAGAGAAGATAGTGGTTTTATTCTTGATGTTCTGCTGGTAGAGGGTGTGTAGCAGCGCGTGACCGGTACGGTCAGCTGCCGCTGCAGTTCGTGCAGCCTGCTCGCCACCAAAGGCTTTTGATTGACCACCAAACGGGCGCTGGTAAATACTGCCGTTTTCGAAACGGGAGAATGGCAGCCCCATTTTTCTCAAGCTCAATGATTGATTGAGGCCCTGTTTTACACATGTACTCAATGGCGTTTTGGTCACCGATGTAATCAGACCCTTTAACGGTGTCATACATGTGCCATTCCCAGTTGTCTTCATGGGAGTTACCGAGAGCAACGGTAATACCACCCTGCGCAGACACTGTGTGAGAACGGGTTGGGAATACTTTAGACAGCAGCGCGCAAGACAGTCCCTGCTCAGAAATTTGCAGTGCAGCGCGCATACCTGCACCGCCCGCACCAATCACAATTGCGTCGAATTCTCTTACTGGAATACTCACTTACACACCCCACAATACAAAAAAGCCAGTCAATAAATAGACAAACAGCAGCGCCACAATGCCGAATTGCATGAATGCTCGGATCATGGTCGGTTTAATGTAGTCAGTAAGCACTTGCCACATACCAATCCATGCGTGGATCAAGATGCAGATCAGTGCCAACATGGTGAATACTTTGTTGCTTGTCTGTGCCCAGAACAGGATCCAGTTTTGGAAAGTCAGTTCTGGTCCGAACGCAAAAAAGCCCACCAAATAGAGGGTGTAAAGGGTCATAATAATGGCAGTCGCACGGAGCAGGAGCCAATCATGGACTCCATTTCTGCCAAGTGAAGATACGTGTCCTACCATACTAAAATCCCCGCTAATACAGAAAGCACAGCAGTGATACCAAAGGCAACACGCGCGCTTTGTGAACCTGACTCAAGCTCTTCGAAATACTTCATATCCATCAACAAGTGGCGAATACCACCAACGATGTGATACGCCAATGCGGTGAGGATGCCCCACAACACAAACTTGGCGAAGAAACTGTTAACGATGTCAGATGCCGCTTCAAAGCCGCTCTGGGATGATAGTGACAGGCTTAACAGCCACAGAAGAATGGCAACAGAAATAAAGGTGATGACGCCCGATACTCGGTGCGTGATAGACGCTATCGCTGTGATAGGGAAGCGAATGGTCTGGAGGTCGAGGTTTACCGGTCTTGGCTTTTTTACTTTCACGATATGGCCCACTCAGCTCCATTGAGCAAATTATAGTTATTACACTCTCTGGAATCACATCTCGCGGAAAGCGCCAGACCTACAACATCTTTAGTTACGTTTTCGACCGCCTTTGCTTATAACTGCAATTCACGAACCGATTTACGCAGAGAAAGTATCGATTTGAGCCCCGAAACGCTCCGGCTTTGAGTAATATCCAGAGACCTGCGCAGAGTATATGCCCCGTAACATTTAAACACAAACCAATAAAATTGACGGAAATCCCGAAACAGAGCATTAACTTATTGCGTACACAAATTTGATACTTGCGCACACCCAACAAAGTTCACTTGAGCAGTTTGACAAGTTCAACGGCGATCGGTACAACATCGATGTCCATATCCGGGATTGGATTATAAAATAACAAAGGAGAATGTTATGGCAGACAAGAAAGCTACCCTACATATCGAAGGGAAAGCGCCAATCGACCTGCCGATCAAAGGGGGCACAATCGGTCCGGAAGTGATCGATGTTCGTGCATTAGGGGCAAATGGATATTTCACTTTTGACCCTGGTTTCGTTGCAACTGCGTCGTGTGAGTCACAAATTACATATATTGATGGCACAGCAGGCGTTTTATTGCACCGCGGCTACCCGATTGATCAACTAGCCAATAACGCTGACTATTTGGAAGTTTGTTACATCCTGTTGTATGGGGAAGCCCCAACCCGCAGTCAATACGAAGAATTCCGTCGCATTGTTACCCGTCACACCATGGTTCACGAACAGATCGCGAGCTTCTTCCATGGTTTCCGTCGTGATGCCCACCCAATGGCGGTCATGGTGGGTGTAGTTGGCGCGCTGGCTGCGTTCTATCACGATTCTTTAGACATCAACAACGATACACACCGTGAAATCACTGCGTTCCGTCTTCTGTCGAAGATGCCTACGCTGGCAGCGATGTGTTACAAGTACTCGATTGGTCAACCGTTCATCTATCCACGTAATGATCTGGATTATGCAGAAAACTTCCTGCACATGATGTTCGCAACGCCTGCAGAAGAGTATGAAGTAAACCCTGTAGTCGCGCGTGCTATGGACAAAATCTTCACCCTGCATGCAGACCACGAACAAAACGCATCGACGTCTACAGTGCGTTTGGCTGGTTCTTCCGGTGCTAACCCATTTGCCTGTATCGCTGCAGGTATTGCATCTTTGTGGGGTCCTGCACACGGTGGTGCAAATGAAGCCTGTCTGAAGATGCTGGAAGAGATTGGTTCTGTCGAAAACATTCCAGAGTACATTGAACGTGCGAAAGACAAAGATGATCCATTCCGTTTGATGGGCTTTGGTCACCGTGTTTACAAGAACTACGACCCACGTGCTACGGTAATGAATGAAGCTTGTCACGAAGTGCTTGATGAGCTGAAGATCAATGACCCGCTGCTGGATGTTGCAATGGAGCTGGAAAGAATTGCGCTTTCTGACCCTTACTTCATCGAGAAGAAACTCTACCCGAACGTAGATTTCTACTCCGGCATTATCCTCAAAGCGATCGGTATTCCTGTGTCGATGTTTACCGTGATCTTTGCAATGTCGCGTACCATTGGCTGGATTGCGCACTGGAACGAGATGCATGGTGATCCGCAAAATCGCATTGGTCGTCCACGTCAGTTGTACACAGGCTACGATAAACGTGACTTCAAGCCGCTGAAAGACCGCGACTAATCACTGGATTGATGCAATAACGCCGCAACATGTTTGCGGCGTTTTTTTATTTCTCGCAATCTCGCGCTAAACCGGATTATCAATATCGATAAAGGTCACGTTCAAGCCGTGTTCTCCGGCCAACCACTCACCCAGCGCTTTCACACCATAACGTTCGGTTGCGTGATGACCCGCCGCGAAATAATGAATACCCTGCTCTCGTGCTGAATAGGTTGTACGTTCGGAAATTTCACCTGAGATGAACGCATCCAGTCCGCGGTTTGCCGCCAAATCAATATAGTCCTGACCACCACCGGTGCACCACCCAACTGTTTTAATCATCACCTCTGAGCCGCCATCAATAAACAACGGCTTGCGACCCAACACTTCTTCAATCCGCTGGCTAAACGCCTCTGCTGTCATTGGAATATCCAGCTCACCATAAACCGCCACAGAGTTTGGATTGCCCGCTTCCAAACCGCCAAGCTGGTTAATGCCAAGCAGTTTGCCAAGCTGCGCGTTGTTTCCCACGTCAGGGTGCACATCCAAAGGTAAATGGTAAGCATACAAGTTGATGCCACTTTCAATAAGTGCCTTGATTCGCTTGAACTTCATACCCCTGATCGCTCAGACTCGCCTCGCCAGAAGTAGCCATGATGAACCAGCAGAGCATCCGCTTTCTGCGCGATTGCCGCATCAATCAGTGCTTGTGATGCTGTCACCCCCGTAACAATGTTCTTTACGTTCCCCTTGCCTTCTACCTGAAGTCCATTCGGGCAGTAATCTTTAATGGCAAAGGTTTAAGATAATCATTGAGCAGGGATTCGAGTTCTAGGTTATTCATTGTTCTTCCTGAATCAGCCAGAGAGTTTTTGCCATTCTACCCAGCATAGCGATGCAGGTGAACCTCGTTTACGTTAAGCTCGTTTTATCACTCAATTTGCTGGTTTTTCAATGTTTGCAGACAGCTTGCAGGTAAAGCGGGATATTCAATGGATTCTAGGAGAACCCAATCTGCTTGAATTACCGCCCATACATAAGATCCCGGATGACTTCTGGACATCCATTTCTTTCAATAGCTATCCGGAATATGAAGGCAGTGAGAGAATTGGCTTCTACTATCAGTGGTTAATAAGACTGTGTATTGAACACAGTAAAAGCTACCAACTGGTCGCAGAGGAAATACAAGTTTTTCAGGATGGCAGAACATTGGGCGCGATTGATTTTATCGTGCGAAATCCCGCCGGAGAATTAGAACACTGGGAAGTCGCAGTAAAATTCTACCTCGCCTATGATGCCCAATGGTATGGCCCAAATGCAAAGGATTCACTGGCAAAAAAGTACCATAAGATGTGTTCACATCAACTGGCGATAACCCGCACTGAAGCTTCCAAATCCAATACCCGGATCTCAAAATTACCCATCACCGATTATTGTTGCAAGGGCGCTTATATCAAGGCTGTGGTGTGATGAACCGAATGACTCAACGCCTACCAACATCATCAATCATTGCTGTACTGGCAAGTGGTGCTTTGCTGGGCAACTTCCTGACATGCCAACGTTATATCCTCTTCAGCGTATCCAGTGGATAACAGCACCAGTGCAAGACTTGTGCTCGCCTCTCGACATTCAAAGCATTAAACGTCCGCTGCATTGTATTGATGATTCTGGCCAGTTTTGGTTCGTCGTCCCTGACTCATGGCCTGACAGTGACTAGCATAAAAAAAACACCGCCGGAGCGGTGTTTTCGAGAGAGAATTTACAGGCCTGCGGCCGTAAATACGTCGCTGACAATCTTCTGCGCTTCTTCCTGGATAAGCGCCAAATGCTCATCCCCTTTAAAGCTTTCACAGTAGATTTTATAAATCTCTTCAGTACCGGAAGGACGAGCCGCAAACCAGCCAAATTCCGTACAGACTTTCAGACCACCGATCGCCTGACCATTACCCGGCGCATGAGTCAGTTTCGCTGTGATAGCATCACCCGCCAGCGTTTCAGCCGTGACCATTTCAGCAGATAGCTTGCTCAATATCGCTTTTTGCGCACCATTGGCAACCGCTTGCAGACGCGCGTAGCTTGAAGCACCAAACTTGGCAGCCAGTTCGTCGTAATATTGCTGTGGATTTTTGCCCGTTACAGCGGTGATCTCAGCCGCCAGCAGACACAACAAAATACCGTCTTTATCTGTCGCCCAAGGTGTACCGTCCAGACGCAGGAATGATGCGCCTGCGCTCTCCTCGCCACCAAAACCAATCTCACCCGTATACAGACCGTCCACAAACCATTTGAAGCCAACTGGAACTTCGCACAGGTTGCGGCCCAGGTTTGCTACAACTTTGTCGATAATTGCACTGGAAACCAGTGTCTTACCTACACCTACACCCTCGCCCCATTGCGGACGGTGCTGGTACAAATAGTCGATACATACTGCCAGGTAGTGATTAGGTTCATCAGGCCTGCAGGGGTAACAATACCATGACGGTCAAAGTCAGGGTCATTACCAAAAGCCAAATCGTACTGGTCTTTGTAGGCCAGCAGCCCCGCCATCGCTGATGGAGAGGAACAATCCATGCGGATCACGCCGTCTTTGTCCAGAGACATGAAGCGGAATGATGGATCCACGTCATCGTTCACCAGCGTGATATCCAGTTCATAGTGCGCTGCAATCGCTTTCCAGTAGTCGATCCCTGATCCACCTAGCGGATCTACGCCAATATGCAGGCCAGCTTTTTTAATAGCCGCCATATCGACTACATTTGCCAGATCTTCAACGTAAGGCATGACCAAATCCTGCTCAATGAACAGATCGCTCGCCACTGCGTCAGCAAAAGAGATACGGCGAACGTCAGTCAAACCACCAGCAATCAGTGCATTGGCACGCTCTTCAATGGCTTTGGTCAATTCACCTTCTGCCGGGCCACCATGAGGTGGGTTGTATTTGATACCACCATCTTGTGGAGGGTTGTGTGAAGGCGTAATAACAATACCGTCAGCTTTGCTGCTGTTGGCCTTGTTGTGGGTCAAAATAGCGTGGGAAATCCCTGGCGTTGGTGTGTACCCACCTTCTTTTTGCGCGACGACCGAGACGCCATTCGCCACCAGCACTTCTACAACTGAGCAGAAAGCGGGTTCTGACAATGCATGGGTATCTTTACCCACAAACAGTGGCCCCGTGATCCCTTGCTGCAGGCGCAGCTCGGCAATTGCCTGGGCAATCGCCTCAATGTGATGCTGGTTAAACGTTGATTTATCGGCGCAACCACGGTGCCCGGAAGTACCAAACTCCACTTTGTGCGCCGGGTTTTGCGGATCAGGAGTCAGTTGAAAGTAGTTCGCCACCAACAGTGGGATATTGTGCAGATCTTGCTGCTGGGCTCTTTGCCCTGCACGTTCATGACTTGCCATGACATTGCGTCCTTTCAGGAAAATTAAATGCTAGAAACAGAAAGAGGCTCGTCTTGGACGGGCCTCTTGGAATTCAATATTGTAAATGGGGAGCGCACATACACCGTTAGCGTCGCGATCAGATTTCGCCAACCACTTTTTCAGTGATGTCTGCCGAGAAACCCATTTTGTTCATCAGTTGCTCAACCATCTGACGCTTACGGCCAGTATTGGTGTTAGTAATAACCCAAAATGGTGTGCCTGGAATGTGTTTCGGCTTAGTGGTCTTGCCACTTTCCAGCAGTGTTTGCTCATTATCCGCAAAATAGACGCGGGTACGACCTTTGAGTGCTGTTGCTTCCGCAAATGCAGTGCCGTCGATACGATAAAGGGCAGACAACACCAACATAAAGCGACCAATGGCTTTCTCTTGTGCCGCAAATTCGTCAGAGATCAATAGCGAGCGCATTTCTTTAACACGATCAACACCGTCAATATGACCTGCATCTTTACTGACGACAATTCCCTGTACTTTAGGGCTTGGTGTCAACGTCGTAAGGGGTTGTTGCTCCACCTGAGGTGCCATCAGCAAGCGGCGCAGAATGTCAGATGCGCTTTCACCAATGTGCTGAGTTTGGCTGGCAATATACCGGTATAGCTCTTCATCAACCTCAATCGTCTTCATCGTTCGATCATCGTGTCCTAATTACAATTCAACGCAGGGATTATACAGAGTTAGGGGTACCCGAGCCACCTCAAGATGCTGGTTTCAGTGAGAATAACCGGCTTCGTGATCAATACATGGTTTTGAGCAACCGTAAGGATCGATATACTGGAGCGATTCGTTACAACCAAGAGCAATTTCCGGTGCATTTGAATTACAAGATCCAGGGAGAGGGGCAACCTCTGGTGTTGATCCACGGCCTGTTTGGCAGCTTGGACAACCTCGGCGGACTGGCCAAGGTATTGGCTGAACATTACACCGTTTACCAAATCGATCTGCCCAATCATGGCCTTTCAGACAGAACAGACAACGTCGATTACCTGTCACAGGCAGACGCTGTTAACGCTTTTTTAGACCAACAGTCCCTGAATGAAGTGACCCTCATCGGCCACTCCATGGGCGGAAAGGTCGCGATGATGCTGGCCCAGCGCCATCCTGAAAAAGTGAAATCTCTGGTGGTTATGGATATCGCGCCTGTCGCGTACCAAGTACGCCGACATGACGACGTTTTTGCTGGTCTCAACGCCTCTGCAAATCAGCCCATCCAAAACCGGAAAGAGGCTGAAAGCATTCTCGCTGAGCACATCGAAGAACCTGGCGTACGCCAGTTTTTACTGAAGTCACTGGCGAAAACAGATGATGGCACCTTCGACTGGCGCTTCAATATCAAGGCACTTGAAGCTGGCTATCTCGACATTACCGGTTGGCCCGAAGCCGGGGTTTACAGCGGCCCTACCCTTTTCCTCAAAGGTGGCAATTCAGACTACATTGATGCACCACACCGCACCGCTATTGAGCGGCAGTTTCCCAAAGCGAAAGCCCATGTTGTGGCAAATACCGGACATTGGCTACACGCTGAAAAGCCGGAGACAGTTGCACGTGTGATCATCCGCTTTTTAACAAACTCAGAGCGTTAACAGTCACCTGTCAGTTGTGCTATAGTGCGCGCGAATTGTGGTTCCGAATGGAGGCGGAAATGCTGGCCGAGCACTTTGAACTGCTCGAGAAGATTGGTCTGGACTTATTGTTTGCAGGCATCTTCTTTTTTATCGGTATGGCTATCAAGGATGTGCTTAACGAAGGCAATGTTCCGCCCTTCGGTCGACGTATTGTCTGGCTAGTGTTATTTCTCGGCTGTGCCGGTTTCGTCACTAAAGGCGTGATCCAGCTTTTCTGGGAAGGCGTAGGCATTGGCTGACGGTTAATAACACCGCCCCTGAATCCAAACAGCAAGAAGGTGTATCCTTCTTCTAAACTTTAGATTTTAGGCTGCAATCATAGCAGCGCGACTAACACGAATAGGTATTTTCTATATGGCGAGCGTAGGTCTCTTCTTTGGTAGCGATACAGGTAACACTGAAGCTATCGCAAGATGATTCAAAAACAACTGGGTAAGCAGATGGTCCATGTTCAGGACATCGCGAAGAGCAGCAAAGAAGATATCGACAACTTCGATCTCCTTCTGCTGGGCATCCCAACTTGGTACTACGGCGAAGCACAGTGTGACTGGGATGACTTCTTCCCAGAGCTTGAGCAAATTGATTTCTCAACCAAGCTGGTTGCGATCTTTGGTTGTGGCGATCAGGAAGACTACGCAGAGTACTTCTGTGATGCCATGGGTACTATCCGCGATATCGTGGAAACCAAAGGCGGCACCATTATCGGTAACTGGTCTACCGAAGGTTACGAATTTGAAGCGTCTAAAGCGCTGGTTGATGACAACAACTTCGTTGGTCTGTGCATCGACGAAGACCGCCAGCCTGAACTGACTGCAGCACGTGTAGAAAAATGGGTGAACCAGGTCTACGAAGAAATGTGCCTGGCAGAGCTGGAAGGCTAAGCAAGCATTTGAAAAAACGCGCCGATTGGCGCGTTTTTTTATGTATCCGTTTCATTTCTGTATTTTGGTTTTTTACGCACATACAACACACG
Organism: Enterovibrio sp. JCM 19048; assembly: GCA_001310415.1. Classification (GTDB taxonomy): domain Bacteria; phylum Pseudomonadota; class Gammaproteobacteria; order Enterobacterales; family Vibrionaceae; genus Enterovibrio; species Enterovibrio paralichthyis. Next base: position 12,389 of record BAXE01000004.1, on the reverse strand, counting down.
CCGGATCCGGCTCACCACTTCGCCATTGGCATCCTGCACATTGACGACAAACTCCGGAAATACCTTGTCACCGGAAGCCGTAGCTTTCACTATCGAACCAATCACTTCTTCAGAAATCACAAACTCCGCAAACAAATCCGTCGCGCCCGGTTTGATAAAATTAATATCCGCTTCCTTGTCCCACACGTAGTAACGTTCACCCAGGATCCCCATCAGCATCAGGGCGTAAGTTGGATCCGTCATTGAGAAGATACTGCCGCCATACTGAGTACGGTTGGCGTTTTTGTTCCACCAGCGCAGTTTTAGGCGGACTTTCACATAGCGAAAATCATCGCTGATGTTCGTGATTCGTATCCCTGCCCCCCAAAATGGTGGCCAGCAATTTAGCGCGAATTTGACTATTCCTGGCTTGTAGTATTTGTACACGATTGATTCCTTTCTGGTCATACCAGTCAATGGTGCCATTTTTACATTGCGACAACAAGCCGCAAAACCAACCAATTAGGTCAGATATTTATCCGGTGATACTGGCGGCGACTATCCACATTTGTTACGCTAGCTATCAATTTTTCCCGCCTCCCATGACACAGGGAAAAGAAATCACGTAGGAAGAACCGGATGTCAGATAACAACAAGGCCCTCAAAGACGCAGGTCTGAAAGTCACACTGCCTCGCTTGAAAATCTTAGAAGTGTTGCAAGAGCCGGACTGCCAACACACCAGCGCCGAAGATCTCTACAAGAAATTGCTCGATATTGGTGAAGAAATCGGTCTGGCAACGGTTTATCGCGTACTCAACCAATTTGACGATGCAGGTATCGTCACCCGCCATCATTTTGAAGGTGGTAAATCGGTATTTGAGCTGGCAACCCAGCAACACCATGACCACCTGGTATGTCTGGATTGTGGAAAGGTGATTGAATTTCGTGATGATGTCATCGAACAAACGCCAAAAAGAAATTGCCAGCAAATACAACGTACGCCTGACTAACCATAGCCTTTACCTTTACGGCCACTGCTTGATGGTGACTGCAAGGAAGACCCAAGTCTTCACGACGCTTGAAACCAGATTGTCTGAAGGCTGTTGCTCACATGGCTTTCAGAGAATCCATCAAAAGTCCGATATAAAAAAGGTCCGCACGATAGCGGACCTTTTTACTTTGGGCTTTAATCAGAAATTATAACTCAGCCCTAAACCACCCTGTGGTTGCCATTCCCAGTCTTTTTCATTGTCACCCCACACCTGGTTGGAATACTTCACACCAGCAAATACATTCAAAGAGAGATCTTTGTTGAAGTTGTAGGTATAGGTCACTTCAGGTAAGGCAAACAGCACATACGTGTTTTTGTAATTGCCGTTCATCTGGGTTGGCTGGTTCCACTCATAGATCTCATCACCGAGTAGGAATGGACTCCAAGACGCCCGTCGATTCGAAGCAATGTATGGGTCAAGACCACCAACGAAGCTAAAATCAAGGCTGTCATTTTCTGAGAACTTATGCAGCGTTGAAGAGTATTGCAGCCACGCCATCAGCATGAAAAAGTTGGCGCTCTTGTACTCCTGATTACCCTCACCGGAGAGAACAAAGTCACCGCTATACCAGTCCCTGAACAGATAACCATTAAGGGTGATGCTGAAGTTTGCAGGCAATTGGATGGTCGATAACAGGGAAATTGCTGCTGTGTTTACAGAGCCTGATGGGCCATCGGTATTCCAACCATAAATGTAAGTCGGTTCAATGGACAACTCACTGATAGAAACTGGGCCAGACTGGTCAAAATAGTCTGCAAAGCCAATGGTTTGCTGCAGAAGTACATACGATGTTTTCGTGCCATCAAACACATTGTGATTTTGGATGTTCAGCGAAGTAACACCGGTTGCTTTGCTGCCAAACAGGCTGCTTTGATTGAATGACAACGTTGCCTGTGGATTGCTGTAGCTATTGTCGTATTGGTTGTCTGCACCTGTGTAAGTGTATAGGTTCCACGCCCTGTCCCACTCCAGCTCCAGGCTGATATCCGGGGTAAAATTATACAGAACATCGACGTTACTATGGCCACCCTTCGTGTCATAGTCTCCCGCATCACCATAAAACGTCTGTGTCACACTCGCGGATCCGTTTGGCGTAAATGCCTCTGCCTGAACACCCGCGGCTGTCGCCACAAGCGGGATAAGCAATAAACTATGCCTTTTCAACATACTGACCTCTCACCAATAATCGTCTGATTATTTAAAAATACCCTGTGAATACGCGCCGACGCTGCTGCTGTAGATTTGATGTGAAGACCTCTTATTCCGATATCCAAAAACCGCGTTTTGGAACATGCTTGTGCCCATCACCAAAATTTGTCGAAGACATACGCGTATATTCTTGTTCGGTTGAGTAAAAATGTGTTTCCAACCGAATTGTCCTGCCTAATTTTTTCAAAGGCATATGAAGCCTGTCTCTGAACTTCAAGGCAGAAGCTTAGACCAAATTCACAGGTGCACAGTGACTCTAAACGGCGAATTCAAAGGCTTGGAGCGCTCATTTCATCCCAGTATCGCAGTCATGATATTTGTCTAATTAGTGATATCGGTTGCGCCGTACAAAGTACCACCAAGTGTTAACTTAAAAGGCGAGGAGTTTGGTTTTTAAACGTTGGGTCAGACGACCGAGATTTGCCGTGAGTAAGTTGGCATTACTGCTGAGGAAGAACTTTTGGCCCCTAAAAGGAAGGCATAAAAAAACCGGAGCGCAGGCTCCGGTTCTTATTCGTGCGCGAATTACTCGCCCATTTTTGCCCAGGTGTCACGCAGGCCAACGGTGCGGTTAAACACCAATGCATCTTCTTTGCTGTCTTTACGGTCAGCACAGAAGTAGCCCATACGCTCAAACTGGTAGCCTTGCTCAGCAACTGCTGATTTCAAGCTTGGCTCAACATAGCCACGGGTCACGGTCAATGACTCAGTTGATAGTTGCCGCGAAGTCATCCGCTGCACCTGGGTTTGGCACAGTGAACAGACGATCGTACAAACGGAATTCTGCTTCCACGCCTGCATCAGCAGATACCCAGTGGATAACGCCTTTTGCTTTACGGCCATCTGCCGGATCTTTACCCAGCGTCTCTGGATCGTAAGTACAGAAAACAGTAGTCACCTTACCATTTTCGTCTTTCTCGCAACGCTCAGCTTTTACATAGTAAGCGTTACGCAGACGCACTTCTTTACCAAGAACCAGACGCTTGTACTTCTTGTTCGCTTCTTCGCGGAAGTCTTCCGCTTCAATCCAGATTTCACGGCTGAACGGGATTTCACGCTCGCCCATTTCTGGTTTGTTCGGGTGGTTTGGACCAATCAGGGTTTCCACTTCACCTTCTGGGAAGTTTTCAATCACCAGTTTGATTGGCTCCAGAACCGCCATCGCGCGAGGAGCGTTCTCGTTCAGGTCATCACGGATGCATGACTCCAGTGAGCTCATCTCGATGGTGTTGTCTTGCTTGGTCACACCGATACGCTTACAGAATTCACGGATTGACGCTGGCGTGTAACCACGGCGGCGCAGACCGGAATGGTAGGCATACGTGGGTCATCCCAACCGTTAACCAGATTCTCGCTCACCAGTTGGCTCAGCTTACGCTTCGACATCACGGTGTATTCAAGGTTCAGGCGGCTGAACTCATACTGACGTGGCTGACATTCGATGGTGATGTGATCCAGTACCCAGTCGTAAAGACGGCGGTTGTCCTGGAACTCCAGCGTACACAGTGAGTGAGTAATGCCTTCAATCGCATCCGAGATACAGTGGGTGAAATCGTACATTGGTAGATGCACCACTTGTCACCGGTTTGGTGGTGGTGGGCAAAACGCACGCGATACAGCACTGGATCGCGCATCACCATAAATGGGGATGCCATGTCGATCTTGGCACGCAGACATGCTTTACCTTCTGCGAACTCACCGTTCTTCATTTTCTCGAACAGTGCCAGGTTTTCTTCTACGCTGCGGTCGCGGTATGGGCTGTGTTTGCCCGGCGCAGTCAACGTACCACGGTATTCGCGGATCTCGTCGGCACTCAGTTCTTCAACGTATGCCAGACCTTTTTCAATCAGCTCTACCGCGTAGCCATGCAGGCGATCGAAGTAGTCAGACGAATAACAAACTTCACCGCTCCACTGGAAGCCCAGCCAGTTCACATCATCTTTGATCGATTCAACGAATTCGATGTCTTCTTTCTCTGGGTTGGTATCATCAAAGCGCAGGTTACACTGACCCTGATAATCTTTCGCAATGCCAAAGTTCAGACAGATAGATTTCGCGTGACCGATGTGCAGGTAGCCGTTTGGCTCTGGCGGGAAACGCGTGTGAACTGTGGTGTGAGCACCACTTGCCAAATCCTTATCAATGATTTGACGGATAAAGTTAGTTGGACGAGCCTCAGACTCACTCATCAAAATTACCTCGTAGGAAGACCCTGAAGTTGTGCTCAGGCAAACGCTGGATGTCGCGTTTCCATACCTGAGTTTGGGTAGATTTTAAATAACGCCCAATGATCCACGATCGTGGCTAATTACTCAACACTACAGCGCGCCACAGCACCATTTGGGCAAAAAAAGCCCGCAAAAGCGGGCTTTGAATTCAGAATCGGGGGGATTACAGTGAAACAGCGCGGCCTTCGCGTTGTTTGTCTGCGCTCAGAGCACGAACCTGAACCTTGCTTGCATCTTCGATAGCAACTGGCGCTGAGTAATCAGCCCAGGTTTTGCCGCCGTCTACAGAGTACTGCAGTGGCAGACCTGGCATGCTGATGTTCATGCGCAGTTTGCCTTCTTGCATCACCGCACCCGGCACTGGGATACGGTAGTTAATGCCAGATGCATCCAGTTTCGCCATTTCACGCTGGCCCATTACGTTTGCAAAGCGGGTCCAATCTTGCAATTGAGCTTCTTTGTTTACGTGGTTGGTGTCTTGGTTGAACTGCTTACCTGCTTGGTAATCCAGTTCCCAGTCAGCTTTGTGCCATGCGCGTTCTGCCGCTGCAATCACACGTGGGAATACCATGTACTCGTACTGTTCGTCAGTACGCACGGTTTCACTCCAAAGTTGAGCAGACAGGCCGTGGAAACCACCTTTGTAAACTACTGTGCCTTTGCCGTTGAAGCCGTTGCCATCGCGGTCCAGAGAAGTTTCTGCGTTCTGTGGCAGGTTTTCAGGTGCAAAACCGAACATCTTACGGGTATCAGTTGCACGGGTCGCCCAGTAGTAGCCACGCTCTTTCGGATCCACTTCGTATGGCATGTCCATGTACACGTAGTCTGGGTTAGAAACGATCAGATCGTAACCTTTCGCTGCCCAGTCGTATGCAGACGCATCGCCGCCCCAGTAAAGAACGTCCCAGAAGTTTACGCGGGTGTTTTCAGTTTTGAACGCTGACGCATCTTTCGAGTACTTCAGGCCGTCTTGCCACGCTTGGAAGTTTTCGATGCCTTTGTCCGCAACTACCGCACTTACGCGCTCTGCGAAGTAGCTTGGTAGGTGACCGAAATCAGACACTGTACCTTCTTCGATCAGCTTCTGACACATTGGCGATTTCGCAAACGGCTTGTGCTGTTGGCTCAGGTCGATAGAACCTTTCCAAGCCACTGGCTCAGATGCATTCAGATCCTGGAAGCCTGCATTCAGCTTGATGTTCTTCGCTTCGTCACCACCGAAGTGCCAGGTAGACAGCGGCATACCGGCTTCGTCGTGCATCGCTTTCACTTCATCGATAACTTTGTTTACAAAGTTCATCGAAGAGTCCATACATGGGTTGATGAAGCTGCGCTTGTCGTAGAACTGAACGGTCGTCACGTTTGACGTATCCATTGGATCCATCAGGCGGAACTCTTCTGCTTTAACCAGATCGCCCTGCTCTGCGTATTTCTTGTAACGTGCTTCCATTGAAACAACCGCTGCACGTGAGTGTGCTGGCATGTCGATTTCTGGGATCACTTCAATACCGCGTGCTTTTGCGTGACGCAGAATTTCCAGGTAATCCGCTTTTGAGAAGAAGCCTGAACCGAAGTTTTCAGTCGTTGGGCCTGAACCTAGTTGTGGCAGCAGACATGAGGTCTCAGACAGATCGTGACAACGGTTTGAACCTACGTCAGTCAGCTCTGGCAGGCCAGGGATTTCCAGACGCCAGCCTTCATCATCTGTCAGGTGCAGATGCAGTTTGTTCAGCTTGTACGCTGCCATTTGGTCAACGGTACGCAGGATAGCTTCTTTTGAGTGGAAGTTACGTGCTACGTCAACCATGACGCCGCGGTATTCGAAACGTGGCGCATCTTCAATCGCCACCCATGGCAGGATCTCAGCGTCACCTTTCTCCATCAGCGCCAGCATCGACTGCAGACCGTAGAATGCACCTACGCTGTCAAAGCCCAGCACTTTTACGCCTGAAGCTCGATTGCCAGTTGTAAGCGCCAGATACCGCTTCTTCACCGTCGAATGCATTCGCGTCAACATTGATATCCAGAGCAATATCGCCGCCCAGGTTTACACCCAGCAGCTCTGCACGACCTTCAAATGCGTCCAGCTGTGCGTCATCCAGTGCTTTGTTGTTGATTGCAAAGCCTGAAGCAATGTTCAGTTCACCACGCATGTGGCGAGTTTTCAGTGGGGTTGGGATGATAGACGCTTCGATTGCGCCTTCAGACAACACTGCTACGTCGCTGTTTTTCGCAAAGCGAGATGCTGCAGTTGCCAGAATGTTCTTGTCTTCTGGTACACGCTTGTACAGGTCACCGTCGATTTCTGAAACGAATGCATCAACGTTTTCTGTATTCAGAGACTCAATCACTTTTGGCTCTGCGTCGCCTGCTACTACGTAAGCGCGTGGCATGAAGTCAGTTTCAAACAGCGTCCAGTATTCCTGGATCAGAGGGATTTCAACTTTCTCGCCAGCTGCGAAACCTTTGAACGACTCAGTAGGCGTCAGTTCGTACAGGTCACCGGTCAGATGTTTAACCGTGAAGTCTTTGTTTTCAACGTCCAAGATCACGCGGATGCTGTGAATATAGATTTTCCAGTCATTGCCGGAAACGGCTTCACCGTCGTTGACTACGGTCATCAGGATAGTGTTGCAAGATGCCCATTCAGCGCCCATCGCCTGACAAGCCATGCCATCTTGTGCGCCAGTATTTGTTTGTACGTCGTAGCTGATTTCTAGCTGAGAAGCCAGCGCATCAACCATATCCTGCTGCGCTGAACCTAACTGCAGAGAACCGCAACCAGTTAGGCCAGCTGCAATAGCAGCAGACAAAAATCCCATCTTAAATGTTGTATTCATGGTCATTTCTCCCTACGAGTGGCCGAAAAAGGCCCAAAAAAAGCCGACCCCGTCAGAGGCCGGCTATATTGACTGTTTAATCAGTATTTTTAATTAAGGCAGTTTTACTGCTGACAGATCTTCGCTCGCGCCAACTTTTTTCATCTCGCCAGCTACGATTTCCGCCAGTGGGCCCAGGATAACCTGAAGGTTGTTGGTACCCAGCTTAACAACGCCCATCGCACCCAGTGCTTTCAGCGTTTTCTCGTCGATTTGGCTGCCGTCTTTAACGGTCAGACGAAGACGAGTGATACATGCATCGATGTTAGTCAGGTTGTCGTGACCACCCAGAGCTTTCAGGTATTGGCGAGCCAGGATACCGGTCTCTTTTGAACCTTGAACGTCTGAAGAAGATGATTCGTCCAGATCTTCACGGCCAGGAGTTGCCAGGTTGAATTTCACGATAGCAGTGCGGAACACGGTGTAGTAGATAACCGAGAACACCAGACCTTGAGCGATCAGCATGTACCAGTTAACCGCCAGCGGGTTACGCGTTGACAGAACCATATCCACCAGACCAGCAGAGAAGCCGAAGCCTGCAATCCACTGCATAGATGCTGCGATGTATACAGAGATACCGGTCAGCAGTGCGTGCAGTACGTACAGACCAGGTGCCAGGAACATGAATGAGAATTCCAGAGGCTCAGTTACACCAGTGAAGAATGATGCGAACGCAGCAGCCAGCATGATAGATGCTACTTTCTCTTTGTTCTCAGGCTTCGCAGTGTGGTAGATAGCCAGTGCTGCACCAGGCAGACCGAACATCATGATTGGGAAGAAGCCCGCTTGGTACATACCGGTTACACCAGCAGTTGCAGTACCTTCAGCGATAGACTTAGCACCACCCAGGAAGTTAGGGATATCGTTAATACCCGCAACGTCGAACCAGAATACTGAGTTCAGAGCGTGGTGCAGACCCACAGGGATCAGAAGACGGTTGAAGAAAGCGTATACACCCGCGCCCAGCTCGCCCATACCTTGGATGCCTTCACCGAAGCTTACCAGACCACCGTAAACGGTTGGCCATACGTACATCAGGATGAATGCAATGAAGATACCAGCAAAAGAAGTCAGGATAGGAACCAGACGCTTACCAGAGAAGAACGCCAGTGCTTTGTGCAGTTCAACAGCAGAGAAGCGGTTGTACAGCTCAGCAGATACGATACCTACCAGGATACCAACGAATTGGTTGTTGATCTTACCGAACGCTGCAGGTACTGCGCTTGGGTCAATGCCCTGAATTTGCGCAACCGCACCCGGTGCCAGCAGAGTGGTAACAACCAGGAAACCAACGAAACCAGACAGTGCAGCCGCACCATCTTTATCTTTAGACATACCGTACGCAACACCAACGGCGAACAGTACAGACATGTTGTCGATAATTGCAGCACCAGCTTTGATCAGGAATGCTGCCAGTGCGCTGTTCGCACCCCAGCCATTCGGGTCAATCCAGTAACCGATACCCATTAGAATTGCAGCAGCAGGCAGCGTGGCGACTGGCACCATCAGCGCTTTACCTACTTTTTGGAAATAACCGAGAATATTCACCTTTGTTCCCCCTATAGTGTTCTTTCTCAGAGTTGTGATGACCACATGGGACTTTTTTTACGATCCTATGTGGGTCAGTGCGAGTTTATTCCATTAATTTCGCCCCGCAAATTAAAACGGATGCAATTGTGATTATCGTCACTCAAAACACTTCAAGATCCGGTTTTTTGCTAGCACGCTCATAAAACTTATTTTATGATGAAAACTAAGATACAAATCCGCTATCATGTATAGTCAGAATTTGAATTAACTGAGAGGTGTCCCGTGAGACTTATCCCGCTACAAACCGCACATGAAGTAGGCCTATGGTCAGCGCGTTATATTGTTGATGCTATTAATAAATTCGCTCCAACTGAAGAGCGTCCGTTTGTTCTAGGTCTGCCTACTGGTGGCACCCCTCTGAACACTTATAAGCAACTGATTAATCTTCATAAGCAAGGCGAAGTAAGCTTCAAACACGTTGTGACTTTCAACATGGATGAGTACTGCGGCATCCCAGCAGACCACCCAGAGTCATACCGTAGCTTTATGTACAACAACTTCTTCAATCACATTGATATTCAAGAAGAAAATATCAATCTGCTGAACGGCAACGCAGAAGATCACCTGGTTGAGTGCAAGCGTTACGAAGACAAGATCAAATCTTACGGCAAAATTAACCTGTTCATGGGTGGCGTAGGTAACGACGGTCACATCGCATTCAACGAACCAGCATCGTCTCTGGCGTCTCGCACACGCATCAAGACCCTGACTGAAGACACGCGTATTGCAAACTCACGTTTCTTTGATAACGATATCAATCAGGTGCCAAAACACGCTCTGACTATCGGTGTTGGCACTCTGCTGGACGCTGAAGAAGTGATGATCCTAATCACCGGTCACAACAAAGCGCTGGCACTGCAAGCAGCGGTTGAAGGTTCAGTGAACCACATGTGGACTGTGTCTGCGCTGCAACTGCACCCGAAAGCACTGATGGTATGTGATGAGCCTTCTACCGCTGAGCTGAAAGTGAAAACGGTTAAGTACTTCCAAGAGCTGGAAGCACAAAACATCAAGAACCTGTAAGGTAAGGAAGTATTCATGTACGCACTGACAAACTGCCGCATCTTCACCGGTAGCGATGTGCTGGATAACCATGCTGTCATCATCAATGACGGCCTTATCCAGAACGTTTGCCCTGTAAACGAGCTGCCAGAAGGCATCGAAACCCGTTCACTGGATGGCGCTTACCTGACTCCTGGCTTCATCGACCTGCAACTTAACGGTTGTGGCGGCGTGATGTTCAACGATGAAGTGACCGCGGAAACAATCCGCACTATGCATCTGGCAAACCTGAAGTCTGGCTGTACCAGCTTCCTGCCGACGCTGATCACCTCTCTGACGAAGACATGCGTGCATCTGTCAGTGCTATCCGTGATTACCAAGATCAGTACGCAAATCAGGCACTGGGTCTGCACCTTGAAGGTCCATACCTTAACGTCGCGAAGAAAGGCATCCACAGCGTGGATTACATCCGCCGCTCTGACGATGCCATGATCGATTTCATCGCAGCAAACGCAGATGTAGTGACCAAAGTAACCCTGGCACCTGAACTGACCCCGGCTGAGCATATCCGCAAGCTGGCAGACGCAGGTATCGTGGTTTCAGCTGGCCACACCAATGCAAGCTACGTTGAAGCACGTGAAGGCTTCAAAGCTGGCATCACCTTCGCTACGCACCTGTTCAACGCGATGACACCAATCGCGGGTCGTGAACCAGGCATGGTAGGCGCGATCTACGACACACCAGAAGTTTACACCGGTGTGATCGCTGACGGTTTCCACGTTGATTACGCAAATATCCGTATTGCTCACAAACTGAAAGGTGAAAAGCTGGTTCTGGTCACAGACGCGGCAGCGCCTGCAGGAGCAGACATGGATCACTTTATTTTTGTGGGCAAGAAAGTATATTACCGTGATGGTAAGTGTGTAGATGAAAATGGCACACTTGGCGGTTCGGCATTGACCATGATTGAAGCAGTTCAGAACTCTGTCGAACATGTAGGCATCGCTTTGGATGAAGCGGTTCGCATGGCAACTTTGTATCCTGCGCGTGCTATTGGCATGGATAACATACTTGGCGCTATCAAAAATGGATATGTCGCCAACCTGACCGTGTTTGACCGTGATTTCAATGTTAAAGCGACTGTTGTTAACGGCGAATACACACTGAACTAGGACATTTATGACAGGCGGACAAATTGGTAACGTAGATCTGGTTAAACAGCTAAACGGTGCCGCCGTTTATAGACTTATCGACCAGCAAGGTCCGATATCTCGAATCCAAATCGCTGATGTAAGTAGCCTTGCACCAGCAAGTGTTACCAAAATCACCCGCCAGTTACTGGAGCGCGGCTTAATCAAAGAAGTCGCGCAACAGGCGTCTACCGGCGGTCGACGTGCAATATCGTTGACCACCGAATGTGCTCCCTTCCATTCTTTGGCTGTGCGCCTTGGAAGGGATCGCATTGAACTCACCCTTTTCGACCTGTCTGGCAAACCGCTGGCAGAGCACACCGAATCATTCCATTACCCAAATCAGGAAACCCTGGTTGAAGCTTATATTCCACCTGCGTAACTTCCTGGACGCGAACCAGGATATCCTGAAAGAGCTGATTGCTGTTGCGATCTCTTTGTCAGGTCTGGTGGATGCTGAAACCGGTATTGTCGAATACATGCCGCATGTTTCGGTCGATAAATTACCTCTGGGTGACTTAATTCGCGACGAATTTGGAGTGCAGTGTTTTTATCGGAAATGACACCCGTGGCCAAGCACTTGCGGAACATTATTTCGGGGTTAGTAAAAATTACCACGACACCCTGCTTGTCAGTGTCCATAACGGTGCAGGCGCCGGTATTATCGTCAACGGTCAGGTATTTCTGGGCTACAACCGCAACGTCGGTGAGATCGGTCATATCCAAATCGACCCTCTCGGTAAAAAATGCTCTTGCGGCAATTTTGGTTGCCTTGAAACAGTGGCCTCGAACCCGGCGATCATTGAACATGCACAACAACTGCTTGCTCAAGGTCATGAAAGCATGTTGCAGGGTAAAAAAGACCTCAACGTTTCAGACATCTGCCGTGCAGCCGTTGCCGGTGATGAACTGGCGCGTCAGGTTTTGGTGAAGGTAGGCAACCATTTGGGTAAAGCCATTGCCATGACCATTAACCTGTTTAACCCTCAGCAGGTTGTTATCTCCGGTGAGATCACTGAAGCGAAAAGCGTGGTATTCCCGGCAATTCAACGCTGTGTAGAAAACCAGTCTTTGCGCACGTTCCACCAAAATCTTCCTATTGTCGCAGCGGGTCTTTCTACGACGCCGACACTCGGTGCATTTGCATTGGTGAAGCGCGCCATGCTCAACGGCGCGTTGTTACAGCGCCTGCTGGAAGACTAATCTCGCCTCTGGCGCGGATTTAACCGACACTTTTTCAAAATGTTACAAAGGCAATG
>BAXE01000003.1 GCA_001310415.1 Enterovibrio sp. JCM 19048 | reverse complement strand
CCAACAGACCCTAATATAGGGAGGCGTTTTTTGTGCGCTCCGTCAGTTGTACAGGAAAAAATATTTGTACAACTGTGATCCTTTTGTATTGTTAAGTTGTACAAAATATAAAACTTGTACAATAAGGAGGATTGGGATGAGCATTAAAGTGGGTGTAAGCGCTTGTGTGATTGGCGACAAAGTACGGTTTGATGGCGGGCATAAACGCAGTGCCTTCCTAATGGAGGATCTGGCGCCATTTATCGATTTGGTCCCCGTATGCCCAGAAGTGGGCATTGGTTTGTCTGTTCCCCGTCCGACTATCCGTCTCCTGGACAGGGGCGAAACCATTGGTGTGCGTTTGGTAGAAACCAAAGACAGTACTGCCGACTACACCGAAAAAATGGTGGCATTCAGCCAGAAAAAAGCCAACCAATTGGCCGACATGGATTTGTGCGGATATGTCGTTTGCGCCAAGTCGCCCACCTGCGGCATGGAGCGTGTCAAACTTTACCGCGAAAATGGCTATGTAGCTTCTGAGAAAATCGGGGTAGGGCTTTACACCAAAGAGTTGATGGAACGCATGCCTTGGTTGCCCATTGAAGAAGATGGCCGCTTACATGACCCTATGCTGCGTGAAAACTTTGTGTTTCGCATGTTCGCGCTGAAAGACTTCTACGACTCCATGGCTGATGGCATTTCCCGCCGCGCCATTGTTGAGTTCCATTCCCGATACAAACTGGTTTTGATGGCACATAGCTGCTGATTATAAATCGCTGGGGAATTTCGTTGCCAACATTGCCGGACATGACATCAACGAGTTTTATCTCGAATACCGGACGCGCTTTATGCAGGCAATTGCAAACCACGCGACCCGGAAAAATAACACCAATGTATTGATGCACCTTCAGGGCTATTTCAAGCGTGCGCTGGATAAAAAACAAAAAGCCGAGCTTTCCGACCTTATTCATGCCTATCGCAAAGGGAACATGCCACTGCTTGCGCCCCTGACTCTGATTAATCATCACCTGAACCAAAACCCGGATCCGTACCTACAACAACAAAGTTATCTGAATCCGTATCCGGAGAGCCTGAGATTACGTTATGGACTCTAATGAAAAGCGCCTAAGCATCGGCGAAGTATCAGAGATTACCGGTGTGAACACCGTTACGCTTAGGGCATGGCAGCGTCGCTACGGGTTGCTTAAACCCATGAGAACTGAGAAAGGGCACCGCCTCTATGGCGAGGACGATGTTAAACGGATTGAAGCGATACTTTCCTGGCTGGACAAGGGGGTACCGGTCAGCAAGGTGAAAGAGTTATTAGACAATACTGCGGTCATTCCACCCCGCGTCGAAAAATTGCCGGAATGGGATTCCCTAAAAGGGATGATGCTGACATTCGATGCCGCAGGGGCGGAGTCAACCCTGTTGGAATTGACCAAAAACTATCCGATCTCCGTGTTGGAAAATACCCTTTTTTCGACATTATCTGATTGGTTTTCGAAGCAAAACAGTGAAGTGACAAACCTGTGCAGACAGCTTTGGCTGGCCACAGTGAAAAACGTTCTGGTTCGCTGTTTGCATCTTGGCTCCAAAGCGAAGGGCAAAAACGGTGTTGGTTGGTGGGATTGCACGGCGATCTGGACTACCGGTTCTACCTGAAAGCCTGATGTTGCAAGCTGATGGTTACAACGTCACAACTTATGAGCGAATTGACAGTGCGCTTCCTTTACTCGCCAGGAGCCTGAGCGACAGCCAGGTGGAGATGCTGGCGCTGTATTCGGATCAGGCACTGTCTGCAGCGCTTAAACGTGATGTTGTCACTGTGGTTTATGAGTCTGGTTTATTAGACGTTCAAGTGGAAGGTGCCTGCCTGGCCATCCACCCAGAACTGAATACGGCCAACCATAACAAACAAGGAGTCATGAAATGAAACTGGTTTGGTTCCGGAGAGATTTGCGGATAAAAGACAATATCGCACTGTATGAAGCGTGCGTGAGTGGTGAGCCTGTAATGGCGGTGTACTACGAAACGCCGCTGCAGTGGAAGTCGCACGGTCTTGCGCCTATGCAGGCTGATCTTATTCAGCGTCGCTTATTGATACTCCAGCAAGAGTTGGAGAAGTTGAATATCCCTTTGCTGTTCCGCTCTGTGGACGCATTCAGGGATATTAATCCGTCTTTGGTACAGCTTTGCCAGCAGTACCAGATATCAGATATCTACTGCACCCGAGACTACGAAATTGATGAGATTGACCGAGACAATTCGATAGCGGGTCTTTTGAGCCTGACCAGTACCGTGCTTCACCGTTTCGATTACAAGTGTATTTTCGCACCCGGTTCAATCACCAACGGCGCAGGAAATACCTACCGCGTATTCACACCGTTCAAGAAAGCGTGGTTGCAGGAAGCCCGTGCCATCAACGTTTCGCCAATTGGTGCACCAGAACCCGTTCAGACTGACAGCACCACGCAGGCATTGCTACGCAACAGAGCCCCCATAGAATTCCGTTATCCACTGCGTGACTCTGTCAGCTGGCCGGTAGATGACAGCGCCATTATCCAAAGACTGCGGGATTTTTGCCGCTACCGGGTTGAGCAATATGACGTTTCAAGGGACTTTCCGGCGATCCCAGCAACCAGCCAGCTTTCCCCTTATCTGGCTATTGGTGCAATTTCGCCCCGTCAATGTATGGCAAGACTCTTGGTTGAATCGCCGCAATGTCTGGATAAAGACAGCGGTGGCGGCCATATCTGGCTGTCAGAGCTGGTTTGGCGCGAGTTTTACCAGCATATCGTCGCGGCCTACCCGGAAATCAGTAAAGGCAACAGCTTCCAGGCGTGGACGGATACCATTGAATGGAACCGCGATGAGCTGCAATTCCAGCGCTGGAAGCAGGGAAAGACTGGCTTTCCAATTGTGGATGCTGCTATGCGTCAGTTGAATGAAACAGGCTGGATGCACAACCGTCTGAGAATGATCGTGGCGAGCTTCTTGGTAAAAGATCTGCACATCGATTGGCGCTGGGGCGAGCACTACTTTATGAGCAAACTTATCGACGGCGATTTTGCGGCGAACAATGGCGGCTGGCAATGGTCTGCTTCGGTAGGCACCGATGCCCAACCTTATTTCCGCGTTTTCAACCCCACCGCCCAGAGCAAAAAGTTTGATCCCAACACCCGCTTTATCCGTAGATGGTTGAAAGAGCTGGAGTCAGTGCCGGAAAAAGCACTTCATGCCCCTCATGAGTGGCTGATAAGAACGGTGTTGACCTTGCCTATCCGCGGCCGATTGTTGATCACAAACTGGCGCGGGAAAAAGCCATCGCCATGTTCGAAACGGCGAAGCGTTATCAAAGCACACAAAGGGTTGAACCATGATGCAAACTGCCGCCATGCCAGAGAGCGAAACGTTGGAAAAGTTTCTCGACGTCTACCGCTCTCTGCGTAAAGACAATCTGCATTCGCTAGACACCATTTACGCCAAAGACGTGGTGTTTGAAGATCCGGCCCATCGCATTGAAGGGTATGACAACCTTGCCCGTTATTTCGAGACGATGTACACCAACGTCACCGACTGCCGTTTTGATATTCATGATCATGTTATCAATGGCGACGTGGCTTTTATCAGCTGGACGATGCGTCTGTCACATCCCAAATTGGCGGGAGGTAGTGAGCGTGCTGTTGAAGGTTGTACGCGACTCGAGCTTAAAGAAGGGCGTGTCGTCAAACACCGCGATTATTTCGACCTTGGAGAAATGCTGTACGAAGCGCTGCCCGTTGTTGGGCCCGCCGTGCGCATGATCAAAAAGAGGCTGGGCCAATGAAACGGGTTCTGATCACCGGGCGACGTCGGGGATTGGCCTGCAATTGGCTAACGACTATGCCGCGACTGGGTGGCACGTTATTGCCTGTGGCAGGAATGCCACAGTGCTTGAAGCGTTAAGAGAAGGGCGTGACAACGTCACAGCTTTGTCCTTTGATGCTACCGATGAAAATGCCACCCGCGCTGCTTTGGCACAGGTAGCTGACCATCTGGATCTGATCATCTTAAATGCTGGCTCTTGCGAATATATTGACCACGGCAAGATAGATGTTTCCCTGTTTCGCCGTGTATTCGACATCAATCTCTTCGGCATGCTGAATTGCATCCAGGCGTTGCAGGACAATTTTTCTGAAGGCACGCACCTTGCGCTAATGGGGTCAACAGCAGCCTATCTGGGTTTGCCTCGGGCTGAGGCATATGGCGCATCGAAAGCGGCTGTGGCGTACCTTGCCCGCTCGCTTTCCGTTGACCTTGCACATCGCGGTGTCACGGTATCGCTTGTTTCTCCTGGTTTTGTCAAAACGCCGCTTACCGATAAAAACGATTTTGAAATGCCCATGCTGATCTCGCCTGATGAAGCGTCTCTGGCGATAAGACAAGGGCTGGAAAAGAAAAAGGCGGAAGTGCATTTTCCAAAGAAGTTCAGTTACTTCCTCAAATTTATCTCGTCTATGCCAATAGCGTTGCAACTCGCGCTGGTTAAAAAACTAACAAGGAAAGCATGATGAAAATCGCGATTATTGGTTCAGGCATTTCGGGCCTGACATGCGCCCACTATTTGCATAAAGACCACGACATCACTTTGTTCGAGGCCAACGATTATGTGGGCGGACACACGGCAACAGTGGACGTAGAAGTTGCGAGCGGCAAGTACGCCATCGATACAGGCTTTATTGTGTTCAACGACAGAACTATCCCAACTTCCAGCGCTTGATGGCAGATATCGGTGTTGGTGCGCAAGAGACACAAATGAGCTTCAGTGTCCGCAATGATGAAAACGGGCTCGAATACAACGGCCACAACCTGCTGTCACTGTTTGCGCAAAAGCGAAACGTCCTTAACCCGGCATTCTACAAATTTATCGGAGAGATCCTCCGTTTTAACCGTGAGGCGAGGGAGGCATACACGATTGCCACTCACGGCGATCCGTTAATCGAGCAGACGCTAGGTGACTTTTTATCGCGCCGCAAATTCAGTGAATATTTTTGTCAGAACTACATTTTGCCAATGGGCGCGGCGATTTGGTCTTCAACCCTGTCAGACATGCGCGCGTTCCCACTGAAGTTTTTCCTGCGATTCTTCGCTAACCATGGCTTGCTAGAAGTCGCGAACCGTCCGCAATGGTATGTAATACCGGGCGGTTCACGTGAGTACGTCAGAAAGATGCTACCGGCATTTGAAGATGCCGTCCGACTCAATGCCAGAATCCAGCATGTTGCCCGCTTTAAAGACCATGTTGTAGTTCATACCGAGAAAGGTGAAGAGCGTTTTGATCAGGTTGTGTTTGCCTGTCACAGCGATCAAGCGCTGGCGCTGCTTGCAGACGCTACAAAACTAGAGAAAACGATACTGGGTGACATTGGCTACCAGGAAAACGACGTCGTGCTGCATACTGACAGCAGCATGCTGCCGAAGCGAAAAGCGGCGTGGGCGAGCTGGAACTACCACCTCGGCAGACCACTTGGTCGCGAATCCCGTCCTGCTGCACTGACTTACAACATGAACATCCTGCAAGGCATTGATTCACCGGAGACTTTCTGCGTCACCCTTAACCAGACCGACGATATTGATCCGACAAAGATCCTGCGCAAATTTGTATATGCTCATCCGGTATTTGACCAGAAGTGCATTGAAGCCCAGAAACACCGTGATGAAATCAACGGTGACAACAACACCTGGTTCTGTGGGGCTTACTGGTACAACGGTTTCCACGAAGACGGTGTGCGCAGTGCGCTGGATGTCGTAGCAGGTATCGAAGCGGCACCGTTGCCGCTACGGAGTGCATCGTGAACGGCGATCTTCCCCGGCAATCGAAGAGTGGCCTGTTTGTCGGTACTGTTCGTCACCGCAGGCACACGCCTGTAGAACATGCCTTTTCCTATCCCATGTTTATGCCGCTTATCGATTTGGATGAAGTGGAGCATCTGGCGAAAACGGTGAAACGTTTTTCAACCCGCAAATGGTCGCTGGCATCGTTCTACCGTAAAGACTACATGGAAGGGCGGGAGGATACCCGCCAAGCCGTGCTCGACAAAGTGTTTACTCTGACCGGTGATCGCTTTGAAGGTAAAGTATTGGCCCTGTGCCACCTGCGGTATTTGGGCATTTACTTCAGCCCCGTCAATTTCTACTACGTGTACGATAGCGACGGGCATTGGCGCTATATCCTCGCGGAAGTAAGCAATACGCCATGGAATGAGCGCCATTATTACGCAGTACCCGCCGGTCGGCGTTGGGAAAACCAGAAAGCATTCCACGTTTCGCCGTTCAACCCCATTGAGCAGCGATATGTCTGGAAGCTTCGTCCTTTAGATAAAACCGCGTTTGTCCATTTGGAAACGCACCGGGAAACGCGGGAATTTGATGCCACGCTGGCGATGACCAGAAGGCCTTTTACCTCAAAAGAACTGACTAAATTAATCGCAAAAACGCCCGTGATGACCATCAAGGTGGTGGCGTCGATCTACTGGCAAGCGCTGAAGCTTTGGCTGAAAGGCGCCCCATTCTACGGCCATCCTGCACAGGCAAAGGAGTGACTATGTATTCTGGTGATATTCAATCAACGCCTTGGAACGTAACCCGACGTGATACGTTTGCCAGAAGTTTGTTGTTAAAAACCTTCGGGCAAATTGAGCGGGCAGCACTGACCCTGGTCGATTTTGACGGTGAAACCTTTCAATTGGGTGATGCCTCGTCTGACTTACATGCGGAAATTATCGTTCGACACCCGGGGTTTTATCAGCGGGTGCTGGGTGGAGGCAGTATTGCCGCAGCAGAAGCCTACGTTGATGGCTGGTGGGATTCGCCTGATCTGACGGCGGTGATCCGTGCTGTATGCCGTAACCTCAATGCACTCGACAGGCTTGAAAGCAAAGTGGGCTGGCTGGCAACGCTTGGCAACAAAATTGCGCATTGGAAGAACCGCAATACCCCGCAAAAGGCGCGTGACAACATTTCAGCGCATTATGATTTGGGCAACGCCTGTACGAACGTTTCTCGATGAAGAAATGCTCTATTCGGCTGGTATTTACGAAAACTCGTCAGACTCGCTGGAAAAAGCGCAATTTCAGAAAATGGATAGACTGTGCCAAGAGTTGCGCCTCTCACCCGATGATCATTACTGGAAATTGGAACAGGCTGGGGTGGTATGGCCATCCATGCGGCAAAACACTATGGATGTCGGGTGACAACAACAACCATATCCAACGAGCAGTTTGAATGGGCTAAGTCACGAGTCGAGCAGGAGGGATTAGCTGAGCGTATCACGTTGCTCAAGAAGGACTACCGTGATTTGGAGGGGGAATATGACAAGCTCGTTTCTATCGAGATGATCGAGGCGGTCGGCAAAGAGTTTCTTTCCACCTACATCAAAAAATGCCAGACACTGCTTAAGCCAGACGGCTTAATGGCCATTCAGGCCATTACCATCGCTGATCAGCGTTACCATCATTACAGCAACAACGTCGATTTTATCCAAAAGCATATTTTTCCTGGCGGTTTCCTGCTTCAGTCAGCGTACTCCTTGATCGCTTCACCCAAGACAGTGATCTCGTCGTACGTGATCTTAAAGACATTGGCTTGGATTATGCGAAAACCCTGAATGACTGGCACCGACGCTTTGCGACAACCTCACAGAGCTAGCTGCTCTCGGTTACGATGATCGGTTTGCCCGTTTGTGGCGTTATTACTTCTATTATTGCGAAGGCGGTTTTCTTGAGCGCACCATTAGCACGGTGCAACTGGTACTGAGCCGACCTGACTGGCGAGAGTAAACGGGCTAGGGGCAGAAAATGCGTGTTGTTCTGATATCCGTGGCATTCAACCTCTTTTGGTTGCTAGCCGTATTAGGGCAGCACGAGGCCTTACCTTATCTGGTTCT
Source organism: Enterovibrio sp. JCM 19048 (assembly GCA_001310415.1). Lineage (GTDB taxonomy): Bacteria > Pseudomonadota > Gammaproteobacteria > Enterobacterales > Vibrionaceae > Enterovibrio > Enterovibrio paralichthyis. Next base: position 311,468 of record BAXE01000003.1, on the reverse strand, counting down.
TGCGCTTTTAGTTGCTTCTATCCTAGAACGCAAAGGCATCGCAGTGGTGCTGTTGATAGCGCTCGTCGGTATCGCGGGAGACTCTCTTCTTGTGCTTTTGGGTTTCCTGGATTTTGGCGCCCATCATCTGCCTTTGTGGTTTTGTCTTCTGTGGGTTGGGTTTTCTGCCTACGTTGTGTCTCTCAGAAGCCTGCTGGTAAGTAAGCCAGTGATTGTCCTTGCACTTGTTGGAGCGTTCGGCGGGGCTGCCAGTTACCTTGCAGGCGAACGGCTTGGTGCGGTGACATTTAATTATTCTCTACCCGTGACCCTCTCAGTGCTGTTTCTGGCGTGGTTCAGTTACAGCGCGTTTATATTGTTTGTGCTCCACCGCTTTGCGAAAAAGGAGAACGTATGGTCTTCCTGGCAACGCGATACAGCGTCAGAACAGCAAGAGCACTGATTTACCTGTTTTTTGTTGCTCGCGCTTAGCTGGCATCAAACAGGCAGTGCGGACTCCATTTCTGATTCATCAAATTGGACGGATTGGAAAAAGGTAGGCAGCGCTACTCTGACTTGGGCTTTTGGACTATCTATGACAGCGAATTACGCACCCCAAACGGGCAATACAACGATAAATCCAACGCGCCTTTGGCACTGGTGATCACTTATCGGCGGAATATCGATGCCGAGGCTCTTCTTGATGCGACTGTCGATCAATGGGAGCACCTTGGGTACTCAAAACAGCAAATTGCGGACTGGCTACCCGAAATGACGGGTGTCTGGCCCAACGTCAGCAAAGGGGATCGTCTGATTTATGTTTTACAGAACAACGTTGGTCAGTTCTATTACCAGCCAAGATTAGGCGCGCCATCTTTATCCGGCACTTTAAACACCCCGGCTTTGGCAAAGGCCTTTTCTGCGATTTGGCTGTCACCATCTACGGCTTATCCTTCACTTCGTCTGGCACTTATTGGGAGGGAACCTGAGTGATTAAACGTGCTTTTATTCTATTGACCGTATTGTTTTTGTCTTCTTGCTCTGCATCTCTGGAGGACTACCGCCAAACACAACCCAAATTTAATTTGTTCGAGTACTTCGCCGGGGACATCAAGGCATGGGGCATGGTGCAGGATTTTACCGGCAAGCAAACCCGGCGTTTTGAGGTCGACATTGTGGGAACAGTGGAGGGGAACACGCTTGTGCTGGATGAGCAGTTTCTGTTTGCCGACGGGGAAAAGCAGACCCGCATCTGGACGATTGAGCGTTTACCTGACGGCACTTATCAAGGTACTGCCGGGGATGTTGTGGGAATAGCGAAAGGGAGAGAAGAAGGAAATGCGCTGAACTGGATTTATACCCTCAACGTTGCTGTCGGTGATGACAATTACGATCTGAAATTGGATGACTGGTTATTCCGGCAGGATGAACGCCGTGCTTTTAACCTGACGTCGATGAGCAAGTTTGGTATCGAAGTAGGGCGTATTTCGATTTTCTTCGAAAAACACCCTTAAATGTGTGATTTGATAAAATTAATCCGCACCTCTCGCCATACTGATCACCCTTTGTAATACCCACCGCAACAGCAAAGGGATGTCTTTGTCGAGATGCTGTTCCGTGTATTCAATGATCGCCAGTGCCGCATCCGGCTTGGCAAATTTCTTCAAAGCTTTGGAAATGATTTTTTTCGGGGCAATGTGCGTTGTCTGTTCAATGTGCGCCATTTGCCGGAAAAGGGGCTCGTAACCATGGCTAAAAAGAAAATGTTCGATGTCCCTGTCGGGCAGCACGGTCAAACGGTGACTCTCTTTTTCCCCGTTTAGTCTTGCCCGGGCAGTTTGGGCGTATTTCTGCCCAGCCATGTCCCCATCGGTAATGACATGCCAATCAATACCCAGCGCCTGTGCAAGCTTGATCAAAGGCTTTAAACCACTTTGTGCAAACTCAATCAGGTGGACACCTTCCGCTGCGAGATCGTACCCCTGGATACGCGCCAACTCGTTGAACAGCCAAACCTCCGTTTCCCCTTCAACCAACAGCCAGCAACGGGCAAACAGCGCGCTGGGACGATGGAAACGGACATGGAAAGAAACCCTGCGCTCTTCATCTTTGCTTAGCCGGTTATGCGGAATTTGATGCGCTTCAGTCTGGGAAGCATGACGCTCCAGACGACGTATACTGGTCAGCGGCACGGCAGAGAGCAGATCGCCGCTGTTGGTGGTGAGGATCTTCTGCATTGGCATCAGGTTGATCAGCCGCCAAGCTTGATTAAGTAAGGTCGGGTGCAAGCGGCTTTCCGGGTCTTCAAATATTACGATAGGGCGAGCATTGGCTTTCAGTTGTTTGGGGCCTCGGGCACGCACAAACGTGCTCAGGAGTCCCATCAGTAGAAGGCGACTGTGGTTTGATGTGTTATTGGCAACAAGCTCAAGCGGGTGCACATAGTTAGCGCGCATATTCAGGTGCCGGGATGGCTCAATTTCTGCCGGTGACCGGTTGTGCTTGTTAAAGGCAAAGTAGTGATCGAGCAGGGTGCGCATAGCACGGAGCCCACTTTTGAGTTCACCTTTGTTCACGTGTCCTGGCTTTTGTTGCAGGCGGCGTACTGTATTTTCGAGTCGCTTTTCCAAACGTGTGGCATTGCCGTTCATCACCAGTTCTGTATCTCGGAGACGCCTTGCATCCTGCATACGGACAATCGGGTGAAGTCTCGCTAGCGCAGTGGCGAGTTCTTCACTGTTTTCAATCTGGGCGATCTCCCCGGTTTCATCCAAAAATCCGCGCGTGGTCGTTACCTTGTTATCAACGAACAGGGAGTTGATATGGAAATCGAGCCGTCTTAATCCCAGTTCATCCGTGTTGTTCCACGCCTGGTTAAACTGCCGGTATCGTCTTGCCCTGTGCTCGCCGTAATAGCTTTCTACCCAGCGAAGGATAATTTGGATCTGGTTGGTTTGGGCATTACCGAGGGTGTAATTGATGTGAAAATCACTGCGCTTGAATTCATAACTCTCGCCTGAAGATGGCAGGCAAAGCGCCAACACATCCAGCAAAGAGCTTTTACCCCATGCATTTTCACCGATGAGTACGGTCAACTCGTCGAAGGTGAGAGAGAGGCGTCGAATGCCTCTGAATCCTGATATTTCAATGCGTTCTAACTTCATAGCCACCTCAATGTTAAGCGTAAGTCAGATAGCGAAAGGATTGCGGTGTATTTGTCACGTTTTCGAAAATAGAACGAATTTTCAGGATGTTGGGAGTCGTTGTGCCCATAGCCCTTGCGATAGCACAGTCAACTTACAAAAATATCCTGTTAACTTTCAGATGATTGTGACACATTGGATCGTCACACACCGAACAAGGAAAGAACGCGCAATGCTATCTTTTGAGGCGCTTCAGGTACTGGATGCTATTGACCGAAAAGGCAGTTTTGCCGCCGCTGCAGACGCACTTAACCGTGCTCCTTCTTCATTGAGCTACCAAGTGCAGAAGCTTGAGCAGGAGCTTGATCTGGTTATTTTTGACCGTTCAGGCCACAAAGCCGTATTTACAGATGCGGGAAAGCTCTTGTTGGAGCGGGGGCGTGCCCTAATCAATGCCGCTGACGAGCTGGTCGCCGATGCCAAATCCTTGGCACACGGCTGGGAGCTGGATATTACGCTCGCTTACGACGGACTGCTGCCTGCGAGATATTTTTTCCCGCTGGTGGATAGACTTGCAGAGAAATCCAGCACCCGTTTTCGTCTTCAAGAAGAAATCTTGGCAGGATCATGGGAAGCGCTGCTAGAAGATCGCGCCGATATTCTTATTAGCCCGGAGCCACCATCGGCGCCACAGGGCGTAAAAATTCAAGAGCTGGGCTACACCGACGGCTATTGGGTAGCGGCGGTCGACCATCCAATCCATAAGCACAAGAACCCTTTTGATCAAGATGTCCGTCGTTTGTATCGCAGTGTTTCTGTCGCCGATACTGCAAGGAATGCTAAAACCTGCACATTCAATATCCTTGATGAACAGCCACGGTTAACGGTCAGCTCTATGGCCGAGAAATACCACGCCATTTTGGATGGCTACGGAATCGGCACTATGCCGGTCTGGTGGGTTGAAAAGGACATTGAAGAAGGTCGCCTGAAAGTGATAGAAGGCAGCGATACCTACAAGCTGCTGTGGGTCATTGCCTGGAAACGTAACCGGATGGGAAATGCCAAAAGCTGGCTGATCCGTGAAATTCCTAAAGTACTGAAAGTGATTCAGCCGGAACCAACCCCAAGGTGGGATAATGCTGGTGGATAAAGGAGTAGCGTGATGATCAGACACGTACTGTTGGTAAAATTTAAACCGTCGTGCAATGAAGCCGATTTGGAAGAGATCCGCGAAGAATATGAATCCATGACTGAGCGTGTTGACGGTGTTCAGGCGGTTGAATGGGGCGAAAATGACAGCCCTGAAGGCAAAAATAAGGGGTTTACCCATGTGGTTGTGATGACTTTCAGCGACGAGGATGCGCGTCAGCGCTACCTTTTTCACCCAGAACATGATGCATTGAAGGAAGTGTTTGTTCCTCACATCGAAGACATCATTGTGGTGGATTACACTTTTAGCTGAAAACGTAAAATCTACCTGAAAAGGTAAAAAGAAAGCAGCCGACGCTGCTTTCTTTTTGTTATGAAATTCAATCTGCTACAAAAACAGATCCATTTCCACAATGCCGTCCTGCAACTGAACATCAATACTAAAACCGACTTTGCGTGCTAGCCCAATCATCCCGGTGTTGGATGGCATTGTCATGCCGTTGATGCGTTTCAAGCCGCTCAGCTTGCCATAGTTAATCACTTTATCCATGAGTATACGGCCAAGGCCCATGCCTTTTAGATCAGAGCGCACTAATACAGCAAATTCTGCATCGGTATGCTCTGGGTTTGCCAATGCGCGCACCACGCCAAGGATCTCCTGCTCACCTTGCTCATTTAGGCAAACAGCGACAAATGCCATTTCGCGGTCGTAGTCAATCTGGGTCAGGTTCGCCAGTGCTTCGTGGTTCATCTCACCGACGTCAGAGAAAAAGCGCTTGTACAAATCTTCATCGGACACGTGTTCAATAAAGGATTTATGTGTGGGTTCATCTTCAGGAAGGATAGGGCGCAGCAAGACTGAACGCCCGTCTTTAAGCGTTGCTTTTTCTTCCAACTCTTTTGGATAGGGGCGGATTGCCAGTCGGGTATTGGCATCACCTTCGAAGGGTGACAGCTTGATTGACGCATCGAGTACGGTAAAGCTGTCGCCGCTGACCAGCAGTGGATGGATATCCAAGTCAGTGATTTCAGGAAAATCAATAACAATCTGTGACAGTGTCACTAAGAAATGGCAAAGCGCGTTAATATCGAAGTTGTATGGGTGGCCTCGCTGGCGCAATTTGCCGGATTTAATGGCGCTAATCACCATGTAGCGCGCCAGCGCCATGTTCAGGGGAGGAATGGCAACGGCAGCATCGCGGTTAACATCCCATTCTGATCCGCCTTCACCAATCAGGATTACTGGACCAAAGACCGGATCGTGCCTTACACATACCCGCAGTTCCTGCGAACCAGCACGGTTTGCCATGGCCTGGATTTGTAATCCTTCAATCCTGCTGTTGGGTAAGTCACCGACACCCGGTTCAGCATCAATTGCGCTGCATTGGCCACTTCCACCGCGTTGTTTAAATCAAGCATAACGCCGTTAACATCCGATTTATGGGCAATATCCGGCGAACGCAGTTTTACCGCTACGGGGTAGCCCACCTGCTCTGTGATCTGCGCGGCTTCTGCCGCGTCAGCTGCTAGCCAGGTGGCCATCACATTGATGCCGTATTTTGATAGAAACGGGCGGGCCTCATGGGTCGTCAATGCCAGAATATTCTGGTCAAGCGCCTGTTGGATGAGCGCTTTGCCGCCTTCTACATCGTAATCAATCTGGCCAATCGAGGTTGGCGTTTCCATCAGTTGTTTCTGGTTTCGCCTGTACTCCACAAGGTGCATGTAGGCGGTGACAGCACTTTCCGGCGTGCGATAAGCCGGAAAACCAGCATGGGCAAACGCCAGACGCGCGACTGTGGCGTCATCACTTTCGCCTTGCCAGTTCGTCAGGATATTAAAGCGTTTTGCGCGGGGATTGTTTTTCAACATATCCGTCATCGCTTTTGCGGTTTTCAAACCCGGAGCTGTCACAGAAGGAGAATGGAGGATAAGCAGGGCATCTGCTTCATCGCTTTCGAGCAATATCTCTGTCGCTTTTTTGTACCGGTCAATGTCTGCGTCACCCACAATGTCGACAGGGTTACCGTGAGACCAACTGACCGGTAATACTTTGTTCAGTTTCTCAATGGTTTCTTCGCTCAGCACCGCAAGCTTGCCGCCCATTTCCAACAGCATATCTACCGCCATTACTGCTGGGCCGCCACCGTTAGAAATGATGGCCAGACGCTCACCACGAAGCGGCACTGAATGGGAGAGGGTTTCTACAGCCGCGAATAACTCGTGGGTTGTACGTACCCGAAGCATACCGGAACGTCGAATTGCTGCGTCGTAAGCGCTGTCGAGCCCTTGTACTTCTTCATTCAGGTGGGGAAGTACCGATGCTCCCTCTGGTGTCCTGCCACTTTTTAGCACCAAGACTCGGCGGTTTCGCGAAGCGGCACGTGCTGCAGAAATAAAAGCGCGGGCATCCTGAATATTGTCAATGTAGAGAAGAATGGCGTCGGTTTTGCTTTCGCGGGCGAGATAGTCGAGCAGTTCAGGAAAATCGATGTCGCTGGCTTCTCCCAGAGAAATAAATGTGGAAAAGCCAATTCGACGGTTTTGCGCCCAGTCCAAAATCGTGGTGCATACTGCGGCGGACTGGGAAACAAATGCAATATTTCCCCGGTTGGCGGCGATAGGCGAAAACGAAGCGTTCAGGTTCAGCCAGGGCAGAATAAGCCCTAGACTGTTAGGGCCGATTACCCGCATTTCATAACGGGAGGCGATTTCACGCATGACTTCGAATTCTGAGCGTCCATCCGGCGCATCAATCTTTTTCATTCCGGCAGAAAGGATGATGGCAGCTTCACACCTTTCTCACCGAGTTGGCGGATAAGTTCGCTATTACGGCTGGCGTGGGTACAGAGAACCGCTAAATCAGGTACCAGTGGCAGGGCTTCAATGGTGGGATACGCAAGTATTCCCGCGACAGCTTGATACTTGGGTGTTACAGGCATTATGGGGCCATGAAAACCGCTGGATTGAAGGTTGCGAATAATGACATTACCGGAACGCCCGGCAGTATCTGAAGCACCGATAACGGCGATTGATTTGGGTTTAAACAGCATATCCAGCTGGTCATTTCCATCTCCGCGGGTGAGAACTTTGACTGCCTACATAGTAATGCTTTTGCCTTCCCAGTGTTCCAACCGTTTGACGCGGCTGTGATCCGTAGCGAAATCCTGTTGCGATTAAGTTTGTTCGGGGCCAAATCCCGTGTTGAGAGCGGGGTGTTTGTAAGGAAATGTGTGTGACGTGTGGCAGATACTCACCAGAGCGGTCGCTGTTTGAGTTGAATGAATGCATGGCTCAGTTCAGAATAAAGGAAATCGCTCCTAAAAGTAGAATATTCATGAAGAAAATCCTTTCTGTTGCATTTACGCTTGTGCTCGCCGGTTGTACTGGTGGTGCTACCACCACCCAGATTTTGACCCAGTCTGTGGAAGAGGAGGTGATGCCGGTTACGCAAACGATGCCAGCCACTCCAGCACCGGATATGAACAAACCGAAACCGGCGATGGCAAAACCCGCGCCCAAGCCAGTGATGGCTCAAAAACCGGCAATGGAAAAACCGGTCGCAACAGCCGCGAATAAACCGGCCAAGAAGCCAGCCGTTGCGAAGAGCAAACCTCAACACGAAAACCGTAAATACACCATTCAAGTTATCGCACTCAGCCACAACAAAGGGTTTGCTGAGTACATGAACAAGCTGCCTTCCGACAAGCCAGTTTGGTCAAACAAGAAAATGGTGGACGGACTGCCGTGGTTTACCTTGTTATACGGTGAGTTCAATTCAAAGGCAGACGCAGAGAACGCATTGAAAGCCTTGCCTAAAAACATTAAACAGTACGGCCCGTTTATCCGTTCATTTGCCTCTATCAAGGCATCTTCTACACCAGAAATGACGCGGCTGAACTAAATAGGCTGAATACACGAAAAGAGAGCTAAGGCTCTCTTTTTCTTTGCTTATCCGCCAGAGAGTTGACGGTTAAAACGGCAGAGGCGCTCGGAATTTGCGCAATCACACAAAATTTACTGGATATTTGCGTTTGAGCGGGTGAAAGGGGCAAAGTGATTGTCTACTATAGGCGACTCACCTTCCCGTTTATGCACCGGATTGTGCGATTAGATTTTGTTATCCCTGATGCATTGTTCAGGGCGAAGTAGGAATGGTCATGAAACCAACTCAAGTATTGTTACTGTGTGGCGGCGGCAGTGCCGAACACGAAGTGTCTCTTGTCTCCGCGAACTATCTGGAATCGGAGTTGAAGAAGATCCCTTCTGTTTCTCTCATCCGCGTTGAAATCACCCGCTCTGAAGGCTGGAAGGACAGTCAGGGACAGGATTGCAGACTCAATCTGGATAAAACACTGAAGGTGGGTAACGATGTAGTCGATATCGACTTTGTTGTGCCTTGTATTCACGGCTTCCCGGGAGAAACTGGTGACATTCAGTCGCTACTTGAGCTGGCCGGCTTACCTTATATGGGCTGCGATTCATCATCCAGCGTGGTTTGTTTCAACAAAATCACGTCAAAGCTTTGGTTTGATGCGATAGGTATTCCAAACACGCCGTATGTTTTCCTGACAGACAATAATGCCGAAAGCGTTGCCAAAGCAGAAGATGCCTTTGAACGTTGGGGCGCAGTGTTTATCAAAGCGGCTTGCCAGGCTCATCCGTTGGCTGCTACAAAGTGACTAACAAGGATGCAGTAAAAGAAGCGGTTGAAAATGCATTTGGCTATTCCAACCAGGTGTTGGTCGAAAAAGCTGTTCGCCCGCGCGAACTGGAAATTGCCGCATACCAATATAACGATGAAGTTGTCGTGACCAATCCGGGCGAGATTTCCTGCCTGAAGATACGTTCTACACCTACGATGAGAAATACAGCGCCGGCAGTCACAGCAACACGACTGTTGAGCCAACAAACCTGACGGATGACCAGATTGCCCAGATGCGTGATTATGCCGAGCGTGCATTTGTGCATTTGAAGCTCAAAGACTTGTCGCGTATTGATTTCTTCCTGACGCCAGAAGGCGAGGTTTTGCTAAACGAAATCAACACGTTCCCAGGAATGACGCCGATTTCTATGTTCCCAAAATTGGTTGAACATAATGGCCACGATTTCTCGGCATATCTGGCAGGGTGTATTGAGCGTGGACTTCGTCGCTAATTCACAGACTCAAGTACCAGTTATTCCTTGTCGAGTTTTCGCTTAAATTTGTCCATCGCCTCGTTTCTCGCCTGCTTGTTACCCACGTACTGAGCAGGCATTGCGGGGCTTTTCCATCTTCCTTGTTGCTGTATTTCCTTAATACTCTTTCCGTTTTCTGATAAATCCTGCTCGCGCCCACCCGGGGTGATTGGCCGGAAAATGTCAGCGTACCTTCTTGACCCAACTCAGTCGCCGCTCGTCGAAACACGCGGTAAATAGAAGAGTGATCCATGGGTGCGTCGCCAAGTTGATGGTGTTTGTTGATTCGGCGAAGCAGGGGGCCGTCTGTTATTCCGGTCATTTGAAACCAGTTTTCCAACAGCGCGCCAGCCTCTGGGCTGAGCGCGATTGCGTGTTCAGCTACCCAAACCTGATAACCCTCATCGGTTCGCGTTACATCACTAAAGTCGATTGCAGCAAGCTCACTACGCTTCAGCATGCCTTCAAAGCTGAGTGTCCAGATCAGTAAGTCACGGATATCTTTCAACTTATCACTATACGAGAACATGCCGTGCAAGGTCTGCAGGTGAGCAAGGTGAAAGGCTGTGGCTTGTCCTGCATCGTCAGCTTTTTCCTGATACAGACGGTTGAGCGTATAACGCACTTCACGGTGACGCGTAGGGTCAGGCAGACTGTGCAAGCGATGAACAAGAGAGATAGTGACAATGTAACGTTTTATGCTGGCAGCTTTGCGTGACTCTGACTGTTTTTCAATAAAACGCCGCACAGCAGTTACGGCAGCGGGGAGAGGAGAGACGTTGACTTCATTGCAGTAGCTGACAAATGTCAGCCAGTCATTTCGAAAACTCAGCAGAGAGTTACGGGAATACTGGTTACCCGTCAATGTTCCCCAGTTTTCAATATCAACATCGCCGTTTTTGAACAGAGCCAAACTGGCTTTGATGATCTCAGGCTCTAACAAGGCTGAAGTTTCTTCATTTAATGCACTATAACTTATTTGTTCATGAGCCCATTATTGTCACATATTGAGAAATAATAAAGGACGCAGATCACATTTACCCACGTCACGATGTTGATTTTTCTGGTCACTAGATTGGGAGAATTTGGCAAGCCCTGTGAATTTGGTCTAATTTACATAGTGAAAGCAATTGTTGTTACATCTGTTTCATAATAAATATTACAAATTGAGGCAAACACCGGTGAGAAAACGACTTTATCATCGCGGCTACAATGTCGAGCTGTGCGATGAGCAAACGGAAGAATACAGCGCAAGAATAGGCGGCAAGCGTGTCATCGGTTCGCTATTGGGCGTAAAGCAATCCATAGATTGGTGGTGTGACACCAACATATTGCGTATGCCTGATGAGTTCGAAAAGCAGGACTTTGAAGATGCCAAGCAGAAGAAGATAGAAGAGTACAAAGGCATCCAAATCATGAACGACTCAGAAGACGACGATAAGGCCTGGTACATGATCGTCAAAGGCAATCTGCTTAAAGGCTCACTGCCTGCGTTGAAAAAGTTTGTTGATAAGAAAGTCGTTACCAAATAGTAGATCTTGCGTTACTAATAAATTACTCATTGATTAACCATAATATTTTTTCGGTCAGCTTCACTGTTTTGTTCGAAATTGCCCTCATCTTTCATTAAAATTATCCAGAATAACAATGAGAACTAGAAACGGGTAATCAATGAGAAAAAGGTATTCACATCGCGGCCATTCCATAGAGGCTAAAAACGATGTTTATACAGCCACTGTCAGCGGCAAAACTGTATCTGGCACTATGCTGGCGGTGAAGCAGTGTATTGACTGGTGGTGCGATACAAATATTTTCAGACATCCCTCCGAGTTCGAACGTCAAACATTCAGAACCCCGCAAAACCGCAACTCAGAAGTCTACAAAGGCTATCAAATCATGAGTGATGAAAAGCAGCCAGGCCTTTGGTACATCCTGGTTCGCGGGCAACTGCTGAAAGGTTCTTTACCTCGTATCAAGCAATACATCGACCATCATTCAATCGGTCGTTAAGGCTCTATTGCGTTCGTGTTCTAGCCGGAAAAGTTCTGGTAGGATTAGCGGACTTAGCTGTGTCAAAGAGATAGATATGAAAGACGACAACACGCGTTTGGTGTATTCCACCGAAACAGGGCGAATCAAGGAAGAAAAAGCAGCGCCACAGCGCGAGAAGGGCGACGGTATCGTACGTATCAGCGCCAGACAAAAGGCCGCAAAGGCAAAGGTGTTTGTCTTGTTACAGGCCTAGATCTGGATGATGCACAACTGAAGCTGGTTGCAGCAGAGCTGAAAAAAGTGTGCGGTTGCGGCGGTGCAGTGAAAGACGGCGTTATTGAAATTCAAGGTGATATGCGTGACAAGATTAAAGCGCACCTGGAAAAGAAAGGCCACACTGTAAAACTGGCCGGTGGTTAAACACCATCGCAAAGCTTATAAATTATATACTTACAAAGAAAAAGAGATGCCCAAACGGCATCTCTTTTTATTGCGTCAGTTTTGTTATTTATGCTTTGTGGCGAACAATCGCACCGCTCTGCAGACGTGACCAGTAATCGTTCATATCCGCTTTGATCTCTGGCACCAGACGGTACAGACCGATAATGTTCACCAGTGCCATGGCAAAGATCATTGCATCCGAGAAGTCGATAACTGGACCCAAGTTCATCGAAGCACCGATGACAACGAAGATCAGGAACATGATTTTGAACGTCATTTCTGCACGAATGCTTTCACCGAACAGGTAAGTCCAGGCTTTCAGACCGTAGTAAGACCAAGAAATCATGGTTGAGAAAGCAAACAGTACAACTGCAATTGCAAGGATGTATGGGAACCAGGAAATTGCGCTTTCAAACGCAGCAGAGGTGAGAGCTACACCGGTCAGCTCCTGTCCTTCATGCAATTGACCGGTAATGATAATTACCAGCGCTGTCATGGTACAAATCACAACGGTATCAATGAATGGTTCCAGCAGAGATACGAAACCTTCAGACATATGCTCTTTGGTTTTTACCGCAGAGTGGGCAATCGCCGCCGAACCAACACCAGCTTCGTTCGAGAACGCTGCACGTTTGAAACCTTGGATCATCGCACCAACCACACCACCTGCAACACCGGAACCGGTAAACGCGCCATCAATAATGGCAGCAAACGCTGGGCCGATGTGCGTGTAGTTAACCAGGATGATGACAAGCGCAGCGCCGACATAAATGATTGCCATGAATGGCACCACTTTCTCGGTCACTTTTGCGATAGATTTGATACCGCCGATGATAACCACACCCACGATAACAGCCATGATCACACCAAACAGCCAACCTTTATCAGCAAAGAATGACAGGTCACCACCGGTAACGCCGACAACTTGTTTGAATGCCTGGTTCGCCTGGAACATGTTACCGCCACCCAGTGCGCCGCCTACAGCACACACAGAAAACAGTACCGCCAGGGTACGGCCAAACGCAGGGTTACCGCGGTTTGCCAAGCCTTTGCTCAGGTAGTACATCGGGCCACCGGAAACCGACCCGTCTGGGTTAGTATTACGGTACTTAACACCCAACGCACATTCGACAAACTTGGTCGACATACCCAACAGGCCTGCGAGAATCATCCAGAAGGTTGCGCCCGGGCCACCAATGGACACTGCAACAGCTACGCCCGCAATGTTACCAAGACCTACCGTACCGGAAAGCGCCGTTGCCAACGCCTGGAAATGGGAAACTTCACCCGGCTCGTTTGGATCTGTGTAGTCGCCTTTTACCAAACGAATGGCATGGGCAAAACCACGGAAGTTGATAAAACCTAGATAGAGTGTAAAGACTATCGCCGCTACCACGAGCCACACCACTATCCATGGCACGTTTACATCGATAAAAGGGAGGGGGGAAAATATCATTCCCACAAAAGGGTTTACGATGGGTGCGACAAACTCGTTGATTGCATCGTCTACCCCTGACGCAGAGGCCGAGCCTGCAAACAACGAAAGTCCAGCAGTCGTCATTATACGTTTCATTACCGAGTCCTTTTCGTTTTTTACTTCGCTTTCATACTTACCGCTAATTATTGTGTTACAAACCTGTTAACAGGTTTGAGGTGCGGATTATTTCACGTATAAACATATTTGCAATATTTTTCGACGCGCTGATTTTGGCTTTTTTTTAAGGAGATAAGGTGCTCACACTTTTCTCGATTTGATATGCGCACATAATTAATAACGCGAATTTTTTAGATGCCTAAATATATATGCAAGCATTGAATAAAAAATAATTCATACTATTTATGGCGAAATGAAAGAAAAGTTCGCATCCCTTGCTGTGCAAGGCTTTGTGTCTTTTCTGATGCGTTGTTAGATGGGCTGACAGTCACCCACTGTTAACTGATGAAATTAAAAGATAAATTCCAATACAATTTCCTGGATTCAAATGTATCAATTATTAGACGAGATAAATTTAGCGATTAATTAGTACTTAAACCAGAAAAAGTATTAGCTGCAAAATAAGACACATATTCTCACATATGGGACACTTAATTGCCGTTGACTTTATTAAGCCGAAGTAAACTAATTCTTAGTAGAACAGGGATGTATTCATGCGAAAAATGACTAGAAAGGTGATTTGCGCATAAAGAATAATTATCCTGAATTGCGTATTTATACAGCATAATTGGTTAAGTCAGACATTGTCATTCTCATGTCCAATTCAAAAAGCTACAGTTCGCGCCCAGTATGGTTGATGTTAGGGGTATCCCTGATAGGGATTGCCTGTATCGCTTTATTGAATGAAAATTCAAACGCAAACCGGCTTGTGCTGCAACGGTATCTACAAGTGCTGCCAAACATCTCCCTTGAAATGGTGAAAGCACAGAGCGCATTGGCTGCTTCAGACGGACAGGTGTTAGCGCCAAAGCAGGTAGACATGCTCGAAGAATCCCTTGCCAAACTGCTTGCCAGCCAGTCTTCCAGCTTCGATAAGCGTAACTTTGCGATGAAAATAGAGATTTGGCGCAGGAACAATTTGCCCAGCCAGTTTATCGAACGTGAATTGCATAGATTTGGTTTTGAGAGCTGTGAACCCAATATACAGTTGGAAAATCAAATCCGGCTTGTGAAGCCTGTCAGTGCGCTGCAGAGAAGCGCATTTCCCCACTATCAAGTTACCCTCTGTTATCAGCAAAAAGATGGCTCCCTGCTGACAGCCAGTGCGTCATCGTTGGATGAATCACCAGACGACGCACTGGGCCAATAATTACTTCAACTGATCAGCGTAAGCGGGTAAATCATCAACAAAGCGTTGATGCACATCCATATACACCTTGCGATAGATGCGATCTATCTCCTCCGGCGCGGGGAACAAACTGGAAAATCCAGGATGGCTGGCATCAATCGTCATTTCCGCCGCACGTTGGATATGGGCAATGAACGCACGGGGGTCTTCCAGTCCAACAGCAATTCGCAAAGTTGTGGGCTTAATGCCAGCCTGTGCCTGTGCATCCGGGGAGAGTTCAGAATGGGTTGTCATTGCAGGGCAGAGTGCCACGGTATTGGTTTGACCCAGGCTTACCTGCATGCCAATAGCAGGTTCCAACATATCGAAGAACTGTTTGAACAGTGCAGGGGAAATCGGTGGCCTATCCTGAGTGCCTTCCATATCAATCGTAAACAACGAAGCGGGAAGTCCAAGGTGCATTCTTTTTTGCATCAGTTCATAGTTCGGGCTGGATGGCAGCGCCGGACAAGACACGTTGATGTCCGGATGCAGATTAAATATCGTCGCCAGTGTGAGAGTATTCGCCGCTTTCTGTAACACCCGCAGTTCGAATGTTTTCATGCCGTTCAGCACTTCGAAGGCTTTGTCTGCATCAAGGAATGCGCCTTTTATGTAGTAAACATTCCAGAACAGGGTTTCATCCCAATTGACGGTGCGCGGTTTACCGTTTGGCGAATTGGTAGTGACGCTGTCACCTTTTGGGATAAACATATCCTCATTCTTGCCAATCACAACGCCTGCTGTGGTGCTGCCGCTGCCTGCTAACTCTTTCGTGTAGGAGTGGATGACGAAATCCGGTCTTGCCGACTCATCTTTGACTTTCAGCACCGGATGCAGAAACGGGGTGCCGACTGTGGTATCCACCACAACCTGCCATCCCCGCTCGTGAGCTGCGCGACTGATTTCGGCCACATCGAGGACGTAGCCATGTGGATTACATGGGCTTTCCATATACACATAGATCTTTCTGCCATCAGCAATGCGATCAGCATGCTTAACAGCGATTTCATCCATCGCAGACGCAAAAGTCCCAGCATCGTAACCATCAACCCATTCGACAGCCACATTCAGGTTGGAAGATTTACGGTACCAGTCCTGCAGCAGTTGGTATGAGCCACCGTAGATATTACGCGATGCCAAAACAATGTCATCCCGCCCAAGCAGATGGCTCAACAAGCCATCAATGGCTGCCATGCCTGAGTTAAAGTTCCACGCCAGATATTGATCTGCGTATTCACCTGCCTCTATATCAACGATGTGATTCGCCAAAGCAATAGACGTGGGGTTCAACAGGCGCGAGTAGATTTCGTGGAGTGGCTCCCGCCCATTAAAGGCATCCTCAACCCATTCTGTACAGGCAAAGAGGTAGGTCGCCGTGCGGGTGATAACAGGGCTTGCAGAAAAGAGGGCGGCGACATTGTCGAAAATCGGGTAGGCACCCTTTGAAGCAAAATGCCCATTTCTTGTTGCAATAGACTGATACGTCGCACGCATTGGGTTTTGCAGGTTATCGAGGATTTTTGCCAGTTGGAACGAGAGAAAGCGTTTGGCATTGAACCAGGCAATACGGTCATTTTTATCCAGTGATGACAGCCCCTCCATGGTTATCGCCCACAGATCATGGGTGTGATGGTTGGCCTGATACAGAGTCGTTGCCAGCGCAACCAGCGCTTCACCGTATTTCGAATGGACATCGAT
The DNA here is from genome assembly GCA_001310415.1 of Enterovibrio sp. JCM 19048. Classification (GTDB taxonomy): domain Bacteria; phylum Pseudomonadota; class Gammaproteobacteria; order Enterobacterales; family Vibrionaceae; genus Enterovibrio; species Enterovibrio paralichthyis. The sequence goes on along the minus strand of BAXE01000003.1, from coordinate 295,063 downwards.
ACCGAAATGCTGTGCCTGCTCAACCGCAAGTGACGTGGCATCTTCATGGTTTGTTGTGTTGCGCAGCGGACTTAATTGGACGGCCTTGTTCATCGTGCTCTCCATGTTCACGTTCAGGTTTATCTTCAAACTAGCAAAGAGAAGGTGATGGCCGATTGCTAATTCTGCCTTTCATTTGTTAAAAATTGGCAGCTTCTGCTAATTTCATTGAAGTGCACGCCAGATGTGAACGGAAAACCCAACAGCCTGAGTTAAAGAGGAAAGGATGGCCCACAATCTCGATAACATTGATAAGAAAATACTGGATGAGTTGCAGCGCACTGGCCGGTTAACCAACCAAGAGCTTTCGGACCGCATCGCCTTGTCGCCGTCACCTTGTTTGCGGCGGGTTAGGGCGCTGGAAAAGCAGGGGATCATTACCGGTTATCACGCCCATGTCGATCAGGAAAAATGTGGCCTGCCTATCAATGTGTTTGTATTGGTAAAGCTGGAAAGACCCACCGAAGAAAACATGGTGAAGTTCGAGGCACTGATCGACACATGGATGAAGTGCTCGAATGCTTCTTGATGACAGGCTCGCACGACTATTTGTTGCGTGTGGTCAGCGAGTCACTGAAATCCTACGAGCGTTTTATCCGACGGGATCTGACGCGGCTGCCAAATATCGCCGCCATTGAATCCAGCTTTGCGTTTGGACAGGTTAAACGGCAAACCCGCTTACCTCTCTGAAAGAAGACGATTTAAGTGTAATTTGAATAGATCCAGAAATTTACGGCCGGTAATGCTCAAGCGGCGCCCCGGCCAACTTGCATAGGCATAAAAATCCTCAAATCCCAGTTCGTCGACCTTCTCCAGCTTGCCCGGTTCCAGGAAAGGTTTTGTCGGCAGGCCGCTAAATAAACCCGCTCCAAGCCCATCATAGGTCATCTGCTGTGCGGCTACGGCATTATCCGATGATGCAATCGTCTTCAGCTTTATGGTTTTTGCCAATCCCGGCAATGTCAGTACTTTCATTTCCGGCAACCGTGACAGACGAATAAACGGCACCCCATCTGGAAAGAGCTCTTCTTCGATTCCGCGTTTGATTTCTGGCGTCGCTGCCAGGAAAGGCGTTATCTTTACAATCTCTTCTTCATTGTGGGCGTGCGAACGCTGCAACCGACCAACACGAATGGCCAGATCGATGTTGCTGTCTGCCATATCGATCATTTGGTCAGAGGCGAACAGTTTCACTTCCACATCCGGATAAACGTGATGAAACTTCCTGATAACGGCAGGCATCATGTCAGAGCCGATATCTATAGGGCAGGTGACTGACAATACGGACGCAACCCTATGTGGATCGATATCTTCGTTGACGGCATCAAACAGGTTGTCAATCAGATGGTGGTAGCGTTCAAAGGCGCGTTGTCCCGCATTGGTCAGTTTCATTTGACGTCCTTCACGGCGAAACAAACGGACATTCCAGATTTCTTCTAAGTGCTTGAGAGACTCGCTGATCCTGGCTGGCGCGATATCTAACTCTTCTGCCGCGCGGGTCACTGAATGATGTGCAACAACAGCCAAAAAATGAGAAATAGGTTTCACCATTGACAGGGATTTTCGGAACGAAGTCATCACGCACCTCTAATTACATATTCCGTAATGAATAATACAAATATAACTATTTACGTAATGAATGGGAGTGCGCAAACTGTCTTTGCGTTTATGATCACCCTTTGTCTCCCGACACCGACTCTCCAGTATGGCAGGTGTGATTAAACGCAACTCATATCGAGCAACTCCACTTGCTCAAGATATATCGATCACTGAAACATTATTTCTTGCCAACTTCGCGGTTTACTCATTGTGAACCGCTTTTTTTATCCTTTTTCCGCCAGCTCTACGCCAAGTGACGCTTTACAATGCGACAATTGGCGCACATACTTTAACCAGAAGTCCGGAGGTGAGTATGTATGCTGAACAGTTGATGTCTTTGGGCATCGTCAAAAAAGGCCAAGTGATAAACCAGGATACCGAACTGGAAATTATCCGTGGTGGTCTCAAGGTAAAACATGCCCGCAAAGTAATGAAAGAAATGGCCATGAGCAGTGGCGAATGGGTGGCATTAATTGGCCTGAGCCACGCAGCCTGCAACGCAAAAGCGATTCTGACTTACTCACGCCTTCCCAATCTGAAAAAACCTTGGCAATCCAACGAGTCGTCGACCTGGCTATCGACTACTACGGCAGCCGCACGACAGCGCTGGATTGGCTTAAAACCCCACAGGTAGCCTTTGGCGGAAAAGCGGCCATCGACTATCTGGATACCAATACCGGCATTCAGTATGTTGAAAACGTACTTAATAGATTAATGCATGGTATGACGGCCTGATGGAGCTTTTCAGACTTTCCGTAAAGAAGTTTGCAGATTTGAGCGGTATGGGAGGCATGTTTGGCTCTGGCCGCTGGCACCAGAAAGGACAGCCTGTCATATACACAGCCGGTTCCCGATCATTAGCCGCGCTGGAAAGGTTTGTCCATGAAAGCCCGGTTCAAATGCCACCTTTGGTGATGATGACCATCTACGTGCCGGATGACATCGCTATTTTGCGTGTCAGTGAAAGTGAACTCCCCGAAGGCTGGGATGCGTGCCGGATGCTGATGTTTCCCGCAATTTCGGCACCCGCTGGTTACAAGAAGCCAAGACGCCCGTCCTGCAATTACCATCTGCCATTATTGCCAGCGAATACAACTTCCTGATCAATCCCGTTCATCCTGAAAGCCAATCGGTCAAAGTAATAGACCAACGGGACTTTTACTACGACAGCCGTCTGAAACGCATGATGCGATAGTACGCACTGAAAAATCGGGTTACCGCTTAATCCCGATGAATACCGAGCGATTGCATGAGTTCATCAATGGTTTTTTCCAACCACTTTATCATCGGCTCATTTCGCCACTTCACGCCATACACATAGCCAAAGTTGCCCTCAAGCAGTGGCAGTGATTGATCAATTGCAATGCTTGAATAGCGATCGCCAAGTTGCTCAATCAAATGTGTAGAGCATGGGAACAAGAGTTCTCGTTTTTCAATCGCATCCAATATCACGCTTAAATGGGTTGTACGCAATTGGATGCGAGGCGTGACATTCAAGGGCTTTAAAAGCCGGGAAATATGCTGTTCTTTCTCATTCCAGTTTTTGATGACGTGAACAGCAAAAGGGTAGTGTGCAAAGTCTTCCAGCTTCATCGTTTTTCCTGCATGGGAATGGTTTGCACTGCAGGCAATGCCAAAACTGTCTTTACCGCCTTTTCTCTGCACAAAATGTTTAGGCAAATCCATAGGGAAGTAGTTAATACCAAACTGAATTTCACCACTGTCTATTTTTGCTCGCCGTTGTTTCTGTCCAGTCCTCGATGGTGAGGTTAACCAGCGGGGCCTTTTCAGCCAGGAGCTGTGCCAGCGGCGCGGCGAACCATTGGCCTATCGAACTATTCATTGCAATGTAGAGGTCTTGCTTCGCATTGGCTGGCTCGAAATCTACCGATTTCTCCATCAGAGCATTGATCGCGTTGATAACGTCAGGAAGCTGGGTTTTGATCACTTCCGCTTTTGGTGTTAACACCATGGCGCTTCCATTGCGCACCAAAGGTCATCACTAAAAAGCTCTCTAAGCCGTTTTAATGAACGACTAATCGCTGGTTGGCTTGTCGCCAGGTTGTCTGCTGTTGCCGTTGTGCTTTGCGTCTCAAGCAGGTCTGAAAGCACTTTCAATAGGTTGAAGTCGAAGTTAAGCATGCCGATATCACGTTGTCCGAAACATCTATACCATATCACTATTGATATACACTGAATATCAACTGATTATTTTTCGCATAACCAGGCTTCACTTAACATGACGACCGTTCGTAAAAAACAGTCATAGGGAGAAGTTTGAAAATGAAAAATAATCTGCTCATCAGTGCGATCGGTCTTGGTCTACTCAGCGCAAACGCATTTGCTGATGCGCCATTTACCCAACAAGAACAAGAACTCGCGAAGAAGGCATACATCTACGGTTATTCTATCGATGAAGCGTATAAATTCTTTTTTGAAACAGTCGTTAAGGATGATTACCCACTAAACCAGTTTAAAAATATCCGCCATATTGCAGACGACTCTTACACAGACCACGTGACGATTAACAACGACACTCTGCACCTTATGGGCTGGTTAGATGTTGCGGCAGAACCTGTGATTGTCAGTGTTCCTGATATGGATAAAGGCCGCTACTGGATTCTTCATACAATGGACATGGGTCATTACACCAATGCCATGTTCGGCTCACGCGTACGCGGCACTGAAGGCGGTCAGTTCATGTTTGCTGCACAGGACTGGAACGGCGAAGTACCGGCATCCGTTGATGAAGTCGTTCGCGTTGAGAGCAATCTAATCAAGCTGATGGGTCGCATCATGGCAGTTGGTTCAGAAGATGAAAAAGTCGCGTTGGATTACATGGATCAGTGGACCATCCGAACCTTATCAGAGTATCTCGGTGTAAAAGGGCCAAAACCCGTACAACGTGAATACCTAGATCCAGTGAATTCCAATTGGCTTGCTCGGGTCAATGCGATGCTGTGTGATGGCACCATGGCTAAGGCTGACCAAAAGTGGGTTGAGCAATACCAGCTATTGGGTATTGAGGCCTGTAAAACAGATTTCACAGACAAGCAGTTGGCACTGGCAGAAGTTGGTGAAAAATTGGGTATGGAACGTTTGGCAGAACTGGCACCGGAAATTTCAGATGCGCGAGCTTTGCTTGGCACCCGTGACACGCTGGGTGACGGTTCAAGGGAACTCTTTGCTGAAGGTACGTATTTAGGCCAGTGGGGTTTGCCACCAGTAGAAGCGTCTTACCGAAAATCAGACTTTGACGCCCAGGGTGAAAAGCTGGACGGCAGTAAAAGTGACTATGTCATGCGATTTAAAGCACCAAACGTATCAGAGTTTTGGTCTGTCACTGTATACGGTAATGACGACCGTTTAATGGCGCACAATAGCTTAAATCGTCATAGCCGTGGTGACAGAACCTTGAAAGCGGACAAAGACGGTTTCTATACCATCAAGATGAGCGCCGATGCCAAAGGCAAAGCGGATGACGCTAACTTTTTGCCTGTACCTAATAAACCGTTCTATTTGATTATGCGTTACTACGGAGCCGATGAAGCCATTCAAAGTGGCGAGTACCAAATGCCTGAAGTCGTAAAAGTAAAATAGAAGCAACAACACAATGAACGGGAACGCTCAACTTAGGTTGGGCGTTTTTTACTTTTTGAAAATCGCCATATCGTCAGCACGGCCAGAGAAACATCACAAACCGATAATTCACCAAAGGTTGAAGAACCCAGTTGGAACAGAATGATCCAATGCAGGGTTCTTAGAGAATTGGTAATTATCTATTTTATGGTAAATAGATAATTACGTTTAATAGACTGAAATCGTTGAAGAAAGAGGGTCATTGCAGGCATGAGGGAACCACATTTCGCGTCGCTGCATACCATATTTAACATAAGATAGATAATACGCACTTGGTACCATTGCTAAGATAGTATCCGAGTCAGACGTCTTTTCAGATTTTAGCCATGAACTGCATCGAATTTCCGATCGAATGGCTTTGCCTGCGAACACCGCTTTGTACACAAATATTAGTTACTCATTCTCTTAAGGCCTTTCCTATGGAAACCTATCAAATCTTTCTCTTTATCGGCGTCGTGTTTGTTTTCGTCATCAAGTTCATGAAGCTTTCCATCCAGGAAAAAGCTCAACGAGAACTTCGATACAAAAAAGATCCGTTTCCTCTGCACCAAAACCGAACTTTCATTTTATAAAGTACTTTCTCAGGCCTTAGGTGATGAATTTATTGTATGCCCTAAAGTTCGCGTTGCCGACGTTGTTACACCCGAATCCAAACAAACACGCAAAGCTTGGCGAATTGCGTTCAATCAAATCGCCATGAAACATTTCGACTATGTCATTTGTGCCGCTGGAACGTTGGAGATCATCGCTGCTGTTGAGCTTGATGATGCCTCACACCAACAAACGGCTGCCATGAAATCTGATAAAGTTAAAAACCATGCCGCTGAATCTGCGGGTCTTCCATTAATACGTATCCGTGCCGCCAAGTTTTACAAAGTTGATGAAATCAAAGCCACTCTCACTGAGCATGGGATTTTCACAAGTAGTCAGCAGAAAAACACCGAAATGGAAATGGTTTAATCCTGGCATTAACCAGGATTAGCTACAATGGGAATTGACTGCCGGGCAGGATAAAAACGGGGCTGAATAATTAGCCCCGTTTCTGTTTTACTTGTGATTGAGAATCATGATGATGTCATCAAGCATCTCTTTCTCACCACGTTTGCTGTTTGGGTAGACCATGTCCACTTCCAGCTCTTTGGCAAACTTACGGTAGTACTTGGGAATATGGGAAAGAATGTAGTCCGAGCACTCGTTTTGTTTGTTGTGGATGAAGTTGGAGATCAATTCCTCATACCCTGTCACCACATCACTGCCAACAACAACCGGTTCCATGAAGAACTCTTTTGAGTTGTCTTCGAGAAAACGGATATAGCGGTTTTCTGTCAGGTACTTATCCATCAGAGACTGACGAATACAAGCCAAAACGATGCGCGACGCACGCTTTGGCTTAACCTCGCCGGTTTCCTTGAGTGACTCAAGGATTTTAGGCTCCAGATAAGCTCGATACTTATCATTTTCGAAGAAGTCTTCTTCAACACGGGTGAAGAATTTTTCAAACTTCTTTTTACGAAGCCAGTTCGAGAGTATCCAATTCATAAGCGTTTTTTACATGCCATTTCGACAAAAGCACGTAGTCAGTTGCTTGTACGCCACTATGTCGATGTGAATATACACAGCCTAAGCTGTAGTGATTGAGCAAATTATCGGTGTTAATGCTCGCATTGCAAAACGATTTAGTGTGACTCCACGCATGATAGATGATTTTTTACGCGAACTGGTACTCGCCCTGCTGGCTATTTATGAGACTTAACTCCAATTATCAACAGGGTGATTGTCGTTTAATAGAGTTTGAAACGTATCTGTCACAAATGTTTAGCGGATATGTCCGGAGGCATCATGGCTACGTTTACCCTTGGACGCAAATCCATCATCAACGAATGTTCGGCTGAATATGACTGGGTCAGACAGCAAATCGAAGACGGTGTGGATAGAGGTCGTGTTATCGCGTCGATTCAACGCAATTTTGGTGGGGATGAAGAAACAGCAGGACTTTTTCTGAAAATTGCAGTGGGAGAAAGCACGCCGGGTGTATTACTCACCCATCTCAGTTTGTCTGACTGGTCACCGTGCAGCAATCAATACCTTGAGAGCATCGAGAAATGAAAAGCGATTGGCAATGTGGCGGTGACCTTCACCACCACATTGTCATGTGAATTACTGCTTGAACAGTTCCATCACCATCGGCACGACTTTAATCCAAACCACAGCACCAATGCCTACCCAAACCAACAACCAAAACAGACGTGTCAGCCAGGTATTGCGTGAGTGATAACGTGCAGGATCCGGTTCGCCACAGCCTGGGCATGATAAAGCGCGTTTCGAAACTTGTTTTTCGCAGACCGGACAAGCAACTAAAGGCATATTTACTCTTCCTTCGTAAAGTTGTTTTTATAGATAATCCGCTAATGTTATTACGTGGGCGCCTTCCCACTAGTGCTTTGTGCCGTTTTTCTGAAATGATCAACTTCTGCTGTAACGCATTGCGGATTGCCCACAAAAAAGGAGCCTTGCGGCCCCTTCTCTTTACAGATTTGGATTATGCCTGGTTAGGTACGATCTGGATTTCCACACGGCGGTTTGCCGCACGGCCAGCTGATGAATCGTTAGAGGCAATTGGCTGAGTCTCGCCAAAACCTGTGACATACATACGTTGGCCGTTCACGCCTTGACGCAGCAGGAAGTTACGCACGCTTTCAGCACGTTTTTCTGACAAAGACATATTGTATGCAGCGTCGCCTGTGCTATCGGTATGTCCATCAATGCTCAGAAACGTTTTGTCGTACTTGTTCATCACGCGCGCGACAGCATCTAGAGTGCTGTCAAAGCTTGGTGAGATGTTGCTTTGGTTGGTGGCAAAGGTGATGTTAGACGGCATTACCAGACGGATATTGTCACCTTCACGAACTACCTGAATACCGGAGCCTGCCAGTTCTTCACGGAATGCCGCTTCCTGTTGGTCCATGTATTGGCCGACGGCTGCGCCAGCCAGTGCACCAATTGCGGCACCGATGAAGATTCGCTTGTCTTTGTGGTTACCGGTTGATTTACCCAGCACAGCACCTGTAGCAGCGCCAATGGCCGCTCCTGTTCCTGTGTTTGAGGCACAACCACCCAGCACCAGCGATGCTGCAATCAAAGTCACAACGGGGATAGACTTACGCATAGTTAGCTCACTCCTTCTTAATGCCCTGTATTTCCCAGAGCAAATGCGCAATTTCATAATTTTCCAATCCTACGAAGCTAATCAGTGGCTTTTGTCAGGGTTGGGTTAAGTTATGGTTTATTTTGAACGCTGTTTTCTAATATAGGATGAGATTCTCACTTTGTCCTATTGCCTTGTGAAAACATGCTTTTCTCTGTTGGTAATACCGTCTTATCTCCGCAGATAGTCACTGTAATTGTTTATACAACCGGCCTAATTCAGCTAATCTGAACACCAAACCGTAAGTTATAGTGCATTAAGGGATGTAAAAAGAGCAGCCTAAGCTGCCCTGTTATCGATACGGACGGATATCAATCACCAAAGTCATGAACACCGAGTTTGAAGATGTCTACTGGGTCTACCCAGTCAACATGTCCACAAACGGTGCAGGTACACTCATTAAGATCATCGATATTTGCGCCTGACGGTGGCGATGTCAAAGGCTGAAACGCAGGGTCATGGTGTGCCTGCTCCCTGACTTCATGCCCTGTTTCGGTCTTACAATTCTCACAGTACCAGTTGTGTAAGCTCATATTCTTATCTCCTTGCTATCCTTTCGCTTTCTCCCTCGCGCTGAGTGTAATTTCATATATCGATGAATTCGTGTTGCAAAGCTAAGACATTGGCAATATCGACCACTTTAGTGCGGAAATAGTGTTTTTCTGGTGAAAATTGCGGCAGCAGGTATAGCAATTAAGGCAGATACATGTGTGAGATTTGAACAGAAAGAGTTGAATTTTTATTGAATATCATGATGTTGCATATTCATATCGTAAAGATTTTACACGCTTGGACGAAATCGCTTAGTGGCGTTTTTCCATGCAAGGGCGAACAACCTGCGCCTGAGGGCATTCCACCGAACCGTACGTACAAAATACGCAGCAGGCTTCTTCTGGAACCACCAGCATTTCCCCACACTTTTCGCAGGTGTAGTGTTTACGCGGTACATCAATTGGCATCATTTCTGTTTTCGAGTGTCCACAGGCAGGACAGGTAATATCAGACTTCAAAATGACTTTCATTCGCCGCTTCCGTATCAGGATTTAACAGTACCCTAAGGGTGGAACACTCCCCTCTGAATTGCCACTTTGAAATTTCCCAACCGGAACTGAAACACAAAAAAGCCCCGCTTTTCGCGAGGCTGCAATTTGCTGTAGATGCCTTAACCAGCCTGGAGGTTGCCATAAAGAGTCTGATAGACGCCCTCTTCCTGCACCAATTCGTTGTGTCTGCCGCTTTGTGCGACCTTTCCATCTTCCAACACATAGATGAGGTCTGCCTGTTTTACTGCAGACAGCCGATGCGCGACAATCAACGTGGTTCTGTCTTGTAGGAAGTTGTTAAGCGCAACATGCAGTGCGGCTTCTGTGGCGGTATCCAGCGCTGAGGTTGCTTCATCCAGAATAACCAGCTTAGGGTTGGTCAGGATCATTCTTGCAATCGCCAAACGCTGGCGCTGGCCGCCGGAGAGCTTGAGCCCCTGCCTGCCCAACTGTGATTCCAGACCGTTATCCAATTTACCAACCACATCGCTCAGCTGGGCGATTTCCAGAGATTGCCAAAGCTGCTCGTCGCTGAAATCTGTGCGACCCAACGTTAAGTTGGCACGCAGCGTGTCGTTGAAAATCATCGGCTGTTGCAACACCACAGCAGTGTGCTGGCGTAGCGTTTCATAGCCAATATCTTCGACCGGTTTACCGTCAATCAGAATGCTGCCTTCTGTTTTGCGATACAGACCAAGAAGCAACTGGATAAGGGTTGATTTACCACCACCGGATGCACCAACCAAAGCAACGCGCTTACCTGCAGGAATGGTCAGCGACAAACCATTGAGGACGGTTTTCTCGCTGTCATAGCTAAACACGAGGTTTTCACATTCCACCCCGAATGTATCCAGGTTTTCCAGCGGATCTTCACCTTTATCAGCACGTTCTTCTTCCTCAAGCGCCAGCACGCCGTTCAGGCGTTTCATCGCGGCTGAGGCGCTGAACCATGCGTATTGAATGCCGAGCAACTCCTGAATCGGGCTGAGCATAAACCAAAGGTAACCAAACACGGCGAAGATCTGGCCGATAGTCAGATCACTGAATAGCACCATCAGCATTGCTGCTGCGCGGAACAGTTCAAAACCAATCAGGAACATCAGGAAAGAGACGCGCCCCGCGGCTTCAGATTGCCAGGCATATTTGTCTGCATCATGGCGTATAGCTTCAGCATCCTGTTTCAGCACATCAAGGTACGCGCGCTCCCGGTTCGCTGCACGAAGCTGGTAGATGCCATCCAGGGTCTCTACCAACCGCTGCTGGAAGCGCTCGAAAGATTGGTTCTCTGCCTTTTTCAGGTGTTTAACCCGTTGTCCCATTTTGCGGGAAAGGTAAATCACCAAAGGGTTAACCAGCAAGATAAACAGCCCCAGCCCCCAATCCAGCCAAAGCAGGATAATGGCCGTACCAAATACTGTGAGTACACCAACCACAAAGCGGCTCAGACTGCTGCCCAGAAATGAATCTATGGTTTCAACATCCGTGACCAGATGGGAACTCACACCGCCACTGCCACGCTCTTCATACTCTTTCATGCTGATACGGCCAAGCTTGTCGAGAAGCTGTTGGCGGATATCGCAGGTGATGGATTTAGACACCAGCGTGAACTGTCGGCTCTGCCAGATGTTGAGCGCTTGCTCATCATGCGCATCAGGATCACCATAATCAGAACCATCACGATATAGCTGGCGGGTTGATGCAGGGATTCGGGCAAAATTTGGTTGAAAAAGGCGATCCCTTTGTCCGGCTTGTTCAGCAGGACTTCATCGACCATTAATGGCATTAACAGCGGAATAGGCACGCTGATGAGCGTGGCGCAAATGGCAATCAGGTTTGCGGCAATCAGGCGTTTTTTATGTTGTTTTGCCTGTTGGATTAGCCACTTGGTCGAAATCGTTGATAAAACTCCGTTACTCACTGTGTCTCCGAAAGTTTTTTAAGGGTTTGCTGGGCGCTAAATTGAGTGTAACGCATGCTATAACCGAAAACACCCCGCGTGCCGCAGGGTGTTTTTCGTCCGTTTTTTAACGGCTGAAGGGTTTAAAACACGTATTCGGCTTCTATACCCCAATTACGTCCGGGCTGGGTTAAACGATTGATGCCTGCTTCATCTTTATCAAAACCGGCCAGGTCGGCGTAGTCCCAATATTTCTTATCAAACAGGTTAAACAAACCGGCACGCACGGTGAAATCATCCATTGGGCGGTAATAAGCGGTGATATCTGTGACGGTGTAACCTGGCGCGGTGACGTTATCCACCTCATTCGCATTGCTCCAGTCTGAGCCGGACTTACCCGCCACCGCACGCATGGAAGCCTTGCCGCCCATCACGCCTTCAGGGTCGTCATAGCCCAGTGCAATGTATGCCGTGAGCGGTGCGACGGTATCAATCGCTTCACCATTGGCTTTGTTTTCGCCTTTGGCATAGGCAAGGCTCAAGTCTGAATACATGCCTTTTGGCGCACCCACCAATACATCCAACGCTAACTGGGTTTTCAATTCCGCACCGTAGATTTCAGCACGGCCGATGTTTTCTGTCGTCCATACTTCTTTGCCGTCTGGGCCATTGGCATCAATCAGGCGATCTTCAATGAAGTTCTTGTAGTCGTTGTAGAACACAGACACATCAATTCGGCCGTAAGGTTGTTTGAAGCGCAGGCCAGTTTCATAGGAAAGGCTCTCTTCCGCTTGCAGATCCTGATTTGGGATAAACGTCGCGCCAGTGTCGTAGAAGTAGTAAAGATCCTGCAGTGTTGGGGCTTTAAAGCCCTGGCTTACCTGACCAAACGTGCTGAACGACTCTGTCCAGTGATAGACCGCCCCAAAACGACCGGTGAAGGCATCGTTTTTCGCATCAGCATAGGTACTGTCACCTTTTGGGTTGGCGCTGAAGCTGTCGTAGCGCAGGCCTGCGTTCAATACCAGTGCTTCATCCATCAGGAACATCTGATCCTGCACGAAGATACCCCATTTGCGGGATTCCGCATTCGGCACTTCCGGTGTCGCGTCAGTCACCACGCCCGTGTCACGGTTGATATTGTTGTAGTTGAGGCTAAAGCTATTGCCGACGTAATTCGCGCCGTAAACCACTTCGTGATAACTGTTTTCCAACTCGATCGCTTTATTGAACTGGATATCCGCCTGCCACGCTTCATCTTCACCCATACGCTGGCGGTTGCGGTTCTCAACCGTTGTTCCCATTGGCGTGGTTTCGGTCAGGGTATCTGTGTTGTCGTGGGTTGATTCTGAGTGCAGGTAAGCGGCACGCCATTCCAGTGAATCAAACGCACTGTTATCTGCCTGCCATTGGTGTTCAATGCTGTATCGCTGGCGCGAATCATCATCGTGAGCGCGAGTGTTGGAGTACTCATAACGGTATGGGCCAAACGCAATCACATCTCCTTCATCAGAAAGACGGTTAACGTCCTGCTGACGGTTAAACACTTCAACGGACACGCCCACACGGTGCGCTTCATTCAGTTGGTAAAAGGCTTTAGCCAAAAAGTTATCTGAATCGAAATCCACCGGGTCTGCGGCACCACGATCTGGCCCATTGATATCCGGCCCACCCCAGGTCTGGGTTTCATGTCCTTGGCGGTGAGTGAAAATCAGCAAGGTTTCTAAGTCGCCGGTGCGGTTTGCTAGGGTTGCCGTCCCTTTGTAGCTTTCATCCGCACTGTAATAGCCACCTTTTACGCTGGCGTAGCTGTCATCACCGTCAGCACTCAGCAAATCCGCAGGGTTCTTGGTTCGGATGATCACCGCGCCGGCCAACGCATCACTGCCATACAGGCTGGAAATCGGCCCCTTGTTGATTTCTACGCGCTCTAACGTGTCGGTTTCCAACGTGTTGTTGTATTTGCGCATCACATCAGCGCCCGGGTTGTAGGTGCCCGGCAGTTCCACGCCATCCACAATGGTTTTGACATAGTTTTCATCGCGCCCGCGGATGTTAAAGCCGCTCAGACCGAAGCGGCCATTACCGGACATTTGCACACCCGGCTCCGCTTCTACCGCCTGCTTCATGTTCTGCGACAGGTTTTGTTCCAGATCTTCGCTGCCGACCACATCGACGGAAGCGGCAACGTCGCTGATGTTTTGCTCGCTGCGGGTAGCGGAAACTACCACTTCGTCGAAGGTATACACATCCTGTGCTGATGCACTTCCGGCGCAGATGAGTCCCACCAGCAGCGCCAGCCTGTTTTTCTTGATAGTCATAAGGTTTTCTCTGTCTTTTGGCCTTTTTCAGGCAATAGAAATCCGCTCACCGCTTCAGCGTGATAATTTTTATTATTGATATTTGAAATTAGGCTCCGGCAGGACGCCGGAACCTTTCAAAAGATTCGCGTGTTACGCGTTGTCTTTCATCTGCTTGACGTGCCCTTCATCCAGGTGGATTACTGACAGCATGTCTTCACCGGAGACATCAAACGCCTGACCGAAGCCTTTTACATAGCGGCCAATCACAGGGTTCAGGCGGTAGAGGTTGAAGTCGCCCAGTTGGCTGAGGTTATCGATCATCTCGCCCAGGCGCTCGCGCATCACTTCAACCGCGGTGTTCCAGTGCTCAGAACCACGCTCTACTGGCTCTGCATTGGTATCAAATGAGAGGCGGCGGCGGGCGAAGATCGAACGCGCTTCACTTTCATCTTCGATCATCATGATCGACACAGCTTTGCAGTGTTTGAGGTTTTGGCCATGGGTGGCGAGATCGGACACCAGAATGTAGTAACCGCGCTCGGAAAACGCGAACGGCGCGTAGCTGGTGTGAGGCTTGCCTTCTTTGTCTACCGTGCCAAGTTGCAGTGTTCTGCGTGAATCACGAAATTCCTGGATTTCAGGGCCCAGACGGTTTTGTAGACGCTCTGCCTTATCGATCATTTTGCCAACTCCTGCTTCATGGCATTAAACAGCTCAATTTGTTCCGGGAACAGTTGACGCTTTTTATCGCGTCCTAGGTAAACTTTAAACACACAATGGCCCGATGCATCAAAAAAGCCAATGTAGTAGCTTTCAGTGCCACGGAACGGCTTGCTGACAAAGGCAATATCCGTTACCAGATCCAAACGTAAGTGACCGTGTAACTGACCTTCACGCCCCATCAGGTTGTAATAACCATGCGCCACTTTACCTTTGGGAAACGGGGCTTTGAATTCAAACACTGAACCACCGGAGTGAACGATGGTGGTCACTTTACCCCACATAGGTAAAGCTTCCAGGATTTGCTGTGCCAATGCACCTTCTGCTCGCGCTACCATGTGTTGCGGCAACGCCAGCGTAATTTCGCCTTCTGACAGCGCCATGGCTTCAGTCATGTTGGATACCGGAGTATGCACATCTTGTTCAAGATACGCCGCTACACGTTGGCGGGTTTCTGTGCTCACGGTGATCGCTTGTTGCATCGTTGTATTACTCCTACGCTGCATGTACTTCAATAGGTTGTTTTTGCAGAACTTCAATCAGGTTTTGTGCCAGCGTTACCGCCCAGAATTGCCCTGCCAATGTCAGGGTGAGATAGCGACGGTTCTGGTGACTGTTTTCCAGTCCACTCTTTTCAAAATAGACCAAGCCGTTTTTCTGCCATGCGTCAAACAGCGGCGTTAGTGCTGAGAAGGTGCCTCGTCCAGCTACCTTATCCAGACGGTATTCAGCCAACACGCCTGCATCAAACGCTGATTTGATTTCCGCTGAGACTGCGCGGTTGGCTGGCGCCATGGTCAACATGGTGACAGGGTAACGCTCATTGTTAATCGCCTCGATATAGGTATCCATATCCCGCGTCTGCATCATCTGCCGCCCCATCACATTGCCACCAGCACCGGCTCCCAACGGTAAAATTTCCGCGGTCGTTTTCGCCAACGAGTTGTATATACTGCGTTCGCGGTTGTCCGATGCCCAGTGATTAACACTTAAGCGTTTCTGGTGATGTTTCGCCATAAACGCGACACCCTGTTCAAACATGGTGGCCTTCATCTGGGTATCTGCCGGGTGCGGTAATTTGCCCTGCTCAACCATGCGTGCCATTGGCAGACCCTGCATTTCAATCAGCTGGTAAAGGTCGACACCATGGGCGCCACTTTCCAGATAATCTGCAAGATCCTGCTGCCATACATCCAGTGTCTGGTGCGGCAATCCATAAAGCAGATCGATCACAATCGGCGCGGCGTTGTACCCTGCATATTGCTGAATCTTTGCCAATACCGTTTCACGATCATCAAAACGCTTGGCCTGTTTTCTCACCAGGGTATTGAAACTCTGCACCCCAAAGGAAAAACGGTTAACACCAGCCTCCAGTGCCGCTTCAAATTTGTCCGTTCCAAAGCGGTTAACCCTGCCTTCCAACGTGATTTCACAATCCGGTGTCAGCGGGAAGAGACGACGGATGTCTGAAACAATCTCCCCGATTTGGGTCGCGCTCAGATCCGTTGGCGTACCACCGCCGATATAAACAGCCTGAAACGGTGCCGCTTGTGTCCACGGCATGGCTGCTTTCCAGCGCATTTCCTGTTTGAGCGCTGCGACATACCCTTCAATCAGGGTTTTGCTGGATGCATATTGGAAGAAGTTGCAGTAGGTGCAGCGCACCCGGCAAAACGGGATATGAATATACAAACAACGTGTTGGACTGCTCCCCATCACCAAATCTGGCAAGGTGGCGTGCGCCTGCTGTAGCGAGGGTTGGATCATCTCAGCCGCTACTGGCTGCATCATCCACCAGCATGGGCACTCCGTTTACGGGTAAAAGCAAAGCGCAATGGATCAGGCGAGCAATTTCCCACCAAATCCGCATTGCCTAAATCAATGTTCATCGCCTGAACGACCTTCTAATCAAAAACAACAGAGCAAACGACGCCCTGTTTTCGAGATTTTTCAATCATATTCAAAACAAACGATAATGCAACTGATAATTGATCTCATTTGTATTTCGTGCATAATGCACCCTGTTACCCAGTTTTACCCAGCAGGAGAAAGTGTGAACACCCAACGGTATATCGCCTGTGGCGTGGTATCTGTCGCACTACATAGCCTGGCAATTTCCGCCCAGACACCAGCACCACAATTTGCCATCAACGACGCCAACAGCGGCCAAACGGTAGCCATACAGTTTGTTGCGCGGGCTGCCGAGCCGGAGAAAGCCCCTGAGCCGTCAGTGGAACCAGAAGAAACACTGGCACCGGAACCCTCACCTGTTGAGGTGAAGAAGGAAACAGCCGATGTGGCGCCCGTTGTGCCCCCAAAACCGCGCGTCGCTGAGCCTGAAAAGAAAAGGTTCGAAAAGAAAAAACGCGAGGAAAAAGCAAAACCACCGAAAGAGAAGCCAAAGCCAGTCGAGAAGAAGGTCGCCAAGCCAGAACCGGAGAAGGAAGCCGAAAAGAAACCTAATCAGCGCCCTGAAAAAGATGCCAAACCGGCTGAAGACAGCCAACCGGTTTCAACATCTGCTTCTTCACCGGTTTTGGTGGATAAACCTGCATTCAAAGTGCGCCCTTCTCCACCCAATTATCCGAGAAAGGCAAGACGCCGCGGTATGGAAGGTACGGTACTTCTGGAAGTCTGGCTGGATGAAAATGGGAATCAAACCCAGCAAAACATCCTACAGAGTTCAGGGCATGAGTTGTTGGATGACGCCGCCCTGAAGGCCGTAAGGAAATGGCAATTTAATCAACACACAGTTAACGGTGTTGCACTGGCACACCGGGTAAGAATTCCTGTTCGTTTTAATCTGGATTAATCATGTTTGATCTTCACTTTTTCACGTCAATCCACGCCCAACTTGATCATGACCTGGCCGCTTACGCTGTTATCAGCGCTCATGCTGATGCTTATTGTAGAGCGCTGCCTGTTTGCCTTGCTGAATACCAAAACCCACAGTGCACAACTACAACGGGAGATCTATTCACTGTCGCTTTCTGATGAAACGCAGCTTGCCCACTATGTAGAAAAGCACAGCAAAGATACCAGCACGCTTTCCCGTGGGATCGTCATGCTGATCAATCACCGTCACTTCACGAAATCCTTGCGTGAAGAAGCCGTCAGTATCTGGCTGCAAAAGAAACGCCGTCAGTTCACAGCCGGGCTGAAACTTCTGAATGTGATTGGTGTGCTGAGCCCACTGATTGGCCTGTTGGGTACCGTGATTGGCCTGATCGAAATGTTTAAGGGGCTGTCTGCAACTCAGGGTGGCATATCGCCATCAGAACTGGCTGACGGTTTAGGGCTGGCGATGTCTACTACCGCAGCGGGCTTGTTGATTGCGCTTCCGGCCATTGCCTCATCACAGCTATTTAGCCTGTGGGCGGATCGCACACTGGCGAAAATTGAATATGTGCTGAATCACTTTAACTTGCACCTGGCAGGTGTTTCCTTTGACGAGAGTATTGAGTGCTGCGCCAAAACGTGCCAAACGGCCTGTGCGGCCAATGCAGGCGAAATCCCCACCGCGACGGAAGGCAACGCATGATCCGTTCTCAACCAGAATCAGACAGCAACAGCTTTACGCCTGACCTTACACCACTGCTGGACATCATTTTCATCGTGATGGTGTTTTTGCTCTTAACCGCAAACGTACAAATCAAAACGTTGGATGTTGCCATTCCACAAACTGAGGACGAAGCGGTACTCGAAACACCAGATCGGGACGTGTTGGCGATCAATGTGCTGACATCTGCCCCTTATTGGGCATTGCAGGGCGAACCGATTGAGGAGTGGTCTGATTTCAAAAAGCAGTTCCTCGACGCGGTAGAGGCGAATCCAAAAATGCCTGTCGTGATTGCTGCAGACAAACAAGCCAGTGTGGAAAACATGCTCAAGGTACTGGCGTTTTTACAAAACAACCAAATCACTGCCACCAACATTGTGATGGAAAAAGAATGAAAACAAGACACCTGCTAACTATTGCTGCGGCGCTTTCCCTTTCGGCATTCAGCCATTCTCTACAGCAGCAGATGCACGCATTATCAGTGCCGGTTCAACCGTGACAGAGCTATTAATGGCGATGGATGCGCAAGACCAGTTGGTCGCTGTTGACCTGACCAGCCGTCACTATCTCAACGGATTGGATATACCGGTACTGGGTTATCACCGACAACTGGCCGCTGAAGCTTATTGGCCTTAAACCCAACCCACCTTCTCGGCTCACCGGAAATGGGCCGGATTCTACCTTGAAGCTTCTCTCAGCCGCAGGCGTCGAGGTCACGGCGCTCCCTGCCGGAAACTCGCTGGAAGACTTCAGACCCGCGTGGATGCGGTTGCCGCCATCACAGGGAAACAGCACAAAGGTGAAGCGCTGAAAAAAGACGTCACTGAAAAGATCGCATTGCTTCAAAGCGCACAACCAAACGACAAACCGAAAGTGATGTTCATGATGCTTTCTGATGGCAGGCCACTGACCGTTGCTGGCGACAACACCACAGTCAACACGGTGATTACCCTCGCAGGAGGGGTGAATCCGGCCGCAGAACATACCACCAGCTACAAGCCTCTCTCTGTTGAAGCCATCGTTGAGATGCAACCGGATTACATTCTGATCTCCAACCGCACACTGGATCAGATAGGTGGTATGAGTGGCATGCTTGAGCAACAACCCCTTCTGACCGCTACCCCAGCGTTTAAAAACAACAATGTGATCAGGATTTCCGGTTACGCCATTTTGGGCGGCTTTGGGCTGGCAAGCCTCGACCTTGCTACCGAACTCAATGCCAAACTGACCGCGACAGAGTGATAGACGCGACATGAACGATGTAATGATCCGCCGTATTCCGGCTAAGGCTCTGCTTCTGCTTGCTTCACTTGGACTCTATCTTGCTGCAGTCAGCTCAGTGTCACTGGGCGCGATGGAGATCAGCTTTACTGACAGTATTAAAGCGATGTTCAACCTGCACAGCGATCTGCCTGACTACGTCGCAGTGATCGTGCAGCAGGTGCGCCTGCCAAGAACACTGCTGGCAATAGCCGTCGGCGCCATTTTGGCGATGTGTGGCACTGTGATGCAGGGTCTGTTCAGAAACCCCCTTGCTGATCCGGGAATCATTGGTGTTTCTGCTGGCGCATCTCTTGGCGCAGCGATTGCCATCGTGCTGTTTGGTGGGGTTATCTCAAACACAGCATTGCTGGTATTTGGTACCGTGCCCGTATTCGCATTTATTGGCGGCGCGTTGGCGACATACGCCATCTATTACCTGGGAACAAGCAGCAACGGAACCTCAGTCACCATCATGTTGTTGGCCGGTGTTGCGCTTGGCGCGATTGCAGGTGCTGGCATGGGGCTACTCAACTACTTTGCTGACGATCAGGCACTGCGTGACTTATCACTCTGGAGCATGGGATCACTGGCCGGTGCGTCTTGGGATGCCATTGCTGTTGCCTACGCTTCTCTGGCTGTGTTGGCTTTTCTGTTCCAGCGTTATGCCAAACCACTCAATGCGCTTTTACTGGGTGAAGCCGAAGCGCGTCACATGGGAATTAATGTTCAACAGCTCAAACGGGTTCTGATCCTGTTGACCGCAGCAGGCGTCGGCGTGACTGTCGCCCTTTCCGGCATGATTGGTTTTATCGGCCTGGTTGTTCCCCATATCGGGCGTATGTTGATAGGTCCCGACCACAGAAACCTGATGCCAGTATCTATGTTGCTTGGCGCACTAATCCTTCTGGCGTCAGACATGATTGCACGCACTGCCGTCGCACCGCTCGAAATACCGGTTGGGATTATCACAGCCGCGTTGGGCGCACCTTTCTTTCTGGCGTTGCTGATCAAACAAAAAGGACGACTGGCGTAATGAGTTTAGAAATTCGAAATGCTTCGCTGAAGCTGGGCGACAAAGTGCTGTTGGGTAACTTTTCTGCCCGTTTTGCGCCTGGAGAGCTGACTATTATCCTTGGCCCCAACGGAACGGGTAAAAGCAGTCTGTTGAAGCTTCTCAGCCTTGAATGGCCAACAGAGGCTGAACTGTTCTATTTCGGCAAACCCGCTAACCAGTGGAAAGCTCAAGAGCTCGCGGCATCTATGGGGGTGTTGCCACAATCCAGCACCCTGACATTTGCTTTTACCGTGCGTGAAGTGGTTGAACTCGGTGGATTAACGCTGACAGCCTCACAACGGGAGATCAGTGCCATTGCGTCGGAGAAAATGGCGCAAACTGATGTGTTGCATCTTGCTGATCGTTTGTATCCGAGTCTTTCCGGTGGAGAGAAGCAGCGCGTACATCTTGCTAGGGTGTTAACCCAACTGGCGAAATCGGCAGTGCCACCCATCCTGATGCTCGACGAGCCAACGTCAGCACTGGATATTGCCCACCAGCACAGGACATTGGCGCTAGCGAAACAGCTCGCCACCGAGGGATCTGCGGTGATCGCCGTGATCCACGATTTAAATCTTGCTGCTCAATACGCAGACAAAATCATTATGCTTAACGGCGGGAAAATAGCGGCGCAGGGCTCGCCTGAAGACGTCTTGAAAGCATCCACGATCAACGAGGTTTATGGCTGGCCGGTGCAAATCATTCCGCATCCTATTCATAACCACCCAGTCGTCGTCGGCTAGCACATTGAAATGCCCTCACCCGGGGGCATTTTTCATGAGATCCTTTCCAGAGTTTGCGCCAATTCGCCCCAGCCTTCCGACAGCTAAAATGCTATGATCACCAACAGATTTATCGAATACGACACATAACAAGGATCGGAAAATGATTCGTACTGGCATTGTTGGCTTTGGGTTTGCGGCGCAGACCTTTCATCTCCCTTTTCTTTCTATACTGCCCGACTTTGACGTTGTCGCCGTGGTTTCCTCCAACCATGATTTAGTGGCAGAAAAACTGCCCGGAGCATCTTACTACTCCAACATCGAAGAAATGCTGCGCGATGCAGACCTTGATCTCGTTGTGATCACCACGCCAAACCACACCCATTACGATTTGGCAAAACAATCTCTGGAAGCTGATTGTCATGTTCTGCTGGAAAAGCCTTTCGTGGTGAACAGCGGTCAGGGGCTCGATTTGATGCAACTTGCCAAGTCCCGAGGAAAAATTCTCTGTCCTTACCAGAACCGTCGTTGGGATGGTGACTTCCTGACGGTGAAATCACTGATTGAATCCGGAGAGCTGGGTCAGGTGCGGGTATTTGAGTCCCATTTCGACCGCTTCCGCCCTGAAGTACGCAATCGCTGGCGTGAACTGCCGGGAGAAGGCACGGGCATTTTGTACGATTTGGGTTCTCATCTGGTCGATCAAGCCTTAACCCTGTTTGGCGATCCTGAGCATGTCACAGCGCGATGCACGTCTTTGCGCCCGCAATCCAGCGCGACAGATTACTTCCACGTGACACTTCACTACCCCGATAAGGAAGTACTGCTGACATCCAGCCCATTCCGATCGGGGACAGGAACACGTTTTGTGGTTCAAGGTGACAAAGCGACCTTCTCTTGCAGTGGTCTGGATGTGCAGGAACAGCAATTACGTGACGTTGTCACGGTTACCAATTCAGAATTTGGCCGTCAACCACACCAAGGCAAGCTGGAAATCGGTGACAACGTCACTGATAAGGCAATTGAATTGGAGCATGGTACGTACGCAGAGTTGTTTGCTCAGTTGGCAAGCGCTATTCAACACGGCACGCCACCGCCTATTGATGCCTACGACGCTGTAAAAGGTATCTATACGCTGGAACTGGCACAACATGCCTCTGCAGCTGGGAAAACAGAACGTTGGGCTTTCTAGCTACATAAACTGTATTGAGGTTCTCTATAAAGCGCATCGGGTCAGGTGCGCTTTTTCGTTTAGATGTTATTAACCCCAACACGGCACTCTGCCTTGCCCTACATACCCGCCCCGTCAACACGTGCCAAATCAATAAAGACTGCCCACCAAGTCAAGTTATAGTGCGCCAAAGGTAATGAAAATGGCCTGCAATCGCAGGCAGATTGATACATGTGATACGCCTAGATAATGCTTTTGCCGACAACATACATCAGCATGCCCGCCAACAACCAGAATACGGAAAGGTTGTATTTTCGCAGGATAGCAAAGCCAACCACCACAGCTAGGATATCTGACACGCTGTGTACTGCAGACATCCAAACCGGCTGGTAGAAAGCCGCTACCAACAAGCCAACGACTGCGGCGTTGATCAGCACGACAGAACCCGAAAATTTGTGGTGATTCATTACCGCCTGCCAAACTGGCAGCGCAGCAAACAGAAGCAAAGCACCAGGCAGGAAGATAGCAATAGTCGCCACCAGCTTCCGACTACCGGATGTACCCCATCCATAGACGCGCCGACGAAACTGGCTATCGTGAACATTGGCCCCGGCACAAGCTGCGCTGCGGCGTAGCCCTCTACCAGCACATTCCCCGAGACATCGTCACCGATAAGGGGCTGAAGCAATGGCAGAACAACGTGGCCGCCACCGAATACGAAGCTGCCAGCTTGATAGAAGTGGTTAAACAGATTCGCAATCGGCGCACTAAACATCGCTGGCAGTACCAAAAGCGCAGCAAATAGCCCAAACAGTGCCAGCGTTTGTGTCAGGCTCGTTGGTTTCTGCACAACCGCATCTGATTTTGGCTTGCGGATAAACAACCATCCCAAAAGCCCTGCCACCAGAATCGGCATTAACTGGGCTACAAGCCCCGTTTGCCAGAGGATCCAAACCGCGGAGAGAATACAAACCGCCGCCGTGACAACGTCACTGATAAACTTACGCGCCATGGTGTAGATAGCATCAGCAACCACTACCACAGCCAGCAGTTTCGCCGCGGCAATAAGCAAAGTCAGCCAATTGGCATCGCCCAATTGGGCACTGTAGATAGCAGCAGCAGTCAATAAAGCAAACGAAGGAAAGGTAAACCCGACAAACGCTGCAATCGCCCCCAAATACCCTGCGCGGTGGAAACCGATAAACATGCCAAGTTGGCTGCTTGCTGGCCCTGGCAGGAATTGGCACAAACTCAACGCTGAGGAGAACTTCTCTTCATCAAGCCATTTACGCTTATCGACAAACTCTCGCTGGAAATAGCCGATATGGCAACCGGCCCACCGAAGCTCATACAGCCCAAAACAAAGAAACGAAAAAGAACTTCAACCATTTAACTAGCACCTCCATTGGTCTCGCCAATTCTACGGTTATCGCGCTCATCAATAAAAACAATTCATATTAATCACTGTTATTAGTCCTATCGATTTACAGGGCAAGGCCTAATACGCCGAGTCGCCATATCTCAAATGATCCTCTAGATCTGTAATTCAACCACATTTGTATGTAAGTGCACACTAACTTTCAAATCTATTGTTTCCGCAAGAAAACAAATCACATATATCATTGTATTTAAATGATTATATCTCTTAACGGAAATCCATAGTGAAACCAATACATGGTGAAAGTGAACCACATTTATGATCTATCCCCTCTCCAATCAAACATTTATCGGATGATATTTGGTAACGGGGGCAGTTTCGCGGATCGCATTGGATTTACACCCCATGAACAGCAAACAGCCTTCAGTAATAAAGTCGCTGCCCGACTGAAAACGTATCGAAGACACAAAGAGAAGATATTTTGATAGTTAGTGACAACGTCACTCTTTGATTATGCAATGACTGTGATACGCTATCGCCTTCCCTATAAATGGCGAAAATTCCACATGTTAGATAACCTTCAACAAATGGTTGTGCTTGCCACCGTTGCCCATGAACAGCATTTCACCCGTGCTGCAGAATTCCTCGGTATTTCCAAATCTCAGGTCAGCAAACAGATTCGTTATCTCGAAGAGCGTTTGGGTGTGCAGCTTGTACAGCGTAATACCCGTTCCGTTGCCCTAACGGACGCGGGCATACAATATGCTGAATATGGCAGACAAATCGTTCAGACCATGATGGATGCTGAAGCTATGGTGGCGGGATTTAGAAATGAAGTGTCCGGCAGACTAAAAGTGGGAATCGCCCAATCCTTTGGCAATGCACAAATCACCAAACTGCTTTCTGCATTTCAGGCTAAGTTCCCTGCTTTGGAACTGGAAGTACATTTGTTTGACCATCGCCCTAATCTGCTTGAAGACGGCTTTGATTGCTGGCTGGCAATTCACGAATCGCCCCCGGAAGGCATGGTGGCAAGAAAGTTGGGGGATTGTCAGTTCAAGCTGGTGGCTTCACCGGAATACATCAACGAACACGGTGAACCCAAACATCCTGCCGATCTTAGGGATCACAACTGTGTCACCTATCAGAGTGTTCAGCGCACCTATGACCAATGGTCTTTTCAGCGCGATGGCAGCGAACAGTCGGTCACTGTACGCGGTTCTTACCGCATCAATAATGCACCTGCTGTGTTGGAGGCAACAAAATCCGGTGTAGGCATTTCTTACATTGCCACTTACCTGCTTTCAGATGAGATTGAATCCGGAAAGCTGAAGGTATTGATGCGTGATTGGAAACCGACTATGCGACTGCCGGTCTATGCCGTCTACCCGCGCCGTGAATACCTGGCACCAAAAGTACGCCAGTTTGTCGATTTCCTGGCAGAGAATATTCGTATCTAGTAGTTAGCATCTGGCGCGAAGATGCAGAAACAAAAAAGCCTCGTTACAGCGTAACAAGGCTTTTTTTATGTATTATCAATATATTGAGGAACTAGGCGTCCACTTTTTTTGCCGTTGGCATCGCGTACATTGCTTTCACAATCTGCGCAACACCTTCTGGCAATGCAGAGAGTTTTCTGTCGAATAGCGCGCGGTCGTTATCAGTAATCGACTCGTGCGTTTTGTCCGCCGCAATATAGTTGCTTGGGAACAAGTGATAATTCTGATAGATCTGACGGTCAATTTCCTGAGCAAGCAAGTCTGGCGTTTCGAAGCCTTCACCAATCACATCACCAAAAGCAACATGGATACGGCGCTTCTGTCCAACAATCCCCTGAACGATGCTTTCGATATCCTCAAACTCACCTTTCTCGTAGCCACCTTCTTGCTGCTTGCGATATAACTCATTGGCCTTCGCCGCATCACAAGGGTCGTTTTCATAAGAAATGGTCACTGGCACAATTCTAAGTTGCGCCACGTAATCAGAAAACGCTTCTTTTCTGTGACGACCTTCCATGAAGAACATTTTCAGGATCGCAGGATCGGTTTTATCGTTACCGTCTTTCGCGCGCCCTTCTTTTTGCGCAATCCAGATAGACTGCTTTTCTTCAAGCGATGCTTTGATATAGGCAGAGAGTTGACTCAGTGCTTTCATCATTTCGCGCGGGCCTTTTGCGGAGCGTTTAACGATGAAGCTTTTGTTCAGTTTCATCAACTCCGTCGCACACGGCTTTTTGAGCAGGTTGTCGCCAATTGCAATACGCACGGTATCGAAACCATTCAGGTGCAGACACCAGTTGACCATTGCAGGATCCATAGCGATGTCTCTGTGGTTTGAGACAAACAAGTAGCTTTGGTTTGGATCCAGTTTATCCAGACCGCTTGTGGTCAAGCCATCTGAGGTATTTTTGATCATTGACTCCATGTAGCTAGCGACATGAAGCTGCACATCTCGAACCGTTTTTACCTTGCTCCACTTTGAGCGCAGGTATTGTCTCAGCACAGGCTTTAACAACCAGCCGGCAAGCCCTGAGAAATGAGGGAATCTGTATTTTAGAATCGCGGTGATGAATTCTTCGTCGTTGATCAGTCGACCGATTGCCGCAGGAACTTCGTCGTCATGGTAAGGACGGATATCTAAAAAAGGATCGTTATTCTGTTGTTCGGTGTTTTGTTGCACGAGAATCTTCTTACTCCAATGAAAACAGCGCCATTTTACGCAGATAAAACATTTCGAACATGATTTTGGTTCGATTAACCATGAGGTTGGAGGTCTAACCTCTTTGCATTCGCATCATATTGCAACACATCGGTTAATCAATAGACAAAGAAGTGTCATTTGCTTGATTTAGGCCACAAAACCAATGACTATGTCCGCCTTGTAATTAGAGAGCCTTAACATGCAGCAAGCCATCGAATTTCACCCAATGACTGCCGAACACCTTATCGTCGGTCCTCGTAAAAGTCACCCACATTCCACTGCTATCCTGGTTCACACAGGTGCCGTTTTGGTTCGACTAGGAAAATTCGAGATCCCTGTATGTCAGAATAAGGTATTTTGGCTGCCTTCCGGCTGTTTGAATGCAGTAACCGTTTTGCAAGGTTCTGTTATTTCGACGTTTGATCTCTCAGTTCGTTCAACTATTTCCTTACCTGCGCGTGCAGGTTTTATTCGCGATACCTCGCTGGTTGAAGCCGCTGCCCAGCAATTGCGCCAGTTGGCAGATAAAAACACAACAAACTGGGATGGAGCCTATGGCCGCCTGCTACGCTGCGTGCGTGATTTTATCGCGTATTCTACGCCTGATGATCGATACAGCGTAGAGCTCATCAACACGATGAAGGAAATTGAAGCCTTTGAGAAGAGCGGGAGCGTGGCCAATAAAGTGGCGATTGAAAAAACTCTAGGAATGGATGCTGAATTTCTGACTGAGCAATTGCGCGTCCGCGCTTGGGTAAGAAACCGTAAATCTGGCCAGAAAATTGATAAGATTGCGAAAAATGCGCAACGCCCAGCCGAGGAAGTTGCACATCTTTTAGAGAAAGTCGCAGGAACTATCTAAGCGGTACCTGCAACTGAAATAATATCTCGGTATCGGTTTTTTCATGCCAACGCATATCAAACCGGTATCGGGTATTGGTGGATTTCGATTCTGCGCTGAAGCTGAAGTTCACACCGTGACCGAGGATCCAATCCTCTACGTCAAATTTCCCTTCTTTATCTTCCAATGAATCAGGCTGCCAAACGCCAAAACCGTAATAAGTATTTTCTGTTTGCGCGGAGAGTATCTGCGGCATATCCCAATCGTATTGCCAAGTGTCCCAGATGGACGGCAATTTAGTCTCGGTTCCCTGCCAATTTAAACTTAGCTTTGTATCACTTCCCTGCGATACGGTGCTGTTTGAGTAACTGTCTGATTTTAAATAATTAGCGCTAGAAGCGCCTTGCTGTACGGTCGCTGCATAAGAAAGTGACGATGTCACAAACAGACAGACAATCCCGTTGCGTAAACTGCTTACAACCAAGATCGAATACCTAAAATGCCCTGAGCGGTACCCACTGCAATCCAGTTGTCAGGTAATGCCCAAAGTAAAAAATCCTGCCAACCGTCCTGCGGTTAACAGATAAAAATAGTTAGCTGAAATCAGCCTTTTTTAGTTTATTTGCCAACGTTGGGGTTGTGAGCCCCGAGATATCTTGGCTTTTTGCCAGTCGCTCCCGGATTTCAGTACTGCGAACAGGCACTGTTTCGGGACAAGCAAGAACATTCCAACGCTGTAAAATATCTTCTGCGCGGTGAAACTTACCGAATTTTAAAAAATTATCCGGCCCGATAACGAAGGTGAGTTCAGAATTGGGATATTGGTTCTGAATATGGTTTAACAATGCCCAGGTAGTTACGCCTTTATTGTCGCTTAGCGTTTCTTCTTCCCGGTAAAGCTCAAGGTTTTCACAGCGGGCGTCATCAATGAAGTCGCTGACCCACTCACATCGCAAATCAAAATCTGCCATTTGTTTACCCCAGGCATGGGCAAAACTGGGGACCAGCAAGATGCGATCAAAGTGGCTGAGCCTTTTAATGACACTTAAATGCCCCAAACTGGGCGGATTAAAGGCGCTACCAAAAATGGCAATTTTATGGGGATCGCTCCAGCATCATTTCGTTACTTTCATTGATTAAGTGTTCTATAGATACCTGATAAGTTACCGGTTCATCAATGTATTTTGTTTCTTTTTACAATCAAATGGGCAAGATTGCGCCATTCCAGAAATCTCAGGCGACGGCACTTTCTATTTTTGCAGGTTTCTTGTTCAGCTTGTTCTCTCAAGTAGAGATAGATCATGATTTTGCCGTCAGGATATTGCAGAATAAACAAAACATGTCATCAGACCATGGGAATGTCTTGAAATGGAACAAGCTATCCGCGAAGAAATGCGAGTACTTCCGACTATCGATCCTGCGTTTGAAGTACAGCGCCGCATCAACTTTATCAAAAACCGTTTGAAAGCTTCTGGCACCAAGTCTCTGGTTCTGGGGATCAGCGGCGGTGTTGACTCATCTACTTGCGGTCGTCTGGCACAACTTGCTGTTGAGCAACTGAACGATGAGACCGGCTCGACAGACTATCAATTCATTGCTGTCCGACTGCCATACGGCGTTCAGCAAGATGAAGACGAAGCACAACTGGCGCTGAGCTTTATCCGCCCAAGCCAATCTGTTAGTGTGAATATCAAAGCCGGTGTCGATGGCCTGCATACATCAGCATTGGACGCATTGGAAGGCACAGCTTATTCCTGCTGACAATGCCAAAGTGGATTTCGTTAAAGGGAATGTAAAAGCCCGTGCCCGCATGGTTGCGCAGTATGAAATTGCTGGCCTCGTTGGTGGATTGGTACTGGGAACTGACCACTCAGCAGAAAACATCACAGGCTTCTACACCAAGTTTGGAGATGGTGCTTGTGACCTTGCCCCTCTGTTCGGTTTGAGCAAACGTCAAGTTCGCCAACTTGCTGCCCACATGGGTGCTCCAGATGTACTGGTCGTTAAAACGCCCACAGCAGACCTGGAAGAGCTGTCTCCTCAAAAGGCGGATGAAGATGCGCTGCAACTCACGTACGAAGAAATTGATGATTTTCTGGAAGGTAAGCCGGTTGAAGAGCGTGTTACTGCCCGCTTGGTCAGTATTTATAAAGCCACTCAACATAAACGCCAGCCAATCCCGACTATCTACGACGAAGAGTGACAGCTAGCCTTTGAGATCAGAAACGCTCCCAACTGGGAGCGTTTTTTAGCGCTGGATGAATAACCGCAACGGGATCTTTTAGTACCGCCCTATTTTATCGCCTACTTCGATCAGCATATCCAACTCCCACCAGACCATTTCACACAGACCCACACGGTAAGCGGCTTTGCGAAATTCAGGGTGTTCAGATTGGTAAAGGGCGTATTTGGGAGGATGGAACAAACGACTCGCTTTTACATTTGCCAATCGATCACACGCTTTCACGATGAGCGCCAAACGCGCCGCTTCCTCAACAGGGTCAAGCGTTGTGAACCGTTGGTAAAGTTGCTTTTTCTTACTTTTTCGATCGCCACCAACCGGATCAGTCAGATAGCTGACCGCTAAAGCAACGAGCTCACCAAAGTCTGTAACTAACTCATCAAAACTGGTGGTGGTGTCTTCAAGAATATCGTGGAGCTGCGCCACGACCATAGCGTTGATACCAAATGGCTGAGCCAGTTTCTCGACGTCGTCCAAATGAACGTGATAAGGAAACTCGCCATAGCGTTGCCCTTCATGACGGGCGCGGGCAAAGTTCTTCGCCATCAACAATCGATTATTCAACGCTAAACCAACCTCCGCGGGGCCAATGACCTTGAAAACAATTGTGACTAGATTAGCGCGCTTATAAAAAAAGAAAAACGACCAAATAATGGCCGCTTTCACATTAATCATCTTTTTTCGCTGCTTCTCGCTCGCGGATCTCGTTAGCCACAATCATAATGGCTTCGCCGCTACTCATGCCTTCCGCCATCAAAGCGTGGATACGCTCTGCAGCTTCTTGCTGCTCGGCATGGTTCAAAGTTGGCATATTGTTCATGTACAGCTCTATACATCGTTTGAAAGGCGCACATTCTACTGCTAACTGGCTTAGAAGGTAAATGCCAGTTGTAGCGAACCGCCATAACTATTGCTGTCGATTAGCTGTGCAGCAACATCAAAGTGAATTGTATTAAACGGCGACAAACCAACACCCAGTGTTAATGCACCATCCAACGTGTCCTCAAGGTCGTTGATATAACCCGCGCGCAACTGCGCCCATCCCCAGGCATTAAACTCTGTCCCCAGGCGGATCAATTGCGTATCGTCTTTGATCGCTGGGCCGCTTGGCGCACTGAAACGTTTCTGCTTATTAAGATCGACATCAATGGTAGCAACAAAAAGATCCGTGATAAATGCACCACCCAAGGTATAAAGCGGTTCTATGTGATAGGTGTACTCCCGGGTGTAGTTCACTGTTTTGATTTCATGAGATACCAGATTCTTTGCAGCAAAACCGACGCGGAACGGGCCTGTTTGCCAGGCGGCACCAAGGTCGACGTTAAAGGCGCTTTCATCAGTCTGGTTTGCATCATTATCCCATTGGCTGTCATCAAAGCTCTGTACCGATACTTCATAGTGGTAGGTATAGAATTTCTGTGACTTTGGCGTAACGCCCAGTGCGATTCGCTGCCCCAGAATTTCAATGTTGCCGGCCAAAGCCAGCCCGACATCAACCACACCAAATGCTAACACTCGGCCTTTTGAATTCAGTGTATAGTCACCATCAGGGTCGAGAACCGGGTTTTCGATGTTATCAATATCACCGTCATCCACCTCTGGCATCACAACCGCTTCGGTGTACCCTTTCACAAAAAAGTTGCCTGAAATGGTTGAGGTAGGAATCGCTATCGCACCGCCAATGCCACCACTGACGTAACCATTTTTGTTTTGCAGCCCACGAAGCGCATCGGCCGCAGCAGTACGATTGCTGGAGTTGGTTGGATCGTTCTCAAAACGTTGGTAAACGTCACCAAAATCATTGAGAGCATCAATCAGCTGGTCTGGATCACGTAACTGCACACCCACTACAGGAAACAACACACCAAAAGCACTTTCAGGATCCATGGCAACCAAAGCCGGGTTGTGGAAACCAGCACTTAAATAGTTAGCGGCGGCTGTGCCAGCCCCTCCCATCGCATCGATTCGTGAATCAATGCTGTAATTTGCAGCAAGAACTGGGGAGCCGCGAGGGCAAGACTTATCGATAACAAGCTCTTTTTCATAATAGAAATTCCGTTTCTAGATACATTTGATGAGAACCGGCACGCAGAAAAATGCGTATTTGGTGCAGATTGCTATCGTTGATACTAGTTGAGGTTAAGTATCAGAAAGGAAACAAGTGCTTAAGGTGTGACGCCTCTCAACCCTTTATGTTAAAGCTTTGATAAGGCGCAGATATTAGCGGGTTAGATAATAGTGGTTATCAATTGCCTTTGAATGACAATTCGCGCAGGTCAATATCAGGAAAATCGATATAACGTGCAATTCGCTGGACTTCTTCAAAGGAGATTGCACCTTGCCAACGCCTTTCGATCAAAGCGACTGAAAACCAGTACTGTCCATTTGGAACGTCTATTTCTGGCAATGAAGTAGGCAGGTTTTTATCTTTGTCTTCTGACCAAATTGGCGGATTGCCGTCATTGTCCTGTTGATACAGGTTCATTGAAAGGAATGGTCGGCGACAAGTGCTCTTCAAATCGGTAGGCGGCGCAATGCGCCAGCTACGGCTGTCTTTCCAACTGATTTTCTGGATTGGATCAGGCTGCGAAACCAGCACCCAGGAAGACCACACTTCGCCCTCTTTCGAGGTGACTTCCAGCTTGTAGAGACCTGCAGGCACGGCGCGGGACAAACCCAAGATGTCCAGCTTAAAATCGTTGGCGTTTTGTTCACCAATTTTTGGTCAATCAGCGCCTTTTCCGGCCACTCGGAAAATGAAACGTTAGATACACCCTGCTTTGAATGTCCGTAGATCGAAAACTGGTAGTAAACACGGTTTGGGGTCTGAACGGTTTCGCGACGTATCACAACGCTTTGCAACCAACTTGGCAGCGACAGTGTACTCAAGCTTCGCCCGCAATCTTCAGTGATAGCAAGGGAGAGCAACTCAGTAAGGTGGCGCTCTTCGGTATCGGTTTTGTCCTGTTGCCACGCTTCAACCATGGCATCAAAACTCGCTGCCGTATTTCCCTCCAAGAGCTTTTGATGCGCTGAGGTGAGCGCATCAGAGCCGCTAAACCATGCAGCCTGTGCCAGGGCTGGCATTGCCAAAAGGGTGAAGAAAAATACGGCGCGATGCATCAGTTGTGTTTCATCCTGTAGCCAACACCACGCAGTGTCTCAATTTCCACTTCTGGCAATTTTTGACGGAGCTGGAGCACATGGGTATCAACTGTACGGGTTGTAGGGTAATGGTTGTAGCCCCACACTTGATCGAGCAGTTCATCACGCGTGAACACCCGGCCAGCATTTTTTGCCAAAAACGCCAGTAAATCGAATTCAGTGCGGGTGAGGATAACTTCGCACTCTGAACAAATAACAGTGCGTGTTGACGGATTGATCCGCAGCTTTCCTACAACAATTTCATCAGAAACAGCTTCAGTATCTGAAACAGGCTTTCGCAAATGCACGCGGATACGCGCCAGTAATTCAGCTTCTGCAAAAGGTTTGGTCATGTAATCTGTCGCACCAGAGTCCAGCCCGCCAACACGATCGCGAACTGACACCATTGCGGTCAGCATGATAACTGGAACGTCTTTCAGTTTTTTCCAGTTAGGTAACCATTCCATCGAATCGCCTTCCGGCAATTGTCTGTCGAGCACGACCAAATCAGCGTCTGCCCACAAAGCTTCTACTTTACGTGCGCAATCTGCGTACAGGCACTTGTATCCATTTTGTTCCAGCTGGCCAGCAAGCCGTCCGCCAGGTTTGCGTCATCCTCAACGAGCAATAGAGTCGTTTGTTGGGTCACAAGGTATCTCCAGTATAAATGTCGTGGGTGGTCCAAACAGCGATAGTTTACCACCCATTCTCTCAATCATGGCTTCTACAATTGTCAGCCCTAGCCCAAGGCCTCTTTCACTGACAAATGGTTTGCGTATTGTCTTCCAGTCTTTTGCGGTCAAACTTCCTTGGTCCTGAACTTTGATGATCAGTAAACCGTCTTTGATTTCGGCAAAAACCTCTACCGGATTTTTACCATACTTTTTAGCGTTGCTTATAAGGTTGTCGAGCGATGTCGTCAACCAATAAATATTCACGGCAACTGGCCCATCTTTCTCGATATGCAGGGTCACTTCGCGCTCTTCACACAAATACCCCAGCCATTCTTCCAGCGACGGAATGCTTTCTCGCACCAGCTGCTGTTGGTTGGATTGCAGGTAATCTTTACTCGCTTCAGCCAGTTGCTTCAGTCGGCGGGAGTCTTCACAAAGACGGCGGAATTCGTCGTAAAGAGGCTCTGGCAAACTATCAAACTTGCGTCGGAAGCCTTCAACCGTCATCGAAAGGCTGGCGATCGGTGTACGCAGTTCATGGGTAAGGATCTGCAACACCAGCATCCTTTCCTGCATCAGCCGGCGTTTTACCGTCCAGCGGTTGAACACCCACCCTGCAATCCACAGCAGGTTTATTACCACCAGTGCGATCACAAGTGATGACCAATAGGATGGTGCCTGCTCTATGTTCCAACAGACATTGCCGATACGTGACAGGCAGTATCCGCCGCCATCGGTTGGGGATGCCAGGAGATCGCTCTTTTCCAGTAACGGTAACCAGGTGTCTGAATCATAGACTTTGTACACACCACCATCGCGCATCCAAAGCTCTTCCCCGCTCAGAATCGACTCTGCGCCACCATTAAGTGCATTTATTCCGTTTTCTGGCATTCGTTGCAGTTTGCCGAGCAAGGTATCCGGCGCAGCCAATGGTCTTTCCTTTATATGGAAAAAACGTAACAGCTCTTCGCGGCGTTCCGGGAATTTTTCTACAAACTTGGCGGCGTAACTACCACCACCTGGGTGGATCAGGTTTGAGCGGGAAAACCAAACAGATGGGAGTTGGGTGTTAAAACAGAGTGCCCTTGTAAAAACCAGAGGATCAGTCACCAAAGGGCTAACCGGCCAAGGTCCTTTACACTTCTCAGCAGATTGATAAAGCCGTTTAAGATCTTTCAGCGGGTAGTTTGTGGACTGAGGCAAGAGGCTATCAGTCAATAACAGTGGTTTGGGGTATTCACTGTGAATCGCATTCAGGGCAAAAGAATCGACAGGTTGTTCTGCCAATAGCTTAGACCTGAAGGCGTTTAGCTGTTCAGGGAAAGATTCTGCCGCAGTAGTCTGAAAACTCAGCAGCGTTAATAAAACGAGTAGGATCGATCGCATGCCGGGAGATTACCATCAAAATATTTACGAATGTCAGTACTTTGTAAGAGTAAACGTGTGTGTGATGCGTTCATATACAAAAAAGGCCGGCTAATGCCGACCTTTTGCAGTTTTACGTAATACAGCGACTTAAATTGCTTTGGAAATTGCGTCTACTGAAGCTTTCGCATCGCCGAACAACATTGCCGTGTTTTCTTTGAAGAACAGTGGGTTCTGTACACCTGCATAACCGGTGTTCATAGAACGTTTGAAAACGATAACGTTTTTCGCGTTCCAAACTTCCAGTACCGGCATACCTGCGATTGGGCTACCTGGGTCTTCCATTGCCGCTGGGTTAACGGTGTCATTCGCACCAATAACCAACACTGTATCTGTTTCTGGGAAATCGTCGTTGATTTCATCCATTTCCAGCACGATGTCGTAAGGCACTTTCGCTTCTGCAAGCAGAACGTTCATGTGACCAGGCAAACGCCCCGCAACCGGGTGGATACCAAAGCGAACGTTGATACCTTTGGCACGCAGTTTTTCAGTGATCTCATGCACTGGATACTGGGCTTGTGCTACCGCCATGCCGTATCCCGGGTGATGATGACTGAGCGCGACTCTTTCAGCATCTCTGCCACTTCTTCAGCAGACACTTCACGGTGTTCACCGTACTCAACATCTTCTGACGTCGAGACTTCCTGACCAAAACCACCTGCAATAACGCTGATGAACGAACGGTTCATCGCTTTACACATGATGTAAGACAGAATCGCACCGGAAGAACCTACCAGCGCACCGGTCACGATCAACAGGTCGTTCGCCAGCATGAAACCTGCCGCCGCCGCTGCCCAACCTGA
Organism: Enterovibrio sp. JCM 19048; assembly: GCA_001310415.1. Taxonomy (GTDB): domain Bacteria; phylum Pseudomonadota; class Gammaproteobacteria; order Enterobacterales; family Vibrionaceae; genus Enterovibrio; species Enterovibrio paralichthyis. The sequence continues at coordinate 259,642 of BAXE01000003.1, read as the reverse complement.
ATAGGAGTTCAGCATAGAAACAACAACCGGCATATCTGCACCACCGATAGATGCCACCAAATGGTAACCAAAGGCAAAGGCAATCAGTGTCATCACAATCAGCGCAAACATGCTGCCGTCGGCATTCACAAAGTGAAGCATGAGCAGTGTTGAAACAACAACGGCTGCCAGGTTCATTTTGTGTTTGTGTGGCAGGTTCAACGGTGATGAGGAAATAATTCCGCGCAGTTTACCAAATGCAACGATTGAACCAGTAAAGGTAACAGCACCGATAAACACACCCAGGAATACTTCTACCAAGTGAATAACATGCTCTGTATGGGCAAACTCACCTGAGTACGCTGGTGGCGCCAGGAAACTGTTGTAACCCACCAGCACTGCCGCCATACCCACGAAACTGTGAAGAACAGCAACCAGTTCTGGCATTTCGGTCATTTCTACTTTCTTTGCATAGTAGATACCGATTGCACCACCAATGATCATGGCAAGAATGATCCACGTCAGCCCCTGTGAATAAGGGCCGAAGATGGTCGCAATCAACGCAATGGTCATACCGGCAATGCCGAAATAGTTACCGGAACGCGCTGAGGTTTGCTTTGATAAGCCAGCTAGGCTCAGGATAAAAAATAGTGCAGCAACGATATATGCCGCTTGTGCTAGTCCTGCAGACATTCTTTGCTACTCCTATTAATCTTTACGGAACATTTCAAGCATGCGTTTGGTTACCGTAAAGCCACCAAAGATGTTTATGCTTGCAATGAGTACGGCAATAAAGGCGAGGAAAGAAACCACCCCATTACCTTGACCAATCTGAAGTAGCGCACCCACAACAATGATGCCCGAAATCGCGTTAGTTACAGACATCAGCGGTGTGTGCAGTGCATGAGTAACGTTCCACACTACGTAGTAACCCACGACACAAGCCAGGACGAATACAGTGAAATGCGAGAGGAAAGCAGGAGGTGCCACTGATGCCACCCAACCAAATGCACCCAACGCAGCAACCAAACCTACCAGCTTTTTCACCGGTGATGTTGGTTCTTCAACCTTTGCTTCTTTCGCAGGTTTAGCTTGAGGCTTGGCCTGAGGTTGTGCAGAAACCTGAATAGGTGGCGCAGGCCAAGTGACTTCACCGTCTTTGATCACGGTAACACCACGAAGTACCACATCTTCAAAGTCGATATTGATGTTGCCATCTTTCTCTTTGCACAACAGCTTCATCAAGTTGACCAGATTGGTACCGTAAAGCTGTGAAGATTGAGTTGGAAGACGGCCGACCATATCGGTATAACCAATGACTTTTACGCCGTTAGGGGTAACAACCACTTTGTCGGCTTCTGTGTACTCACAGTTACCACCGTTTGCAGCAGCCAAATCGACGATAACGCTACCCGCTTTCATCGAGTCGACCATCTCTTTGGTCACCAGTTTTGGTGCTGGACGGCCAGGGATCAGTGCAGTGGTAATGATGATATCAACGTCTTTCGCTTGCTGAGCATAGAGTTCAGCCGCTTTCTTGTTGAAGTCATCCGACATTTCTTTTGCGTAGCCGTCGCCGCTACCGGATTGTTCCTGGAAGTCAACCTGCAGGAACTCTGCGCCCATACTTTCGACCTGTTCTTTTACTTCAGGACGAACGTCAAAGGCACGAACAATAGCACCAAGGCTACCCGCAGCACCGATAGCAGCCAGACCGGCTACACCCGCACCTGCAACGAAAACCTTCGCAGGTGGGACTTTACCGGCAGCAGTAATTTGACCCGTAAAGAAACGGCCAAACTCGTGCGCTGCTTCAACCACTGCGCGATAGCCAGCAATGTTAGCCATAGAGCTTAGGGCATCGAGAGCCTGTGCACGGGAGATACGTGGTACGGCATCCATTGCCATCACGTTGATATTTTTCGAGGAGAGTTGTTGCATCAACACTTCATTCTGAGCAGGCCAGATAAAGCTGACGAGGGTTGCCCCTTCTTTAATGCGGTCGATTTCGTCAATGCCTTTCTCGTCGTCTTTGAGAGGGGCATTCACTTTAAAGATGATGTCTGATTGCCAAACAGTGTCGGCATCAGCCACTTTAGCTCCTGCTTCTATAAAGGAAGCGTCGTCAAAACTGGCAAGTAGACCCGCACCATTTTCAACGACAACGTCGAAGCCCATTTTGATGAGCTGCTCAACCGTTTTTGGGGTGGCAGCCACTCGCGTTTCATGCGCAAGTATTTCTTTTGGAACACCAATTTGCATAGCTAATCCCTGACTATTGGCAGTAAAAGTAATTTGTTTGTAACGAACTGGGTAAGCTTAATCAAGCACTTTTGTAGGAAAAAAACCAAAATAATCAATAATCAAGCTATATACGAGCCGATTTTAATGACTTTTGGTAATAAAATAACGCCATTTATTGATGGACGGAGGTCATACCTCCCGTTAAAGATACCTACAAAAACAATTGAATTCATAGAGTTACATCAATTTCGAACACATATCCTGCGAAAATTCGTATCCATACGAACCCTGGTGTATTTCAAGCCCGGACTCACCCAAAAGACGCTAAATCCAGACAAAACAACAAACGCCGGTGAAACCCACACTTGTTGCATCCAATCACGTGAGAATGCCCATGGCTCCCAGCATTTCCGCGCGACTTGGTTTTATATCAAAACATCCTTTCGCCCATTTGATCGATAAATAATTGAGACTTTTGCAGCATAAGATCCTTGGCACTTTCATCCGATGGCAGAATGTCTGAGCGGATAAAAACATGGGTTTTCAACTCGCCGTCCACTTCTTTGCAGATGCGGCCTGCAACACGAAATTGCCCACCTTCTGGTTTTGGTTCTGGATAGATCAAAAAGCCTTTGTATTCGGTTGGTTCCACTTGCTTTGCGGATGCTTCTTTACTACCAAACAACCAATCAAAAAGTCCCACTGCCTTTCACCTTCTGTCTTTGTAATTAAACGATTTATAGTGACGAACACGACTCAGCTTGTCCAGAGACACGCGACGAAAATGCGGTTATTTCAAGGAGGGAAAACATTAAGGAGATAAGGAGAGAAAAACGTTCTGGGGCAGAAAAGAAAAAAGCGCTGGTATAAAACCAACGCTTTTCTATCTTTACGGAACTGTATTAAAGAGCAGTGTAGAACGTTAGCGGATCAGCCCGATATCGCGTTTGATGTGATCTGGCAACTCGTTGGTTGCGCGTGTTGCTTTCTTCACATCATGTTTGCGAAATACGTCCATCGCATGGGCGATCAGTCCTTTGAAAGAAACCGCATAGTTTTTTTGCACTTTGCCAGTTGCAACCATGGATGAATCCATATTGACTAACTGTGTCATCATTGCCTCACTATGTGATTGTCTTTACTGCGTAAATTCTAGCCATTTTCGACTTACTTATTAAATGACTAAAATTATGTCATTACATTATTTTTTCTAATGAATTAGATAAAGACAAGCTCTAATAAATGACGTTATCACACAGATTTTTCTAATTCCTCCAACTGACATCTCACAACAACGCATTATTAATAATTATTTATCACGCCATTTTCATTCTGCTAACATCTTGCTTTAACACCCGCATTTGAGGCGATTTTGTTAGCATTAATCAGTAAACACTCTTCACTCTTTCTTAGCATGGCAGCAGTCATTGGTTTCCTGTTTCCTGCGCTATCCTCAGCCGCTCTGCCCTATTTACCTATGTGCTGTTTGCATTAATGCTGTTTACCCTAATGGGTATCGATCAGCGTGCGCTAGTCCAAGCTATTTTCAACCTAGATGCGTGGGGCTATGCTTGTGTCCACACCATTTTCACTACGGTCATCATCTGCGCTTTTGCCTTTATTTTTAATGCCGACCGCGATCTCCTGCTGGCAATGACCGCGGTTTGTGCCACCGGTAGCCTGTTTGCTACTCCTGCGATTGTTCGTTCCGTCGGATTTCCGCCCCTAAAGGCAATGGCATTTACTATTACCAGCACCTTGCTTATGCCAGTAGTGCTTTATATCAATATGTTTCTCTTCAGTGGCGAAGCTTTTCGCTGGATTTGCAAAGCTACACACTTCGCTTGGTCATTTTTATTATTGGCCCGATGGCCATTTCCTACTTTGTCCATCAAAACGTCGCCCACGAGAAATTGTCCCGAGTGCATACCAAACTTGCCCAATTCACCATTTTGCTGGTTTTCAGTTTTCCTTTCGGGCTCACAGGGCAATTCAGGTGGCTTTGGGATGAACAACGCGACTTTGCTATTGCTATGCTGATACTTGCATTTGCAATTTGCATATTATTTTTCATTATTGGATTAGCGCTTTACTGGCGGAAGGGAAAGGACGAAGCTTTTGTTGCTGCAATCACATCAGGTAACCGCAACGTATTGTTGACTTACTCTGTTGCCGGCGCTTTTTTAGGCCCGCTATATCTTCCCCTGATAGGCGCCCTGCAATTGCCGATATACATGCAACCCATGATTGTGAAAGCCATGTTGAAAAGGGATAGCAAACGCGCCGCCAAAGCATGACAGCGTAATAGATGAGGGTGTCTACTGTTGTGTGAGGATTACGCCTGAGCGGGCCCGGCTCAAGGCATTTTATTTATACGCCGCCGTTGGGTACGAAGTACACCAGCGACGCCCAGGCAATCAGCCAAAATGCGATTAACCCAAAATCTAACCAATCGCGTTTTTCTACCATTTTTCCTCCCAGGGCAACGCTGTTATTGCCTCAACTGTGGAATTGGATTTAAAGGTATCAACCCTCAATTACTGATATCGACCGCATGCCAAGAAGGTTGAGCATTAATAAAGCGCTACTCTAATGACGGCAAAAATCCGCCATTTATCCAGTACCCATGCAAAAAATAGGCACATTTTGTTATAAATGTGACAGCAAAAGAAAAAACAGTGAATTATCAGGTAATAAAGGCGACTGTATTGTCGCCTTTATCATTATTTGCTAACGCGGGTTAGTTGACGCGCAGTCAGTGCAGGGTTTGTATCGCGACAGGACGCTGGAAGATGCGACCAACTCTTCTTTGGTTCTGGCGTACTCAATGAAGCTTTCCGCCAAAGTGACATGCAGCGATGTTGGTTGCTTTCGCAGGTTTTTCAGCGCGTCGTATCCTTCTTTCCCCTGTGAGGTATAAGCAGAAGATACCGCGAGGTAAGTTTTTGCCAAATCAACATCCAACCAAGAGCCATCCTCCTGCAGGGCTTCCAATTGATCAATGCGCTTCCCTTTTGGCTGATCGCAGACATAGTTGTAACGAAGGCCCGCCGTATATGGGAAGCTCCCATCCCCCGTCCCTTCTACACCGTTGTTGAGCGCATTGTCTATCGCGCCCTCCAAGGCCTGTTTTATCTGGAGTCCGCTTGCGTGGTACAGCATCAAATCGATAGCAAACGGCAACAAGCGGCCAGCTACATCAGCCGCTGTCATTTTCCCTTTCTCCGGACTAACCCGCACACCACCGGCGTTGTGAATGGCAAAATCTGCCTTCACACCGCGTGTTTTAGCGGAATAAATCATGGCTTCACAAACCAAAGGCGCTATCTCACTGCCCCCTCTATCATCAGGAACCCTGATATGCCGTAATCTGCTTGGCAATGTAGTGACAACGTCACGCTTTAATTCATCCACAGCCGGACGGTAACGCTCGTTGATCACTTTATTGATTTCTTCATCACCACGGCAGTGGATAACGTTAGGCTGTGCCAGTAGGTATGCCTTGGCATCTTTAAATGCACCGTTAGGCAGGGATTGATCCCAGGAAGCATCAACTGCCAGGCTTCTACCCAGCATCAAGAAGTTACCCCCTTCGTAAGCAACGACTTTGCCGTGTTTATCCAACGACACTTTCAGCTTGCCGATGGCCAGGGAATGACAACCGGCCTGAACCACCAGCGTATCATTCACTTTGTGCCCATAAGGTCCCATGTCACCAAGACCTACATTGCTGAAATCTCCCTGCAATACGTGACTATGTCCGCCCACAATAACCGAAATACCGTCCACCTCTTCCGCCAGTTTCTGGTCTTGTGCATAACCAAGATGACTGAGCAATACGATATGAGGCGTTTTAATCTCTTCGTGGATATAACGGATGGTATTGATCGCCGTTTGTTTGGAGTCGACAAAAGGCGTGTCGGGATCCGGCATGGCAATGTCCGCCATTTTATCCAGCGCCACACTGAAAATAGCCACCTTCTGGTCACCGATACGTTTTACCAGTACCTCAGCACGTTGTGCTTTAGGATTGTATGGCATCAACTGCTTTTTCCCTTTTACGGGGAAGGGTTTATCAACTTCTTTACTGACATCCCAGTTACCGGCCAGCAGCGGAAAAGTGATCTTGTCCAGAAACCGTGAAACCGGAGCATTACCAAGATCTAGCTCATGGTTACCCAGCGCCATGGCATCAAGCCCCAGCATGTTCAGCAAGGTGGCGTTGGCATCGCCCTTAAACAAGCTGTAGTAAAGCGTGCCTTGGAAGCAGTCACCGGCGTGGAGGAATAGAAAACCATCAGAGTCACTTTTCGCGCTCTCCCTGAAAGCTTTAACCACTGAAGAAATACGCGGGAATCCGCCTACCGCAGCATAGATACGTTCGTCCAGCCTTTAACGGCAAGGGAAAGCGGCGTCGGTTCAAAATGGGAATGGGTGTCATTGATATGCGCAATTGAAAGCGTAATCGGTGTAACGTTCGGCATAGCATCCTTTTTCTGCACTGCACAAAAACTGAGTGTATCAGAGAATGACCTTAGTACACACACATCACACTTTTATTGCAATGGCTTTAGACAAATACACTCGTAATAAAGGCTCTACCCTGTTTGCCGAAATGATTAGCCATTTGGTGGGAAGGCGAAAGAAAACACCCGCAGCATGGCACCGAGGAAAAGGCTCACGATAGCCACATACCACCAGCGCATTTCTGAAGGAGAGAGTGAATTGATCTGGAACAGCACCACATTGAGTTGTCGCCAATTTTGTGTACGTGAGGCGTACTGAAATGCACTTCTGACGAGCGCAACAATACCGGTAACTAGCAACACAGTCTCGGCAGCGTGGGCGATAACAGGTAGCAAGAGGAAAGCTCCGCAAAAGGCAACACCATAAATAAACCAAAAGCGTTAACATTATTCAATATCTTGTTAACGCAAGTTTTGCCTTTCGTGAAGCGGGCTAGATATATCCCCAAACAACCTGAAGATGCAAGATTCAGCGAGCATCCCCTGGTCGTTTAGGTATAAGCCACTGGAATCAAGATAAAGAGTCCAGCGGCTTATTACCGCTTAGTCGGTCAAACGGCCGTTTTGATAATCTTCAATGGCCTGGTTGATCTCTGCCATTGAATTCATGACAAACGGCCCGTAATGCACAACTGGCTCGTCTATAGGTTGACCGGCTAACACAATCACACCAGCGTCCTGCGTTGCCATCAGCTCGACGACATCACCACCGGACAAATTGGCGAAATGACCCTGAGGGATCTCCTCGCCCGCAATAGACACCGCGCCAGCGTAAACATAAAGGTTAACCTGAAACTCTGCGGGCAGTTCAAGTCGTGTTGTTTCACCGCGCACAGAGCGCCAATCTGCAATCGCCGTTTTTACGCCGGTTTTCTGTAATGGCCCTGTCACAACCTGACCATCGACACTTAGCTCACCACCAATCACCCGCAACAGATTGTTGTCTGAACCATATTCGGTGATCTCAGGCGACTGAAAATCATGGTACTGTGCCGGCAACATCTTTTTGGCGGCAGGCAGGTTGATCCAGATTTGGAAGCCATGCAATTCGCCATCGCTCATGATCGGCATTTCACTGTGGATTACCCCTTTCCCGGCACTCATCCACTGCGCGCCACCGGACTTAAGCTCACCCACGTTACCCATATGATCTTTATGTTGGAAATGCCCTTTCAGCATATAGGTCAGGGTTTCGATACCGCGGTGGGGATGCGGTGGAAATCCGCCAATGTAGTCTTCACGGTTTTCGCTTTTCAACTCATCAATCATCAAAAACGGCTGAAAGCCGTATCGTTAAATCCATGAACGCGGCTGATTTTTACGCCGTCACCATCTTGTGATGGATGGGAGCGAATAATGCGGTTTACGGTTCTGATTTTCATGGTCAAACTCCTTTGTTGAAATCAGTGTAAACAAGCGCATGAAGTAAAAACACGGGGAGAAAACAAACAAGTTATTCGAATTTTTTGAACATGCTTGATATGGCAGACTGAGTGCGGGTGAGAAAAGCTGTAACCCGCGAATACGTAAGGGAGAAACGCCGGAATTCACAACTACTTAAGGATTCGCATGCCGCACTTTGCATATTTTTCAAGCAACATCGTATCGGCTTCCTGATCGGTAACCAAATGACCGATCACCGACAGAGATGACACTGCATATGGCGCAGTGGTTTCCAGCTTGGAGGAGTCCACCATCATAAATACTTCTGCGCTTTGCTCGATGATCCTGCGCTTTACTGCCACCTCAAACATCGAAGTGTTTGTTACACCTGCGGCCAAGGAGATGGCATCGCATGACATAAAACCTTTGGATGCCGTGAATTGCTTCAACGAATCACTCGCCATCGTATCACCGAGAGAAAAGAACCCTGTCCTCACCCTTCCACCAACAATATAGAGTTCGATATCTCGCATGGTTGAAAGGTATTCAGCGATTTTCAGATCCGTCGTTATCACCGTCAGGGGATATTCTTCAGGTATTTGGCCAGCTCAAAACAGGTAGAGCCAGAATCCAGAAAAAGCGTATCGTTGGGGCGGATCTGCTCAAAAGCCCGCGCCGCAATTTCCTGTTTGGTATTCGGGTTAATCCGAAGTTTGATATCAAACTCGAACTCTTTGTCTGAATTCTGTTTTTCCATTCGGATCCCGCCATGCGTGCGGAATATCGCAGGATGGCTTTGCACCAAACGGGCAAAATCGCGGCGCACTGTCGGCGCAGAAAAACCGAAAAGTTCGACCGCCTGATTAGTGTCGATTTCGCCATATTTCCAAACATAGTTGAGGATCTTCTGTCGTCGCTGAGCCGCTAGCATTTGTTCTCCCGAATCTGGCTTAAACTCACCATGGTTTCCCGGTTATTCCGGTAAAGAGAAAGAAACAACTCAAACAAGGCTTGTAGACCGGGGATTCGTCATCCGGCTCGACCGTGGAAACATTGGTTACCCATTGCCCGACCACCTCATCCAGAGAAGCATACTGCCCATCAGCCACCGCAGCCATCATGCAGTTGCCGTAGCTGGCGCCAATGCTGCCGTTGCTGACAAACTGCCTTACCTGGCACATGTCGCTGACACACTGGAGCAAGGCGCGGTTTTTAACCCCACCACCCACTGCATAAAACGCAGAGACATCGCATTCAGTTCTCAGCGCTTCAATATTGTGTTTAATACTCATCGCTATGCCTTCAACCACTGCGCGGTATACATCTGCCCGTGTATGGTTAAGCGTCAGTCCAATCAGGGTACCTTTTGCATAATTATCCAAAATGGGTGTTCTCTCCCCTGAAAAATAGGGCAAACACAACACGCCATTCGCGCCGGGCACTGATTCGAAATAGCATTCCAACAACATCGCATGGGGGTTTTGTCCCGTCTCGGCTTCACTGCCTATCTCCTGCGCAAACTGATCTAAAAACCAGGTTAACAAACTGCCACAGGTTGCGGTGCCACCGCTCATGATGAAAGTTTCAGGCTCTAGGAAATGGTTCCCCCAGAACACTTTTGATTCGGGTAACTTTGGCGTTCTGGTCATGAAAAACGTAGAGCTGCCGTACATCATCATGGTATCGCCAACGGACTTCATCCCTGCAGCCAGTGCCTCTGACGCGGCATCGGCGCAACCAGGCAACACCGGCGTTCCTTTCTTTAACCCGGTTTCAATTGCTGCCTGTTCAGACACAGAACCCGCAATCTGTGTTGCCCAAATCAATTCCGGCAACGCCTTATCAATACCTAACGCCAATTGATTTTGACTATCCCAACTGATGGACTGATTGTCAAAAGGCCGGGATAGCCAATCGCATCGTAGATATCCAGACAATAGGCGCCGGTTAACTGGAACGTGATATAACCGGATGCTGAAAAGAGATAGTGGGTACGGGCCCAAACCTCCGGCATGTTTTGCTGCACCCAGCGGATTTTGGGTGTCACCGATTGCGACGACAGTGTCGTGCCACTTAGCGAGAAAATAGCCTCTTCTCCCAACAGGGCATTAATTTCTTTTTGTTGCTGTGCTGCCCGTGTGTCGATGCCATAGAGAATTGCAGGGTGAAGCGGTTCACCCTGCTCATCCGCGCAAACCAGACAAGGCGCAAGAGCACTGTGCGCGACAGCTTTTATCTGACTGGGATCGACCCCTGACACTGACAACAAGGCTTTAGTGATAGCAACAAACTCGCCCCACCAAATTGTTTTTGCATCATGTTCTGCCCACCCTTCTTGCGGCACATCCAACCGGTGGGCAATAACATGCTCGGCAATCACTTCGCCGTGTTGGTTCACCAGTACGCCTTTACTTGAATAGGTACCAATATCAACCCCAAGGTAAAACTCAGTCATTGTCATCCCTTACGCCATGGCGGTTCAGATCAGAAATTCACCGGCATCAAATACCAATTTGCCATCCAAATAGACTTTCCCTTCTTCTCTGGTGTCTTTGATGATGTCCCAGTGAATAGACGACATATTGACCCCGCCGCATTGTGGGTAGCGCGCCCCAAAGCTATGTGCAACGTACCGCCAATCTTTTCATCAATCAGGATATCGTTGGTAAACACCTTCATTTCTGGGTTCAGGCCAAAAGCAAACTCACCAATCAGACCTGCACCATCATCTGTTGCCAGAATACCGTGCAGATAGTCCTCGTTGGTGCTTGCACTCGCCTTCACCAGCTTCCCGTCACACCATTCCAGGTAAATGTTCTCCATAAGCTGCCCGCCTAAAACGCCGGGGTTCTCAAAGGAAATATAGCCATTGATGGTTTCAGTCACCGGTGCCGTCGCAATTTCTCCATCAGGCATATTGGCTTTACCATCAAACACGACCCATTTGCGGCCTTTGGTAGAAAACGTCAGATCCGTGTTTTTAGCGACGATTCGGATTTCATCGCCGCTTTCCAGATAGTCACAAAGGCGCTGCCACTCTTCGCGGTAACTCGACCAGTCAAGCAAACACGCATTGAAGAACTGCTCAAGAATGGTTTCTTCATCCAGCTTTGCCTGATGTGCGGTGTTGAGGTTGGGAACCCGTAACAAGCACCAGCGCGTTTTTTGCCAACGGGCGGTTGAAACAATGCCCTGTGTTTTCTGGCTCAGCGCTTTTTTGTGCGGAGGAATCGCATTGTGCTGATAAAGGTTGGAGGCACCACGCAATGCAATATAAACGTCTGCCCATTCCATACCGTAGTCTTCAATCTCAGGTACCCAGGCAATTTGCTCATCACTGCCGTATTTCATGACATCGTTGCGCATTTCTTCACTCAGGAACTGAACCTGGGGCAAGCCACCGGCTTTAATCACTTCACGGTTCAGAGCTTTTGCAAACGGAATGCTGCATTCTTCCAGTGCCGCGATCATCACTTTTTCACCCGGCTGAATTTCCAGAGAGTGATTTGCCAACATGTTGGCGATTTGTTCAATCCTTTTGTCTTTCATCTATTTTCGTCCTTTGTTTCCGAGGTAATGCATCAGCACGAGCACTGAAAGTAGCAACACACCCCAAATCACATCTTTAAGAAAATTACTGCCGCTGGTGCGGTAGAGCATCATGTTCAGGCCGGTGGAGAAAAGTTGAAGCAGCACGATGGCCAGCACCACCCCAAGCAGCTTTCCTTTCCCACCCAATACCGACACACCGCCCAGCGCCACAATCAGAATGGTGGTGAGAATGTATGACGAACCGTAGTCAGGGTTAGCAGCATTGGTGCGGGATAAAATAATGAGTCCTGCCAATGCCGCCATTACGCCAATAAGGGTATAGGCTTTGGTGATCACGCCGCCTACATCAATCCCGGTATAAAGGGATGCACGGGGATTCGCGCCTATGCAATAAAGCTCGGTACCAAAGATGGTCTTTTCGAACATCACCCACAAACCCACCACCAGCACACAGAAGATGATGAGTGGAACCGGTATACCGGAAAGCGTCCCGTTCCCCAGCGCCGAGAACCCCTCCGGCATACCGGAAATTGCACTGCCGCCGGTATAGCCAATAGCCAGACCGCCAAACAGAGTCATGGTTGCCAGTGTTGCCAATATGGCGGGAACACCCAATCGACCTATCAGCAATCCATTGATGAATCCACATACGCCGCCGACACCGAGGGTTATCACCAGCACAGACACGTAATCAACCGCAGAGAGAACTTCAGCGTTCGTGCTTTTCAGGTACGTCGCAACGGCAATAGCAGTCAGGTTTGCTATCGCGATGACAGAGAGATCGATCCCCGCGAGCAAGATAGCGATACTCATCGCCAGCGTCAGGATCCCCAGCTCTACACTTTGGAATGCCATAGACTGAAAGTTCGTTACCGACAGGAACTGCTCCCCCTGCACCACACTGAGCAGCAGAAATGTCACCACAACTGCAACTGCGAGAATCTTCACGTACAGCCACTCTTGCGGGCGTGTGAGCATGCCTTTATCGCCAAGTGTTTTCATCGGGCTTTCTCCATCGTCATTACTTGTGGAAGCCACTTGGCGCGCCTTTCCCGGTAGCGTTTAAGTTTGTCGATGATGATGGGGCTGGTAACACCCACCAGCAGCAGCATACCGATCATAAATTTCTGCCATTCAGAGGGGATCCCTATCAGTATCAGGCTGTTTTTCATTAAGGTGATCAGCAATACGCCCAGCAGCGTGCCCAACACTGTGCCTTTTCCGCCGAGAATGGATGTGCCGCCGAGAACAACCGCAGCAATCACATCCAGCTCTTCAGCCAGAAAGGTGATGGGTGATGCCATGCGGTACATACCGCTGAAACTGACCGCCGCAATTGCCGATAAAGCACCAACAAGTACAAAAGCCATTAATTGGATACCCATCATGTTGATACCCGCGCGCTCACACACGCTGCTGTTACCACCTGCTGCGTAGAGAAAACGGCCTCGAAGGGTAAAGCGCAGGAACAAATAGCAGGCAATAGCAGGGCAAACCAAATCAACACCACAGGGTGGAGGGAAGAAACCCCGACAGCGCCATTTTCTACTGTCATCAAGCTGGCATTTGAAAACTTACGCAATGCCAGCGGCAGCGAGAAAATAACGGTACTGCCAAAGGCAAACAGCAAGGTGCCGTATAGGATGCCTGACGTACCCAGCGTAATGATCATCGCCGGTGCTTTCAGCTTGTGAACCAAATACCCATTGATCGCGCCAAGCAACACACCGATCATAATCGCCACCAGGAATATCCCTGCCAGTGACGACCACCCCATCGATTTGAACAGGAGGATCGCCACATAGCTGGAAAAGGCGCCGACTGCGGGAAAGGAGAGATCAACCCCGCCAGTAAGAATCACCAGCAACACACCCAACGCAAGAATGCCGTGAATCGAGGCTGACTTTAGAATTTCAAACAAGGTCGGCACGGTGAGAAACCCTTCCGGGTTAATGACCGCGACCATGGCTGAATACAAAAGAATAAACACCAAAATGATGAATTCATGGGTCTTCAAAAAACGTCTCATGCTGCTTCTCCGTCTTTACCCAGCTCATCGAGTACCCATTGTTCATCCACATCGTCAATTGATGCCAATTTCGATGAACAACCCTTGTGCATCACCATGATTTCATTGGAAACCTGTAAGAGTTCCGGAATATCGTCGGTGATGACGATGACTGACAGTCCCTGATCCGCAAGTTGGTGTATTTGCTGGATGATCTCGAGTTTCGAGCGCACATCCACCCCCACTGTTGGGCCGACGAGGATCAGTATCTTGGGTTCAAAAGCCAGCCACTTCGCCAATACCACCTTCTGTTGGTTACCACCGGACAGTGAGCTGGCAGGCAACGTCGTATCTGTGGTTTTCACACCGAGTTGTTTCACCCACCCCAGCGTGCGGTTTTTAGACGCTCCCAGTCCAGGAAGCCGTCCCTGTCACGAAACTGGGGCATGATGCGTAACATCATGTTGAGGCCAATCGAGGTATCAACGAACAGCCCTTCCAACAGACGATCCTCCGGCACCAGCGCGATTTTCTGGCGAAGTGCATCTGCTGCGCTGTTGATGGCGGTTTTCTCCCCGTCAACGGCGATCATTCCACTTTGGGCAGGTTCCGTCCCCATCAGGCTTTCGCCAGCTCATTACGCCCGGAGCCCAAGAGGCCGGTGATCCCCAATACATGGCCGGGATAGAGGTCAAAACTGACATCCTTCATGTACGGCGGTGAACTGAGGTTTCTAACGCATAGCCTTGGTGTGCCGGTTTTTTCTTTCGCTGAGGCTTTGCTTCATTGAGTTCAATGCCAGACATCGCCTCAACAATTGATGAGCGCGTCAGTGATTCAATGGGCTTTTCAGTGATCAGTTCACCGTTTCGCAGAACGACGATACGGTCAGAAACGGTCAGCACCTCTTCCAGCTTGTGGCTGACAAATACGGTGGAAATCCCCTGGCTTTTAAGGTCATCGACAATCGCGAGCAGGTTTTCCACTTCTTTGCGCGTCAGGGCTGTCGTCGGCTCATCCATGATGATAAGCGTCGTGTTTTTCAGCAGTGCTTTTGCAATGGCAATAAGCTGGCGGTCAGCGGCAGACAAATTGCCTGCCATTTCATCCAGCGGAATTGAAACCCCAATTTTCGCCAGCGCCTCTTCGGCGATTTGTTCGGTTTTCTTCCAATCCATTCTCCAGTTGCCATCAGCCAGATTCGCATTGAAGGCTAAATTCTCTGCAACCGTCAGATTAGGGAACAGGGAGAAATCCTGATAGATAACCTGAATGCCTGCATCGATGGCGGTTTTGGGCGAGATCTGGCGATAACTGTTGCCATCAATTTCAATCTCGCCGCTTTCAAAGGGGTAAACACCGGCTATCAATTTGATAATGGTGGATTTACCCGAACCGTTTTCTCCGACCAAGGTTAGACGCTCGCCCCGGTTTATCTGGAACGAGACGTCTTTCAAGGCCTGCACGCCGGCAAAGCTTTTACTGACATTTTTCACTTGGACGAGTGGTAGGCCTTGCATAGCCATCCTCCACTTAGAAGTTGTAATCAGACATGTTCTCTTTCGTGACTTTCAGCCACGCAGATCCGTAAATCACTTTTCCATCGAGCTTGATGTTGTTGTATCCCTCGACGCCCAGATCCATGCCATCTTTGATTTTCTTGCCTTCGATAACCATCTTGGAGACAGTATTCATGCGTACGCCGCCAGCGCGGGATCCCACGCGGAGATCACGTCAACAGCGCCGCTTTCCAACAAATCACCGGCATAGGAAACAATGCTGGTTCCAACCACTGTGACTTTGTCTTCCAAACCCGCTTCTTCAATAGCCTGACCTGCGCCAACAACGTCCAGTGCAGACGACCCCTGAATGCCTGTCAGGTTGGGATAGGTGCGCAACAGTTCGCGCGTTTTGTTGTAGGAGTTGGTAATGTCATCGCTGCTTTCATTGATGCCACCTACCAGTTCCATGTTTGGATAACGCTCTTTTTGGTAGGCAATGGCCGCCTCTACCCAGGTCACGTGAGTCGTGGTCGAAAGGCTGCCAACAAACACGGCATATTGGCCTTTACCACCCATGCCTTCAGCCAGTTGATCCATCAGGAATCGGCCATAGGCGGGGTTATCAAACGCTTCTACGTCATAATCAATGTTGGTGAGATTGGTCGCTTCGTGGGAAACAACAACAATGCCCTGCTCGCGCGCTTTTTTAAGTACCGGTTCCAACGAGTCAGCCTGATAGGGAACCACATTCAACGCGTCCACCTTGCGGGCAATGAGGTCTTCAATCACTTGCACCTGAAGGCTGCGTCGAATTTTGATGGTCCTTGCTGAAAGGCTGAAATGCCTTTTTCGTCATCACCAAACTTTTGAACACCCTCTTCCATCCGGTTAAACCAGTTGAGTCCAACCGCTTTAGGCACAGTGACAAATTCCAACTCTTCAGCCGCAGACACTTGTGCAATACTTCCAAGAGACATGCCGGCTACAGCGGCGAGTAATGTTATTTTTTCATCTTCAGACTTCCTCGATGTTCCAATTTATTGGTTTGGCTTTCCTTACTGGCGAATACGCTTCACCTCTTGCATAAACTCCTGAACCCTTGCTTTATCGACAAACTTGTTGAAGTCACCGTCCTGTTTGAACGTCGTGCCTACAACCGCGCCGTCAGCAATCGCCAGTTGTTCACCCACAGTCGTTACACGACAACCGGTGTTGGCAAACACTAAGGTTTCCGGCACTGCCGCTTTCACTTTTGCGAGCATGTTGGTGTCGGTAGCTGCGCCTGCTGTCATACCGGACACACACACAGCGTCAGGTTTACAGTTGAACACTGTGGTTTTCGCTACGCTTTCAATGTCACGCTGCGCCATGTACGTTGCAGCTTCCGGTACGATGTTGAACAAAGTTTTCACGTCTTCGGCACCAATGCGGTACTGGTGACGGATAGATTCACCGCAGTTGGTATCCCAAACGCCAAAGTCGCTCGCATATACTCCGGTGAAAATTTCACGCACAAACTTCGCACCGGTCGCCTGGGCCAAATCCATCGATGCCACTGGATCCCACAGCACGTTGACGCCAAATGGCACGTCAATTTCCGGCATCAGCTCACCAATAATTCTTGCCATTGAGCTACAGTCTCAGTCTTAACTTTAGTCAGATATGGCAGAGAGAATTCGTTGGAGAACATCACAACGTCCACGCCACCTTCCTGTAGTGCCAGTAGATCTTCGCGCGCTTTTTTCAACACCCATTCCATGCCTGCCGCTTTATCAAAGCCAGGGTCACCCGGAAGTGCACGTAAATGGCACATAGCGATGATCGGTTTTTCAGTTTTCAGGATTTCCTTTGTCCAACTCATAGAGCGTTTTTCTCCATTGCTATTCAGTCATTCCAACTCACTGCTTGTGCGTTGGGTCGGATGTAAGTTAGGCATTGGAAAGGCAAAGAATCGTGATAAAGATCACTCTAAAAATCCGGTTATGGTGGCAAAAAATCAGAATGTGATTGAACAGTCATTAATTCGCGCAGCTTTATTGAGCGTTTTATCGATAAATGAATATTCAATAGGAATGAAAAAATTGTGGATTGGAGAGGTTTTCACTTATATCTAAGTATGAATTTTCGTATTAAAGTGGCGAAGAAAAGTGCGTAAATTCAAGGATGAATTTAAATGATTGAATGGCATTCGGATCATGTTTGGCACCATGTCACAGACTACAGGCGAATGGGCGTAAATATCGGCCAACGCATGACTGTGGTGCGGTTGGCTGATAAATCACTGCTTGTGCATAATCCCTGTGATTTAAACAAACCACTGATGCAAAGCCTCGAAAAGCTTGGCAAGGTGAGTTGCGTCACCACAGTGAACCAATATTTGCACAACACCCTGTCTGATTGGTGGCTGGCCTATCCGGAAGCGTATTTCTATGCAGCGCCAGGGCTTGACGCCAAACGAACCGATATCGGCTTTGACGGGCTGTTAAACTCCGCGACATCCTCACGCTGGGAAGGTCAGCTTTTCCATACCGTTATCCGTGGCAACGTTGAAAATGAAGAAGTGGTCATGTGCGATCCTGTCAGCCGCACACTGTTAATGGGTGAAAGTCTGATGCGCCTTAGTGAAGGTTCATCCATGCGCAGGTTGATGGGTAAAGTCCGCGGATGTGACACACAGGCAGCAGTACCTCTCTCCTATCAGTTCAGCACCCAGGAACTGAAACTGTTGCGTTGGTCACTGCAGGAAATACTGACCTGGCCGTTTGACCATATTCTTCCTATTCACGGAGACCCAATCATTGCCGACGGAAAGCGCCAGCTCGCAACTGCCTATCAATGGGCGTTGAAAACTGAAGGATTTCATCGCTGTTTGATGAAGAGCCGTTATAATGGCCGTCATTTTTTCGTCTGGCTAGCAAATTCAAAAAATGAAGCAGAATATCTTAACCTTTTTCAAAGGAATGGCGATGGGCGCCGCGGATGTTGTTCCCGGTGTATCCGGCGGTACCATTGCGTTTATTACTGGCATTTACGACACACTGCTCGAAAGCATCCGTCGCGTAAACCCTTCCATTTTCTCACTTTGGCGCAAAGACGGCTTCTCAGCAGTCTGGCGTCATGCTAACGGCACATTCCTGTGTTCTTTGCTGGCAGGTATCCTGACTGCAATCCTGACGCTGGCAAAGGCCGTTTCTTATGCGTTGACCGAACACCCTATCGTTATATGGTCATTCTTCTTTGGCCTGATCGTTGCCTCTGCGCTGCATATGATCAAGCAGGTGGAGCGCTGGTCAGTAGGTGAAATCCTGCTGGCGGTCGGCGGTGCTGTATTCGCTTATGGCATTACCGTTGCCAGTCCGATCTCAATGGATTTCAACATGTTGACGGTCTTTATCGCCGGTTCAATTGCCATTTGTGCGATGATCTTACCGGGAATTTCTGGTAGCTTTATCCTGCTTCTACTAGGTATGTATGCGCCGGTACTCGATGCAGTAAAAAGCTTCAACCTGCCTATCCTCATGTTGTTCGCACTTGGCTGTCTGGTGGGGATTCTTTCATTCTCTCACGTACTTTCCTGGCTGCTTCGCAACTACCGCAGTCTGACCATTGCATTCCTGACTGGTCTGTTGATTGGTGCTCTGGGCAAGGTTTGGCCATGGAAAGAAGTGGTCAGTTTCCGTGTGAACTCTGCCGGTGAGCAAGTACCGTTGGTAGAAAAAGTGCTGACTCCAGGCGCATTTGAAGCAGTGACCCAACAACCGGCACAACTGGTATTGCCATTGCCATGATGATTCTGGGTTTTGCCTGGTGATCGGGCTGGAAAAAGTCTCTGAAAAACTGGCTGAGTGATACTTCTCTTCATTGAGTCCCGGGCTGCAAATTGCAGCCCTTTTTTAATTTTCAAACAATGTAAAATTGCCTTAAACCGAACCAGAGTCCCATCAATTCAAGACGTTTCTCACATAGAATCACATTCAGACCTGCTATGATTTGCTTCTCTTTGTCTACTTGAACTGTGCCATGGAAGTCTTAGGTACCCTCATCGCCGCCGCGCACTGGAAATATTCGCGCTTCTCGCCTGTCTGGCAGCAGGATTTTTCATTGCTGACAAAATGCTGTTTGAACAAAAGCACGCACCGTCAATGCCCAAGCCAGATTGCATGCTCAGCACCGTACCCTGCCAATTTGACAATGCATCTGTCACCCTGTCGGATGATTTTGCAAAACCCCTGCTGCCAAGCAATTTGGATGTCGAACTGGTGGGTGACAAGCCAGACCATCTGATGTTGGAGCTGGAAGGTGTGGAAATGAATATGGGCGTTTATAAGCTCAAACTGTCTCAGAACGATGCAGGCTCTTACTCTGGGGAGTTGATGCTGCCAATCTGTATGGACGCAAAAATGACGTGGCGCGGCACCATATCCAGCCCGGATGAATCCGTTTCATTACCTGTAGATGTAAGGATGGCTCGATGAAACTCAAAATCTTTGTTCTTGTCGCGGCTTTGATCGCCGGATTTGGTGCCCGCTATATGATGGAATCACCAACAGGCTCAGCCCGTTGGTAATATCGGGCTTTTGCAAAGCGGCAATGAAACGATCGATATTTTTGATACGACTGACGACAGGATCAGAATCCTCTATTTTGGCTACACACACTGCCCCGATGTATGCCCAACCTCCCTTGCTATTATGACTGCGGCGCTAAAATCCGTACCGGAAGATGCGCTTTCCGAAGTCCGCCCTGTCTTTATTTCACTTGATCCCAAACGCGACACCGGAGAAAAAGTGAAAGAGTACGCAGGATATTTTCACCCTAGCATTGAAGGCGGCAGTACCTCTGAAGAAAACACAGCGGCTCTCGCCAAAAAATATGGCGTGCTTTACCAAATTACCGAGTTGGAAAATTCAGCATGGAATACGCGGTTGATCACAGCTCCTATTTTTATTTCGTAAAGCCAAATGGTGAGTTACTGGAAAAGGTACCTCATACCCTGAATCCAAATATGGTTTCAGAACCTATCATCCGTCTAACAGCACAAACTCAAACACAATAATTATTTACCGAAAAGGAGTTGGTAATGAAATTTCGAGCCAGGTATTCGGCGCTTTGATTGGAGCCCTTTCGTTCAATGCGATGGCAGCCATTGAGGTGGTTGACCCTTACGCCCGAGCAACACCTCCGAACGCGCCGAACAGCGCCGCATTTATGACGTTGGTGAACACCAGCGATAAGGCCATTGCGTTGGTTGAGGCTTCTACGCCTGCAGCAGGAAAAGTCGAACTGCACACTCACATTAAAAAAGACGGCATGATGAAAATGCGTCAGGTAAAAGAGATTGCCATTGAGGAGCAGAGCGAAACCATTCTGAAACCAGGTGGTTTGCACGTCATGTTGTTCGATTTGGAAAAGCCTTTGAATCCCGGTGAATCTATTGCTTTAACTTTGGTATTTTCAGACGGCTCAAAAATCACGCAAAATGTTCCCATCCGTGTCATTATGGGTGGCGCAAAAATGAAACACAGTAACGGCTCTGGTCAATAAATTGCCAAAGTTCTAAACTTTTATGCTTAAGTGAGGCTTAGTTTTTTAAGCTGTATCAACATTGAGGCGCACAGAAGGGTGCGGCAGGCGGCAGAATAGTAAAACGCAGTCTATGTTTATACTGCAGCCAGTTATTAACAGGTTAATTTATAAGCAGTAAAGCAACCCAACAAAAATGATGAGGTTTTAACTATGAAAATTCGTCTCTTAGCGTTAGCAGCAATCGCTTCCAGTGCAGTACTGGCTGGTTGTTCAAACAATTCGGCTCTTGAGCAAAGCGTTGCTGACCTGTCGTCTAAAGTAGATTCTCTTTCCAACCAAGTTTCCGCACTACAAGGCGACGTTGCTGATGTAGCAGCTGCTTCAGCACTGGCATATGACGAAGCAGCTCGCGCTAACGAGCGCATCGACAACATGGCGCAGTCTTACACCAAGTAATTCACTGCGCTTATTGCTTT
The DNA here is from genome assembly GCA_001310415.1 of Enterovibrio sp. JCM 19048. Classification (GTDB taxonomy): domain Bacteria; phylum Pseudomonadota; class Gammaproteobacteria; order Enterobacterales; family Vibrionaceae; genus Enterovibrio; species Enterovibrio paralichthyis. Next base: position 238,446 of record BAXE01000003.1, on the reverse strand, counting down.
GTTGTAATTCAGTGGCACCCTCTTAGGGTGCCACTGTGTTTCCTACCTGTATAGGCATTCCAGACTGCACCGCTAACGCCGCACGGTAACGGCTCACGTTTTTGTGATTGGTCTTCAGCCAATCATCTGTTCGTTCATCCGGCTTGGTCAACAAGCGTTTCCCCGCCTCTGATTCGTCTTCTGACAAGGGACGGTGTGCCTCGATATAAACAGTACCATCAGGTTCATAGGCCGTTTTGACCGGTTCGTTGATAACACGCACCTTCTCCCCGACTGACACTTTGTCGAACAGCCAAACAATATCGTCCGGGCGCATGCGGATACAACCGGCACTCACCCTCAACCCAATACCAAAGTCTTTGTTTGTTCCGTGGATGAGGTAAGATCCTGAGCCATAGGCGAGTCGCAATGCATGGGTACCGAGTGGGTTCTCCGGTCCCGCAGGAACAACTTCCGGCAATACGATATTGCGCTCTTCCAAATACTCTTTGCGCAGGCTTAGCGGCGGTGTCCAGGTCGGGTTTTCACGCTTCTGGCTGATCTTGGTTTTCATTACCGGCGTGTCCCGGCCAATACGGCCAATACCAATCGGGAATATATTCAGTTTCTTTTCAGCTTTATCAAAGTAGTAAAGTCGTAACTCTGCCAGATTGATAACGATGCCATCGTAATCCACTTCCGGCAGGATCAATTGCTGAGGAACGGTGACAAAGGTGCCCGGCTCAGGCAGATAAGGGTCAACCCCTGGGTTGGCGGACAATAACGCGAGAAAACCAACATTGTATTGCTTGGCTATCTGCTCCATATGCTCACCGGGCTGAACAATATGTACAGGGTTATCGCCAATCAAACGCGTATCTGATTCTGGCCAAGGGTATTCGACTGCCAATGCTGTGGTCGACAAAACAGAACTCAACAATAGCGGTAACAATTTGCGCATGGCTTTCATCTTGCGTTGATTCTCCGGTAGACATTTATTGCGTGTATAAACATATATCAAACATAACACGACAGCGAATCTTTGCTGATGGGTATCCCCTTCAATAGCCACAGTTATTCGCGTAAATTTCTCAGCGGTGCTACAAAACGTAAAGCGCGCCTTTCGGCGCGCTCTAGGTTTGAATGCAAATGGGTGGTCAAATCAGAAATAGGCTCTTAAGCCAAATGCACCTTCAAACTTGAACGTCGCATCTTCTTGCCAGTACCAGGTTGAACCTGCCTCGCCGTATAATTCAATGTTGCCTGTTCCCATTGGCATCGCAACGCCAACGCCTGCCCTTGGCCCCCATTTATGGTTGTCATCATCAACCCACAAAGCCCCAGTATAACCATACATCAAGCTCAAATCCGGCCGGGCCAACCACTCCCCAAGATTCCAAACCCTGTCCACGGCAACGCCGAGATCTTTGACACCAATTGAAAGTCGCAAATCATATTGTGACACCGTCACGCCAGACATAGGCGAACCCAGAAATACGCCTGCAGAAAGGCCTTGTGCCATGGAAGTTGCCGCAGGAAGAGACAATGCAAGAGACAGGAGCAACCGTTTTATCGGTCCATTCATTAAAAAATTCCTTTTCAACGCGATAGCAAATGTTCAGGTAACAAACGTTTGGAATATAACTATTTTTTGCATTTTTTACCTACAATTCACCGCTCTATCTGCGTTTCATCACAGTTGCTATTCACCAGACAACGATTTTTCATGGAAAACGTAACTAATGAAAGAAGTTCAACGTTATATAGGTCTGTACTTGCAATGGGGCAATGCTGTCCCCCCGCTAATTGAAGATGGAGTAACCTGATGCTGATCCGATTATCCAAAAATCCGCAGTCAAGGAGAACGATCTGACACCCGAGTCAGTTTACAAGTCCCGACGTGAGATTTTGAAAAAGCTGGGTATTGTGACGGCGTCACTGCCATTCGCTGCCCAATCACATGCGAACATTTTCGATATCTTTGGTGGTGGCGACGAAGAAAAGGCATCTGAAGAGGTTATTTTTGCGCGCACGCCACTGACTGCATCTAAAAGCACGATGGGTACCAACTTGGAACTGACCCCTGAAATTAAAGTGCTTTCCTACAACAATTTTTATGAGTTTGGTACCGGCAAAGGCGACCCGGTACGAAACAGTCAGTCTTTTTCTGTTAACCCGTGGACACTCGAAGTCACAGGCTTGGTCAATAAGCCACTCAAATTGGGCTATGAAGACCTGATTAAGCGTTTCCCACTGGAAGATCGCTACTACAGAATGCGCTGCGTTGAAGCTTGGTCGATGAACATCCCTTGGGTTGGTTTTTCGCTTGCTGCATTGCTCAAAGAGGCGGATCCACTCGGCAGCGCTAAATACGTTGCATTTGAAACACTGTATGACCCCGAGCAGATGGTCGGCCAACGCTCCCGGATGGCAGGTGGCGGGATAGACTACCCCTACGTAGAAGGTCTCAGACTGGATGAAGCATGAATCCGTTAACTTTGCTGAGCGTAGGTCTTTACGGCCAGACGCTGGCTCCACAAAACGGTGCACCGATTCGTTTGGTTGTTCCGTGGAAATACGGATTCAAAAGCATCAAATCAATCGTAAAAATCCATCTGCTGGAGTCACAACCACCGACTACCTGGAATATGCTCGCCCCACACGAATACGGCTTTTATGCCAATGTGAATCCGCAGGTGGATCACCCGCGCTGGAGTCAGGCATCTGAACGCTTTATCGGCGAAGGCTCTTTATTCAGCTCCCGTCGTCAGCCTACGGCGATGTTCAATGGCTACCAAGACGAAGTGGCAAGCCTCTACAGCGGCATGGATTTGGGATCGAATTTCTGATGCGTATAACCCTTAAGCACACTGTTTGGATTAAAGTGCTTATTCATGGCGTCAGCTTGGCTTTCTTGCCCAGTTGGTCTGGTTGACGCTCTCTCAGGCATTTGGCGCGGATCCTGTCGACGGTATTACCCATTTTACCGGGCTGGCTGCGTTAAATACCCTGTTGCTGACCATGCTTATCAGCCCAGTCGCCCGTTACTTCAAACAAGGCATGTTAGTGCGATGTCGTCGGGTTATGGGGCTTTACAGCTTCTTTTGGGCGACGTTGCACATGTTGACTTACTTCGCCCTGGATCTCTCTTTCAACCTTGCTTTGATGGGTGAGGAAATCGTGTCTCGTCCCTACCTCACCGTCGGCGCTGTTTGCTGGGTAATTTTACTCGCGCTTACCGTCACATCCACTGCCGCTATCCAGCGCAAAATGGGTGCGAAATGGCAGTCACTGCATAATTGGGTTTACCTTGTGCTAGTGTTGGCTCCTGTCCATTTTTACTGGTCGCAAAAATCAGAAATCCTGGAGCCATCGCTGTACATTCTTTTGGCGTTTGCACTGCTCTCTTTCCGTTGGCGTTCACTCAAACGTATATTTGCCCGCCCCATAGCTCGCAGGACATAGCACATCATTCACCCAGAGAACGTATGTTCTGCACAAATAGCATAACCAGTTATAGCAAATTCTCTTTTTTTGCCATACTTTAGGTAACCCTATGTAGTTATGATTATTTTTGGAGTGGGCATTTTTGCTGGATGAACTCATTTCGCAAAGCCTCAGGGAATTTCAATCAGACTGCCTGAGTTTTTGTGAACACCATTATCCGACCATCCATAACCGAGGCATGAAAGAGAGTCATCTCGGCAAGGCGTTGGCTCGTCGGTTCATTCATGGTTACAACAACCTCGACATTGATGCCACCTATGCCCAAATGGAAGAAGCGGCTTTAAAACAGCCTGTATTTCGCATCGACTCCCCCGAACACCAAATTTATCTTGTCGCGCACCGGCTGATCAGTGCCAATACCGCCTGTCGCAAAGCACTGGTTAAAGACACTCTTTGGGCACTTGAACACCTGGATACTTCTTCTGGCAAAGAAAAGCGCCTGATTATTGTTGCCGATCACTGGGTTGACCGTTCGTCGGCCAGCAAGTCTGTTCCATGCTGGTGGCTCGGTCACCAACCCATCCACCGTGATGACTATGCATCACAGGGCGTCAAACTGATGGATGCGGACCATCATTTTGCCGAAGACATTGCCCAGGAATGCCACCTGAATGATGGCAAACTGCGGATTTTCCACCCCCTGCATCGCCAACGGGATGGGATCCCTCTATATAAATACATGCTGTTGACCGCAGCCTATTCACTGTAAACGTTTCAGGCTATTTTCAATTTTGGGCATTGCCAATCAATGATCTGGCGATACACTGAAACAGTTGTCAGTGTTTTATCAAGCTGTTGAAACCGCAGTAAGCAAGGAATGGTTACCGGTTTTGGCTCAGCACACACTCGCCTTACTGTCTGTACCCACGCTCAAACCGAGACTCAATTTAAATAGGGGCAAGGATGCTCGAGAAAGTCATCAGTATATTGTTTCCGGTCTTTGCCGTTGTGGCTGCGGGCTTTTTTGTCGGTAAAGCTTTTCGCCCGGACATGCGCCACATCAACCGGATCAACATTGATTTAATGGTGCCCTGCCTTATCTTCACAACGCTATCTGTCATGCCGTTGGGTAGTGACCAAACATCCATGTTTATTGCTGCGATCGTGGCTGTACTTCTCCCCGGCGTGCTCATGGTGCCGATCAGCGGGCTGCTCAAATTGCCATTTAAAACCTGGGGCCCACCTCAGATGTTCCGCAACAGCGGTAATCTTGCCATTCCCCTGTTTGGGTATGCATTTGGCGCAAGTGCTGAGGCACCAGCAATTTTGCTTTTTGTGGTTTCGATGATGCTCCATATCACCGTTGGGCTCGCTCTGCTCAGCAACAGCGAATACCGTTTCCAGCACATACTCAAAATGCCGATCCTGGTAGCAGCGATGCTTGCAATGGTGTTTAACTTTGCTGATATCCAGGTATGGACACCTTTAAATGAAGCGATGATCCTGGTTGGGAATGCGGCGGTGCCCGTTATGCTGATCTCCCTCGGGGTGCAGTTGACGGGCATTCAATGGTCAGGATTTGGTGTTGGTGTGTTAAGCACCGTGCTTAGTCTGGTCACAGGCGCTATCACGTTTGCCGTGATTTACTTCTTCATCCCACTTCCATCAGAACACCTGAGAATGCTGCTGCTTTTTGCCATGCTGCCTCCTGCAGTCATGAACTATCTGTTTGCAGAGCGGTTTAACGTTGGCCCGGATAAAGTGGCGTCTATGGTGCTTTTCGGGAACTTCTTTACCCTTATCACGCTTCCGTTGCTGCTGATCGCCGCTTTTGCGTTTTTCTGATGGAGGTTATACCCAAACGACCTAAAGATGCTCGCATTCAGAGGTCATCAATGCGTTCAATTCGAGGCAAATTTTACGCGGAATAGTCGCTCTATTTCCGTGGAATTTAACGAAGAAGTGGGCGCATTGGTGCCCTCCCTTCGGGCGAGTTGACTGACGCCGTGCTCTTTGTTGTTCCTTTTTGATGGAGGTGACTACATCTACAAAGGAACGCCGCGATCACAACCCCAGTCAATCTCGCTGAATCCTGCATCTTCAGGTTGTTTGGGTATAGAACGCTTAATGGTCGTTAGAACTCTGGTTTTCGCCACACTGCTTTAAAATCGAACCACCCGACCTTGTTGGAGGCGACATCTTCCAGATCGCGTCCTTCAACCACACCCAGCCAGATATGGAACATGGGGACAAGCTGGGCTGATGTGACCAGTTTTCGACCCACTGATTCCGCGTCAAATGGCGTATCCGCTGTTGCACGCCAGTCGTCCATTGCGGTGACAAGTTCAGCAAACTCTGCATCAGGCATGGCCGCAGAAATGTGTTCGAAATTCATCATCCAAGGCAAAATCGCATCACGGCGCTTTGAGCCCAGACTCATACCACACAACCAGATATCGATTTTCTTGGTGTTTCTTGGCTGCATAATTTCTTCATAAGACACTGCGTCGATCTGCAGTGCAATGCCGTCTTCTGCCAACATATCTTTCAATGCATCGGCCAAAAGCGGAAAAAGTGGATTGTCAGCTTGATGGACCAAACGCAAATGACGCTGCGAAGGTGGTGACAGTGTCACGTGAGAAATCGCTGTGTGAATCCAACCAGGAATCAAGCCATAAGCATTTGTAAGGCGGTACTCGCCAATTCCCTTTTGCGCCAAGTGGGGCAGTAACATCAGTGACGACACACGCTGGCTGATATACGCCGCCCATTCGGGATCTTTGGCAATACCGTTACGGCGATTCAGCAATAAATAATTGCATCCTTCATCCAGCTCCAACCTTTCATTGGTGCCCGAATGTAACGCCCCCTGCCGCGAATCCAACGCAGTTGGGTCGAGTGAGGCGCTGGGTTGCAGGTAACACATGGCCGCACTGTCGAGTACCCAGATTTCAATCTCATCTGTCAATGCGCGGAAGCCGAAATACTCATCATGTGCTTTGAGCACCAACTGACGGTCATTATTTTCCGCAACGCGGTAAGGGCCGGTGCCGATTGGAAACCGGTCGGCCTCTTTAGTGCCAGCCGCCTGTTTTGACTGAATAGAAGCCTGCGGTACCGCCAATGTGTCCGCAAACCGGCAATCCGGTTTATGGAGAACAAAATCAACCACATTCTCTGCCGGTGCTGCAATGTGCTTAATATTCGAAAAGTAGGCATTGTTCTGCACAGATTCCAATGACCAAATCACATCATCCACGCTCAGCAGGCTGCCATCATGAAAGCGCACAGCAGGACGCAGATAAAAACGCCAATGCGATGGTGTTATCGCTTCCCAGTGGTGTGCCAGATCCGGCTCAATGCATTCAGTACTTTCATTGATGCGTGTCAGGCCGTTAAAAATCTGGGTGACAAGATGCTGTTCAGATCGGCGAAGCGGCTTACTTGGATTCAGCGATGGAAATGCGCGATAGTATGGGAGACGGATTATTTGCCTCCCTTCCTGGGTTGAAACGCCTAACTGCTCCTGAATTAAACGCGCCAGCTTAGCCGCGTCGTTGTTCAGCTCTTCCAGTGCAGCATCCAGTTTCCCCTCTTTAACCCAATCGCGCACACGCTTCATCTGAAGATCAGTATCGCTGCGATGAAAGCACAAACGGCTCTGTTTGCCGCGCCCGACGGCAGGTTCCCAGCTCAGCCAGCCCTGCTCAGACATTTTTGCCAGCACCATACGCGCATTACGTCGTGTACAGCTGAAGATCTCAGCCATGGTCTCCAGGTTGGTATCGCTGTCCTTACCTTCAAAGTAGGTATAAATTTTTGAAAACTGGGTTTGCAGGTGTTGTCGGGACATAAAAGGGGAACCTGATTTTCGAGCCTAAGCCTTTGGAATTTCCTATTTTATACCCTAACCTCCCTACAAAGCTCAATTATCAACTGGTTAAGCTTTGTTCAGGTGAACAATCTTTTTTCCTGTTTTACGAATTCAGCATTGTTATTTCTTTTTCCAGCGCTATTATCGAACCACAAACGCACTCCCGCGCAGGCTCAGGAGCCGAAAATGAGCGATTCAACCGTTCTCTCACATTTCCACAAAAAACAAAGTTGGATGGCCAGCCACATCGAACAGGCTCAGTTTCCGACGAAAGAGAGTAAAGCCGGTCTCGCGCTATATAAAGCGGCAGAAAAGCAACCAGAATTGGTAAGCAATTCCCATCCAGACAGCGACACTGATGGATATACTTTCTACCGCGTCGACTGCCATCCACTGATGGTTAGATACGCGATGACCTTGGCACAGAAATGGCCGGAGAGTGAGCGCGAAACCTTGATGGAGTATTTATCCCAGGTTTCTCTGACTGATATCCCCACCCCAGACGGTATTCATGTCGAGCTGGTTGTTGCTATGCAGGAAGGCAACCCGAAAGCTGCGGGTATGTTGTTCAGCAGTGAAGAAGAACAAGGGACGGTGACGGGTATTTACGATGTGTTTGGTATTGCGCCTGACGCCCAGCAAGCAATGAAGTCTCACCTGTTAGTGTCAGCCCACAACGCACTCATTGTCTGCGAATAACGAACATAAAAAAAGCGGGGCCAGCCCTGCTTTTCTTTTGGCACTTTCAAGGAAAAACCCGCGTTTCTTCTCTCATTCAGTGCATTTACTTATTGATAGCGTTGAAAAATAATGATTATCAAAAAAGGTAGTTCAGCGCTAATTTTTCAGTTTACAGACGGTTTGAACGCTCTTTCTTTACGATAAAGAATGCAGCGACAACAAACGCAATAACCAGTACAGTTTCCACTTTATACTCCTCAACACGGACGGGCGCATGGTGATACTCACCGAGTAATGCCGTTTGCCGCAAAATGTTCAATCTTCAAATTCGAGCGAGATTATAGCCAAGCCCAAGGCGTAAATCTCGATGAGAAGTGGTAATTTTTAACCTGTAAAGGAAGTGCGTACCAAAAGCGTGACATGTCTCTATATCAATTTCACTTTTGTGGGGTTTGTACGTCCGACATCTGCAGTTACACACCTTGGATACCAGATGGATGGATAATGGGAGGAATATAGAAAAAACCAGATGAATATTGGCTTCATCTGGTTTTAATACACAGGGCAACTTACGCGTAAACTACCGACAGGAACTGTTGCAGGGCTTCAGTCACGACAGCAGGTTGTTCAAGGTTGCTGATATGTCCTGCTTGCGGGATCAATTGATAACGACTGCCATCAATTGCATCATGCATCAACTGGGCTTCCAGCGGCGGGCGTGGCTTGTCTTCCATACCTACCATCACCAAAGTCGGTAACGTCAGTTTTTCGATATCATCAAATGCATCACGGCGATTGAACACCATACGGCCAATTTTCACGGTTTCCACCGCAGCTTCACCACGCAGCGAGGCCAGTTTCTGGCGAAAACCCGATATCAGGTCTGGATGTTCAGCTTCTGCATTGTTTGAGAAAAAGAGCGGTACGATCGCATCGCTCATAGGCTCTGGGATCATTTTCATCTGTTCGATGGTATCAAACATACTGAAGTATTTTGCCTTGGTGACTTCCGGTTCATAACCCACGAAAGTATCCATCAACACCAGACTTTTCACCCTTTGGGGCGCTTTCAAAGCAAGTTCCACACCCCACATACCACCGACTGATAATCCAACCAGACTGAACGACTCAACATCCAGATGATCCATCAGCGCGAGAATATCATCAGCATAGTCCTGGAGAGTTTTTGTCTGATCCGGTGCAGATTCAGATTGCCCGTGTGCCCACAGATCAGGAACGATACAGCGGTATTGCTGACTGAGTGCTTCCACTTGTGGTTGCCACATTTGGCTGTCCCACAGATAGCTATGACCAAATAAAACAACCGGGCCACTGCCGACATCCTGGAATGCCATGGTTTTACCATTGACTTGAAAAGTGCGCATCAAAACTCCTTGTTTGAAAAAAACCATGCAATTAAACACGAAAAAGCGCCGTATGTAGGCGCCTTCTGTCTAATTATTCAGCGTCTGGTTTCTTTTTCTTAACCATGAACACTTCTTCACCCACAGAAACCCCTTTATAGAAACTTCTGTCGCGGTTTTGAGGAGCTGTTTTCTTCGCTGCTGGTTTTTTCACAGGCTTTTTGCCAGATGATTTCTTGGCAAACGTCTTCTTAGGTTTAGGCTTCAAACCTTTGAATTTACCTTCCAGACCTTCAAAGATCGCAAAGTTCATGCGCTTGTCCAGGAAGCCTTCAATGTTTTTAAAGCTGTTCCAGTCTTTCGGACCAACAAAAGAAATTGCAACGCCCTTATTACCCGCACGGCCGGTACGACCGATACGGTGAACATATTCTTCAGCGTGCTTTGGCATATCAAAGTTAATGACGTGCGAAACATTGGAAATATCCAGACCACGGGAAGCCAGATCCGTGGTTACCAGTACTTTATGAAGACCACGTTCGAACTCGTTCATGATGCGGTTACGGGCGCTTTGGCTCAGTTCACCGCTCAATGCTACCGCTTTGATGCCACGTTCAACGAAAACCTTCGCCAGACGATCAGTATCCGCACGTGTCGCCGTGAATACCATCATTTGCTGGTACTGCTCTTCTTCCATCACGCGGTCTAAAAGCGCCTGTTTGTGGTCAAGGTGATCACACAGGTAGAAACGCTGCTCGATGTCCTTGTGCTCTTCATTCACAAAACCAATCGCGACACGTTTCGGCTCGTTGAGCATGTCCGCTGCGATATCGTTCACCTGCTGGTGATCCAGCGTTGCTGAGAACATCAGTGTCTGGCGGCGGCGGTGATTGGCAGCGTTGTTAATCGCATTCAATTGCGGTGCAAAGCCCAGATCAAGCATACGGTCAGCTTCATCCAGGATCAGCATTTCCAACCCTTCGATGTTCACATGACGGTGTTCAAGGTGATCAGCAAGACGGCCCGGTGTCGCAACCACAAATACTGGGTTGTTACGGAACTCTTTCGCCTGATCATTGAAGTTTTCACCACCCAGAATCAACGCAGCTTTATATTGGGTACCGGCCACCAGCTTACGCAGCTCACCATATACCTGTTTAGCCAGTTCACGGGTTGGTGCCAGCATCACAACGCGCGGCCCTTGACGGCTAAGCGCTTTACCGCGCATCACACGTTGCATGGCAGGAAGCAGGAATGCCAATGTCTTACCTGAGCCCGTTTTAGACGATGCCAACAAATCTTTCCCAGCGCAGGCCACAGGAATAGCCGCAGCCTGAACATCAGTCGGGGCGCTAAATCCCCAATGTTCAATCGTTTTTAACAAGCGTTTGTCTAGGCCCAGGTCTTCGAATTGCAAGGTATTACTCCAGAATAATCATCATTACAGGGAGTTACCGAGCCGATTCAAATCACGAACCCAGCGACACCCCATCAAAATTTGGCGCGAATATTACCACATTTCTGTTTTAGCTCGCAGTTTTTATTGTGCTTGATCACATTTTTCTGAGCGCTTTCTCAATAGGTTTTCTGATTAAAACCCAAGCCAGATAACGTAAAGGCAAAATTCACTCAGATTGGTTATCCCCCATGGAAAACGCTGCCCCTTTATTTGCTTGGAAACGCTTCACCCTTGAAGAAGAAACACTGACCCTTCCAAACGGACTGACAACCAAGCATGTTACCCTCACCCACCCCGGTGCGGTTCTGATCATCCCAATCACTGAAAACAACACCCTGATATTGCTCAGACAATACCGTCCTTCCATCAAGCAATGGATTTACGAGTTCCCCGCAGGCACCCTGGAAAGTGGTGAAGATATCACCCTGTGCGCCCAACGCGAGTTGGCAGAAGAAGCCCAGTTACAGGCAAAAGAGTGGTTGGCGTTGGGTGAATGCCTGCCAGCACCGGGATTTTGCAATGAAGTGCAATACCTCTTTGCAGCTAAGGGGCTTTCTCCTTGTCACGCTGAAATGGATGACGATGAAGTCATTGAAGTGGTTGAATTCAGCATTGAGCAGGTAAAGGCAATGATTGCTGGCAACGAAATTCAGGACAGTAAAACCATCGTGCATTCTGCCGTGCCCAATTACTTGGTCTGATCACATAGCCAGTTGTTAACACAATCATTACATTGACATCCGACCAGTTGAGCGATTACGTTGGAGGCAAATCATAGCCTCAAGGATGATGCATGAAACAGTCACTTGCCCACGCCAACCGTATGCTCAAATTGTTTGGGTTCTTTAAAGTTCCCTGATTTGGTATTGCCGGCCACGCATCCTGCAGTTAGATGAAGAGCAGGTTAAAGTACTTATTCCCCTAAAGCGGCGCACCAAAAACCACCTAAACAGCATGTACTTTGGCACTCTGGCAGTGGGTGCCGATGTAGCGGGCGGTTTTATGGCAATGAGCAAAGCAGAAGCCCGCGGAAAAAGAATATCTCTGGCTTTCAAAGCAGTGACGGGAGAGTTTTTAAAACGTCCCGAAGCCGATGTCATTTTTACCTGTAACGACGGCAAACTCATCGACAAGATGTTGGATGAAACCCTTGCAACCGGCGAGCGCGTTAACCAGCCCGTTCGGATCACTGCTACCTGCCCCTCCCTGCATGGTGATGAACCCATGGCAGTATTTGACCTGACGCTCTCGGTAAAAGTCGCCCGCACTTAGGATTCGAGACAATGCCGACATTTTTCGGCTCTTTCCCGCCAATGAGAGAGCCATATTTTGCCCTTTCCCACTGAATCTTATTAGACTTATAACTAAACGACCTGACGTTGATGGTTGACACATTCTGGTGGAGAAGTGTTTTGACACAATCGAATACCAGCCTGTTACGGCCGGAAACCGCACCCGGTATTATCCTTATCATCAGCGCATTTGCTGCGTTGGTGTTAGCGAACTCTCCTCTCGCACAGTACTATTTCTCCCTTCTGGACATGCCTGTCCACATTAAAATTGGCGATTTGGATATCGAAAAAAACCTGCTGCTGTGGGTTAACGATGGCCTGATGGCACTGTTTTTTCTGCTGGTCGGGCTGGAAGTCAAGAGAGAACTAATTCAAGGTGCGCTTCGCAGCTTTAGTCGCGCCATGTTCCCCGTCGTTGCTGCTATTGGGGGATGGTCATACCCGTTATCGTGTTTGTGCTATTTAATCACAACAACCCAGACGTCATGGCAGGCTGGGCTATCCCCTCTGCAACCGACATCGCTTTCACGCTGGGTGTGCTGGCATTGTTTGGCAGCCGGGCACCGGCCAACCTGAAAGTATTTCTGTTGGCGTTGGCGGTGATAGACGACCTGGCGCCGTCGTGATTATTGCTGTTTTCTTTAACAGTGACCTCTCCGTGTTTTCGCTAACTATTGCCGTCTTTGCCAGTGCGCTGCTGTTTTACATGAACGCGAAAAATGTCTCGCGTCTGACAGCCTACCTGTTGGTGGGCGCTATTCTTTGGGTCGCTGTGTTGAAATCAGGCGTTCACGCTACCGTCGCCGGGGTCATCGTCGGTTTTTCTATTCCACTTCGTGTCAGGGAACACAAGTACGTAGTCCATTGCGGGATTTGGAACATGGCATTCACCCTTGGAGCAGTTTTGCCATCCTTCCCCTCTTTGCGTTTGCCAACTCTGGGGTTCCGTTAGCCAATTTCAGTATGGGTATGATTTTTGAACCACTGGTATTAGGTATTGCCGTTGGCTTACTTGTCGGCAAGCCCTTGGGAATCACATTAGCCTGCTACCTTGCGGTGAAAGCAGGAATAGCCAATATGCCTCATGGTTTAACTTTCCACCATGTGTTCGCGTCATCCATTCTATGTGGTATCGGCTTCACCATGTCGATATTTATCACCACACTCGCCTTCCCCGGGGCCGAAAACCACGGCTTGGTTGATCTGTCCCGAATTGCAATTTTCATCGGTTCTATTCTGGCAGCATTGTTGGGTTACTTTGCCCTGAACCGTACCCTAAAACTCGAACACCGTATGGATAAAAAGTAAAAAATTTTGCGGCATATTGCTGCTTGATGAGCGAGTTAAAAAGCCTAATCTGAGTCCGTTCAAAACCTGCATATTGACTTTTCCGGAAGCCGCATAGATTCAGTGATTAGCGAACTAGTCTACCGACTTATCAACTGTTTTTGTGGATAAAAACCATTTATCCACACCCGATTTTTTCGCTTAACTCACTGAAATTTCACATTTTAAATTTCTCAAGCTTTCACCGAAGATAATATGACAATTTTATTCTGTGAACCCATACAAGGTTTTAGGATGAAACAAGCCAATGAAATACAGGTAAATTTTCCGTAAAAATACAACATGGGCGCATGAAATTTTGTTTGAACAGATGGGATATGAAAGGGTGTTGATATTGGCAGGGGAAACAAACAGAAACGCACAGTGGCGTGAAAATCACGCCATATCGCGCGTCTTTTAATCAAGCCGCTGTAAGGCTCTCCACTTCTTTTACAATGGCATCCGCATGATGGTTCAACTGGCTAAACATTGACTGGAAGTCTGTGCTTTCACTGGCCTCATATTTCTCTATACTCAGGCACAGCTCTGCGAAGGATTTTGCGCCAATCATCGCTGCTGCACCTTTCATCCTATGGGCAATTTTTCGCACGGCAGCAATATCGTTATCCCTCAACGCCGCCTCAAACGCATCAATATCTGCTTGCTGGGATTTTAAATATTTAGCCAGAATCATCTGCATCATCTCAGCGCTATCACCAATCTGGTCTTTCAATTGCGCCAGATCCAGATACTGGACACTTTGCTCCATCGTGTTTTCGCCATTCACTACGGACGGTTCTGCTACTTCTTCTTCAAACATTGCACTGTCTGCCCCTTCGAATTCGGGCAAACCAGACTGGGTAGATGGCACATAGAGCATCATCAGGTTGACCAATTGCTCTTTGGTGAAAGGTTTAGCCAAATGCGCATTCATTCCGGACTGTAAACAGCGTTCAGAGTCACCTGAAAGCGCGTTCGCGGTGACCGCAATAATTGGCACACTGGGGTCGAACTGGCGGATTTTTTCCGTTGCTTCAAATCCGTCCATTTCTGGCATCTGGCAGTCCATCAAAATCAGATCAAATGGCGTCGCGCGGTGTTTTTCCAACGCTTCAAGGCCGTTGTCAGCAATGGTTGATTTACACCCCAGCCCGTTTAATACCAATACCATTAAGTCCTGATTCACCAAGTGATCTTCTGCTATCAAAACATTCAATCCATCAAAGCGGACTGTCTCTGACAGCGCGTATTCCTCTTTTTCTTCAACCGCGCCATCCACGGATAATGCGTGGAAAAGGGCAATTGGCTTATAGGGTTTATCAAACATGGCATTCCATGTTCATCAACAACGCTATCATGGCTGATCAAAATGGCATTCGCGGCCTGATTCAGCACAGGACGCATCTCGCCAATCATATTGTCGTCAATAAAGAGCAAGTGTTGTGAATCGACCGCTTCTGATCGCGGGCTCTGAGGGTCGTATTGCTTAACCGGCATACCGATACTGTTGAGGTAGGCATTGAAAACGGCATAGAGCTGGGTGTCGCGGGTCGCCACTAGCGCCGTCACCTGCTGCAATTCAGGCTTTAGGATCATTCCGCTGTACAGGGTATCGTTGTTACCCGTGACCGCTTTAAGCGGCAGATCAACACAGAAGGTCGTCCCCACACCTTCTTTGCTTATCACACGAATGACACCACCCATCAATCCCGTCAGTTTTAGACAAACCGGCAAACCCAAACCGGTTCCCTGATAGGAGCGGGAATATGAGCTGTCGACCTGGGTAAAGTTTTCAAATATGGCGTCAAGATTCTCTTCTGGAATACCTATCCCGGTATCTTTCACTTCAAGGCGAAGGACAGGATGCTCCATATCCAGCGCCCGGCTCAAGTGCACCATCACCGAGCCTTGTTTGGTAAATTTCACCGCGTTACCCACCAGATTGAGCAATATCTGAGTGAAACGAACTGGATCCAGCATTAGCCAGCGCGGCAAATTTGGCTCGATCAAGCAATGCAAGCGAAGGCTTTTTTCTACCGCTTTGGCGTGGAAAACCACCAGCGCGTCATGAACCAATTCAGAAAGCTCACTCTCCTGTTCAATCAGCTGCATTTTGCCCGCTTCGATTTTGGTCAAATCAAGCACATCATTGATGATGTTGAGCAATGCATTGGATGAGTGCACCAGGGTGTCAACAAAGTAGGATTGCTGCTGGTTGAGCGGCGTTTCTTTCAACAGGTTGGACATACCCACAATGCCATTCATGGGCGTGCGGATTTCGTGGCTCATCATGGCCAAGAAATTGGTCTTTGCTTCGTTGGCGCGCTCCGCTTCTTCCTTGGCATGCACCATTTCTTGGGTGATCTGGTCGTTGAGGTTTTTCTGGCGCGCAAAGTTGACCATCGCACTCAAACTGGAAAGGACAGGCTCAAGCCAGTTCAGCAGATCTTCATCATAATTGGTGGACTCATCAAACAGACAGACCACACCCACCAACTGGTTGGACAGGAAAAGCGGCATGCTGAGTGAGTTAATAATGAGATTCCCTTTATCGGCAGAAAGCCCCGCCAGTTGCAGACTCCGATCACCCTGTTGGGTTTCTATCACTTTGGTGACCACACCATTGACGAATTGTTCCGACACATAACCGTTGGCGATCAGTCGTGTCTGCGCCAACACGCGGTAATTGTTAGCAGAGTCGTAATCAAGCTCGACGATAATACCGTGGTTACTTTCACCAATTTTCAGGAGGATTTTCAGCACTTCACGAAAGCTGTTATGAAAATCCTCACTGGTCAGGAACTGATCCTGAAGCGCTTTTACGGCCGAGAAGAGTTCAGCGCCTTTGGAAACTTTGATCTTATCCAGGTGCTGCTCAGTAATGTCCCGGATGATCGCCGCCTGCAGTTGCTGCTCTCCCACATCAATGCGTGTTGAGCGAACCTGAACGATGACTTTATTTTTTCTCGCCGTTTAACTCGTAATTGAGGTTTTTGGTATTAAATCCATAAAGCGCCTGTGAGAAATACGCACGCGAATCCGGCACTACTTTGGCAATTATCTGGGCAAGAGAGACATTTTCCAGCGGCGTGTCCTCCAGTTCGAACATCCTTCTTGCCGCTTCATTAAGCGTGGTCACCCTGTGATCATCAGCCATGACCACTAACCCGTCTTTGTAACTGTGAATAATGGTATTGAGATAGTTCTTGCTCGACTCAATCTCTTTAATGGCACGGGCATACTTCCAGATCAAAAACATGATCATCAGATCGAGCAAAAACACCTGAACAATGCCAGACACAATTTCCGACGTCAGCGTATTGTCGATAGGGCGCGGGTCTTCATAAATGATCAGCTCACCCACTTTGTTCGGTTCGTTCAATTCTGTGTAGATAAGGGGAAAGCTTCGCAGACGGAATTCATTGTCAAAACGGCCGTCTTTCGGTGCCGTGATATGACGGAAATTATCATCCTTTGATACCACTTCAATGCGATAAACAAACCGCGACAGCGATTCACTCTGGAGATCATTGATAATGGCGTCGAAATCGTAATTCCACAGCTGGTTTGGCAAGCGGAGGGAAAGCCGGGTCGCAATGGCATTGATTTCATAGTCCATTTCGCCATAAAGGCGATCATGGGTTTTGTAGTAGTTATAGATACCGAAAAGGCTCAGGATCAGCGTGCCGCTGACAACCAAAATCACAGCAAGTTTGGTGCGCATCATTAACATAGTGTTATACCTGCATACTTGACGTGATGTCGGCGATGCTACTTCTGGCCTGGTCGAAAACTTTGGTCACTGTTTTGTCATTCAGAGATAACTGGTTACACCAATGCAGCAACCCATTCCACCTGCCTGCTCAATGTCCTGACAAAGACTCAGCAGCTGACCATAAGTACCCTCTTTATTCACCAGCGCGTTTTTCACACTTTGAGATAAATCCAGTACATCAACGATATCGGACATGGGTTTACTCAACATGACATCCAACATTGAGAAAGCGCCCACGATAAACGCTTCATCAGAATTGAAATCGCTGGCTTCAAACGGCAGCGTCGAAAGGAAGGTTGCGCGAGTCAGGGAAGTATTTTGCAGCTGTGACGCATGTTGATGGTTCAAATTGGACATAATGAGCAAGGACACCAAGCGCCTGAGCGCCTGCACACCCAAATACACGACGGCCTGACGAGGGTTGGCAATCTTGTTGGTTTTTGTCTTCGCCAGAATATTTGCGCTCGCCACCACTTTGTAGAGCAAAGAGACATCTTTCGAGATCACCTTCGTCAGGGTGTCTATGTCATCTGGATTCCGGTTGATAACAATACAAACATCAAGCAGAGACATCACCGAAGGCGCAATGTCTTCTGAGCGTTTGATCTGTGGCTTTTCAAAAAAGTAGCCCTGAAACAATGCAAAACCCGCATTCTGTGCAGCGACCAACTCTTCCTGCTTTTCCACCTTCCTTGCCAGAAAAACCTGTTGGGAATACTGGGCAATGGTTTCTTCCCATTCTGCCGCTTTCGAGCGTTCCATACTGATACTGAAGATGTCCACCAGCTCCAAGTGGTTACGCCAGTCGTTAACCAGCACCTTGCCATCCATGAGGATTCTGTAACCTTCGGTTCGATAGGCGCGTAGCTTGCTGACAATCTCTGGCGTTGGCGTGCAATCATCGGTAATGGAAATGATCAGGTGCTGAGCTGGCATGGATAGCGGGATCTCATCCAGCAGCGACGATTCACCAAAACTGACGATATAACGCAGCTGATCTTTTTTGGCGCCACTGGCAAGGAAATTTGCACTGAGGATTCTCGACGTTGCTGTGTCCTCGTCAATAGATGGGAATTTATTTTCAAGCCCTTCACGGAACAGGAGTTCACTGCCCCACTGCTTGAGCTCTTTATCGAAGATCGGCTGACAAGAGAAGAATACCTCGGCCACGCAGACTGATTCCTATAAATTAGACACCTTTATAAAAATTAGACCACTTGCGTCAATTTTCCTTCTTTTTCCACTAAATACAGGAGGTAAATGGCGGGTTTTTGTGGAGATAGAGAGGCTCAAGCATTGCAAACGCAGCAAAAGGAAAGAGGAAGTCGTCTGACTTCCTCTTGGTGATGGTTATCAGGCGTCTGCTTCGAGCATGAAAGGGATACGTTGTGGCTTGTCACTTAATCCACCCACCTGCACAGCAGTGATTTTCCCGCCGTCAGAATCAACACTCGCCCAAAGCAGGGAACGGCGATTCAACAACTCGCCTTGCTCGAACAGGTAACGGTACTTCCCGCCTTGGAATATGTGCAGGTATGAAGCCAGCGCGCCCGC
Organism: Enterovibrio sp. JCM 19048; assembly: GCA_001310415.1. Taxonomy (GTDB): domain Bacteria; phylum Pseudomonadota; class Gammaproteobacteria; order Enterobacterales; family Vibrionaceae; genus Enterovibrio; species Enterovibrio paralichthyis. Next base: position 219,695 of record BAXE01000003.1, on the reverse strand, counting down.
GGCACTGCCAGTGGCAGATTCCTCATCAATACCGAGCAATGGAGCAAAATTCCGGCATTTGGCAGAAATATCAGACTCCGTCGGCGTTAACGCAAATACGTGTAATGCACCAGTTTTAGTGCGCGCATTAAACGCTTTGATCGCTTCCAAGTCCGGCGTCATCTCCAGAAGTTGACGCTCATCTGTGACAGGAACAATGACGTCCATTAGACCGGTTGATACAGCCTGAACAGGAAGCCCTGTTGCAAGGATGTCCTCTGCACTCAAACCCAGAAGTTTGGCGACGTCTTCTGCAGCATACTCGTCCCCAAACTGTGGGAGTACCTGCTGCATTGTGATACGCCCTTCCGGACTGACTTCTACTTTAAGAACCCCTGCGCCGGTTTGTTGAGTGTATTCACCGGCGTCGATCTTTCCGAGGTGATACAGGGTCGCAAAAGCACCGACAGTCGCATGGCCGCAAAAATCGACTTCATTGGTGGGGGTAAAGAATCTAACTCTATAATCTGCTTTCTTGGATGGAAGGATGAACGCGGTTTCTGAATAGCCCAATTCTGCCGCAATTGACTGCATTTGAGGCTCGGTAAGTGATGTACCGTTAATGACAACACCGGCAGGGTTTCCACCGCGATTATCTTCAACGAATGCATTCACTACATAGACTTCAATTATTCCTGACATAGCTACCTATCCTTGTTGTTCTTATTGTTCTTGCCGACTGAAACCAGCCAGTTAACTCTGCGATGAGATGAATGCGCTTTTTGGCTAGCCAAACCAAACTCTCCATCGCGTGAAACATGAACGCTATTTGTTACAGTGTTACAAAATGAAGGAAAACACAAGAAATTGATATCCTCCCTTCGGGTGAGTTGAATGACGCCGCGATCACAACGTCAGACAATTTCGCTGAATCCCGCTTCTTCAGGTTGTTTGGTTATACCTGCTTCGACACTTGCTACTCTTGCCACTTTTTCCTTAAAATACGGGCAAACTAACGATGAGTAGTAAGCGAATGATCGATTTAGAAAACCTGATTAAAGATGCCCCAGAACGCGAACCGGATATTCCGTTGCCGTCGTTGGAAGAGCAAAAGCGCATTGCGGCTGAGCTGAAAGCACTGGAAGAAAAAGGCGAGTTGACGCCTGAAATTCTGGAAAAATACTTCGGCGGTAAGTCCACCCACTAAGGACTTTGCGAACGGTATAACGCGCCACTTCAAAAAAGGGCGCGTTTTTTATTTGTCAGCGGGTCGAAGAATGCTCTCAAAAAAAGCACCGTTTTCGAACAAGGTTTCTGTCATCGACGACAGTATATTTTCATCCACCCGTTCAATAACCTTTTCCGGGTAGATATACCCCGACACGTCATAGCCCCACAAGTCATACCTTGCCATTGAACCAACCATAAACTGAGGGTCACTCTGGGAATCAAACAAGTCTCTCAACAACTGTCTTGCTGCAATATTCCTCTCTTCTCTTGTCACTGGTTTCACCAGTTCAAGTTCGACTTCCGGCCAAAGCTGTTTAACTCTGCCTCACGCTCCGGAGAGATCAGCGCTGTCATGGTGGTGGTGGCGACTGTTTCTCCATCCCAGGTCCAGGAAGAAACATAGGATCGTAGCTGAGGGAATACTTTTCCCTGATCAGGCGATTGTAACGGGTCTGCAGGATACGATTCAGCATATCTTCTGCAAACACAGACTCGACAGTGCGTGGTGATGAATCAGAGATATAGATGCGCTCAATATATGTACGATCTCCGGTGACAAGTTACGCGCTATCTTCCCGCCTTTGGCGTTGTAGAGTATGCCCTTCGGAATCGTTTCTTTTCTTTGCGTTTGGATGCCTCCCAGCAAAGAGGCTGTGAGCGCCTGAACATGGTCAGGCGGTAAGTCTGACGCAACATATATGGAATAGTGCCCCAGATCGCCAAACAGCTTTTGATACAGTGCCACTACATCCGCATATTCCACTGCCTGATAGTCGCTGACAGCGAGTGGTGATTCATACGAAGGTTTAGGATAAATCAACGTCAGTGTGGCCTGGGTAAACATATCGTAAGGCGACGTTTGTGCTTCTGATATTCGCGCCAACACGCGTTCTCTTTCACGCTCGAAGGCCTCTTCACTCGGTGAAATTTCCTCAAGTAGATACCGCAGGGCATTGAGCGACTCGTAAAGCGCAGGCGTGGGGGACGATAAGGCGTAGTTGTGGCTGTTGCCGTAAACCTGAGGTTCAATATTGCTGCCGAGAGATTCAATATAATGGGAGAAATCCGGCGCCCCGATGTCTCCTACACTTCCGCTGCGGTAAGTTTCAAACATCAACTCAAGCGCTGCCCGCTCTTTGGTGGACAACGAGGCAATACCTCCTTTGGCCTGCAATACCATTTGTGTTTCGGACTGGCTGTCATCAAGGCGATAGTAGTGTACAGGGAGGCCATTTTCTAACGTCCATACAAAGAGCCTGGGCGCTGGTTCCGTTATTTTTCCGGCGACGGAAGGCGATACTGTCGGTGCAGGAATCTCTACGTCAGCATAGGTCACATTCACCGCCTCGCCGGGCTTCGCCACCTGCTCAAGATAGGATTGCTGCAATGTAGCTGCATCAGTGCTTTCTTCACCTGCGGCATAGACCAGCGATATTGCCTGATTGTCCACATCCAACAATGCAGTCAACTCACGGTTGATATCATCCAAACTCAGTAGTGACAAAAAGCGGCGGAAGTTGCTTTCAAGTTGGGTCTGGCTCTGTGGCAAACGGTTGAAATACAGATCGCTGACCGCTTTTCAGCCACATCCAGCGGAACTGGATATCATCAAACTGCACGTTCGCTGCGTACTGCTCGACAAGCGCTTGATATTCTGCGTTGGTAATGCCGCTATCCCGCAATGCAGCAAGGTTGTGCGCCAATGCATCAACCATGGCTTCACGATCTGCTGCATTTAAGTCCACCACCAGCTCATACACCGATTTACCCGGCGAGAAGGTAAAATCAATGAACAGACCATTATGGGAAATACCTTGGCGATCGAATTGCTCTTCAAGCCTCAGTTGGATAGCGTCGAGCAGCATCCATCTTTGCCACAATGCACGTTGGGCGGCCAGGGTATTCGGATAATTGTCCTCCCCCCTTGGATACTGATAACAATCGCCGGGGACTCTCCTTTCGACGCAAACAAAGATGTGGGGTATTTGCCATTGCTGCTTAGCGGTGGCAATTCATGCTTCGCCGGTTGAGGGTTATTGGACGGCAATGAAGCGAATTCATCTTCTATCCATTGGGCGGTTTCATTGACATCAAAGCCGCCAGTCACCACCAGTTGCATCTGATTGGCCTGATACCAATGACGATAAAAACGCCGGAGGCTTTCAGGTGTGGCATTGGTCAGGGTTAGTTCCGTTCCAATGGGATCGCGGTTGGCATAAAGCGAACCTGCCAAAGTGGATTCGTAAAGCTTCATCGGCCAGGAAGCATCTTGTCTGTCATCCTGGCGCCATTCACCGAAAATCACGCCGATTTCACTTTTAACTTCGCTTTCATCCAAGGTGAGTCCATCACCAATATCCCGAAACCAATCCAACGCTTTGGGCAGCGACTGGTTGTCCGGCAGTGATAACTGGTAGATGGTTCGGCCATAATCGGTGATGGCATTTATATCCGGTCCAAATTCCACTCCGACCTGCGCAAATTCTTCGAATACCGTGTTGTGGGGAAAACGACGCGAACCGTTGAACGCCATATGCTCGATAAAATGTGCGTAACCTCTTTCTTGTTCCCGTTCACTCAAACTGCCGACATTAACAATTAGCCGCATCTCAATCTCTTGCCCTTCTATGGGGTAAAGATGGTATCGAAAGCCATTGGCCAGCGTTTCGCTGCTCCAGTTGGGATCAGTTAATAGAGGCGGTGATACATTGTTTGCACAACCTGAGAGAAACAAGATTACAGCGATGGCCACGTAGCGGGCGAACATAGCAACTCCGTGCCTTTTCAGTGAAGGGGAACTGGCAAACAAGCCAAATATCCTGAACGTGCTGAATATCAGCGGTTTAGGTATTTCTATCTATACCATATACGCTAACAGACGTTTGGTGCAGGTTTGATATCGAGCAGTCAGGATGTTTTGTGAGCCTTGAGGGCTTAATGATGTTTGTGATTGTGTTGAAGGCTTCCCGCCAGATATCCCCGTAACTTGTTATAAAGTGCAATTTGTTCGGCTGAAAGCAAGTCTGTTTGAGCCAAGTGTGCATTGAGATGGATAAACCTAAGCTCTGCTTTCAATCCAGCAATAATCTCCGTTTGATCCCGCAAGGATTCACTGGTGACATCCCGGGCTGAAAATGCCCTATCGAGCACTACCTCTGCCTGAATCAATTGCTCACCTTTATCTATTGCTTCTTTTTGCATGGCGAGAAACAGTTGCTGCGTCTTTTCCAATTGCTCATCCGTCAACGAAAGCTCTTTGGCAAGATCCAACACGTGTTTTGGCCCTGGGTAGCCATTAAGTTCGGCGGCTTTTGCAAAGCCAAAGCCCTTCCCGTGTTTGAAAGCCGCAATTTCTTCGTCAGACAAGGATTTTACGGCCCTGCTTTCCTGACCGACATACTCTGACTGGTGCTCCTCTGCCTGAACCGGGAGCGATAACCCCAAAAGGGGCAACATACAAATAAGCATTACGTTATTCATGATTTTGCTGACAACTGACACAGAGCCTGACCTCCGGTTTGACCGCCAAACGGGCTGCTGGAATTTCTTCACCACACTCTTCACAATACCCATACTCCTCATCATCCATACGTTTTATCGCCAGTTCCACTTCCTTTAGCTGGGTTTGATAGTAACGGTAATTGGACTTAGCCAGCTCATGTTGTTGCATCGCATCCATACGTGAAACCCGCCCAAAAGATTGCTGATCCAGCATTACAGGTCGGTTTGCTCTTTCAGTAACATCAATTCGTCATTGATATGCGCTTTGAGCTGCTCCAACTGCGCTCTTTGTTCGCTCATCATGGTGAGATCCCCAAAAAGAAAACTCCACCAACTGACTGGTGGAGTGAACTTTGAGTATTAGCCCTGACAGACAAACTCGCCGCTTTTCATTTCAAAGGTGTGATCCGGTCAGGCTTTGACTGTGAATGCCATAAAACGCGCGCGCACCAGCTGTAAAAAAATGTAAGTACATCTTTCTAGCACATCTAAAAAATGATGCATCCAGGTTACCAAAACCACCAACATATACCTTTGATATCGCCTTTACTGCCAAATAAGAAATCCACCATTCACACGCAGAATTGGATTTGCACATTCATTGGTGACGATAAAATGTGCGAATTGATAGCGCCTTCCTATAGGAGAAAAATGACCTTACACGCACTGTGTATTTAGGGATGAAAAAATGAAAAAACACTTTGAGCTTATCGATAAGCCAACGTTTTTTGGCGCATTGGGACTTCTGTTCTCAGTGATCATTCCACTTCTGATTTGGCCTGAAGAAGGCGCAGAGTGGATTGCGATTGCAAAAACCTTTATGACCGACAAGCTCGGTTTCCTCTACCTCGCTCTTGGTATCGCCGCTTTTTTCTTTATGGTTTATATCGTGTTCAGCGATATTGGCCAGATAAAACTGGGGGATGCTGACGAGAAACCTGAATTTGCAACTAGCTCTTGGGCGGCAATGCTGTTCTGTGGCGGTATCGGTGCCAGTATCCTCTACTGGGGTACCATCGAATGGGCGTATTACTATCAAAGCTCCATTCCAGCTGGAAGCAGGCAGCGAAGAAGCAGTCCGCTGGGCAGCAACTTACGGTATTTTCCACTGGGGCCCGATTGCCTGGTCTATCTACTGATCCCCGCATTGCCAATTGCTTACTTCTTCTATGTACGTAAGCAGCCCGTGCTGAAAGTATCATCAGCATTGATGCCAGTTATCGGTGAGGCTCGCAGCCATGGTAAATGGGGCAAGTTTATTGATGTCCTCTTTATATTCGGCCTGCTCGGTGGCGCAGCTACCACCCTGGGTCTGGCAGCTCCTCTTATCAACGAAGGTATTAGCTATCTGTTTGGTATTCCTTCCACCACCGTCACCCAGGTTGGCGTGCTACTCCTGTGTACCGCACTTTTTGCCTACTCATCGTATAAAGGTATGGATGAAGGCATTAAGGTTCTCAGTAACATCAACTTCTGGGGTGCACTTGCACTGCTGGCCTTCATTCTTGTGAGCGGCCCTACCCTGTTTATGCTCGAAACCGGCCTGGACTCAATTGGCCGCATGTTGTCTAACTTCTTTGTGATGGCGACATGGGCAGAACCGTTCGGTGGCTACGGCACATTTGAAGACACGCATTTCCCACAGGACTGGACCATTTTCTACTGGGCGTGGTGGTTGGTATTTGCACCAAGTATGGGCTTGTTTGTCGCGCGTATTTCACGTGGACGTACCATCAAACAAATGGTGTCAGGTTCAATCTTCTTTGGTTCAATGGGCTGTGCACTGTACTTCATGATTCTGGGTAACTATGGCCTGTCCCTTCAGCTTTCAGGTCAGTTGGATGTTGTATCCATCCTGAATGAGAAAGGCGCAACAACAGCCATCTTCTCGATTCTTGAGCAGTTGCCGATGAGCACACTGGTCATCGCGACTTTCACGATTCTGTGCATCATCTTTACCGCAACCACGTTCGACTCCATTTCGTTTATTCTGGCGTCCGTGGTGCAAAACAACGTGACGGAAGATCCACTGCGTTGGAACCGTCTGTTCTGGCATTTACCCTGTCGTTTATGCCATCGGTACTGATGTTTATGGGCGGTCTTGCCACCCTACAAACCGCAGCGATTGTCGGCGGCCTGCCATTGCTGGTAATCGCCGTGATGTTGATGATCTCCGGTGTGAAAGCAGCAACGCTCGACCTGTCACATCAAGAGGGTTACGTTGATCCAGTGATCAACATTGAGGAATTCCCGGACGTCGATCCTTGGTCACGCGAAGGTATTGCCATGGCGAAATTTGAACGCCTGAAAGACGAAGCCATCGCTGCTGCTGAAGAGGAACGCGAAAAGCTGAATGCTATCTGGGTTCTGAAAAAAGAAATCCGTGCAGCAGCGCTTGCCCGGGGTGAATCCGGCGCTGAACTTGGCGATGCTCCAGAAGAGCAATTGGTCGAGATCCAGCGCCTTACTGATGAAGCATGGCAGCCAAAGAGCATAAGCTGCAGGCATCCGAAAGTGCACAGCAGGCACGTATTGAATTCAACGAGTTGGTACGTGAGCGTCTCAAACTTGAAGAAGAAGCCCTTTTGGCTAACAAGGCCTAATCACTGAAAAAGAAAGCCCCGGCATATGCTGGGGCTTTTTGTTTACCGATTTATTAGAGGGCGATTATTGAAGTTCCCAAGGACCCCACTGTGATCCTGGGGTATCACCTTTCGTCCACCATTTCGCTTTGTAAGTGTTGCCTTGGTAGATAGTCAGATCACCGCCGTTGTAAACCTTGTCTGCACTCCACTCATTCGCAGAGCCGTCATCAAAGGTTCCCACACTGCAGATGTTCCAGGCTCTTCACCTTTCGTCCACCACTTAGCGGTGTACTCGATGCCGTTGTGAACAACTTTGTCACCGGTGTTGTAAACCTTGTTTGGATCCCAGTTGCTGTCGATTGGGCCTGGTTTACCTTTCACATTCACAGTCACAGTCGCTTCTGCGCTGTCAACGCCATCAGTAACGGTGACAACAACCGAAATAACGGCGTCTTCTGCAGATTCAACAGTCGGCACAGTGATTACTGCGCTATTGCCTGTTTGAACAAGGTCACCAGGTGCAGCTGTGATGGTCAGTGCATCATTGTCTGCGTCAGTCGCTGAAACATTGATGGTCGCTGTTTCACCAGCATTGACGTTCACTGATGCAGGTACAGTCAGCTCAGGCACGTTGTTGACTGGCTCACCAGTACCTTTAACGTTAACAACAACACCTGCAGAGTCAGACTTCTTACCATCTGAAACCGTTACACTAATGGTTTCAGTAATATCAACAGACGTGTTTGGCGCTTTGTAAGTGACAGTTGCAGTGCCGTCGCCATTGTCAGCCACTTCTGCACCCACTGCTTTGAATGACAGTCTGTCACCATCTTTGTCGACAGCTGAAACATCAAAGCTCAATACACCGCCACTAACGGTATTTTGTGCACCAGGAACCGTCAGCACAGGCGCTTCGTTCGGCACGATCTCTTTGCTGAACACCAGGTCGATTTGCTCTGCCAACGGTGAACGCAGGTTAGTACATTCTTTCAGCTTGCTACCGTGGCTAACAAAAGTGCCTTCACACTTGATGTCACCATGTACCTGCCAAACGATAATACCGCCCAGATCGTTATCGACGATGTATTCAGCCTTCTTGCGAATCGCTTCTGGGTCGTCGTAGCTCAGGAAGTATTTACCTTTTACAGCGTAAGGCACTTGGGCATTCGCATCCCACTTGTGCGCCCAGCCTGGCTGCTTAACGAGGTAGTTATAGTTAGGTTGACCTTCAAACGCTTTCCAGTTGTCCAGGTCAACCGCTGATACCGTTGGACCATCAACAGAGAAGTTAACGTTGCGCTTATCCGTTGGTGCACCAACGTAAGCTTCTGCTTCAGTGGTTTGAACACCACGGCCGTAGAACGCCGCACCAAAGTTGATTTGCTTAGAGTTGATACCTTTAACATCAACCATCCAGTTCTTCAGAGTTTCAAGGTTCAAACCTTCAAACTCTTCTTCTGGGTATGGGTACAGCGGAGAGTTGTGGCCCGCAACATTCGACCAACCACCGTTCAGGTCGTAAGTCATCATGTTGAAGTAGTCCATAGAGCGCTGCAGGCGTTCCCAGTTGTAACCTTCAAGTGCGGCAGGTACCGCTTTGAATGCTGCTGTCAGCAGACGGTCTGGACCGATACGCTCACGGATATCATCCATCAACTGTTCAAAGTTTGCGTAGTCAGCGTCAGTACCGGTGAAGTTCATGCCGCCAGAGCCTGGGTATTCCCAGTCGATGTCGATACCGTGGAAGCCAGTGCGATGAGTCGGTCAATGTCCGCCAAGAAGCGTTCTTTCTTAACAGGATCTGCCGCCATTTCTGGGAAGTGCTTGGACATACTCCAACCACCGATAGATGCCATTACCTTCACGCCTTTTTCATTCGCGAGGTCGATTAGGCCCGGCGCGCCGCCAGCTTTTTTCAGCGGGATTGGCATTTGGCCAGTTACGCCAGTTGGCTCATGTTTCCAACCACGTCCATCTTTTACAAAACCTTGCGCCTGAACTTTCGCTAACGCTTCCGCTTGCCAAGGTTCATTTCCTGGGTACTCGTGAATGTATTCAAGCTCACCCCACAGGATGTGGAAGTCCCAGCTGGAGTAAACATCCGGGTGCAATAGTGGGCCTGGTTCCTGAACTGCATTTGGTTGATAAATGCTCTTGTTACGAAGATCGCCACTGTGCAGGCTGCCATCTTTCGCAACGCCAAAAAACGAAAAGTTCAGGATGTTGTAGATATCCATATCTACGTTAAGGTGCGTAGCTTCACCTTTTACGCTAAAGCCGGCATCAGTGCCCTTCCACGCTTCCCATTGCGTCAGGTAACCGATAACCGCTTTATCATGCGCCGGCGCTGCTTGTACTGCGGCGGTCATGCCGAGCGTACTTGCAACACACGCCGCAATAGCGGTGAGCTTAAGTCCTTTATTCATATTGTTTTTCTCCACGTCTGGGTGTTGGTGTTTTTCACTAGGCATAGAATTTCCCACCAGTTAATTTCTGACGCGAATAAAAAACTCGAACTTTGGTACAGGCGTTCAAAATCAAACTACTCAATTACGTTTTTTTGCACTTTTTTTGGCACTAGAGCAAGTCATCACACCTTGCTGACAATTTGCACACCTCCTAACTGAACTGCCATTATTTTCCTTTAATATCAGTGATTTTGAAGACACATCACAAACCCGGCACTCCAACATCCCCCTTCCATAAACGCAAAAAAAGCTCCGCCTGCAACAGCAAAGCGGAGTGAACTAAAAAGTAATAATGCGCTAACTAAAGATGTTAAGCCGTGCTATGGCAGCACACTGAACACAGAGCAATAGCCATGCCTAAATGTAGGCAGTAATAAAATCAACGCTATACGGTAAAGTAGCTTGCGCGGCCAAAACTGTTGCGCTTTTTCAGGGCATACACTGCACCAAAGACGGTCAATTCCTTGAAAAAGTGGCTCCGTTGTCTCAAAGCACGGGCTTTTTGTCTGTCGCTAATTCCAATTTTTCACATCCTTTCGGATAATGTCCGTTCCCTGGCCTATGCGACAGTAATCGAGAGAACAACAATGGATTTTGCATTACCCCTCGTCATCCTGGTGATGATTGTATTTATTATTCTCAACCGCCAAAAAGCCAAGAAACTGGCTGAAGAAAATCAACAGGCTGGTGCAGCGTTTTTGGCTCAGAACGCACAGGAAGATGGGGTGATTACCACCGACAGTGGACTGCAGTACAAAGTGCTTCAGGAAGGCGAAGGTGATGCACACCCAAGTGCATCATCGCGCGTGAAAGTGCACTATCACGGCACACTGATTGACGGCACTGTGTTCGACAGCTCCGTTCAGCGTGGTGAACCGATTGAGTTTGGTCTGAATCAAGTTATTAAAGGCTGGACAGAAGGCGTACAGCTGATGAAAAAAGGTGAGAAAACCCGCTTTTTCATTCCAGCTCCCTTGGCTTATGGCAATGCATCAGCGGGGATCATCAAGCCGGGTTCAACGCTGATTTTTGATGTTGAGTTGCTTGATTTCCAGTAAGCAAACGGACATTTTCTCATTGAAAAAAGAGAGGCCGCGAAATGCGGCCTCTCTTTTTACGATACCAAGTTTACGATACCAATCTCGTGTGAATCACCCTGTGTGCTTCAATCCAAACGCTGACTTCGTCAAACGGTAAAGGTTGCGAAAAGTAGTAACCCTGGCAAATATCAATACCGCAGCTTGCCACAAAATGCTTCTCAGCATTTGTCTCGACCCCTTCGGCAACCAAAGCACAGCCCGTCACTTCGCTGATTTTCGCCAACAACTGATACAGGTTCTGACCACGTTCTTCTTTTACGTTCAGCAATAAAGAACGGTCCAGCTTCACTTTGTCGAAGTGGAACTGCAACAAGTGCGGGAATGAAGCATAGCCAGAGCCAAAATCATCAATCGCTACCGTAATGCCGAGTTTTTGCAGAGCCCGAATATTCTCACTGATTTGGTTATGGTCTTCCAAAATAGCCTCTTCAGTGATTTCAATCTCCAATGAAGTCGCAGGCACTTTGTGGTACTTCAGGCGCTCAGCAATGTAATCAACAATGTCAGGGTTTGAAATCGTTTCAGCAGATACGTTCACGGCAATTTTGCAGCCAGATTCCAGTGGCAGCTTGCACATATCAGCCAACACCATATCAATAACCATCTGATCCAGCTGCCCCATCGCACCCAGGTTCTGGAAATCCTGAATGAATGCCGGTGAGTGCATATTGCCCTGCTCATCACGGTATCGAACCAATGATTCGAATGCCAGGTGGCCTGAGTCCGTCAAATGAACCTGTGGCTGGTAAAACATCACAAACTCACCACTGCTCAGCATCTTACTGACGCGCTTGCTCACCTCATGCTTGCTGATATAGCTCGCCATGGAGGTATTCACATCGCCCAGAAACGACTTCAACGTACTGCGCTCAATCTCCACTTTGCGCAGCATATTCTTGCTGTCCAGGCTACTTTTGCCGACATAGCTCAAGTAGAACGGACGATAAATAAGAATACCCAGTCCAATAACAACCAGCTGCAGGATCACCCCACCAAAGCTGTTTTGCGTTGCCAGATAACCACTGATCAATGGCGGTGTCATCCAATCTACAATCGTACTGACCGGCTCGACAAACCCCATCGCCATACTCACATACACCACCACAAACGCCACCATAGGCACAAGGATGAACGGGATAATGAGTGTTGGGTTAAAGATGATCGGCAACCCGAACAACAGCAGTTCGTTGATGTTAAACATCACAAGAGGCAATGCTGACAGCGCCAGGGTGAGATGGCGTCTGTCTTTGGAAAAGAACAGAATGCACAGCAAAAGACTCAATGAAATACCTGAAACCACCCAACGACAGAAACGCATCATAAAATCCCTGACCAAGGATATTCAGCGGCTCCTCGCCCACCTGCCAGGCAGCAATGTTACTTTGTGTATCTTCATACAACTGTTGTTTGGCGCGAAACAAGAAGTTGTGACCATTGATACCAACAGCGCCCAACAGACCAAGGACAAATTGGTAAGTCAGACCGCCATTAAAGGTCAATGGATTGAGTGTCAGGTGTTCCTTGAATATTTGCGATTCATAGATAATGAAACCCGTCAGTTTGGTGAAAAATATGGTCACCAACAGGAAGACAAAAAAGTGCCCTACCTGTTTATACAATGCGCTAACAAAATCTAACCGTGACGGGTCGAGTGGAAATAGCCTGAAAGAGACACAACAAACCACCGACACTATCGCCGTCAGCAAAGCAACCAATGAATTGTTAGGAAGCCCGCTTTGCGCGACCAGCCCATTGGACAAAGAGATGGCCACATACATCACCAATGCGTATGGCAATACAACCATGGGGTTGACGTTGTGCTTTGCTGAAAGGTAATAAGTGGCAATGATGCATAACGCAGAAGGGTAAATACCAATCAGTAATGTATTTAAATAAAAGAAGTGACTGGTAATCTCAGGATACCCAGCCACGTTTGCTAAATGACCAACGAATATTGAAATTGCATTACAGATCGTTAGCGGGAGAAGCAATAGAAAAACAATTGAAACGTCACGTACATAGGTATCGTAACATGACCTTAAAGAAGGCAATTTCAGCATAAAAAAGTACTTAAATTCAGGGCTTGCCCACAAAATGAGCGCGGATTATATCCCCCTGAAAAATAAGTCTCAAATAAAAATATTTACAGCTGAAAATAATCAAAAAACCAACATTTCAGCCAACTAATTTTGACTAAAAATCACTCAAAATAACTATGCAAAAAAATCTCGGAAAAATTAATAAAAGAAAAAGTCACAGTAATTAAACAAACACAACTCAAAATACCAAAGTTAAAGGAAAGCACATCACAATAAGCATTGATAAAAATATCAAATCAAACCAATATGAATTTTTGATTGATGCAATTTTAAATACTCAATGTCGTTTAAATAAGCTACATGATGCCCTTCAGAGAGACTCATCTGGAATCCAGGATCCCCGTCTTCCGCTTCCCTAACCATAAACGTCACCAAAGCATGCAACCGCTGCACCATGGTGCTGACAAGCGACACTCTCTCTTGCTCCGAAACACCATAAGCATCCAGAAACATTTTGGCTCTGGCGATTTGTTGGTCAAGTGAACCCAGCTTATCAATGTGATGGGTTTTAAACGGTGCCCAGCAATAGACTGCGTAGGCGATATCCCAAAGCCTTGGTGCCGGATGCGCGGTATCGAAATCAAACACCCCCACTACTGTTTGTCCCTTCAAGGCCACATTGTAAGGCGCAAAGTCCCCATGGCAGACAACCTCGGCAGGTTCTCTGGATGGCAGCATCCAGTGTTGTTGGGCATGATCACTTTGCAAAAACGTCGCGGAAGCATCATGAAATTGACGAAGTAAAAGGGCAGCTGACATTAACGCTTCATCGCTGGCAATAGCGCCGCGCAATGGATAGTTATACGTTTCCCCTTCTACAAAACTCAGGATCTCATTCTTTCCGTCAGAGGAAATAAACTGAGGGCAGGACGTAAAGCCTTCCTGATGCAGGTGAGTAAGAAGACGATGAACGGCTTCCGAGTGAGCGCTCAACGGGCGGATCACTGTATCGTTTTGTTTGAAAATGGCATCGTCTCTGCCACCGGATAAAACTTCCATAAAAACCTCGACGGGTTGATGACAGATAAAAGCGAACCGCCAAAAGCACAAATGCTATGTTGCTGGGAAGTGAAGAGGCCTAATTGCCTGAACATCGCGATATCTGTCGGTTGAATGTTAACTGCAACCAAACGCGAAGCCAGGAGAACGGCAAACGCATTGCAGTTTTCTTTACAAGGTACTTATCGACTATCGCATCAACATGTTCAGTAACACCTCTTCGTGGGGATATTTGGAAGAGTTCGTAGCTTAACCAACTTGTCGCCTTAGCGAGATGATCGGTATCCCGGAATCGAAATGCAAAACCCCGCCAGTGCGACGGGGTTCGAGTTCTTACTTCTGGACTCATAGCTCCTGACTGTTACCTAAACGCTAAATCACGCAAGAAGAGTGCAATTTGCGGGAAGAATATCAGCAGTACAGAGACAAACAGCAGGATAAAGACAAACGGTGGAGTGCCCCTCACCACATCCAGATAGGGCCTTTTAAATACGGCGATTGCGGTAAAGATGTCACAGCCAAACGGTGGCGTTGCAGAGCCACTGCGGCTTGTAAGGTCACAATTGCTCCCACCAGCACCGGATCGACACCAGAAGATTTGATAAAAGGCGCAAAGATAGGCACCAGGATCAGCATCACCACAATGGGGTCAACAAACATACAGCCGATAAAGAATGCCACCGAGATAATCATCAACAGCTCAATCTGGCTGGCGTCCGCAATCCCGATCCCACCCAGAATTTCCTGTGGTATGCGGGCAAAGGAAATCACCCAGGAAAATGCGCCGCCTGCGGCTACCAGAATAAACACCACAGCGGTAATAAGGCCGGTGGAAAGCGCAATATCGCCCAATTCGCTCCATTTCACTTTCTTAAAAATCACCATTTCCAGCACAATGGCGTACAGCACAGAAATCGAGGCTGCCTCAGTGGGGCTGAAAACCCCCGCGTAAATACCACCAATGGTGATCACCGGAAAACCGAAAGGTAACAGTGCTCTGGAGCAGGCTCGCCAGCGCTCTGCCCAACTGGCTGCATCAATGCTTTCTACTTCGTTGCGGCTCGCATAAAAATAACAGTACGCAGAGAAAAGCAGCAGGATGAGAATCGCAGGGCCAATTCCAGCAATAAAGAGTTCTGCCACCGACGTACCGGACACCACACCATAAACAATCATCCCGATGCTGGGCGGGATCAGCAGTGCCAAGTCAGAAGCATTGATGATAAGCGCAAGGACAAAGCTGTCCTTGTAGCCTTTTTGCAGCATTTTTGGCCGCATAATTGAGCCAACCGCCACCACCGTGGCTTGCGTGGAACCCGATACCGCACCAAACATGGCACAACTGACCGACGAAGTGATCGCCAAACCGCCCTTCAGGTGTCCGACAAACGCCATAGCCACGTCCAGAAGCCGGGTTGCTGCGGCGCCACGGGTGACAATATCAGCCGCCAGAATAAACATGGGTACTGCGATCAATGCTGCCGGTTTAATCCCAGCTAACATCTGCTGGATAATAAAATCCGGCCCCATGCCGAAATAGACCAAAAAGCCCACCAGCGAAGCCGCCAACAATGGAACCAGCATAGGAAAACCCATTGCGAGCAGCACCACCATGACAATAACCAATACCGTTGTCATTTCTTGTCCTCCTCAACCGATTCCAGTGCCTCAGAGGCGACGACATCCGGTACATCATGGTAAATGGCAGGCATTTCCCGTTTACCCTGGAACACCTGAATATATTCGATGGTGTGACGCAAAAACTGCACGGCGGTAAAGCCAAGACCAATGGGCACCACAATGTAGACAAGGTGCAGAGGCCAGCGCAGTGCTGGCGACAAACGCCCCATGGAGGAGACTTTCATCAGGTATTCGACGGCATACCAGGCCAACAGCGCCAAAAGGCAGGCAGTAACCAGATTGATCACTATCATGGCGACTGCGCGGTTCTTACCACGAAGTATGTCGACAAACGCAGACATGGAGATGTGACGAGACTGGCGTGCGGCATAGCTGCTGCCGATGAAGGTCACTGCGATGATGAGAAAGTAATTGAGTTCTTCAGAAAAATAGAGACTCTGACCAAACATGTATCGTCCAAATACATTGATGATGGAGTTCAATGCAATGAGCAAAATCGCGGCGATGAGTATCCCCGCTTCGAGTCTGCGTATCCAGTCGTCGATCAGCTTGAAAAAGCGCATGACCCCCTCCCTGTAGTGACTGGCTTTACCCCGGCGGTCACAACCACCAAAAAGTAAAATAGTTGTTAAAAACCGTATCCAGCCATGTCAATCAAGTCAATTGTCATGAATGCGAATATTTTCTGATTTTCTCCTCACAACAGAAAATGTGGTGGCGGCGGCTCGCTTTTTATCAGGTCAGCCACAATCTGCAGCCCCCGTTTAATGCGAAAACGACTCGCTTCAGCCCCAAACTGATGCGGATATGATTTTTCTGCCGCTCAGACTCCAAAGCGAACGGTTGATAGCCAGTCAATTGCACACCCGCCTGCCGTGCAGCTGCCAACAGGTTATCGGCTTGCCATTCACTGGGCAGCGTCATCCAAATGTGCTGTCCATAAGGATGTGCCGTGTAGGAAAGGTCTGAAAAACTGCTGGCCGCCATCCGTTGGCGGGAAGAAAACTCCTGACGCTGGAAAGCAGTAATTCGCTCCACTGAGCCATTAGCAATCCAGCGGCTTGCGACCTCGAAAGGCAGAGGCGTCGCCATCCAGCTCGTTGCCGCCAAACGCCCGACTGCATGTTGTTTAAGGTGTCTTGGCACCACAAGAAATCCCGTACGCAGCCCCGGAGCCACGGTTTTGGTTAGGCTCGTCACGTAGAAACTCTGCTCCGGCAGCAAACTGGAAATGGGTGGCAAACGATTTGGTTCAAGTGCCCCGTAGACATCGTCCTCAATCACCATCAGGTTGTGGCGGCGCGCAATCTCCGCTATCGCTTCGCGGCGCGCAATCCCATGTGGGCGCTGGTAGGGTTATTCATGCTGGGGGTACAGGCCAGCGCCTTGATCGTGCGGGTCTGACACGCCCTTTCCAGAGCGTCCGGTAAAATCCCCTGCTCGTCCATGTCAATGCCACACAATTTGAATTTAAAGATCTTCGAGCGGGCAATCAGCCCGTGGTCAACCAGGTTTTCACACGCCACTGTATCACCGGGGGAAATGGCGGTTCCCAGCGCCAGCATCAGCCCATGGCAGGCGCCATTGGTCAGCAGAATACACTCAGCTTCCGCATGGAGTTTCTGGCTGGCAAGGTACATCTGCGCCGCTTCAATGTGATGACGCTGACCAACAACCGGACGGGCTGACCCAAGAAGGTGGGCAGTATCTCCTTGCTGTGCGATTTCCAGCAAAGTTTCGTTGAATAACTGGGTGATTTGCTGGGTATACACCGGGTGGGCGATAGACATATCAATGACGTCTGACACGTTTTGATCGGCCTTCACATCCTGCGTCAGCATGAACTCGCTTTCCTTGCCTTGGGAAAAACTGCGAACAAATGTACCGCTTCCCACCCAAGCCTCCACTGCCCCCTGCTTTTCAGCATGAGCATAGGCATTGCTCACCGTTTGTACGCTGACATCCAATTGATCTGCTAATTCGCGATGTGGGGGTAATTTCGTGCCAGGCATCAAAATCCCTTGAGAAATCTGCTCCGTTATCGCTTTTGAGATCGCCAAGTATTTCGGGAGTCCAGGGCTAATTCGAGGTGTAATTTGATTGTCATAGTTCAATATTTTTGTTGACCAATTTTTAACCTCTAGTGTAAGTGTAAAGTAAGTTCAAATGTAAACACTTTCGCTACATTGACTCACATTGTTTTACATTGAACTGCATTGTAATGTTTATAGCTTGAAAGTCAGTGGACTACACTCACCGCAATGAACATTACAAAAAAGCTGGGAGGCAAAACAGTCACCGCGATTTTTCTGGGAAAAATGTCTACCCCGAATTTTTCTGATACCGATGACTGGCGATGACTCTGGTCGTGTCAACGTTCGTCCTGTTAGGGCGGTATTTTTAGGAGATATGGGGCATGAGTGACGTTGTGCTTAACTTTACGCTTGAAGAGTTCGGCGTCCGGCTGGCGAAAGTTCGCGCGGCCATGGAAAAGAGGGAGTTGGATGTACTGATTGTTCACGATCCATCAAACATGGCCTGGCTGACCGGCTACGACGGTTGGTCATTTTACGTGCCGCAATGTGTTGTGATTGGACACAGCGGAGAGCCAGTGTGGTTTGGCCGCAATCAGGATGCAAACGGTGCACGCCGCACCGTGTACATGAGCCACAAAAACGTAGTGGGTTACCCCGATCATTACGTGATGAATCCGCCGCTTCATCCCATGGAGTATCTGGCAAATGCAGTATTGCCGGAACACTTGTGGGATCGCGGACGCATCGGCGTGGAAAAAGACAATTACTACTTCAGCGCAACGGCTTACGAATCACTGCAGGAAAACCTTCCCAACGCATCGTTTGTTGATGCCACTGGCTTGGTGAATTGGAGCCGAGCACAGAAATCCGATCAAGAGCTTTACTACATGCGCGCAGCAGCCCGCATCGTTGAAAACATGCACCGCGTTGCCTTTGAACTGATTGAACCAGGCCTTCCGAAGCATATTCTGGTGGCAGAAATCAATAAACACTCAGTCATTGGCCATGATGGTCATTTCGGTGACTACGCCGCCATTGTGCCGCTGTTGCCATCCGGTGTAGACGCTTCTGCCCCGCACCTGACCTGGAACGATCGTCCTTTCGTCAAAGGCGAAGGGACGTTTATTGAAATGGCCGGCGTTCACCGCCGTTATCACTGCCCCCTTTCGCGCACCATCTATCTTGGCGATCCTGCCGACCACTTCAAGCGTGCTAACGAAGCGCTCAACGAAGGGTTGGAAGCTGGGTTGGCCGTAGCCAGGCCGGGCAATACCTGTGGCGACATTGCAGCCGCCTTGAACGCCACCATGGAAAAATTCGGATTTGACCGCGGAGGTGCCCGTTGTGGTTACCCTATCGGGCTGAGTTACCCGCCGGATTGGGGCGAGCGCACCATGAGCCTGCGCGCTACTGATACCACTGTGCTCGAAGAAGGCATGACCTTCCACTTTATGCCCGGCCTTTGGATGGATGACTGGGGCATGGAGACGACGGAAAGCATAGTGATCACCAAATACGGTGCAGAAACCTGTGTGACTTCCCACGACAACTGTTTGTCAAACACTAGAGAAAAGGTAACGACGCACCATGGAAAGATTACCGCCAAGCTCAGTCTCAGCGACGGTCGATTTCAACGCCGATGGCATCCAACATGGTTTTCTGAAACTGCCGTATTCCCACGACGGTTCAGCGTGGGGGGCCATCATGACGCCGATCACTGTGATCAAAAACGGTGAAGGCCAGACAGCGTTGCTGACCGGCGGTAACCATGGTGACGAGTACGAGGGCATCACTTCCCTGCTCAAATTATGTAGCACACTCAAACAGGAAAATATTCAGGGTCGGGTCATCATTATCCCCATGATGAACCACCCTGCCGTTGTCGCGGGAAGCCGGGTCTCACCGATTGATAACGGCAACATGAACCGCTCCTTTCCCGGCCATCCTTACGGCACAATGACGGAAAGAATGGCGGACTACTACAACCGTGTATTGATCCCGCTCTGTGATGCGGCACTCGATATCCATTCAGGGGGAAAAACCCTCGATATCCTTCCCTTTGCTGCTGCGCACCGTCTGGACAACAAAGCCCAGGAAATGCGTTGTATTGAAGGCGCCCGCCTGTTTGGTGCACCGTACTGTTTTTATCTGGAAGAGATGGACGCTACCCAGCTCTATGACACCGCCGTTGAGCGTCAGGGAAAAGTCTTCGTCACAACCGAGTTGCACGGAGGCGGTACCAGCTCACCGGCAACCATCAAAATGGCTGACACCGGCATTCACAATTTTCTGGTGTACAGCGGCATATTGAAAAAGAACTACATCGAGCCGGACTCAGATCCGGTAGAGCTTGAGATCCCCAACGCCAGTTGTTACCTGCAAAGTGAGCACAGCGGCATCTTGGAACTGTGCATTGCGCTCGGTGATGAGGTGCAAAAGGGAGATCTCATCGCCCGTATTTACTCAACAGAAAGAACAGGACAGGCACCAGCCGAATATTTTGCTGACACCGACGGCATACTTGCAGCCCGACGGCATTTGGCAAGAGTAGAGCTGGGTGATACCTTCGCGGTACTCGCCAGACCTGTCACCTGATCGAAAGAACCTTGCGCTAAAACGACTGTGAATGGAACGGACGACGGATCCGCGCCCTTTGCACGCTCGCAG
Organism: Enterovibrio sp. JCM 19048; assembly: GCA_001310415.1. Taxonomy (GTDB): domain Bacteria; phylum Pseudomonadota; class Gammaproteobacteria; order Enterobacterales; family Vibrionaceae; genus Enterovibrio; species Enterovibrio paralichthyis. The sequence continues at coordinate 199,390 of BAXE01000003.1, read as the reverse complement.
ATTTATCACGAGCCAGATGGACGTCTGGTTTGCCACTCATCCCTGACCAAAAGCAGGTGACGACATGAAATGGAAAATCAATCGCTGGAAATCACTCTCTGCCTCTGCCGTCTTCGCAGCAACACTCTTCTCGGCAGGCAGCATTGCAGACACGTGGAAGTTTGCCCTCGAAGAGATCCAAGGCTCAGTGCAGGAGCTTACGCGCAACAGTTCAAAAAACTGATTGAAGAAAAAACCAATGGTGATGTCACGGTAGAGGTCTACCCTTACGGCACACTGGGTCAATCGGAAGATCTGACCGAATTGACGGCTAACGGCGTACTGCAATTCGCCAACGCCTCTCCGGGTATTTTTGGTTCCTTTGTTCCGGAAATGCAGGTGTTCTCTATCCCTTACCTGCTCAATCAGGATAACGAGGTCAACAAAAAAGTCCTCAGCAGCAGCCCGACCATTTATGGCACCCTCGGCGGCAAACTGACAGACAAGAACCTCAAACTGTTGACCATGTACCCGGAAGGCGAAATGGTCTGGACAACCAACAAGGAAATCCGCTCTCCGGGTGACTTTGAAAACTTCAAAATGCGCGTAATGGCCTCACCGATGTTGGTTGAAGCCTACAAGTCCTTTGGTGCAGATCCTACGCCACTCCCTTACTCAGAAGTTTACGGCGCGCTGCAACTGAAAATGGTGGATGGTCAGGTTAACCCTATCTTCGCGATCGAAGAAATGAAGTTCTATGAAGTGTCCGACTTCCTGATCTGGGCAGGCCAGCAACAGTTTACCACCACGGTGATCACCAACAACGACTGGTACAACAGCCTGCCTGCCGACAAGAAAAAAGCACTGGATGATACCTTGGCAGAGATGACGGACTACATCTTCGCTACCCAGGATGAGTTCAACGCTGCACGATTGGAAAAAATCAAAGCGGCCAAGCCAGGCATCAAACTGGTTGAACTGACCGCAGATGAGCGCGAAGCATTTAAGAAAGCCTCCATGAACATCCGTGAGCAGTACATTGAAATGACAGGTGACAGCGGTAAAGAGGTACTGGACTCACTCACTGAAGAGTTTTCCGGTAATTAAGCCACTGAATTTTCAATAAGCGGCAGACTATGCCACGCTTATAGAAAGCATCTGAAGCAACACCCTGCTACCTACTCCCTCCCGTCAAGCGGGAGGGGCATCTTGTTTAAGACCCACGGAGAAACCATGCGACTTGACCGATACGATACCAAAATCCTGCAAATTCTCTCCACACAGGGGCGTATCACCAAGTCTCACCTTGCAGAAGCGATCAACCTGTCCATCAGCTTGTTGGGAGCGTGTAAAACGCCTCGAAGAGGCCGGAATCATTGAAGGCTATGGCGCGAAGATCAATCCCAGCATCCTTTCAAAGAAAACGCCCGTACTGGTCGAAGTGACGCTAGGCAAGCATGATGCCGCCAGCTTCAAACGGTTTGAACAGGCAATGCAGGAGTGCCCGGAAGTGGCTGACTGCTTTGCCACCGGTGGCGGCGTTGATTACGTCCTTCGCGTCATGGCGCAGGATATCGACCAATACCAACGTTTAATAGATAGCTGGCTGATGTCAGATCTGGAAATTGAACGCTATTACACCTACATCGTCACCAAAACCATAAAACACCAGCGTGACGCACTGGAAATAGACGAAAACCTTATCCGTTAGCCTCTCTAATACATTGAATAAAAAGTAGTATTTCCTGAAACAGAAAAAACACCAACTTTCGCCACCCCGGTATAAAAAAAACACCAAGTGCGAAGCGGGCTAACAGAAAACTCATTCCTGCAAAAAGACTTACCTTGTAGTTGAGGACAACGATTCAACCAATAAGGGAGGTCATGTTATGGCCGCGCTGAATTTACCCCATGAAGGAAAAGCAAACGACGTTGTATTGGCGCATCTGGAAGATGCACGTCTGCTGCGTCAGCTTGCTTACATCAACGGAAAATGGGTAGCAGGCAATCAAGATATTGCTGTTACCAACCCCGCCGATGACCAAGTGATTGGCTATGTCACTGCGCTGAAGAAATCTCAGGTAGACAACGCAATCAACGCTGCCGAATCCGCTTTTAGCAAGTGGCGCGCTTTTTCCGCAGAAAAACGCGCGGAGCTATTAATGCATGGCACGACCTGCTGTTGGAAAACCGCGAAGATCTGGCTCGTTTAATGGTGCTTGAACAAGGTAAAACCCTCAACGAAGCCCGCGGTGAAATCGATTACGGCGCTTCATTTGTGAAGTGGTTTGCCGAAGAAGGTCGTAGAGCCTATGGCGAAACCATGCCAAGCCATATTGCTAACGCGCAACTGGCGACCATTCGAGAGCGATTGGGGTTGCAGCACTGATCACGCCATGGAATTTCCCCAATGCGATGATCACCCGTAAGGCCGCGGCGGCACTTGCTATCGGCTGTACCGTGGTGGTGAAACCCGCCAGCGAAACGCCTTTTTCGGCACTGGCTTGGCAGAACTGGCAGAACGCGCAGGTATTCCCGCCGGTGTGTTTAATGTCATCACCGGCGATGCCGCCATGATTTCCGCCACCCTGTGTGCTTCGGACAAAGTGCGGGCGCTCTCTTTTACCGGCTCAACCCGCGTCGGAAAACTGCTGCTGCAACAAAGCGCGGAAACAGTGAAGAAATGCTCGATGGAGCTTGGTGGTAACGCACCTTTTATCGTGCTGCCAGACATGGACATTCAGGAAGCTGCAAAGGCGGCTATCGATGCCAAGTTCCAGACTTCCGGACAGGACTGTCTTGCCGCTAACCGCATTTTTGTGCCTCGGGAACACTATGAAGAGTTCGTGGAAGCCTTTGCGACCGGCATGCAAAAACTTAATGTCGGTAATGGCATGTTAAACGGCGTGGATATCGGCCCACTGATCAATCATCAGGCGGTCGAAAAGGCGCAGATGCTGGTGGATGACGCCCTGGAAAAAGGCGCAACTTTGGTAGTGGGCAACCAGAAAAAAGTGCCGGGTGAAAACTTCTTCAATCCGGTGCTGCTGACCAATGTTACGCCTGACATGGCGGTCTACCGCGAAGAAAACTTCTGCCCGGTCGCCGGTGTGATTGCCTACGACTCGCTGGATGACGTGATCATCGCCGCCAACGACACCGAATACGGTCTTGCGGCTTACATCTACGGTCACGATATCCGCCATATCTGGAAACTGATGCGCGGGCTGGATTTCGGCATGGTCAGCGTCAACAGCGTAAAAATGACCGGCCACCCCATCCCGTTTGGCGGCATGAAACAGTCCGGACTCGGGCGCGAAGGCAGCCGCCATGGGTTCGATGAATACAGCGAAATCAAATACTACTGTCTCGGCGGCTTAGATACAGCCAGCGGATGCTAATCAGAACGAAAAGGAGTTTATTATGACAAAGCAAATTGATACCAAAGCCCTGCTTGAAATTGACCGCCAGAATGTTTTTCATGCGTCTACCCACCTCAAGCAATATGCCGACGGTGATTTGGCTGGCCGCATCATTACCAGTGCCAAAGGGATCCGTATTCAGGATTCAGAAGGCATTGAGCTGATTGACGGTTTCGCAGGACTCTACTGCGTCAACATCGGCTATGGCCGCGAAGAAATGGCCGAAGCGATTTACGAGCAAGCGAAGAAACTCGCCTACTACCACACCTATGTCGGCCACACCAACGAGGCACTGATCACCCTGTCTGAGCGCATTCTGAAAATGGCCGGACAAGGCATGAGCAAGGTGTACTACGGCATGTCCGGCAGTGACGCCAACGAAACACAGCTCAAACTGGTGTGGTACTACAACAACGCACGCGGCTTGCCAGAGAAGAAAAAAATCATCTCCCGCGATCGTGGCTACCACGGTTCCAGCATTGCGTCTGGCTCATTGACCGGTCTGCCGCTGTTCCATGCGCATTTTGACCTGCCGCTTGAGCGCATCAAACATACCATGCGCCTTATTACTATCGCCGTTCAGATGATGGCATGACAGAGCGCGAGTTCTCCAAACACTGCGCAGACGAACTGGAAAAAATGATCCTGGCGGAAGGCCCGGAAACTGTTGCTGCCATGATTGGCGAACCAGTGCTGGGTACCGGTGGTATCGTGCCACCACCAGAAGTTTACTGGCAGGAAATCCGCAAAGTGCTGGATAAGTACGATGTGTTGCTGATTTCTGATGAAGTGGTGTGTGGCTTTGGCCGACTGGGAGCGGATTTCGGTTCTATCATGTATGACATGAAGCCGGATTTGATCACCGTTGCCAAAGGCCTGACTTCGGCCTACCAGCCACTTTCCGGCGTGATGGTTGGCGAGAAGGTATGGAAAGTGCTGGAAGACGGCACCGACCAGTGGGGCGCAATCGGCCACGGTTACACCTATTCCGGTCACCCACTGGGTGCGGCATCGGCACTGTGCAACCTGGATATTATCGAGCGTGAAAACCTGACCATGAATGCACGCGACACAGGCGCTTACTTCCAGCAGCAAATGCAGGCAACCTTCGCCAACCATCCATTGGTGGGTGACAGCCGCGGTATCGGTTTGCTGCATGCGCTGGAGTTTTCATCCAACAAAGCGAAACGTGCGCATTTCGACCCGAATCTGAAAGTCGGCCCACAAATCGCGGCGGCATGCCTGGAACAAGGTCTGATTGCCCGAGCAATGCCACATGGCGATATTCTCGGCTTCGCGCCACCGCTGGTGGTAGATCGCGCAGACATTGATGAAATTGTCGCCCGTGCGAAAAAAGCCATCGACAAAGTCACTGATAATCTGGTCAGCAGCGGTAGCTGGAAAGCCGCGTAATCTGACCACAAATGGAGAATAGCCAAGGATGACAACCAAGATTAACGTCACCATCGGTGATGTCTACTTGGCACGGAAAGCCATTCACGGCGGGGTGAGACGCACCCCGCTCGTGCGTTCCGGTGCCCTTTCAAAACGCTTTAACTGCAACGCCTACCTGAAACTGGAAACCCTCCAGCCCATTGGTGCATTCAAATTGCGCGGCGCCACTTATGCCATGAGCAAACTCAGTGAGGAACAGCGCAAAGCCGGTGTCGTGACCTGTTCTACCGGCAACCATGGCCGCGCTGTTGCTTATGCCGGTAAACGTCTCGGCGTGAAAACCGTCATTTGCATGTCTGAACTGGTCCCGGAAAACAAGGTCAATGCCATCCGTGAACTTGGCGCGGAAGCCCGTATTATCGGCAAATCCCAGGACGATGCCGAAATGGAAGCGGGTCGTCTCGAAACAGAAGAAGGCATGATCTACCTCTCCCCCTTCGACCACCCGGATATCGTGGCAGGTCAAGGCACTATCGGTATCGAGATCCTCGAAGATCTGCCGGATGTGGATGTTATTTTCACTGGGCTCTCCGGCGGCGGCCTGCTTGGTGGGATCGGGCTGATTGCCAAAACCATCAATCCTGACATCAAAATCATCGGCGTCACCATGGAAAAAGGCGCCGCGATGGTTGCCAGCCTTGAAGCAGGAAAACCAGTTCAGGTTACCGAGTACCCGTCCTTCGCCGACAGTCTTGGTGGAGGGATTGGTTTCAACAACAACCTGACCCTGCCGTTGGTGAGAAAGGTCATGGATGAAGCCTTTCTGGTGGATGAAAAGCATATCGCCGCTGAAATGGTGTATATGCTTGAAGAAGAGAAAAAATTGCTGGAAGGCGCTGCAGTCGTTGGCCCGGCAGCCATTGAACAACACGGTCTGGATATGGCAGGTAAAAACGTGGTGTTTGTGCTGAGTGGACAGAACGTCGCCATGCAAACCTACAAAGAGGCGGAAGCATTGGTGAGAGGGGATCAGGCATGAAAATCTACAACAAAGCGCAAATTGAATCGGTCACCCAGTTGGATCTTGATGCGTTGGAAGCGATTGAGGAAGCCTTCGCCGCGTTGGGTCGCGGGCTGGTCACCATGCCCCCTATCCTCAGCATGAACATTGAAGAAAACAACGGCGAAGTCGATGTAAAAACGGCTCATATTCGTGGCAACGACACATTCGCCATCAAGATCAGTCCGGGATTTTTCGATAACCCCAAACTCGGTCTGCCAAGCCTGAATGGCCTGATGGTACTGTTTTCAGCAAAAACCGGGTTGGTCGATTCGCTTCTGCTTGATGAAGCTACCTCACTGATACCCGCACCGCGCTTGCCGGAGCATTAGCCGCAAAATGGCTTTCACGCGCCGATGCCAATACGGTCGCCGTAATGGGTTCAGGTTTACAGGCCGAATTGCAGGTAGCTGCCTTGCGTCTGGTTCGCCCTATCCGTCAGGTTCGCGTGTTTGCAAGAAGCGAAGAAAAAGCGAATGCCTACCGCACCAAGATGGCGGAAAAATATGGCCTGGACGTAACTGTTTGCAAAAGTGCCAAAGAGGCCTGCGCAAAAGCACATATCGTGGTCACCACCACACCATCTACAGAACCTTTGCTGGCGTGGGATGATTTACCACCGGGCATTCATGTCACGGCAATGGGTTCGGACAATGCCCACAAGCAGGAACTGGAAAGCGACATACTGGAAAAGGCGGACTACTTTGTCGTCGACCGTCTGTCGCAGTCCGCCACGCTCGGGGAACTGCACCACTTTCAGGGCGAATTCCCAAAACATATATTTGAGCTGGGCACCCTGATTGCGGAGCAAAAGCACCTGCGCACGGATGACATGCAAATTACTGTGTGTGACCTGACAGGCACCGGCGTGCAGGACACAGCCATTGCGGGTTACACCGCAAAACGTCTGGCTGATTAAACGTCACTGTCTCTAATCGTTATGGCTAAGGGGCAATTGCGCCCTTTATACCGCATGAGGTTCGGTTATGAATGCACTTTCCGATTTCAAAGCGATTGAACAAACCTTCCCCTTTGAGCCTTGCACCGTGCGAGCCCCACTCCGCATTGGACTGGTTCAACTTTCCACGGATTACACACTGGAAACCGACTGGCATCCGCTGGTGGGGGGTGAAATTGAGCTATACAGCACCAGAATGTATGCCAGTGGGACGGTGACCGTCAGCGAACTTACTGGCATGAAGCAGCGCATCGCGAATGCAGCCGCCATGGTGGCACCGGATTGGGAGCTGGATGTCATGGCATTTGGCTGCACATCAGCCAGCATGTTGATTGGGGACGAAACCATCCAGGATTTACTCACCCATTTTCGCCCCGGCGTACCAGCTACCAACCTGGCGGGCGAGCTGCTCCGCACTGCAAGCGCTCGGAGCTCAAAAGGTTGCCGTGATGACACCGTACACCACAGAGGTTAACGCGCCATTTTGGCAAGCCATGTATCGGGAAGGCTTCGACGTTTCAGCGTTTGGTGCTTTCCAGCTGGATGACGACACCAACATTCCTCGGGTTAGCGTCCAAGCGTTGCTGGATGGGGCAAAAGTGCTTTTGGATAAACAACCGGCCGACGCCATTTTCATCCCCTGCACCAACATGAAAGTGATGAAACACATCAATATGTTCGAAAAGGAATTAGGCTGCCCGCTGGTCACCTCCAATCAAGCCATGTTCTGGCATGCCATGTCGCTGGCGGGTTATCACCCAGAACACCCTTTCCATGTCGGCGGAAAGTTACTGAAAATGGCATAGCTTTAAAGCATAGCCACAAAAAAGACCGCCTAACATTGGCGGTCTTTTTTAAGGTTCAATGGTCTGTCAGTAGCTTGGCTGCGCTTTGTAGTAGTCTTCATTAAACGCAAGGCTACCCCACATGGCATGGGCGTGGGCTTGTTTTACTGTTTCCGCATCCACTTCCGCACTCTGCAATTTGTCTTCCGCAGGGTCATAGCTGTATGTGGTAATTCCCATTTCAGGGCGAAGCACGACCACTTTGTTGTCTTCTGTCATCCAACCAAAGTTCTTGTCCCGTTGCATCATGCTCGTTGCTTCGCTTCCGGCACTTCTTGGGTCAGGTCGTGGCCAATCATCGGGTTTATGCTGTTGATACCCGCCATCGACAACACGGTCGGCGGCAAATCCAGTTGGCTGATCAAACGGTCATCCATACGTGGCTCAATGCCGCCTCCTGTAATAATGGCCGGGATTTTGAAGTGACCAATAGGCACTGGCAAGTCGCCGGTTGCGCGGGCATCGTGGTCAGCAACAACCAGAAATACCGTGTCATCCCAGTAGGTTGAACCTTTGGCCTTTTTGAAGAATTCGCCCAACGCGAAGTCCGCATATTTCACCGCATTTTCAACGGTGCTCTTCGGCTCATTGAAAGGCACAATTTTGTTGTCTGGGTATTCGAACGGGCTGTGGTTGGACGACGAAAACACCAGGCTGAAAAACGGTTTGTCCTGTTTTTCCAGTTCGGTAAACAATTCATCCGCGTGGTTATACAGATCCCCATCCGAAGCGCCCCATGAACCAACAAACTGCGGATCCTTGAAGGTTGGAAAGTCCTGCATATCCGTAAAGCCGTTCCCGAGGAAAAAACTCTTCATGTTATCGAAATGGCTTTCACCGCCATAAACGAACTGGGTGTGGTAACCGCGGGACTTCAGCAGATCTGCAATGGTAAAGAAGTTAGTCTGACTCTTACCCAGCTTCACCACAGAACGCGCAGGCGTTGGTGAGAAACCTGTGGTGACCGCTTCAATACCACGAACAGAACGGGTGCCTGTGGCGTAGGCGCGGGTAAATGCCCATCCATCCTGAATCAACTGATCGATATTCGGCGATAAGTCCTCACCCCCCAGGCTTTTCACATACCTTGCGCCATGGCTTTCCAACAGCAGAATGACGATATTTTTCGGTTTACTTGGTAGGTGGCCTGGTGGATAGCCAACGTCGGCTCTTGGGCAGAAACGAAATCCTGCGCTGGCACCGTCATGTTGGCTTTGACTTCCTCGATAATGGTGTCCTTGTCCATTTTCGGGTAGTAATCAAATGCGTTAGATTCCGATTTCATCTGTTTGGCAGCAAAGATGACCGAGTAGGACGAGTTGAGCACCAAATCATTCATCAATGGGTCACCGGAAAACGCCACCATCGCCGGGTTCAACGGACGGTGTCCCAAGCTTGAACGTGCACCCATAATGCCAACCGCAACCACCAGCAAAGCAATCAAAGGACGCCAGTACCACTTAGGATAAGACAGACCAGTCACAACGCTTTTCGACCAACGCCAGCCCAACACCACAGTAGCAACAGAAACGACGGTGCCAATGAAAAGCTCCAGCTTGTAGCCGCTCCACAGCATGCCGAATACTTCTTTGGGATAAACCAGATATTCGATAAACAGGCGGTTTGGACGCAAATCATATTCGATGATAAAGGCACCGTTGCCACTTCCATGTACACCACCAGCCAGAGCCCAGCGGTGATCCATATCCGCAAGACAAATTGCCAGATTCGTCCCAGCCAATGGTCGCCCGAAATCAAAGCGGACAAGAGCGCAGGAAGGATCAGCAAATAACAAACCGACGCGATATCGACACGCCAGCCGCTGATGAACAAGTGACTCCACGCCTGGGCATCATTTACCCTGCCAAGTTGCCAGAAAGCGAGTGCGAAACGTGAAAGGGTAAAAAGGAGGATGATTAAAAAGGCGGTTGCCACGATGGGGTAAAGTGGCCCGAAAAATCGTTTGACGCTATTCAAAGTAAGGTTCCGAAATGCAACTAAAAATCTGTTTTTCTAGCTTAACCAAACTGGAAACAATTTATTACCCTTACGTCACAGTGTTGGCATTCATTTTGCCGGTTTTTGGCTTGTTTTTAAGTTTTCAAAAATAAGTATTGCTATTGATGCTATTCACGGGGCGAGACACCATCTGGCCCCGCGTCGTCAAACCGCGGTAAACCGTCGGCAATAGATAACCAACCCACCTTATATTCACACCAGATATGATATTGAGGCTGAACTGCTTCTGGCTCGTCCAATGAACCTAAGGTGATATCAACGGCATTCGGAGCTTCTGAGGTATAAAACGCCAATTGGGTACCACAATTGTGGCAAAACTCCCGCCTGCCCACCGCGCTTGACTGATACGACGCAGGCTTTCCCTCGGTGTATTGGAAGTTGCTAATATCCGTGGTCAGCCAAGCCGTTGTCGGTGAGCCACTCGCCTTACGGCACAGTGAGCAATGGCAAAAGCCGACATCCTCGAATGAACCTTTGATTTGGTATCGCACAGCACCGCACAAGCAGCCACCGGCCAAATAGACATCAGAAACCTTCGACATATCACTCCCCCACAACGGTTCGCATGCTCATCTCGCCATCACAGCACGCACACAGTGTAGACCCAATGCTGTGCATCGCGTCTGGTTGTGATTCGCTGTCAATTACACGCTGAGAATCTCGATGTTCAGATGATGGCTCAACGCGCCTTCCCGCCCGCGTACCAAATCTGCCAGGCTGTAATTATCCAGCTCACCGATAAACTTGGAGGCCGCATCCTGCAGGATATGACGAAAACGGCAATCCGGAGATATCACACAGGTATCTGTCGGCGACGCAAAACACTCTGCAATGGCCACATCTTCAATCGTGGTTCTGAACACTTCTCCTACGTTAATCGCTTCCTTTGGACGGGATAACCGGAATCCGCCTGAACGCCCTTTAGCACTAATCACATACCCATTTTCAGACAATGCATACATCACCTTTTTTAAATGATTGTAAGAGATGTTGTAGGCCTCTGCGATGTCTGACGTTTTCACTGTCCGGTTGTCATTAAGGGCAAGATAGATCAGCGCCCTAAAGGTTAAGTTAGTGAATATATTGATTTTCATACTGCCTCGCCTCGTTCTATAGAGGAATAAATATACACGCTTAGCTCACATATTTAATCACATTTTTATAACAATGTTGTCCTTTTTAGTTTTCACTAATATAGTAAATGGACATATGAGATGATTATTTAATCTAAGTTTAGTGACCAAATTGGGAAGCACATGGAATTTATTGGATATTTAGCAGCCTGCTTGATGGGCATAGTGCTGGGCGTGATCGGTGGAGGTGGCTCCATCCTGACCGTGCCTATTTTGGTTTACCTGATGGGGGTAGCACCGGACACCGCAACCGGCTATTCCCTGTTGATCGTTGGACTTACCGCCGCATTTGGTGCCATTAGGTATTTCAGACAAGGATTGATAGACGTACCTGCATCGCTTGCCTTTGCGGCCCCTTCTATCGCCGCCGTCTACCTGACTCGCGCATTTTTAATGCCAAATATCCCCGACCAACTCATGACTTCGCCTTTCGTGATCAGCAAAAACGTCGCCATCATGGTGTTTTTTGCCCTGCTGATGCTTTCCTCAGCCGCCCTAATGCTGAAAAAAGCGTACAAACAGCAAAAAGCTGATGCAGCGGGCGAAACGCCAGACGCTACCGATGAAAACGCCAAAACCAACTGGCCATTGATCATGTTGGAAGGTGCGGTCGTGGGTATCGTCACTGGGATTTTGGGTGCGGGCGGCGGTTTCCTGATCATTCCTGCGCTGGTGCTGTTTATGGGCATGCCCATGCAAAAAGCCGTTGGCGCCTCCCTGTTTATCATCGCCCTCAAATCCCTGATCGGTTTTATCGGCGATATCCAGGCTGGCATTGAAATAGCGATGCCAATGATCCCACTGATGTTGGTCGCCACCTTTATCGGGATGTTCCTGTCGACCTCGATTGCATCGAAGCTCGACAGCAAGAGTCTTCAGAAGATCTTTGCGTATTTCACGCTAGTCATTGCGATTGTCATCATCACTAAAGAACTGCTTTAACGAGAGAGGTTAAGCGATGAAAATTGAGACGTTTTATGACAACCATACTGCTACGTTCACCCATATCGTGATCGATGAAGCGACAAAACACTGCGCCATCATCGACTCGGTTCTGGACTATGACCAGTTTGCGGGCAAATCCAGTACAGACAGTGCTGACAGGGTTATTGAGTACGTGAAGCAAAATGACCTGACATGCGAGTGGATTCTGGAAACCCATGTTCACGCCGACCATATCACCGCTGCCCACTACCTCCAGGAAAACCTGGGAGGCAAAATCGCCATGGGATCTTCCATCGTTAAAGTGTTGAACCTTTGGGTGCCAATGTTCAATAACGAAGAAGACACCCCACTCACCGGTGAGCAATACGACCAACTGTTCAATGAAGGTGATACATTCAAAATCGGCAATCTGGATGTCAGTGTCTGGCATACACCCGGCCACACACCAGCGTGTGCCACTTACCTGATTGGCGATGCCATCTTTGTGGGTGACACCATGTTCGCGCCACACCTTGGTACCGCGCGTTGCGACTTCCCCGGCGGCAGCGCAGAACAGCTCTATAACACCATCCAGCGCTTTTACACCTTGCCGGATAGCACCCGCGTATTTTTGGGGCACGACTACCCGAAAGAAGGTGATGACCCCCTGCACATGATCACCATTGGTCAGGCGAAAAAAGAAAATATCCAGATCAAACCCGAAACGCCGCTTTCCGATTACGTTGCAATGCGTGAAGCACGTGATGCCACGCTCGCTGTACCCAAACTGCTGTTCCCATCGTTGCAGGCCAACATGAGAAACGGCCAGTTCGGCAAACCGTCAGAGAATGGCAAGCAATACATCAAAATCCCAGTCAACCTTATGTGAGAAGGAGGCGGTAGCGATGGACATTAGAAAAGTAACCCCGATGTTTTCTGTTGCCCCGCAGATAGAAGCTTCAGAACTCGAAGCAATAAAACAAATGGGCTTTAAGTCCATCGTCTGCAACCGCCCCGACGGTGAGGGGGCAGATCAACCTGTGTTTGATGAAATCCGTGTTGAAGCGGAACGTCTGGGCATGAGTTGCGACTACCTTCCTGTCACCAGCGGCAAAATTACGGATGAGAACGCTGAACAGTTCGGTGAACTGATGGAATCGCTGGCGCACCCTACTCTCGCGTATTGCCGCACGGGTACCCGCTGTATCACGCTGTGGGCGCTCTCAAATGCCGGTAATTACAAACCTGAGGAGATCCTGACCCGCGCAAAAGATGCAGGTTATGATCTGAACGGCGTCATAAAGCGGATACTGAACGGCGGGAAAACGCCCTCCGACCAAGTAGATTTTTCCCATGAAGTGGTCATTATCGGTGCAGGAGCTGCCGGTATTGCGGTTGCCTCAAGCCTGCAATCCCGCGCACCTAACTTGATATCGCCATTGTCGACCCCGCCTCCGTTCACTATTACCAACCAGGCTGGACGCTTGTGGGTGCAGGTGTTTTCAAACCGGATCAAACGGTAAAAACGGTGTCTTCACTGATCCCTAAAGGCGTTAATTGGATTAAGTCGGCCGTTGCAGCATTTTTGCCTGAAGAGAACAAGCTTTTGCTGGACGGTTGCCGGACGGTTCAATATGAACACCTCGTTGTTTGCCCCGGCATTAAACTCGATTGGGACAAGATTGAAGGCCTGACAGAAACACTCGGTAAAAATGGCGTCACCTCCAACTACCGCTTCGACCTGGCGCCATACACCTGGGAACTCGTGCAGAAAATGCGCAAAGGCAAAGTGATTTTCACCCAGCCACCCATGCCCATTAAATGTGCCGGCGCGCCACAAAAAGCCATGTACCTTTCCTGTGATTACTGGAATAAAGAAGGCGTGCTTTCCGACATTGAAGTGGACTTCTGCAATACCGGCGCTGTGCTATTTGGCGTAAAAGACTATGTGCCGGCATTGATGGAATACGTCGAGAAATATGGCGCAAACCTGAACTTCGGTCACCAGCTTGTTTCCATCAACGGCAACGAAAAAACTGCCGTATTCAAAGTGATGGACGGCAACAAAGAAACCTTTGTTACCAAAGAATTCGATATGATCCATGTCGTGCCACCACAGTCACCACCGGATTTTGTCAGGGCCAGTCCGCTGGTTGATGAAGCAGGTTGGATAGACGTTGACCAGTCCACATTGCGTCACAAAAAGTACCCCAACATCTATAGCGCAGGTGACGCAATGAATGCGCCGAATGCAAAAACCGCTGCGGCTGCGCGTATGCAGGCACCGGTGGTAGCACAAAACCTGCTGCACGATCGCGGTTGATGAAAGACCGCGCTATTTATAACGGTTATGGAAGTTGTCCACTCACCGTTGAGCGCGGAAAAATCATCCTTGCTGAATTTGGCTATGGCGGAAAGCTGCTACCCAGCTTACCGACCTGGCTGATAGACGGCACCCGTCCATCGCGTTTGGCGTGGTATATGAAAGAGAAAATCCTGCCACCGATTTACTTCCTCGCCATGCTGAAAGGCCGGGAATGGATGGCAAAACCGGATAAAGAAATTGTAGAAGAAACACCGAAATAACGAGTCCCTTTAGGGGCATAAAAGAGCAACAAGCGATTGCGCATCCTGCGTGTCCATGGGTGATTAGGTTTTTTGCTTAATCACCCCCTTTTTTGTCCTGCATTCAGGTTCTCATGTTGTTGTGGCACAAAGCGAATGTTATTGGCATGTATCTTTTTCACTGCTCGACCCACCCAGACTCCTCTTGAAAAAAGCCAGCTGTGAGAGGAATCACAACCCGGATAATTGTCGGGACAAACGGACGGCGTTACAGCGTAACTGTTTGGCTATTAACACCCATTCTCGAATCTACATTGTGAATCATCACCGTAAGCATTCACCCAAACCACACAAATGCACAACCCATCAGTAAATTATCGATCCAAACAAATCACAAGATTGTCATCACATTGAAACCCACCGTTACTGACATGGCAATCAATTGCTATCTGCTCATGTCATTTATCAGCACCACTGATGAATCTGTCACCGCAAAATTCACCAAACTGAAATCCGTTGTGCAATCTCAGGGGTGCTGTTAGATATCCATCGACTCTTTAATATTTCCTTGGAAATGTTAGGGAAATTGGCATGTTACCTGACCGCGTTTCTCTCAGACGCCAGGTAAGTATTCGTGTCGTATTTTGTTTATGGAGAAGCATGCATGACGACCTTGATTAGCCTGATAGTAATATTTGCCGTAGGCTACCTCATTGTTAAACGCTATAACCCGCAAACCTCGCTGTTCCTAGGCGGTATGGTTTGATGGCTGCCGGAATTTTGTTTGATACCGGAATGCCACTGCCTGAATCTGCATCCAGCGGTTCAGCAGCACTCGATATTTTCACCTTTGTAAAACAAACCACCAGCAAAACTGTGGCTGGCCTTGGTCTTATCATCATGGCTGTGGGTGGTTTCGCGCACTACATGGACCACATCGGCGCTTCCCGTGCCTTGGTTAACATCGCAATCAAACCACTGGGTTACTTGAAAGCCCCTTACCTGGTAATGGCGCTGGGCTACATCATTGGCCAAATCCTGAACATTTTCATTCCAAGCGCATCTGGCCTGGGCCTGCTTTTGATGGTAACCCTCTACCCGGTTCTGGTTCGCCTTGGCGTGAGTAAAATGTCTGCGACTGCGGTAATCGCAACTGCAGCGTGTTTGGACTTGGGCCCTGCATCCGGCAACGTGAACCTTGCGGCACGTACCGCCGACATGCCGGTCACCGAATACTTCATCACGTATCAGCTTCCTGTTGCCATCGCGACGATGCTGACCATCGCAATCCTGCACTTCTTTGTTCAGCGTTGGTTTGACGTTCGCGAAACATCAGATGAAAACACAGATATCAACGCAACTGAAAACGGTGCGAATCCACCAGCTTGGTATGCCCTGCTGCCAATTATCCCACTGGCGCTGATCCTGCTGTTCAGCCAATGATGCTGGACACAGTGAAAATTGACGTTGTGACTTCAATGTTGATTTCTATTGCCGTCGCAATGCTGTGTGAAGGTTTCCGTCGCAGCCCGAAAGAGGTTTTTGCCGACATCCTGATTTACTTCGACAGCATGGGTCGCCAGTTTGCGCGCGTTGTTACTTTGGTCATTGCGGGTCAAACCTTTGCCCACGGCCTGAAAACCATTGGCCTGCTGGACACAGTGATTGAAGGCGCACTGGCCGCTAACGTTGCCCCAGCACTGATGGTTATCCTGATGGTTATCATCATCACGCTGGCTGCAATCCTGATGGGCTCCGGTAACGCACCGTTCTTCTCGTTCGCCGCCATGGTGCCAGAAATCGCTGGCAAAGTGGGTGTACCAGCAGTAGCCATGCTGATGCCAATGCAGCTTGCTTCCGGTATCGCTCGTTCAATGTCACCTATCACTGGCGCAATTGTTGCGGTAGCAGGTGTGGCAGGCGTATCACCGTTTGAACTGGTAAAACGCACTGCAATCCCGATGGTTGGCGCGCTGATCGTATCAACAACGGTTTCCCTGATTGTTGGTCTGTAAGAGCACGTTATAAAGACAAAGCCCGGCGTTTTTAGACGCCGGGCTTTTTTGTTTTTCCGAATATAACTGTATATCTCAAAATATTTATTCATCGTTATTCATCAATTCATATGAATTTCAAAAAGCCCCGACAAATTAATTCACATAAAGAATCAAGGCTGGAATTAACATTTACAGCATCAATATCTAAAAACAAGATACAAACCAAACAATTGATAGATTAAACCTACAGTG
This sequence comes from Enterovibrio sp. JCM 19048, assembly GCA_001310415.1. Taxonomy (GTDB): domain Bacteria; phylum Pseudomonadota; class Gammaproteobacteria; order Enterobacterales; family Vibrionaceae; genus Enterovibrio; species Enterovibrio paralichthyis. The sequence goes on along the minus strand of BAXE01000003.1, from coordinate 182,841 downwards.
ATAAACCCGAAAAACTCTAAAACAACCAATTGCCCCCAATATCAAAATTCATATATTGTACTATCCAGTATTTTTAGCCGCACATTATCGGCGATTAACTAATGGACTAAATTATGATGTTAAAGCTTTCGAAGTTGACTCTAATCATGGCAGTTATGGGTACTGCCGGATGTTCTACAATAAATTATGGAGCGGATGAGAAAACGACACTTTTTTCAGAACCAAAGATTGGGAATGAAGTGGAAGTATTTGTTGGTGATTATATGATCAATCAAGGAAGGTCTGTTACTAAGGAGTATTTAATCTTAAAAACTCCTGTTGACGGTTTTTCATATGACATACCTACAGGCTCTTATTCACGAATAGGAGAGTTTAAAGGTAACCCCTACTTTTCAATAATTTCAACTGATGGTGCAACAATTTCATATGCTGCTGGATTAATTGACCCTCCGAAAGCGATACATACGAAAAAGGCAGGTGAAGTATGCATTACATCAGTCTCATACCAATCAGCCGCATGTTATGACGCAATGTATGAGATAAAAGAAAAAACAATGTCAGACAAGCAGTCTTTTCAGCAGACCCTAATCTATAATGGTTCTGTCGGTAGTAAAATTAATATCTCATATCGAGAGTTTTCAGATGGCATGGCGAGAAACGCTTTCACGAACAATGTCGAGTATGACATGGAAAAGTCGGAGATAATAAACTACAAGGGTGCTCAAATCGAAGTCATAGATTACGACAACACCTCCATAAAATACAAAGTAATAAAACATTTCCGTAACGATATTTCATTCTAATTAAGACAAGTTCTAATTCAACAGCTATAAAATTTAATGTAAAAAACCATTATTGACATCTGTATTTCGCAAAGAGGTTCATCTGGCTTCCCCCTTGGTAAGGGGGAAGAATTAAGAGCCAGTATCTCCAATTTCCACGGATGTATCTTTTCGATCCCCCTCCACTTTTTCAAGGGGAGGGTTAGGGAGGGGTTGTTGCTAACAATCAATAAAACCCAATCGGCAAATAGAAATCGAGCTCAAACCGCTCGTCTTCTTCAATAAAATGATTCCGATGGTAGTGAACATACGCAGGTGTTGCGCCGAGCTTGAATCCAGAAGACGGTAACCACTGCTCCAACACCTTACTGATTTGCGGCAAAAGCTCTCCATACACGCCGGTTAACCTGAACACGGCATGCAACCCTCCCGGGATTACTAACTGATTCACCACTCCCCTCACCTTTACCGGACTGTCTATCGCAATGCAGGCCACATACCGGCATTTATCCAATTCGACCCAAGCCGGGTTGGAATGGTGAAGGCCAAACTGTGCTGAAAAGTCCCGCCCTTCGGTTTTTGCCCACGCGCGCAACAGTCGCCAGGTATTTTTGATCGAGCGGTTGTACCCGGTATGGCGAACATACGCAGCAAAACGGTCAGGTACTTCTATGATTTTGGGCTCCGGAAGTATCTGCCCAGCCACGCGGTGATAACCCGCGGCCACTTCCGGATCGCGCAAATACGGTTTCTCACCGTCATCAAACTCGTGCTTTCGCCACTCGCCAGGGGCGACATTGAACGTTGCTTTGAATGCGCGGCTAAAGGAGGAGACTGAACTGAATCCACACTTACTGGCAACATCCACTACCGAGGTTTTCGGATCGAACATCAGTTGGTTGGCAGCAAACTCCATGCGTGTGCGACGCACATATTGGTGAAGTGACTCTCCCACCACAGCTTTGAAGATGCGGTGAAAGTGCTGCTCTGAATAGGCCGCAACCCGCGCCAGCTCTTTAGCAGGAAGATCCCGACTGATATCTTTATGAATGAAATACAGCACATCATTGATGCGCGAAATATGCTGGGCGTGCATGGCCTTAAATCGCATAAATAGACATGTTCAAGAGCATAAATGGACAACATAAAATCTGCAATGCGCTGTAAGATGCAAAGACAAAATAAAAAGATAACTCAGGTGCAAACATGGAAATCGCAACAGCGCTTCAGCAAACCCCTTCTTCCTACATCCGGGAAATTCTCGCGGCAGCGTCTGACAAAAATGTCATTTCACTGGCTGGCGGTCTGCCGGATGAAAAACCTTCCCTATCGCGCTGATGAAGCCAACGCTTGAAAGCCTTTGCGATATGCCCGAAGTATTCCAATACGGTGCGACTGCCGGTTATGGCCCACTGTTGGAATTCCTCAACGGATACTTTGAATTGCCAGAAACCCACATCGCGATGGCTTGTACCGGTTCGCAGCAAGGACTGGATCTGATCGCCCGCGCTTATGTAAACCCTGGCGACAAGGTGGTAATGGAAGCCCCGAGCTATTTGGGCGCGATGCAGGTATTTGGCCTGGTTCAGGCTGAGATTGTCACCGTGCCGCAAAATGCCCACGGCCCGGATTTAGTAGCGCTGGAAACTTGTTTTGCCGAGCAAGCACCAAAGATGTTCTATGCCGTGCCGGATTTCCACAACCCGACGGGTGTGTGCTGGTCTTTGGAAACCCGCAAGCAGGTAGCAGCGCTGTGTGAAAAGTACCACGTTGCCCTGATTGAAGACGCGCCCTACCGTGAGCTGCGTTTCAGTGGTGAAGCCTTGCCATTGGTATCGGATTTTTGCCCGCAACATTCGATTGTATTGCGTTCATTTTCGAAAATTGCTTCGCCGGGTCTGCGCGTGGGTATTGTGACCGGCAAACGCAGTTATCTTGAGCCGCTAATCAAAATCAAACAGGGTGCAGATTTGCATTCCAGTGTGCCGATGCAGGCGGTTTTGCTGGGGCTGTTACAGCATGAAGATTTCGACGCACATATCGATACCATCCGAGCGCTTTATAAAACACGCTACGAGAAAATGTTCAATGCGCTGACGAATTATCTGCCGGAAGGCTGCGATATCAATCCGGTTGAAGGCGGCATGTTTGTTTGGGTAACCCTGCCACAATGCGACACATTCGCGCTGGCAAAATCCCTGCTTTCTAACGGTGTGGCGGTCGTGCCAAGCCCAGTGTTCTACCCACAACACCAGCTGGCGAGTTCTGCACTGCGTCTGAACTTTACCAATGCAACGCCGGACGAACTGGAAGAGGCGGTGAAACGTTTATCGAAAGGGCTAAGCGAACAACTGGCGCAACCAGAAGCAATGCAGGCTTGATTAGCCACCATTAACGCTCAAAATTTGGATAGAAAACAGGCGCCGTGAAAGGCGCCTGTTTTGTTTTACGATGCGTTTACTGTACGCCCGCAGCGACTTGCAGCGAAGCGTTGGTTTCAGTGATCACTTCTACCGCTTCTGGCTCAGCGTCCACTTCACACGCGTAAGCGTTACCAATCATGGTGACAGATGAGAGGAAACCCAGAGGTTTGTAGAGATAAAGTACGTTTCCGCCCTGTTCTGCTGTTTTCGCGCGCATTTGGTTCAGGGTACCCCAAACCATGTCTTTGTCTGCATGCAGCCAGTAGTCATAAAAGTGACCTTCTGAGCCGATGACAGTGCCTTTGTGTTCACATCCCTGAATGGCATTGACGTCATCCCAGACGACTTTAACTTGTTCTGATTCGATCGTCGGGAATGTAACGCACCCCGAAAGTAACGCGCTTGAAGCCAGCGCGGCACTCATCATTACCTTTTTCATTTCAGTCTTTTCTCGACACACGTTGAGGCGCGAAGTGTATCTATCGGAAGGGCAAAATCAAGCGGAATGTTGAGGAAAAAGAAGGTTTCTCTACCGGCCAGGCATTTACCGGCCGGATAGAGAAACAAACAACGACAGCAAGGAGTAAACGTAACGTATGTAGGCGATGCTACCTACGCACAGTTACTGTATTGCAAGTCCATTGCCAACTTTATAACTCAATGAAAAATTGGAATTTATTTTGATAAGTCTAATAATAACTTTTGGTTTCTGTACTATTAGGGTGCAAAGCTTGCACAAAAAAGGCACGGCGATACGCGCCATGCCTTCTTTAAATCAGAGATTGCGCTACTTAACACGCATAATGCAGTGTTCAGCGTTTCCAACTTTAAAGCAGATAGACTGGGAAGGTTTAAGCAGTTCCAGATCTTCAAGGACATCGTCCGGATAATCTTGATCGACCATCCATTCCATGGGTTCCCGGAAACTGTCTTCACTGACAACAAAGGATTCATTTTTCATCTGGCTTTCGCGGATATTTACTATCCAGACACGCTCTTGAAACTCCATCAAATCGTCGAGTGAATGTAACAGCGAATTTTGAATTTTTTCCCAGAAAACGTTCATCGTCATAGACAACCCTAAGCTGTAACCTACTGAAGCGCGGCAATTTCCTATCTGTTTTCTGAAGGGTATATCGTGCGGAAAAAGATTCAATCGGATTTTGATTGCGATGAGAGACAGGCACAAAATAACACTAATATGCGCTTAGTCAGCGAGTCTGATTTTGACTCTTTCGTCAATAAGCTCAAACAGAAATACCAGCACACAGCAAATTTCTTAAATCCCAATGAAGATCATCTGGAATAAAGATTTATTTCATATGGTTAGCTGATATCCTGCCCACCGAATTCGCTGTCGGGCAATCTGTACCCTACGACTAAGCCTCTGGCTTTTGCCCGACAGCCTCTACATTCCCAAGCCCGATATTCATTGCATCGTGTCCGCCAAATGACTGGAACGGACGTAAACCAAACATGGGCATAACGGCATAGATGTGGTCGAACAAATCGGCCTGAACCCCTTCGTAAAACACCCAATCGGTGTTGTTCACAAATGCGTAGACCTGCAGTGGCAAGCCCTGCGCCGTTGGTTCAAGCTGCCGCACCATGCAGGTCATGTAGTCATGAATATCTTTATTGGCACGCAGGTAGGTTGCCAGGTAAGCGCGGAACACACCCACATTGGTTAAATGACGCAGATTCGCGCTGTGGGGAATATCTTTGAACGATTCATTGAATTCGTTGATCTCGCGGGTTCGTTCAAACAAGAACTCCCGTAGAATGCGGATCTCTTTCAGTGCTTCAATCTCTTCATCGGTCAGGAAACGGATTGATGTGACATCAATAAATACCGAGCGTTTGATCCGACGGCCGCCGGAGTCTGACATCCCCTGCCAGTTGATAAATGCATTCTGAACCAAGGCATACGCGGGCAACATGCTGACGGTGTTGTCAAAGTTTCGCACTTTCACTGTCGTCAGCGATATCTCTTCTACCGTACCGCTGGCGCCATACTCATCAACCTGAATCCAGTCATTCAGGCTGACCATGCGGTTGGCGGAAAGCTGGATACCGGCCACAAATCCCAGAATAGTATCCCTGAACACCAACATCACCAAACCGGTCGCCACGCCCAATCCGCTTAAGAAAATCACCGGCGATTCGTTAGCGAGGATCGAAATGGAGATAACGATAGCAACTAAAAAGGTGAAAAGTTTAATGAGCTGAAGGAAGCTTTTGATTGGCATCCGGCGGCTGATGCCCCGGTTATAGGCGATGTCGTTCAGCGCATCCAGTAAGGCAAAAATCATCCAGACAAACATCACCAGCACAGTAATGCCAAGGCAACGGTCAGTCAGTTTTGAAAGGAATGGATGATGGGAAAGAATGACCGGAACAAATATATCCAGGATCATCACAGGAACCAAGGCCGCGAGTTTTTCCAGTACCTCATATTTGGTCAGGCTATTCGCCCAAGAGTTTTTGTTTTTGCTGATGATGAGGTTTACAGAGCGGACGATGATCTTGTGCACGATGAGGTAACTGATCACCGCTATACCAATGGAAGCGAGCAGGAATACAAGCGTGGGCTCCGTACTGTAAGGATCGCTGTCTATCCCCATCGACGTCAGTTTGTCGCTCACGTATTTCCGTACACCGTGCTCTAGCATCTCGCCTCTCCCTGTAAAGACCCATCAACTCAAACTACCTGAAACACAGGATTCAGCGAGTATGGCTATAGAGCCTAACAAGTTGCGGAACGCGACGGTGAGGCAGTTTTGATACAGTAATGCGCTTTGTTCAATACAAGCGCATGTCTGAAATCGCAACCTCCAAACGATTCTCGCCTTTCAGCGGTGTTCCTACCATCTCATCGTAGGCGCTGTCTTGCCTGAGTACCCGGGTGTCTGTTTTAACCGTCTGGCATAGGTTCAGCATTTCCACCAGCGATCTTGTTCTGAGTAGCTCACCGTTTACATCACACAGAAAATGCTCTTCATCCCCAACAACAATAGAAGCCTGATACAAACTCTGCTCAATTGAGTGAATGATGAGTTTTTCGATCTCTGTATGTTCAGCAATGGCATGGATATTTGTTTTCATAACTGTCCCCTTTTTTCAGCCATTACGGCTGAGTGCGCAGGTCAGTTCAATTGCGGCAAGATTTAAGCTGCAAGGAATAGACCTAAACGACCTGAAGATGCTCGCTGAATCCTCCATCTTCAGGTTGTTTAGGTATCTTAGATATATTCGTCAATCACCGGACAGTCACGGCGATCGGCACTGTTACGGCGTTCGTAGCACGGTGACGTGCACTGAATTTTCGCCGATCACGCAATGCGCGTCTTTCGACCACATAAACTCCATCTATTAGGCGGGTCTCCGCCACAAATCCTGAAGGTGCGCTGTAGCTATTCGCCTCATCGACATACTGTATTCGTCCTACCAATGGAAATTCCTCTCAGTTTTATGCATCACAGGACATAACAGCAATGGATATCCGGTCATTATTCACACCTTTCTCATTAGTAGATATAAATCTCACATTTAAACCAACAAAAACAGTCAATAGCTTAAAATGTCCAATTTGTTTTTAAAAAACGCATATATTACGGTCACTTTGAGAGTGTAATGCCCACTTTCTCGCCATACGGACTTCCCCTGACAGAAACCTGACAAAATCCCAGACATTTCCCAACAATTGGAATGCTAGATTGCGCTGGCACTTTTAGCACTCTTTCTCGTAAGGGCTTTTGAATGAAACGTTACGCTCTATTACCACTTATTACTTTGGCACTTTCTGCATGTGGCGGCGGTGAAGGCGGCAGTGAAAACAGCACGCAACCAAGCGCTCTATCCGCTGTAGAGGGTAAAATTGAAAATGTCTCTGGCTCTGCGATCACCGTTAACGGTCAGCAGTTTCAAGTTGGCAGTGTCAGCTACCGCAACCAATCTATTCCTGCTTCTATTCTGGCTGCTGACATGAATGTTTCCCTGAACACTGGCGCACGTGCAGCAATGAGCGCGAAAAGCGGTTCAGATGTTCAGTTGGACCCGACTTTCACCGGTAAAATCACCGAAATCGATCGTAAATTGGGTACTTTCAAAGTCAGCGGTGTATCACTAACTTTCAACAAGCTGTCCAACCACATAACGGATGGTAACTGGGTGATGGTTTCTACCCTGCCAACCGCGAACGCGGGTTACAAGGTACTGTCTGTTATCAAGTTCGAATATGACCTGGACGGTATGGTTGAGGTTGAAGGCCGAGTTTCTGAAATCGACTTATACAACCAAACCTTCAAAGTAGGCAGTTCTCTTAAAGTCCATTTTGCTGGCGCTGAAATCAACAACACTAAAAAACTACGCAACGGAGCCTGGGTGGAGGTATTCGCTCGTACCCATGAAGTCGACGATAAAGTTGAATATGTCATCGCTGAAAAAATCATGCTTAAAAGCTTCAGTGGTGTAAATGGCCGCGGCGAAATCGAAGGCATCGTAACCTGGGTTGATAAAGACTACAGCCGTTTTGAAGTGAACTACCGTGGTATCTTCGAAATTCACAAATCAACCAAATACGATTGTGAAGATGGCGATATTTGCAACAACTACTCGCTGCGTGAGGGCATGGAAGTTGAAGTAGACTATGTTGCAAACGCCAAAGGCAACTTTGCCAAAGAAATTGAATTCGAAGACGACAGCGACGTTGATGGTGACTGGGACAAGTTCGAATTTAAAATGAAAGGCTATGCAGATAACCTGGATGACACCGAACTTCTTTTGAAATTGGCGGCGTAAAAGTTTACACCGACAACAACACCGAATTTGACGACGAACTGAACTTCGACAGCATTGGCAACTGCCGACTGGAAGTAGAAGGCGTGATTATCAACGGTGACCATGTGGCACGTGAAATCGAGTGCGAAGACGACTAAATTATTAGTCACTTAAATACCAAGGCAATGCTATTAGCATTGCCTTTATTTTTTGTGCTTTAGAAAATCAAATTCTCATATTTGCTTCATTTGTCCAATTTTAAGTAACACCCTCTTCCCACGCGAAAATCAACCCACTCGATATTTCCGTTTAAAACCATATAAATCAAATTTATTCATATAAATTAACAGCATGCCTCTACTAATCAAATAGAGGTGAATGAATTACTAATGAGACAAAGTGTAAAATTTCCACTTTACAGCATCATTTTGAATTGCAACATGATGTTTATGAATTAATTCTTAGGGCTTCTTTCAAAGCAAGAAGTTCTAAGGAATGTAGATGCACAAGAATGCGATCGCTTTACCTATTCTCCTGTCAGCCTTTGCTGTGCAGAGTGAAACACTGCCTACCGGCACCACACTTCTGACTCAATTCCCTTCTCCGAGTCATTCTGCAGACCTTTCGCCACAAGACATAGGCGGAAGATGGGTTGACTATAATTACTGTCTTCAGCACGAAAGGAAGCTCATTGTCGTCGCACACGCTGATGAGACCGATACTTTATGGGAGAGGATATCAGGGATGCCGTAAATAATGGCGCATGCTTGAAAATCGTTCATGTTAATGCGGGTTTTGACATCACGCCCCCAAGTAGCGCGCCTTCTTATAACGCCAATGACCCTTACTATTATCAAGGCCGGATTAATGGTGCAAAAGCTGTTTATGCCGATTATTTAAGCCAAGAATTTTCCACCTCCGTTTACCAGACTCAATCATGGGATAACATTAATGGCAATAAAGTGCATCGCTATATTTTCTCCCGGGACTTCAGTGGTAATACACCCGGAGGGCAATTAATAGAAGTTCAGGTGTTGGGATTACCTAACTCAAGTAATGTTATTGCTTCTTCCGATGTAGGAACAACCATTTCACATCTTTATACTGACCACAACGAAACAACAATTAATGTTGCTGATACGATTACCGGTTTCCAGGTTGAAAATGTATATTCGTGGGACAACGTTCTTGGAATACTCAACCAGATCATCAGTTGGATGGACCCAACGGAAATACTGACTCTCGACCCTTGGGGTTTGCCTGGCGACGATGCGGCGGAAGGTCAACATCCGGACCACATCATGGCTGCTCGATTAGTTCGAGCCACGTCTTACGCATCCTCTAACCCATCTCAAGTAAAATATTTCAAAACGTATAACGTCAATACATTTCCAACCAACTTAAGTGAGCAGACAGCGCTGAAAACCATCAGCGATGTCGCCAATCATTTCAGTCACGATTGGGGATCGTCATTTGTCACCAACCATCCCTGCTCAATTGGTTCTTCCACCAACCCTGAGTCATGGGCATGTAAACAGTATGAAGCGACTGAAGGACAATATTCTGTTGCGGGATACATCGAAAACGGTGCGGGACAATGCCTGAATACCGCCAGTGATAACTCCGTCAGCTGGGGAGTGTGTGGTTCATCATCGTTTCCTGTCACACTCGCAAAAGCCCGTTATGCGTATTCGCTAAACCCGAACTACCCCGAAGGTACTTTGGCAATGATTCCCTCATCAAATGCAGCTGGTGCTTCCATCTCACTGGCTCATTACTCCACCATGCCAGAAAATACACGATGGCACTTTAACGACAGTACGCAAAAATTGGAGTACTTATTCACTAACAGCGTAGGAGAAAGGGAAGCGCTCTGTTTAGATGCTGCTGGCGACAACGGTGCAATATTAGCGAACTGTAATGAGTCATCCACCAGCACACCGACAAGCAGCACAGTTTTGTCAGGTTCAGACCAATTCAAGCTCCGTAACTTGCGTAGCGATAGGTGTCTGGCATTGGACGGAAACCGCAGTGTCACCACGATAGATTGCAACAGCGAAGGCACTGGTTGGAATTTCAATAACGGCGAACTGTCTCAATCAGTAAATGGCCAAACCGTTTGTCTGAATGCCCCGACCTTTGGCCGCGGAATTGCAAAAGTTACTAGCAATGACTGTCATACTTCGTCTCAGGGTCAGAGATTTGATATCCGGACGATTGCAGGCACAAGCATGCAATTGATTGCGCCGGTGAATGACAGTGTGTGTCTGGAGGGAGACCTGAACTTCTTCTCCTGCCACGGCTATCAAGTGCAGCAATGGCAGCTCTTGCGTTGATCGATTTTCACCAACAGCCCGACCCTTTGTGGTTGGGCTGTAATTCCTAACACGTCTCCCAAAAAGCGTGTGGAGAGCACGAAACAAACAAAGAGTCAGATATACAAAGGATTTCTCCCTTAACCTTAGCTAGCATTATAGATAACTGATATCAAAGAGGTTAATTCTATGATGAAGCCCTACTTCAAACTCTTCGAGCTAGATTACATAGAGCCAGCCACTATGTTTATCAGTAAACAGCCGCCTTATGTGGCGAGCGTAAAGGGCTATTCCGTTGTGAAAGAAGTCGACGATGGCAGTCGTGAAGGTCTGATGGACGTCGCCAAATCGATATTTGGCTGTGACTTTGTGCATTTAAGAAAACACGACAAAACCTACGATGAGTTTTACACCCTATATGTCGAACCATTTTGGCGAAATGCCGATGCAGCCAGCTGCCAAACTGAAGATGTGAAATTTATCAGAAAAGCGATGGGCGCACTTTTCCCGGATTGGTCATCGTTAAAGCGCCGCAATATCAAGGGATCAGCTCCAGCACTTTTCACAGTTACGCCGACCTACTAAATAGCCGCGCTCATAACCCCATTGAAGACCCGCATTTCTTCGCTGCCTGCATCAATGGTTGGTGGTGCGGGGTTTTAGTTGAGAAAAACGGCGACGAATGGCGTTCAATTGGTTACACCCATGAACTTCGTGAAGATTTTGTATGGATTGCCTAAACCCGAAGTCGACAGGAAACTTACGGATTCAAGGTATCCGCAATCTCCTGCAAGACTGGCAAAACAGACAACACAAGTAGGCCAGCCATGGCGTAATTAAACCAACGTCGGCTCTCGTGGCTATTAAGCACACGTCTGAGTACAGAACCAAATACCAGCCAGACACCGACGCAGGGAAATGACACCACAAAGAAGGTCATCGCAATCATCAGATTCTGGCCGAGGAATGACTCTCCTGAAGACGTAAACGCGGCGATGGCGCCCGTTGCCACAACCCACGCCTTGGCATTCACCCACTGAAACAGCGCGCCATTCATAAACGAAAGCGGATTAGATTGCTCATTGGTGCCAACCCCACCTTCCGATCTGGCTATCTTAACTGCCAGATAAAGCAAGTAAGCGACACCCACACATTTAATGATGAAATGTAGCGGCGGGAACCACTCAAACAATGCTGAAAGACCCACACCCACCAGCAGCAACATCACGGTAAAACCAATACAGATACCGGACAGCAGCGGCAAACTCTGTCTCACCCCGAAATTAACACCAGACGTCATGACCATAATGTTATTCGGGCCTGGCGTCACTGACGAAGAAATCGCAAAAAGCGCAACAGCAAACAAATGTTCCATCACTCTTCCAAAATGTGCTTCCTAAAAAGGATATATGGGGAAAGAATTATTCACTCTCAAGTTCACACGCAAAAAATATTCGAGGAGCATTAACAGCCTCATGCATTGCATGAAAATATTACTCATCGCTAATTTAACCAAGTCTAAAAACAATACCTCTTTGACATTATTTGCTTACATGAAAATATATTCGCCACCCCTTAACTCTATACTCAATAAGTTTCATAACAACAACGAAAGCATATCTACTCCGACCACCACAATTAAACTTCTTTCCCTCCCTTTACTTATTGATAGTAATCATATCGAAGTTTATACTCGGTTGTTGAATTCAAATGGCATTGAATTTTTCATATCAGGTTTGATAAACGTTTAGGAAGAACACTGTGTCACAACCCAACACACACAAGGGACTATCGGCAATGCATCCGACCTGCACGGATGTATCCAATCGCCAATCCCTCGTGGGCAGCATCTGCCTTTCTATCGTGTTGATGGCACTCAGCTTTGTCTTCCTCTCTTATGATGTATTTTTCGATGCTATTGAAATTGAAACCCTTGTTGGACAAAGCCTCAGCCACGCCAGCGACTTCCTGTTTGCCAGCCAATTCTTAACCCAATCTGAACTACCCTTAGTGCTGGTTTTAAGTTTTTGTGCTTTATTGCTTCACTTTTTCCTGTTCAGGTTTAGCCAGGGTTACCCAAAACAAAACCCCTATTAAATATCCGGCATTAAGCCTCGATCAGCCAATACAATCAGCCCACGGTTGTCGCGCTCCGCCCCTCTTTATTTGCTGATTGCACATTTTATTTCGGAAGATTTTTAGCGCCTGAAATTCATAACCCAGTTATGCATTCAGCCTATTTCTCACCAAAAGCAATCAGCCAATCCAAATAAATCCAGCTTGAGTGTTTTACTTCGCCATCAATATTCTGGCGTTGCGAATGCTGCTGGGAAAAATTGGCAATTAAACGACACAGCATGCCGTTTATTCCAATTCGCGCCACATCGTGGTTAGGATTAACCCATCAGTTACAGGGTAGTATCTTGTTATTCAGAAAACTAACAACGCATGCCTTGATCTTTTTCACTCTAGGACTCAGCGGTTGTAGCGGCGGAGTGCTTGATCCAAAGGACAAATAGGCATTGACGAAAAATATCTCATCATTATTTCAACCATTCTGATGTTGCTGGTTGTTATTCCGGTGATAGTCATGACCTTGTATTTCTCATGGAAATACAGAGACAGCCGAACCCAGGAAATCTATGCACCGAAATGGGCGCACTCGACCAAAATTGAAGCCACGGTCTGGGCGATTCCTATCATTATCGTCGTGATTTTGGGCGCTATCACCTGGCGCTCCACCCACGAGCTGGATCCTTACAAACCCATTGAAGGAAAAGGAAAACCGCTGACGGTTGAAGTGGTCTCCCTTAACTGGAAGTGGCTGTTTATCTACAGAACAGGGCATTGCAACGGTAAACGAACTGGTGTTCCCTAGCGACGTTCCGGTTGAGTTCAAAATCACCTCGGAAAGCACCATGAATTCCTTCTTTATTCCGCAGCTTGGAAGCCAGATCTATTCCATGGCGGGCATGACGACACAGCTCCACCTCATTGCCAATGAACCGGTACGTTTGAAGGATTCTCCGCAAACTACAGTGGTTCAGGGTTCAGCGGCATGAAGTTTGATGCAGTCGCCACCCCTACCCGCGACGAGTTCGATACCTGGGTCAGCAAGGTGAAATCTTCCGGTTCTCTGCTGACGCAATCCGACTATGTTGAGCTCGCCAAACCCAGCGAGTTTCATCCTGTTGAGTATTTTCGCTCAGTCGACAAAGGCCTGTTTGACAGCATTGTCATGAAGTACGGGAAAGACCACGGAAAGATGGCCTTTTCCCATCAGGCCATGCATTCAGCCCATAAAGAAAGTGAAGCCGAGGAGTCACTATGAACTTGCTAGGAAAGCTGTCTCTCGACGCCATTCCTTATCATGAGCCGATTATCATGATCACTTTGGCAGTCGTGGCGGTTGCTGCGCTGCTGCTTGTTGTTTTTATCACCAAGAACAAATTTTGGGGCACCTTGTGGAGTGACTGGATCACCTCTGTCGATCACAAGCGCCTCGGCGTAATGTATATCACCCTCGCACTCGTCATGCTGGTGCGCGGGTTTGCCGATGCCATCATGATGCGAACCCAGCTCGCTATGGCCACCAGCGGCGATCCGGGATATTTGCCGCCTGAGCACTACGACCAGATATTCACCGCCCACGGGGTCATCATGATCATCTTTATGGCTATGCCATTCATGATTGGCCTGATGAACATCGTGTTGCCATTGCAAATTGGCGCACGTGATGTGGCGTTTCCATTCCTGAATAATCTGAGCTTTTGGCTGACTGCCGGCGGTGCGGTGCTGATAAACCTTTCTCTGGGTTTGGGTGAGTTTGCGAAAACCGGCTGGGTTGCCTATCCGCCACTTTCTGAGCTTTCCTTCAGCCCCAGCACGGGGGTGGACTATTACATCTGGGCGCTTCAGATATCGGGCTTGGGTACCTGCTCACGGCGGTTAACTTTCTGGTGACGGTGTTTAAAATGCGCGCGCCGGGCATGACGCTGATGAAGATGCCTATCTTCACCTGGACATGCACATGGGCCAATATCCTGATTGCAGCGTCGTTCCCTATCCTCACTGCCGTGCTCGCGATGTTGACGCTCGACCGTTACCTGGGTTTCCACTTCTTCACCAATGAAGCCGGTGGTAATGCAATGATGTATATCAACCTCTTCTGGGCGTGGGGACACCCGGAGGTGTACATCCTGATCTTGCCTGCCTTTGGGATTTTCTCTGAAGTGATTTCAACCTTCACCGGCAAGCGCCTGTTTGGCTATAAATCCATGGTTTATGCCAGTGGTGCTATCTCCATCCTTGGCTTTATTGTGTGGCTGCACCACTTCTTCACCATGGCTCAAGCGCCAATGTGAATGCCTTCTTTGGTGTCATGACCATGGTGATCGCCGTGCCGACCGGGTTAAAACTGTTCAACTGGCTGTTTACCATCTATCGCGGCAGGCTGCGCCTTACCACGCCGGTTCTCTGGACGCTCGGCTTTATGGTCACCTTTACCGTCGGTGGCATGACTGGCGTATTGCTTGCGATTCCCGGTGCAGACTATGTGCTGCACAACAGCCTGTTTCTTATCGCCCACTTCCACAACACCATTATCGGCGGCGCCGTGTTTGGCTATCTTGCCGGTTTCACCTATTGGTTCCCGAAAGCCATGGGTTACAGACTGGATGAGCGCTGGGGCAAGGTTTCATTCTGGTGCTGGCTGGTTGGCTTCTTTGTCGCCTTTATGCCGCTCTATGTCCTTGGCTTCCTCGGCATGACCCGCCGCCTGAACCATACCGATAATCCAGACTGGAACATCTGGCTTTATATCGCCTTTGTCGGTGCCGTTATCATCATGTTCGGTGTCATTTCGCAGGTTATCCAGCTTATTGTGAGCTACAAAAACCGCGAGCGACTGAAAGACACTACTGGAGACCCATGGAATGGCCATACCCTGGAATGGTCAACGGCGTCGCCACCGCAATACTACAACTTCGCCAAAACTCCGGTGGTATCAGACATTGATGCGTGGACAGATGCCAAAGAGAAAGGACTGGCCTACCAGGCACAAACTTCCTACGCACCGATCCACATGCCGAAAAACACATCGGCGGGCGTCTTTATGAGCGCCGCACTCACCACATTTTGCTTTGCCATGATCTGGCACATCTGGTGGCTGGCGATATTCGGCCTGCTGGGCGCGGTGACCGTGTTTATCAAGCGCTGTTACACGTCTGATGTGGACTATTACGTGCTCAATGACGAAATCAGCCAGATTGAGTCCACCCATCTGAACCATGCAACCGCGGAGGGACGCCCGTGAGTATCACCCATTCGGCAGCACTGGACACACACGGTGCCGATGCCGCGCATCACGAAGAGCACCATGACACGGGCAGCAACAATGTGTTTGGCTTCTGGCTTTACCTGATGACCGACTGCCTGTTGTTTGCCTCTTTCTTTGCTACTTACGCCGTGTTGTATATGAACACAGCTGGTGGTGTGTCAGGCAAAGACATCTTTGACCTGAACTTTGTGGCGGTTGAAACCGCCGCTCTGCTCCTTAGCAGCATCACGTTTGGCTTCGCCATGATTGCCGCGAACAAGCAGAACAAGCTGGCGACCCTGCGTTGGCTGTTTGTCACCTTCCTGTTGGGAGCAACGTTTATCGGGATGGAAATCTACGAATTCCACCACCTGATCAGCAATGGTGAAGGCCCTCAGGAAAGTGCCTTCCTGACATCCTTCTTCTCGCTGGTCGGTTTGCATGGCCTGCACGTAACAGCCGGACTTATCTGGATGGTTGTGATGATGGGCGAAGTCTCGTTCCGCGGATTGCCTAAGCAGACCGTCACCCGGCTGAGCTGTCTCAGCCTGTTCTGGCACTTTCTGGATATTGTCTGGATCTGTGTATTTACCGTGGTTTACCTGATGGGGGCGCTATAAATGAGCAGCAATGAATCGCAATCTCTTGAACTCGAACTTCAGGAACAGGGCGACCATAGCCAAACCGGCACACGGGATTACCTTATTGGGTTTGTCCTGTCGGTCATTCTCACCGCAATACCGTTCTGGCTGGTTTCTACGGGCTTGCTGACAAAACCCACCACGGTGGCCACTATCGTCACTATGGCTATCATCCAGATCTGGGTGCACCTGAAATACTTCCTGCACCTGAACTTCGTGACGGAGGAAGCAAAGCCAACAGCTTATCTTTCCTGTTCAGCGCATTGATTATCGTGATGGTAGTGGGTCTGTCTGTTTGGATTATCTACGAGTCCAACGCCATGATGATGCACTGAGCAAGGAAAAGAATCATATGTTCCGCCGTTATCTTAAGGTAACCAAACCCGGCATTATCATGGGAAACCTGATTGCACTGCCGGGGGATTCCTGCTGGCCTCCCGAGGTCAGATTGACCTACGCTGATGTTGGCGACGCTGACCGGGCTTTCACTGGTGGTTGCGTCAGGGTGCGCCTTCAACAACGTGATAGACAGGGATATCGACGCAAAGATGGCGCGGACGAAAAGCCGTGTCACCGTCACAGGGGAAATGTCACCACTGACTGCCCTCACCCATGGCGTTGCGCTGGCTATTCTTGGCTTTGGCATGCTGGCCTGGTTTAGCAATTCACTGGCGCTGGGTTTTGCTGCCTTCGGTTTTGTGATTTATGTTGGGGTGTACAGCCTCTACATGAAGCGCCATTCCGTGTTTGGTACCCTTGTCGGCAGCCTTTCCGGCGCGGTTCCACCGGTGGTGGGTTATTGCGCTGTCAGCGGCCAGTTTGACTCCGGCGCAGCTATCCTGCTGATCATGTTCTGCCTATGGCAAATGCCCCATTCCTACGCCATTGCTATCTTCCGGTATCAGGACTACCAGAATGCAGGAATACCCGTGTTACCTGTAGCGCAGGGCATTGATTCAGCAAAACGGCAGATCGTGGTTTACATCGCGCTCTACACTCTGGTTGTGCTGCTGTTGCCAATCAATGGCTATACGGGATTGGCGTTTATGGCGGTAGCTTGCAGCACCGGGTTTTGGTGGTTGTTAATGGCACTGCGGGGGTACAAGCGCGGGGTGGATATGACGCGCTGGGCAAGGCAGGTATTCGCGTTTTCCATTGTCAGTATCACCGCGATCAGCATTGCAATGGCCGTGGATTATCACACCGCAATCTCGCCCCTGACGCTGTGAAGCCCTCATACCGGCTAACGAAAAAGGCCCGGAAGGGCCTTTTCTCGCACTGTATTGTCTCTGACAACCTCAGAGAGAAGCCCCGTCAAACACATCTCCAGGTAACTTGGTGGTGTCCAAACTGTCGATACATCCCAGATTCACACGGTAGTGACCCGGTTTACGCACTGTCTGGTGGAAAGGGTAAATTCCGCACTGGCGACAAAAATGGTGTTTACCCACATCACTGCCAAACGTATAGGTGGCCAAAGCCCCTTCATCCGCCGTGATGGTGATTTGCTCCGGCGGCAAAGTAAACGCGCTCATCAAGGCGCCTTTACGCTTACATATTGAGCAGTTACAACGCAGGCCAGATTTAATTTCCTGCTCTTCAAATTCAAAGGTGACTGCGCCACAGTGGCAACTTCCGTTGTATTTCATATGCTGTCTCCAATTTAAACGCAACTCGCGTTATTGAGCATTTTTAAATCATATATGCAGATCTTGCAGAAGATGAATTGTATTCTGAAAAAGCGGGAGCAAATTGCAGTGTCGGGAATCAAACCATGAACAGAAAAGTCATCATCAACGGTAAAGAGATCACTAACCCAATCGTTATCATGCGATTCAGGCTGGCGCACTGATCATCGCCGCACTGGCTATCGCCTTCTTCTTTTTTGTTGTTTTGCCACTGATTGGCATATTTATCGGTTCAGTGTTTATCGCCGTTATTACCCTGCTGGTGGTGATCGCCCTGTTGGTGATTCTGGGTGTTTACGGCAGTGTCATTATGGCTTACCTCTCTTCGCTGTTCAGCGGAAGAAGGCAGTAAACGCAAGCTCTCCCTTCCCCCGTTAATCGCGGTTAAACCTGAGTACCCTGCCCGCATCGCTTTCCGTTCTTTGTCCTTCAAACATGGAAAACACGCCATTGACCAGCACATGCACAATGCCAGATGCATACACGCGCGGCTGTGAAATACTGCATTCACTTTTCACCAATGCCGGGTCAAAGACCGTGATATCGGCATAAAAGCCCTCCCTAAGTTGCCCACGTTGTTTTAGCCCCAACCTTTCCGCCGGTAACGCGGTTAAGCGGCGAATACCTTCAGCCAGGGATAAAACGGCATTTTCGCGCACATAGTTTTGCAGGAAACGGGCAGCCCAGCCGTAGCCGCTCAATGAGCCAATGTGCTCTTTCAACACCCCATAAGGCGCCAGCGCCAGCGTGTCTGAGATGACGCCACACTCCGGCTGGCTAAGGCAAAGGCGGATATCGTCATCGGAAAAGTTTTTCGATGTCCAAAGCACCGCCGCCATTTCTTCCTCTTCAAGCAACAGGTCAAACACGCAGTCATAGGGCGATACATTCCGCTGCTTACTGATCTCGTCGAAACTCAAGCCCACCGATGCCGCATTGGCTTTGGAATACAGCAGCACAATGTCCTGCCAACGGTTGGCCGACACCAGCCGCCACATCGGGCTAGGATTTTGTTTGATCTTTTCGCGCTGCACCGGATCCTGCAGCCGTAAACGGATCGCATCCTCTCCGCCTTCCAGCGCCCAGGCAGGTAAAATCTGCATCATACTGGTGTGCGCCCAGGTATGCGGGATCACATCAAACCCCACATCAACGCCGAGTTTCCTCGCCGATGCAATCAACTCAAGGGTATGGGGCACGGCATTTTCGGGTGCACCAAACTTGGGTTGAAGATGGGAAATCTGCAAACGTACGCCGGACACCCTTGCCGTTGCCAGCGCTTCGGAAAAGCCCAGATCGTAAAACACATCGCGGTTGCGAACGTGAGTCGCGTATAAAACCCCGTGTTTAGCGGCCACTTCACACAGCGGCACCACATGTTCCGCCGAAGTCAGTTTCCCTGGCCAGTATTCAAGGCCGGATGAAAATCCCATCGCCCCTTCCTGAATGGAGGTATCAAGCAGCGCGGCCATTTCCTGCACTTTCTGGTGGGATGCGCGTTTTTCTCATCGCCCATCACTGCGCGGTAGAGTGATCCATGGCCGACAAACGCCGCCACATTCACTCCCAGTGAACGCGCTTCCAATCGGTCAAGGTATTCGCCAAACGAACGCCAACCAAACTCCACACACCCTTTTTTAAAACCGAATGACATCTCCTGCGCATCGTGGTCACAGGCTGCGGGCGCACTGCTGAAACCGCACTGGCCGACAACTTCTGTCGTCACACCCTGATGCACCTGGCTTTCCGCACGTTTGTTTGCCAACAAGGTAAAATCCGAATGGGTGTGCATATCAATAAAGCCCGGGGACACAGCCAAACCGGTCACATCAACGTATGAGTGCGATTCCGCCGTCGACAAATCGCCAATCGCCGTGATCTGCTGGTTTTCAATGCCAATATCCGCGATGTATCCCTCCCCCCCAAGGCCGTCATAGAGGGTTCCGCCTTTTAATACCAAATCAAACATGAGCATTTCCTCTAACGCATTGGGCCAAGAACCAGATCAGGTAGGAAGGTCACCCAGCCGGAGAAAAAGACGAGCAGCAGGATCATGAGCACATAAGGAATAAGCAGCGGCAGAACGCCGATAGATATCTGCTCTATGGTGTCGTTACTGATGCGCGAAGCAACAAACAGGTTTACCCCGATGGGCGGTGTCAGGAAGCCAATTTCACAGGTCATGACGGTGAACACACCAAAGACCACAGGGTCGATACCCAGACTGGTGACCAGCGGGAAGAAGACTGCGGTGAAGATGATGATCTGCGGAATGCTTTCCAGCCACATGCCGACAATGATGTAGAACACACCAATCAGCAGCATCACCAGCCAAGGGGAATCAATCAGCCCTGGAACAGGTTGAGCACGGCATCTGGAATATCAAACAGAGTTACAAGCTGACCAAATGCCTTGGTCGATCCGAGGATGATCAATACGGTGCCGATAACGATGGCGGTGAACTTGAACGCCTGGAACAGTTTCGCCCACGTCAAGCCGCGGTATATTACCAAGCCGACAAACAAGCCATAAGCCACCGCGACACCCGCCGCTTCCGATGGCGTGAAAATGCCGGCATAGATACCACCCAGGATCAAGATCGGCGCAAACACTGCCCATTTCCCATCCCATAATGCTTCGAGCAAAGGACGCCACTGGAAACGCTCACCGGTGCCGCCGTAACCGTTCTTCATTGAGATAACAAAGACCACCAACATCAACATCAATCCCAGCAGTAACCCGGGAACAATACCGGCCAGAAACAGGCGCGGAATGGAAACATCGGTGACCAGCGCAAAAATGATCAATAAGTTAGAGGGCGGGATCATGCTTCCCAAAGCACCGGCTGCCGCGGCAATAGCGCCTGCAAAGCGGGAGCGATAACCTTCCTGCTGCATAGCCGGAATGGTGATAGAACCGATTGCCGCCGTGGTCGCCGGGCCGGAGCCAGACAAGGCTGCGAAAAACATACAGGCCACGACAGTCACCAGCCCATGCCGCCTTTGTACGAGCCCACCAGTTTCTGCGCAATATTCACCAGCTTTTCTGACATGCCCCCCTGCTCCATCAATTGCCCCGCAAGGATAAACAGGGGAATCGTGACAAGTGGGAAAGGTTCGAATGCCGTCCACGCGGCCTGCGCCATCAGGGTTAAAGGAATGTCCGCAATCAACAGTCCAGCAACGGTGGCAATGCCTGCGGCAAACGGGATCGGCACACCAATCAACATCGTCATCACGAAGATGACGGCCATCACTAATGGTCCATTCATAGCGGCAGCCCCCTGAATCCATCTTTATGCCAGCGCCAGTAGACCTGAACGATGCGGAAAAACATCAGCGAAAACATGATGGGAATAAACATCTGCACCCAGCGCTGCTCAATACCGAGCCCCGGTGTCTGATAGGTCACTTCAAAAAGTAATTGGGTGTAGATGGTGGTTTGAACAACCATGAAAGCCACAAAGGCCAGCCACAAACCGTCAGCAAGGACGATTGAACAAATCTGAAGGCTGCGTGGCAGACGCATCACCAACATGGTGATCCTCAAGTGCGCTCTTTCCCGCACCGCCATGCAGCCGCCGAGATAGACCGAAAAGATCATCCCGTAAACCGCGGTTTCTTCGGCCCAGGGCGCGGCGGAATCAAACATAAACCGCAACACTACCTGTGTGAGCACCGAGCAAACCACCAGACTCAGGAAAAAGACGCACAGCACCTCTTCAAGATACTGATCTACTTTCGCCAGCATACTGCTCTCCTTTTTCGGGAAGAGGTAAGACGCTGACACCATCCTTTGGTGTCAGCGGGAAGGAGTTACTAAAGAAATAAATCAGTTAGCGGCAGCCCGGACAGATTCCAGTAGGTTTTGGAAGTCTTCGCCCTTTCCGGCAGCAAACTCGTCCTGCACTTTTTTACCCGCTTCGATAAAGCCACTCTTATCCACTTCGGCAGTTTGCATGCCCCCTTCCGTGGTGAGGAACTTACGGATATCAGCCACCTGCGCAGACACCACTTCTTTCTGGTAAGCACCGGCTTCGGCAGCCGCCTCATCACGGCTTCACGCTGTTGGTCATCCAACTTGTTCATAATGCGTGGGCTGGCGAAAAGCGGTGAGAAATAGGTGAAATGTTCCAGCACCGAAAAGTAAGGCATAAATTCATAGAACTTTTGCGACTTCACAAATGGTGTACCGGCATCACCGCCATCGACGGCGCGGGTTTGTAGAGCCGTTGGGGTATCTGCCATGGAAGTGGGATTGCCGCAGCACCAAAGGCATCGAAGGTATCCAGCATTACCTGGTTTTTCGGCACACGCACTTTCATGCCTTTCATATCATCAATGTTGGTGATGAGGTTGCGGGAGTTGAAGAAGTCGCGGTCACCCACCACACCATACGTGAGCAGATATACACCGGTGTCTTCTTTCAAGCGATCCGCCATTTGCTGGCCGACATCCCCTTCCAATACGCGGTAGGCGTGGTCTTTGCTTTCAAAAATATAGGGAAGGACAAACGCATCCATCAGGGGAAAATGGGGAGAGACGTTGTTGGCAGTGATGATGTACATATCCACCGTGCCCAACTGCATCGCCTTGAATGCTTCATCTTCGGTGATCAACTGGCCGCAACAGCGGATTTTCACATCAACAGTGCCGTTGGAATACTTTTCCGCCAGCTCTTCGAACTTGGTGGCAAGCACGCCATAACTGCTCGATTCAGCCGTCGCGTAGCCCAGGTTGATCGTCACATCTTTAGCGAAAGAGACTTGGGGAAACAGCGCCAATGACGTCAGTAACATAGCTGACGGGATAAACTTCATATACTTCATTGCATTCTCCAGTTTTACTTAACTTTTCATCGCATGCTTTATCGGGAAAGCATGCTCGCCTGCCAGAACCCTTGTCCGGCGTCGTCACTCTGGTCTGCCGTTTCAACACATTGAAAAGGCGAACTCAATTAACTCTCAGGCTTAACGAAAAACATCGAGCCGCGCGTAGCGCAAAACTGGAGGGCAACCGCTTCCTCTGTACATATGTCGGGAAGTTTAGCCAGCATTCAGGAGTCAGCGGGTTGCTGCGTGTTACATCCTGTAACTGAGGGGAATAATCCGGATACAAATTACGCCCAGCCTCTCCTTTTACTCCTCAAGCATAGCCATGCTTTGATTACCTGCCTAATATCAATTAGGCATCCTTCAATACCCTTTAGGTATCGATATGAAAATCGAACTGAGACAAATCCGTTACTTTCTGGTCGTGGCTGAAGAACTGAGTTTCCGCAAAGCTGCACAGCGCCTGAACATGGCGCAGCCAGCGCTAAGCCGCGCAATACAGCAACTGGAAGACAGGCTGAACGCCCCACTTTTTACCCGCACCAGTCGCAGTGTGGTGTTAACCGCTGCCGGTGAGGTATTTCTGCAAGGATGTGGGGCAATCTGCGAACAGGTCGATGCTCTGGAAAATCGGGTGCATCAAACCGTGGCCGGTAAAGTTGGCAGTTTAGTGATTGGCTATACCGACATCGCGATCAGCGGCGAGCTTCCCGCTTTAGTCAAAGCCTTTCAGGCGATCTATCCCGATATTCACATCGACTTGGTACATGACTTCACCTTCCAACAAACCGAGAAACTGAGGAATGGCACGCTGGATTTTGGTTTTCTGACCCTGCCCGTCAACGATCCCCAGATTGAGCACCTGAACGTTCAGCGAGATGAATTTGTGGTGGTGATGCCAGAAAGCCACCCGTTGGCACAGGAGGATGAAATGGAACTGGAATGGTTGGCCAATGAGCCATTTATCATCGGGCCAGACGCTTCATGGAACAGCTACAACCCACAAATGAAAGCACTCTGCCTTGGCGCTGGTTTCCTGCCCAACGTCAAGCAGGAAGCCTATAACGGTGAAGGGATTCTGGGGCTGATTTCAGCCAATATGGGCGTCACTATCTACGCTTCCTGTATCGCCAATTACCACCGGCGAGGCATTGCTATTAAACCCATCGCCCACTGTGATGCAGAAATCATCACCGCTATGGCGTGGAACAAAAACGACACCACACCCGTGCGACAGCGCTTTATCGATTTTGTGAAGGATTTGCAGGGAGAGTGAGTGGGTATAGTAGTGAAATTGCAGGGTATTGGGACTTACATTACTGTGTAAAATTGATTTTTATCGCTTAAAGATAAGCCTAAATATATTAAGAGGAAAAACGATCTCTATCCGACAAGCACTTTTATAAAAAATAAACACCACATAAAAAGAGCATTATGCGCCTATACACACGAGTGTTTTCCAAATCTCTTCAATTTCTGACAAGTCGCTAGGGTTGTCATAATAGATTGCCATGTGCAGTTCTCGGCTTTCAGTCAAGGCGAATACGTATACCGCATTTTGTTCTTTCCCATACTCAACCTCCTGCAAGTGATACCTAATCTTATGAACACCACCCTTCCGGCTTTCTAGAAAAGCGGTTCTATCTGGTGATATATATGTCATTACTCTGTCAATTCTTTCATCCAATCCTACACCATTTGCATCATATGAATCTAACCAGATAGTAAATCCCGGTCGCCAAATTACGAGACTACCTTTATCGATCCGTTTTAGCATATGAGAACAAATATTAAACCCCCAGTTTTTGGTGACTTTTATATGGCCGACATCTACAGGAGGAAGAAAAACAACCTCTGGCTTACTAATTCCTTGCGATATTACTTGCAATCGTCCATCTTCATTTCTTTCAATCTCTGTACCAGGAGGGTAAGTGAGAAATTCAATAATTTCAGGATCATAATTTGCTATTTTATTAACACTTAACATTGAAGTATTATCCGGATCATCCAAGTATTCCTGCGTTTCACCACCACCGTAGAATATCCAACCACTATCACCGTCTCCATCGGGTTTATGCCTTTCCATATAGTCTACTTTCTTCCCTTCTACCGTTATCATATCTGTAGCAAAAGCAAATCCTATATCTGGTACTAATCGTTCTATATTTTCCGACTTTAATTTGTAAGTCTTTCCCATATACCCTCACCTGCGTACACGTTATGAAATGGCGAAGTTGCAACCATTAAACCAATCATCTGTAGTTTAGTGATCATAGTTGAAGTTCATAGCATTACGATAATGGGTGCTTTTAAACTGAAAAATTACTTTACCCCGTTGCATTCTCAACACTTAGAAAGAAACCCTTCAGTGACAAAGTGCCAATTGATAGCCTTAGTGACTACTAGTACTAGTTATTAACAGCAAAATAAAGGGCTTGATGACCCGTAATCTCACTAATTTCCACGTACTCCCCAGTTGGATTTTCTGGTCTTTCACGCGAAACAACCACCCTTAGCACGAAATTGAAAAGACTAAAATTATCCGGCATTCTAGCACCTTGTAATCCGTTGCTAATAAATCAACTGAAATCTTTAATTAAACTCTCATAGTCAGACCAACTTGGATCGTCATAAAATTTTATCTCAATTGGAAAACGTGGTTTTCCCTTAGCCATATCATTGAATTTGTTTAAAAACAAATATCGATTTGATATATAGAACACAAATTCTTTCAGATTGTTACCTGTCCGGCTGTAAGCACGCTCAGCGAAACTATTGGTTTCAAACAGCTCTTCAAGAATGTCCTCAAGTTCAATCATACTTTTGTTTAGATCTTTACTTGGCATTCCATTATTACTCACACCATCATACTTCCAAGAAATAACAACCAACCAGTTTAAATCTCTCCGAATTTCTTTAGCTGGGAGTTCATTTACAAACGAGTAGATAACTGGATAGCCACCCTCTGTTGCTTCTCCGATAATCCCCTTTGCTTCTTTATCCATAGAGGCACACCCAAATAAGTTAACAATTAAGAAAAATGTGATAAATCTAAGCACATAACCCTCCGATGCCTATCATCGCAATAACGGGCGTTTACTTACCAAAAACTGATTGGAACACTTGAATCACAACGTTTCTATGAAAAATTGCGCCACGAGTAAACGTCCTTTTCATTCGCTTTTTATGTATTTCAATTTAAAGTAAAAATTAGCCACTTCTTCTTTTTAAGTTGGCATATTCGGGTACTAGAGCTTTTGAACCATGACTCTCAAACAAGACTCGGATAGTCCGTTCACCAGATGCCCAAATGTACATTTCTTCTGCAATGCCATTGCCAAATACTTCATGGCTTAACTCATCACCTGTTTTGACAAGTCCCAATCCTTCGATTTCCATCTCATACACTGGTGGCGGATCTTTTTTCTTTACCACAGTAACTCCTTGTGAAACAACATAACATTCGAATAACGGACGTTTACTAGCCCAAACTGAACGAAGCGCCTGAATCACAGCGTTTCTATGAAAAAATGCGCCACGAGTAAAGGTCCTTCGTTCATTCGCTTGTTATGCATTATTCGCTAGATCGCATGTAAGACTCGAAATTTTGGATATATTCATCAAGGTTTTCTTCGAGCATTTTCCGGTACTCATTGACAAAGTAGTCCAGAGTTTCCTGTTTGGATGCAGCCATTTCCTGCCCATTATTCCAACCGCACGCACTAATCCATGCATTGAAGCGAGCCGTAGCATACATATTTGAGGCACTTACTTGGCCTGAAGTGGCCGTTCACTTATCTGATCATTGGACAAGTGAATATGCGCATCAGCACGCTCATAAAATTCGTCATCTACTTTTTGCACGGAATCTCCTTTGATGCATAACGTTAGCATAACGGGCGTTTACTAGCCCAAGCTGATTGAAACGACCAAATCACCGTTTTTAGAAAAATGCGCCACGAGTAAACGTCTCGTTCATTTGCTTGTTAGCTGTGAACCTCTGCCACAGTTACGGATTTGCATATGACAAAACATGTATCAAATACCAATGCCATGCATCCACCTTCAGGGTTATATGAGGGAACAAAATTGGTTCTAATGTGGTTAAGAACTGCACTTTGATAAAGCTCCATTAGTGGCTTTGGCCCGTGGGCTAATTGTCCATTGGAGCCTTTACAGAACTCTATGAACTGGCCCGCGTTATATGTATTGGCAAAATCAGTGAGGGGACGCCAACCACCAAATAGTTTTTCATGAACTTCCCAAACTCGACCTAGTATTTCATATTTATTTTCTGGCTCTGAGGAGTAATAAAGATACCCTTTAGGCTCATTGTGATTCCAAAGTAACTGGTGAGAATCTGTAAATTCAATCTCACCAGAGACTGAAGGTTGCACTTCACTTTCTGTTACTCCGTGACACGTAATCTTGAAATAGCGTGTTACACCATACTCGTTCCAATCATTACACTGGAAATCAATTACTAAATCGTCTGAGTAATCTACGGCCGTGATTCGACCGTTAAGATCGTTGTAAAGCCTCTCTGATAATTCCTCGATATTCATAATCACATCCTGCTAACGCCAAAAGCAGCGAGCGCCGCTTTTTGGCGTCCGCTGCCTTTGCTTGTTAAATGGTATTACCGACATAGGTCTGAATACTCACTAACACAATGTATAGTAATACCGCAATGCTGCTCTTTATAAAGAGAGCAAGCTACGTCTTTAACTGTAACTACTGGCCTTGTTTTTGATCCAGTAAGCTGAACCAGCACTTCGGCATTTTCTGCCCCTGTATTGAGATGAACATTATTCGCGAGGAGACCTCTCATTGGCGGTTCATTTGCTTGTTCTTCATCATCCCAAAGCTCCCAAACCTTATTAAAGCTATTAGGTGAAATCTGAACCCAGACGCATGAGCAATATTCCCGACCTGTGTCATGTACCGGTAAAGGCAAGATACAACGCAGATAAAAAACGTTTATCATCGCATACGACATAATCATTTGCGTATTTGCAAGTAGATGCCCTTTCTTCTTCATCCATACAAGCAATATCATCAGGTAAACGATACGTGAGCTCCACATCAGTTGCCGGAACCACTTTTTCACAGCATGGGCACTTTACTAATTCTTGTGACATAACTTCCTTTGCCATTTAACGTCACGATAACGGGTGCTTACCACACCACCAAAAACGCTTTAATCCTTTGTATTAAAAACACTTTGAAAAGCTGCCGCATTGACAAAGCGTCCCTAGTAAATTGCCTTGTTAGGCTGGTCTTATAGCTGATATACGATTCTATAACCGATAAGAGTATATGAACCGGTGGTACTATTACCCCAATAAGTCTGAGCAAAAGACAAATAGACATCTGCTGTGTTAGTAGCAAACTCTGCTTGGCTTGATGGCTCACCAAGCTCTATGCCGAGTACGTCCTCTAGCTGTTTGAAGTTTTCCCTGAATATTTCTTTCCCGTTAACAGTAATGTTGGCTGTTTCAAATTCCGAATTTACCGCTATTGGTGTACGCAACAGTATGCTATGGGAATAGTCAGAAAAATTAACCTCTTTCAGCTTTCCCCTTGAAAGCAAAAATACAATTTTTTTACCATAGAACATTAACTTTTTATGGTTGCTTATATTGAAATAACCATTTGGTTCTCCAATGCCATCTACAATCTCTTCCTCAGTGGCTCCCCACTTGATACCAAATGGTCCTTTATCTATATCAATATTCCATTCCATCGCATTTGTTACTGAACTGGAAAATAGAAGTATAAGTGCTAACGCTCTCAATATTCGCCTCCTTGCCATAACAATTTATCAAATCCCCAAATGGGGGATTTAAACACCCCATTTATCCTATTTAAATTAAACCCCGCCCTTCACTTTTGCTATTGGCATGATTTTAAAGTCATTTTTCAGTAGTCGAAGATTGATTCGCGTAAACACCCAAAAATGGTATTTTTCTCAATTTTGATTACCTATAGCTACCGCTGATTCTATTCACAGTAAAAAACTTCAACTTAATTTGTATAAAGTATGCTACATGTAGGTTTTCAATTTCGTGCTGTAAATGAGACTGGCGCGAAATGGGACGAGAGTTCACTAGACCCATCATTCGGCAGGGATTTGAAACTAAGAAGTGTGCTTTTGAGGATGTGGACGAAAATTGGTTCAGAACAAGCCATTCTGAACCACTTTCATCTCAGAAATTACTTCAGCGTTGCCAAAATGGTCTCTGCGTTGCTGACTTCAAATTGCTTAGGTTCTTCAACGTTAAGCTAGGTTACTACGCCATTCTCAATCACCATTGCATTGCGTGTGAGCGAATACCACCAAAAGTAGCGGTGTCCATCTCAAGGCCAGGCGCTTTTGATGCATTTGCTAATTCTCTCTACTTAAACCAAGTGTACTTAACCACATCAAACTGATAGCGACGATTTTTTTGAGAAGATTGCCCATGTAAAGAAGACTGACACCAAGTAGTAGAATAATTTTTCCACTAGTGTGAATTGCATAAACTGCACTACAAACAAAGGAAACATTACCGACAATACGATTGCCTCGACTAAACATCCCTCGTTCATGCTTTTGTTATGCGACCAACCTTAGCTGAGTCACCCAAGCGATTGATAAGTCCCTCAGGGGGTTCGAAAAAGAAAAAATAGTCAAACCCATATACAGCACTAGCATATACCTTGTTGTCATTCTTTTTATAAAAACGCCAACCGGATACGCCTTCATTGACAGCCTTCCTGTCATCGAGCAAATTTCTACCCATGTATTTCAATATGACTGGAATACTATCGTTATTTAAGGCCCACATATTTTGATGGCGAATACTCGGTTCCCCATTGTACATTACGATAATTTCCGCTTGCTCTGGCTCAAGACTGAACGGCTTAAGTTGCTCAAGCAAACTATGCTGATATTTTTTCGCAAAGTCTTTCTCCTTAACCTCTAGATCAAAACTAAATCGATCGCACCCGACTATTCGAGCGTACTCTAACAACCACCTAGATTGCTTATACGTCAGATCATCATCAGAAATGTTAAGAACAAACATCCACACTCTCATTGCATAACGTTCGAATAACGGGCGTTTACTAGCCAAAATTGATTGAAACCCCTGAATCACAGCGTTTCTATGAAAAACTGTGCCACGAGTAAACGTCCACGTTGATTTGCTTGTTAGGTAAAAATTCCCGACTTACTTTGAACAAAGATCATTAGTTACATCAACAAACTTTGCTATGAGTGTTCATGCCATATTTGACGAAGTTTCAGACCTTTAGGAAAGATCTTTTTACTGTCATCTTCAAAATAGACTTCTATTTGAATATCATTTTCGTCATCTGACAATTGAACCCAATCGACCATTCAATTGCAGCAGTCATTTCGCCATTTTCATCAACGATCTTGAAGCCTTCCCCCAGATTGTCGGATAGAACATCTTTGATCTTATCAATATTCATATTTGATTAATCCAATTGAAGTTATGTGAAACCTAACGTCGCAATAACGGGCGCTTACAAGACCGCCCAAAATTACTTTAATCCTTTGTATTCCAAATGTTTAGAAAAGCCGCTGCAGTGGCAGAGCGTCCGAGTTTATTGCTTTGTTATAGGAAGTTTCTCAGAGATAATCGACTGAGTTAAAGTCTGAAACATATCCGTAGATCCTATATCCATCTTCAGTAAGAGAGCCTGCCACATGGACATTTTTTAGAGCGTTCAGAACAAGTGAACGTTGGGGCTCGCCATCCACTTTGATTTCAACCCATTCAATATCTGAATAATTGTCGTCTGCAAAATGATAGCACCAGTCACCGTCCCAATTTGACTGATAGCCAGTTGAGAGAATTTTGACTTTCCATTGAGGACTAGCTGCGCCTAAACAAGACATTGCCTTTCGAAGCTCTCGCCATTTGGTGTTGTTCATAACTGAGATCATGAAAACTGACTTACCTATAACGTCGCAATAACGGGCGCTTATTAAACCACCCAAACCGCTTTAATCCCTTGTATTCACAACACTTTGAAAAGCAGCCGCATTGACAAAGCGTCCCTCGTTAATTGCCTTGTTATGTATTTCATTCACCCAAGAAAAATAAATTTAGCATTTCTCTAGCGTTATTTTCGTTGGCGCGCCACTCTGGCTCAGGTGACTCATAAGCAATTAGATACAGTTGATCACGTGAATCCATACCTATTGCCAAATAGTGCACTATTGTTGCTTTTCCGCTATTGTTACTTAGCAACCTAACAACATGCATATCGTTTTGATTGCCTTTTATCACGGTATTTATTATAACCTCACCAGTAGATGCTATTTTCTTTGCAAATTCATGTGCATACTGGCTTGGTTTAGAACTATTTGAATCCGACCAGCTATTCATTTGATGAACTGTCATGCCCGTCAGGAAACGAGCACTCGCTTCGATATTTTCTTTGGAGATGAAAAACTGCGTTTGTTTGGCCACTCGACTCTTCTTTAACGAACCATCCATCTGGTTTTAAGAAGGTACCAACACCATTAACACTCTCGTACCAAGAAAAACCATGAGGGGGAGATGGTAAGCCAGAATAAAGTTGATCTGCGGGGGTCGTCCTACACCCACCGACAAAAAACAAAGATGAAAATAAAAAAGACTGCTTCCTAAAGTTCATCATTTCCTCCTGAATTTCACACATAACGTTCGAATAACGGGCGTTTACTAGCCCAAACTGATTGAAATGCGTGAATCACAACGTTTCTATGAAAAAATGCGCTGCGAGTAGACGTCCCTTGTTCATTCGCTTGTTATGAGTATGTTGACTCAGATACAAAAGCCACAGATATTCTGATACAACTCAACTCTATTTTTCATACTGGGCTTCGATGATGTTTTAATTGCCTTATCAATCGCATGCAGAAACCCCTTGCCGGGAGGAAATTGATTCTCAGAAATGCACTCTTTTATCAATGCATTCCATCTATCTTTTTCGTCACCCACCATGTAGTAATTTATGAACAACGTCATGGCATCATAGCAATCTTGTTTCGTCCAATTGTCCAAGTCTAATTCCCGATCCATCGATAACACTCGCCATACTCATAACGCTTGCCGTAAACGGCACAAAATAGCAGGCTAAAATTTGCGACGAAGGAGCACAGCCTGCTGTTTTGTGTCCTTTGTTTAACGGCCTTGTTAGCAGTACATTAATCACCAACAAAAATTATATTTTTACCATTACTTGCCGCAGCTTCCAACACAGCAATAAATTCTGAGAACATCTCAACGCTTTCTCCGTACTGTGGTGCGACTGACTTAAGCACATCAATTAAGATTTGAAGACCTGATGAGAATTTGGTATCTGAATATTGATCTATTGTTAAGCCAGTTTTAGCTTTAAATATCTCAAATGCTTCTTTGAACAAAAGCCACTTCTCAGAATCTATAGAGTAGATCCATTCCTTTGGTTGGCCATTTTGCATTATATGTATATCTAGCGCCATAATTTGTCTGTACTGCTAACGGCTGCCATAAAGGGCGAGCGG
Source organism: Enterovibrio sp. JCM 19048 (assembly GCA_001310415.1). Classification (GTDB taxonomy): domain Bacteria; phylum Pseudomonadota; class Gammaproteobacteria; order Enterobacterales; family Vibrionaceae; genus Enterovibrio; species Enterovibrio paralichthyis. The sequence continues at coordinate 150,521 of BAXE01000003.1, read as the reverse complement.
TTTTTGCGAGTCCAGCCACCAAAGGGGAGATCTTTGATGGCTTTGTTATATCGGTTCAGTTCACCTGACCACTTTTAGCTTTACTTTTGCACCTGGTGGTAAATCTTTAATCTTGTACCCCAAATGCCCAGACAAGCTAATTAGTTCTGCTAGTGTTATAGATTTGATGTTGGATATATCGTATTTACCACCCAATTTACCTGGGTTTACTAGGTAATACTTCCTGCCTTCACTTAGTTCGCCCAACTCTTTCTTCGCAACATCTACCAATAAGCTCATATGCCAATCTAGAATAAACTCTTGATCACTGAGCAGTTCATCAAACTGTTCCTTATTAGAAGCTACTATTTCACATGACAACGCTTCAGGACATAGACGCCAAAACCTATCGGATGCATCTCTTATCAGGAGGTTACCAAAGTCATTCTCTTTGATGACTTCAACGGCTCTAATGCCAATCCAGCCCCAACTATTATTGATGTTTGTAATTACATCCATGACTACCTCGATATAACGTTCAAATAACGGGCGTTTACTAGCACAAACTGTTTGAAACGCCTAAATCATAGTATTTTTTTGAAAAAATGCGCCACGAGTAAACGTCCACGTTTATTTGCTTGTTAGGTGCGGTGCTAAATTCGACCGTACTTGCGGTCTTGGAATTCTCTTCTCTGCTTTGTAATTTCATAAAGCACAATGCCGCTAGAAGTTCCAAGGTTAAGGCTTTCAATGATGCCAAACATTGGGATGCTAACGCAGAGACTGCTTGACTCGATGACCTGCTCACTTAGCCCTTTTGACTCATTACCAAACCATACAGCCAGCCGCTTTTGGGTATAGTCACCCTTACTGAGTTCGACGTTTACTTTTCCTTTCACGTGGGGCGAAGTAGCGATTGATTCAAATTTGTTGCTTTCTAGGTGCTCAATACAGGATTGGGTTGAGATAAACCTTTTAACGAAACTCCATTTAACTGCAGAGGCAGATGGCTTAACAAGCGGATTCCAGTGACGCATATCTTGCCAATCATCGGGTAAAGCCCCGCTTTCGTCTACGATGTAAACTTTTTCTGCACCTAAGGCATTTACATTTCTGACAACAGAACCGATGTTTTTAAGTGTTTTAGGGTTTTCCAGAACGACAATAAGGTTCTTGCAGGTAAAATCCTTAATCTCATTCGCTCGCTTACGAAGAGCGCTCTTATCGCTGGAATTGTCCTTCATCATTCGATCTCTCTAGTTTCATAAAGCACATAACGTCGGCTTAAGGTGCAAAAAACACGCGATTCTTGCGAAAAAACCACCTTAAGAACCAAAACCTGAAAAAACTAAAAATTGATCCAGTGTTTTTAGTCCCCTTGAAGCCCTTGTTAAATTACTCAACTACCGGCGTGCCCCAGTCGTCATAATCTGCGTCGAAATCATTAGCAAATTTTAACATTAATGAATTTTCCTGATTGATTAGATCAAGGTCTAAAATCGCCTCCTTGATTAAGTCTCCATACCAATACTTCGTACCTTCGTAAATGCTAGTTCCAGTATTGGCAGCTCGATAACCTAATGATTCACCTTTAGCCATTAAAGAGCTCAAACACTCTTGATTTAAACAGTAAAAGTGATGCTCCAGGGGATGCGGATTTTTAGGGTTAGAACCAGCATCAATTAGAGCTTTAATTGTTTTGACATTCATTTCGACATTTGGTGGAAACTCGGAAGCCTGAACTGAAGTTGCACCCAAAATCGTGAATAATGTGGCTATGAGATTTCGCATGACTTTTCCCTGTAATTTAACGTCACAATAACGGGCGCTTACCAAATCACCCAAAACTGCTTAATCCTTTGTATTCACAACACTTTGAAAAGTTGCCGCATTGACAAAGCGTCCGAGTTTATTGCCTTGTTATATCAGCCAAGTTTTATTTAGCCACATTGAGTTTTACCTTTGCACCCGGCGGTAAATCTTTGATCTGACGTGCAAGGTTTCCAGAAAAACTAATCAGCTCGTTTAAAGCGATGGTCTTGATATTGGATATATCGTACTCACCCCCCAAACGTCCTGGAATAGCCAAACAGTATTTCCGACCCTCACATAGTGTGCCGAGCGTCTTCTTCGCAACCTCAACTAAAGCCGACATGTGCCAGTCGATTAAAACTCTTCGTCGTTGAGCAATTTATCAAGCTGCTGCTGATTGGCAGCAATCAATTCACATTCCAACTCTTCCGGGCATAAACGCCAAAACCTACTGGATGAATCTCGTATTAAGAGATTACCAAAATCGTTTTCCTCGATGACTTCAACTGCTTCAATGCCGATCCATCCCCAACTGGTATTGATTTTTTCGGTTACATCCATGATTACCCCGATATAACGTTGCAATAACGGGCGCTTACCAAACCGCCCAAAAATGCATTAATCCTTTGTATTCACAACACTTCGAAAGGCTGCCGCATTGACAAAGCGTCCCGTTCATAGCCTTGTAAACGCTCTATTTTGCAGCGCGCTCCAGCTCTCGTGTATCCGTGTAAACCGCCATGAAGTTTTCCGCTAGTTGCGATGACACTCCAACCAAAATAGTAGCGCTGCTATCCCAGCAACCTATTTCAAAAAGTGCCCGATCTAGTTGAGGTTCTGGGTTGGAACCATTCCAGTAATCGGGATTTCCATCTATATAGGGCTTTTCAGTAACGTCAAACTTTGTACCTATTGGAAATGCTGAGAAAACAGCCCAAATAAACTGAATTTTATTTCCCTGAATTAGGGAGTCCAAAGACTCGCCACTGTACCATCCCTCATCAACAAGATATCCATTTGTCTCTATGTCGCTGATATACCAGTCATAGTCTGTACAGCTTATACTTAATGCAGAAAACACATCGGCCATGTATGTGAAATATTTCACTTGTTCAGTATTTTCGAGAATTAAATTCATATGCATATAGAGTTAACAATTTATTAGATCCCAAAATGGGGTATTTAAACACCCCATTTTGTCCAATAATAACAAGCCACTGTATTCTTAAAGCGACTTTCCCTCTGTTTTTAAAGACTTTTCTCACGGTGCCAAAAATAACCTTGTGAAAATACCCCAAAATGGTGTTATTTCAGCATTATGCGACACCTTTGCATTTTCTGTATGTATCAACAGTGAAAAATTAAGGTTTGGATGATAGAAAGTATGGTAAACGGGAGGCTCTCATATTCCGTTTTAAAGTTGATGCAGGCTCACACTGGGGCAAAACCAACCCCATCCTAACCTTCCCCTTGAAAAGGGGAAGGGACTAAAAGCTGGAGGCGCATACAGGCTTGGAGCAAAAACGCGCTAGACCAACCTTTCAGAAGGGATTTAAAACTAAGAAATGTGCTTTTGAGGATGTGGACGAAAATTGGTTCAGAACAAGCCATTCTGAACCACTTTCATCTCAGAAATTACTTTAGCGTTGCCAAAATAGTCTCAGCGTTGCTGACTTCAAATTGCTTTGGTTCTTCGACGTTAAGCTGGGTTACTACGCCATTTTCAATCACCATTGCATAGCGTTTTGAGCGAATGCCACCAAACGTGGTGGTGTCCATCTCAAGGCCGAGGGCTTTGGTAAAGCTGGCATCTCCATCACCCAGCATCCGGATCTCTGTTGCGTTTTGCGCTTCGCCCCACGCTTGCATCACAAACGCATCGTTAACAGAAACACACGCGATAAGATCAACGCCAGCCGCTTTAATCTCATCAGCCAAAACGACGTAACCTGGTAAGTGCGCATTAGAACAGGTGGGCGTGAACGCGCCGGGTACAGCAAAAAGCACAACACGTTTGTTGGCAAACAGGTCATCGGTGTTGTGGTTTACCATGCCTTCATTGGTGAGTTCGCTCAGCGTTGCTGTAGGTAGTTTTTGACCTTTCTGGATCATGTCGCCGTTCCTTGTTTGATTGTCTTCAAGCAGTGTAACGACCCATGCATGAACAAACCACTCATTCGCGAACTGAGTCAGTCATTGTTACAGTCGTTGGGCCCAACAAATCCAGTTTAATTACTCTTTCCCTTCACTTTCTCTACAACGTGTTCAGCGAGGATCTGCGCCGCATCAAAGACTGGCAGTTCCGTTTTAAGCACTGTCGAAATCACGGAAAGCTCGGTGCAGGCGATAAGCAAGCAGCCGGCGCCTTGCTGGCGAAGGTCGTCCGCTGCCTGATTCAGGTCGTCGATCATTTCCGGGGTCTGGTTTTTCGCTTTCACCGCTTTAATCAGCGTCATCACTTTTTCCTGCATATCGGCTGACGGGAAAATGGGCGTCGTCTCGTATCGGGCGAAGGCTGGCACGTAGAGCTCGGTCATTTGCACAGCAGTCGACGCCAGCAAACCGACTTTTTTGATATCCGGAAAATGGTGGTTGATGGTAGTCGCGGCCAATTCCAGCAAATTCACCACCGGCACAGACACCGCCTCTGCCACATCTGGGTAGAACTTGTGTGCGGTATTGCAGGGAATGACCAGAAAATCCGCCCCGCCCTTCACCAACCCCTGCGCCATTTTCGCCATGTAGGGGCCCGGGCTTTCACCGGTTTTCTCAATCAGCGCCTTGATGCGCGATGGTACTTTCGGATCGTTATCCACCAACATACGGATGTGGTCGGCATCATCATCCGCCGGGGTGGCGGTGATGATACGCTGCATTAAATCAACGGTGGCTTCCGGCCCCATTCCGCCGAGGATCCCGACGGTTAATTCCTTTTGGTTCATTCGCTAATATCCCATCATACTTGGCAGCCACAACACGGTTTCCGGGAAGTAGCTCATCAAAAATACCACTGCAATTTCCACCAGCACAAACGGTAATGCTTTCACGGAAATCTCTTCTATCGTCACCTTGGCAATGCTGGAACTGATAAACATGTTCTCGCCCAACGGCGGCGTTGAAAAACCGATTTCACAGCAACAGACCAGCACCACGCCAAAGTGAATTGGGTCGACCCCAAACTGAACCATTACCGGAAGCAGCACTGGCGTAACAATCATGATGGTCGCCAGCGTTTCCATAAACATCCCTATCAGGATAAGAAACAGGATCACCACCAGCCAGATCAGCGCCAAGCTATCGGTCATGGAAAGCAGTGCATTGGCAATGGCGGTTGGCGTGTCGTTTTCTACCAGAATCCGGCCGAATGCCGTGGCTGCAAACATGATGATCAGTACACGCCCCGTCAGCCAAGTGGTAGAGCTGAGCGATTCTTTCAGGCCGTCGAGGTCAGTTCTTTATGCAGAAACTTACCCACGAACAGGGTATAAAACACAGAGACTACCGCCGCCTCTGTTGGTGTAAATAGGCCAGAATAGATGCCGCCCAATATCACCAAAGGAGCCAGAATCGACCAGATGCCCTCTTTGCACGCTTTGCCCAGCGCACCTGGTTCACGTTTGTCTGCGCCGACATAGCCGCGTTTTTTACTGATGACATAGTTGGCAAGCATCAAACCGCCCGCCAGCATAATGCCGGGGATGACACCGGCGATAAACAGCTTACCGATAGACTCACTGGCCGTGACGCCGTAAATCACCATGGGAATACTTGGCGGGATCACCACGCCTAACCCGCCGGACGAAGCTGTCAGTGCCGCCGCGTAGCCTTTGTTGTAGCCCTTATCTGCCAGTGCCGGGATCATCAGCATACCAACAGCGGCGGTTGTTGCCGGGCCCGAGCCTGAAATCGCGCCGAAGAACATACTGGCAAGAATGGCGGAAAAGCCAAGGCCACCGGCCATTGAGCCTGCCATTAACTCAGCAATATGCACCAAACGGCGGGAAATACCGGAGCCTGCATCAGCGCGCCGGAAAGAATAAACGCGGGCAGCGCCATGATAGGGAACGAATCCACGGCGTTCCAAGCTGTCTGCACCAGCGAGACATAATCATCGCCTGATAGCAGATACACCAACATGGCAGAGCACCGAGGGCGATCACTATCGGCGCACCTATCAAGAGCAAGCCGAAAAAAGAACTGAACAATACAAGGGATGCCGCCATGACAGGCTCCTTTTTATGGTTAACGCAACACTCCGTGTCGCCCCTTAAATTTTGTTTTGCTCCATCTCAATGTCATCGACATCTTTGAATTCCACCCTTTCACCAGCTTGAGGTAGTTCACCTGCAAGATACGGATGGAAGTCAGGGTGAACGAGATGGGGAAAATGAGATAGAGAAATGCCATCGACCAATCCAGTGCCGGTGAGCGGAACGGAAACTCCATCAGGCTCTCAATCACTTCAATGCTCTTGATGGTCATCAGGGTGTTAAAGGCAATCCAAAACAGGTCGGCGATAAATTCCACGCCGTTGCGGACTTTAGTTGGCAGCAGTTTCAGATGGAATGTGACCCGGTTATGAGCAGAAAGCCGCGCCGCGTATGACGCCCCCAGAAACACGAACCAAACGAAAGCAAAGCGCGATAACTCCTCACTCCACGGAATGCCGTAATTGAACACGACCCGCAGAATGACCTGGATAAAAAGCAAAGTAACGAACAGACAAAGCAACGCCTGACAGGCATAGCTTTCGAACTTATCCAGTTCTTTTAGAAAACGTCGCATTTGGGCTCCTTAACAAAGGGAATCGTCCCTTTGGTGTAGTGAAGAAACCATCCTCTCCCGCACAATGCGGGAGAGGATATCCGGCTCAGTTTTACTTTTGCTGCAGTTTATTCAGCACGTTGTCGAAGCTTTCTTTGCCACCAATGTCGTCATAAAACGCTGGCCAAACTTTCTCTTTCGCCAGTTTGATCCATTGGTCTTCATCTTCCAGCTCGAACACTTCCACACCGTTCGCAATCATGTTCTGCTTGGCGTTTTCAGATTCTGTCATCTGGAATACCAGCGCATACTCTTGCGCTTCAAGGCCTGAACGAATCAGGATCGCTTGATCTTCTTCACTCAGTTTGCCCATGGTGCGGTTACCAATCAGCAGAGGTTGCAGAGAATATTGGTGATGGACTTCCGTCAGGTAAGGCTGCACTTCGTAGAATTTCATGGTGTTGTTCACGATGTACGGGTTGTCCTGTCCATCCACCACTTTTTGCTGCAGTGCGGTGAAGGTTTCTGTCCACGCCATCGCGATGGGGTTCGCACCGAACACTTCCCACGATTTCAGCATGATGCTGTTTTGCGGTACGCGAATTTTCAGCCCTTTTACGTCTTCCAGATTTTTCACCGGACGCTTGGAGTTGGTCAGGTAACGGAAGTTGGAATAGGTCCAGCCCAGAATGTTCATGCCTGCTTCTTCTTTGGCAAGACCATTCCAGTATGCGCCCAGTTCACCGGTTGTCGCCAACACTGCTTGTGTTGAGTTGGTGATCAGGTACGGCATGGTCAGCGCGCCCAGTTTTTTCGAAAATGGGGTCACGTTACCAATACCCACCAGTGCCATATCCAGCGAGCCAAGACGGGCGTTTTGTACCATTTCCGTTTCACTGCCCAGTGCACCACCGGGGAACAGTTTCACTTTGATGTCGCCGTCTGAGTAATACTCCACCAACTCCGCAAAACGGGTCGCGAATGCCCCTGATCAGAATCGATTGGGTCACCCATACCGAGCTTCATGGTCTTCGCACTTGCCAGAACAGGCAGTGCCAGAGCGGAAATTGCCAGATACTTCACCAGTTGTTTGCACTTCATATCCTTTACCTCAATGTTGGATTACATCCGTGAATGTTTAGCGTGTTAACGCTGGTTTGATGGCTTAGCGTTCGTTGAGAACTTCAGCGATAACAGACGCAATGATTTGTCCGTCTGCTTCGTCGAACGTGAGTGGAATACGCATGTCGAGCAAAGTGCCGAGCACGCGTTCGGTTTGGGGAAGTTCCCGGGACGTATCGAGATACGCCCAGTGGTTATATTTGCTGCTGTAGCCGGAAGGCTTGCTATCGCCAAGCCATTTGAGCACCACACCGCGGGCTTCACAGCCACTGACCAGTGCGGACAATTGCGCAGGGCTCAGATCCGGAAAGGAGAACTGGATTGAGCTGCCGACAAACTCTTCCTCAGGCGGACGGTTTGGCAGACGCACGCCCGGCAAGCTGGAAAGCGCATCCGCAAAGGCGTGATACAAACGATTCCAGCGCTGGCACTGTTCGTCCAGCCTTCCAGTTGCGGCGCCAGAATAGCGGCGCGCAGGTTGTCCATCCGTCCGCTGTAGTTCGGCGTTGCGGTTGCAATCTCGCTGAAGGTTTCCAGCGGCGGCAGTGTCGGGTGGCGGTCAAACAGCATGTAGGAGCCCGAATAGATGATGGCTTTGGCCATCACTTCATCGTTATCCGTCACCAGAAAGCCGCCTTCACCGGAATTGATGTGTTTGTAGGTCTGGGTGCTGAAGCAAGACACCAATCCAAAGGTGCCGCTTTTGCGCCCGTTCCAGCTTGCGCCCATGGTGTGGGCGCAATCTTCAATCACCACAATGCCTTTCTGGTTACACAGCGCCATCAGGCATCCATATCCACAAGATGACCGCGCATGTGGGAGAGCAGCAAAAACTTCGCGCCGCTCTCCTCTGCTTTGGCGGCAAGATCCGCCAGATCGATGGTCAGATCTTCCGTGGTTTCCACCAACACAGGCACACCACAGGCGTTGTTAATTGCCCCCGGCACCGGTGCAGCGTGAAGGCATTGCACAGCACCGGATCACCGTTTTTTACCCCCGCACACAGCAACGCAATGTAGAGCGCATAACCGCCGGAAGCACTGCTCAGGCAATATTTCATGCCCAGATAGGTGGCAAACTGCAAATCAAGCAGATCGGCACACTGTGCTCGCCTTGCAGGGTGTTGTAGCGGTGCAAACGTCCGGTTCGCATCACGTCAATCGCACTGGCAATCGCAGATTCCGGGATCGGTAACTGCTGGGTAAAAGCTTGGTAAACCTACGCATACTGTTGTCCTTCACAGTCCGGATAAGTCGTTCACAATCAGTCATAGCGTTTTTGCTGGTAGACGTTGAAATCCCAGTCTGATTCGGGGAAATACTTGGTCAGTCGCCAGTCACACGCCCTCGCATGCCCTTCCATTCCTTCGGTACGGGAGATGCGTGAACCCGCCGTGCTGAACGTCAAGCTGGCATCCACATCCAGCTCTTGCGTGGTCAGGATCTTCAAGAATTTCTGCACATTCAGGCCGCCGCTGTACCGCGCCGCTTTCTTGGTCGGCAGGATATGGTTGGTGCCGGAGCACTTGTCACCGTGGCTGACGGTGCTGCCTTCGCCCAAAAACAGGGAGCCGTAATTGCGTAAACGCGCTTTCCACCAGGCTAAATCCTGCGCTTGCACCTGAACATGTTCACACGCCCATTCATCACTGACCTGCGCCGCTTCTTCGCGATCGTCACAGGCAATCACCACACCGTAATCACGCCATGCGGCTTCACACACATCGGCGTTTGGCATGTCTGCAATCACCATTGGCATCAGCTCAATCACCTTTTCACCCAGCGATTTACTGGTGGTGAACAGCCAGACCGGTGAATTGGGGCCATGCTCAGCTGCGACACCAGATCCACCGCAATGGTCATTGGGTCGGCGGTTTCGTCTGCAATCACTGCTGATTCTGTGGGGCCAGCGAACACATCAATGCCCACTTCCCCGAACAACAGCCGCTTGGCCTCTGCCACGTAGCATTGCCCGGCCCGACAAGGATGTCGCCTTTTTGCCGGTAAAGAGACCGAATGCCATGGTCGCAATCGCATGAACGCCACCCATTTCAAGAATGATGTCAGCGCCCGCCACGTCCATCGCATAGACAACCGCAGTTGATGCTGTCACCGCGCGGCGGTGAACAGGCGATCACGGTTGGCACACCCGCGGCTTTCGCAGTGGCAATGCTCATCAGGCAGACGCGGCGTGGGCGTAGCGGCCACCCGGTACATAACACCCTGCGCAATCCACCGGAATCACCCGTTGGCTCAGTTTCACGCCAGCTTCGGTTTCAATTTCAAATTCCGTTAGGCTGGCGCGTTGCGCTTCAGCAAAACGGCGGATCTGGCGGTGGGCAAAGTCGATATCGTCTTTCACCTGCTGCGGCACAGACGCAATCAGCGCCGCCTTTTTTTCTTCTGACAGGATGAACTCACCCTGCCAGTTATCGAATTGCTTGGCGTACTCTTCCACCGCCGCCGTCCCTTCACGGCGGATGTGGGCGAGGATGTCTTTCACTACCTGCTGGATGCGCTCGTCTTCGGTCTGCACCTCAGACTCGCGCTCAGCGCGTTTCAGATATTCCATGTCTGTACTCTCTCAATCCGTGATGAAAACAATCAGCAGTACGGGGTAAATTCGAATGCTTCGCGATAGCCAGGTAGCGCCTGCGCACCGCCGGTGTGAAGGAACACGATGTTTTCGCAGTCGCTGAATTCGCCTTTACGGATAAGGTCAATCAGGCCTGCAGCACCTTTGCCGGAGTAGACAGGATCCAGCAAGATGCCTTCATAGCGGGCAAACATTTCAATCGCTTCAAGGGTGCTGTCAGCAGGAATACCGTAGCCTTCGCCCACGTAATCACAGTTGGCACGCACATCTTCGCGCTTCACCGCGCCCGGAATACCCAGCAGTTCGCAGGTGCGCTCTGCCAGCGCGAACACATTGCCTTCCTGTTGTGGTTGCGGCACACGCACGCCGATACCCAGCAGAGGAATTTGGCTGTTGGTGGCGATAAGGCCAGTTACCAAACCTGCTGCGTACCCGCAGATCCGGTGGCATGCACCAGATGGTCGATCTTCAGTCCCATGTCATTGGCTTGTGCCAGCAGTTCCAGCGCACAGTTGGCGTAACCCAGCGCACCGATTGGGTTCGAGCCACCGCCTGGGATGATGTAAGGGTTTTTGCCTTCTTCGCGCAGTGTCGCCGCCACTTCTTCCATCGCCGCATTCATGTCAGTGCCGCCCGGATATTTGCTCAGTGACGCGCCGAACAGTTGATCCAGCATCACGTTGCCGTTGCTCACGTAGTCCACGTCTTCTGAGCCGGTGCGGTCTTCCAACAGAATGTGGCATTCCATGCCGCATTTCGCTGCGATTGCCGCGGTCTGGCGGCCGTGGTTTGTTTGGGTCGCGCCCTGGGTGATGATGGTGTCAGCGCCTTTTGCTTTGGCATCTGCCATTAAAAATTCGAGTTTGCGGGTTTTGTTACCACCGCCAGCAAGGCCGGTGCAGTCATCACGCTTGATCCAGATAGTCGGGCCACCCAGCGCTTCTGACAGACGTGTCAGTGGCTCCAGTGGGGTTGGCAGATGGGCAAAGCGCAGGCGTGGAAAGCGAGATAAATGCATAGTCGTAGTCCCTTTTGATAGAAAGTAATGAGCAACATATTTGCAACAATTTCAGAGTGTGAGACGTTAGGACTTACGCCAATACCTATATTGAAGACGTAGCGGTTACTTTTCGGCATAGCACAACCAGCAGGACGCTAAGAGGCTGTATATATGGAATTAAAATGGTTAAAAGACTTCATCGCACTGCATGAATCGGGCAGTTTTTCAAAAGCAGCGGAAGCACGATTTGTGACACAACCCGCATTCAGCCGTCGCATCCGTTCTCTGGAAAATTGGTTAGGTGTGGCATTGGTCAATCGGGATTCCCTGCCCACAACCCTCACCGAGGAAGGTCGGCTTTTTGTCGACGATGCCCAGCGCCTGTGCAATGAAATGGATGCTATCCGCGCCCGTTTGCAATCGCGCAAAAACAATCACTCGCTGATTTTTCTGGCGCAGCATTCAACCGCAGTGTCGTTTTTTCCGTCTTGGATCCAGACGCTCAGCCCTTTGGTTGGCGATACACTGGTAAAACTGGTACCGGGCAACATCCATACCCTGAACGAATCTTTCCTCGCGGGTTCCGGCGATTTTATGCTGACCTTTGGCTCACAGGAGTTAGACAACCCGCAGGTTAAACGCACCAGTCTCTGCATCCAGGTGGGGACGGATACCCTGGTACCAGTCTCCGCCCCAGATGAATACGGCTATCCCCTGCATACCTTTGCGGAAGGAAAATCCTGCCGCTTGCTCGCATTCCCCGATGAAACCTACCTTGGCAGCCTTATCAAGAAATCGGCTATCGCAAACATACCGGGAAGGCACCATTTTGATCTTGTGTGTGAAAATGAGATGGCGGAGGGGCTAAAGGCGATGGCGAAACAGGGATTTGGCGCAACCTGGCTGCCATCGAGCCTGATCAAGCAAGAGCTTACTGAACAGAAATTGGTGATTCTGGGTGCGCCCTTCCCCACGCTTGAGCTGAGGATTTTGCTCTACCGCAACCGTCACAGTAACAAACCGGAAGTCGAGCGTTTCTGGCAGTACCTAAAAGAACTGTACGGGCAGGAATGATGGGTTACTTACTGATATTGAAGAACTCGGTCAGTACCACGTGGGTTACTTACTGGTATTGAAAAACTCCGTCAGCACGATGTGGGTGACCACCTGTTTGATATCGGGAATCGCCTGTACCTCGGCACGGATTTCATTAAGGCGATGCATGTTCGGCACATCAAGATAGAGCATCATGTCGGTTTCACCGCTGATCGCATGACACCATTTTACGCCTTCAATACGGCGAATCGTATCGGCGTAGGCTTCACAATGATATTGCTTGGATGACGTGTCGTACTTGAGCGCCAGATAGGCACAAACGCCGTCATCACTTTTGCTTTCAACCACATCGGCGTGATAGCCAAGAATGATTTTTTCCTGCTCAAGCTTTTTGATGCGGGCGGTGACCGCAGAGCGGGAGAGATTAACATCCCTTGCGATTTCGCTCACTGAGCGGCGGGCATCAACCCGCAAAATATCAAGAATCTGGTGGTCAAACTTATCCATGTTTCCGACTTAGTGTTCCCAGCTTAATCGTGGCCTTTGAGCCAAATAGTGCGCGAAAACCGTCATTTTGTCAGCTTCTCTAACAAAATCCGTCAAACTGACCGCTATCTAAGACAGATTGCGCGGTGCTTTTTTGTCCGTTACGGATTAATCTTGCGTTTCATCACTCACAGAAACTCCCCTGAGCCGGACATAGGACGTGACCATGCATCAGTTGAAAAAAGAGATCACCCTACTCTCCGGCATTGGACAACTGTCCACTACCCTGATGGGAACCGGACTTTTTATGATCCCCGCCATTGCCGCCGGGATCGCAGGAGGTCTGTCGCTCTGGCATGGCTCATTTTGTTTATCGCCATTTGCCCGATAGCGCTCACGTTTGCCCAACTCGGCAAACGCTACCCAAGTGCCGGTGGCACCGCCTATTTCGTCCGTCAGGCGTTCAACCGCCGTGCAGAGCGCAGTGTCGCATGGCTGTTTGTCAGCGTGATCCCGGTTGGTGTCCCCGCAGCAATCGCCCTTGCCGCGGGCTTTTTGCAGCAGTTGCTTCCTTCTCCACTGGACACTTCCCTGATCGCCCAGCTCATCACCATCCTGTTGTTGGTAGGGGTTAACCTTGCAGGCACCAAATCCTCTGGCCAACTGCAAACCCTGATCGCCCTGAGTATTTTCCTTCTGGTCGGCAGCTTTTTATGGCGTGGCGACATAACCACCGCCGATCTTTCCATGCCGCCTTTGCAGGACGGTGCAATCTGGCCAATTGGCGCAGCGCTGGCAGTCATGTTCTGGTGCTTTGTTGGCATCGAAGCCTTCGCCCACATGGGGGAAGAGTTTAAAAACCCGCAGCGCGATTTCCCTATCGCCATCATTGCCGGCTGTTTTGTTGCAGGTGCGACCTATTGGGCCATGTCTGTCGTTATCCTTAAATTCGGCGCCTATGGGACACCAGAATTCGACAGCGCCTCCATTCCCTGGCTGAGCGAAAAACTGTTCGGCCCCAACTTCAAACTGCTCGTCAGCGTGATTGGTTTTTCTGCCTGCTTTGCCAGCGTCAACCTCTACACCCAAAGCCTTTCCCGCATGGTGTGGGCGCAGGCGCGTGAATACCGCCCGACGGGAAAAATGGCAAAGATTTCCAAACGCGGCGTACCACAAAATGCGACGCTGGCGATTGGTGCTGTATTGGCAGTTTCCTGTGTCATCGGTGAATGGTCAGGATTTGATCTGGAGTTTTTCCTCAAGCTCGCCAACAGCATTTTCGTGCTGGTCTACCTGATGGCGATGCTGGCGGCCGTGAAGTTGCTGTCCGGTGCGGGTAAATGGCTGGCGATGATTGCGCTGGCGCTGTGTACCTTTGTTTTCATTTGCCTTGGCTGGTCAATGCTTTATGCGCTTACCATTTTTGGTCTGTTGATGCTGCAACGAGACAAAACAGGTTGTAAAGCCGCCGCCTGATTGTGCCACATCGACAATCCAGTCAAAGTGTGCAATTTTTCACTAAAGCCTCTTAGGGGCTGTTGATCTTTGGTGATGATTTTTGCAGCAGTTTGTGGGGATTTTGTGCAAGGCAGAGGCTTCGATGTGTAGCTAGCCTACATGAGAAGCCGATAACGCAGCAGAAATTCCCCACAAACGCTGCCCGAAGTTCTGCTCTAAGCGTTTTATGCTTTGTTGAGGTGTCTTTGCTTAGAATGACTAGGCTGCACACACCTCGCCGCGCCTAAAACGCTTATAGCGAGAACAAAATTTAACCACCAAAGATCAACAGCCCTATGATTAAGGAAAACCGATGTTCGTATTACTTGATGGCGGAATGGGACGCGAACTCCAGCGCATTGGCGCGCCCTTTTCGCAACCGCTTTGGAGCGCACAGGCGCTGATTGAAGCACCGGACTTCGTCTATCAGGCGCACGAAAACTTTATTGATGCAGGATGTGATGTGATCACGGTAAACAGCTATGCCTGTGTCCCTTTCCATCTGGGCGATGAACGTTATCAGCAGCAGGGTTTCGCACTGGCGCAACTGGCGGCTGAAATCGCCCGCCGCGCTGCTGATGACAGCGAAAGCGAGGTGCGCGTTGCAGGCTGCATCCCCCCGGCCATGGGATCTTACCGTCCCGATCTGTTTGATGCGTTAAAAGCAGCCCCGATTATCAAAACCCTGATTGATGCCCAGGCCGATTATGTCGATTTCTGGCTGGCGGAAACCATCAGCGCGATAGAAGAATTCCGCACCTTGAATCAGGCGCTGGCGCTCTCTGCGCTTCCCGCCTATTACGCTTTTTCCCTGATGGATACCGAAGTAGACCAGCCACGCCTGCGTTCGGGCGAGCCGGTGATTGAAGCCATTCAGGCCGCCTGCGAAAGCGGCGTGGACGGGATTTTGTTTAACTGCTCACAGCCGGAAGTGATGCTGGATGCGATTGGTGTCGCAAGGCATGTGATTGAGCAGTATGGCGCCGAAATTTCTTTGGGTGCGTATGCCAACGGCTTTACGGTGATCAGCCACGACCACGAAGCGAATGACAGCCTCACCACAGTGCGGGATTTAACCGCCGATCAGTATGCCGCCTTCGTCAAAGCCTGGCTTGACGCGGGTTCCAACATCATCGGCGGTTGTTGTGCCATTTTCCCTGAGCATATTGCCTATCTGGATGCCCTGAGAAAAACTAACCGGTGATCGCCAGTCGCCTCGCTTTCACCTTCTCACTGGTGAGGAAATCCAGCACCAGCAGGTTAAAGATTGGCGACTTCTCCAAGTGGGCATTGTGGGCAGCCTGTGGGATCACCGCGAGGTTGGTATCGCCAATATTGCGCCACAGGGTTTCTTCCTGCTCCCACATGTAAGAGCGGTCACTGTCCGGCCACAGCACCAGGGTTTTGGCTTTGATCTGGCTGAGCCTGTCTACCGCCGACCAGCCATCCATTGCTTTCAGGCCGTTAATGTAGGTTTGGGTAGATACCCGGTTCGCCAGCTCCATCCCTTCGAAATAATCCGGGTCTTCATCACCGTCTGAAAACCAGGTTTTGACCGTGTCGCTCGCGACCTGCGCCGTCCCTTCAGTTTCCGCGCGGCGAATACTTTCCCTGATGGGCTCGAAACGTCCCGGCAGCGCCCCATCGGGCCTGTCGCATAAAGCACCAGCCCCGCCACCCTGTCAGCAGCTTTAATCGCCACTTCCTGTGCGATCATCCCACCCATGGAGTGACCAATCAGATGGAAGCAATCAATCCCCAGCGCATCGAGTTTTGCCAGCACGAAATCGGCGAAACCCTCCACAGAGTCCAGCCCCACTTCGTGCGCCTTACCGCCGTAACCCGGCAAATCAAACGCCACCACATCAAAGCGGGTGGAAAAGAGTTCAAACTGCTTTTCCCAATACGTCAGACCGCTTAAAAACCCGTGAACCAATACCAAGGTTGGTCCCGTGCCAACACGCAAACAATTCATCGACATTATTCCATTAAGTTAGGCAGCCAAAGCGCCGTATCCGGCAGGCCAATTAGCACAAAAAGCAGAACCAGAAGCGCACCAATAAACGGCAGACAGCCGATAATCACATCGCCTATTGTCACTTCATCCCGCGCAAGATTTTGTATGACGAAAAGATTGAGCCCGACCGGCGGCGTCAATACCGCGACTTCCATGGTGATGGTGTACACCACGCCGAACCAGATAAGGTCAAAGCCCGCGGCGGAAACCAGTGGATAGAGCGTCGGCAAGGTAATAAACGTCATGGAGACAGGTTCAAGGAACATGCCCAGCACGATGTAAAACACCACAATCATCGCCAGTACCGCATAAGGAGACAGGTTCATCTCAACAAACAGTTGGGTAAACTGCTGCGGGATTTGGTGATAGGTCATCACAAACCCAAACAACACACCGGAAGAAAGCAGCAAGCCAAGGTAACCCATGGTTTGCATGGTGGACTTGAGCGCTTCAAGCAACCCCTGCAACCGCAACCCGCCGAAGAAATACGCCAGCACCAGCGTAAACACCGCTGACACACCCGCCGCTTCAGTCGGTGTCGCAATACCGGCGTAAATGGAAACCGTGATCACCAGACCCACGATAGTGACGGGCAGAATCGCAGACAACGCCACCAGCCAAGGGATAGGGGTAATGCTCTCCCTGCCCGGAATATCCTGCGGTGCTACTTTTCCCCAGATAGTCACAATCAGGAAAAACATCGACACCAACAGCAGTCCCGGCAGCACACCGGCAATAAACAGCGCACCGATAGACTGGTCAGTCACGATGCCGTAAAACAGCAGGATAAGGCTCGGTGGCAGCAAAACACTTAACGTGCCCCCAGCCGCCAGCACCCCGCTCGACAAGCGTTTGCCATAGCCAAGCTTGAGCATTTCCGGCAGCGCCACACCACCGATGGTGAGCGCACCCACCATGCTGGAGCCACACACCGCACCGAAGCCCGCGCAAGCACCGATACTGCCGTAAGCCGCTGCGCCTTTAAGCGGCAGTTTGCTGTGCATAAACCAGTAAAGGTTCGGGCCAATGGTTGAGCGGCCAATCAGTTCGCCAAGAAAGACAAACAGCGGCACCGCGAGGAGGATGTAGTCAAACCAAACGCCCCAGAGTTTGAGCTCAACCGTCACCAGTGACGATTTGAGGCTCAGGATATCCAATAAAAACGGGATGGACGCTGCGGCCAGCGCAAAGGGGATCGGCAATCCGATGACGATAAACCCCATCAGCAGCCCCAGCATTCCTAACCCGACGACATACCATTCCATATCACTTCCCTATGATTGAGGCTTATTGATCGCCCAGTTCCGATGCGGTTTCATCGTTCGCTGCATGTTCCTGCTCACCGAAAACCAACAGGCAAAGCGCGGTGATGCAGAACATCAGCAAGGCGACAACAACGGGGATCCAGAAGTAGAAGCGCGGCCAGAGCAGGATTTCCGAGGCAGCACCAGAGTCCATCGACTTAAACATGGCTTTGGAAGAAGCCGCGAGGAAAAAGCTCCCTACCGCCAACATCACCAGCATGTTGAGTTTGTCGACAACCCGCTGCAGCCCTTGCGGAAATCTGTCGCGGAAAATCCCCACCTTGGGGTAAGCGTTGTTCAGCAGCGCATAGGACACGCCGAGAAACGCTACCGGTACCAGCAAAAGTGCGGTTGCTTCCGTGACCATGCCATCCGGTTGGTTAAGCAGGTAACGTACGCCCACGCCGTAAGTGATCCAGAAGGTCTGCACCAGCACTATCGCGGCGCCGATATACAACAGCGCCAGCGACAGCAGGTTGAGCCATTTAAACAACTGCGTTTTCATGGACACACCCACATTGGTTACTCGGTATGGGCAGCAAACAGAGCACGGACTTTATCAGCCAAAGGCACGCCACACGCTTCATTCACTTCCGGCGTCCATTTTTCCTGGATGCCTTTCAGCAGCGCTTCTGTGCGTTCTTCCGGCATAGAAACCGCCGAACCACCGTTTGCCATCACCGCATTGCCCACACGCTCATCAACCCAGAATTCATAACGCGGCTTGAGCCAGGTTTCCGCTTCTACGGCAGCCTCTTTCAGCGCTTTCTGGTTGGCCGGGCTGAGGGAATCAAACTTGTCTTTATTCATCATGTAGATGATGTTGCCGTAGAACATGTTGGCATTGACCATGTAAGGCATGACCGACCAGAGCTTCCACGAACTGTAGGTCGCGACGCCCATGTTGATGCCATCCACCACGCCACGTTCGGCAGATTGGAACACCTCTTTTGGCGCTACAAATACCGGTTTGCCGCCCCAGGTTTCAATCATCAGGCTGACCAGTGGGCCAATAGAACGCACCAGTTTGCCGTCCAGTTTACCGATGTCAGAAATTGGCTCTTCAAACCACCACTCCTGATCGTAGGAATAGTTCGAATTGATAAGGGGGATCAAATCAGATTTGGCGGCTTCCGCTTCAATCAGCGCAGCATAGTCGCGGTCGAGTTCGATCTGCTTTTCCAGATTGATAGCCACCGGATATAAAGACGTGACACGGTAACATGGAAGGCGTTTATCCGCCGGGATCCAACTGATGTCAGACACCCCACCCTGCACCGCATCCACCCCTTCACTCCAGCCATGAAGCGTTGAAGACGGGAATACCTGCACTTTCAACTCGCCGTTACTTTTCTGCTCGGCAAGTTCGGCAAATTTCTGGAAGCTTCATAACGGACATCCGTTTCATTAACGTAAGTGGAAAGACGGATAGTTTCCGCTGCCTGTGCGAAAAACGGCAATACGCCGACCATGGCAATTCCCAATGCAGTTTTGACGCTTCGGCTGATATTGAGGTGACAATTCATAGGACATCTCCCTTGTTCGGTCCCGTTTGACTTTGCCGGACAACAAATCCCGGCAAAAAGGCTTCTTTAAGGATGAGCAGGGAGGCCGATTTTGCGTTATGCCGATTCTGTAGGTCGCCATACCACTTTTTAAGGCTGCAGTTTTACTCAAACATTTTCAGATAGTTACCCCAGTGCATTATCCCAATCCGGGAAGATAAAAAGTTTTCAGCATTTACCCTAAAGATCTCAGGGAAATAGGCAAAATTAGCAATGTCTTACCCTTGAGCCTGACACATACCATCACTCTGATAGTGTTTAAATTGAGTTGTCCTTCATGGAGTGAAGGACAACCAATTGCAGTGAGTCTGGAGGGAGTATTGGACTTTAAACTGTTGGAAGACTTCGTCTGTCTCGCACAGGCAAACAGCTTTACCGCTGCTGCGCGGGAACGTTTTGTCACGCAACCTGCATTCAGTCGCCGCATCAAAGCGCTGGAACAATGGGTTGGCACTGAGTTGGTGAATCGGGACTCTCCGCAATTGGAATTGACAGCGCAGGGTCAGGCATTCGTCAAAGAAGCCGAAGAGATCCTGAGCCGCCTGTATCTGGCAAGGGAGTCAGCGCGGGCGCTGAAAAAAACCACCGGAAATGAAATCTCCGTCGCGGCGCAAAATTCGATTGTACAGACCCTTTTTATGCACTGGATGCAGGAAATTGAGCGCGAAATCGGGCCGGTTTATGTCCGCCTTTCTTCCGATCGCCTTGCCGACTGCATCGAGATGTTCCGTAATGGTTCGGTGGACTACCTGCTTTGTTATACCCATGAGGATTTGGGTAACGCACTGGATGACGCGCGCTTTCAGAGCACGGTGATTGGCGCAGAAACACTGGTGCCGGTTTCACTGGCGGTCGATAGAAAACCGCGCTTTCAATTACCGGGCAATGTGAGCGATCCGACACCGCTTGTGGCGTACACCCACCAGTCCCTGTTTGGCAAAGCGATTGATCAACTGATGGAACGGGAAGATTGCTACCTCAGCCGCCGCTATGAAAACCCTTTTGCCCATACCCTGAAGTCCATGGTGGTTGGCGGCTATGGCATGGCGTGGTTGCCCCATTCCTTTGTGAAAGGCGAACTGAAGCGCGGCGAACTGGCGCTCGCAGGGGATGAAAGCTGGAATGTGCCTTTTGATGTCCGACTTTACTACCGCGAACCGGAAGATACGCTGCATTCAAAGATCAAAGAGATCTCAGCGCGATTGGCGGCGAAAAACACGTCATAACTGTACTGCTTCAATTCCCGTTAACGATAAGCTGACCAGTAGCGCGTAATCACCTCTCCCAGTTCATCATCCGGATAGTCATCGCCATACAATTCACGAAAACGCTCAATACACACCAGTACGGCGTGTTTTTCCGCGTCGGTCAATGTGCCATAGCGATGCAAAAAGAGCGTGTCCGGCCATCCCGATGAATACCACTCGTGATAGATGCTGCCGAGACTGCTGACAAACGCCAACTCACTTTGCCCATCAAACCGCTCAAGCAGTAACTCAGCGTCACCCACGTTTGGGCGGGTCAGGCTGTCCACCATTTCGTCGGAAAACAGCCCAAGGTTTCCGTCATCTTGCAACATGGCAGCCAGAAACGCCGGAAGGTAATAGTGAAAAGCCGCTGGGGTCAGCATCCACAGGTTTCCGCTGATCACATCGCGAATTTCAGTCGGCGTTAACTCCCAGGGCGACTTAGCAACCAAGAGCGTTTCCAACGGCTCTCTTTCCGGATCAAAGGCATCAGCCACCAGCAGACGGTGGTTGTCTGGTTTCTTTCTGTGCCCAAACGCAACTTTCAATGCTTCGATGACTGCCTGGTTCGATCCCATTTATGCTCCGCTATCCTCATCACTGGGTGAAATGGCTTCTTGCAACGATGTCAGCAACGCAAGCAGTGCTGTAGCCGCGGCACCTATGGCAGCCGCTTCACCAGCAGCAACGCCTGCCGCAGCAATCGCCGCAATGATTGCTTTAATCAGCAGTATAATCGCCGCTATCAAAGCAACAATCACTGCCAGCGCCACAGCCGCCATGCCGCCCAAAATCGCCGCGTGGGACGCTGCTACTACCGCTTCCATCGCAGCCACCAGCTCAGGCGGACAACCGGATGCGGCAAAGAAACGCTGGCAACGCATGATGGAGTTTATCAGGTTACACACCCGCTCCCTGTGACCCCGATTCCCCCCGCGAAAGCAGGTGGCATCCAAGGCGAGGCGGGCTGTCATTTCCGTCGCCATCGCGGCAATTTTGATGGCGAGCGATACGCAGCTTTCCCCCGGTGTACATCTTCCGAGTGGATTGGTAATCGCCTTAGCGGCGACAACCGATGCGCGTAACGGAATATATTTCGCCCAGGAACAATCCCCCGGCGGACCCAGACCATCGCCGGGAAATGGCCCCGGCCCCGGTGGCAGGTACGGGAAACCACATGCTGGTTTAACCCGGTTGATACTCTTGGAACGGCAGGCATTCTCTGCACTTGCTGCGTAGCCCCGCCCTGTTGGATCACATGCGTCAGTTCGTGAGCGATCAGTTTGCGTCCCGCAAAAGAGTGCGGATTGAACTCGCCTTTGCGAAACACGATGTCATTTCCCCGTGTATACGCCCTAGCATGAATCGAACGCGCTGCCATATCGGCGGAGGAATCCGTATGAACACGAACGTGGCCAAAATCCGCACCAAAGCGTGATTCGAAAAACTGTCTCGGTTCTGTGGGTAATGGCTGTCCCCCACCAACGGCGTTCAATCTGCCCACCGCATTGCCAGAAATGTCAGCACCGGAATGGGAAGGATCGACATCCCGCATCACTTCGTCCTCTTCCTCACAAGCCGCGCACTTTCGCTGGACTGTCGGTGAACTGCCGCCTGATGCGGGCGTGACCGCATCATTCGACGGGCTGCCCATCACGGCATCTGCGACACGATCTGCTTCTACTTCGTACCTGTCATTCGGATCGCTGACGGAGAGCTTGGCCTGCACAAACGGCGCTTGGCGTTGATTGGCGGAGTGTGAAGATAAAACTGGCGAGTCCGGCTTTTGCAGGTACTTGCTGATATTGCGAAGCAATGGATTAAACCCTTGCGTTTCGGACTGGTTGCTATCCAGTCCGGGTTGGTGCATCGATGTGAACGTCATCATGATGAAGTTCCTCAATGGGTTAGCCCGTAAAGGCCAACTTAAGATTCAAACTGCAAGCTCCAACCACTTGAACTGCGTGTGGCGATAATTCGATATTGCCCGATAGGTTGCCTTGCTGCCTGCCCCACCATGATGGCCATGATGCTGCGCATGGACTCGCCCTGTTCACTCATCGGCGATTGCTCGGTAGACATTTCAAAGCCCGGGCTGATCTCGGTAGCTGTGCGTTGGATGGTGAAGACAACACGGCGGTAGCCTTGGCGGTCGGCGCTTGAAAGCGTGCCGACAAAGATATCGACGGTGGTATCAATCTGACCCTGTGGCACCGGCTGCGCTGCAGGTGTGGCTGACGCATCTCCAGCATCGCCCGGCCGTCCCAATGCTGCCCGCTCCTCTGGGGTGTGGTCTCCAAGATCCAGGAAAACGCGCAGCATGGTGGTGGTAATCGCCGGGATCACGCCCCCAGCGGCGACCATGGCTTCCTGTATGGCGGTGCCGCGAATGATGTTCGCCATACCGCCTTCCACCAGCCTTAACCCCGCGCCACTTGTCGCCATGTGATCCAACATGGTGATCGGCACCAGACGCTCGCTACGCCGGATGGCAGCAAACGGGCAAGTGTCTCCGCGGACAATTCAGACGCTTCGAGCAACGCCCCCTGAAGAATCCCGCAACTGGTTGGCCTACCCGTAAGCCAGCGCACAATTGCTGGTGCGCTGTTTTGGACGATACCGGTGGCGCGCTCAATATCTACGGCGGCTTCACCGGCTTCAATCACCACATAGGCGTTCACCCTGCGGCCAAGGCTTTCCACTGCTTCTTGTCCGAGTACACGCGGCGCTTCGTGGAACAGCACCCTTAATGGCCCGCCATGGACGCGAACCAACTGCCCCGCTGCATTTCTCGCGTACATGACTGCGTGGTTTAAGCCCCCCTCCGTCACCAGCAACATGGCACCGCGCTCCAACGCCTGCATCATTTCTGTTGTCGCCGCAGCGCGGGTCGCAAAAACTGCACCGCCTTCCCGGACAAAGCCTTCTGCGGCTTCCCTGGCGAGAGCCTCCGTGGCAATTTCGCCCCCTTCCGTCACCACCAGGCGTCCGCCTTGTCTCGTTACCGCGGTTCTGACCAAGCGCCGGCGCGCGAATCAGCGCCCTCGCAGCAACGCCAGCAGACCCAAGTGTCGCCATATCCAGCATCAAAAAGCCGACGCCGAGCACACGCTGGAAGTAGGTTTCTGCCTCGCGGATTTGTTGGATTGAGCCGTAGATGGGCACCAGTGTCCAAAGGCTTCGGGAGGCATCTTCTTCGCCTGCCGCATGTCGGGCACGGTTTTCTTCCGGACTGTCTGATGCCGCCCAGGTGATAAGGCCAGCCGCCAAACCAATGCCCGCCAGGATTAACCAAGGCGCGATTTGATGGATATCCCGGTCTACCGCTTGGCGGATGTCGTAGCGCTGGCCGCGAAGCGCCGCATGGGTTGCCGCTTCTGCTTCACGCTCTGAGTGCCAATTGGGCTGGCTTATCTGGGGAACATGGGCGGCATTCCCGCCACCCAATCGTCCTTGCACAGCATGGGCAATTTCATGCCCCAATACGTGTTGTCCGGCCTTGCTGGTTAAATCAAGCCCACGATCAACCACAATGTGGTCGCTGACGGTGAAAGCCACGGTATTGAGCGCTTTGAGTGCCGTTGCCCGGCATCACTTCTGTGCAGCCGGATCGGCGAAAGATCGTAGCCATAGGAGTGTTCGAACGGCGTGCGCTGGGAGGGCGAGAGTGGCAGCCCGCCGGAAAATGGCGCGGCCGCAAGCGAAGCAGCCAATCCCGGTGAAACCTGCTGGGGTATCGCGGGGGGCGCTCTGTCGGCATTGGTTATGTTGCTTTTGGCTTCGTTGGCCGCATGCAGCAAAGAAAGCCCCAGCCCTCCGACAGAAGCCGCAACGGAGTGCGGCACTGAATTGGGCTGCGATGGTGCGCCTGATGCAGAAGCAGTGAAACGCCGGATCACAGGTGCGATATCGCTTGTCCGGCTCATGCTCCCGCCGGGCAGTTCCCGCTTGATTTCAGCAGGTGCAGACGCACGCTTCAGGCTAAAGCTGGCACTGTCCGGTATGCTGCCATTTTCAGCTTTCGGTGTCTGGGCGGCGAAGCTTGCCATACCAATCACACACTATTTTTTCGGTGTGCGGCGTTTAGGTGTCGTGGTTGCTGTTTTCCTTACATTGGCTTTTAACACCGTATCCACTTTCACATTCGGTTTTTTCGGTGTTGGTTTGGTCGGCGTCGGATTATTAGGTTTGGTTGGCGTATCGTCGGTTTTTACTTCATCCCGCTCTTTCACCATCTCTTCAAAGCGCTCTATCTCTTTCACTTCACGCTGCGCGGCTTCTATCGCCGCATCCATCTTTTTGTTGTATGCCAGACGCTGTTTTTCCAGCTCGGCAATCCGGTTTTCCACACGGGATTTCTGCGCAGCCGCAGCCGCCCGGGTTGTCACCAATGGTTCTTTGACCGTATCCGGCCGCCCTGCTTTTTGCAGTTCGCTGATGAGCGACAGGTGTTTGGTCATTACTGTGCTTGCCTTTGCCATGATTCGCTCCTTTTACACCCTTGAATTAAATGAATTTTCCGGAACCGGGAATTCAACGTGGTTAATCACGCGTCCCGTGGTGATGTTGCCAATGTAAGGGCCATCCATGCCGCTGAAATCAAACGAAGGCAGGAAGCGGGTACCCGATTTCACCTGATTGCCCATCACGGTGGCTTCGCCGCCGGTGAGGATCACGGTAGCCCCGTTAGCGATTTCGTCACCGTTGCTGCCGACATGCTCAACAAAGTTATTGCTGAAGAACACACGTTCGAAGCGCATTCGCACCATATCGCTGATATTTCGCGACAACATTTCCACCAGGGTATCCGCACCCCGCCCCAGGAATTTGTTGTTGGTGATTTGCGCCGAATAGCCAAGCAGCACGAAGGGACGGTCGCCAAATGCCACACTGATTTCGAGCAAACCCTGCAGCATCAGGCGCGATCTTCGAGCAGCCGCACCCGGGTCAAGAGATCAGAGTAGGAAACCAGATTGCTCTCCACCCGCGCTTCCAGCACAAACAGCGCACCAATGCCGACGGTGCGCTGCGGGTTGATGACTTCATCGCGCCCGACGCCGGTATTGAGCACTTCGTTGGATTCAATGTGGCATTCACCGAGGTGGAACAGGCACATGATGGAGGAGGCGAAAATGCTCGCGCCCCGCGCACCCACATTGTTGAGCCGGTTGCCAATCAATGCGCCACGGGCAATACAGAGGAAGAGGAATATTCCGCCATGACTGCAATCGCTAACCTGGTTGTTGGTGATATCGACCCGCACACAGCGCTCACAGGCGATAGCCGCGGCATCATCACGGATTTGGTTGGAGCTGATCTGCACGTCTTCACATTGGCTGGTAAAGACAGCCGCCGAGCAGGTCACCACGGTGTTGTTTTCAATGCTGACCAGTGAAGATTCAGAGACAGAGATAGCGACTTCTACCCCGCCGCCGTCACCGGAAATGTCATTGCTGTCGATGCGAATACCTGCCACATCATCCGCCACCACGCCGCCAGCGCAGCCACGGATCCAGTTTTGTGCTACCGTAATGCCGCCACTGAAGACTTCAGCATCTTCGCCGACCAGCACACCGATTTGCTGCTCGAACTCTTCCAGCGATTCGATGCGGTTGCGTTCCACCAGACTGCCCACGCCTCTGGCGACAATACCGATACAATCTTCCGCAGCCAGGGTGATCTGGTTTTCAGACACAGTCCCGAATGTACAGTTACTCTCGATGGCAATGGCATCCTGATCGCTCTGCATGCGCCCAAGGGCGATGCGGTTGCCGACCACCTCGCTGTGGGAAGCGGTTGAAAACGGTGCGCCGAGCGGCTGGTTGTTCACGGTCACACCGCGGACATACCCTGTGATGTTGTTATTGAGCACGCGCGCGCGTCCGGTCAGCTCGGCGACCGCTACACCAATCAGGCCGCTTTGTTGTTCGGCCTGCGCGTCGATGTCATTGCCCTCAACCAGCAAATCTTCGCCACCGTTATCCAACAAGACACCAATGGATGTACCTGCCAACCGGCAATGCATCACCCGCACACCTTCGCAGCCAAACAGTGCGACCGCAGCATTGATGCCGCCGCGTTGCTCACCTGCCGCCAACACCCGGCAATCTTCCACCAGGCTGTGCTGAACGTTTCGCAGCGTAATGACGCCTTCTGATTTCTCCGTACCTCCTTCAAGCTGAATGCCGATGGTGGAGATATGGATACCGGAAAGGAGCCCGCCGTCGTCTGCAAATGCATCGATGGCTGCGCCGCCACTGAGGTTACGGATTTGCGCACCGTGGCTTTCACCATGCAAGGTGACATTGGGGTATCGGATACGGAGTGGTCGGCGGATAGTGTGAATGCCGACTTTCAGGCAGACACACCCACCAATTCCGGCGAGAGACTGTCGAGCGCAGTCTGAATGTCCTCGCCCGGCCTGACAACCACGGTACAGCAGCCTGCAGTGCCAATCGGGTCGCGGCAGTCCTGAAAAATTGGCTCTACGAATTCGCCTTCTTCAACATCGACCACCGCTAGACGACAGAAGTGATGATGGAATGCCTGCGGCGGCGCTTCATCCAGTTCTTCAACAGAGCTGTCGGCATAACGGGTAATAAAGCTCCAGTTATCACCGAGTGGTAAAGACCTTCATCATCTAGGGTAATGGCGATCTCCACGCCGTCTTCCAGCGCGATAAACACGCCTTCCGGCGCCGGGATCAAACCGTCGCTGCCCGCCGCATCAAGATTGACGATTTCATTGCCGTCAGTATCCAGAACGATCCCCGACTGATCCCAGCGGCGCAGAATAGGATGGACACTTTGATCGGCTGCCGTCGAAGCAGGCACCAGCATGATCTCGCCCGCTGCCAGCGGCGCTTCCAGCACAATGGTATTCGATGCATCGTCGACAGAGAGTACCCGCACCATGGTGCCGGGATTGCCTTCCAAAACACGGACATCATCGGTGATTTCTGCCCAGTCACCGGCATTGAATCTCAGGTAATCGTCTTTCGCGACTTGCTCCAGCGTCAGGGTATTGTTAGCCGGTTGCGCCAGAATGCGCCCCGCAAAAGCGCCGTTAACCCGCGACCATTTGATCAGCGCGTCGCCGTCTTCGTTAATATCGTGTATCGCCACCATGTAGGTGCGGTTTTCCAAGCCGCGGTAACCGCCTTCCGGCGGCAACAGACAAGGATCATCCACCGCAGATGCAGGATTCGCCCGGCTGGTGAGACGCGCACCGGATGGAAGGGTAAATTCGAGCCAGTCATCAATGTCTTCATCTTCTGTGCTGCAGGTGACGCCGTCATCCACAGCAAAGAGTTTGACCTGCCAGACTGTCTGGATCCGCGCACTGGTATCCACGCCAATCGCGGGATCGATCAGTTCCGGCGCTTCCAAAAAGGTGACCGGGCGTTTCCAGACATCCAGAAACACCAGATAGCGGCCATCATCCAGTTCCAGCGGCTCAACAATGGGTAAAAACGGTTGCGACTGGAACGTCAGAGGCTCGGTGCTGTTCAGCTCTTCAAGCGGCAAGTAAAAGCTGTGTTCACCCGCGCCGAAGTTTTCCGCGAGCAAGCCGTCAACATAGTAACGGCCAGGATGGATAAGCAGCTCGCCGCCAGATATTTCAATACGGAAGCTGTCTGGCAGATGAGCGGGATAGCCGCAAAAGCCCGCCAGATCGATGGTTTCTGCACGAAAACGGCGGTCAACAATCGCAGCGCCTTCGTTCAGGGGCGTGTCCGATACCACCCGCCCCTGCATTGACACCAGTTCGGAGTAATTATGGCGCGGGTCGAACGTTTTTCCGGAAATGTCTACAGCCATGAAATCCTCCTCAGGTCACGTAAATCAAGCCCGCATCAAGCCCGATGGGTAAAAACTCGTTAAGACGGAACAGCAAAGCATCGTGCCGCTGCGGTTGATAAAGATGGTGGTAAACGCCCATTTCGCTGCCGCTGTCTGCACCGCGCCGGATTTCTGCGGGGGCGGAAAGCAGTAATTGCCCATACGCCGGGGTGCCATAACGCGACGAGGTATAGGCAGGCACCACTCTTGCCCGCACGCCACGCACTATGTGTTCGCGGGCACTGTCGGTCAGCAGCGGGTTACGTGCTTCCTCGGCTTCCACCGCTTTTGCCGCCGCAAACTGGGGCTGGCAACGGTGTTGGCGCGGCACACGGGAATTGGGTGGAATGTAGGAGAAACGGGCGCAACCGGTCTGGCGCTGCAACGCCCAGACGGGCGATGTCCAGTCATCGGCTTCGGCGAGCGCCGCGTCCAAAATGGTATTGCTGATGAGCGGAAACGAACGGGCGGCAACCTTGCCGATCACCGTGGTTTCACACAGGGTCAACACGCCACCATGACTGGTTTCATCCAGCGCCGAAAACGCAATGCCGGTGCGGTTTGTGGCATCGACAATGCTGTCGGTAATGGCAACAGCCGAGCCTTCCACGGTGCGGATGCCGCCAATAATGGAGCGCTCTATCTCGACGGTGACATTGGGTATTTCAACCACCAGTAACGGCAACGTCGGTGAAACAGGCTCACCGTCGATGGTCAACGTCCTGCCCGGCACAAGCGTGACATGACGAAGCACAAGACGGCGCAGGTTGTTGTCGCCGGTATCCGGTACCACCAGCCGACCGCCGGAGATCACCAAGCCATCGAGGACGATCTCAGCTTCACTGCCCCCCACGAGCGTCATCTCGTCGCCATCCAAATCAATAAAGGCGCGGTGTCCGTCAGCGGCGCGCAGCGAAAGGGTTCGGTCAGCGTTGACCAACACATCCGGCGCTTGGGTAAACCGGTGCGAAACACCGATTTGCGCGACCCCGCCATTGACGATGTTATCCAGTGCCGTCTGAATGCTGTCCCCTTCGCCAATATGCTCAGGCGCAGCAGACGAGACAATAAAGCCTTCACGCCGCGAGTAACTGCCGCCGCCCATGTCGGCGCAAGCGCCATAGTGGAACGTCACTTCCACCCGGTCGGGCTCATCCAAGGATGCAGGTAGCGCCAGCCTGCCAAGCTCGGGGTCGACAGAGACACGGTCAATGGGCACGTGCGCCCACCCTGCCCCGCTGTCACTGAGGTTGCAGATCTGGATTTGATCCGGTGTCAGCAAAATGCCGTCCAGGATGACAGTAAAAGCATGGGGCAGAACAGTGGCAAGCTGTCACCGGCGATACTGCGCCGAAGCAGCGGCACGGGCAGGTTTTCTTCCCGCGCCAGATGGTTGATATCTGGCTCCGGCAATGGCTGGTTAAACAGCGGCGTGTTAATTGCCAGCGGATTAAACAGATAACGGCGTGCAGCCACCCGGTGCGCGAGTGTAATGGGCTGGCGATAATGGCGAAGCCGCCACAAGAACAGGCCAACATGGCGGAAATGATGCCGACCTTCACCTTGGCTTATACGGCCGGTCGCCATGGTGTAACTCGCCGTATCAAAGGCGGTATTCAGCGCCTCGCACTTGGCGGAGTCGCGCAGGTTCAAGGTGTAATGGCGCTGAGTTTGCGGCGCTGCCATATGTTCAGGCCGTGCCAACAGTTGGAAAAACTCCACTACCCGTGCAGGCCAGCGCGTGGTGTCTGTTGCCAGTTGTTCCAGCGCCAGAGCCACACCACGGCGGCGCGTGAGGGCAATTTGGTTGGCGGCGGCTGCACGTTGGCTGACGCCGGGGATTGCCGGGCCATAACGGTAGCCGACCAACTCACCAAGATAAGGCACCGCCCATTCGTCACAGGTATCGATAAACTGATTGTCGTAAAGACGATCAATATCGTGTTGGACGATGGCAGCCTGCTCGGCAAGGATCGCCATTAACGCCTTGAGTGGAAATCCCTGCTCCTCATCACGGCGGCGATAAACCTCCGGCAGCAGGTTGTATAAGGTTTCAGGTGACATGCTGCTCATAAGCTCGCCTCCAGAAAATCCAATGCCCCGGGATGCAGGCTGAGAATAGACGCGCCCAGCGCATCGCCATCCACCACTTCCGCCATAGGCGCGGCAATACCATCATGCCGCGTGGGTGTCGCGCCGGTGTAGAGCCTTTCAACAATCACGGCGTCGACGCCATCAACAGTGTGCAGCAGTGCAATGATTTCGCTGGCAAACACCGGCTGACCGAAATCCCGCGCGTCAAACGACAGGGCATCCCGCAACACGGTTTCAGCCAACGCCAGCACTTCGTCTTCCAGATACAGGCTGTTGACCTGCAACTTCACGCCAAGGCGGAAATAGGTCTGGCGAAAGCTTCGCAGCACAAAGCGTGCAAACGGGTCACCCGCCAGCACCAGGGCATCACTCAATGCATCGTAAAGTTTGGAGCCTCCGGCACCTGCGCCCCTTCTTCAGCGGCGACCGTCAGCACCACCTGAGGCCCTCCCGCAAGGTGGAGCCATTGGGAAGAAGCTTTGGCGATCCCGCCGTAAGCACGGGCAAAATCGGCATAATCCGTCAGGGACACCACACGCCTAATGTGCGGCAGGAAAGCGGCGCGCTCTGGCGGATAGCATCCCGGCTTTCCGGATCTGCCCCACCTTCCGCTGCCATCGGGTTTCTCACCCCTTGCAGCCCCAAAGGTTGCGACATCAAAAGGTTGAGCTGCCCCGCTTTTACCCGTCCCATCAAACCCAGGGTTTTACGGTAGCTGGCGCGGATATTTTGCTGGCCTTTGCCGGGCATGGCGCCCAACACACCATCACCAAAAGTGACTTTGCTGAAACCTGCCTCATCCATTTTCAGGGTATAAACCCGGTCTGTCGGGCTGGCTTCGAGGAAATTGGGTACCTGTTGCCAAAGGATATTGTTCACTCTGACTTCCAGCGTTGGCTTCACGCCGCTTTCGGTTTCTGCGGGCACAAAGGTTTGCGGTGCCTGCTTGGTGATAAAGGAAAGGTGCGGTGTGGCACTGCCATCGCCCAGCACTTCCGCCACGGTTTCGCCTTGTGTCGCTTCGGCAACGTTGGCGGCGATAGTTAATGTTTGCGGTAAATAACGTGAGCCGATGGATTCGGTAAACGTCACCGTTGTCCCACCATTGGTTTGCAGGGCGTGGCTGACCGATTGCAGTGTGCGTTTCACTATCACCGGCTCTTCGCCCAGCCCTTCCACTAAACCAGAGAGGATCACGTTACGATCTGCCTCCAGACCCGGGAACCAGCCATTGAGCATCAGGGAAATGCTCTCTGCATCCAACGGCTCGGTGATGGGCGGCTCTGCAAGGGTAATCCATTCGTTGGCACCGTAAGCTGTGGTGCCCCGGATGGAGAAATCACCGAAATGATTTTCGGTATTCAGCGTCAACTGGGTGCTTTTTCCGGTCACGGCAAAAAATGACGCGGAGGTTTCATTGGTATCCACTACCTGATAACGGAACCAGCTATCGCCATCGCGCAGCACGACCACACTTTCTTTGCCGATACTCGATACCGCCCGCTCAAGATAGACATGGTTAACCCCTGCGCTCATCAGCGTCAGCGTGCCTTCGTCAGCCCAGGTTGCTTCTGTTGCCCCCGCATAGGGGCCGGGTTCCAAATCGCTCACCACCACATCGTCACCGTTTTTGGTGTAGACAGGCACATTCCCTGTCAGCGAATGGTGCAGACTCGACAAAGGCGGTGCGGAGTGGCCGAATATCGCGGCGGAAGTACGGAAGACCTGCACCTGACGCTCTGGGCTGGCGATTTCGATAAAGGGCGAGAAAAAGGCTTTTTCGGCGATGGCATCTTTTATCAGCACCGCTTTGAGATCGTCCTCGGCCAGAATGCTGTCCAGATAGACACCACTGCCCCCTGACATGGCCATCACCATGGTGCCTCCGCCTGCCGCCGGAGAAGAAGAAAGCGGCCCTGTCGCCAACGGCGAGATAGAAAGCCAGGTCAGATCTTTGCTGTCTGGGTCTTTCGCAATGTCAGCGAGCACTGGCGTGACGTCGTTGATGGTGGCAAACACTGGGGTGTCATCGTCAGCGACAAAGTAGACCGCATCGCCGGGTTTAAGGTTGAGATTGGTGCCCGGCAACGGCAGCAATGTGGTTTCTGTGGTCAACGGATGGGGCGCGGTCAATTTCGGCCGAATGGCATTCCAGGCGGCTCGGGCGGTTAAATCGTCCAGGGTTTCAAACAACACCGGATCTTCATCCTGCCCCGGTGTGCTTTGCACTTTAGTGCCTGCTGGAATGGTCACCACTTCAGGAATGCCCTCACCCGCAGCAACCGTAAATGCCAGATCTGCCGACGCCGCAGCACCGGGATGCGGCGCATAGTCAATCAGGGCGGCCAACATATGCAGGGAGGCGGTTTCCTGCGCAGTGCGGACATAAGCTTCGTTGATCCACATTTCGTTGTAGAAGGTCAGCACATCACAGCTGGCTGACCAGGCATCAATCAGCGCCAGCGTAAAATCTTTGCTGTCGCGGGTGGTGAGTACACCCAATGCACCGTACTGAGCCGATGACAGCCTTGCCGACATGCTGAGGTAGAAGTCGCGATATTCCCCGGCACGGTATCCCACCCACGGCAAACCCGCCGTATTGTCCGGCGCTTGGGGGGTGAGAATTTCCGTACCGCTGCACGCGCCACAATGGGTTTCATGATTCGACATATCAGTGCCCTCCGTCCATATCCAGCGCAAACACGCCATTGCCCGGGTGGCTGGCATCGTTGTCAACGCGGGCAATTTCGGTGCGTGCGAAGGTCAGTTTCCGCTCTGCCAGACCGCTGGTTCTCGCATCACCAAAGCGGCGGAACCGGGTCATTTTGGCGGCGATCACCCCTTCGACATTCTGCGCAGCGGCTATCCAGGGTGAGAGATGGAGCGTTTCACCGGCACGGAAGCGATCCGGGTGCAAAAGCCCCAACGATCCATCCGGCAGCTGGCGGGCAGAAAACAGCTTGCTGAGCCGCTGACGCACATGGCTTTTGGATGCATTCGGCGCAACACAGACATGCAAGGTGATTTCAAGCGGCACATAGACAGGCGAACTCACCGCCACATCATGGGCAGCGAGACGGAATTTCTCGTAATGGTCGCGAAGCTGGGTTCGCAGGGTTTGCGACACCTCAACCCGCCCTTCTGGATCGGGCAAGGCGAACGTGGTGATCCAGCTGCCGGTGTGGATATAGGCGCAACTGACATCCTGAATACCGGAAAAACGCCGCCCAAGGGTTTGATAGTCTTCCCGCGTGACTGCCCGTTCCTGCGTTTTGAACAGGAAAGGTGCCCGTTTCCGGATCTGGGCGTTGGATTCTCGGTTTCGCGCCCCTTCACCCGGTGTCACATTGCGCACTTCAGTCACGGATGGCATCACCATGGCAAGGTGATGCAGCTTATCTGCACCGATTTGTCCTTCGCTGCCAAGCCCCACCCGGTAGGTGGCTGAAAGCGTTGTGCCCGGCAACGGCCTTTTGCCAAATACGTTATCGCCAAAACGCAGTGAAGCGCGGCCATTACGCTCAATTTCCGTGGTAAATACCGTGGCGGCGCTGTCCACCGCCAGCAGGCACGCACGACGTTGTAAGGGTGAACTTCTACACCGTCATCGGCAGAAAGGGAAACGCAGGCATTGCATTCAAACGGCTGTGGCGTGCGAAGCAAATCAACCGCGGGAGCGCCTACAGGATACGTCGGCGCAAATGTCAGTGGCATATTCGCCAGTTCAGGATGATAGCGCGGCGTAATGGTTTCAGCCTGCTGCGGCTCACAGTGGTCATTGCAGGACGTCGACTTACGCTCCGGTTCAATGGTGCCTTTGCCAGGCGCCCAGCTAAGCCAAGGTTCAGGAACCGGCTCCAAGGGTTCTCCGGTCAGGGTATGACCGTGATCCACCAGTACCAGATTGCCCCGCGCGACAGAAACCGGGGAGATAAACTGCCTGCCCGCTTCGATTGCAGTTTCTGATGAAATGCAGACAGGAAAACGCAGTGCGTCGCTGTCATGCCAGCGAATATTCGTGATAAGTGCGGAATTGCCGGGCTCATCAGCCACCGGGTCGGTAAGGGGCTCACCATCACTGTTGAATGGGTGCACTTCCGTCAGTAACACAACCTGACGCTGGGACAGTTTCCGGTCGGCCGGGTTGCCGGTTTTCGCACCGGTGATCTCTTCAAACACCAGATACATGCCCGCTGTCAGGTTGGGGAAGTGCCCATCCAGCGTCGCCATCACGGCGCCTTTCGCCAGATGGCAACGTGCATCACTCCAGGTGTAAAACAGCATCCGGTTGTGGGCAGCATACAGGGCGGGCACATCAAAGCAGGTTTCATACACTGCGCTGCTTTTAGCCAGTAATTCATCATCGCGGGCAAAGGTGCGCGGCTGTTCGCTGATACGGGTGCAAACCGCCGTGCCTTTCGGGATCACTATGGTGTCCGGCGCCATGGGCAACACATCGGCAGAAACGGCAAAGTGACAAAAACAGCGGGCGTTGCAGCCTTCATCGACGGCGTAATCTACCAGGCGCGTCATCCGTTTCAGCGAAATCCTTGACCGCGCTTTATCCAGATAGGCTTCTGTGGTCGCGGTGTCCTGTTGATGAGCGTATTGGTCAGCCAGGTAGGCCAGCACTTCCACTAACGCCGTCGACATATCAGCGGGATGCCCTGCCCCAAATTCCGGCGATGCCAACGCGAGTCTGTCCAGCATCATGCGCCGGAAGGAATAAAAATCCCGCGCGGTGTAATCAATTTCAGTGTCTGTAATTTGCGGATCCGGGCATTCGCAATCCGGCAGACAATCAAACGGCGATGGGCATTCGACTTTGAATGAAAAGGTAACGGAAGCGAGAGCGGGGTCGATTTCCGGTGGCGGTGCGGGGTTCAAAGGCTGGTAA
Source organism: Enterovibrio sp. JCM 19048 (assembly GCA_001310415.1). GTDB lineage: Bacteria > Pseudomonadota > Gammaproteobacteria > Enterobacterales > Vibrionaceae > Enterovibrio > Enterovibrio paralichthyis. The sequence continues at coordinate 115,245 of BAXE01000003.1, read as the reverse complement.
CCAGATTGATGGTATAAGGCGAGAAGTCGCGGGATGATCGACTTCAATGCCAATCACGTTGGCCTGCCCGTTAACGCCCATCACCACATTGACGATTTGTACACTGTTGGGCCCTTCAAGGCGCAGATTGTCTTCGGTGTAAACAAACGCACCGGGATCGTTGACCAGATAAAGATGGAGAAAACGCTGGCGATCGGCTTCCACTGGCGCTTCTTTATCGATGACTTCGATAAAGTCGATACCATTCAAGGCAGAGCCGCGCACCGCTTCACGGCGTCGCTGATCACAGCAAAAGTAAATCATGCCGCCCCCTCCCGAACAAAGCTCGCCTGACCGGGATCACCGTCCGGCAAGACGAGATAAGCCACATCAATAAACAAAGCGCCGTTATCAAAATGCACCTCGACTTCAGTCAGCTCGATGTCCTGCGGCATCCAGGTTTGCAGCGAGGTAGCAATCAGGGTGCGCGTATTTTCCACCAGCGACTCACTGACGCCCGCAAACAAAAGGCGGTGTAAACCACAGCCGAAGGTTGGCAACATCACCCGTTCGCCAGGCTCGGTAAACAGCACCTGTTCGATGCGGTCACGGATCACGTCAAACCTGTCCGTCGTCGCTGTGCGACCTTGCGTATCAATGCGGTAGGGAAAATCAGGATAAGCCATATTTCCTCCTCAGGTCGCCAGCACACGGCTGAACCACACTCGAATCAACGGTGTGCCCGTTGGGGTACACAAGGACTGACCGGTTTGCAGGGCGAACGGCTGCCCCAACGACAACACACGCACAGAGCCTGTCATCCACTGCGCCGTCACACAGGGGCCATTGCCTGCCGTCGGTGGCGGCATGGCACAGCCTGCGACCGCATACGGCGCGGTTTGCAGCACCGTCGGCTGACCGGACACCATCACACGGGGATTCGGCACAGTAGGCGTTGCCTGTCCGCCGTGGGAACACATCACGGTGGCACCGACATGGAGAATTGCACCTGGCATACCTTGTCTCCCTACGTGATGGTCAGGGCGCCGTTATTGATATCCACCGTGGGGCCAACCAAGGTGATCTGTGCGCCCTTGCCGTCTGAAATAAAAATGCCTGCATCCGTCACCGACAGCGTCGCGCCGGTCGCGGTTTGCAGCGTGATCCCCCCCATGCCCATTGGCCCGCCAATGTCTGAAATGACGATGCCGTGCTTGGCCATACTCTGGAGGGTGATGGAAGAAATCGGTGCCAGCGCGGTTTGCGCCAACATGGGAATATCCGCGGGAGAGCCTGCAAAGCAGCCTGACCAGATGGGATAATCAATGTCACCCTGCTCAAACTCTATCCAGACCCCGGCACCAATCGGCGGCACAGCGAAGATGCCAGAATTCAGCCCCAGCACCGGCAAACAGGGCATGCACCATGTGCCGGGCACCATGCCAGAGACACTCGGCACGGTTGCCATGATCCGCCCCTGTTGCATGGGGTCGATGTTACTCACGACGGTTCCACGGAATTTTCCATATAAACTCATGCGGGCACCTTGTTAACGGTCGACAGCAGACCGTTCCTGCTCAGTTCAAACTGTTGTGTCAATTCGCCTTCCTTGAAGCTCGTCGTGACTGATTCCACATAGTGAATGCCGTTGAAAGGCGCGCCCGCTCCACGCACCGAAACCAACCGCCGCGCCTTTAACAGCGAACCGTACGCCAGCACATCGAGCGAGCCCGTCATGGTCACGGCCTTCACTGCCGAACGCGCCGCTTTGGCAAGGCCAATCAGCGCTGCCTGAACCGGTGAGTATTTGGCAGTTTCATACACGTTTTCTGTGTTCAGGGTGATTGGCGGCAGCAAACCCAAAGGGGGATTCAGCGGGTTAACGCTCGGCACCGGGATCGTCAGTGGCACCTTGGTCTGCGGATTCTGAATAGTGATAAGCGGAATAAAGGCATTCTGGCCGTTGAAGGTGCCGGTCATACCGGACACATTGCGGTTGGCATCCAGATCGTCATTGAGCGGGCGCTGCACCTTACCGATACGCACATCCGGCCCCCAGTAAGCTTCCGACACGCCGACAATGTCAGTGGGTTCGATATAAAACACATACCCGACCCGCTCTGCGAGCGAGAGGATATATGCCAGATCTTTGCCCTGCTGCGATGGAATGCGTTGCGTCGGTACCGGCACATCAATCAGCACGGATGGAATGACTTTAGGGATGAGGCCGAGGAACGCATATTTCGCCAGCACCAGATTCACCCGCGCAAAATCCGGCATGGCCGGGAAGCGCATAAAGCTGAAATCGAGATAATCCAGCACGCGGCTGAGATCTTCGCCATTGAGTGTCATGCGCGATATACCCGGCGCACTGCCGGGGTTGATACTGTGTTCAGTGACAACACCGTCAATCAGTACATTCTGTTGGCCATTCATCTCCACCGCAATCACGGTGCGCACCATCGGGATTGGGTTATTGCTTGCGAGCATAAACACGGTGAGCAGCGGCGAATTGGTTTCCACTTCAAACACCAGCTGGAAGCCGGATTTTCCTTCGGTGACCGAGCGCACCTCGCAGGAAACGAAGGCATTGATCACCGCTTTTGAAACCGGCACGGGGGCAACCGGCCCGATGTAGAGACTCATGACGATGTCTGACATCAACCCTCCTCACCGTCACTGCGGATAAAAATGCGCTGACCGGGCGTGGCGACCAATTCAGCTGGCGTAAACACCAGATTGGCATCGGCTATCCTCCACCACAGGCTTGGGTCGGCATAATAGGCCGCGCCCAGTAAATCTAGCCTGTCCCCTTCACGAATCATCACCGATGGTGCCGTTCCTGACACAGCCGGTTGCGGCACAAAACGGCGGCTGACGAAAACCCGCTCGCGTCCGGTGGCATCGGTCATCACTTTTAACGGCGCACCCGCATAACGACTGTTCGGCGTGAAATCCGCCGTTTCGTCGGTGTTACTGAGAAGAAATTGGGTTAAATCCGTCATCGTCTCCGCCTTTTTAAGCCTTTATGTGGGTTAAGCGTCCGGTACCGGTTTGATCACTTTGGCCGCCTGTTTTTCAAGCTCGCCGAGGTAGTGCAGGAACAGGGATGAAGCAGGATGATCAAAGCCAAGATCGTCTACCGACAACACTTGCAGCGTCATACTCACCTTGGCACTGAGCGGATTGAGCTGAGCGCTGAAAAATCTTCCGTCAGCGACATACTGCTGACTTTCACCGGCACCCGGCGGCGTAAACCCCAACTGAAAACCGGCAATGGCTGGATCATTGGCATGATGGTGAGCTTGCCCTCTTTTGCCAGAGCATCGTTGTCCAGAAGCTGCTTCTTACTCGGCGTGATAAGACTGCGAAGCGCGGCAATGTAATGGCCGATACCAAAATCCAGCGCATCCTGATCGCCCCGCTCCAACGCATCCGTGGCATCGAGGATCGCTTCAAAGCTGATGGTCTCTTTGGGTGGGCCATTCAGGCGCATTTGTTCATTCCGGGTATCCGATGAGCCTGGCGCTTTGATCTCAAACTGGGTACTCAAGGTTTGCGGATTGATCATCAGCGGGATCGCATCCCGTGGCTCACCGCTCTGCGGATCCAACAGCACAATGCCTGCACGCAAATAGTTGGGTTGGCTGGATAACATTTAGCCCTCCCTCCTGCCCGGCTGGCGGTTCTCAGCGTTGTCATCAACTGCGCTGTCGATGCATGAATTGCCCGATCAACGGCCTGTCGCTGCACCTGCGGCGACACACCGTCCTGATGCGGCCAGTTCGCCTGCACCGCTTGTTCTACCGCCCGATAGACCTGCTGGTAACTGGCATCTGCCGCAATGCTGACCTTCTCAATGTTCAAGGCCACGTTCATACTCGAACCCTTCTCCATAGCCACCTCCTAAGGCACCGCCAGATTGCCGGGAATTGTCCACCATAACGGTGGTGCCAGTGACGGAAGCATCCTTACGCCGCGGTAGATGAGATAGCCAAGCCCGACGGCAGCAGCCCCTGCCACGACCGGTTTGACCGCCGGACGCAAATCAGGCATCTCTGGCAATTCCGGCATTTCCCAAGGCTCAGACTGCGGCTCGACCGGTCTTGGCGCAGGACGGGGAGCAGGCCTTGGCACCGGGACAGGGGTCGGCGTTGGCACCACTCTGGCACGGTGCGCGGCAATAAAACAGGCACAGGCAAACGCACCCGGATCCTGACCCTGCGCGGTACCCGTCTTCTCCGCGTGTTGCGACAACGGTAGTAATAGACACCATTGGACGCCGCGCCGCCCAAAGCAGGCCATACATCAATGTTCTGCAACGGGTTGGCAACAAAAGGCATGGTTGGGAATGCATACGACCACATGGTGGTTGCCGGTCCGATGATGGCCTGGTAATTGGCGATATCGCGGTTTAACTGCGCCTCGGCATCCGCTTGTCGGCCATTAAGCCAGGACGCCGGTTTGATCTCTCCGACCTCATCAATAAATGGCCCTGCTGTATATTGCTTCACCATGTCCGGGCGGGTCGAACCCGGGATTTGGAAACCCGGATGGCCGCCACCGAGACAAGGCGTAGACGGCGAAATTGCCTGATGCAACAGGCCACAGAACCCACCGATTTGACGGTGTGCAACGACCCCGATTTGTCCCATCGTCATGGTTGGCACGCGACACCCTGCGACAACGGCGCGTTGTATGACAGGCAGGCGCCCACGACGGGAAGCCCCATCGAGCAATTTGGCTTGTGGAAATGGGGCAGGAGCGGCAGGTTGCCCACTGTTGTCGCCAAACGATTCCACCGCCGATTCCGGGATGAGATACAGCTTCTGATCGGCGGTTTCCAGTGACTGCATATCGGTAAAGAGATCTTCGACCTCACTTTCTTCCATCATTTCGCCAAGAAAATCAAGATCGTGTGTGGGTTCATCCAGACCCACAGCTTCGGCGGATTCCTCCGCCCCCATCCGTTGTGGAAACCGTCCAATGGCACCTTGTGGCGACGACACTTCGAAGCGTTCACCGGCGGCAAACGCATCGCCACCGCGATCTGCTTCCTGCTCATAGGTGTCGCCTTCGCCGTGAAGCTTTGAAAACGCCAGCCCGCGACGTTGTTGCACAACGTGGGTGAGTTCATGGCCTATCAGGCGCAGCCTTCCGGCGTATCCGGGCGGTAAAATCCGGCACCGAAATAGACATCTCTACCCGCCGTAAACGCTTTGGCCTGAAGCAATCGTGTGTAGTGCTGCGCCCTGCCGCCGGTGTAAAACTGCACATCCGGCAAAGCCTTACCGAACGTTTCCCTTGCGCGCTGACGAAGAGATTCCGGCATGTCACCGTCCGGCGCAATGGCGCTGCCTGACGATGAAGGTTTGGTCAAAATTGGGCTTGGGGCTGCCAGTGCCGCTTTGGCGGCACACGCGGGGCAAGGCGCACTGGTTGCAGGTGAATGATCACAAGCGCATTTGCGTTGAATGACACCCTGGGACTTTTCCGCACCGGGTGCTGATTCTTTCTTAACAGTCGTTTTTTGGAAACAGGCGCCATCACGCATTCAGACATAATCCAGATCCCCCGATTTGATAGGACGATCCAGTTTCTGCATTTCCACCGCGGCCGCTTCCATCACAGCTCGCATGGAGACAGACTCCCCTTGTTGCGCAGATAAAATGCCGCATTCAGCGCCACGTTGTGAATACTGCCGCCAGTCAGGTTCAGTTTGGCGAGACGTGCAGGATTCATGTCTTCCGCCAGCGGGGTTTGTTCAGGGAAAACCGTGCGCCAGATGCGCTCGCGCTCGGCAGGCCCCGGGAAAGGGAAATCAATCACAAAACGCAGGCGGCGCAGAAAGGCTTTGTCGACCGCCGATTTCAAGTTGGTCGCCAGAATCGCCACGCCGTTGTACATTTCAATACGCTGAAGCAGATCATCAATACCAATGTTGGCAAATCTGTCGTTGCTGTTGCGCACTTCGCCCCGCTTACCGAACAGGGCATCAGCTTCATCGAAAAACAGCATGGCCCCGCAGCGCTCTGCCGCTTGAAATAACTCCCTCAGCCGTTTTTCCGTTTCGCCGATGTATTTGCTGATCACACTGGCGAGGTCAATGCGGTACAAGTCGAGGTTTAATGCATTGGCAATCACTTCTGCCGCCATGGTTTTCCCCGTACCGCTTTCTCCAGCGAACATGGCACTTATTCCCAGCCCACGGCTCATGCGCTCGCGAAATCCCCACTGCTGGTACACCCGGTTACGAAGCTCGACCTGAGCGGTAAGTTGCTTGAGAAGCTTGGTCTGGGCTTCAGGTAACACCAGGGTATCCCAGTTGCTTTGCATTCGATTCTGCTCGCCAGTTTTGAAAGCTCGGCCGAGGCACGGCGCTGACAAATACGCCAGATTGCCTTTGAAAAATCAGTCTCATTAGCGCTACTTTCTGACAGCGCAATGCGGGTGAACTGGCTGATTTCCTGCTCGCTGAGGGCAAATTGCTCGGCAAGGCGAGACGACAAAAGGGAGTCTGAAGATAAGTGCGTTTGCCAAAGCGACCGCTGCTCATCCACCGTCGGACGGGAAACCAGCAGCGGCAGGCTGTCTGCACTGACACCGATAGGCGCATGCCCTGCATCCACCAGCGTTAATCCGCCAATGCGGGAAACAAACTGTTTGAGGGCAGGCGATCTTGTGCCGTCGTTGCTGGCATCAATCAACAGCAACAAGGGCGTCAGGCTGGATTCGCGCAGCCAGAGCCTTGCGAGTGCATCCAGATCCGCTGCATGGCTGGGGATGGATGCCAAGTTTATTCGCTGTAAATCAAGGTTCAAACGCTGGGAGATAGCGGTTGCCATCAAGGTTTTCGCTTCGGTATCGTCTCCATACAGCTCAATCGATACCGCGCTGCCATGGGTCTGGTTCAGGTAGTTGATGGCGGTTTGCAGCTGTTTTTGTTGCGAAGGCATCAGGGAAGATGAGAAATCCGCTTTAGGCGGCTCCAATAGAACACTTAGCCGCTCGTCGATATAGTTCAGTCCACGGACGTAATTCAGCACCCGCTCGTCGATAACCAGACGGGCATCACCATTCCCCGCTGGCTGCCACTCCACCAGCAACCAGTATCGAAGCGGCGCATGGGGAGAAAAAACGCTCCAATCCACCTCAGGAAAACAGGCCAATGCCAGAGACATGGTCGGCGTTTCGCCATGGGCAATGCCCACCAGCTCCCCACATTTTTGCGCCACACGGGCATCCACCGCCGTCGCTATCGATAACGCTAACACCGCCTGATCGCCCTTTGACAGCCGGTACTGCCGCGAGATAAGGCAAACGCCGTTGCCGGTTGAATATCCGGTGATTGCGGAATAGGAAGCTGGGTTTCATTACTTTCCAGCCGGCTCAACACCCAGGCCGAAAGCGCCATCAAATGCGCATTGTTTTCCGTCTGCCAACGCGCCATTGCCTCATTTTGGGCCTCGCTTTGAGTCGCGCTTTGGGCGTCATAAGCGGAATCACCCTGCGCCTGTCCTTTGCGGCCGTTCACTGCATGTAAGGGTTGGATGGATTCTGTCATGGCACCACCACTACCTGCGTTGGATCGTACACTGGCGGCCTTGGTGCGAAATCAGGCGCAATAGGTGGCCTGTCACGCAGGATAAACCAGCTGTCGACACCGTCTACACGCAGCCTGACCGGATAGTTGCCCGCTGCAATTGGCCCAAATACAAACACCAGGGTGTCTGTCACTGCAGTGACTGTCTCTGCCTGCGTGCCTTCGCTGCCAAGCCACAGGCTTGCGTGCTGGCCGGGGTGACAATGTGGGCTGACACGGACGGTGACTGTCACCGTGGAACCTGCGCGGTTTACGCTTTGTGGCGGCAAGGTCATCACGGGGGCGATTTGTACTGATAAGCGATTCGAATCCTGTGGCCGCCCTGCGTCATCAGCCGTAAAGTGAATGGAATAGACGCCGGATGCCCAGGTTGCCGGTGCGTTAGGTACTGGCACCGATTGTGTCCGCGCGCTGCCGCCAGCAGCTGCATTCACTGTGTGGGTGATTGGCAAGGCAACGTGCTCAAAGGTAAAGCGCGGATTGGTGCCGTCCAGCGACATCCCTTCCACATCGAAGATATCACCCAATCGGGCGCTCGATTGCAATGCGGGCGGAATGATGCGCTGCAGCATTGGCAGTGGCGGGATCAGGCTTGGGGTGACATCTGCGCCGCGGTTGTCACTGCCGATAGTCAGTACCGGCAGTGCTTCGCGGGTAGCAAGTTCTGCCTGGATCAACACGGTCGAGACACGGATAGCCGCACAGGGGCGGTAATGGCTTTGCAGCGCACTCCAGAGCGACGCCATTTCTGACACCGGCATAAAATGGGGTGCGATGCGCAATGCTTCGGCCTGATCCGCCAGTCCGGTATCTGCCAGCGCTTGCAACAGTGGCGGCAAACCGGCCGCAATGGCAGGCGATGGGTTCAATGCAGTTTGGATCTCCGCGCGGGTAAAACCCGGATGCTCGTGCAGGATCTGCATGGCATAACCCAAAAGTACGTCGTTATGCAGATCCGCGGTACTGTAGGCACAAACCAGATAATACAAATCAAGCGGTAGCGGGGTGTTATTGACCCGCATCCCTTCTCTGTCGCGGGTTGGCAGGCAGGAGTTTGACCACGCGCCATTCACATCGGTGTGATAGAGAAATACGTTTAGCGCAGGGCCGCTGTCTTCTTCACGCGCCAGCATCACATCCGGCGCAAGTGCATGCACAGTCACATTGGTGTTCACCAGCGCACCGACATCATGATCCACCAATCCATCGTTCAGTAAATCGCGAAGCAATTGCGTGACACCGGCAATGGCAAGGGCGCTGCTCATCGTTTACCCTCCCGCTCCCTCAGGTATTGCGACAGGGATTTTGGCGGCTGCCAGCTTGGTTTTTCTTTCACCGGCGCTGCGGGCGGCACGATGTTCACTTCGCGGATAGTGACAGAAACGGAGACGTCATGGTTCGTATGCCGCGTCTGGCCTGCCCTCGGTTCTGTCCTTGGCGCTGCGGAATCTGGGTTATTTCGCAATTCAGACACTGGCGGTGGGCTGAAAATAGAGGCCGCTACCTCGCGGGTAAAATCACGGCGTTTGGCAGGACTGACAACTGGCGGCACCATTTCTTCAGATGGATTAGACCTTGAATGCGCAGTTAGCGTCTCAGAATCCCTTCTGTGATCTGCGTGTCGGGGAGCAACTTCCCCACCATGGTCTGCTGCTGGATGATCGCCCGCTGACAGGTGCAATGCTTTCGGATTCAAAGAGGCTTCAGTTCTCTGTTCAGCCGTTTGGTCTGCTTGTTGTATATGGGCAGGCTCTATACCCCTACGCTCAGTCCGTTGGGAATTGTCCGCTGTCTTCGGGGTTTGAGGCTCCACTCCATCGCCCGAGGCGTGGCTCGCTGTGTGTGGGCTATGAGCCCGTGACCTTGGGTTGGATGTGTCAGTCAGTGAACCAAAGCCGTCACTGCTTATTTCACCTTGGACTCCGTCAGTACCACCTATATTATTTGAGATGTCCCCATTTGTGACACTGTCACTTGACACATAAGGAACACCCTGTTTCGTGGTTGGTGAGTGGGCATAGTACGAGCGCACCACAGGCTTGAGTGTCTGTTGTCCGTGCAGGTTACGTTGAAGGAATTGCCGCAACTGACTCATACCCCAACCCTCACATTTCTGTAACCATTGCCACGTGACGACGGCGTCTTGCGGGCGACATGGCAAGAATGTCATGGCTCGACCAACCGTAAGACGACGCCAGAATGTGCACATCCCAGAACTGCTGCTCTACGTCTGCTGTCAGCCTTGCCCAATATTGACTGGCAATATCAAACTGGTGCACCGTTTCTGCGCCGCAATCCGGGCAACGGGCATTGAGGGACACGATGGAAAGTGGCTCAATCGCCAAAAGTTGCGCTTCGATGTCATCAAAAAGCCCTTGCCAATCCCCTTCCGTTTCCAACGATGCAGCCACATCACTATAAGAAGAAGGTTCAATCACGCATTCAGCAAACGTCACCAAAGGATCCCCGCTTTGCGCCACAAGGCGTAAATCACCGACGCTCGGCAACCGCATTTGGCAAGAAACATTCATTAGGGACACCGGCTGATAACCCGGTTTGTAGGCATCGCTTTCAATCTCAGTGGATGAAACCCGCGCGCACTTAAGGCCTCAGAACAACTTGCCAGCACATCAAACACTGAAAACATCAGTTGCTGTTTGGTGTCACACGCGGCGCATTGCCCTTCCACATCCAGCTGTTCACCAAACTGTTGCTGAAACGCATGGAGCAGAAAATGGTCGCGCCCTGCGAGTGTCCACGCCGTCACATCTACACCACTGTTTGCTGCCGAGGAGACGTAAGCGAGAAGCATGGCTTCACATCGCGCATAGGCGGGTGCTTCCGCTCCGGCCTCCCAGAGCGCAAGACGTTGATTGTCGTTTAACGGCGCGAACGAAACCCGCATGACAGCTTACTCACTGCTCAGGATGGACAAAGCTAGGTTCTTTCGGCGGCGATACGCTAAGTTGCTCCCATCCCTCATTTTCCATCTTGATTGACTGGATCATGAAAGACGAACTGGTGGCATCCAGCGCCGGGATGGGCTTGTACTCCGACACCCAACAACGGTAAACGGCGTAACTCAGTACCTTCTGTCCCGCTTCATTAAGCACATCGATAATGATGTTCTTGCGAAAATCCGCCAGCGAGACTTCGCCCCCCAACTGGGTACCAATCCGCCACACTTTGTTTGCCCATTGCTCAAATTGCAGGTTTTCGGTGACGCCGCGTTCCAGCGTAATGGCTTCGAATTTCACCTGACCAGGCGACTTACGGGTATGGGACGGGTCCCCTCCTGAACGGTATTCGTTCACTTCGACCGATTTACTAAGGCCAGAGACTTTCTGCACGGCGGCGAGGACGTCTCCACCCTCTTCTTTGACGATGAATTTATAGCCCGGATAAGGCACAACCCGCTGTCCGTTTACGTTTAGCTGAGACATCGTGCTTCCTCACTGTGATTCATTGATTGGCGATGTCAGTTCAAAAAAAACTGACCGCGACCTAACTGCCGCTGTTATTCATCAACTGCAGACTAACCACCACAAACTCAGCCGGTTTCAGCGGCGCAAAGCCAACCTGCACATTGACGATACCGGCATCGATATCTGCTTGGGTGGTGGTTTCGCCGTCACATTTGACCCTGAAAGCCTGATCGGGAGAGCTGCCCTGAAAGGCACCCTGACGGAAAAGGCTCTGCATAAAGTTGGTCACCGCCAAGGTAATTTCCGCCCAGAGATCTTCATCATTTGGACGGAACACCGACCATTGCAAACCGCGGAACAAAGACTCTTCTATGAACAAGGCCGTGCGGCGAACCGGAATATAGGCCCACTCTGACGCCAACTCGTTTGCCCCCCGAAGGGTTCGGGCACCCCAGGCAATATTGCCGCTGATGCCGCCGTTTCTCAGGCAATTAAGCCAATCGGGTTGAGCTGGCCGATCTCATTGTTGGTCATGGTGTGGTTGAAACTGATGACATTACGAAGGCTGGCGGTGATGCCCGCTGCGGCAGTCCATACCCCTTCGTCACCGTCTTTGCGTGCCATTAATCCCGCAATGGTGCCGCTTGGGGCGATGGTGCGCAGGCGGTTGTCATTTTGCGGATCAGGGATTTGAACACTGGGGTAAAACGCTGCCGTGTTACGGTGGCGCAACCCTGCTCCGGCGGCTTCATCCAGCCAGGCAATGGCTTCTTCTGTGCTGTTGGCATCCGGTGGCGGGTCAATCAAAAGGAAGGCACGTTGCTCCTCACAATAGGAAATGGCGGGGCTCATTACGCTGGAAAGATTGGCGACCGACCCCAGGCCTGACGCTTCCGGGATCACCAGCAAGTTGAACAAATCAACGTCTTCGAGCGCATAGATACCGGTGCGCAGGTTGCGATTACCGCGAAGCTGCGCAGCGGTTGGCGCGGCGCCATTGGCTCCGGCTGTCGCCGCGCTCTGGAACCCGGCGGGGGCGGCGGTGTTCATGGCGTACTGTTGTACGTTGGCCTCACCACTGCCTGCCAGACCGGTAACCGCACCAAAATCCCCTGCGGTATCAGCAATGCTAACGACTTGCCCAGCACGGTAATCGGTACTGTTTCGCCCTGTGTAGATGGCGATACGATCGCCTCTGGCGACCACCTGGCACTGTGCCCACAACGGATCGGCGGGTTGGGTATCACGAATGGCGTTTTGCAGCATCAGCGCCGCTTCCGCGATGGTCGTCGGCTTGGTCGTTGCGTCGAGCGCCACAGAAAGCGTTGTGCCGTTGCCCAAATCAATATCCATGGCGTTGTTGTCCGCCATGCCTGCATAGTTTGCGATCGTTTGCACGCCTGAGTAGTAACCGGTTGGGGCGGGCATGCTGTTGCCCACAGTGCCTTTGCTGATAAAAACCATCTGCGAATCGTCGTTTACAACTGAGACGACGTATCTCGAATGGGTTTCAACCATAGAAACATTGCGATAGACCTCGCTCCGCACGGGCACTTCAAGGCCATCGACATGATTGATCTCAGTGACGGAAAGATTGAAAAGATTGGCGGGATCAGAGGTCAGGTAGTCAATGTCGACGCGGATATGGTTGTTCCAGCTACCGGGGTCATCCACTTGTTGATCCTGGAATTGGCGGCCAGCATCAAATACCAGCGAGGCTGCACCGTCCCAGCTTTCCACTTCCATGCTGCCGGTAGTACCACCTCCGACACGGATAGCGATCGCTTCACCGCCACCATTGGCATAAAACTGTGAGACGGCGTAGCTGGTTTCGCTGTTGCGTTCCACGCCACCCATATGTTTCTCAAAATCGCCGACGTGGAACATGCGCACTGGCGTATCTAATGGGCCGCGGGAAAAGTTGCCGACAAACGCGGCGATTGACGTGGCGACACCACTGATAGACCGTGCGCCGCTGGGAATCTCCTGAATGTAGACGCCGGGATAAGTCAATGCGACTGGCATGGGTAACCTCCTCAAACCAAGACAATTTGCTCTTTCATACAGGCGTTGGAAAGCGGCACGTTGTTCTGGCTGAGTCCCTTGACGACTTATCTACTACTACAACAGACAGAGTATCGGTGCTGCAATACACAAGGAGAATGGCTAAGAATTGTCCAGAAATGTGTCCCAAGAATAAGAGAAGCGAGGTGTTACACTGGATGCATATACACAAGATTCATCGAGATAAAAGCCAGAATTCAAGGCATTAAAGCGAATGTAAACCTTTTTAGGCACGAGCGTTCTATTTTCAGAAAAAATAATTTAAGCGAGAACATGCGTATAGATAGTAAGGCTGACTGATTGAAATCCCAGACACGAATACCCGGTTTTCGCGTGTTGCTTTGTTGCTCATAGCGGGAGGTTATACGGGAATTTATCGATGGGAACTGCCTTGCTAAACAAGCGGTTTCAGATATTCATTGCCCAACCCAAATGAAAAGCGCAGAATAGCGCCCCTTTGCCGCTGTTCGGCATCCATCAAATGAGAAACGAATATATGGGTTTTACCGCTTTAGGTCTTTCTGCGCCAATCCTTCGCGCCATTCAGGAAAAAGGCTACGACACACCGTCTCCGATTCAGGCTCAGGCTATCCCTGCAGTACTGGAAGGCAAAGACGTGATGGCTGCCGCGCAGACAGGTACAGGTAAAACCGCAGGTTTCGTTCTGCCTATTCTGGAGCGTCTGGACAATGGCCAACGCACCAAACCAAACCATGTTCGCGCCCTGATCCTAACGCCTACCCGCGAGCTTGCAGCGCAAATCCACGAAAACGCCGTAGTTTACAGCCGCCATATGCGCCTGCGTTCAAACGTGGTTTTCGGTGGTGTGAAGATCAACCCACAGATGATGGCGCTGCGTAAGGCACTGACATTTTGGTGGCGACACCGGGTCGTCTGCTGGATTTGTACCAGCAAAACGCTGTGAAGTTCTCTCAGCTTGAAGTGCTGGTGCTGGATGAAGCAGACCGCATGCTGGACATGGGCTTTTTCCGCGACATTAAAAAGATCCTGGATCTGCTGCCGAAAAACCGTCAGAACCTGCTTTTCTCGGCAACCTTCTCTGCTGAAATCCGCGATCTGGCTAAAGGCTGGTGAACAACCCGGTTGAAATTTCAGTGACACCGGCAAACTCAACCGCACGCACGGTTGAGCAACTGGTATACCCGGCTGACAAGAAAAAGAAACCGGCGATGCTTTCCAAGCTCATCAAAGATGGCAACTGGAAACAGGTACTGGTGTTTACCCGCACCAAACACGGCGCGAACAAACTGTCGCACTTTTTGAATGACGAAGGCATCACTGCTGCGCCAATTCACGGTAACAAGAGTCAAAGCGCACGTACCAAAGCACTGGCAGATTTCAAATCCGGCGACGTTCGCGTGTTGGTAGCAACCGACATCGCTGCACGTGGTATCGACATTCCTCAGTTGCCACAAGTGGTGAACTTCGAAATTCCACACGTGGCCGAAGACTACGTGCACCGCATTGGACGTACTGGTCGCGCGGGTGAAGCCGGTAAAGCGGTTTCGCTGGTGTGTGCAGATGAAGCGGACGATCTGTTCGGTATCGAGCGTTTGATCCAGCAACTGCTGCCACGCGAAGAGCTGTCAGGTTTCAAACCTTCCACTGCGCTTCCGGAAAAAGCACTGGATACCCGCCCTATCAAGGCGAAGAAGCCTAAAAAGCCGAAGAAGCCACAAGCGCAAAACAAAGAAGTGAAAGCTGAAGGCCAAGCGGGTAGCAAGCCGCGTGGTGATAAACCTGCGCAGCGCAGAAAGCCAAGTGCCGCAAACGGTAAGCCACGCCAAAATGGTCAGGGCAAGCCAGAACAAAAACGCGATCAATCAAACCGTGAGCAAGGTTCAGGCGAAAACAAACCACGCCGCGAAGGTACCCGTAACGGTAACCGCAATGGCAATCCTGCAAAAGCAGGTCAATCACAGCAAAAGCCACAAGGCGACAGTGCACAAAAGCCGCGCGCGAACAACGGTAATCGTTCCATTAAACCACGCCGTAAACCCGCCGGTGATTCAGTAAAAGTCAGCTGGGGCGAGTACTGATACTCTCCCGCTTTAATCGCTACGGAAAGCCAGACTTCGGTCTGGCTTTTTTTCGCCAGCGCCCCCAGTCAGCGCAAGTCTTAACCTCTTAAAAGTACAAGGTTTAATCAATCCGTTGCCAAACTGGGCATTCGTTCAGTATTCATAAAATAGTTCTCGTTTCTTACCAATTCTTGCTGTAAAAATTGCCGCCTTTTTTCTTAAAAAACAAAGAAAAAATCATTTTTACCACCTGTGTGGTTTAAAGGAACGAGAATGCATAAGAAAAAACTATTATCACTGCTCATCGTAGCTGCACTCGCAGGCTGTAACGATGACACTGACTTGAATCAGTCTGTACTTCCTCCACCTGTCTTACCTGAAGAAGGGACTGACGGCTCTCCTGATATTGGTATGCCTGACCCTATGATTGCCGGTGAATTCTCTCTAGACGGTTCACTTGTATTTAGAGACTCAGTGACCTGCAATGGCGCTCCCGCACATCAGTTTGAATTCTCCCAGAATGACAGCATCATTTGTGACTATGAAGGCACCGTGCTGGCATCCTTTGACAATGTGTTTGGCAATCTAAAACCGCGCTCTGGCGAAGCGATTGCCCGACATCGCCTTAAATTGGCAGATGCGCTCGAATTTGACGGTGACGAAAACAAAGCACGTAACGCTATCGCACTGCTGAAGTCCGTTTCACCAGCGAATGGCAATCAAATCGATATCGCGCTGACAACCACTCAGGACAAACTGGCGTTTGCATCCGCGTATAACAATGACCTGACCTTACCGGCGGAAGAATTCGACAAACTGCTGGAAGAAAAACCTGCCGAAGAAAACCTGGCAGACAAACTGCCAAGCTCCCACGTTCCTGAGGTTGAGCCTGAAGTCACTCCAGGCACGTCAACTGACCTCAACGCAGGTTTCGTTTCAGCCAATGCAGAAGAGGCATATCAATACAAACCCGAAGAGGCGATTACATCTCAAGGTATGTTGACAGATTCTGCAGGGCTTCCTGTTGAAGGTATCTCCTACTACAGCCGTTCATCCCGCGGTAAAACCAACGAACTAGGTCAGTTTGAGTTTGTTTGGGGCGATTCCATTTCGTTTGGCATTGATACTTTTGAGCTGGGTGAAATCCGCGGTAATAAAACTGCGTTCACTTTATCTGAACTTGGTGAAGACCAGCGCGGACGCAATGCTGAAGCCTTGGTGAAGCGTTACGCAAAAGTTGACGGCGAACGTCTGGTTATTTCGGATGCGGTTGCCGCCACGTTTGCCCTCTATCCAAACGTTATTAACGAAGCGATCTCGCTGTCGCTCAATGACAAAGACACCGAACTGGCATTAGGTAATGGCACAACACAGACCGTCAAAGCGGAGTTTGAAACCCAGTTCAATAGCGGCATAGCCAAGCAAATTGATGAAGTGCTGTGTCCAAGCGGCTGTTTGACGTCTCAATCGCGTTTTGCTCAAGAAAGCCCGGTTCGTGTTGCATCGGATGATCTCGCCAACATTCAGGGGGAGATTAACAAGCTTTGGGGTATTAACGATGCGGTAGCCGAAGGTTGGAAGCCAGTAAACAAGTTCCATGTATTTGCAGATGCCACTAACTTTTACAGCAGTGTCGGCACCGCGCGTGCACAGGCGGCAGTCAATATTTCCAACCAAGCCTTTCCTGTCATGATGGCGCGCAACGACAACAACTATTGGATTTCGTTTGATGATCTTAAAGCCTACGATACTCGCGGTCTGGCTTATGTTACAGAAGCACCGTCCATAGAGCTCCCTGAAAAAGTGGGGGCTGAAACAGCGACGTTTGGCTTGCCTTTCGTAAGTATTGGCGAGATAGGCAAAGGGAAAGTCATGGTAATGGGCAACGCCCGTTACAACTCGATTTTAGTTTGCCCAACTAACTACTCTTGGAACGGCAATAGCAGCTGCACCGGCAAAGACGATGGCGATGATATGCTGAATTTCTTCAGCAACGTTATCCGCTACCTGACCCAACGTACAGATGGCGATCAAATCAATGTGGGTACCAATATCCCTCACGTTTATTTCTCCAGACATGGGCAGGTATTTGGTAATCAAGCCGATTACGTTATCGCACCTGAGTTTAACGTTAACACGGTTCAGTTAAACCACTTTGACGGGATTAAACCGACGGACACTCCACTACTTATATTGAATGGTTTCGAGTATCACGGCTTGAAAGGGGACCCTTACCTTCCCCCACATACTTCAGATACCTCTAAACCAAAACTGACCCAGGATGACGTCACCGCTTTGGTCGATTACGTTAGCCGTGGCGGCAATATTTTAGTGATGGAAACCGTTCGCCGCACAAACAATGCGGGTGAACTGGGTCGCCTGCTTGATGCTGCAGGTATTGCTTTCGGTATGGGTGAATCTGTCGTTCCTACTGGCAATGGCCCGAATGATGGTTACGCTGATCGCGTTCGTTCTAACCGCGAATATGGCTTGTACATCATTGAGCACTACCCAGCAAAAGCTTCTGGCGCCGGTGAACTGCCAACCTTACCATACACTATTGATGAAGATGGCAATGTGGTTTGGGAACACTTACTGGAATCCCCACCCGGCAAAAAACCTGAGTTGGAAACGGCGTACTATGTCGAACAAGATGACGAAGGTAATCAGGTTCAGCACAAAGCCTTTATCCGCGAGGAAGACCATTTCGTCAGGGATGAAAATGGCAAGCTTGATCTGTCCGACGGCCATCCGGTTATCGATACTAAATCACTTTATAAAGCTATCGACGATTTGCTGTCGAAATTCGAAGTGGATGGTAAGCGCACTTATCAACAGTGTGTTCTGCCGAACTATCACTACGAAATTAATTGCCTGGAGTATCGTCCGGGGAACGGCATTCCGCTGACTGGCGATATGGCTCGTCCTATTTATACCAAGCTTGATTTAGGCAATGATGAAGCCCGTGCGATGATCAAAGCGGCTGATCTGGGCACCAATATTGAGCGTCTCTACCAACATGAGCGTTATTTCCGTACTCGCGGCAAGGAAGGCGAGCGTCTGAGCAGCGTCGATTTAAACCGTCTCTACAGCAATATGTCGGTCTGGCTTTGGAATGATCTAGAGTACCGTTACGAGGCTGGATTGGATGATGAGCTTGGTTTTGAGCGCTTCACCCAGTTCCTGAATTGCTACACCAAAGATCAGGGAGCCACCGGTACGTCCTGTCCTGTTGATTTGGGCCAACAGCTTGTTTCCATGAACATGGTTTACGGTTCAGATGCCGGTGAATACGCAGGCATGATGAACCCAAGCTACCCGCTTAACTATATGGAAAAACCATTAACCGCTTAATGCTGGGTCGCTCTTTCTGGGATTACGACGTTAAAGTCGACATCCGTGAATTCCCAGGTGAGCCTACTGGTTCTGCGGCCGCTGAAAATCTCACGTTGGATATGAGTCACAAGGTCGTTGCGTACTATGCGGGTAACCGTCAGGCAACGGGTCATTGGGCAGAGGCGCATAAACCTTTCACTGTGTCAGTTTCCGGCAACAACACCCCGGTAACCGTGACTATTGCATTGCATGATGATCTCACCGGACGGGAAAAGCACGAATTGGCACTGAAGCGTCCACCTCGTATGCAAAAGAGCTTCACCCTGCCTGTAAATGGCAGCCAAGAGTTCACAGTGCCTTATGGTGGCCTGATTTACGTTTCCGGTGGTAACAGCGAAAACGTGCATATCAACTTCAGTGGCACTGTCGCCGCACCGCTGTTTGATTCCTCCAAAGGTGGTTGGGTGAATCCTCAAAACTCTCCTGCACCAATTGGGGATGTGGTATCGGCAAGCTTTGTGTATACCGCGCCAAAAGCGAACCTGAATGCTGCGAACATTGAAGGCGGTGTTAGCCAGTTTGCAGAAGATCTGGATCAATTTGCGCGCGATCTAAATGACTTCTACGCCCGCGATGAAGCCTAGAAGGCAAAGACAACAAGATGGCAACTCACTCAGGTGCACCGAACAACCGTCATGCCTTTGTGAATGATGTGGCGATCAGTGTTGGCGCAGCGCATTCTGGCTATCCAGTAATGAACTCCAGTTTCAATGCGAAAAGCGAAAACATTCCAACAGCACCACTCAACGACTGGTTGATTTGGCATGAGGTTGGACACAACGCAGCGGAAGCACCACTCAATGTTGACGGTGCAACCGAAGTCGCGAACAACGTTCTCGGTCTTTACATGCAACAAAAACACCATGGTGTTATGTCGCGTGTTGAACGGGATATCCGCATTGCGCCTGATTTTGTGAAAGCAGAAAATGGCCACGCCTGGGGCGCGGGTGGTCCTGGTGAGCGACTGGTGATGTTTGCACAGCTGAAGGAATGGGCAGATAACGCTTTTGACTTGAATGACTGGTATGACGCTGAAAACATTCCGGCTTTCTATTCAACGCTAGACCGTCCAGATATGAACGGTTTCAACTTCTTCAAGCTAATGCACCGTTTAACGCGCAACCAAAGTGAAGAAGGCTTGAACCTGAAAGGTGAAAACATGTGTTACGGGCAGGGATTATCAAAGAATGATGCCTGATGCTCTGTGCTTCTTACGTGACGCAAACCGACCTGACTGAGTTTTTCACCGCGTGGAACCCGGGTGTAGTGGCTAACATTTTGCCAAACACTACCGAAATCCAGTATGTCGGTGGCATTTCCCCTGCAGGTAAAACGGCAGTTGCGGCACTAAACCTGCCAAAGCCACTGTTTAACCCGCTGGAAATAGATTCAGTCACTAAGGCTGATGTGTTCTACTTCTAACGAAAAAGGGAGCCAGATGGCTCCCTTTTACTTCGCTGAATAAACCATTACTTGGTAATGAGTCGGTACTCGGTCAGCGTCAGAATCGCATTCTCCAAAATACCCAGGCCTTGCATGCTGTAGCCATAGAAGTTAGGCACAGTAGTATCGCGGAAAGCATGATCTGTGTGGAGATATCGTCTCCTAACATCAAGCCTTCAGACAACTCAGACATGCGAGAGCGCTTTTCATCATCCAACGGCGTAAGAAACTCTGTAAAACCAGCGACAGACGTATACAGATTGCCAAATGAACCTGCCGGACTTTCCTCAATGTAATAGCTCACAGAGCGCGAGTAGTTCACTCGTACATCTTCGATGTTTTCAATATTGGAAAGATTTTGCTCCAACAAAAGCTCACCACCAGCATGCTCTTCAGTGTTTGGCAAGAAGCCTTCTTTCGGGAAGACCAACAGTGCTGAGATAGCGCCATCTTGGGTGACGGCAGAAAGCACAAAGCGTTTGTCATCATAGTATCTGATGAACTCGCCAGAAGCGGTCTTTTTGACGTATACAGGCGCACCAAGGGTCTCTTCCAGCACATCTTCTGATGCGCGGATGTAGATACGATCCAACTTGTTTTTAGATGGAATATCCGTGAATTGGGAAAGCGTAAAGTTGGAGAGCTTCTCTATGGCATCCCAAGAATCATTGAACCCGCCTAGTGCGATAACGATGATGGAAACCAACGCAATCATTCTGGCCCATTTTTCACGCACATGGTCACGCAAGTTGCGCTTTGTGACTTCCTCTACCGTCATTTGCTCATTGGTCTCAGCTAACGACATTCATTACCCCTTTAGATCTTCCAGTTTTTCAATTGCCGACTCGATTACCTGCTCGGAAATCGCTTCAATTTCATCTTCACTGACGTACTCTTTGATATCGTCAGCGAATCGCACACCAATAAAAACGCCCAGGCCAACGAGACCAAAGACAAAATATTTAAACACTTATCTCTCCAGGGTTACTGATACAAGGAAATGCGGCCATTTACCTTGCGTAGGTAGTTTTTCGTTTCGTCGTAAGGAAGATTGTTAATGAGATGCTCATACACTTCGTCCGGCGACATTTGATTGATGACGTCTGCAGCCTTGCGGATGTTCGTTGAACGATCTTTGTTGAATGCTTTTGCAACGTTACCCGCGCCAGTGTTGTAAGCGGCAATTACGCAGTACATGCGGCTTTCTTCATTGGTAATCGACTTCAGGTATCGCTTTTCAAGAATGTTCAGATACGCAGTACCCGTTTCTACGTTCACTGGCGGCACATACAAATCTTTGGCCTTCATCGGCGCGTCGATGTTTCGCATCTGCTTGTTCACGTCATGACCCGCGCTGGTAGGGACTACCTGCATCAAACCATAAGCCGGAACGTGAGATTTCGCATCGGGACGGAAGGACGATTCGCTGTGCATGATGGCCATAACAAGTGCTGCATCGATATCCCAGCGCTCACTTTCTGTTTCAACCAGTGGCTGGTATGCTGACGCACGCTCTTTTAGCGCTCCCTGAGGTAGGTTCACCTTGTAGCTCACCACCTTTTTCTTCGCTTTCACTTCAGCGACTTGGGCAAGCTGCTCTGATGGCTTTTCTGAAACCGTTGGCTTTTGTACTTCAGGCGTTGGTTTTACTACCTCAGGTTTAACTTCGGGTACGTCAGCCGTATCGACCTCACTGACCAATACCTCTTTCGGCTTTTCAGCCTCTTCGACGTTATCGTTAATCTCGGTAGCGTTAACTGCACTCTTATCTTTATCAATCTGCGCTTTAGCGGTTACAACCTCCTTTGCCACTTCCGGCACTGGGGGGGGTACAGGAACAGGTGCTGTTGGCTCAGTTTTGGTCGTTTCGGCAGGTTTTACCGGTTCAGGAATGCCAAGCTCCTTGCGCTTTTGCTGGAACTGCTGACTGATAGCCGAAATACGCGGCGCAGCCGATTGAATAATGGCTAACTTTTTCTTGTAAGCACGCTCGTAGATAAACGAAGCAGGTATGCCCGTATTTGATTGAACCAAGCGCTCTGCCTGAACGTCCAGTTCGCGCATCTGGCTCTGAACATGGTCGAGAACAAATTGTTTCTCTTTCGCTTCTTGCTCGGCGGAATAATCAACAAATTCAACGTCTGGCTGAACGCTAGTGACGGCAAGCTTGTTACCATCAACTTCTAGACTGGAAATTCCTGCCAGCGCCTCGTCAACATCCGCATCGGCATCTACAAGGACAGAAACTGTCGCCGTATTGTTCTCATAATCAACGACTTTTTTAACTGTGTTTCCTTCGGAATAATCAACAGCGACAGTTGCATCAGAAAGATCGCCACTGCCCCATTGTTCAATCAGCGATGCACGCTCTTTATCGAGATTTGCCGTGTAGTTATCACGCCACGCTTCGTACTCATCCAAATAGGCGTCTAACCAAGCATGAAATTCTTCGATTTGTTGGGATTTTGGTTGCTTGATACGGGCAGCTTCTCTGTCCAACTCCGCAAATGAATCAGATGCAAATGCGCTTCCACCCGCCAAAGCTACAGCGATGACTGCAGAGATAAATGTCCTTTTTCCCATCACTTTCATTACGACCTCACAATATAAAAAAGAGGTTATCTTCCGATAACCTCATTTAAATTCGTTTCAAACGTTTCGGGATTACAGCTGCTTCAGAGATTCAAGCGCGTTCGCCAGATCTTCAGCCGCTTTCTCGTTGTTGAACTGGTTCCATAGCTGAGCGTCTTGAGTCGCCGTATCAATCGCTGCGTTACGGTTTACTTTGTATGCTTCCTGATCCATGCCGACCAATACATACAAACCACCGGTTGGGCTAGCTTGGCTTACCAACACGCGACTGTCAGTCAACGAGCGGCTAACAACGGTCTTGGTGATGTTTTCAAACGTTTCCATCACTGACTCGCTAGAACCTTCTGCAGAAGTTGTGCTCACTGAGCCTTCAACAGCTTGTTTGAACATGTTGTTCACGTCGATTTCGAACTGAGAAGCCAGTGCAACACGCGCATCGTTAGCAGCAATTTTGCGCATAACGCTCATGCCTGCCGCGCTTTTCTTCGCGTAACCAGTTGCTGCGATAGCGATATCAGATGGCATCACGTCACAGATCCAACCTGGAGCTGAAACTTGTGGTGCATCTGGGAATGTACAAGCAGCAAAGTTCTGGCTTTGTTCTACGGTCGCGTTGTTGCTAGAACACGCAGAAAGAACGAGTGCCAAAGAGACTGCTAGTAGGCTCTTAGTTCTCATTAGATGCCCCAGTTATTTGTCATACACAGAACATCCCAAATTGCGCATTCTTCAGGCACCAGCTTAGCTGTGTCGCCTTTACGCAGTTTCAGAGACAGTTCTTCATCAATCGCAACCCACGCAAACGCAGGCTTAACCGCATCAGCTTCATGCTTCACTACGTAACCTTCGCCCACAGTGTAAGTTTCTGTGTGGCCATCATCAGATTTGAATACTTGCGAGAAAGAAATGTCTGCACCTGGCTGGATTCGTTTGTTTGTACCCATAGCCACTTTCACCATGGTGCCTGCTTCACACTGACGCATTTCCATTACAGGTGCAGAAGGTGCCAGCAGTTTTTGCAAGTTAAAATTGTACTTCACAGATTTCGCTGCAGCTTCACTCGCCATAGAGGTGTATTGTGCATCAGAGATTGGGCAGCGAGAGTTCGTTGTTTCTGATTTCAAAAAATCTTTGCTGGAAAATTCGATTCGCTCAACCAGTTCCATATCTGGAAGAGAGACAACTTTAGCAACCGCTTTGACTTCAGTAGTGAAATCACAGTGCGCTGGGTAGACTTTCTTCTCGCCTTCATCATTGACTTTTTCTTTACGCTCAGTAAAGGAGTAAGAAAGGTTACTTGCTGTTACTTCAGTCAGAATTGCCAGATCCGCAATTGGAACACCTTTGGTGTTCAAACGGCCACTTTGCTCAGCCAGTTTAATTTCACCTTTAAGCTTGTTTGCAAGCTTACGGTCAACCAGCTTGCTGCCCGTTTTTTCAATGGTCGCCTCAAGGTCATTACGGAACACTGTTTGTAGACGACCTTTAGCTGGGTCGCTAAATGACATATCCACTGGAAGTACGATTACTTTAATATCTTCAGTCGTTTTTGCCGGTACTGGCGATGACTCGATATCGATCTGAGCATTTGGAAGACAAACAGTGTCTACACCGCCAACCACACAACCACTCAATACTGTAGATACTGCGACAGCCACTAACCCTTTCTTAATCACTTTGAATACTCCAGTGCAAATATTATTTTATTTTTTAATCCCAACGCATGCCAGATACCCATTTCGTCCAATTGTTGAGAGAAATGACGTTCTGCGCCTTCGTGAGACAGTTTGAAATTAGATACCGAGTTACCCGTGGAGATAATTTCACCACTGGATATGGTTTTTCCTTGTTTGTTTTTCAAAGTAAGCTGGGTCACTTTTGTTGTGATGTATGCGTCACCCACTTTACTTTGACGATACTCTGAGTCCATTTTTAATACGTGAGAGTTTTTAGCGCTCCACTTCTGTGTTGTGCTAATCCCTTCTAAGTTAAATTTCTCAGAGATAAATGCTGCGCTTCTTTTATCCTGTCGACCTGGCTGTATATAAATATACAGATCTGATTTCGCTTGGCTAACCTTAGGAATCAATCTAATGAGTTGACTGTTCTCAGTGTCATATTTAAGCCCCATCGAGGTCAGGATACCCACGCGGACGTAATAATCTGAAATTTCATCACTCAGATCCCTGTTATTCAACCACCACACCAATTTGTCTTGATGAGAGAAGTTCTTGATAACACGTACTGACTGCTCTTCAATCTGAGAAAGTTCCGCAAGTAACTGATCTTTAACATTTTCACGCTTAACGCGAGCCTGAACATAATAGGCGATGTCATTCTGGTCAGTTTTTAGATACTCAGTGCCGGTAAACGTCAATTGTGCTGATTTTGCATTGACGGAATTACGGACATTCTCATTTCGCAATGATTCATCATTAATTGCACGAAATTGCTCATCGGATGAAAAAGATGAGTCTACCTGTGTCCAAAGCTGTTCATTAATATTTGCCAGCGCTGATTTCTTTGCCAAATTAAGTGTACGAGCTTCACCTACCGCGTATATATAGTCCGAATCTGAATTCGTTTCTAAAACATACCAATCTGGTGGCGTGGTAGATTCACAGCCAGACAGCATTAAAGCCAAACTGCCAAAAACCAATCTTTTGAACATAAACCCAACCAATAAACGAGATAAGCAATTAATCCTCTCGGAGTGAGAGAATTACAGGCAACTGCTGATTTATTGGTATAAGAATTCACTAAAAATGAGACATTACCCCAATAAACGAAGGCATTATCTAGGTTACCTGTTAATAGTTCAAGACAGTTTGTCAGGAAAAAGACAGAAAATTGACTAAAATCTCATATTGATAGTTTGATCAACTGCAAAGTAAATAATGAGATCATCTTATATTGAGAACAATAAGTGTAAAAAATGAATCGTCAATTTAGAAAATATTAAATTGAGAGTAACTAGGTGGGAGTTAAGATTTAGCAGCAATATTGATTTTGGTTTAATTGATGGAGGATTTTATGGGCTCTACAGTTTTACCTGTAGAGCCCATTCATTCACTTAATACAGAGTTGGTGAGAGATTAAATCCTCTAAAAATCGAAGCTGTAAATGGATTACTATCAGCCTCTGAGTGCACGCGGTAGGTAACCTTGCCCCCGTCGATGTTGAATCTGTAATCTACACTTGTCGATGTTGACCCTACCACCTCAGCTTTTTCCAACATACGGAAGAATGCCCACGGACCGCGAATACTGATGCTTCTTGGCGAGGCATTATTTGCTGTTGGGACCAAAGTAATCTTGCTCACAGCAGCTTCCCTCAGTGTATTCGGCCAAACCAGGCCCACGTTTTTCCTAGGGCCATGGCTATATTCCACATATTGACCATCAACATTAATAACGGAGCGACGCTTGTTGGCGGTCAACTCAATGGGTTCGATTGTGAACTCCACATCCAGGGCACCTTTTCGGTTAAAAAATGCCCGTTGAATTTTCTTCACGCGGTCAATTTGATGCTGCACATCCCTGCGGATTAAGGCTTTATCATTTTCTTCATATGAGAGGTCGTAAGAGTCATCCATAAACATTCGAAGATTGTTTTCATAGAATCGGCTTACAATTCCGTTTGGTGCAAAGAAAGCTTCGAAATCATCCAAGGCAACATCTTTGGAAGAACGTGGATTAAACGGGTAACGCGATGCCAGTTTATTTTGGAATGGTCTGTAAACGTCCACCGTCCAGCGAACTTCGAGGTAACGAACAGCCTCTTGCTGTACCACATACCAACTTTCATCCGCCAATTTGGTCAACATACCTTCAAAGGGTTGTGGCATGCCTTCCGCGATCCGTTGAAGTACATATATAGGGTCAGCGTTGCTTAGTGACAATCTGGCTTTTGTAGCTTCCAGTGCAGCTTTACCCGGGTCAGGTGCGTCGTTGATAGATTGCATATACATGGTCAACTGCGATACGGCCTCCATCACTTCATCCAAATAGATGGGCTTACCCGGCTCTGTTGTCACCAGTCCGTTGAGATCTTTGAACTGACTATCAACCATCGCTGCCACACGATAGCGCGATGACGACAACAGCTCCTCCCGCGCGGCATCGTTCTCAGGCAGGTTTGGGAACAAGTCTGTGTTGTCCGTGACTTCTTCCAGTAACCGGTGGAAGGGTTGGTTGTTGCCTGTAATACTCTCCAGCACCATTACCGCATTATGAAGATCGGTAAAGGATTTGAGATCGATGTTATTGGTCGCGCGACGCCAGACTTCTGCATAGTCCTGCACATATAGGTTTCGGATTTTGTCGCGTAGAACACGTTTATCTTCTTCAGAGAAATTGATTGTATCGCGCTGACCAAGTACCCAACTGTCGACCAGTGCCAACTCTGATACCGAATCGGACTCTGGAATAAAGTAACTTTCCAAACCTTTATTTGTGAGAAGACGCGGGATACGAATATTTTCATTTGAAGCAATTCGCTCATTGAAAACGACATCGAAAACCGGACCAATCGCCGTAGCCAGATCAAAAGAGGAACCAAGCACAACGGTTGAAGCTTGTTTTAGGTTTCGATAAACACGCTGTTCAATTGGCATCCTGCTCAACCTTCTCTGGGCAGAGCGTATTACACCGTCATAGGGTGCCAATATCTTCTCCGCATAAGCCTCACCATTGCGTCTGTCACCCACAAGATCGGTATGGCTCATTGCATAGTTAAGGTGTGTCATCAAACGCTCTTGCGTATCACGATCGCCTTCATATTGCGCCTGCCATTTGGATGCAAAGTAGCTCTGGACGATATCTTTATAGCGGCCATCATCGTCGGTCATCATGCGAAATACACGAAGTGACGCCAGCCTGTCCTCATCATTCTTAGCCCAAACCACATCGGCAGCGGCCAATTTCATCAGTGCAGGAAGATAACGCGTTTTCAAAAGGCCCAAATACGTTTTCTCAATTTCCGGTCCAATCAGGTGGCCCTGATACAAACCAAGATCCGAAAGATACTTAGGTTTTTCTCTGAAGAGGCCAAACTCCATGGTGGCTTGGCGAACGGTATCCAGCGGTGCGAGAACATCGATGCCATTGTCAAAATATGTTTGACCAGAATATTTGTCCTCATATTCATTCACTTTATCAAGGACAAACTCAGCCTGGCTGACATTTTTCAGGTAGTACTGGTGCCACGAACCTATCAACAAGGCTGACGCAATACCACAAGCCAACATGGATAGCGCGGCAAGTTTGCGCTTGCTTTTTGCTGCCGATACATTGTCCGACGCTAAACCAGCCTCTGGATAAATGATGTTATCGAATAAATGGCGCGTAAAGTATGTCGTCGAATTAGGCGCATTTTGAGCTGTGTTCACAGAATGTGAGAGTCCATATCGTCTTGATGCGGAATCTATGAACGCATTCGTCGGGACGCCCTGCTGGAAAACAGACGTGAAATAAACACCACGTACCAAAGCAGGTGTCGAAAATTGATCACTGGAAAAGGCATCCTGGAGGTAAAGTTTGAGGACATCATGCATGCCCGCCATCTGGCGACTAAAGCTGAAAATCGCCGTGCGGTCTTCACCATCAAAATTTTGCATTAATACATTTGGCAGCATCTTGTTGATACGTGAGACGAACTGCCCAAATTCGGCATCAAACTCTTCCAACCACGAATCAAGATCATCTACCGAATCCAGAGTAAACGTAAAGCCCAACACCTCTTCACGCTCTTTCTTGGAATAGTGGCGAAAAAACGGCTCAAATCCGTAAAGTAGATCCAGTTTGGTCAACGAAACATAGATCGGTAACTGGGTTGATATCGACTCCATCAACTCCCTAAGGCGGGCACGGATAAGATTCGCATGTGCTTTTCGCTCGCTAGTTGTTGAGGTTGCAAGTTTTGCCACATCTAATGCCACCACAACACCATTCAAAGGTCTGCGGTTTCTCGTTCTGTTCAACCACTGAACAAAGTGCGTCCAAAGCCGGCTCTCTAACTCACCTTGCGCACCTTCGTGGGCCCGCTGTGTAAGGAGTTCTCCATCTGGGTCAATAAGCACAGAATTGTCGCCAATCCACCAATCGAACGAAAATGGATTGTCACTCTTCTTGCCTGATGCCCGCATAACCGAAGAAAAGACAAAATTCTGTCCTGAACGATTTATCAGGCTGGTTTTACCCGCGTTCTCTGCCCCCATGACTAAATACCAAGGCAATGTATAGAGGTAGTCACGCGTGTTGAGGCTCTTTTTCAACGAAAGAACGACTTTATTCAGCTCTTCTTCCTGACGCTCTTCGAATCTTTGTATTGGATCCTGCTCGAGATGACGCTCCCGCGCTTGATGTTCGTGATAGACCTTCAACTTTCGCCATTGCATTACGCCCCAAACCGCTAGCCAAAGCAGCGAAAACATGACACTTGCGATTAAACGCGACGTCACAGACTCAAGGGGAAATGCACCATCGATATTAAGCCAAGGGCCCGCCCACCAAATTGCAGCGTTGATCAAAAGGAAAATAACGACGTAAAGAACAGGTAAACCCGCTTTAAAGACAGGCTTCACTCTATACAATATTGATTTAATTCTGCTGTACATTTATTTCGTTCCCTGACTTCAATTATGACTTAGCAACACTTTCCAGGCGTTGTATCAATTTAGGTTCCCAATCAGTCAGCGATGTGTGTAACGCTGATTCGAGCAGGGTGTTGTAATGTTGATTCGCCATGGCGGAAAGTTGGTTTTTTGCATTACATCAGCCGATAACATGCGCCAATAGAATTGATCGCGAGGTTCTTTTGCTGACGACAGGCTTCATTCAACATGGTCAGCGCAATTGAAAGCCCCTCATTTTCAGCAAGAGCCAGTGCCTCTCGCCTTTTTGAATCCCAATCTGACGAGCTTGATGCCCCACCTTCACTCCCACTTTCACTACCTTCAATCCAATGTAGGGTAGGCTCACTGATAAAAGGTGCGCCGCCTTTGAACTTCAACTTTTCAATTCCTGGCACTCTCTTGAAAAACTGCCTCACCTCAGAGGCCAGTGATTCAGCAGACTCTGTATCCCCAAGTTTTAGAGCGATGCGATAACTCAGGAAATGACCATCGATCCAATAAGGTGCGACGGTAAGGCTCTGTTCTACCTTCTTCCAAAGCTCCATATCGGCGCCTTTATTGAGAGATTCTTCGTACTCAGCAATGCGGTCGACGGACACGGGCATAAGTTGGGTTTCTCCGTTTCCATCCGCATCAGGTACCGACGTGATAGAAAACCAAATCGCAAATCGACGGATCCTCGTCGCCAAAGCTACGCCACCATCCAACTCAGCGATGAACTCCGCCAATCGGAGCAATGTTTGTTTCGTTGCGCGCTCGGAGCTCCCATCAATTTCAATCTTTCCCGGTTGTGGACTGGTTGAAATGGTTGATGCGCTCTTTGCTTCATTGCTTGATTCAGGTTGCGGAGACCTAGGTTCACTCGCTTTTATTTTCCGGCTAAGAGCCGATGCAAACATGGCGATGTTATCAACAGGTAAGGCTTTATTTTCCGCCGCTACTTTCAATTCTGAGATAGCTTGTTCTAACTCTGCTTTTTGCTCCGAATCGAACATACCACCATCAATTTTTTCAACTGACTTTTCAGTACGCTGAATAATTTGATTGAAGAATTTCCGCCGAATATTCTCGCCTCTGGCACCCGCCGCCGGATGGCACTCTTCCCAATAAAGGGAGATAAAATCAGAGAGCAAAAACAGCGAAAAGGGTGAAGCGCTCAGGATGGGGCTGATACTGCAAACACTGCAGTAGATGAGTCAGCAGCTTGAGGTCTTTGGTTTTCTCACTCAGCAGCTTGAACGCGCCCTGCTCCGCCTCTAACCAATTCACATCTCCATGGGAAAGCGAGCCAACTTTCATCATCTGGGCTTCTACGAAGTCCAGTTGTTCATCATCAATTAAACGCTCCCCCACTGACGTGCTGCCAACAATGGGTTTTGCTAAACATTCTCTATATGTCTGAATATCCATATGACCCACCTACCAACGACACACATTGCGCATGGGTTGAATGGCTTGTTTAAGACCAGACGTATCAAATGTCAGGTTACCCACTTCCGGCTGATTTGATCGCACAACTGCACGCGGGCCAGACAATAGCGATTTCATCACTTCAATGGAGGGTAACCCCCGCCCAGCCCGCAAAATATTTCCGCTGTCATCACTCAACCAGCGCTGGCTTATGCTAAAGCTTGAAGCAGTCACAACCTTTACAACACCAGCAGAGGTCGGCTTTGGAAGCACCAATTCCACGCGGCTAATGTTGTCGAAACAACTGAACATCAAAATTGGCATTTTGCTCTTGTCCTGGCCTATATCCGGTAAGGCAGTAGCCGTCATCCAGATGCCCGATTTAGGCTGTTCAACGTTTACGTATCTCAGAACGAAGCCCGTCTCATCAAGATCCCTTGCGTTTTCGCTTTGTTTAGCGCGAACCCATTCCTCGGGCTTTTCCTGCTGGAATGAGAAAGCCTCTGCGGCATCAAGGGGAGTCTCAAAAATGCGGTCGAAACAGGCTAAACGCTCCAACCGTCCGGAGATATCAGTGCATGCTGAAGCAGACGCAATCAACGCATCTTTCGTCTGGCCAGCAACGAAAAAACTGGAAGACGTCAACATTGCAAACAACATGCAACGAGCCAAACGATACTGCATCATTTGCCTATCTCCATCTTCAAGCACTTATGGGCGAGAGTCCGTTTGGGCAAACCTAAACTTTCAGCAGCTTTGGTGCGATCACCTCCGTAGCTAGAAAGCCGGTAGCGAATCACACTGCATTCGAACTCCTGGACAGCCGCTTTGAGATTGTCGATGTTTTGAATATCCATGCCGATGTAGTTGTCCGCATTGACATCTTCGTTATTGGCCGCTGTTTGGGTTTGCTGGTTAAGAACGCGGGCACTGAAACTGTCTGCCCGGATTTCATCACCACTGCTGGTTATCGCACAGGCATATTCGATCAGGTTTTTCAGCTCTCTCACATTGCCGGGAAACGCGTGTCGGTTGAGAAGATCAAGCGCAGCGTAGCGAATCCCCTTCACCGATGCTCCCATCTGCCGGTTGTACTCTGAAATAAAGTGGGTGCACAGATTCGGAATATCTTCTTTCCGCTCCGCCAATGCAGGAACAAAAACTGGGAACTGGTTTAGGCGATAAAAGAGATCTCTCCGGAACGCGCCTTCCTCAATTCTGGCTTGCATAGCAACATGGGTCGCAGCGACCAATCGAAAATTAGCTTTTATTTCTTGCGTCGCCCCAACTGGTCGGAATGTGCGGGATTCCAGCACTCTCAACAATTTGGCCTGCAATGCAATTGGCATATCCCCAATTTCATCCAAAAACAGGGTTCCGCCCTCGGCATCTGCAACTAAACCGGCTTTATTTCGCTCAGCACCTGAGAATGCGCCTTTGACATGGCCAAAGAGTTCACTTTCCAATAGGTTCTCTGGTATCGCGGCACAGTTAATCGCAACAAACGGTTTATCTTTCCTGTCAGACAATTCGTGGACTGCACGCGCAACCAACTCTTTCCCTGTACCTGTTTCACCGCATATCAGTACATTGAGTGCCGTGTGCGCGGCGGTGACAATATTGTTCCGGAGTGATTGCATGGTCGTGCTTTCACCAATGAGCACCTGTTTTAACTCAAAGGCTTTTTCTCTTTGTTCTTCACTGCTTCGAATACGCTTTATCGACGAGCTAAGTGCAGATATTTGGCGGTGATCTTCGCCTAGCTCTTTGAGCAGTTCTATCTGGTTGATGAAAATTTCACATATTCGCCGCCACTGCTGGTCTGCAAGAAGACCACCAAGTAAAACGGCTGAACCAGTCACGGTAACAAGTAGCTTCGTTCCCCCCTTGCCCAAAGGAAGAGGAACTATCAACACACTTTCTCCGCGTTTGCGCAGCCCCATCAATTCGACAAATGAAGGATCCTCCAGCCAATAATTAAGCTTGGCCGGGTCAAGCAACATAGGGGATGACGATTGGAAAACGTGCGCAAACGGATGGGTGAAATTGTCAATTTCCCACTCGAGCAAATTTCCGCCTTCACACGTTTGGAGCTTCCTACCCTGCGCACACGGCTGCACTACCCATACATTGGTTAGCTGCAAGGTGTTCTTTACTTGCTTAATAAACGCCGAGGGCAACTTTGATGAGTCGCGTACACCTGTGATAGTTGCCGCAACGGCAAGCCAATCGTTCATTGCTTACTCCACCTCGCTGACAAACTCACCTTTCTCTGCCGTGAGTCGCACCCTTTTGACCGGCTCTCGCAAAGCCAGTTTGTTTAGCAGAGCCAATGACACTGGTGGCAACAATTGCCCCTCAATGATGGCTTCCAACATTCGCGCACCATTTTCAGTGCGTGTAGCCCTGCGCTGAATCTCTTCGATCAGGCAATCATCAACCTCTGTTTCCGCGCCGTAACGGTCGGTGAACAGTTTGACCAATCGTTGTAATTTACCCTTGATGATCGCATTCAAGGTGTCGCCATTCAGGGGCAGATAAGGCACGGTTTCCATTCGCGCAAGCAATGCCGGTTTGAAAAAGGCGGCCAGCTCTGGGTAAAGTTTTTCTTCCAGACATTCAGGCTGCTCTGAGTAGTCAACAATAGTTTGGTAACCAAGGTTTGACGTCAGGAAGAAAACGATGTTTTGGCAGTCAATGACACGGCCTTCACCGTCTGCCAACTCCCCTTTGTCAAATGCCTGATAAAACAGATTGAGCACTTCAGGGTGGGCTTTTTCTACCTCGTCCAACAACACGATGGAGTAAGGCATCTTACGAATTGCTTCTGTCAGCACGCCGCCTTCCCCATACCCAACATATCCTGGCGGCGATCCAATAAGTCGCGAGACCGTGTGTTTTTCCTGGTATTCAGACATGTTAATGGTGGTGAGGAACTGCTTACCGCCGTAAAGCAATTTGGCAAGTTGTACGACGGTCTCAGTTTTCCCCACGCCACTTGGACCCGCGAGTAGGAATGCACCTTTAGGGCGTCCTGGGCGTCTCAAATCTGCCCGGGCAGTCAACAAATGGCGGTGAATGACTTTCAGTGCAACATCCTGACCCTTGATCTCTTCACCCAACAAGTCCGGCAAATGCGTGATGCGGCTAAGCTCATCAGTATTCATCTGGTCAACAGGTACACCGGTCCAATCCCCGACAACCTCTGCGATTTGCTGAGCATCAACATGGGGATGCACCAGCCTTTCATCATGGGGAATTGCTTCCAATTGGGCGTAAAGATCTCGAAGTTCCTCTCTCAATGCTGATGGGCAGTCTTCAGATGGATCTTGTTCACCGTGAGTTAAAAGCTGTTGACGCTTTTCAATAACGGTCGCCACTAGGTCTTTTTGTGCATGCCATTCTTGCTGGAGTCGCTCTTTTTCATTGAGGTCAACTGCTTCCTGTGCCTCCAGCTCCGCCAATACGGACCTGTCTATGTCATAACCCAGTAATTCCTGACGTGTGAGCATGTCAATTTGACGCTGACGCTGGATGGTGCGGGTTTCGAGAGCAGCTAGCCTGCGAGGTGGCGCACCTAAGTTGATCGCAATTCGTGCACAAGCGGTATCGAGAACGTCTATTGCTTTGTCCGGCAATTGTCGACCAGACACATAGCGCTCAGACAATTCCGCTGCGGCAACAAGTGCATCGTCGCTGATAAGAACCTTGTGGGCTTTTTCGTAGACGCCATGCAGCCCACGCATAATATCTACGGCTTGTGATACTGATGGCTCTTCCAGCTTAACCAGTTGGAAGCGGCGGCTTAATGCTGGGTCTTTTTCAAAATACTTTTTGTATTCTTTCCATGTAGTTGCAGCAACAGTTCTAAGCTCTCCCCGGGCCAACGCGGGCTTCAGTAAATTGGCAGCATCACCGCCCCCCTCTTGACCACCTGCACCAATCATGGTGTGGGCTTCATCGATAAAGAGAATGACGGGTACAGGAGAGGTTTTCACTTCATCAATAATACCTTTAAGGCGTTTCTCAAATTCCCCTTTGACTGACGCTCCTGCCTGCAGCAACCCAAGATCCAACGACATGACATCGATGCCTTTCAGTGAATCCGGGACATTTCCATCCACAATCCGCTGAGCCAGCCCTTCTATAACGGCACTTTTCCCGACACCGGCATCACCAACAACGATCGGATTGTTTTTCGACGGCGACAAAGGATATCAATCATCAGACTGATTTCATCATCGCGGCATAATACTGGGTCTAGCTCACCTTTTTTAGCCAAGTTTGAAAGATTGGTGCAGAAGCGATCTAATGCTGATTCGCCACCTCTAATTGGCGATTTGATATCACCCGATGAATCGGATTTCACCGACGTTTCTGCTGAATTTTCAGTTAATGCTGCGAAATGCTTTTTCAGTGATTCACGGTTAATATCTTCAAAGTGGCGAATTAAATTCAGTGATAAGTACCTGTCAGGACGCATCAGTGCAGCAAGAAAGAGCATCCCCGAACGGATTTCTACATGACCAAACTCCGTTGATCCCAACATCCAGGCGTCTTGCAACAGCTCGATCAATAATGGCGAAAATGAGGCGTTGTTTCTGGTACCGTTTCTCGACTTAACGTCTCGCCCGTAAGCTGCCTAACAGGTTCAAAATCATAACCCGTACTTTTTAGCATGACGCGCACGTCTGACAAGGGGTTGTCTAAAAGAGTAAAAAGAAAATGCTCTACAGTGACTTCCGGATTCTGACGTTCAATACTCAGGGCCCCTGCCTGCTCTAAAGCCAGTTTTGTCTGCGCGTTTAGCTTTCCAATTAATGTTGGTAGTTCAATACGAATCACGCTTTCACCTTTTTACTGAAGAAGTTTATTAAGCTGCTGCAACACATAAGACGTTTTATTGCTGAGCAATAGTGAATAAATCGTAAATGCCAGGGTGATAATAGAAGCCGTTCCTGCAAACACTCCCCATAGCGGGAAAGAATTGGCATGGTTATATCGACTTCTCTGAATATTATCGACAGGACGAGTTAGCGATATTTTTTCGTCATCTTCATGCTGGCGTAATTGTTGATGAAGTTTATTTAATACTTTTTCGTATTCTTCCCGACCTTTCTCCATGACCTTATATCGCCCCTCAAATCCTAGGGTCAGACAAAGAAATATAAATTCAAGTAAGGTTCTGTAGCGGTCAGGGTCAGATTCCAATCTCGCGAGTATGGTGAAAACTTTTTCCCCACCCCAGGTTTCGTTGTGAAAACGAGTCAGCAACGAATGCTCAGCCCAAACACTGTCAGCCCCCCAAGGGGTGCTCATTATTGCTTCGTCAATAAAGGAACACAGAACATAGCGGTACGCGATAATAACGGGGTGCTCAAAGTTGCTTTCAGCCAGCTCTACCTCAATCGCTTTAACTTCTTCGACTGCTTGTCGGTACATGGCTTCAACATTGTCACAAAACGCCAATTTTCGAACTCGCAGAGCCATACCCAGGAGCGGGGTTGCGGCATCAATCAAAGGATTGTCGTTGTCTCCACGCAGCTTGAACCAATAGTCCTGGTCTGCATCTATGTTGGTGGCTTCATCAAATAGAAGGTGATCATAATGACGAACTCTATCGGGAGCATCGATATACATTTCAGCCATTGTTTAGCTCCTTATTGCCCAAAACTGCAGATCCATATCAGGGAATTGTCCCGCCACATGGAAAGCAAACCCGCTGGCGTTAGTAAGCATTGCCCAAGCAGCACTCGATTTATCGAGCTGGTAGTAGGTGTACCCCGCGTGGTAAGGAAGTTGGCGCGGTGCCACTGGAAGAGGTGAAAGCGGGATACCAGGCAACTGCAGGGATATGAGTTCTCGGATTTTTCCACGGAGGCCACTTTTGTCTGTTGGACAAATAGCTTTCTGAGTTCGTCCATTGGCATTCTTGCCCGTACAGCGAGAATGAAATCCGCATCGCGCAATAAACCTGAATCTTGCAGAGGTGCAACCATAAGGCCATATTTGCGCTGGTGAAGCTGGATAGATACCGCTCTTGGTTCCAACACAATGCTCAGTGATTGTCGCAACCGGTTTAATAAGGGTCTAAAGGATGCAACCGGCATGTCGTGCTGATAAGGCAATAAATCCGGGGCCAATCGGCTTTCATCGGTAAATGTTGCAAGCTCACCGCACATGCCGGAAAGCACATCAAATAGCCTCTCAGGATGTAGACTCCTGAGGTTTGAAAGATGCTGAAGTTGAGGCTGCATGCGGTTAAGCGACTGTAACAACATAAAGTCAGAAACATCCGCGACGCCACCTTGAGAAGGCGAGCCAATGCGTTGGGCAATATTGCGCGCTCTTTCCCGCATCAACCTGCCAATTCGCCAATTAAACGGCTAAGGCAGAGACAGCGCCTACGTTGAGATGACAAGGAATAAAGTTTTCATCTAGAAGCACACTGCCGTCAGGACGTTTTTCCAGTATTTTCGCTATCGCAATAGAGGCATAAGCACTGCGGTCTTCACTGTCGAGCATGAGCTTAAGGCAAACAGGGCTGACATCAATAGGCGCTGTATCACCCTGATAAGTGTGAATATCGCGCACTTCCCTGCTGGCCGAAACGTACCGGCCTGAACCAGCATGATCGGGCCATGAAACCTCGGTGATCGCATCACTTCTCAATGGAATAGCCAAATAGACGACCTGATTGGCCACTGAGCTGTCCATGATTTCCAGAGCTTCCGGGGGCATATCTTCTTGCGGAATTTTAAAAACAGTACCGTCGGGCATTACGCCGGAGACGTTGTCCAATGCAATTCTTCCAAAGCTCAAATACTCTGTATTTAGCGTCATGGAAGTTATGCCATAGAGATAACGACTGACCGAAGATATTCTCTCTTCAATCTGATATTCCAAATTACGCTGCTGCTGCTGGAAATGCTGGGGCTTAATAAATAGACCTTCATTCCAAACCACACGATTTCGCGCCGACATGATTATTCCACCTTATCGAGAACGATTTCTTTATTGTCGAGGAATACGAGCAGGTGATACTTCCTACCGATTGGCAATATTTTTACGACCTTTTTCCAATCACTGGCATCAGGGTCAGAGAATCGTGCCATAACGGCAATATATCGGGTGTTCTTATCGATAGTGAATTCATCTATAAATTTGAACTGTCCAGGCACCATTGAGTAGTCACGATGGTCAAGGTAATTACTTTTTAATGCCTTTCCTGCGCTCTTGGCTAACTGGTCGTAGCCTGACGAAAGGAACATTGAGTCATCTTCAAGTTCGAATACCTGCACTTCAATTGGCGTTGCATCACCGCTGACATTTGGGTTAACACTTTGTGTCGCTACAATGCTGTATGTCACTGTCGTTGGCATATCCTTTGGAAGATCTGCACTTGCGCAACCGCCTAGCGCAATTAAAAGCATGCCTGCAAATAGGTTTTTCATTAATTCAAATCTCCGGATTGGTTTTCACGAATTTTTCTGTCATAGGCCTGGTCAAATATTTCCCAAAAGAGTTTTTCAAATCCTTTTTGGCGATCTGAGGTCAACTCTTTGTAATAGCTCTTGTACATACTCCAAGCCCATGCGTCTGCAGATTCAGGAGTTACCTGACCGGGTCGTCGGTATGCACTGAAACGACGCATCAAAGTGTCTGGAGAAAAAGCGCGCAAAATCTGGTTTAGCGCTTCAGTTGTTGCAGTTTGAACCGCATCATTGTGATGGCGCACATTCGATAAGCTCTCGGCAACAGCTGACGGGGCAGAAAGGTGAACAACACTTCTATCTGGGTTGAACATGGTCTCGACAGTTTCTTCATAAGCCAAACCCAACCTGAGCGGGTTGTCTTCGATTGGCTGAAGATTCTTGTTCATAATGCCAAATCGGCTTTCCTCCACCTGGCGATGAAGATCGAGCAGCCCTCTAATAGCGGACTGCAAAGAAGCCCCCATTTCTTCAGACAAAGCCTGCATTTCAGCCATATTGGATGGATTGCCGGTTTGAACACCAAGCCCCCTAAACAGTGGCCCAGTGACGAGGTGATTTTGTTCATCACCATCACCGTATTTGCCTGATACATCGCTGTGATATACGTATTCTTGATAGTCGTTATTGTCTTTTGACGAGTATTCCATCCCTACATCTCTTTCAAGACGATCGAGGCTTTATCATCCATGCCGCTTTCTCCAATTTTTTGATTTCCTTTCAACATGATCGCCGAGCTCATTTCAAAATCGCTGTCTGCCTGAACTGTCTTCATCCCCCTCAACCAACCTTCTGCCTTGGCAAACAGACCAGCGCGCCTCTCCTCTGACGACGGCGCGCACAATATGTCGTCGTTCTCCACTTGTGCTTGACTGGAACTTGAAGAGAATGAATCAAGAGCGCTGAGTGGGTCATCGATTTCAGCTACATCGGCAAAATCGCATTCATCAGACTCTGCTTCTGATCCAATAAGGGTGGCTTCTTGTTCGAGACCAAAAACGTTGTCGACATAGTGGTGCTGAGCGGCCTTTACGTTTACGTCGCTCAATTGAATTCGAATTTGATATGGCCCGATAAGAACGACGTCATTGTCTTTTAAACGGGCATATCTACCGGCGCCAACAGGCATCGTCGCGCCATTCATATAGCTGGCGCCTTTAACGTCAAGCAGGCACAGCGACCCGTCAACGTCTACAATTTCTGCATGATGCTGGAACACGCGGCCACTGCGATCGTATAAATACCAATCATCTGAA
Source organism: Enterovibrio sp. JCM 19048 (assembly GCA_001310415.1). Classification (GTDB taxonomy): domain Bacteria; phylum Pseudomonadota; class Gammaproteobacteria; order Enterobacterales; family Vibrionaceae; genus Enterovibrio; species Enterovibrio paralichthyis. The sequence goes on along the minus strand of BAXE01000003.1, from coordinate 75,908 downwards.
TGGCTTGAACCAATGCTTCCACCATTGTTAAAAAACTGGTAAGAGGAAGATAATCCAGCTTCGAGCTGTTGTGTGTTAACCACAACACAGCTCGCTATTAACGCTTGACTGTTCCTAATTGCCGGTAACTGATGTGTCATTTGAATATCCTATCGCCTGACTTGAATCTTGACGGTTCGGGGAGCTTCGGGGTTTCCCGTAAATGAACTCCACCCCAACGAAACAGGTGAATGTCGGCTTAAACTCATCGACGGCAACGTGTCTTTTTGCGGGGATAGCTCAAGATCAAACGCCATTTGTTCTCTTAGTACGAACTCAACAAGCGTAATCAGTGGCTGGTATTCCTGACCTGACGGAAGAAAATCCTTGAACCTCTCCTGGCTTAAACTCCCAATGCAAATGACAAACTTTCCGCAGCGATCTTGAACGCTCTCCCCAATAACGCTGTCAACACCAAGTGCAACGTTCGCTCGGCCTAACGTCATTTTTTGCTCTTTGGGAATAGCAACCTGGCGCAATTCCCATTGGCGAATCGATACATCTTCAAGATCAAAACAATGGGCAATGATCCCTGATACCACCTGGGGGGAACGGCTTTTCCCCGCCAACATTCCGGCGTAGGAAAGCATTTTGCACCAATTGATGGGAGTTTCTCCGCGCAGTTCTGTATCACCCAAACCAACCAGGGCGAACAGTTGTGCGGAAAAATTGTCGGTCGCGTCTTCTTTGAACCTTATGTAGTAACGATATTTGCGCCAGATCTGGAAAACCAAAGAGATCAGGCGGTGGTTGAAGAAATCAAGAAATGGCTTTCTCAATCCCGTTTCTTCATTTTCTGTAAGAATTTCTTCCAGAAAATAGCTTGGCAGCGGTGATTGTGCTCCACTCATACCCAAAAACGAGGTTTCAATTTTCATGCGTTTTTGGTTGGTTTGTACCAGTGAAGACACATCACTTGCGGCGAATCCCAGGCTTGGATTGCTGCTGAATGTCAATTTACTTGATGTGGAGTTAATGCATTCAGGATCGAGTCCTTCAATCTGATGAAGAAGCTCAACCAACTGATAAAAGTTGTAGGATTTCACATTAGCCGGTAACCCATCCGACCAATGACTTTCCCCTACACACTCTTCAGTCTCTGGGGTCAGCATTTCGCTTAAATCAGGGCTGCTGCCCGCTCTGAATACCCCATGAGTATCTTTCCTTGTTATCCGCGTTAATGACGATCAATTCATGGAACGTGTTTATGCTTGCATAGAGCGAAAAGAACCGGCTTAGTACTGTGCCAAAGAGGTATAGTTCGCCTTCCGAACCAAATGCACTTTGAGATAGTGTTATTTCAGAACGCAGACCCCTGACTGGAAGCCCTCTCAGTAGTTTCTCTGTTGGTTGGGTCTTTATGTCTACAATGCCTTCCATACGTTGACGCGAAATTCGCTCTGCCTGTCTGTCAACCAACGCCCGAAAATCATAGGCGCGCAATACAGAGGTCAGCGCCTCTTTTGATAAAAGCGACAGGTAGTTGAGTGAGAGGTTGGAAATCAAAGTCCATAGGAGGGAGCCGTCTAAAACGGGACGAATCGGCGCCGTTGGCTCAGTAATGTTGGTGAAGCTGGCAAAAGCCGGGGATGAATCTGTAGGAATGCAAATATCACCTTTTCCCAATTCGAGAGGAAGCTGTCTGTTTGTGCATGTTACCGCAACCGAGATGGCTTCACTGAATCCAATATGCTCAGTCTCATCACTACGTACAAACGCGATATGGTGGTCAAAACCTTCCGTTTGAAGGCTATCCCTTACACGAACCCTGTAATACAGTGCCTTTCTGTCACGCGCGCGTTCAATTTCATGATGAAAGCTTTCAAATGGAGTGTAAGTGCGTATCTGCCCACGGATACGGCCGACATTGTTCTCTTGCCATCCCTGAACTCGGTCTACGCTAAAAACTTCATAGTGTGCTGCGTGACGACTTGAAGGCGTGATCTTATATTCCGTACTCTTACCATTAAGATCGATTGGATCCGCATCATAAGAGAAGAGATTGATAGCCGGTGTACAATAAAGCTCGAATGACTCCTCCTTGACCCTGACATCTGGTGGCAAGGTTTTTGAAAAGTTAAACCTAAGCGTTAAATTTCCACCTGCGTTACCCGGAATATATTGACCAAATGAACAGATATCAAAAAACAAGAATGAAGCGGGAAACGAAAGATATTCCTGCAGTACCCTGTAGCCTTCGTAGACATTTTTCGGGTACGGCAACAAGGCGTCTCTTTCTCCAAAACCCGCTGGAGAGTATGCATTTCTGGGTAAGGTGATAACCGTATCACCGCTAACGATTTGGATGTTTTTCAGGTAATGCCCTAACCACAAATAAAGCATTTCAGCACTGTATGTTTCACCACCGATAAAGAAACGTAAGTCTTTTACTCCCGTGTCACTAATAACAACCTCGCCAGAGGCTGAGAGCGACACATCAATCGTTGAAGAATCTCTTGTGTGGTGTGTGGTGACAGCTCCACGCTTTAGCGGATATAGCTCTACTTCCCGGCATGTTCTGTAGTGGCACGCGGTGCCAGCAACGGGATTTGTATCTAACTGAACACCTTTTTTTATTTTTTGTGCATGGGAAATGGCTTTTTCATCTGGTGAAAACTGGACGATTGAAAGGCTAGGGACTGGCCGTAAGTAGTTTGGCCAAAGCATATTAATAATAGAATGAGTTAGTTCCGGGAACTCATCTTCTACTTTTTCTCTTAGTCGCCCAGTTAGAAAGGCAAAGCCCTCTAGCAACCTTTCAACATCAGGGTCAGAATTTCGGCTATTCAGAAAGCGGGCAAGCTGGGGATGCGTTTTTGCAAACTCAACGCCCTGTTCACGAAGGAACGCCAACTCATCCCTGAAAAATCTATTTCTGGACACGTCAAACTACTCTGTACTTTCTATTGCTATCCAACAACAAATCAATCTGCACATTTTTATGAAGCGCTCCAAGATTGACTGCTGCAACTATCTGGAACCGAAGATTCAATGGAGAACGAATATCAGGTAGAACCTGAATTTCCATTTGTTTTATACGAGGCTCATACTTCTCCAGGCACCGCCTTATTGTCAGGCGAATTTGAAGCGCAAGATCATGTGCACTTAAGGAGGCATCATTAAAATCAACCAAACCTAAATCCGGCGCACTGAGTGACTCACCAATTCGAGCATTTAATAAGTTTGAAACGTTTTTCTTCAATGAGAAAAGTACATCATCAACGTCAGGGGCCTGAGTTACGGTTCTCTTGGCGGCCTCTGTATCCAACCTTTCAAAGAAGCTGACACCGTAAGGTGCTTCTTCGTAATCAAGCCCCGACATCATTTATGCCTGATCTAAACGACCAACGAGAGATAACTCGAAGTTCGCGCCCATATATTTAAAGTGCGGTTTTACGGCGAGAGATACCTGATACCAACCCGGACTTCCCTCTACATCTGACACTTCGACTCTTGCTGCTCGAAGTGGTCGACGGCTGCGAACTTCAGCCGGCGGGTTCTCCTGATCTGCCACATACTGGCGAATCCAGGTGTTGAGTTCTCGCTCCAGATCCTGACGCTCTTTCCAAGAACCGACCTGCTCTCTTTGAAGCACCTTGATGTAATGAGCAAGACGATTGACAATCATCATGTACGGCAGTTGGGTGCCAAGCTTGTAGTTTGTCTCTGCCTGTTTCCCTTCTTTAGTATTTGGAAACACCTTCGGCTTTTGAATGGAATTGGCAGAAAAGAACGCAGCATTGTCACTGCCTTTTCTCATGGTCAAGGAGATGAACCCTTCTTCTGCCAATTCAAACTCTTTACGATCAGTAATCAAAACTTCTGTAGAGATCTTTGCCTGAAGCGCGCCAAGTGATTCAAATAGATGCACAGGAAGATCATCGACGGCCCCGCCACTTTGCGGACCAATGATGTTTGGACACCAACGGTATTTAGCAAAACTGTCAGTCAAACGCGACGCCAAGGCAAATGCCGTGTTTCCCCAAAGATAGCTTTCATGGGAATCACTTACATTTTCGCGGTAGTTAAATGTGGTAACCGGGTTTTCAACTGGATCATACGGAGTACGCAGCAAAAAACGGGGGGCTGTAAGGCCAACATATCTTGCATCTTCGGACTCACGGAGAGTGCGCCATTTGTTGTAACGAGGGCTTTCGAATATTGCTGAAAGTTCCTTGATGTTTGGTAACTCTTCGAATGAGTCGACACCAAAGAATTCTGGACCCACTGAAGATAAAAATGGCGCATGTGCCATTGCACTTACAGAGCCGACATACTGAAGTAGTTTCATGTCACTGGAGGAAGGAGAGAAAGCGTAGTTGCCAACAATCGCGCCTACCGGCTCACCGCCAAATTGCCCATAACCAGAGGAGTACACGTGTTTGTAAAGGCCAGATTGCGTTGCTTCAGGTGAAAACTCAAAGTCATCAAGCAGCTCTTGCTTAGTGGCGTGCAAAACTTCAATTTTAATGTTTTCACGAAAATCCGTTCTGTCGACGAGCACTTTTAGACCGCGCCAGGAAGATTCCATTTGCTGGACTTCCTCACAATGAAGGATCTCATCCATTTGCGCGCTGATCTTTTTATCCAGCTCCACCAGCATTTGGTCAACGAGTGCCTTGTTGACCGGTTCTGAGTGTTGTTCGGAACCAATCAGGTTTTCAATAAAAGCCGCGACGCCTTTTTTCGCGATATCATAACCCTCTTCATTTGGAACCATACGGGTTTGAGCCATGATATTGTCAAGCAAACTTGCGGATTCATAACTGGCGCTTTCTAGCACCTTCTCTTCTACGGACATTGGTAAATTACCTTAACCTTAAAATATTACTGATCTTGTTTTGGCTTTTCGTCGGCACTTACCAGTTCCAACTCAGCAAGGAGTTTTTCTCTTGAATCCTCAGATGCAAGAAGCTCCTGCAGACGGGAGCGAAAAGCAGGAATATTCAAGAGGGCCTTTCAGAGCCACCAGAGCCTCTCTTAATTCAACAAGTTTTTTCAGTTCAGGGACTTGATTGGCAATGGCATCAGGTGAAAAATCTGCCAGAGATTTAAAGGACAGCTCTACCGGTAACGGCTCATCGGCTTTGTCTGTCATTTTGTTAGGAACCGAAGTAGAAATTGATAGGTTGCTTTCACGCATCACGGAGGTGAAATTGTTTTTGTCAACATTGACCGCTTCACGCTCTTCGATTTGCGTTTCCTCAGGGTGTCCTTTAAAGTCTCCCACAACCACCATCTTCAGCGGTAATTCCAACTCAGCCTGAGTATCTCCTGCCGCTGGAACGTATTTAATATTGATACGCTCTTTGGGCGCGACACTTCCCTCTTTTGCCATTTCAAATTTCTCCTTGAGATTTATATAAATACAACCACGCATCCTCATAATTTCAAATAAGAGGACTCGACCCAGTTCCTGATGGAATGGATGAAATTAGATTCACACGAATTATGGTGTAGCTGTCGTACCAATAAGGTCTAAGCTACAAAAGGGCTCTGGGGATTGAAGGACTCAATAATATAGACAGTGGTTAGATAATTCCTCACAAAACCTGACTAACGTTAGGCCTTCTTAATTAGACGTACCGCCATCGAACCTATGCAACCAACTGGACTTATATTTTATTAACAGAACCACCACTAAAAGCTCATGCTCCAGTGTTTTCCGCTCAAGCTTTTGAGTATATTCATTCATGAAGGGGGAGTGCGGCAAGGGTATTTCGTGAAAAAATGCTTTCTATTATATAAAACAGATCCACCTCGAGAAATTTAGAGGTAGACACTTTAATGTTAAATGAATTAATAATTAAGACTATCTTTATATAACTTTAATTATAATTAACTTTCATTAGAAAATTATCAAACTTAACTATAGTTAAGTTTGATAATTAAATCTATCCATCATTTCATTCCCAATAATGTCATTTATCCTATATTCACCGTTCCACCACCGATCACAACACCACCACATCCCACAGCATCCCCGGTTCTGGCTACCGGTTTTCCATTTGCGAATACAGATGATGAACCGCCAGAAATGCTTCGCCCGTGAGGTGGGCTTTTGGGTTTAACGTGTGGGGCCAATGAATCTCCTTGTCTGGCAACCGGCTTACCATCAATCTTTACGTTAGGTGAACCCGACGTGACGGGGGACGGGTGATATCCATCGTGTGCCGTACCAATATCGCCCAACACTACTGCGTTACCCATATCAATTTCCTAGCCAAATGTTTAATTTTCATCCAGCACAGAACATGCCAACCCTAACATGCTGTAAAATATAGAATTAATTTCAAACCATCTCATTGGCGGGCAACAAATCGCTTGAATTTGAACCTAAAACTTGCCCGCCGAGCAAAAATTCGCCAACCGACAACTCAAACAAAATGGATTCCAATATACCCAAACAACCTGAAGATGCAGGATTCAGCGAGATTGACTGGCGTTGTGATCGCGGTGTTCCTTTGTAGGTGTCGTCACCTCCATCAAAAAGGAACAACAAAGAGCACGGGGTTAGTCAACTCGCCCGAAGGGAGGACGTTAATGCGAGCACCTTCAGGTCGTTTGGCTTTAGCTGTCCGCACCTCAGAAACTAAACGCAACCCCAACCCCGATTGCACTTTCATCGAAGTTATAGTTGGAAATGGTCAATCCATATCCTTTTTCTGCTTTGGCGTAGCCACGAAGCCCTTGGTAAATGGGGAAGTTCCAGCTAATGCGATAGTAATTTCGGTCGAAATCATCGCTAAACAAGTTACTTACCAACAGCTTCAGTTCTTGCCGCTCTGTAGGTTTCCACCCTAACTCTGCTGTGCATAGCCCAGGAAGTCCGTAATATCCGGGTTATAACTGGCACTGCCAACACGAAGCCATGGTTTAAACCTCAAATAGACTGTTTCCCAGTCATGTCGAATATCTACATAGACACGATTCCAACTCACCTCGTTTTCACCGCCAGCACCGTTCGACTCATGCTCTGCCCCCAGATCAATCTGCCACTCATCACGACTGACCCGGTAGAAAATCTCAGGGTTATAGTTGCTGTCGCGGAAGTAGGCCGAGCTAGCGTACGCCTCCCAGTTTGACCGCTGGTATAAGCGATATACAAACCATCGCTATCGAACGCAAGAAGCCGGTATTTCGCACTGAACTGGAACTGAATAAAGGTATCTTTGGCCGGTTCACCGTTTGGGTTTAAAGGCATAAACCGGGATTGGTTAACTCGGGATTCGTGATAGTAAGGAAGAAAGTAGTTGTCTTCGAATGCTGAGAGATTATCGGCGGCTGCGCTGAGGGGAAAGCAAGCAATAGAGCAACCGGCAATGGAAAGTAGATTCGATTTTGTCACGTACAGCATCAGGCCTCCTGGCAAACCTTCCCCTGATGGCTGGGGAATCAAAACTTTGCCAGTATAGCTATCAATAGAGTAGCGGGACGCTCAAAAGCACGCTTTCGCTTACCTTTGAGCCATTCGACCAGCCATCGAGGCGGGTAATGATCGGTGGAATAATGAAAATACGCTTAGATCACTGATCCTCTCTACGCACTGCTTTTATTACCAATCAGCGAACCGGATATTTACTTACATCACTTCCGATTACATCAAGTTACCCACAAAGGCATTTCTTAAAATAGTTATTATATTTCAATAAATTGAAACGAATTCGCACTCTTTCATATTTGTCGCCGCTTACGAAATCATGATTAGAACTCAAAACAAAGTGATAGATATCACATATATTCTTTGCTAAGGTGCCGCCCCTCACACACACAATGTGAGGCAGAATGACTTCTACTTCCCTTTTGAAAAGCAACAATTTGGTTTCAACCCTTACTATCAGCTTTTTCGCTCTATTCCTCTTTGCAGCCGTTTACGATATGTCTCTCTTCTCTCAGACTATCAATGCCTTATTTGGTCAGGCAGCAGAAAGTTTTGGATCTTTCTGGCAATGGCTGATGGTCGCCAACCTTGCTTTGGCACTTGGTATTGCAGCGTCACCGTTTGGACGGATGAAGCTGGGTAGACAATCCAAACCTGACATCAGCGCGTTCCGCTGGATTTCAATGATCATGTGTACCCTGCTCGCAGGTGGCGGTGTTTTCTGGTCAGCGGCAGAACCCGTTTACCACTTTCTGTCTCCGTCGCCAGCATACGGCGGCGTCGACGAAAACAGTTTGGCGGCAGCGACAGCCGCGCTTAGCCAAAGCTTCCTGCATTGGGGGTTTCTGGCCTGGGCCGTTCTCGGCACGCTGGCTACCGTCGTGCTGATGCATGCCCATTACGAGAAAGGCTGAAACTACGACCACGTGCCTGCTTTATCCGCTGTTTGGTGATCGCTTCGAAAACCATTGGTTTGGCGCAGTTGTCGATGCCTGTTCAATCGTCGGCGTTGCCGCAGGTACGATTGGCCTATCGGTTTTCTTGCTAGCCAACTGGGTTACAGCGTGGAAGTGCTGTTTGGTATCGAAAACGTACTCAGCACACAAATCATGATCTTGGTGGTTGTCGTTGCCATTTACTCGCTTTCAGCATTCACAGGTATGGACAAAGGTCTTCAGTGGCTGTCGAAAATCAACGTCCTTGGCGCGTTGGGACTTCTGATGTTTGTTCTGCTGCTTGGCCCGACGGCTTTCATTTTTGACGCTTTTTTCAATGCATTCGGCAGTTATATCGGTCACTTCTCTGCCATGAGCGTTGAAGCTTACAGTGTTGGCTGGATGACAAACTGGACCTGGTTCTTCTGGGGTTGGTTTATCGGCTTTGCGCCGATGATGCTATCTTTATTGCCAAAATTTCCCGTGGCCGCAGCATTCGTATGTTGGTGCTGGCGGTCGCTATCGGTTCTCCCATTGCTACCAACTTCTGGTTTACCGCTTTGGGTGGAACAGGCATTTTCTTTGAACTGACCAATCCAGGCGCTGTTTCTGAAGCGCTGACCGGTGCAGGTTTGCCCGGCGTATTGATAGCGATTTTGCAGCAATTGCCATTGCAGGTGATCATCGTGCCCGCGTTTCTCCTGCTGACCACGACCTTTGTCGCCACCACAGGTGATTCTATGGCCTACTCCATCGCCGTTGTCACCTCGGAAAATTCGACACCATCCAAGTACAACCGGTTATTCTGGGCTTTGATGCTGGGTATTGTGGCGGCGGTTTTGCTCACAGCCGGTAATGGTGGGCTGGCAGCCCTGCAATCATTCATCGTGATCACTGCCGTGCCAGTCTCACTGCTGATTGCGACAACATTAATTTCAGCGCCCCTGACTTGCGCAAAATGCAGTTGGCTAACCAGACAGAGCACACCAGTAGCGAACGGGTATTCGGTTAACAAAATGGCTGATTAAAAAGTGTCGCATTCATTGCGACACTTTTTCCGAGCAATTCCCCAATTGATGGATTTAACCATCTCCGCTGAAAATCCCGCTATCTCGCTGCCCAGTTAAATCCTTTGCGCATCAGCTTATCCACCATTGGGTGTTTTAACTCTTCAACCGTGTGGCCAATCGAGCAGTAGAATACTTTCCCCTGATCCCAGCGCCGGCGCCATGCAATCGGCATCACAGTGCCTTCAATCCAATGCAGATATTCCCCGCTGAACGTGGTCGTCGCCACAACATCGTTGCTCGGATCCACCAGCATGTAATATTGCTCACCATGAATATCGAAATCTTCCAGACCTTCCATAAATGGGTCATCGTTTTTGGTGAATGTCACACGGTAGTCGACAAAGTCATCGGAGGGAACGGGGTTGTCCGGCCAGCCGGGCGGATGAGCGACAAACTGGCCACCAATCATAAAGTGATAGGTGGGGTGGTCGCGAAAGGCATCGCCCATGTGTCCATGCCAACCTGCGATACCACAACCCGCGGCAATGGCATCCAACAACCCTTGTTCCTGCTCAAGGGTAATATTGCCAAACTCATCCTGATGACTGCTGCGGGCACTCGACCAAATGGGGACGATAAGAGCCAACTCTGCTGTTACTGCTTTGTCCTGCAGGGGTTCGAATGAGTCATAAGACACCACGTCAAACCCTTCTTCTTTCAGTAGCTCTGTCGCCCAATCACAAAATACCGTCGGCGTATGTCCTTCCCAGCCGCCCACAAACAACGCCGCCTTCTTTGCTCTTGTCTCTGCCATTACTTTTCCTTATTGATTTTCTGGCTGGTTGCCAGCAATAAACTGCGCAATAGCAGCCATGTCTTTTTCGCCAAAGCCTGCTGCTTCGGCTGACTTTAACTGCGCTAGATTCGAGCTGATTTGTGCGAACGAGCAGCCACGACTCTCCGCCAGATCTTGTGCCAACTGCATATCTTTTTTCGCCAGCGAGAGAGCAAAGGTGACGTCATCGCTCTCGCCAAGATAAAGCGGTGTCCGGAAACGAATCATCGGGGAGCCGGCGGCACTGTCACCCAACAAGGTCATCAGCGCCGCAGGGTCGATGTTGCAAGATGCAGCCAACGCTAAAATCTCACCGACAATCTGATTCTGGCTGTGAATCACACTGTTGATGAGCAGCTTGGCTGCATGACCGCTGCCCGCTTCCCCCATCTGGCAAACGGATTTGCCCATCAAAGCAAGGGAAGTGTGAATCTCTGGCGAAAGTCCCGCCGATGTACCAACCATAAACACCAACTCACCGGCTTCTGCTGCATTTAAGCTGCCGGAAACCGGCGCATCGACATAGATGACATTGTGAGAGGCCGCGAGCAAGGCAATTTCTAACGACAGTGCAGGGCTGATGGTGCTCATCTCTACCAGGTCTTTGCCCGCCGGTTCAGTGGTGCAATCAAGCCACTCTCCTGACCGAAATAGACAGCTCTGGCAGCCTCATCATCGGCAATCATGGTAAACACCAGATCGCAATCCTGCGCAATTTGCGCGGGATCCTCTGCGATATGAACATCAGGATAGTGTTCTACCAACGCCACAGACTTACTCCGGCTTCGGTTCCACACCGTCAGTGGAACGCCTGCCTTTGCCAGATTTGCGGCCATCAGCCACCCCATCCGGCTAATCCAATAAAGCCGATGTGCATAATATTGCCCTTTGGTTTGAAGGAGATGGTCAGTCGCTGTCCGGTGAACTCACTTGACCGGTAATCGCTGTCACCAAGCGGTTTTCCGTGACGGTTTCCGCCGTAAACTCTTCCATGACCTTGCCCTCATACAAAGCAAGGATGCGGTCACTGACACTCAATATTTCTGGCATCTCAGAAGAAATTACCAACACCGCCAGACCCGATCTGGCCAGCTCTCGGATAAGTGCATGAATTTCAGATTTGGAGCCAACATCAATACCCCGTGTTGGTTCATCCAGAATAAGGATTTTGGGATGGGTAGAAAGCCATTTGCCAATCACCACCTTCTGCTGGTTACCCCCGCTGAGATTACCCACGGGATAGCTGCCATCGGCGCTTTTATGGAAAGCTGCTCGGCATATTTTTTGTAAACCTGACTCTCCTTGCCTTCGAGCAGCCAACCAATCACTGACACGCGATCCAGCTGCGCCATAGTGATATTGTCCTGACAACTCATGGCAAGGATAAGTCCTTGCTCTTTGCGATTTTCAGGCACCAAAGCGACGCCCAATTCCACCGCATGTCGCTGTCACCAATCACGGTTTCCTGACCATCGAAACGCACCACACCGGAATCAGGTTGGCGGATCCCGAACAGGGTTTCGGCAATTTCGGTGCGGCCTGCCCCGACTAAGCCATACATGCCGAGCACTTCACCCTCTTTGATAGAGAACGAAATATTCTCGTAATGTTTGTCCAGCGTTAGACCTTCGACTTCAATACGGGTCTTGCCACCTTTCTCCATTTTGACGACGTTTTGTTCTAGCTCCCGACCAATCATAAGCGCAGTCACTTCTGGCTCGTTGGTGTCTTTGGTGATCAAAGTGCCACGGTATTCACCATCCCTGAGCACCGATAAACGATCAGAGATAGCAAAAATTTCTTCCATACGGTGAGAGATATAGGCAATACCAACCCCCTGACTTTGCAGCTCTTTGATCACCTCAAACAGCACCACTTTTTCGTAATCTGTCAGGGACGCTGTGGGCTCATCAAAAATCACAATTTTAGGGGTGAAAACCAATGCACGGGCGATTTCCACCATGTACTTTTTGGCGATGGTGAGCGAGCTTACCGGGTCATCTGGGCCAAAATCGCAGTTCAGGCGCTTGAGAATTTCCATCGCCTTATCGTGCAGTTTCGCGTAATCCACCACCCCAAACAGCTTGGTCGGCATCATGCCAAGGAAGATATTTTCAGCGACTGTCATATCTTCCACCAATGACAATTCCTGGTGGATCATCAAAATGCCCTGATGCTTGGCATCCATTGGGGTTTTGAGTTTTACCTCTTTACCATCAATCAGGATTTGACCGCCATCGTCCTGATAAATGCCGGACATCACCTTCATCAGGGTTGATTTCCCCGCCCCGTTTTCGCCGAGCAGCGCGTGCACTTCCCCTGCGCGGATATCAAAACTCACGCCATTCAATGCCACCACGCCAGGGAACACTTTGCGGATATTCTTCAGCTCCAGCGTTGGCGCAATATTCTGGTTTAATTCCATAGCCATGCTCATGCGGAAATGCCTCCCTGCTCAGTCCGGTTAACTTTCTTGTCGATAAAGAGTACGAGGATCAGAATTGAACCCATGATCACCAACACATAGAAGGCGGGGACTTGCATCAGGTTCAAACCATTACGCAGAATGCCGATAGCTAACACGCCGCCAAGCGTGCCGAGAATACTGCCCGCACCACCTGTGAGACGGGTACCGCCCAACACCACAGCAGTAATGGTCCAAAGTTCAAAATCTCGACCCAGGTTTGGCGTCGATGCCCCCATTTGGGTGGAAAGCGTTACGCCTGCCAGCGCGGCGAAAAAGCCCACCAGCATAAAGTTCGCCATCATATGCGGGCCAACACGGATACCTGCATCAATGGCCGATTTACGGTTGCCGCCCACCGCATAACAATTACGACCATGCACCGTGTATTTCATCATCAGGTGCATCACCAAGGTGGCGATCAGGAAAAGCAGTGCCAGTGTTGGAAAGCCCAGTACCGAACTAGATCCGAAATCCGAGTAGGCAAAATCGGAAGCATAGAACGATTGCTCGCCGGTATAGACAAATACCAGTCCTCGCACGCCAATCATGGCGCCAAGGGTGACAATGAAAGCATCAACACCCGTTTTCCAAACAATCAGTCCATTGACCATGCCAAGAATGATGCCGGATGCCAGCGCAATCAAAACCGCCGCAGGAATGCCGATCGACCCTTGCAAATCAATCGCAAGACTTGCCGACAAGGCAACCACCGCCCCCACCGACAAATCAATGTTGCCGTTGATCATCACCACCGTCATGCCAAGAGCAATAAACCCGATGGTGGAGGTCTGGATCAGGATGTTTTTGAAGTTCGCAATATCGAAAAAGTACTCTGACGAAAAGCTGAACAACACAATGCAAAACACAACGAATATCCATATAGGTTGTGTTTTCAGAAAGCGCACTACGGTTTCCATAAAATAATCTCCTCTCGCTTTCCGTCAGAATTTGGTGAAGAAGCTGCCGCGTTTGGTACCGACATCCAGCCATACCGCCAGAATGATCACCGCCCAGGTCACCAGCCATTGCGCGTAATACGGAAAACCAAGTAACAACAGGCCATTTTGGATAAAGCCAGAATCAGTACACCCACCACTGTTTTCGTGATGCTACCGGAACCACCCAGCAAGCTGGTTCCCCCGAGGATAACCCCGGCAAGCACCAACAATTCATAGCCTTGTCCCACGTTGTTTTGCGAGCCCATCACGCGGGAGCCCAAAATCAACGCTGCACAGCCAGTTGAAAATGCGGAGAGTAGATAAGTACTGAATACCAGTTTGTTACGTCTGATGCCGGAATACGCGGTGGCGATGGGATTGCCACCTACCGCAAAGATTTTTCGCCCATAAGCTGTCCGTTTAAGAAGCAGTTCGTAAATAATGGCGAGGACACCGAAGATGATAATGGGCACGGCAATTGGCCCAACGAATCCACGACCGAATATCGCAAACCAAGTGTCTTCCTGATTGGCGATATCAACGTTCTGACCACCGGTATAAATCAACGTCAATCCCTGTATTGCAGAGAGCATCCCCAGCGTTACGATCAGTGAATTGAGCCTTAGATACCCCACCAGAAAGCCGTTGACCACACCGACCAAAAGGGTAAAGAGAAACATCAAAAGAATGGCTTGCCCCGGTCCAACTTTATCGTGTAAGTCGACAACCAATACCGTTGAAAAAGAGAGTAGAGACCCGACCGATAGATCGAGATTCCCGCCAATTACCACGATGGTGACACCAAGCGCAATCGTACCGATAATCGATACCTGACGGATCACCGTCATGAAGTTATCGGTACTCAAAAACCGGTCGGACGAAAGCGAGAAAGCAATAAGAAACACGAAAAAAGCGACCAGAATACCGTGACGTGCCATCAGGGTTTTCAGCGAAAAAGACGACTCTGCGCCTTTTTTATCTGTGTTTGTCTGCGCGTCTGAGGCCATAAAAACATCCCATTTGTTGCAGAAAAATCGAGCGCAATCCTTGCGGAGTACCTTCCAGAAAGAGGAAAAGGAAGGAATAGACCCCTGCTTTCACAGGGGGAGTTACCTCAACCAACCGTTAGAAAACTGGCTTGGTAAACTGAGACATGTTGTCCTGCGTGATTTTCGGTGTATCAAAGTAGTTCAACTTTGGTACATCCTCACCATTTACAACGGCAATCGCAGTTGCCAAGGCGTTTTTGGCGTCATCAACCGGTGACTGATAAACAGAACCCCAGTACTCACCACGACCCATTGCTTCATAGCCAACCGCAAAGTTCGTCGCACCAATGAACGCAATACCTTCACGGCCTGCGGCTTTGGCTGCGTTTAGCGCGCCAACACCCATGTTGTCATCACCCGAATACACGCCATCGATGTTGTCGTACTTAGTCAGGAAGTTTTCCATCACGCGTTGTGATTTCTCACGGTTCCAGTCACCCGGCTGGGTTTCCATAATGACCACGTCCGGGCAAGCCTCAGCCAATCTGTCTTCAAAGCCTTTTTGACGTTCGATCGCTGTGGTGTAACCTGGCTGACCTGAGATTTGTACAATTTGTCCCTTGTTATCAAGAGCATCACACATCATCTCAGCAGAGTAAGCACCTTGCTTAATGTTGTTAGGGCCCGAGAAGGAGGCGATAAACTGTTGACCTTCATCTGCCACGTTTGAGTTGGTCACAACCACTGGGATGCCAGCTTGCTGTGCTTTGCGGATTACGGGCACTACGCTTTACCGTTGGTTGGCCAGATAATAATTACATCGACTTTTGCTGGATGAGATCTTGCATCTGCGCAATTTGACGCGCCACATCACCACCCGCATCAAGAACAACGGTATCCACACCGTCGGTGCTTGCTGCTGCTTCTTTAAACGCTTTTTCGTAAGTGGTTTGGTATGAGTCGACACCCACGTTGTTTTGGGTAATGCCGATAACCATATCCTTGGCGTAAACTGTCGTCGCACTTGCTGCAATCATCAGACCTAACATCGTTTTGCTGACTGTTTTCATCCTTACCGCTCCATTGCTTGTGCACTCAAAAAGCAGAGTGCTTTAGTGTCGTCTGGATTCGCGTCCAAACTGTTACTGCATGACCATGCCACCATCGATCATGATCAACTGACCGGTCATATAGTCCGAATCCTTACTCGCAAGGAAACTGGCTGTCCCCAACACATCTTCCGGATAGGAATAACGTCCAAGCAGGATCATTTCGCGAGCCAGCGTATCCATCGACTCGCCCGGTTTTTCAAATTTGCCGATAGCGACCAGATCTTTATCCAGTTGCTCCCAAAGCTCAGTGCGCACCACACCTGGGCCGTAACCGTTTACCGTAATGTTGTGCTGTGCCAAGCTTTCGCGCCACCGTTGATCATGGCGAGCACCGCGTGCTTGCTACACGAATAAGGCACCACGTCATCAAAAGCCATGCGAGACACAATTGAACCGACATTGATGATTTTGTATGGCTCGTCTTGTGGCCCCTGTTTAATCATTTGCTTGGCGGCTTCCTGCATCCCCATCAGACAACCCAGACCGTTCACGTCCATGATTTGTTGCCAGTTCTCTTCAGTGATATCGAGGAACATGAGTGGTTTATTAATGCCGGCGTTATTGAGCATGACGTTGATCGAGCCGAAGGCATCCACGGTTGCCTGCACACCCGCGACAATGTCTGCACGTTTGGTCACATCCATTTGCACTGCAATAGCTTCACCGCCCTTTGCCTTGATGCGGTCTACCACTTCCTGACAGCCTTCGAGGTTTACGTCAGCCACACAGACCTTCGCCCCCTGCTCTGCGAAATTTTCTGCTATTGCCGCCCCCATTCCACGCGCTGCGCCAGTAATAAGTACGTGTTTCTTCGCCAGTCTTGATGTATCCAAGGTGTCCTCCTTACTTGGCTCGTCTACCCTTGACCTAATCTTACAAACA
This sequence comes from Enterovibrio sp. JCM 19048, assembly GCA_001310415.1. Lineage (GTDB taxonomy): Bacteria > Pseudomonadota > Gammaproteobacteria > Enterobacterales > Vibrionaceae > Enterovibrio > Enterovibrio paralichthyis. The sequence goes on along the minus strand of BAXE01000003.1, from coordinate 59,320 downwards.
GCAAACGTTTGCATTAAATTTTCGTTAACTCAATTTTTACATTCACCCTCAGAGCATAGAACAAGAAATGAGCAACAAAAACCATTCCCCGTGTATCAATTTCAAGAAAATAATGATTCCCCCACCAAGCTTTGCGCTCTATGCCATTGTAAATTCGAGCATGAAGTAATTTGGTGAGCAGATGAGAAAATGAATTCGCAGGATTGAAAACCTCTACATCGATCACAGTAAGCCCGCCATTTACACGCATAAAAACGTCTATAACTTGCAAAAAATTGCGTGACTATTTGCAAACGTTTGCAATTGCGTTAACGTTATAGTTACATCCTGACCTTGCCGGAGATGGCTGGTCGATACGGAACACTATGCGAGGGAGAGCTATGCAACAGGATCATCTCGAATTCGGCGAAGACGCGCGTAAAAGGCTTTTGGTAGGCGCGAATCTGCTCGCGGATGCTGTCAAGGTGACGCTGGGACCGAAAGGCCGGAATGTGGTCATGCGCAACTTTGACCAGCCCCCCATCATCACTAAAGATGGTGTCTCGGTTGCGCGGAAAGTCGCTATAAAAGGCCAGCTCGAAGAAATGGGCGCATCATTGATTCGGGCTGTTGCCTCCAAGGCAAATGATGAAGCCGGGGATGGCACCACGACGTCTACAGTCATTGCCCAGGCCATCCTCAATCAGGGCTTCAAAGCGCAGGCAGCCAACTACAACATCATCGATATCAAGCACGGTATCGAAAAAACCATTGATGCTGCCGTTGTCGCCCTGAAAGCGCAGGCACTTCCCTGCAATCAAGACGCTGACATCGAGCATGTTGCGACCATTTCAGCCAACAATGACACCGGGATCGGCAAGATTGTTGCTGATGCTATCCGTGCAGTGGGTGAACACGGCGTCGTCACTATCGAAGAAGGCAAAGGGTTTAAAACTGAACTGCACGTGGTGAAAGGCATGCAGTTTGACCGCGGTTATCTCTCTCCTCATTTTGTGAACATTCGCGGCAAAATGCAGGTAGAACATGCCATGCCGCTGATTTTGCTGGTTGATGGAAAGCTCAGTCAGTTTGATCAAGTGGTTCCTGCAATGGAACTCGCAGCCAAACAAAAACGGCCTTTGTTCGTACTGGCTGAAGAAGTGGAAGGTGAAGCTTTATCGACACTGGTTGTGAACCATATGCGTAAAACACTCGACGTTGTCGCGGCGAGAACGCCGGGGTTTGGGCCACGTCGTCAGGCAATCTTGCATGATATCGCCGCCCTCACCGGCGCAACCGTGATGTCTCCTGAAACCGGTAACGATGTCAGTCAAATCAGTGAACAGGATTTCGGCCAGGCTGAGCGCGTTGAATTGACCAAAGATCAGTTTACGCTGATCAAAGGGCTTGGCAGTGAAGCGCGGATTGCTGACCGCATCGCCCAAATCAACGCTGAAATTGAAGGTTCCGATTCGGAATATGACATCCAGAAAATGACCGAGAGACGTGCGCGTCTTTCCGGCGGTATTGCACTGATCGAAGTGGGCGCTGCGACGGAAACCGAAGTGAAAGAGAAAAAAGCACGGGTGGAAGATGCCCTTCATGCAACACGCGCCGCGATTGAAGAAGGTATTGTGCCGGGCGGTGGCATTGCATTGATCCGTGTTTGCGAAACGCTTGAGCTGCCTCCAGTAAACAATGACGATGAGAAAGCTGGCATGCACATCGCGTTGGATGCCATGCAGGCGCCGTTCAAACAAATCGTAAAAAACGCTGGGCTGGATGCTGGTGTGTATCTGGAAAAAGTGAAAGGACAGGAACGTGAATTTGGCTATAACGCCGCAAACGGCACCTTCGGCTCTATGCTCGAAATGGGCGTGATTGACCCAGCTAAGGTAACCCGCCTTTCTTTGCAAACAGCAAGCTCCATTGCGGCACTCATGCTGACCACAGAAGCACTTGTCGGCGATACAGACCCTGATTACGTGCCCTCACATCACCACGAGCACTAACCCATCACCATAAAGCGACAAAGATATTGAACTAAAAGGCACATCCTTGGATGTGCCTTTTGCTTTTTGGCCGCCTGGCTGTTTTTTATACTGACTTTTTCACAAACGCAAAAAAGCCCGGCAGACCGGAGCCGGGCAAAACATCGACAAGTTTGTTATAGCATCACTCTATAACTCTGCTTGCCATACGTGGGACTCTAGAAGAGATTTCACCCGCTGCAAAAACGCACCTGAATAAGAGCCATCCACCGCTCGGTGATCGAACGACTGCACCAACATGCCCACGCTGCCAATGCCAAGGCTTTCACGGCCATTGGCGTTGATCACCACAGGCTTGCGGCTGATACCGTCAATCGACAAGATCGCGATTTCAGGGTGGTTAATGATAGGTGTGGTAAACGCGGTACCTGCTCCACCGTTATTTGACAGGGTGTAAGTGGCACCGCTCATTTCTTCCGGTGTCAGACGGTTTTCCCGTGCTTTTTTCGCCAGTTCAGCGATTTTCCGCGCGAGGCCAGACACATTCATGGTGTCCGCATCTTTAATCACCGGCACCACCAGCCCTTTGTGGTTCAGATCAACCGCGATCCCCAGGTGTACAGGCGCACTAAGCACCAGTTTTTCACCGCTGACCTGTCCGTTTAGGTTGGGAAACTCCTGCAAGGCTTTAATCACCGCGCGGGCAATAAAGGCCAATGGCGTGAGCTTGCGCCGTACTTCTGTTTAAAGCCAGCTTTGTGCTCTGCACGTACCGCTTCCACTTCATCAAACAGCACTTCCATTCCCTGCGCCACATGCACTGCGTTGTCTTTGGACGCTGACATTTGCTTGGCAATCTGTTTGCGCATAAAGGTGAACGGCACCTCTTCTCCCGTGATGGAGACCGACACTGGCGCAGTTTTTTGTGACGTTGTCACAAATTGCTGAGCAGGTGCAACAGACGTTTCGGGTTCCATATAGGCCAGCACGTCTTCTTTGGTAATTCGCCCGTGCTTGCCTGAACCTTCAATCTGGTTGATATCGATGTCATGCTCGGTGACAAGCCGTCTTACCGAGGGTGACATCAATGCCAGCGCCTCTTCATCCAGCTCTGTCTGTTCAGCACAGCGGGCGACGCTTTTTTCGAGAAAGTCCAGCACGTTGCGTTTGGTGATGCGTCCGTTCTGGCCGGTTCCCTCAATTTCGCCGAGATCAAGCTGGTGTCTGCGCGTCAGATATTTCACCGCCGGAGACAGCAAACCATGGCCTTCCAGCTTTTCATTGCTAACGGCCACAGGCGCGGTGATAGGTTCAGAAGCCGGAGATATTTGCTCTGGCGCTTTTGAAGAAACAGGTTCAGGCTCAGCTTCTTCCCCTTCGACAGCCAACACAGCCACAGGCTCACCCACCGCGATCACCTCACCGACATCTGCAATGATTTTACTCAGCACCCCGTTTTCCATAGCGGGCACTTCCATCGCCACTTTGTCGGTCGAAATTTCAAACAGCACATCGCCTTTGTTGACGGTTTCCCCTTCAGCTTTGTGCCACATCAGGATCTCGCCTTCTGCAACTGTTTCCCCAAGCTGGGGCATGATGATATCCATGTCTGCCTCCTGTTATGCGGGGGAACCCGGCCAATCCAGGCCGATGTATTGGGTTTCAGTAAATTCACCAATGCCGACATAACCACCTTCACGGCCGAGACCGCTTTGTTTCATGCCGCCAAAAGGCGCTGCCGGATCGGAGATCACGCCTTTGTTGATCCCCACCACACCCGCTTCCAAACGCTTGGCGACGGAAACCGCGTGCACGGTATCAGACGACATCACGTAAGCGGCAAGGCCGAAGATGGTGTTATTGGCTTCTTCAATCACGGCATCTTCATCATCAAACGGAATGATAACGCAACCGGGCCAAAGATTTCAGTTTCAAGGATTTCCGCCCCAGCGGGAATGTCATTGAGCACGGTCGGCGGGTAGAAATACCCATTGCCATCTGGCATGACACCCCCTGTCAGCAGATTCGCGCCACGGCTCACCGCATCGTCCACCAAAGAAGCGACTTTCTGCTGGGTGTCGCGATTGACTAAGGGGCCAATATCTACGTTTCATCGCGGCCATCGCCCATTTTCAGCGCCGCCATTTTTTCCGCCAGCGCTTCGCTGAATTTTGTATAAAGCGAGTGGGCGACGAAAATGCGGTTAGCAGCAATACAAGACTCACCCGCATTGCGGATTTTCGCCATCAGGTTTGTTCAACGGCAGTGTCAAAATCTGCATCATCGAGCACCAGCAATGGTGCGTTACCGCCCAACTCCATAGAGCTGTTCACCACTCTTTCTGCTGCATTTTGCAGTAACACGCGCCCTACTTCGGTGGAGCCGGTAAACGAGACTTTGCGCACCCGCTCATCGGCAAACATCACTTCGGAAATTTCACGGGCACTTTTGGAAGAAAGCACAGAAACGGCATCACCCGGCACACCGGCTTCTTCCAGCAAGGTGGCCACGTATAACGCGGTCAGCGGTGTTTCTGTGGCCGGTTTGAGTATTACTGAGCAACCGGCGGCCAGTGCAGGCGCGATTTTGCGTGTCGCCATTGCCGCCGGGAAATTCCACGGCGTGACCAGATACGCGATACCGACAGGATGATGGGTCACCATGATGCTTTGTCGCCATTGGGCGCAGACGAGAGCGCATCGTGCATCTGCACAGCCTGATCCGCGAACCAGCGAAAGAATTCCGACGCATAGTTCACCTCTCCCCGTGCTTCGTTGAGGGTTTTACCCTCTTCAAGGGTGATGATTTGCGCGATGGTTTCCTTGCGCTCCTGCATCAGGTGATAAGCGCGGCGTAGGATCTCTGCCCGTTCACGGGGAGAGGTTTTGCGCCACTCAGCAAAGCCGTGCGATGCCGCATCAATCGCATCTTTGGCATCGTCGGCATTGGCTGCGGCAATGTGAGTCAGCAGTGATTCATCGGCAGGGTTATACACTGGAATATCTGCCCGCCCCTGATAGCGCCACTCGGCACCGATTTTTAAACCTGTTGGCAGGGAAATGTTATGCACATTCATATCTGAACTACCTCCCGCACCTCGGCCACGATGCGTTCCACAGACGGAATGACATGGTCTTCAAGGTTATCTGCTGCAGGCAGTGGAATGTGAGGGGTAGTAATGCGCGTTGGCGGCGAATCAAGCTCAAAGAAGCACTCTTTGCCGACGATAGAGACAATTTCAGCACCCCAGCCGCACAGTTGTGGGTTTTCTTCCACCGTAACCAGTCGCGACGTGTTCGCAACGTCTTCAAGGATGGTTTTGGTATCGAGCGGCACCAGAGTGCGAAGATCAATCACCGAACAATCAATCCCCTCTTTAGCGAGGATTTCTGCCGCTTTCTGGGCACGAGGTACCATGCAGCCAGCGCCACAATGGTTACATCCTTGCCTTTGCGCAACACATTGGCTTTACCCAGCTCGACCACATGGTCACCGTCCGGCACTTCGCCTTTCATGGCGTAGAGCGATTTGTGTTCAAACACAATCACAGGATCAGGGTCGCGAACAGCCGCAGCCAACAAGCCTTTGGCATCTGCCGGGTTTGACGGTGCGACGACCTTAATACCAGGATCATCATTGCCCAGTTCTCAAGGCTTTGTGAATGCTGTGCGCCGAAGCGCGAGCCTGCACCGTTGGCTGTGCGGATAACCAATGGCACTTTCACCTGTCCGTCGGTCATGTAACGCGCTTTGGCCATTTCGTTGGCAACCATGTCCCAACATACAGCGAGGAAGTCAGAAAACATGATTTCGGCAATCGGCTTCAAACCCGTCATAGCCGCGCCCATGGCCGCGCCCAGAATAGCCTGTTCGGAAATCGGCGTATCGCGCACACGCTCAGGCCAAATTCTTCAAACAACCCGACAGTGGCTTTGAATACGCCCCCCGCTGCAGCGACGTCTTCCCCTAAAAATACAACGTCTTCATCGCGGCGCAGCTCTTGAGCGATGCCCGCTGCCACGCTTCGCGGTAACTCATTAATTGCGCCATGCCCATCCTCCATCTGCCCAGACATCTTTAAAACAGAGAGAAGCATCCGGCGCTGGCGATGCTTTCGCCGCTTCCGTTGCTTCATTGATTTCCGTATCAACATCACTTTCGATGTTCGCTAACACACTTTCCTCGACACCTTCTTCAGCAAGGCGGTTGCGATAAAGCGGAATAGGGTCGTAAGCCAGCCAACGTTCCACCTCTTCCGCCGGACGATACTTGCCCGGATCGGCGCGGGAATGGCCTTGATGGCGATAGGTTTTGGCTTCAATCAGGGAAGGACCGCCACCAGCGCGTGCTTTTTCGATGGCTTTGCTGGCGACTTCATACATGGCATCGGCGTCATTGCCGTCCACGATGATAGATTCGAGCCCGTAAGCACTGGCGCGATCCGCCGCTGGATGTTCCACCGCTGTTACCGAGCCAATCGGCGTGTATTCCATGTACAGGTTGTTTTCGCAAACAAACACCACCGGCAGGTTCCAAATCACGGCAAAGTTCAGCGCTTCGTGGAAAGCACCGATGTTAGTGGTGCCGTCACCAAAGAACACGACAGAGACTTCACCCGTTCCTTTGTACTGGCTCTTCCAGGCACTACCATTGGCGATACAAAGCTGGGCACCGATGATGGCGTATGAGCCATCGCACCATGTTCGACACTGGTGAGGTGCATCGAGCCGCCTTTGCCGCTCAAAATGCCGCAATCGCGTCCCATCAGCTCACCAAACAAGGCTGTCATGTCTGCGCCACGGACTAATGTGTGGGTGTGGCCGCGGTAAGTACAGTAGGTGTAATCGCCTTTCTCCATCGCCACGCCAAACGCAGCGGCCACGGCTTCTTGCCCCATCGCGAGGTGGTTGGTGCCTTTTACCAGGTTTTGAAGAAAGAGATCGGAAGCACGCTGCTCAAAGCCCCTTGCCCGCAACATGGTGCGATAGAGCGACAGCCGTGTCTCCAGACTGGTTTCCGACATAGTCTGTTCCTTTTGAAAATGGCTTTAATCGGTGCATCAAGAGGATGCACCGGAGTTTAATAACGCTTGCTGAATCAGTACTTGTTGGCGATAAAGAGCTCTTGCGCCGGGAACAGCGTAATGATTTCGCAGCCATCGGCTGTCACCACTACCTCCTCCTCGATACGCGCAGCACCGTTGCCGTCTGCTGATGGACAGTAGGTTTCCAGCGCGAACACCATGCCTTCCTGCAGTTCGAATGGGTTTTCCATTGATACCAACCGGCTGATGATGGGGCGCTCATGCAGAGCCAGACCCAGGCCATGGCCAAATTGCAGGCCAAAGGCTTCCATTTCGCTGGCAAAGCCAAACTGCTCAGCTTTCGGCCAGACGGCGGCTATTTTGTCTGTCGTCATGCCAGGGCGGATAAGTCGATAGCCGCATCAATCCACTCACGTGCCTGTTTGTAAGCATCCTGCTGTGCCTGACTTGCGCTGCCCACGTTGAGGGTGCGGTAGTAACAGGTGCGGTAACCCATAAAGGAATGGATGATGTCGAAGAATGCCTGATCGCCAGGGCGGTACATACGGTCAGTAAAGTTGTGAGGGTGCGGCGCACCGCGTTCACCGGAGACCGCATTGATCGCTTCAACGTCATCTGAGCCGTTGTCGTAAAGGAATTTGTTGGCGTCAGCGACACTCTCGTTTTCACGTTTGCCTGGTTTGAGGTTTTCTGCCAACTGGTGGTAAGCACCATCGACCATGGTTGCGGCCATGTTGAGCAGTACCACTTCGTCCATGGACTTGATTTGACGCGCTTCCAGCATCACCTGCTGACAATCGCGCACTTCCAGACCTTCAGCTTCCAATGCTTCCAGCATCGGCTTCTCACACACATCGATGCCGAGCGGCATATCTGCCACGCCTTCTTGAACCAACAGCGCTTTGATTTCTTTTGCGGCATTTTTGAAAAGACCCGCCTCTTTCGCCACCGAACCACGCAGTCCCAGCATGCCCGCTTTGAAATGCTCAGGCTCAATCAAACCTTGATACAGCTGATGGTGTTTGGCCGCTGAACCGAAATCCCACAGGTAGGGATCAGAGTTGCCAGTAAACAGCGCGTAGCGTGCAATCTTGTCCCGTGCCCACTCGCCGATAACCGTACTGGTGAGATAACGAATGTTGTTGTTATCGAAACAGAGTACCGCGCCAAGCCCTGATGCCTCGAGTGCCTGCTTGGATCGCGCCACGCGGTAACGATGCAATCGATTGAAGTCCACGCGTTGCTCAAAATCCACACTCATTCTACCGGGTGCCGGAATACGCTTGTCCCAATCCCAGCCTGGCGCAATGTCACCTTCCCTGATAATTTCCGGTTCCGTTGGTTTTACTATGCTCATAACAATAACCACTCCATTTATTGCAAACGTTTGCATTAAAAATGCAAATAATAAGTGGTTGATTGGGTGTGCCAAAAATCGAGACCGGCGACACGTACAAAAAACCACCAACTTGCAAACGATTGCAGCACATAGTAACGTTACTGTCAACGTAATGGTTGATGCAATGTTAAAACAATGCTGCCGAGTTGTTCGAAATGGAAAGGCCGCAGGATTGAGGACAAATCTTGAATAACGATAAGAATAAACGTATTACCGTCAAGGATGTAGCAGCCGCACTGGACATCAGCCCATCTACGGTTTCCCGCGCGCTGAGCCCCGAAAAACAGCACTTGGTTTCTGATCGCGTGATTGAGCTGGTAGAAAAGAAGAGCCGGGAAATGGGCTACACGGCCAACCCGATGGCAACGGCACTGAAACGCGGTGCAACCAAAACCATCGGCATGATGATCCCCGATATTCTCAACCCCATGTTCCCGCCGCTGGTACACGAAATCCAACAATTGACCAACCGTCTGGGTTACACCCTCACCCTCGCCTACACGGAAAACAATCAAGAGCTGGCGCTCGAAGAAATCAAGCGACTTATTGCCCGCAATGTAGATGGCATCATCCTCGCCTCTGCATTTCGCAAAGATCCAACTGTCGATTATTGCCTCGATCAGGGAAAACCGCTGGTACTGGTTAACCGTGTGATTGATAAGCAGGCATCCGATCAGGTACTGGTGGATGATCGCGAAGGCATCTATATGCTGTTTGAGCACCTGCACAGCCTGGGGCACCGGAAAATCGCCCATGTTGCCGGCCCAAGTGACATTTCGAGCGGTTTGAGCCGCCGTCATGCCTTCCTTTCCACGGCCGATATGTTTGATGTACCCACCAGCGATGCGCCAGTCGTGCAAACCGACGCCTTCACCGAGGTGTCCGGTAAAAAGGCCATGCGGGAGTTGCTGGAGCAACATCCGGATATTACTGCGGTGGTGGCAACCAATGACCTGGTCGCGCTGGGTTGTATAGCTGCTATTGAAGAAGCCGGCTTGCAGGTACCGAAAGACATTTCGGTGACCGGATTTAACGACATGCCCTATCTGGACTGGTTCCGCATTCCGCTGACCACGGTATCCTTACCGCAGGCGCAGCTTGGCGATCAGGCGGTTAGGATGCTGCTTAGCCAAATCCGCAAGGAAAGCGACAGCAGTTTTCCGCGCAAGGTGTTGTTGCAACCCAAGCTGGTGGTTCGCAAATCCACCGGTGCGCCGAAAACTGCATAGCCGTATTCCGGAATTAACCGTTACCTCTCCCCCAAGGCTTCAATACGTTGCTGCGCTCGGGATAAAGCGTCATCCACGCTCAGTATCCCACGCAGCATTTTGTGAATTTCTTCCCCCAGAATCGCCACGATCTGGTTGAATTCCGGCACTGGAGGTCTTGGCCAGTTTTGGATTTCTCCTCGCCGCTCCAACTCATCCACGGTTTCAAAAATATCACTGAACTGTCTGACCTCGGGGTCGGCGCTGGTTGAAAAGCGCGGGCTCGAAAAACTGCCATTTAAGGTGTACCACTTCATCAAATCCGGGCGGGCGAGATAAGTCATCATTTGCCAGTTTTTCTCCAGCCTGTCTTCCGACAGGTTTGTCGGTATCACCAGCGAAAAGCCGCCAATCGGCGAAACGGGTTTCACCCCAAGCTTGGGCGGATTGACGGTATAGCCGACTTTCCCATGTGCCTCACACCCTTCATTCATCTCAAACATGGCGGCGCGAATCGACCAGCCATAGGTCATGGCGGCTTTACCTTCTGAAAACAGGCGGATGCGCTGATCCCAGTTGCACTGCAGGCTCGACGGGTGGGCGTATTTCAGCAGTGCCAATAAAAACTCCGCCGCCGCGCGGCCACCTTCACTGTCTACTCGTGGGCGCAGTTTCTGGCTTTCGATCTCTTCAACCGTAAAATCATCACCGATTTTGGGAAGGTCAATCACCGGCTGGCCGAACGACGCCATGGTCTGCATAAAGGTGTGGGCCACCGGTGTCCCTTGGGCGCAGTTGAGAATGATGCTGTACATATCCGGTTTGATGTTATGCAGCGCTTTGGCACATTCCAGCAAGGTTTCCGTGCTGTATGGAGGAACAAGACCCAATGATTCAAACAGATCTTTGCGATAGAAAAGCAGCTCTGCCGTCGGCTGGATGGGAATGCCGTACTGCTCGCTGCGGTATGACGACCCTTTCCACGCCGAGGTGTGATAGTCACTGTAGCGATAATTGGTCTGTTCAATAATTTCCGTTAGCGGGCGGATTATCCCGCCTTCGACAAATTCGCCAAACCAGGCAGATCCACCGCCATGATGTCGTAGCGCGAATTGGGCAGCTTGGCATTTTCAATCACTTCATCGTGCAGGGCATCCAGCGAAAGGTTGACCACCTCCAGCTTACCGCCACAAAACTCGTTGAGGTTGCGCGACATGTCACTCAGGGTTTTAAACGTTGGGTCGGAGGGGCAAAGAATGCGGATCACCCTGTCATAGCCAATCCCTTCTTCCATCACGCTTGGATAGGGGATCAGGCGAGATCCCATATAGGATGCACCGAAGTAATAGTCGTTTTCCTCACGGCTCTTGCTGTAGCCACCCTGACTGAAGCCAAAGGTGTGCCCCACCAGCGACTTTAACCGGTGCGCGTACTCTTCAAATTCCGCAATCATCTTTTCGGTGGGATGGAAAGAGAAGGACTTTCCCGTCCGGGTTCTGGCGCGTTTTAGCAACATGCCTTCGTCAATCAGCTCGCCAATCCTGCGCATGGCAGTGGCATATGGCACGTTGGAGGCCATGGCGATGGAGGTGATGGTCAGCAGCTTTCCTTCGAAATGCCGCCGGATCACAAAGGCAATGATGTTCCAGCGAGCATCGGTCAGTGAAAGGTTATTTCCGTCTTCTACCAGCTTTCTTGTGGACTCGGTAAAGTCCAGAATTCTCAGCAATTCTTCGCGGGTCATCCCTGCCCCTCATACTACGAATCGATATATACCCAAACAACCTGAAGATGCTCGCATTCAGAGGTCATCAATGCGTTCAATTCGAGGCAAATTTTACGCGGAATAGTCATTCTATTTCCGTGGAATTTAACGAAGAAGTGGGCGCATTGATGGCCTCCCTTCGGGCGAGTTGACTGACGCCGTGCTCTTTGTTGTTCCTTTTTGATGGAGGTGACTACACCTACAAAGGAACGCCGCGATCACAACGCCAGTCAATCTCGCTGAATCCTGCATCTTCAGGTTGTTTGGGTATAAGTATAAACATTCAGCCCGGGTAGCTACTTCTCGATCATGAAAGAATATCCATTTTGGACAGAAACACACCGTTGCCCCTCCAACGGGTGTGAAAAACTCAGAAGGTTCATTCATGGTTTTCAAGGAGGGAAAAATATGGCGCAGGAACAGACTGATTTTGTTGTCGTTGGCGCAGGCTCGGCAGGTTGTGTTGTCGCTGGCCGACTCAGCGACGCAGGATACAAGGTCGTATTACTGGAAGCGGGCGGGAAAGACACCAGCCCCTGGATCCATATTCCGATGGGTTATGCCAAGCTTTATGCCAATCCTGCCGTTAACTGGTGCTATGAGAGCCAGCCAGAGCCACACCTGAACAACCGCCGGTTACATCAGCCACGCGGTAAAGTGCTGGGTGGAACAGGCTCTATCAATGGCATGATTTACGTGCGCGGCCAACCCAGAGATTTTGATTTGTGGGAAGCGGGTGGCTGTGAAGGCTGGAGTTTTGACGGTGTTCTGCCCTACTTCAAAAAGTCTGAGCATCAGGAGCGCGGCGCCGACAAATTTCACGGTGTAAACGGGCCAGTCTGGGTGTCTGATTTGCCCTCCACCCATCCGATTGCCGATGCATTTAATCAGGCGTCCGTGAATCTCGGCGCACCGGAAAACCCGGATTTCAATGGCGAAACCCAACGCGGTACCGGTTATGTGCAGGTCACGACAAAAGAAGCCAGACGCTGGAGCACGGCGGCGGCGTATCTTCGTTCCAACCTTGGGCGAAACATTGATGTACGCACCCACGTCACGGTCAAACGCATAGTGCTGGAAAACCAGACTGCGACTGGCGTGGAGTACCTCGACAAGCAAGGGCACACACACACCATCAATGCATCCAGAGAAGTGATTGTCTGTGGTGGTACGTTTAATTCTCCCAACTGCTGGAGCTTTCAGGCATCGGCGATACCGCGCATCTGGAAAGTGTCGGCATCACGCCACAGCACCATTTGCCCGGTGTGGGGAACAACCTTCAGGACCACTTCGGCATTGGGCTGGAGTACAAATCTACCCAGCCGCTGACAGTGAACGATCTGGCCAACAGTCCGCTTAAAGGCGCACTGGCCATGGCACAGTATCTGCTGTTCCGCACCGGCCCTATGGCCAGTAATGGCAACTATTCCAACACCTTTATCAGTACTACAGGCGATGATGAGCATCCGGACATGATGATCACCTTTATGGCGTGGTGCACCGGGGAAGATCTGCAACCGCGCAAGTTTTCCGGCTTTACCATTTTGCCTGAGCATATCCGCCCCGAATCCCGCGGTTTTGTGCACGCACAGTCTGCCAGCCCAAATGACCCACCTGCGATCCAGTTCAATTTTCTCTCTACCCAGTATGATCGCGACGCGGCGATTGCCGGTCTGCGCCACGCACGGAAAATTGCGGCAACCGAGCCGATGAAGCAATTTGTGGCCGAGGAAATCAATCCCGGCCTTCAGTATGAAAGTGATGAAGAGTTACTGGCACACTGCCGGGAATCCGGTCTTTCCCTGCTCCACCCTGTAGGAACCTGCAAAATGGGCGTGGATGAGATGGCCGTTGTTGACCCAAGGTTGCGTACATGGCCTGAAAGGTCTGCGTGTGATTGATGCTTCTATCATGCCAACCATTGTTTCGGGTAACACCAATGCAGCGACCATCATGATTGGCGAAAAAGGCGCTGCCATGATCCTGGAAGATGCAGTAGAAACCGTTCATCAGGCGACGGGTCGATAAAGGAGGGGAATCATGCTGAACATCTCAATCATCGGCGCAGGGCGTATGGGCGACATCTACGCCCCAATCATCGCCCAGCGCCCCGACACCCGAATCCACTTTATCGCCAGCCGCTCGCTGGCGTCAGCGAAAAAACTCACCGACCAATACGGTGGCACACCCAGTGATAACATCGCAGCCGCGATTGCTGACAGCGAAACCGACGCGGTGATCATCTGCTCACCCACCACTACGCACCTTGAATACATCACCCTCGCCGCAAGGGCAGGGAAACCTATCCTGTGCGAAAAACCGGTGGATTTGAATGTTGGCCGCGTACTCGCTTGCCAGGTTGTACTGGATGAACACCCTGTGCTGTTTGGGGTGGGTTTCAACCGACGTTTTGATCCGGCCATCGATCAGCTAAAACGGAAGGTACAACAAGGCGATATCGGCAAGCTCAACATGTTGCTGCTGACCAGCCGTGATCCCGCGCCACCGCCACTGGAATACCTCAAAAACTGTGGAGGCTATTTCTGCGACAGCACCATTCATGATATCGACCTTGCCTGTTGGATCTCCGGCGAGACGCCGCTTGAGGTGTATACCGCTGCAAGCTGTATGGTAGACCCTGCCATTGGTGAGCTGGGTGATGCCGATACCGCGATGACTACCCTGCGCATGCCAAGCGGCTTGCTGGTTCACATCAACAACAGCCGCCGTGCGGTCTATGGTTTTGACCAGCGTATCGAGGCTTTTGGCGATAAAGGCATGCTGCAAACACTGAACCATACCGAGCATACGCTCCAGCAGTTCTCCACTGACACAACACACAGCCAGCCGCCATTGCAGCACTTTTTCCTGGAACGCTATGCAGAGTCTTTCCGCCGTGAAGTGGACGATTTCATCCATGCCATTACCCAAAACTCAACAACCAGTGCAGGGCTTTCTGATGGATTACTGGCGTTGAAAATTGCCCAAACCTGTCAGGCTTCGTTTGAGCTGGGAAAAAGCTTACCCTTCGACGCATGACTCCTTCCCTCCACCATCAATACTCGCATTCAAATCTCGAATGATAACCACAAGAAAGGGCCCTTTCGGGCCCTTGAACGCGTTTCTGACCAGGAAGCGGTTTACCAGTCAGGTCGCTCAAACTGACCGACGTTATCCGCCTGAATCTTCGGCGTTTCAATCTGGCTGATTGCTGGCACCTCAATACCGTTCGCAACTTTCACCGCCGTCTGGATAGCAAGGATGGCATCATCAACCGGCGACTGTTTGTTCGAGCCGGTTTCCCAGCCAGACTGAATCGCATCCCATCCTTCACCGAACAGGTTACAGGTCACCACTTTCACTTCACCCGGCTTTTTGCCGGCGCCTGCAGCGCGGAAATCACGCCGAGACCCATGCCGTCATCAAAGGCGTAAACGCCATCAATTTTGTCGCCATACTTGGTGAGGAAGGTTTCCATCACGGTCTGGGCTTTCTCACGGTTCCATTCCGCCGTTTGGCTGTCGAGGATTTCAATATCCGGGTAGGCATCTTCCATCTTATCCAGGAAGCAGTTCTTACGCAGGATAGACACAGTGTAACCCGGTGTACCTTCTACCACCACCACATTGCCTTTGCCGCTGAGTGAGTCACCCAGCATTTCGGCCGCTTGTTCAGCCTGGGCACAGTCATCAGGCCGGTATGCGCCGCGATGTAACGACGCCCTGCCTCACCGATTGGCGAATTGGACGTGATAACAGGAATATTGGAACGCGATGCCTGACGCACTGCCGGGATTAAGGCGTTCTGCGATGTAGGCCAAAGCACAATGACATCGAGGTTTTGCGACACCATGTCCTGGATCTGGTTAAACTGAGTGGCGGGATCACCTTGCGGGTCCATTACCGTGGCTTTCAGCCCCAGCTCTTTGGTGTATTTTTCCGCTGTTTCAGCGTATTTGGCCTGATAAGCGTTAGAGCCAGGGTATAAAACAGTGATGCCAATTCGGGTTTCTGACAGCGGCTTTTTCAGCTCCCCTCCCAGCCAATCCGGTGCTTCCTGAGCAGCGAGCGAACCCGCAACAAAAGGAACAAGGAGCAAGCTCGCAGAGAGCAGGCGCGTTCTAAGCGTTTTTACAGTCATAATACCTCCATTGTTGACTGTCCATGAGCCAGGTAACGGCTCAGCTACCGGCGGAAAATGAAGTTCAAATATTTGGCCGGACTCGCTATTAACCTTTTACTCCCCCCTCATGTTTTACAACCAGAGAAATATCCAAAATGGAGATTCTTGGTTTTACGCCTTCAATGTCCAATTTGGACTTTTTTTAAGGGATAGCCCTGCCTTCATGTCATAACATCATAAACAGATTGTTAAATTTATGATCCAACACTAGCACAGGGAGGGTTGCCTTATGGCACAGACAGTGTCATCCCATCTGATCAGAAAGAATGGATTGCTTATCGCGTTTGTTGTTTTTCTTATCGCCGTGGCGTTCAGCGCCCCAAGCTTCATGACGCCCGGCAACGTACTCGACGTTATCCGGCAGGTTTCTATCACAGGATGATCGCCATCGGCGTGACGTTTGTTGTGATCACCGGGCGGCTTGATCTCTCTGTCGGCAGTATGCTGACCTTACTCACCGTCATGGTCGTTGACCTTCATAACCAAATCGGTCCGACAGCGGCGATTTTAGTCACCTTGCTCACTGGTATCTTTATCGGCGCGGTCAATGGTGCGCTGGTTGGCTTTCTCAAGCTCAATGCCTGATTGTAACCCTTGCCATGCTTTCCTTTTTACAGGGCGTCACCCTCTTCTATTCCGGCGGTTCAAATGTCAATGTCGCCAACGCGCAGGAAACCTGGTTTGCCTTCTTTGGCCGGGACAACCTGCTGGGCATACCCGTTCCAGTCTGGATATTCCTTGCCTTTGGTGCACTGGCTGCGTTTGTGCTCCGTCGCACCCGCTTTGGGCGCACTGTGTTCGCTGTTGGCGGAAACGAAACCACCAGCGTCTATTCCGGCATAAGCGCTTCTTTTACGGTTTTCTGCACCTACATTATTTCCGGCCTCGCCACAGCAATTGCCGCCATCATCATGGGCAGCCGCGTGATGGGTGCGCAAAACACCATCGGGCAAGGTTATGAACTCACCGTGCTGGCGGGCATCATCCTTGGCGGTACCTCTCTGATGGGCGGTTCCGGCAGTATCTGGCGTACCGTGATTGGCATTTCCATGCTGGGCTTTATTCAGAACGGTTTATTGCTTCTCGGCTTTCCTTACTACGTCCAATGGCTGGTGACATGGAGTGTCATTATCTTCGCTGTCTGGGCTGACCTGGCCGCGCAACGCGGGAGGGTGCTGGCATGAGTTCAGTTGACAACACTACGACGCCATCCACCCAAAAACGCAATGGAGATGCAGCGATGAAGAACCATCACTTGTCCACGGCAGGACGCATGCTGGCTCGCAACCATATCTGGCTGTTTCTGTTACTGGCCATGGCGACCTTTTCTTTTGCTTCACCTTACTTCCTGACAGTGAACAACCTGAGCAACGTTCTGACCCAATCCGCCTTCATCGGCATTCTGGCAGTGGGGATGACGCTGGTGATGATCAACGGGGAGATTGACCTTTCCGTCGGCGCTATCCTCGCCCTCGCCTGCGCATTGGCGATAGGCCTTCAACCGGACATTGGTGTCTGGCCTGCGGTGTTTGTTGCCCTGTTGAGCGGTGCCTTGCTTGGGCTGCTCAACGGCACACTGGTGGTGTTGTCCGGCATGCACTCATTTATTGTCACCCTTGGGGGATTGATTGGTATCCGCGGGCTGGTGTTTATCTATACCGGCGAGAATGCCTGATGGTGCAGGATTTCAGCTACACCGAATACCCTGAAATCTATCTTGGCCCCATTTCCATCACCGCGATGACTTTCCTGGGGCTGACGTTTGCCCTGCAATGGATGCTTTCCCACACCCGACACGGCCGCGAAGCTTACGCCATCGGCGACAACATTGAAGCCGCCCATGAAGCAGGGATCCGGGTTAAACGCCATAAGGTGATCAACTTTGTCCTGTGCGGCACCCTGGCCGCCATTTCGGGAATACTGCTTTCCATGCGCCTCGGCACTGCGGAGCCCAATGCGGGCAGGATTTGGGAGCTGTGGGCGATTATCGCCGTGGTATTGGGGGGAACCCGTTTACAGGGCGGTTACGGCAGTCTCTGGAAAACCCTTGGCGGCGTGCTGACGCTGGCAGTGCTGCAAAACGGGCTGCGATTGCTCAACACACCGAATTACATCGAATTGATGGTGATGGGAAGCGTGCTGGTACTGGCGCTGCTGCTTGACCGTCTGATGCTGGCGAAAAAATAGGGATTTACGATGACTGACAAGGAAAATCTGCTCGTCCTCAATGGGATCACCAAACGGTTTCCCGGTGTTACCGCGCTCGATGGCGTCAGCTTTGATATCCGGCCGGGCGAAGTCCATGCACTGGTGGGTGAAAACGGCGCGGGGAAATCTACTGATGAAAGTGCTCGCGGGCATCTACCAGCCGAAGAAGGTGAAATCCGCCATAAAGGCGAAGCCGTTAAACTGCCGACACCACGGGATGCGCTGGAGCGCGGGATCTTGCTTATCCACCAGGAGCTGTCGCTGTCGCCAGAACTTTCAGTGGCGGAAAATATCTTCCTCGGTGCCTGGCCGACCAACGCACTCGGTGTGCTCCAGGTGGGAAAACTCAATAAAGATGCGCAGGCTGCGCTGGATTTGCTCGGCTGCGATTTCACGGCTGATACCCGGTGGGTGATCTCACCATTGCCCGCCAGCAAATGGTGGAAATCGCCCGTGTGCATGCATTCAAAGCCAACATAGTGGTGTTTGACGAACCAACCGCATCGCTGACCGATTTAGAAAAAGACCAGCTTTTTGCCACCATCAACACCCTGAAATCCCACGGTGTGGGGATTGTGTATATCAGCCACAAAATGGATGAAATCTTCCAGATAACCAACCGTATCACAGTACTGAAAGACGGCAAGATACAGGGCACACTGCTGACAAAGGATACCAATGCCCAGGAGATCACCAGCAAAATGATTGGCCGCACACTGGATCAGTATTTTATCCGTGCCAAAGCCAATTTCGGTGAGGAAGTGTTGGGGGTCGACAAACTGGCCGTCGATGGGCTGTTTGAAGACATCAGCTTTTCAGTGCGCACCGGCGAAGTGCTTGGCCTGTACGGACTGATTGGTGCAGGTCGAACCGAAATCGTTGAAACCATTTTCGGCATCAGGAAAAAAGACGCCGGGGAGATCCGTTTTTCTGGCGAATCCGTCTCTTTCAATTCAACCGCGAAGCCATTGACAAAGGGTTGGCGCTGGTGCCGGAAAGCCGTAAAGAACAGGGGCTGGTACTCAATATGGGCGGACAGGACAACATTACCCTGCCCCATCTGAAAATGGTTTCTAAAGCAGGGATCATGGACGAGATGCGCGAAAAGGAACTCTACCAGCGTTACCAGTCACTGCTCGAAATCAAAACCACCGGCCCGGATCAGCCGGTATCCAACCTCTCCGGCGGGAATCAACAAAAGTTTGTGCTCGCCAAATGGCTCTGCGCCAATCCCAAACTCATCATCCTGGATGAGCCTACCCGCGGCATTGATGTCGGATCAAAGTCGGCCATTCATGAACTCATCGCCGGGCTTGCCGAACAGGGGTTGGCGGTGATCGTGATTTCATCTGAAATGCCCGAAGTGATTGGGGTCAGCCACCGCATACTGACCATTGCCGAAGGCCGTATCGCCGGTGAGTTTACCGGAGATGACATGACCGAAGAAAACCTGATTAACGCTGTGTCACTGCGCGAACTGGCATAACGGAGAAACAAAATGACCAAAGCTGTATTAAATATTGGCCTGGTTGGTTCAGGCTTTATGGGGCGCTGTCACGCCAACGCATTCCGTTCGGTAGGAGGCTTGTTCGATCTGCCGTTTAACATCCACCTGCATACCCTTGCCGATGTGGATGATGAAACAGCATCATTGCAGGCGCAAAAGCTCGGGTTTGCCCATTCAACGGGAAGCTGGGAAACCCTCGTCGACAACCCGGAAATCGACGTGGTTGCCATCACCGCGCCCAATGCCCTACATGAAGCTATTACGCTCGCCGCCATTCAAGCCGGCAAGCATGTGTATTGTGAAAAGCCCCTTTCCACCACCTGTGATTCAGCCAAACGCATGACGGAAGCAGCAGAGCAGGCAGGCACGACCACGCTGGTCGGCTTCAATTTCCTGCGAAATCCCCTGATCCACTATGCAAAATCACTGATTGAAAGCGGTGACGTTGGCGAGGTTATCAGTTTTCGCGGCAGGCACGCCGAAGACTACATGGGCAATCCCGAATCCCCCCACTCATTCCGCACCGATCCCGATGGTGGCGGCGCACTGGCCGATATCGGCAGCCACATTGTTTCCATGGCGCGTTTTTTAGTCGGCCCTATTACCAACGTGAATGCCGTCACTGAAACCGTTCACAAAGAAAGACCGGTAAAACCGGGAAGCAGCGAAAGACGCCCTGTGTTGGTGGATGATGTTGCCCATGCGCTGCTTGAATTTGGCAATGGCGCAACCGGAAGCATTGATGTCAGCTGGATGATGACAGGCAGAACCATGGATTTGTCGTTTGAAATTACCGGCACCCAAGGGGCGATTCAGTTCAGTCAGGAGCGGATGAATGAGTTATTGGTGTGGACGCGACAAGGTGGGGATGGAAACGGCGGATTCAGGAAAATCGAAACGGGCCCAGCGCACCCGCCATACGGGAATTTTTGCCCAGCTCCGGGGCATCACCTGGGGTTTAACGATTTGAAAGTGATTGAGGTTGCCGAGCTGATGGAATGCATCGAGCAGGGCAAACCTCATTACACCGGTTTTCGCGAAGGTTACGAAGTGCAGTGCACCATTGATGCCATGCTGCTTCTGCCAAACAAAACCAATGGATAGATGTGAACCGCTTTATTCAGTAAGGCGGCGGCTTACCACATCAGATCATCAGGGATCTTAAAGTCCGCGTATGGATCGTCTTCGTCCATCGCCTGCTCATCCACGGTGTTGTTCAGGACGATGGTCGATTCATCACGCTGGGCGATTTTATCTGCCACCACGCCCGGAACAATCGCATAACCTTCACCATCACGGGCAATCGCCAGACGGCCATTAACCAGTTGGTCTTGCGTCGCTTTATCAACATAAATTTTCTTCACCAGTGTGCCGTCAGTGAAGTTGTAGCCGATATCGCCGTCCTTGCGGTCAATCTTGTTCATTTCAACAAGTTGCTTCACCTGTGCGGCAATCGCCTTTTTCTCGGCTTCCAGCTGCTTCTGACGGTTCAGTTCCTGATCCTGGGCAACCTGTGCGGCACGTTTTTCTTCAACTGCCGCTTTGGCTTCTTTTGCAGGGTACGCGATTTCTTCGAGCTCTTACCGGCCTTCTTCATTTTCTTTTTGTCGATAAGACCAGCCTGAAGCATCTGTTCTTGAAGGGTTAGCTTTGCCATTTTAACTCCGTAGCGGGTTTACATTTCCCGTTTGTTGATGCCGCGGATCATACCATCGACGCTGCACTGTACCTATGCGAATACAAACTTTTGTGCGCCGGAAACAGGCTAAATTGCCAGCGATTGAACCAGCTTTTTCACTTCGTCAAAGGGGTAAGCCGAAAGCTTGCCAAATCCTTCCATTTTCCCGGCGCGTAACCGGGTGCTCAGTGGTGTGGCAATGCCGCAAAGAAAGCGCGTCGCCGCTTCAGCAGACACAGCCACGTCCTCTTTGAACGCAGCATCCATCAGAGGCTGTATCAATCGCTGCAACATTGCTGGTTCGACGCTCTCTTGAGCGCTCGCCTTTGGCAAGCGTGCGATGTTGCCGCGACAGACAGAACAGTGGCCGCATTGCGCCGGTGCATGTTCATCAGCAAAATACGCCGCCAGGCGATGACTCAGACAGGTATCGGTTTCAAACAGGGACAACATGGCATGAACGCGTTGATTTCCGACTCTTCCTTGGAAAGGAACAAGGCATGCATTTCCTGACTCAGTTGCTGCGCCTGCTCACCCTGACAGGCCTCAAGACAGTTCACGCGGTAAACATCCATCATTTGTTTGCTTTCAAGCTCTATCCAGCCTTTGTCTGCAAAGTAATCCAGCGCAGTAACCGCCCGTTTTCTTTCTGCGCTGAAGCCTTGCCAAAGCGCATCGAAGTCAACACTGTGCCAAGTGCGGGATTTTGGCGAACACTGGAAAATCGCCTCTACAAACTGCCGTCTCTCGCCATCAAACTGGCTCAGTATCTGCTCTGCCGATACCAGCATTTTGAAGCGATAATCGGCGAAATAGCTGAACTGAGGTTCGATAATGCCCGCAAGTTCAAGGTAAACCAGCAAGGTTTTAAGTGGCAACTGGCGTACGTTACTCTCTCGGGATAGCCGGGTGAGCATCACTTCCCACGGTTTACCCGCCGGTGTTGCGCCAATTTCATCAATCACCGCACGGATTGCGATAAGATCCGGCGTGTCGCCGAAGACAAAGTTCTCCAGCACACTGACAGACTCACGATTGGCAAGCACAGAGCAGACTGACGGCTGGCCATCACGCCCTGCCCGTCCAATCTCCTGACTGTAGTTCTCCACGGATTTCGGCAAATCGTAGTGGATCACCGCACGGATATCCGATTTGTCCACGCCCATCCCGAACGCAATGGTCGCCACAATGCAGTTGATCTCCCCGCGCATGAAGGCGTTTTGGATCCGCTGGCGGTCTTCACTCGCCATGCCCGCGTGGTAAGCCTGCGCGGCAACACCCGCTGCCCTGAGCTTCCCTGCCACACTTTCGGATGTCTGCTGCAAGGTCACGTAAACAATGGTCGGTTGGGGAAACGGCACACTATGAATCAAGCTCAGCAAAGCCTCATCTTTTTCCTCTTCCCTGCAAGGAAGCACATTAAGATCCAGGTTATGCCGATAGAAGCCCGTCACCTCGACATTCTCTTGCGCAATGCCGAACTTGTTGCGCATATCATCGATGACCTGCGGCGTTGCCGTCGCGGTTAAAAGCAAGACTTGGGGAATATTGAGCTGGGTGCGGTAAGCGGGCAGTTTCAGGTAATCCGGACGGAAGTTGTGCCCCCATTCCGAAATACAGTGCGCTTCATCCACCACCAGCAGAGAAATCGGCACCGAGGAAATAAACTGACGGAAGCGTTCGTTTTTCAGACGCTCGACAGAAATCATCAAAATTTTGGTTTCGCCCGCTTTCACCGAGCGCATCACTTCACGCGATTCGTCATAAGTGAGGGAAGAGTCAATCGATGCCGCTGCAATGCCTTTGCTGCGCAGAAAATCGAGCTGATCTTTCATCAGTGCCAGTAGCGGAGAAATCACCAAGGTCAGATGCGGCAAGTGCAGGGCAGGAAGTTGATAACAAAGTGACTTCCCCGAACCGGTGGGAAAGATGGCCGCCGCCGAATGCCCTGCCAGCACGTTTTCGACCACACTTTGCTGACCACCGCGTAATCCGTCAAAACCGAAAACATCTTTGAGTGTTTTTAAATACGCGGTGCTTGCTTGCATGTGGTGCCTCAATCTGGAATTCAAAGTAAGAGGCAGTCTACATGCCTCTTACCCATGATTCGAGAGGAAACACCGCGGTTGCAGCCAAATTCAAATCCGGATCAGCGGAACAAAAAAATGGCCGCTGAGCGTAATCAGCGGCTTTTTAAAGTCTAAACGATTAATTTACGAGTCCAGCTTTCTACCTTGCAAATTCAGGGATTCGTCCACTTCCAGCCAAAGCGCCACTGAGCGCTCCTTGCCCACTTGCAGGGATTTTCCGTCTCCCATCCGGCGCATAGTCAGTCCCAAAGAGCGCAGCATGCGTTCGCAGCCTACTGTGGTGACCAGTACATAGGCGCGGATATTATTCTCTTGGGCAAAATCGTAAAAGGAGTGGATGAGGGTCAGGGCGTTGGTACCGAACCAACCGGCAGAAGCCTCGCGGTAGCTTTCTTTTGCTGTGGTGAAGCGGGAGATTTCCCAGATGTCGTCTTCCATTGGCGCGGGCTCGCCTTGCAGGAGTTGGGGGAAAACATCTTTCAACATATAGCGCCCCTGCGTCGGCAGTGCCCGCCAGCAACCAACCACATCATTGTCCTGCCCTTTCAGCGCCACATAGCTGGCACCACTGCGGTCAAAATCATCACATTCCATTTGCTCAGTCGAGGTCACTTCCCAGCCCAGTCGCTCCAGAAAGCTGCGGTGACGAAGGCGAAAAATCTCATTAACAACAGTTTGGTTAGCACGTTGCGTTTCAGGTGTCAGGGTAATGAGCTGGTTCATGGTCTCTTCCTTTTAACCGTTTTGGCGGTCCATCAAATGAATGTTGTCGAACGGGTTAAAAGTTATGGAAGTTCGGTAGCCTTGGTTAGCTGTTGAAAATGACAGCCTCCACCACAACCAGTTTATTTGCTTGAATTTAAATATAAAAATCACATCACTTTCAAAAACTGTCACTTCTTACAGTCGCCACCACCCGCAGCATTTTCTAACATCGCGCTACAACACTAAACATCGTGCTACGACACCATGAGGACAAAGACTTTTGGAAACTCAACACGTCTGCGGTACATCAGCGCGGGTAAGAACTGAAGTAACCATGCCCGATGAACTGGCGTTAGCCATTGACAGGGCATTGGCCCTATCCAACCGGGCGGGTATTGCATGGATACTGGTTGAAGGTAACAGGATCGTTGCCAGCCATCGCTGCTTTGCAGGTGAAACTGTGTTAAGTCCGCGTCAATTCTGCGCAGACAATGACAACGAACGCAGATTGTATCTTTCATCCCCACCTCACCGCTTTTCCTATACTGCCGGGCAACTTCAAGAAATCGCGTATTGCTGGAACATCAGCCAAATCTGCTACCCAAATGTGTCTTCAAAATTAGGTGATGCGCTGGGTTTGGAAGCCCTTGAAATTCCCGGCGTATTGATAGAGACCTATCCAATGGCGAGGGCAAATGAATCGCTGTTCTTTGGCCCGGCGGCAATACAGCGCCTTAAACGGCCCTGGACAACCTGCTTTATCTCGATGAACAGCAAAGGACAAGGGGTGGCGTACCGCCATTTCCTTTCCGGATTCGGCGCAGAATCAACCTTCGTCATTCAGTGATCAGGAACGCGGTGCTCGCTATTCAGGAAGAAGACGAAAGCCAAAAAGCGGAAATCCAACAGCATCTTCAGGAATGCTGCACTATTACCGTGCGCTCAGACAAAGAGCTGTCGGCGCTGCAAAGCAAACTTGCCCTTGGCAAACAGAGCACCTTGGTGACGCTGTGCGACTACACCTTTTTCTGCCAGCTCGCGGAAAGCAACCTTATTGATGAGTGCGCTGCTTATGTTGCACTGACCAAGCTCTCTCCCAGCCAGCAATCTTCCGCAGCAAACGATGACATCATGCCATCGGCACCAACACTGGAGCATTGGAAAGTCACGGCGACACAAGCCTTTGAGGCCGGCGTTCTCATCCAGATGCGGCGCAAAAGTGACAGCCTGATCCTCAGTTGAAAATCTAAATACCCAACAGACAAAAACACCGCCGGGAAAGGCGGTGTTTTGTCTGGGCAATGGATGTCAGAACAAGCGAGTCAGAAGTAATAGTGAAAGGTCAGGCTTAACCCGTCTTCTCTAGCCAGATCCTGTAGCTGGATATCGGCGCTGTCCGGATTGAATATCCACCCCACCACCTCCAGCGTACTTTGTTCACCGATACGTTGGCTGTACTCAGCACGCCAGATTTGACTGCTGTTGGAAGTATCAAGATATACGCCCGCCAACAATTCCGACGAACTGGCATTGTTGAATCCAACTCGGGTTGCCAAAAACAGGTCCCGGTTCAAGGCAGTGTCCGCATCGTTTCCCCGTTCATCCCAGTTGTATTCAAGTACCGCGCTGACCTCAGGGCTGTCGAAGCCGGAAACCAAGGTATATTCCAACCCGGCCACTGCTGCGGAAAAGTCCTGGCTCAGTCCATTGGTATACAGGTACTCGGCTTTAAGCAAGGTGTTCTCAAGGGTCAGTTGCGCATCAAACCAAACTGGTTGGCTTTGGAGTACTGGGGCACCAACGCAGTAAAATCAGCATTTGGCACCAGAGACGGCGCGCGGTTGATGCCATGAAAACCGAACAGGTTCAAATCCAGATTGTCGATAATGGTGCTCCAGCGCACTGCAATGTCGTTGGAGGTTTCCGAAGCACCGGCGAGGTAGATTTCATCGTCCACTACCGGCAGGCTGGTGCGGATCCGTCCATCTGGGCTTGGATAGTTTCTGGGGCGGAAGAATGGCAGATACATGACGGTCAGGCTCGATGCATCAAACAGATAGCTGGCAGACACCATGGGCTGACCAAAGCGGGTTTCCATATCAAAATCGTAGGTGGTATCAATTTGGTTGATGATATTCACCAAATGGTTGGACTCTGCAACGCCCCAGAACACCGTATCGATACCTGCTTTCAGCTGCCAGTTTTCGGCAAAATAGATCCAGTAAAGCGCCGAAAAATCCAGTTGGCTCCGGTTGTCGTCCATGCTGTCTACCCGCCGACCGGATTGATCACCAGCTCCTGGTTATCCGTTAGGGGCACAATCCATTTGGCATCAAAGCCCGCCAGAAACTGGTTCTGATCCTGCCCTTCAAACTGGCCGCTATGGGTAAATCCCCTGTACTGGAGCAACAGTTCATATTCTTGCTCAACAGCGCCGCAAAGCGGCGCTGTCAGCAGAGAAAAGAGTAAAGTTAACGACCCTTTCACCGCTTCACACTCCTTGAGAACTGCGCTTGGCGAAATTCCCCTGCGCGGAATGAAGGTGAGAAATCGATATCCTCGACCGTTAACACTGTGCTTTTCCCTGTCTGTTCGTTGACCATATCCATCACATGGGCACGCCAGAATTTGTCTTCGTACAGGCGGTAATCATCCAACGTCAGGGTTTTCAGTAGTGCATTACGGCGGTCATAGAACTCCACCTTCTGTAAGCGGAACGCCTCTTTATCAATCCAGTTAACCAACTTGGTGTAACCGGTGAATTCATAGCGGGGTGTTGCTTCAAGCACATAGCAAGTCAGCTCGCCGCAAGGCGCATCCGGCAGCAGTTTGTAATCATATTTGGCCACTTCAAACGAACTGAGGTCTTCATAAGCAAACTCACTGCCCACAAAAGGCCCTGACTTGTTGGCCGATGAGATTCGTTTCACCCGCTTCAAAGCGGGAAGGTAAAGCCACTGGTCATCGGAATCTTCTATTTTACTGTGCACCAGCAAACTGGTGCCGCGGATATCAAAGGGTTCTTCAAACACGGTAATGCTCTGGTCGCCCTCTCCCTTGCGCTCCAAGGTTTTCACCTCCAGCTTGCGAGTACTTTCATCGCCCTGGGCGTTGCGGAGCGTCATTTCCATCATCGAAAGCGTACTTCCCCAACCTGAATCTTTGTCCTTGCGCGTTTGCGCCACTTCGTCTGCGGTTAACGCCGCCATGGCTGTCGCAGGCAGCAGCACCGCAATCAGCAGCGCGGCATGGCTCGGTTTAAACATTGCTTTGTGCAGTTTCATGGAGTCTCTCCTTAACAGGTTTAGGGTGACGGTCGAAGATCATCAGCAGGGTCGGCAGCAATATCGCATCCAGGATCAAAGCGATGGTCACGATAAACACCGTGATATAGCCAAGGTCGATATTGAGTTTGTAATTTGAAAGGGTAAGGACAGCGAAGCCCAGCGCCAGCACTACGGTACTCGTGAGCATCGCCTTACCGGCCGTTGTGAAGGCATGGATGATAGCAGTTTCTGTGGCAGCGCCCTGCTTGCGCCTGTCGTGATAGTGCGTCAGGAAGTGAACCGTATCGTCCACCACGATGCCCAAAGTGGCCGCGCAGACAATCGACATTCCCATGTTGATGGTGCCATCAATCAGTGTCCACATACCAAAGCCCGCAAGCACCGGCAGAACATTCGGCACCAGGCTTACCAGCGCCAGACGCCAGGATCGGAGGCTGATGCCAATCACCAGCGAAATCAGCACAAATGCCAGAATGGAGGCTTTGACCATAGAGTCCATATTGGTTTCGCTGATATGGGCAAAGATCAGGTAAGGCCCGGCGCTTTGCACTTTGATTTGGTCGTTGAGGAAAGCCACCTGATTGTGGATCCGCTCTTCCAGACCAACAATTTCCGACGATGGGATATTTTTCAGCGTCAGTAACAGGCGCGTCGAGGATTTGGAGACATTGATGATGTTGTTCAGATCCAGCCCATAAGGCAGGGACATTTCGTACAACAGCAAGTATTGCGACGCCAGCTCCCTGTCCTGAGGCAATTGGTAAAACGCTGCATCGTCGCCGTTCATGTTTTTGTTCAGGCGCTTGAAGACATCGGACAGCGAGACAACGTGGTCAACTTCCGGCTGATTGCGCAGCCATTCAGTGAATGTCCCCAGCGTTGTCAGGAAAGCTGGATTGCTGATCCCGCCGTCTTCACCAGTATCAAGGGCAACTTCGACATAGGTCATCCCTGAATGGTTCTGTTCAACGTAGTCAGCGGTTTGGCGGATAGTGGTGTCTTTGGAGAAATACTGGATTGGTCTGTCATCCAGTTCGTTCATCGGCGCGAGAGCAACCAGCCCGGCGCTGACAAGCAATGTCACCGGCAGCAACACGCGGCGGTTGGCAATAATGCGTTCGGCCAGCTGCTCCAGCCAGGCTGCGGGTTTGCTCTGTGGTTTCACTTTGGCAGGGATCAAGCGCAGCATGGCGGGCATCACAGTCAGTGCCAGCAACATCGCCAACATCACACCAAAAGCGACCAGATTGCCCAAATCACGGATTGGCGGCGCATTGGACCCGTTCAGGGTAAGAAAGCTATCGCCGTGGTCACTGACGTCAGCACAACCGGACGTAAATTGGTGTAGAAACTTTGTGATGCCGCCTGCGCCCTGCCTAAGCCTTTTTGCAGTCCCGCTCTGAACACCCCGACGATATGGATACAATCAGCCACGGCCAGTGTCAGGATCATCACCGGCGCATTAATGGTGGCACTGGTAATGGGAATGCCCACCCAACCGGCAAAACCCAGCGCACCGATAATACTGAAAATCACCACGACAAACGTGCCGACAAAGGCGCCCACCGAACGGAAAAGCAACGCGCTCACCACCATAATGATAAGCAACATCAGGGGGATAAGGGTTGAGCCATCTTTTGCCGTTTCATCGCCGAATGCCCGGTTCACCGCCAGCATACCGGCGATCCGAGTGTCGATGTCCGGATAAGCCTGGTCAAACTTCTCTTTCAGTGACAATGCATAGTCAGTGACGGCGCGGACATGTTTATCCGCATCGCTCTGTGGCGTTTGAACGGTGATATTTACCATGGTCAAACCGCCATCGCGGGCGACTACCCGCCCCAGCAGCGTCGGCTCCGACATAGCAACGCGGCGCACTTTATCCGCCATGTCCGGCGAAATGCTCCCTTTGCCTGGCAACAAATCCCCCACATACAGGTCGTCGCCATCGGCTTCCGAATACTGGAAGTTGGTCAGCGAATCAACGCGGGTGGAAAACGGGGTTTGCCACGCCTGCTCGGTCAACCAGCGCACCGCATCCAGCGTTTCGGGGCTGTAGATATCGCCGTTTTTTGGCGTGAGGACAAACGCCACGTTGTCATTACGGCTGAAGGTTTTTTCCATCTGGTCAAACTGGTTCAGCTGGACGTTGTCTTTGTCGAAATAGACGCGGTAGTTGGAGCGGATTTCCAACGATTGAAGACCGGCAAACGCCAGCAGGAGTAGTGGAATGATGAGCGCGAGTGTCAGCCAGGGACGTGCCGCTGGCCAAACCACCTTCGCCCCAGAATCGGACGGTTTCATGGGTAGATCCTTCTTTATCAGGTGTAGGAAAAGCCTAACGTCCGGCCGGTTTTGGCGGTACTGTCCCATCTGACAGGGTGTGGGGTATTTGCTGGCGGGAATGGTAGAAAAACAAAGGCGCGAAGACGGATTCACACCCGTTCTTCACGCCTTTGTCAGAGGGCAAATTTTACTTATTCGCAGCGAGATATAAAGTAGCCACAGCCAGTTGCCGCAATGGCGAATCACTGGATTTTTTGGCATCAAGGATCAGTGCGAACAGCACAGTATGGAGAACCGGGTTTCCGTTCTCGCCGTCAGCCACAAACTGCAAGGCTTGCTGGCCAATATCTATCCCCACCAACCTGGCCCGGGTGAAACTGAGCCTCTCCCCCGGTTCACTGAACGCTTTGAACAGGGTTTCTTTGGCCGAAAAGACCAAAGTGACCGCCAGTGAGAAGTTCAGGCCGCTTGCACGCACCACCTCTTTTTCTGTTTCTGACAAGACAAACCGGCCAAGACCCTGCGCCTGTTTTTGCCCAACCTTGAACTCCACGTCAGTGCCGAGACAGACCCCCTCTCCCGCGCCGGCAACCACTGCCAATGCCAGCTCACCGCTGTGGCTGATTGACCCTGTGATATCACGGTGCCACGCTGGCCTGCCATCCGCGTGGCGGCCAATTCCCTGGGGCGCGAGATGCGACAAGGCAACGGTTCCTTGTGAAGCAGCGGCAGCGCACAGACGCCCCGCCAGATAGTCCTGACGCCGTTTAGGGCACCAGTTTTCGGCCTCATCCAGATCGGCAAAATAGTGTGCGAAGTCGCGGTGTTCGAACTTCGCCCGGGTAAAGCGCCCTATCACTAAGGTCACTGGCAGACCGTGGATGGCACCATTGTGCAGCGACAACTGGATAAACGACGATGTGTCGCGCGTATTGGCTGTCATCAGCCGGCTATTTTCCATCTTCTTTGCTCCACCTCTTTGTGCACCGAACGCAGGTTGTCAGCGACCCATTCCGGGTCTGTGCGAATAAAAAAGTGTCCGGCATCCAGTGTGCGAACCGCCGTCGATGGCTCGAAATGCTGCTCCCAGCTTTGCAACGCCGCTGACGTGACAAAGGTGTCCTGAGTCGCGCCAAGCACCAACGCCGGATAACGATAACGGCGGTGACAAACGTCATGACTCTCACAAAGGGATAAATCCGCACGGATCACCGGGAGGATCCATTGGGTGAGAATGTTCATGGATACCTTCATTCCGGCAAAGCTCTCAAACCCATGCAGGTACTCCAGCATGGTCTCATCGTCCATCTGTTCATTCGGGATAAACGGATAGGCCAGCGAAGGTGCTCGCTGGGCGGCGACCACCAGCAGTTCTGCCGGTTCACCCCGTTCAGCCAGCGCTTTTGCCAAAGACCAGGCAAACCACGCCCCCATGCTGTGACCGTAAATCACGACACGAAAGCCCGCCAATGCATCACAGGTTTCATCCAGAATGGACTGCGACGCCTTGGTAAAGCGGGTGATAAACGGCTCGCCGCGCCTTCCGTCCCGCCCCGGAAACTCCACCGGCACCACGTGATACGGTTCGCCAAGCAATGACTCCAGCGAGGCATAACTTGCGCCACTTCCCCCCGCAAAAGGAAAACAAACTACATTTACTTTTTCCGGGTGTAATGCCCTTCCCAACCACGAACCTGCGCGTGTTCTCGCTGCCATTCTCAGCCCTCCTTTTAAACCACTTGAATTGCCGTATTCCGATGCGCCCATTCCGCACCTGCTTTGCGCCCTTTGCGACGAACCAGGGTATCGGTCAGGCGCTGAGCCAGGAAAGTTTCGAGCCTTTGACCAAATCAGACGCAATCCAGGCGGCGGTGAGTGGCAAATGGTTCGGCGCACCGTGAATGTCATCCACTTTCAGGATTTGGTTTCGCGGCACGTTTGCGCGTATCGCCTCCATATCGCTGAGAGGGATAATCTCATCACGGCTGCTGGCGAGATAATTCACTTTGGCCGGAAGCTGTCCAAGCGCGGCAGGTGTGAGTCCCCAGCCTGAGAGCCTTGGTTTTACATCATCACGCTCGCAGCCAAGGATGTGTGCCAGGGTGTCGTAGGTAATGTCCGGTACTGGCAGTGTGTCTGCTGCCTGTGAGAAAAAGCCCGACACCGGCGCGCCCACCGTAGTGATGCTTTTAATGGCGGGCATTGTCAGTGCGGCATTCATGGCAAGGTGACCGCCAAAACTGAACCCAATCACTTTCACGCAATCCGTGTTGGCGCGTCCATTCAGGCGGCGGACTATCCGGCGGAACAGTTGGCTGTCGGAGGCGTCGTAAGGGAGCCCGTTTTCGCCCACACCGGGAAGCTCGGTGACAACAACGCAATAACCCAGCTTTTTAGCCATCCGCAACAAACGGTGCCACTGCTCTTTAATTGACACAATGCCACCCAGCACAATCACCACCGGCTTGTTGCTGTCCAGCCTGTGGCGTAGCAGCCAAACCCCGGGGAGGAAAACCGCCAGTATTCTGCATCCGGCACTTCCTGTGTCAGCCATTCACGGTAAATGTGCTGACAGCGTTTCAGTGCCTGCTGGCGCACCGGATCACCGGCGTAGGGAAAGCGGGCAAGATTGAACAGCTGAACGGCAGTAGGCAGGTCACCGTCAATGACTGCGCGTTCAGCCAGGGTCACCAACACCTTCGCCCAGCTTTGTTTATCGCCACAACGGTCGTTTTCTATGTTGTAGAGGGCAAAATCGAGCAGCCTTTCATCCAGATTCTGTGCGCGGCCATGAAGGCGCGCGAACGCCTTCAATTCAGCCACATCGTGCTGTCTGTTCATACCGCTTTCCCCGCTGCCAGCATGCGCTGACGTTTATAGGAAATCTGGTTGAGAATATGGTGCTGCATAAAGCGCAGGCGGTTCAGGATGAAGTAGTAAGCACGGCGCGCGCGCAGCAGTCCCTTGGAATCGGTACAGAGCAGCTTTTCCTGACGCTGCTGCATCTTGGTCACGAAATCCACCTGTGGCTGGCGCTCGGCCTGGAACTGGCGAATAAACGCGGTGTCCACCGGCTGGCTGCTTAGTACCTTCTCGGCCAGCATGGGTGCCAACGTCATAGCATCCTGAATGGCGATGTTGACACCCTGCCCCAGCAGCGGCGTCAGCGTGTGGGCAGAATCACCAATCATCACCAGACCATCTTTGCCCCACAGCGGCGCTTTGGAAGTGAAGATATCGAGCAGGTGCAAGTCTTTCCAGCCATCAATGTGCTCACGCATGTGGGCACCCAGCTCTGGGTTAACCTCATCCACCAGCTCATAAAATGACTCAATGCCCTGTTTCTTCAGCGCGGCAAAGCCACCTTTAGGAATATTCACGCCAGTTCGGTACTCATTCGGGAAAGATGGCAACAGGATCACGTGCTGGGCACCATTGAGCAGGATGTAGTACTTGTGTTTGTCCCAACCTTCCGGGATTGGGATTTTGCACCAGATGACATCCCGATCCTGTGGCGTTTTGTTGTAGGGCACCGCGGCTTTATCACGCACTTTGGAGTAGCGGCCATCAGCGGCGATCACCGCACTGGCGAACAGGGATTTGGTTTCCCCACCTTCGCGGTAAGTCACGCCCACCACACGGTCTTCCTGTTCAATCACATCATCAAACGCCGCGCCGCGGATCAGAGTTGCATTGGGATAGTTCTGCAGTTTTTCTGCCAGCGCATTGAGAAACACTGGCTGGGGTACGTCGATAACAAACTTATGCTGGTAAGGCATTTTCTGGTAATCAAGGCTCAGGCGGCGGGTGTCGCCCTCCCACACTTCCAGCTCTTTGGTCACCATACAACCGTGTGCCTCAATGGCGCCAGAAATGCCCAGTTCGTGGAAAATGCCGACGGTATCGGCTGAATTGACTCACCGCGAAATGAACGCTCGTACGTCTTTGCCGCTTCCAACACAGTGACATTCACACCTTTTTCCGCCAGTTGTACAGCCAGCACCAAACCTGCCGGGCCACCACCTACGATGCATACTTGTGTCTGTTCCATGGTCTTTCTCCTTAAAAGTTATCCTTTGAGGGACTCAAGTCCCTGCTTGAGGTCTTGCAGCAGATCAGCGGCTTCGGCGCCGTCAATCACGCGATGATCAAAAGCCAGTGTCAGCGGTAACATGTCACGGCAGACAATGGCGCCGTTTTCTACCACGGCCTTACTCTGGATTTGTCCCACCCCCAGGGTGACAGATGCCCCGATCTGGGGAATAAAGTGCCCGACCGGACGGTGCCCCAGCGAGGTCACCGCAAATGAACCCTGCAGTTTGTGTTTGGTTGCGGGGTTGTTCATCAACTTGCCAAACAACCAGCGTCCAACCGGCACCGGCAAGGACTGGAGCTTTTTCAACTGCGGAAACTCCGGCCAATGCGCAAGGGGCGTGCGCTTGAGCAAGTCCACCTCGGCCTGGATCTGTGCCAGCGATTTGGTGTCTGCATGGCTGACCATGCCCGATC
Source organism: Enterovibrio sp. JCM 19048 (assembly GCA_001310415.1). Classification (GTDB taxonomy): domain Bacteria; phylum Pseudomonadota; class Gammaproteobacteria; order Enterobacterales; family Vibrionaceae; genus Enterovibrio; species Enterovibrio paralichthyis. The sequence continues at coordinate 25,483 of BAXE01000003.1, read as the reverse complement.
CCACACACCGCACGCCGTCAATCTCTTTATCCAGCGAAAACTTGCCGTGCACAGCGGGAAAGCGGTGAAACTTGGGACGCCACTTCCCGGTTACAACCCCGTTTGCCATGGGGTGAGCAGACAGCGCCCTGCCGGTAGCAAACATCACCATAGCGACCACTCCGGGCACCTCTGCATCCGGCTTGGTCTTTGCTTTCTCTCTCAGTGCCTGCATTGCAGTGGCATCCACTTCTGTAGAGAGGAATACCGGACGGTACTGGCTCGACTGGTCGAGAAAATAGAGCGTATGTCGCCGGGAATTCGGAAACGCTGCACTGTTCATCCTTGCCTCCTCACGACGCCAGTTGGTGGATGTCGTTCAGGGTGTTAGCCTGCAAAAACGCAGGGATTGAAACCGTGCGGCCAGTTTTGGCTTCCAGTTCGCTGAGCAGACGCACCGCGTGGAGCGAATCCCAGCCATCCAGTTCAACCAGCGGCGTACTGAGGCTGATTCAGTCAGGTTCATATCCATAAAGTCCTGTACCAGCGAAACAAAATCCTGTTTATCCATTGCAGCTTTCCTCGTAGATGGTGTGGAGATGCGTCGGCAGTGGCGCTATCTCAGAAAGGGAGTGACAGTAAAGCCGGCTTTGTGGGTCGCCCACTGCAGCCGTACCCGGTGGCAGCGCATCCGGCGTGATTTCTTCAAACCCCATTGAGGGGAAGAAACCGGCCATACGCTGGTTTTTCTGGGTTGGGATAAATTCAGCGGTGACGGTCTGTTTTCCGGTTTCAGCCGCCCAGCGCAGAATGAGGCTGATAGCGGCTTGCTCGATACCACGGGAGAAAACCCGGCAGCTGAGCAACATGTTGTCGATGTGCAGGGATTCCTCGGTCATGGTCAGGAACGCGGCACCTATCAGGCCGTAATCGCCAAAGCGATCCTGGCTTCGCAGCGCAAAAACCGCTTTGTCTGTTTGCGCACGGTAGCGGCTCACCGCCTCTTCGCTCAGGCGCTGGGTTGTCATATTGAATTGGTTGGTGCGCTGGCTGAGGTTCGCCACGCGGGGAACATCGGCCGCGCTTGCCGCCAGTACGCGAAGCTCGATATTCAGGCTTTGCAGGAAGCTGCCAAGGTCGGCACTTGTTGCTTTCAATGCCTGCCGGTCGGCTTCCTGACGGTATTTCTCTACCCGTCCCCTGTCTTCGGCGCTGACAGACATCACCAGAAAATCGTTCAAGTCGGCAAGGCGGTCTGCAAAGCCCGCAGGTTCACCAGAAACCTGCAGCGTGGCGACAGAAGGATGCGCCTGCTGCACCTCTTCACATTCAAAGCTGCTGTCGTCCACAAACACCAAGCTGTCGACACCAATATTGAGCGCCTCGGCAATGCCCTTGACAGACTGGCTTTTCGGCGCCCAGTTCGCATGGATATGAAGAAAATCCCCCGCTTTCAACGCCATGTCGTGGCGGGTTTTCAGCGCTTTCTCGACGTTGTCAGCGTCATTCTTACTGCTGATATTGAGCAAGACGCCCTGAGACGCGAACTGCTTGATGAGTTTTTGCAGTTGGAGGTGCGCCTCACCGGTTGGACAGCCTTCAAGACCAATCCCATCAATGCCGTCATCCCCCAGGATCCCGCGCCACAGTGTGTTGTCCAAATCCAGCACCAGCGCCTTTTTGCCTTTACCGGCAACGGATGCAGCCAGCGCAGAGACCTCGCGCATCATTGCGTCCATCAGGCCATCGCTAAAGGGGATTTTGCGTAAAACGCCATGCGGTCATCGCGCCAGTTTCCCGCACCGGTCATCAGGCACTGGGTGTCCAGCACCACCACGCGGTGGCTGTCATCGGAAAGTGACAGCAGCGACAGGTTAAACCCCTGCCACAGTCGACTGAGCTGGTTGCGCTCGCGAGCCCCAAGGATCTGGCGCTGCAACACCACAGGAAGCGGCAGAGTATTGAACACGGCGCAGCCTTTGGTCAGGGTAAGCAGTTGTTGGGACGCCTGGCGGCACAGGTTAGCACTTCATCCAGCGCTTTTTCAATGTCATCCAGCCCCCAGGGCATGGGCAGCCTGTCCGTCACGATGTGCTCATCCAACAAACAGAGTGAGTAGTCTGCATCGGCGCGCAGAAAGTCGCTGTCCGGGTCGAGCACATCCTGAACAAACTGGTTGTAGTCAGACAGTGTCAGTGTCGGTGCCAGCCTTTTTCCAGACACCCGGCGGTGAGCAATTCCCCGACCATAGCGGTGCTGAAAGAGCCTGTTACGGCAAAACTGACCGGTTTGAAGCCCTGCTCTGCAAGCCAGTGTGGCGGTGTTTTCCGGCATTTACGTCCGGCACTCACCCTTGCCTGGGCAGCGCGTGTGCGGCGCAGGGTCTGCATCAGGGCATCGCGATTTTCAATGGCTACGCCATCCAGCGTCAGGGCGTAGCGCTCCGCTGTGGTTTGCGAGGTCATACAGCCTCCTTGCGGATAAGCATGCCTGCCTGGATCCACTTGGAAGATTCAATGGCGATCAGCATGGCGGACTGCTTCTCTTCCATGCGATCCCTCAGGTAACTGAGCTGGACGAAAGGAAGCGCATTGCCGTTGTTACCGGTTTCATGCACGCAGTTAATGACTTTGTTGCGTGACAACCCAAGTTCATTGACGATGTGGTGCGTCATACGGCCGGATAGTTGCGGGGGCAGATACCAGTCGATTTCATTCCCTTCACTGGCCGCTGCCGTCCAGAGATTGTCCAGCATCTCTGCAGCCAGTTTGGCACATGTGCCTCAATCGCCTTGTAGTCTTCCATCAACATCACGTCGTCTGTCTCGCGCAGTCCACGCCAGTTAACGATTTGTCCGGGAGGAAGTTCCAATCCGGTGAAGCGGCAGCTGAACTGGGTGATTTCCCAGCCAAGGCCGGTCGGTTGCGTCGACATAATCAGCGCCCCGGCGCCGTCGCCAAACAGGGCAAAGTTGATCTGCTCGTTGGCATCGCTCTGGGCGTAATCTTTGGTCGGGTCAATAAACTTGGAACAGACATCGGCGCCAATCACCAGCCCGCGTTTGTATTCACCGCTGAGCAGCAATGAACGCGCCAGGGAAATCGCCTGCATGGCGCCGGTGCATCCGGATTGCAGCTGAAAGGTGGGCACGTTTTTCGCCCCCAGACGTTCGGCGACCAAATTGACCGTCGCAGGCATCAGTTGATCCGGTGTTGCCGTGGAAAGCACGATAAAGTCCAAATCTTCCGAGGTGAGCAGCTCCTTTTGCATCACCTCCTGGGCGGCTTCCGTGGCGATATCACACAGGGATTTTTTCACTTCCCCGCTCACCAAATCGGTGGCGAAATAACGGCTGGTATTGCCCAGAAACAGGCTTATCCAGTCGGCATTTAAGCCAAAACGTTGTGCCAGCAGCGTGTTATCCACCGCGCTGTTAGGCAGATAGTGTTGGCATTGGTTGATGTAAATTGTCATGGTTCCTTCCTATTCCTGGTTCACTGCCGCGCGCTCAAGCGCGACGGTTAAATCACTCACGGTCTCTACATCAAACAGCTGCGACATTTGCGGCATCGCGGCTTCTCCCAGCCTTGCCCTAAGCTTGTCGACCAGTTCGATGAGATTGACTGAATCCAGCCCCAGCTCGCTGCTGAGCTTCTTGCCCTGCGTAATTGCTTCCACGGGATGACCGGTGACGAGGCTCAACACCTCCACCACGGTTTCTGCCACGGTTTGGGAAGACAGAGCTTCATCAACTGGTTCCGGGTTGGCTGCAGGCTGTTTGGTCACTGACACGGGAGATTCCTCGGTAGATGGGAAACGAGAGAAGTCCGTCAGGTTGAAAGCGTAAGGAGCCAAGTCAAATTCCGACCCGCCTGCATTCAGGGCAGGCCAGTTGATGTCATAGCCACGACGGAACAGCGCCCTCAGGCTTTCGCAGAAAGTGTTAGTGTCCTGGCTGTCTTCCATGGAGGTTGAGAAGAATTCGGCGTCGGCGTAGCTGTTTCAACGCAACATGGAAAGCACAGGCGCAGGGCCCATTTCCACGCCGACCAGCCCGGCGTCAGAAGACAAGTCCTGCACCAGCGCATCCAGTGCAGGTTTGAACTGCACCGCCTTGATCAAATGCTCGACCCAATAGTCCGCGTCAATTCTCCGGTTAGGTTGAAGCTTGCCTGACAAGGTCGAATACCAAGGCAGGGTTGGCGCACAGTAGTTGACGGTTTTCGCCACGGTTTCAATATCGGCGGCAGCTGGGTTCATCTGCGGACTGTGGAACGCATGGGTCACGGTCAGTGGTTTAACCCTGACATGTCGGCTCATTCCCCAGATGCGCGCTTTTTCGATGGCGTCAGCACTGCCCGCAATCACAAACTGCTGGTTGCTGTTCCACACCGCGATACTCAGCCTTCAATCTCTGTCTGAAGCTGCTCTACGACGGCTTTTTCCGCCAGCACTGCGGCCATGGTGCCGCAGCCGGAAACCGCATCTATCGCCTCGCCTCTCGCTGCCACCAGCGACATGGCTTCTTCCATTGTCATCACGCTGGCAATGGTTGCTGCTGCAAACTCGCCGATACTGTGGCCGATGACGGCATCCGGCTTGATGCCGACATCCATCCACCAGCGCGCCAGTGCCCACTCCGCGGCAAACAGAACCGGCTGGGTAAATTTGCCTTGCCCAAGCAAGGTTTGGGCGGTGGCATCAGCGTTGACTACCGGCATCAGAGACTCACCGGTCAGGCGCTGGAATACCGCATCACATTGGGTGAAATAGTCACGAAATTGGGGGAAGGTGTTGAGCAGGCCTTTCAACATGCCCGGATACTGGCATCCCTGACCGGTGAACAAATACACCACGGCGCCGCAGCCACGTTTGATGCCACCGGTGTAAGGCGGTTCGCCCAGCAGCAGTGCAGATTCTTCCAGCTCTTTGGCATTGGCACCGAAACAGAAGTCGCGCACCTCGCCTTGCTGTCGCATCGCCTGATGACCATTCGCCAACGCCGTTGCGTCCGCGCCCTGCGAAATCGTGTTGATAAGCGCGGTTTTCTGGCGTTCAAACCCGGCGTCATCCGCGGCAGAGACAGGAATAAATGTCATTGCAGGCGACACGGTTTCATCGTCATGTTCCGGCGACACAAACACCAAATGGGCATTGGTACCACCCAGACCAAACGAGCTGACCGCAAAGTGCTTTTTATCGTCAGCTAGCCAGTTTTGGTGCGCCGCGCTCAGGGACAGGTTCCCTTTTTCCAGCAAGGCATTAGGTGTTTCGGCAAACGGGTTTTGTGGGATTTCGCGTTTTTCAGCATCAGCGCGACTTTGATGATTGACGCCATTGCAGCCGCCGATTCGCAATGTCCGATAAGGGATTTCACCGAGTCAATCTGGCAAGGCTGGTTTCGCGTGCCGCGGAAAATGCGGTTAAGCGCACCAATTTCTATCCGGTCGCCCAGCGCAGTGCCGGTACCGTGGCATTCGATAAAATCAATATCCGCAGCATCCAGCCCCGCTTTGCGGTAACAAGCAGCGATCAGGCTTCCTGTGACGGGCCATTGGGTGCGGTCAATCCGTTGCTTTGCCCATCATGGTTAATGTGTCCGGCGACAAAGCCACAGTATTGATGCTTCGCGGTCTGTTTGTTTTCGAGGATCACCGCCCCCACACCTTCCGAGCGGATAATGCCGTCGGCATGGTCGGAGAATGCATTACAGCGCTGGCTTTGGGACAGCAGCCCGGCCTTTTGGTAAAAACGCTGGAGTACCGGTGTGAGGATCGCGTTGACACCGGCAACAATCGCCAGTTCACACTCTCCTGCTTCCATGGCTTTCGCTGCCTGGACAAATGCCACCGCCGAAGAGGAGCAGGCCGTATCAAATGTCATGCTTGGGCCTTTGAAATCAAACAGGTATGAAATCCGGTTTGACAGCAAGGCATGACCATTGCCGGTAACGTGTGCCGGCAGCAACGCATCTGCGTCCCTGAACTGGAGCGTCGCCCAGTCATTGGTCATTGCCCCGACAAATACCCCCACCTTTTTCCCGCGCAGCGCAGCCGGAGAGTAGCCTGCATCTTCAAGCGCTTGCCAGGCCGTTTGCAGCAGCCAGCGTTGTTGGGGATCCATCAACGAAGCTTCGCGGTGGTTCAATGAAAAGTGCTGGTAGTCAAACCCTTCAAGTTCCTTGATGTACCCGCCCGGCACCTTTTGGAAGAAGGTGGCATCGCCAGCGTTTGCGAACCACTCCTGTGCCCGCCAGCGGTTTGAAGGCAATGCGCTTACTGCATTTTCGGCGGCGCAGATTCGCGCCCAGTATCCGTTTTTGTCGTCTGCACCGGGAAAGCGGCAGGCCACACCGGAAATAACAAGGGATGTCATGATTTCCCCCTTCTCTTATTCACTCATCCAGTTTGCTGAATCACCGATGCCAGGGCTGATATGTCAGCCCGCGGCTCGGCAGCGGTGGCTAAGCCACCTGACTTTGTTGTTCTTCCGTCAGAAATTCCGCCATCTTTTCAATGGTTGGGTAATCCCACGCCAGCGTTGGCTCTACATCAATGCCGATTAGATCTTCCAGATCGGCGCACAGGCTGACTGCGGAGACAGAATCAATGCCGTACTCCGACAAAGGCGTGGCCATGTCGATTTCGCCCGCTGGTTTTTTCAGGTATTCCGCGACTTTTTGTTGGATAAAGTTCTGAAGTTCCAATTGTGTGTTCATGGTTAAATCTCCGTTTCAAGGGTTAAGAGCGTTATCTGAATGGCTTACGCGCTGGGTTTTCTCAAACATCAGGCGGCGAAGCGGATCAATGGGATGGTGTTGGATGTCATCGGCCAACTGGTCAACCGCGGCGAGATAAGCGCTGTCTGTTGCTGGTTCCTGACGTTCACGCAGCAAGCGCCACAGCGCGATAAAAGCGATGGATTGCAACGTGCAGTCCTCCCCTTTCGCGGAAAGGACACGCAGCACCGCGGTAACCGCAACCAGACGGCAATAGTCTTCGGCAGCGTCGTAAGGTGAAGAGGTCAAACGCCCGTGGCACCGCTCCATTAGCGGGCTGATATCCGCCAGAAGTGCCCGCCAGTTTTCATCCGATGCGAAGCGCTTTTCACAGCGCGACGTCAGCACAGGCAGCAGGCCAAGAATGGGATCGCCTTTGCTGCAGGCGATGCGGAGCGAGCTAACCAGTCCCGGTTTCCGGCCAGCAAATCGTGTTCTGCGGTTTCACCGACAGAGGGCTGCAGCAAGCGTGGCAACTGGTGCACCAGAGTGGTCTGGCAAACCAGACTGCCGGCATGGCCAAAGCTGACCACAGGGAAATCCCGTACCAGTTTTTCAAACAAACCATAGTCGTCGCTGCTGAGGTAATACCTTGCTCCCAGCAATCCCGACATGGATTTCAACGCCTTCTTCATCACGCGGGGCAGATAGAACTTGGCCGCCGCGCTGTATCCGTTACCAAACTGGGGAAAGGCTTCCAGGCCGTGACGCATCAGGGTTGCGGTTTCGCCTGCCAGCCAGGTGTCAGCAGCCGCTTCAGTGAAAGCTTTGCGGTAGACCGGCATCTCAAACAGGTCACCGTTATATAGCTTGCGCTGGCAGGCAAACCGGGTGAGTAAATCCAACCCATTGCGCAATGCATACTGGCTGATGGCAGGCAGCAGGGTGCGGGTGATTTGGAACGCTTTCAGTGCATACTCACCGCCACGCCCCTGCTCACCCAACAGGCAATGTTCGGGGACAAAGACATCATCAAACGCGATGCCCATGATGTGACAATTCCTCACGCCAAGGGTGTTGAAGCGGTTCGCAACCGTCACTCCGGTTTGGGATAGCTCCTCTTCTGTCAGCAAGAACAGACTGTGATGACGCGCGGGATTCTCTTCCCCGGTGTCGGCAAACAGCACCACGGCTTTTGCGCGGGTGAGGTTATTGACCACTTCCTTACAGCCGGAAAGCACATAGCCGCCGTCCACTTTTGTCGCTTTGAGTGCCAACGCGGATAAATCGTTACCGGCATGAAGTTCGTGGTAAGCAATGGCGATTCGCTGGTCGTTTCGCAGCACATTGGCAACCCGGGCTTTTTGTGCCGCACTGCCCGCCACTGCGAGGTTGGTTGCCGCCATAAATGCGGTCAGGCAATAGCCCAAGCCCAGCGAGAGATCCTGTCGGCACAACTCGCCCATCGACGCTGTCAGGCTGTCCAGCGAAACCTCGCGGGGTGATTCAACCCAGCTTGCCAGCACCTCGCCCAACCCGGCGCGGCTTGCTACGGATTCTGCCTCGGTATTGAACTCGCCACTGCGGTCATACCCCAGAATGGCGCTGGCACTGAAAGCGGGATGTTGATAGTTGGCCTGACGCAAAGCGTCAGCCACAGAAGATGCGTTAAGCATGGGCCACCTCCACAGTTGGTTGAATGGCGCAGCCTTCTCTTCCGGTTCTTCCAGCCCGCGCAACGGGAAACGGACAACGGACAGCAGCTCGCTTTGAGCCACCTGCTCGCGGACGGTTTGCAGGCAAATCGCGTCGGTCACTGCATCCTCATTGCCGAGCAAACGGTCAATGCACTCTTCAACCCAGTGATAACGCTGCATCGACTCTGCCAACGACTGACGGTTGTAGATGAAGAAGAGCAAAGTGAGGGTTGCCAGTTGCAGTTCGCAATAGCGTTGAGCCTGCGCAAAACGGATGGCAGAGGGATGACCCGGCTGATTTGGTAGTGCCAGTACATCTGCGTCCAAGGCTTCCAGTTTCTGGCGGATCTCGGCCGCTTTATCTGCCAGCGCAGGAAACTCACCACTCAGGGATTCCGCTTGGGAGAGCCCTGCCGCCAGCCAGTCACCACGCTTGGTAAACAGGGAAAGCTTTTGACGCGAAAACGCAGGTAACGGCGCAGACAGGTTGAACAAAGCTTCCAATGCAGAGGCTGACACCTGGGTTTCGCCTGTCTGGCGTTGACGCGCCAACGCAGGTAATTGCAGAGCAATGGCTTGAAGGTTCACCGCCGTATTGCCATCAAACAGGGCTATCAGGCGGATATCCCGCAGCATTTTGCCGAAGATGTCGGACTGTTCACCAACCTGCACGTACGACCTTGCCCCGAGCACATCAGACAGGGATTCGACCATCTCCTCACATTTCACCGGCACAGACGCTTTCAACACCGCTGACAGCAGACTCATTTGCTCCGGCAACACGTGAATGGCACGGCTGAGAATTTGGGTCGCCATGTCGCAGACGTACATGTCTGCGGATGCCGCGGCGAGCGCCTGGCGGATATTGGGAATATCAATCAGGTGCTGTCGGCCCGAAAAACGTTTCTGGGCGAATTCCAAAGTGACTCGCAGCGCGGTATCCGCTGCGCCGCAGGAAAGTGCCGCGCAAAGGCTCCGGGAGAGCTGGAAACCTTTCAGGGTGATATCCAGCCCATGCCCTTCTTTGCCGATGACAGCATCCGGTGACAAATGGACGTTCTGGAATTGGATGCCACTGATATCAGCGCCGCGGATACCGTGGGTCAGCGCTTTCGGCACAAAGCTGAACTTGCTCGCCGCATGCTGCGATTTTTTCACCAGAAACAAGGTGAAATCGCGGGATTGTCCCTGATGGGCAGTGCGCGCAAACACAGTCAACGCCTGTCCACGGGTCGCATTGTTGATCAGGTACTTTTCGCCGTTGAGGCAATAGCCCTGCGCCGTTTTCACTGCGGTCACTTCACTGGATGACACATCACTGCCGTGCTGGCGTTCGGTCAAGGCAAGGGAGACGGCATCCCCTGCCAGCACATCGTCGGCAACCGACAAACGCTGGGCATCATTGCCCCCGACCCAGACGCTGACTGCGCCTAGGAAGGTTTTGCCATGGCCGATAGCGCAGGTCAGGTCGCGGCGTGCCATCAGCCTGACCAACATGGAAAGGTGGGTGAAATCAGTCAACCTGCCGCCCAAATCCTGCGGCACATAGTAGGCATGGACACCCCACTCATTGAGCGCTTTTACCTGCCCAGCAGGGAAAGCCCAGCCATCATCGATTCGCAGCGCATTACCCCAGCTGAACAGGGTTTGCGGGTCGCGCTCGTCTCCAAAGTGGCGCTCGAATTGCGCCACCAGTGCTTGTAAAGCTTCATGGGAGCCTCGCTTACGCCGCACGGGACGCGGAAGGACGGCTGTCATCAAACAGTGGCCATTCCTTGTCGGACACCCACTTCTGGCGTGTTTTGTTACGCTGGATTTTGCCCGAGGTTGTTCGGCAAATGGTGCCGCGCTTAATCAGCACGATGGCTGGATGGGCGCTTGAAACTCTGCCGCAACCGCCGAGCGCAAGGCTCTTGCCAGTGCTGGCCATTCCGATTCCGGCACTTCATTCGGCGCCACTTCCTGCACCAGCACGATCTCTTCGCTCACATCGCCCTGCACCGCAAAAGCAGCGCCAAAGCCTTTCTCAAGACGCGGATCCAGTTCGGAAACAAATACCTCGATATCCTGCGGGTAAAGGTTGCGGCCATTGACCACCACCAGGTCTTTCAAGCGTCCTGAAATAAACAGCTCGCCATTGGTGATAAAGCCCAAATCCCCGGTTCGCAGCCACTCGCGATCGTCATTTTCATCGTTGCTGATTTTGGCCTGGAAGCTCTCTTTGTTTCGCTCTGGCTGGTTCCAGTAGCCTTTACCGACACTGCCGCCGTGCACCCAGACTTCACCGACACGACCGTCTGCCAGTCGTGCGCAGGATTCAGGCTCGACAATCGCCACATCCAGCCTTCGAAAGTGCCGCAACTGACGCAGGTGATCGCCTCTTCGGTGCCCGGAGGGCATTGCTCAACAATGTTTCGGGCATAGAGATCCGGCGTAACACACAGGGTCTGGTGGCGACGCCCGGCTTGCCACCGGAGACGAAAAGCGTGGTTTCTGCCATGCCATAGCAGGGATACATGGCGCTGTAGCGGAAGCCGAATTTATTGAAACGGTTGAAGAAGCGGTCGATCGTATCCTGACGGATGGGCTCTGCGCCGTTAAATGAGTTGACCCAGTCACTCAGGTCTACCCCTTCCAAATCCGCGTCTTTCACCCTAGCCAGGCAGTATTCGTAACCAAAATTCGGTGCACCGGAGGTATAGGCTTTGTAGTGGCTGATGGCTTTCAGCCAGGTTGCAGGGCGCTTGAGGAAAGAAGTTGGCGACATCAACACCAGCGTTGAACCGTTGTGCACCGACTGCAAAATGTTCCCGATCAAACCCATGTCGTGGTAGAAGGGCAGCCAGCTGCAGCAGGTCATTTCTTTGGTGTGGGAAAGGCGATCTCGGATAAGTTCGCTGTTGTGGATCAGATTGCCGTGGGAAATCATCACGCCTTTTGGATCGCCGGTTGAGCCTGAGGTGTATTGGAGAAATGAGAGGTCATCACGGCAGAGATCAACCGGTGTATATCGCCCTTCCATCGCCGGGTCTACGGTGTCACTCACAATCACGTTCAGGTCATCGATACCCACCTCATCAAACCAGGCTTCCAGTGCCGGCCATGACGCGCTGTCGGTCATCACCGTATCAATGTCGGCGTCTTTGATGATGTGGGAGATGCGGGCATGGTGTTCCCCTTTACGTGAAGGCAGGGAAACCGGCACCGCGACAACACCGGCATACTGGCAGGACATAAAGCCCTGCACGAATTCAAGACCGGAGGGGTAAAGCATGAGCACGCGGTCACCTTTGTCGCAGACCGAACGGATCTTGGTAGCCTGCGCCTTGGCAATCACTTCCAGCTCGGCAAAGGTGAGGTGGTCAATCTCGTTGCCTTTGTCGTCCAGCATGATGTAAGCCAGTTTGTCCGGCATCTCCGCAGCGTGTTGGGCAATGAGATCAACCAACGTGTGTTCCTGTTCCTTTTTCATGGTGCGTACCTTCGTGGTTCAAGATGTACGCTCAATATTCCAGCAACACTTTCGACTGCGCTAACCGTCACTTCTGACAGGAATGCCCATTAATCCTTAATTTACATAGTGATAGCTGCATTACCTGATATATACGACAGGTAACATCCTGATTGCTTTTGCACCCAGAATTTGGGTCGTTGCACTCAAATGAGGATCTGTGCCATGTCTATCACCCTAACCTGTACCCAAACATTGCGGGAGTCAGACGATACCGTCACCGCATGGTTTGATTGCTCCCACCCTGTTACCGCTAAAGCAGGGCAATTTGTTACGCTGGCCGTGCCCATTGAAAACCGCGTCCACCAGCGCAGTTATTCGCTCAGTGCCTTTGATGCCGAGCGTGTCCCGAACGCTGTCCGGATCACCGTTAAACGGGTTGAAGACGGTTTGGTTTCCAACTGGTTAGTCGACCATTGTGAGGAAGGTTTGACACTGCAGGCGAGCGAGCCCATGGGTAATTTTACGTTGGACAGTGATGCCAAAACCCATGTATTTATTGCCGCGGGCAGCGGGATCAGCCCGATTGCCGCCATGCTGCAGGAACTCGCTGAACACCATCCAACACGCCAGCCAATCTGCTTTACATCGTTCGCCACGCCAAAAGCGCCCCCCTTCTTACTGAGCTGAAAACGCTGTCCGTCACCTACCCCCAACTCCAGATAAAAGTGTGGGATACCGCCACGATAGGCAGACCAAACGCCCTTCAGCTTTCAGCGCTGCTTACCGCCTGGGAGGCAGATACCCATTATGTTTGCGGGCCAGAGGCGCTGATTGACACGGTCAGCAAACTGACCTTAAACCGACTGCGGATGGAGCGCTTTAACGCCGCCGTTATAACTTCGAAACGGTGAAACCTGACGCGCTGCCATTACCTTTTCCGAATCCCAGAAAACGATTGAAATTACGGAAGCCGAAACCATTTTGGATTTGGCTGAAGCAAACGGCATTGCTGTGAACTCCAGCTGCCGTTCCGGCGTTTGCCACGAATGCAAACTTCGCCACAACAATCCGGAAGCCATTGTTTGGTTGGAAGAGGAAAACGCCCTAACAGATGAAGAGAAAAAGGAATACCTGCTGGCGTGCTGTACCACGGTAGCGGGAAAAGTTGATATTGCCTGCTGAGCCTTCACGCGATCCTGCCGATCTGACTACCCATCAGGTCGGCTAGCCCTAAATACTTCCTTTTTGATGGAGGAGACTGCACCTACAAAGGAACGCCGTGCTCTTTGTTGTTCCTTTTTAATGGAGGTGACTACATCTACAAAGCAACGCCGCGATCACAACGCCAGTCAATCTCGCTGAATCCTGCATCTTCAGGTTGTTTGTGTATACCTAAACGACCTGAAGATGCTCGCATTCAGAGGTCATCAATGCGTTCAATTCGAGGCAAATTTTACGAGGAATAGTCGATCTATTTCCGTGGAATTTAACGAAGAAGTGGGCGCATTGATGGCCTCCCTTCGGGCGAGTTGACTGACGCCGTGCTCTTTGTTGTTCCTTTTTGATGGAGATGACTACATCTACAAAGGAACGCCGCGATCACAACGTCAGTCAATCTCGCTGAATCCTGCATCTTCAGGTTGTTTAGGTATATATTCATGCAAAAATAAATTGCTCATAAACATATCCAGTACTTTTCTCAGGCATCCGAATACAGCACCGGCCCATCAGGATCACTAAGAATGCATTTAGGTGACTGATCTAAGTGTATTATTTAAATATCAATACACTTTAATGACACAAAAAATGCAAATAAAACAATTAATATCATTAACTTGTAAAAATACTCAAATTACCGCTGTCTAATAAATGAGTCCCTTTTTATTTTTGAGAAAGCCCCTCATCTATCCTCACTTCTCTCTAGCCTGAAAAGCCAGACAGGGGTAGCGTCTATCCGCAGACAACAATAAAAATAAATTCAGCGCAGGTTGGTTAATGAATGTTTAATCATTCGGCAACCTCTTACTGGTTACGATATTGATTACTATGTTGGCTCAGATTAAATATGGAAAGCGGAAGAAAGAATATGGACGTCGGGGCGCTGTTTGGCATCATCGATAAACTTCAGGATGTCCGGTGCAAACAAGAGTTTGAATCACTCTGTGAGCAGTTTTGCGACTGGTAGACCTGGACTATTACCTTTTTGGCGTAATTGAACAAGAATCCCTTTACTCACCGGTTATTCATTATTTCAGCAACTACCCCACCGAATGGTTAGAACTTTATTTCAGTGAAAACAGCCAGCGCGTAGACCCTGTTGTCAGCTACATTCTCACCCAGCAAGCCCCTATCCGCTGGGACATTCTGGTGCAACGGGAAGCCTTCCAGGAGCCCAAGCAACAGGCGCTGATGCAGGCAGCAAAAAACTATGGGCTTTGTAACGGGTTCAGCATTCCCCTCAAGTCGGCCACCGGCGATATTGTGGTTTTCAGCATGGCGATTGGTGACGATGAGCTGCAAATTGAAAAGCTTAATGCTGCCATTCCCTTTGCTCATACCCTCGGTGCCCATTTGGTGGAGTGCTACCTCGCTTTAAAAATTCAAGCCAACGAGTGTTGCGAAAGCAGCCTGACACGCCGCGAAATTGATTGTCTGTTCTGGGCCAGCGAAGGTAAAACCGCCTGGGAGATTTCAAAGATAATCAATATCACCGAGCGCACCGTCCTTTTCCACCTCAACAACTGCACCAAAAAGCTGGAGGCATCCAACCGTCAGCATGCCGTTGCGCTGGCGATAAAAAGAGGGTTACTGAAGCCCAATCTGTAGAAACAGAACCAGCTGCAATGGGAATCAAGCAAATTGCAAACATGCATGGCACGGGGAAGAGCAACCTAGAAAGGAATGCTATCCCCTTTTGACACCAATAGTTTCATCTCGCCTGTTTCATGGTGAGGCAAGGAGCGGTGCTGGCCTGGTTCGATGCCGTGAAATGCCGATTTCATGATCTGCAACGTATCGCCATGTGCCACCAGCAGGATCACCTTGCCTTCATGCTGGTTTTCCAGATTCCGGATCAGGCTTATTGCCCTCGCTCTCACACTCTCTGTGCTTTCAACACCATGCTGTGTTTGGGAAGCGTCTTCTCTGTCCTTTGACCACACGATTTCATACGCCGCTGACGAGTGGCCTTCCCATTCCCCGAAGTAGCGCTCGCGCAATCGGATATCCTCTTTGGCTCAGGCAAATCAAGCAAC
Organism: Enterovibrio sp. JCM 19048; assembly: GCA_001310415.1. Taxonomy (GTDB): domain Bacteria; phylum Pseudomonadota; class Gammaproteobacteria; order Enterobacterales; family Vibrionaceae; genus Enterovibrio; species Enterovibrio paralichthyis. The sequence continues at coordinate 10,381 of BAXE01000003.1, read as the reverse complement.
TTTGCAACGATCGCCGCTGTTTCGCGCGTCCGCTTAAAGTCGGAGCACAAAATCATATCGATTTTTCGCCGCTGTATGCCATCGCCGTTTTCTCCGCCTGGGATTTTCCCAAAGGCGTCAGTCCGTATTTTGCACAGCCGATATCAGGGTTGCTGACGACTAAGTCCGCAACGTTCGCTTCACTCTCCCCATGGCGCATGATGAGGTAGGTGTTCTTGAATATTGCCATTCCCTTCTTTCACCTATCAAAAATGAGGTTTACCGAACCGCAATCTAAAACAAACGCAGCCCAACATCTTCCCTACTTCGTTGTACCCAGCATGAAGATTTCACAGTCCTGAAACGTAACTTTCACATTTTGCAGTTAACAATACACGCAACAATAAAGTGTCCACTTGCTCATTATTCTAAGTGATATCACCACAACCATGAGCATATCAATACCCAATGATTATCAAATATGAGCAATTAATCATTTTGATGGGAATTTAACTTTCATTTACTCAATCGAATGTTGATTAAATGTTAACCATCAGACTAGATTGATCTCAATAGGGAGGAACGGTATGGGCAATGGCACTAAAACGAAATCGAAGACAGAGATCAGGCGAGAGCTGATCCTTGAGAAGACCATTGAGCAAGGTCATGTGACGGTCGAGATGTTGGCTGAATTGCTCGGTGTGTCTGCCCAAACCGTACGCCGGGATATCAATCAGCTGTGCAGTGAAAACCTGCTCCGACGGAAACACGGCGGGGTCGAGAGCTTTGAGCAACAACTTAATGAGCCCTACCAGCAGCGGGCGGTCACCAATTTCTCAGCGAAATGGGCCATCGCCCAAGCGGTCGCAAAGGAAATACCAGATGGCTCAACCGTGTTCATTTCCATCGGTTCGACACCTGCCATTGTGGCAGAAGCTTTGACCGTGAAATCAGGGCTGACAGTGATGACCAACAACCTCAACGCCGCCATGGTTTTGAGCAATGAGCCGAGTAACCGAATCATCATTCCCGGCGGCGAAGTGCGGATGCCAGATCGGGATGTATTGGGCGACGGCGTACTGGATTTTTTAACAGCTACCGCGCGGAATACGGCATTTTCGGCGTGGCGGGTGTTTCGGAAGATGGTGGCATGCTGGATTTTCATGCATCTGAAGTCAGGGTTCGCGAAACCATTCGCACCCACTGTAAAACGTCCATTCTGGTGATGGATAGCACTAAATTGACGCGAACAGCACCTGCGATTGGCGGGAGCATCTTCGACGTGGATTTGATCATCATGGATCAACACCCCGGCGATGATTTTTCAGCAATGAGTGACCGTGTCGGAGATCGTTTGAAGTTAGTAGGAGGCGACGCTTCATGAACACAGAACCCTTTGTTTCATTCGACAACATCGCAAAAAGATGGAACGGACAACTAGGTGTCGAGAACATTTCGATTGATATCCCTGAAGGCACTTTTGTTGCCCTGCTGGGGCCGTCTGGCTGTGGCAAATCCACCACACTGCGCCTGCTTGCCGGGTTGGAAATACCGGACGAAGGGGCAATCCGCATTGACGGTGTGGACGTGACAGAAATGGCACCTTCAGCCAGAAATCTTTCCATGGTGTTCCAGTCTTACGCCCTGTTTCCCCATTTGTCTGTCGCTGAAAACGTCATGTTCGGCATGAAAGTGCGGAAAGTCCCCAAAGACGAACGTCTGGCGAAGCTTGAGAATGCACTTCGGATTACCGGGCTGATTGGGTATGAGGAACGCAAACCCGGTGAACTTTCCGGAGGCAACGCCAGCGTGTCGCCCTTGCCCGCGCCATCGTCGCCGGTCAACCCCTTTGCCTGATGGACGAACCCCTTTCCAACCTGGATGCCAAGCTCCGCCATTCCGTGCGCAAAGACATCAAAAAGCTCCAGAAAGATCTGGGAATGACCGTGGTGTATGTCACCCATGACCAGACCGAAGCCATGAGCATGGCAGACCTGATCATCCTGATGAAAGACGGCCATATCATGCAGGCGGGAACTCCCCAAGAACTCTATAACGCTCCACAAAATACGTTCGCTGCAGAATTTGTTGGCGCACCACCCATGGCGTTAGTGGATGGCGGCGTGATTGCCGGAACAGACCACGCGCACAAAGTGGGACTGCGCAGCGAACACGTGAAATTGGTAGATGCGGGACAAGGACGCATCAGTTGCACCGTCTCTGAAAGCGAATACCTCGGCGAAGAAACCCATGTGTTGCTGGATCATCCCAACGCCAAAGGCCTGGTGGTGAAGCTACATGGTTTTTCGTCGCTGAAGGAAGGTAGCACCGTGGACATCAACTTCGAGGACAGTGCCCTGCACTTCTTCGACCGCGATGGAAACAGAATGAACTAGCAAGGCGTGGAACAGTTTCTCCACGAAACAGAAGGGAAGCTGATTTCAAATGTATATACGTAACCAATGGTGAAACTATGAAGTTCTCAAAGTTAATGAGTTGTGCCTTTGCGGGTGCGTTTACCCTCGCCGCGCAATCGGCAACAGCGGCAACAGCGGCAACAGAATTGAACATGTACTACCCCATTGCCGTGGGTGGTGCGCTGACGAAAGTGGTCGACGGGATAGTTGATGACTTTGAAGCACAAAACCCGGACATCAAGGTTAACGCTATCTATTCCGGTAACTATGACGACACCCGCGTGCGTGCGCTTTCCGCGCTGAACTCGGGCGAGCCTGCTCAGTTGGCGGTGATGTTTTCAATCGATGTCTATGACCTAATCGATCAGGATTTGATCACCCCATACGATGACCTGTTACAGGGTAAAGAAGACCAAGCCTGGCTGGCAGATTTCTACCCTGCCCTGATGGAAAACGGTCAGGCCGAAGGCAAAACCTGGGGTATTCCTTTCCAGCGCTCAACCATTGTTGCTTACTACAACAAAGACATGTTCCGCGCTGCTGGACTCGACCCGGAAAAGCCGCCCACAACATGGGATGAGCTGGTCGAAGTGGGTAAAAAGCTCACCAATGACAACACCTACGGCATCATGATCCCATCTACCGGCTACCCTTACTGGATGTTCCAGGCGCTGGCTATCCAGAATGGCAAGAAGTTGATGTCGGATGACGGCCTGACCACCTACTTCGATGACCCTGCCGTGATTGACACCCTCAAGTTCTGGAAATCCCTCTCTGAAGAACACGGCATCATGCCAAAAGGTACCGTTGAATGGGGCACGCTCCGTCAGGCATTCCTGGAAGGCAACACCGCCATGATGTGGCACTCCACCGGTAACCTGACGGCAGTGAAAAATGCCGCCAAGTTTGATTTCGGTGTCGCCATGCTCCCCGGCAACGTGCGTTTAGGCTCCCCAACCGGTGGCGGTAACTTCTACATATTCAAAGACACCACTGACGAAGAAAAAGCAGCCGCGATGAAGTTGATTAAGTTCATGACATCACCGGAGCAAGCAGCCAGATGGTCAATTGCCACCGGCTACATGGGCGTATCAAAAGGCGCGTATGAAACCGAAGCGTTGCAGGAATACACGGAGCAGTTCCCACCAGCATTGGTTGCGCGTAACCAGCTAGAACATGCGGTGGCAGAGTTCTCTACCTACGAAACCGCCCGTGTGCGTGAAGCTTGAACAATGCCATTCAGTTCGCCCTGACTGACCAGAAAACGCCGGAAGTTGCATTGGAAGAAGCGCAAAATTCCGCCAAGCGTCTCCTGCGCAATTACCAATAAAAACATCTCCCCCGCCTTCACCGGGCGGGGGACTTGCAGTAGAGCAGTTGTATGAATCATTACGCTGAAATGGAACGTCGCAAGCAGCACTTATATGGTTGGTTTCTGCTGACACCTGCGGCCATTTTACTGACGCTTTTTGCTTTCTACCCTTCGGTGGCAACGTTCTGGGAAAGTCTGTTTTCAAAAGGCACCCGTCGTCGGCCTTCCGAATTCAGTGGTCTGGAAAACTATTCTGATCTCTTTAACGACCCAACGTTCTGGATCGTAGTGAAAAACAACCTGTTTTATGCCGCGGTGACCATTCCTGTTTCCATCGCTATCGCATTGATCATGGCATTGTGGGCGAATTCCAAAATCTCCGGTAAAGGCTTTGTCCGCACCGCCTACTTTACGCCAACCGTGCTCCCCATGATTGCCGCAGCGAACCTTTGGCTGTTTTTCTACACCCCGGATTTAGGCGTACTCGACCAAATTGGCGCCTTGTTTGGCTTTGGGTCTGTTAACTGGCTTGGACAGCCAGATACTGCGCTTTGGGCGGTGATTATCGTCACCATCTGGAAAGAAGCCGGCTTCTTTATGATCTTCTATCTGGCCGCGTTGCAGACCATTCCGGCGGATTACAAAGAAGCGGCTGACATAGAAGGCGCCAGCCGCTGGACATACACACGCCGCATTGTTTTGCCGCTGTTGATGCCGACCACCCTGTTTATCGTGGTTAACGCCATGATCAACTCCGTGAAGCTGATTGACCACCTGTTCATTTTGACCAAAGGCGGCCCGTCGGATGCGTCCAAACTGATCCTCTATTACATCTGGGAAATGGCCTTCGCCTTCTTTGATGCGCCGCATGCTGCAGCAATGACAGTACTGGTGCTGATCGTGCTCGGGATTGCCGCCGCCATTCAGTTCACTTACCTGGATAAAAGGACGCACTACCAATGAAATCTATCGAAAAGTATCTCGATACTGCGGGTGCGTTTTTGCTGGCCATTATCTGGATATCACCCTTGGTATTCGCCTTTTGGGCAGCGTTTCATACCACCTCAGACGCCGTGAATTTCAACCTGCTTTCTGGCTGGACGCTGGATAACTTCCGCGTCGCGTGGGAAGGCGCGCCTTGGCTGCGCTACTTCTTCAACACCTTCTGCCTGGTCACCGTGGTGTTAATCGGGCAATTTATCATTACCACACTCGCGGGCTTTGCGTTTGCCCAGGTCTCCTTTCCCGGCAAAGACTTTGTTTTCATTCTGGTGCTGTTGCAGCTGTTTATCCTGCCGGAAGTCCTGATCGTCGAAAACTATGCAGTAGTATCTTCACTTGGGTTGTTCGACACCATTTTGGGGGTTGGCATTCCTTACATGGCCAGTGCATTCGGTATATTCCTGATGCGCCAGTCTTTTAAATCTGTGCCTTATGAACTGCATGAAGCCGCCGCCGTTGAAGGCTGTTCTCTATTCGGCATATTGATGAAGGTGTATGTGCCACTCGCCAAACCGACATACCTTGCTTACGCATTGGTGTCTGTCTCTACGCACTGGAACAATTTCTTGTGGCCCTTGATTGTGACCAATTCAGATGACACCCGGCCGCTGACCGTCGGCTTGTCGATTTTTGGCGCGCCGGAGAACGGCGTGGATATTTCGGTTATCTCTGCCGCGACTATGATGTCGATTGCACCGCTACTGATTGCGTTTTTGATATTCCAACGCCAGTTTGTGCAGGCATTCCTGCGCGCTGGCATTAAATAGAGGAGGTGGAATGACACGTATTCTGCAACTGACCGACACTCATATTGTCTGTCCACCTAAAAAGGTTTCGGGCGTGCTCGACACGTTGGCCTCATTTGAACAAGCCGTCAGTAAGATTGAGCAGGATTTGGTAAAACTCGGCGCTATCGACGCCATTGTCGTCACCGGAGACATCACCGACATGGCGACCTTGATAGCTACGAAGCCTTCAAATCTGTATTGGGGCGGTTAGGCATTCCCTATTTGGTCATCCCCGGCAACCATGATCTGCGTGCGTCGATGCATCAGGCATTTGAAGGACTGACACCCGCCACCAGCGAAGAAATCAATTGGGTAAAAAGCTATCCGGATCTGGACATTATCGGCCTGGATACCATTATTCCAGGCCAAGGCGGCGGCAGGCTTTCTCCTTCAGCGCTGGCCTTTTTGGAGCAAGCATTAGCAAGCAATTCCGATAAACCCGCGCTGATTGCCATGCATCACCCGCCCTTTGCGTCCGGCATTCAGTTTATGGATGCCATAGGCCTTGAAGGCGCTGAAGAAATGGCGCAGATTTTGGAAAACAGCAAACGTGAAATGCGGATTATCTGTGGTCATTTGCACAACAGCATTGTCAGCACCATAGGAGGCGTCACTGTACTTTCCTCCCCTGCCACGGCCAGCTCGTTCCCGACTGATCACAGAAGCGATGCGCCGGTCGGTTTTACCCAAGATCCCGGCGGCTACATGCTGCACGAGTGGAACAATGGCTTTCGAAGCAGTTATCTTTCACTGTCACCCCAAAGCATCGTGCACCCGTTTTAAGGCAGAACGCCACCAAGCAGAAAGAGACTGCGCTGAATGGTTTACGGACGACGTGCTCTTGGTTCTTCCCCCTTTTTTAGGGGGGAAGTTGGAAGGGGGTTGGTTTTGAGCTTTGGGACGGCTTGGGACAGGAATCAGTTAGACCTTATGCTCTAAAGCGATCACTTCGGATAACTTCAGGTTGGGCAAGTGATGATGTCGTTTATCTAAAACGGGCTTGTTCAACATCCAAATAAAGTGTCGGCTGCGCGACACTTATTCTTATTTGTTATGTGCGTGCTCGACTCAAGCGTTCTGATACATGTTGTGGATAATTCCCAGTGAAATACTCAACGATCAACGGATTTCCTGTTAAGAAATGTCCTGTTAACTCCAACCAAATCTCTTTGCTGATTTTTCCGTCAAGTTTGAATACTTTTTGAGACTTTGCTTTAACCAGATTTGTATTTTTGTTGGCAAAATTAAAGTCTAAATCCCTTCTTGAAAAATACTCGTCGTGCGTATAAAAATGAACCGCACCATCAAAATGACGAAATGATTTTGACTCAAGGTCAAATTCCGCATGGATATACTTTGCGGGGTAATAAGTACTATTTTGAAATTCAATTAGCACATTTTCATTACTAAACTCCAGCGCCTGGAACGTTTTAATCTTCCCTTTTGTGTCCCATTTTATATCAAGGCTGTATTTGTTATTAAAGATAAAATTTATAAGCCTTTGTTCAATATCCATCGGAGGTCTTAGCTTTGATATACCGTCCTTAATACTTGAAATATCATTTTCAAAAGGAGCGCCAAACCATGTATCAAGCTCAGCATAGCCATAATCACTTACATCAATTTTTGCACGGTCATAATCCAATGCCACTGAGGCTTCAATCCCGTCTAAGTCTAGCTCCCACATTTTTGCTACAAATAATGGAGCCCAATTATTGACTGGATGCATACCTCTTCTTAGTAAAGGTGTCAGCATGAGCATGTAATTATTTGTATATAAATAACCTTCCCTCACTTTTTTTTCGTAGCTCTGGAATAGTTGCTTTAACTTTACTAAATCATCCTTATCACGATTAAGATCAGGAGCCAATATAGACACCAGATTTTTAAAACAAACTGTCAAGCCAACAGGATCTGAGTACTCAAAATTCTCCTCAGACAGAGAATGCCCGCATTTCTCTAGAGTATCCGATATTGACTTAGCATTAGCAGAGTGTTTATCGAGGAGGAACATCTTCATTTTCTCTCTTTGACGATAGTACTGCTCCATCATTTCATCTTCTGTCACAACCTTTTCCTTCAAAGCACGTATCAATTTATTCGATCCCAAAGTGGGGGAATTAAACACCCCACTTTGGGATTTTTTGCGCACAAGCTGCACCCTAGCACTCAGCATAAATGCATGTTTTTGATAGAGTAACATCATTCAACACAAAATCATGAACGAGAAAATATGACAGGATGCGGTACTTCACATCCTTCCGTTTGGCATTAGGAAATCTTTCGAAAACTCGTTAACTGAGATTGATAAGATCTACACCAGCCAACGTAAAATGGAGCATGAACGTGCCATTGCAGATCGAACTGACACGAATAAGGGCAAAACCAACCCCATCCTAACCTTCCCCTTGAAAAGGGGAAGGGACTAAAAGCTGGATGCGCATTTAGATTTGGGGCAAAAACGTGCTAGAGCAGATCGGCCAAGCACGAGTATGGACACTTTTAAGTTACGTAGTGCCAACTGTGGACATTCTGAACACAAGTTTGCAAGCGTCTTTACTAGATAAACATTTGAGGTGTTATTTGAGATATTGTGAAGCCCCTCTCTGAGTGGTCAAAGTTACTCATCCGCTGCAGTATTTTTATTGTTATTTGTCATTAGATTACAGTGCAAGGTTGCACTATAGTTTTTTTGTTTATGTATTGATGAGTAGCATGCGATGTTATTACAAGGTTCGAATCTCAATATGCCTCTGGCCGAGCTGATCTCTTCACTGACAGTAGCGCTAGATATGACAGAGGGACAGCCTCCAGAGCACAGTATGCGTTGCTGCTGGATTGGAATGCATATTGGTGAGCGAATGAACCTCTCATCATCAGAACTCCATGATTTGTATTTTACGTTACTTCTCAAGGATGCAGCTGCAGCAGCAATGCAGCCCGTATTTGTGAACTCTACGCCACCGATGATCTTACATTTAAACAACGTTATAAAACTGTCGGTACTAGCCTGACGAGTGCAATTAATTTTGTACTAAAAAATGCAGGCTCAGGAGAACATTGGCATAAGCGTATCTCTACCACGATTGATATTTTGAAAAATGGTACAGATTACGCTCAAGAACTAATTCAAACGCGTTGTACAAAAGGAGCAGAAGTTGCTCGTGAGCTTTTGTTCAGTGAAGATGTGGCTCAAGGTATACAACATTTGGATGAGCACTGGGACGGTTCAGGTCGTCCTGATGCATTAATGCATGATCAAATCCCATTATTTTCAAGAATAGCCCTTCTTGCTCAGGTGATGGATGTTTTTCAACGTGAACATGATTTGAATGTTGCATTTTCTGAATTAGAAAATCGTTCCGGAAACTGGCTCGATCCTAACTTAGTGACCATCGCTAAGCAGTTGAAAGATAATCGTGATTTCATCAAAGCACTTAATGCCCCATCCATCGTCCCTTTTGTGCTATCTATGTCACCCGCCCAAGCAATGGTTCCATTAGATGATGATTATTTCGATCGAATTGTAACTGCTTTCGGTAAAATCATTGATGCCAAGAGTCCTTTTACCTCCGGCCACAGTTCCAGAGTGGCTATTTTTAGTACGCTCATAGCCGAAGAACTCAATGTCGACAAAGAGGATCGACTATGGCTGAAACGTGCAGCACTCTTACATGATCTAGGTAAACTAGGGGTAAGTAACGCGATCTTGGATAAACCAGGAAAATTGGATGATGACGAGTGGGCAAAAATACAAAATCATGCGGTGTTTACCAGAGAGATCATTGAAAAGATATCTCCTCTAAAGCAATTTGCCAAAATGGCAGCTGCACATCATGAAAAGTTAGATGGCACAGGCTATCCCGATAAACTGGTTGCCGATGAAATCTCGTTGATGACACGGATTATTACCACAGCAGATATTTTTGATGCCATTACGCTGAACGCCCTTATCGAGGTGCCGTGCCAATTCCAAAAACTTTAGAAATCATGGAAGAAAATGTGGGTACAGCCATCGACCCATTGTGCTTTAATGCGCTAAAAACGGCACTAAACAAACTACCAGAGAAGTATATGCAAGATATTGGTATGAGTGAGATTCCCTCGTCACCGATACTCTAGATTGATTTGAAAAAATAATGATTGGGTTAGATTTATTTCTCCAATAGAGCGATTAGTTCGCTCATTAATAAAAGCAAGTGAATACAACCACTAGCGTCAGGCCTTTCCTTTTTTACAAGTATGATTTCTTATAGATAAAAAAACCATTAACAGAATGCGAACTAATGTTTATGCTGACACACAATGGGGCATAAAAGCGCCAGAAATTATCGGTCTTATACGCCTAGGGACAAAAGCCACTTGAGTTAGAGCAACAAACCCAGCCTGTAATATCAGTTGTCATTTCATTACGATGTTAACTGATAGCCTAAAATAAACGCCGCTGAACAGCCTACAACCAGAATTACTGGGTACCATAATATTAACTTATCGAGATCCACACGCCATTCCTTAACTATCTGCGACACATTTTCATAAGCTTACACACCCTGTCGTTACAAGAAAAACGACAAAGAGTGGTGTTTTCTACGCACATTGCTAATGGGGACAGACACTATAAGAAAAGCACAAATCTGTCATTTTCATCATTTCGAAACCCCGTTCTAACTCTCGGTAATCTGAGCTGAAATCAGTTCGCGGCCACGCTACTTTCAAATCATTGTGAATCTTCATACATGACGGCAGGCAGAATGACTAAAGCACGTTCATCCCTTATCTCCATTGACGCCACGCCTTATTATCATTGCGTGTCACGCTGTGTACGTCGTTCTTTTCTTTGTGGTGTTGATGAATCAGCGGGAAAGAGTTTTGAGCATCGCCGC
>BAXE01000002.1 GCA_001310415.1 Enterovibrio sp. JCM 19048 | reverse complement strand
CCTTGAGGGGGATTACAGCGGTCTCAATACCGCTTATGTGGGTAAAGCAGGCGTTTCCGTTCCCGGTGAGTTGGAGCTGAATTTGCCGGATATCCTTGAATTCTCTGGCTATCACGAACTCACGCCGAAATGGGCACTTCACTACAGTGCGATGATGACAGGCTGGAGCCGATTTAAAGAACTGCGTGCGACCAGCGCCAACACCAACTGCGGAAGCTCAAGTGGCGTATTTGATGGCGTCTGTCTGCAAAAAGACGAGAAATGGGAAGACAGCTGGCGTTACGCTGTGGGTGCAACCCACTACCTCAACAACGCATGGACACTACGCGCAGGTGTCGCCATTGACCAAAGCCCCGTCCCAGACAGCCATCGTACGATGAGCATTCCGGATACCGAGCGTACCTGGTACACCTTGGGGGCAACCTATAAGGCAACGGATAACCTTACCGTCGATGGTGGCTTCGCGTATTTGAACGGAGATAGCGTTGCAGGCAGCGAAACAGAAGGCGGCTCTACCTTCGAATTCGAAGCAGGTGGCGATGCGTATATTTTCGCTCTGGGCGCAAATTATACCTTCTAACTCATTGTTTCATAAATAAGAAAAGCCGACTTTTTGCAGTCGGCTTTTTTGTTTCTTGTCACAAAAGTGAAATTTAGATTTTGCTCCGCCATAAACAACGCATCGCCTATCCTCAAGATTTTCAAACAGACTCTAATTGCATCCCTTCATTATGTTGACTGACAAATCAATAATAACAGGCAGTTCAATGGGCAAATTAATAATTAGTGCTTTTACTTAAAACAACAGTTTACAAACTGGATATAAAACACTGTAAATTCAGACAATCCAAGCCAATTTAACACCTCTTTAACAAACGACCTCATCATGACATATTAGCCCGACAAAAAGATCCGACCAGCTGGAATTACTGATTGCTATAAGCTGCAACACAATTCCAAACAATTGAATTACAAGGATATTGGTTAGCAAATAACCAATCACTCATTCGGACGAGAGGCTGTATGACAAAAAAATTGACCCAAAGCGCCATTGGCGTCGCGCTTGCTCTCACTGCGACAAGCGTATGGAGTGCGGGCTATCAGGTAGCGGAGCATTCTGCGACAGGTCTGGGACGTGCATTTGCAGGTGAAGCGGCAGTTGCAGATAACGCATCTGTACTTTCCCGTAACCCAGCTGCTATGACAATGTTCGAGAACACCAGCGTATCGGGTGCTCTCACCTTGATCGATCCCAATGTTGATGTGAGCCATGTGGGACCTTCACGCTATCAACAAGCCAAAGACGTTGCCCCTTATGCATTCGTACCCGCAACCTATGTCATCTCACCTTTAAACGACGAATGGTCTTGGGGATTGGCGATGTTCAGTACCTATGGCGTAGCAACCGACTATCCAGATGATTTCAGTTTGGGTCGTTCAGCGGGTGACACCTCACTGATCAGCATCACGTTCAACCCCAACATTGCCTGGAAAGCCAATAAACATTTGAGCATAGGCGCTGGCGTTAGCGCTGTTTATGGCGTTGCCGAGCTCAACCGCCACAAAGGCCTGCTGGCTCTCGCTCTGGGCGGAGAAGCGTCAGATAAACTCATCACCATGGAAGGCGACACTTTCGGCTATGGCTGGAACCTTGGTGCACTTTATGAAATCGACGAGAAAAACCGCTACGGTATCGCTTACCGCTCACAGGTGACACTGGATTTCACCGGTGACTTTACCGATCACACAGGTGTCGCTGCTGGCTTAACCCCTGGTACAACCATTAAAGGTGACTTGGAAGTTATTTTGCCTGCCACGTTTGAGCTATCCGGCTTTAACCAGTTCAACGACGCTTGGGCAGTTCACTACAGCTTACTCTGGACAGAATGGAGCAAGTTTAAGGAGCTCCGTGCCACCAACTCTCAATGTACCTCGAGTGATGGTGCAGGTGTTTGCTTCCTGAAAGATGAAGACTACAACAACACGTTGCGCTGGTCTGTTGGCGTAACCCACACCCTCAATGATCAATGGTTACTACGCGCAGGCTTCGCCTTCGATGAACAGGCGGGCAAAGCGACACTGAGCATTCCAGATACCGACCGTTATTGGTATTCGGCAGGTGCGACTTACCAATATAGCGACGCATTGACCTTCGATGCAGGCTTCACCTTCATCAACAGTAAATCAGGCAGCTTCGTTGAAGACGGCGAAACGTTCGACAGCAAAGGTAACGCACTGATATATGCCCTGCAGGCTAACTACCAGTTTTAGTTCTCAGCGGATGATTAAGCAGTTAAGAGGCATATTATGAAAACCAAATTACTCACCTTATTAATATCAACCGCATTGCTATCAGCATGTAACGATTCAGTCTATCTGGTGATCCAACTGTCGATCCGGGTTTGAGCGACAGCTTAAACGCAGCGACAAAAGTCAATTTCGATTTGCTTGCCGATGACAAGCAGGTGGTTCGCCCAAGCTTTATTGCAATGGATGCAACGGATGGAACCATTGCATCTGACGGTACTGTGGGCGCAAGCGATTACTCACAAAATATCGCTTCACCATCGGTCGCTGTAGGCAAGACTGATGGCTGGGGAACTTCAGCCCCGATCTTTGTCGAATTCACCGGAAATGATCTAGACAAGACAACAGCAAATCAAGGCTTCAAGCTGATTGAAAGCAGTGACCCTACGGCCACTCGATCAGCTAATGCGGCCAGTGCTCCCAAAGAGTTGGTCGCTGGTAAGGATTTCACGGCAACGACGTCTGGCAAGACCTTGGTTGTCTATCTGACCAAGCCACTGAACCCTGCGTCCAACTACATGTTTGCCATTACCGATGATCTCAAAGACATCAATGGCGACAGTGTCGGTACGACAACTTCCTACGCTGTATTGAAAGATTCAGCAACACCACCCTCAACAGCGTTGGTGAAAGCACAAAGCATTACCCATGCAGTAGAAAGTCAGTTTGCGCAAATCGGTGTTGATTCTGACAACATCATCTTCTCTACCTGGTTTACCACAGCTTCAGTTGGCGATGTACTGTATGGGGCAAAACTTGCTACCGCCAAAGTACTTGAAGCTCAAATCCTTGGGGGAAGCGCCTCAGACGTCTGGCAAGGTACTGCTGTCAATCCTTCACTTTCTGTCAGTGACATTGATTCAGTCTTGAGCATCACATCTAGTGGTACTTCACCAAGCGCAACGGCTCAAGGAAACCTGATTTTCTCTCTCAACGTAAAACTACCGTATTACCTGAGCAATGACCCGGCAGCTTTTGCTAGTACGCCGTGGAAAAGCGGTATGCCAAGCCTTGCTGTGATCCTCAATACACTGAGCTCTGGCTCGGATACAGACAAAGCATCCTTGTTGCAACAACTCACTGCGCTCGGCATTTCCCAGCAGGATCTGGCTGTCGTCGCCACCGATAAAGCAACCCAGGCTGATGTAATCGCTAAGCTGTTTGGTCAGAAACTTACCCGCGCAGATGGCTCGCAGTTAGATGCAGAACGTTTGGTCACGCGCTATAGCCCTGTACCGAAGTTACAATCAGTCGAAGAAGTACCTGTGACTCTGATCTTGCCACAAGATGTAACCTGCTCACCCGGCACTATAAGAACCACCATTTTCCAACACGGCATTACGTCTTCAAAAGATGTACTAACCAATAATAATGGTGCGCTTGCAGACGGAATCATCGACGGTAATTGTGTTGCTATTTTCGCTATCGATCACCCAATCCATGGCGATCGCGCACTGGCTGGAGGTTTGATCACAGCGACGGTCGATGACACCGATCCCAATGATGCCGGGAATGTGGCTATTACCTCAACCTTGCCGCGTTGCCTGTTGCCCGTGACAATTTGCGTCAGAGTGTGATTGATGTAGTGAACCTGCGCGCTGCCATCGGTCGCGTTTTCTACTCTATTGCTACCGGTTCTAATCCTGGTTATCCGTTGGGGTACCTGAATCCACAACAAGGCGTTGCATTTGTAGGCCACTCTCTCGGCGCGATTACCGGTGTAGATGTTGGCAACATTGCTAACCGCAGTGTTGACCCTCAGTTGGATGGGTTGTTCTTCAACGTGAATACCTTAGCCCTCGCCAACCCAGGGGCAGGGATCCCTTACCTGCTGCTGAACTCAGGTGCGTTTGGTAACTTTGTAAAAGGCAATTTAGTAGCTGGCAGTGATGCAACGTTCAAAGCAACCTGCGACAACGTATTTGGCGGAAATGTTGAAACCTGTTTCGGTGCAGTACAACAACAACTGATCAATGACGGTTCCGCAAAAAGTCTCGCTGACTTAGGTAAGATGTACGCAAACTTTAACCAGTATGCCTATGCCGCCCAGACAATCCTGGACACTGTTGACCCCATCAACCATGCAGGGTTCATTGAGGCCGATGTACCTGTCTATTTGGCTTCAGTTGCAGGTGACCAGACAATTCCGAACAAACTCGCACCTACACCGGTAGCAGGTTCAATTATGGAACCTTACTCGCCGTTCGGTGGAACCTTACCGCTGTTACCAGCCTTGGGATTGCAAGCAACTGTTGCATCCCAATCGGGAAGCGTAGTGAAAAGTGCCCTTCTGTTTACAGAAGGCGATCACAGCTCTTTGAACGGTACACCAGCCAGTCCAGCAACCACCACAGAGATGCGCAAAGAGATTGCGTCATTGATAGCGGGGGATGGTACGGACCTGGATGTGAGTGATAACACCGTGTTATCCACCAGCCAATAACGCCACAAAAGCCCCTCCAAAGGCCAGTGCTCACTGGCCTTTTTACTTTTTTCGCATTCCGTACAATTTCCCCTCGACAACAACAAAAATATCCGCAAACTGTGAACTCCGTCTTTTTGGGATAATTTTGCTCCACTTGAGCATATGTAGGGATAAGAAGTAATGAATCCAGTTGTTATTGCGGTTTGCGTAATGCTGGCGTTGGCGCTGATGCGCGTAACGTCGTGGTTGCGCTGACCTTCAGTGCCGTCTTAGGCGGCGTGGTCGGCGGTATGTCGCTGACAGATACCATTTCTGCCTTTGAAGGCGGCTTGGGCGGCGGTGCCACTATCGCGCTGAGCTATGCCATGCTGGGTACCTTTGCTGTCGCAATCAGCCGCTCGGGTATTACCGACCTGCTGGCACAGTCGATGATTAAGAAGCTGAACGGCAAAGAAAACGAAACGGCATCCAGTGCGCTGAAATATGCAGTGCTTGTTGCATTGGGATTGATGGCTATTTCTTCCCAGAACGTTATTCCGGTTCACATCGCATTCATCCCTATTGCTATTCCACCTTTACTGCATGTGTTCGCCAAACTGAAACTCGACCGCCGCTTGGTGGCCTGTGTGCTGACTTTTGGCTTATCACCCCTTACATGGTGTTGCCGGTCGGTTTTGGCGGTATCTTCCTGAACAACATCCTGCTGAAAAACTTGCATGATAACGGTCTGGATGTAGTCGCAAGTCAGGTACCACAAGCTATGCTGCTGCCTGCTGCGGGTATGTTGTTCGGTGTATTGGTTGCAACCTTTATCAGCTACCGCAAACCCCGCCATTACTCAGAAGAACTCATCCTGGCCGCCGAGCCGGAAAAAGCCGAGTTCAAGCCGAGAAACATTGCTGTAGCATTACTGGCAATTGCCGCCACATTGAGCGTACAACTTTACACTGGCTCGATGATCGTGGGTGGTCTGGCGGGCTTTATGGTGTTCACATTTGGCGGCGTCATTAAGTGGAAAGAAACCCACGATGTGTTTACCCGTGGCGTTCATATGATGGCGATGATTGGCTTTATCATGATCTCCGCCGCCGGTTTCGCAGCGGTCATGAAAGCAACCGGTGGCGTTGAAACACTGGTCTCGTCACTGGCTTCTTCGATTGGTGATAACAAACCACTGGCAGCATTGCTCATGCTGGTTGTCGGCCTTCTGGTCACCATGGGAATTGGCTCTTCTTTCTCGACCATTCCTATTATTGCCACCATTTACGTGCCGCTGTCACTGGCATTTGGCTTTTCGCCAATGGCCACCATTGCGCTTGTTGGTACCGCAGCCGCACTCGGTGATGCAGGTTCACCGGCATCGGATTCAACTTTAGGTCCAACGTCCGGACTGAATGCTGACGGCCAGCACGAACACATTTGGGATACGGTTGTGCCGACCTTTATCCACTATAACCTGCCACTCATTGCTTTTGGCTGGATTGCCGCCATGGTGCTGTAACAAACAGATACAAAATAGCCGCTGAATTCAGCGGCTATTTTTTGGCAAAAATCCAGATTACTGGTTTTCTGCTGCATCGCGACGTGATGCTGCGTTTTTGATCAATGGCTGCAGTTCACCTTTCTGGAACATCTCCAGAATGATGTCACAACCACCGATCAGCTCGCCTTCAATCCACAGTTGTGGGAAAGTCGGCCACTCTGCATAGATTGGTAGCTCAGCACGGATATCCGGGTTTTGCAGGATATCTACGTAAGCGAACTTTTCACCACACGCCATCAGCGCTTGGCTAGCCTGAGAAGAGAAGCCACAGCTAGGCAGCTTCGGCGAGCCTTTCATGTATAGCAGGATTGGGTTTTCAGCAATCTGCTGCTTAATTTTATCAATTGTTTCCATTACTTCCTCGAACACCAAGTGTGATGATGACACCGATTCTAACTGTGTTAGTCACGGAAAAAACGCCTAAAATCTGTAGGGTTAAAATCCGGCGCTTTTTTAAAAATTATGCTTTTAATAAAGTAAAAACTTGCTAAACTGTTTCGCAGTCGGTCTATAAGTAGATGCGTACACTTGCAGTTTGTACTTAAAGTGTACGACAAATCTACAGGAAGCAATAATGTCAGGGGGCGACCCCGCCTATCATGGAGAATCGAGTAATGGCATTTCAACTACCAGCTCTTCCTTACGAAAAAACGCACTTGAGCCACACATCTCTCAAGAGACGCTGGAATACCACCACGGTAAACACCACAACACTTACGTTGTAAAACTGAATGGCTTGGTTGAAGGTACTGAGCTTGAGAACAAATCTCTGGAAGAGATCATCAAGACTTCTACCGGTGGCGTATTCAACAACGCAGCACAAATCTGGAACCACACTTTCTACTGGCACTGCCTGAGCCAAATGGCGGCGGCGAGCCAACGGGTGACGTTGCAGACGCAATCGCAAAATCTTTCGGTTCTTTTGAAGAATTCAAAGCGAAATTCACTGATTCAGCGATCAACAACTTCGGTTCTTCTTGGACTTGGTTGGTGAGAAAAGCTGACGGTTCTCTGGATATCGTAAACACGTCTAACGCAGGCACGCCACTGACTGAAGAAGGTGTAACACCGCTTCTGACTGTTGACCTGTGGGAACACGCTTACTACATCGACTTCCGCAACCTACGTCCAGACTACATGAACGCATTCTGGCACTGGTTAACTGGGAATTCGTAGCACAGAACCTGGCTGCATAATTCCGGTTAAACGCCACGAATTGATAAGTACCCTGTTTCGACAGGGTATTTTTTGCCTGTGGAAAGTTACGTTAAGGCAAAACCGCTGACTGGCAGCGGCTTAGATTCTTGAAAGAAGCAGTTACCGTTACGCCACTTCAGACAGGATGATACGCAATGTGCGGCGCAGCGGCTCAGCAGCACCCCACAACAGCTGGTCACCGACGGTGAAAGCATTCAGGAAGTCGTTACCCATCGCCATCTTACGCAGACGTCCTACTGGCACTGACAATGTGCCCGTGACTTTGGTCGGGGAAAGCTCCTGAACAGTAATGTCACGCTCATTCGGGATCACCTTCACCCAGTCATTGTGCGACGCAATGATGCTCTCGATTTCGTCCATCGGTACGTCTTTCTTCAGCTTCAGCGTTAACGCCTGGCTATGGCAACGCATAGCACCGATACGTACACACGTGCCATCGATTGGCACAGGGCTGTCAGAAATACCGAGAATCTTGTTGGTTTCAACCGTACCTTTCCACTCTTCTTTGCTCTGGCCATTTTCGCGTTTCACATCAATCCAAGGAATGAGTGAACCTGCCAATGGTGCGCCAAATTCAGACGTTGGGAAATCAGAGGAGCGCATGGTGTTCGCTACCTGACGGTCAATATCCAGAATAGAAGTAGCTGGATTTGCCAGATCCATGCTGACAGCATCGTTGATAGTGCCCATCTGAGAGATAAGCTCGCGCATGTTTTTTGCGCCCGCACCGGATGCAGCCTGATAAGTTTGTGCCGTCATCCACTCAACCAGACCTTCCTGGTACAAACCACCCACCGCCATCAACATCAGACTGACCGTACAGTTACCGCCAATGTAGGCTTTGGTGCCTTTGTGAATGCCTTCCTGGATTTGTTTGAAGTTCACCGGATCCAATGTGATGATCGCATCGTCTTTCATGCGCAGCGTTGATGCGGCGTCAATCCAGAAACCTTTCCAGCCCGCTTCAAGCAGTTTTGGATACACAGCTTCGGTGTAGCTGCCGCCCTGACAGGTAATGATGATGTCCAGGGTTTTCAGGCTATCAATATCGAAAGCATCCTGCAGAAGACCTGCGTCTTTACCGTAGTTCGGCGCAGGGATGCCAATTTGAGAGGTACTGTAGAATACAGGTTCGATCACATCGAAATCACCTTCTTCTACCATGCGCTGCATCAGCACCGAGCCGACCATACCACGCCAACCTACTAAACCTACTCTTTTCATTCGCACTCACACTCCTTGTAATTAAAGCTTTGCCCTATCTTGAAAATTAACGACTCAAATAACAAGCAAAAACTGTAACTTTTTAACCACCAGCGCAAAAGACAGCAATCTATTCAGACATAGTTTTCACAATTCTTTTTTATTCAATCAGTTAGTAACAGGTTTGTTGCAGGCCGATTGAAACCAGCGGCATTTGGAACAGAAAATGTCTTACAGCAATACTGAACGCTGTCTTTTCTCCAAATTGAAGATATAAACACCACCATTTAAGGTTAAGGGCGATATTTATCGGAATTAATTTACAATTATTAACACATTAACAAAACATCCACCCAACACGCAAACACACAGCCAGCAAACCACTCAGCAACCCATGGGATACAACTCATCACCAAATTTAACGCAAACTGTTCGAAAGTCTCATTCCACGAAATACTTGTTCACCTACTCTCGCCGGATTCGATAAAGTAGCGCCGCCAACGGAAGGCCGCAGTGAAAGCCCAGCAGGGAAATTGCCAGCAATGTATTGCGCAGGGCGAAAAACAAAATAAGGTTAAAACTATGCAAAGACGCTCGGTGCGACTTCCTTCTTTATTCCAAGTTTTCGCTGCGCTCGGTTCTTTCTTGCTACTGGCGTTTTCATTTACTGCCAAGCTTGATTTACCGATCCAACTCGCTCTCTACATTGGCTGGTTTATCGTTATCGGTCTGGGGATCAGGCTCGGTCACACATATAAAGACCTGGAGCAGGCCGCCACACATGGTATCGCCAATGGTCTCGGTGCCGTCCTCATTCTCCTGGCAGTGGGTGCACTTGTTGGCACCTGGATTGCCGGTGGCATTGTGCCAACCATCATTTATTACGGCTTGAAGGCAATTCATCCTTCTATCTTCCTCGCCGCCACAATGATCATCTGTTCGTTGACTGCTCTGGCAACCGGAACTTCTTGGGGTGCTGCAGGTACAGCGGGTATCGCCATGATGGGTATTGGTCAGGGACTTGGCGTTCCAGCGCCTATCACTGCGGGTGCGGTTCTATCCGGTTGCTACTTTGGTGACAAGCTTTCACCACTGTCTGATTCCGTGATCCTCGCCTCTTCGATGTCTGGTGTAGAAATCGTTGAGCACATCAAAGGCATGTTGCCGATCGCCCTTATCAGCTACATCATTACAGGCATCCTGTTTACCGCTGTTGGCCTTCACTATGCAGGCAACGTGGATATGGCACAGGTAAACGATGTGATCCTGGCGATGGAGAACCAGTTTGTGATCAGCATTGAGCTTTGCGCCTGTGGCGATCGTGCTTATTCTTTTGGCTATGCGCCTGCCTTCATTCCCGGTTATTTCCTTCGGCTCTCTACTCGGTATCCTATGGGCGATTGTGGTTCAGGACATGGCGCCATTAGCTGCGATTAAGACAGCCTGGGCACCTTATTCGATTGAATCCGGCGTCTCATTTATAGATGCAATCCTCAACCGAGGTGGCATGGAATCAATGCTCGGTTCAGTGGCAGTTATTGTATTCGGCCTGGGTTTTGGTGGCCTGCTGGATAAAGTCGGCGTGCTGGAAACCATCGCCAACCTGTTTGAGAACAAGGTGAAGTCTGCAGGCAGCCTGGCGACGTCGACGATCAGTACGGCTTTCCTGGGTAACGTGTTTGGTTCGGCCATGTATGTATCACTGATCCTGACGCCAAAGATTTGCGCCAAAAACTACGACCGCCTGGGCTACCAGCGCAAGAACCTGTCACGAAACGCAGAGTTCGGCGGCACCCTGACATCAGGTATGGTTCCTTGGAGCGACAACGGCATTTACATGGCAAGCATTCTGGGTGTGGCAACGCTCTCCTACGCGCCGTTCATGTGGCTGAGCTTTGTCTGTATCGCGGTCACGATATTCACCTCCTATATGGCTGGTTTGTCGATCGCTGCGAACCTTGTGAAACAGCCGCTGAACCTGTCACAGCTGAAATCACGGGCATTCAGGTACAGAAAGCCTGACAAACAAACCTGTTCATCCGAAAAAGCGCCTTTCCGTAAGGCGCTTTTTTATTAAATATCGACCAGCCTAAAGCACAGCATTTTCACCGAATATCATCTGGCCGGTAAATGTTTTACCAAAACAGAAAACTATCATTAACCTACACAGAACATCACAGCAAAACAAAACTCTGATCAAGATCTCACTTCACTGCAAAAACAGTCCGTTAGCGTATTTTATGTAGCACGGATTGATACCAATCAACTTTCCCCTTTCCCGCTTGAGCAAAATCAAATCCGTTCTTTTTTCTATTTCACTTTTTGGGGAAACACCATGTCCACACCTGCGCAGCAGCGCGCAAAGTTACCGTTGGCAGTTATATTGCCCTCGCCTTTGCGGTTGTCTTTTTCTCGGGCCTACTTCAGTCAAACCAGTGGTACGGCATTTTCGACTTCACTACCCTGAATGGCTCATTCGGTAGCGTTGTTTACTCTGTAAACGAAACTGCAGATGGCGTACAGACTGCTACGACTTCCCTGCGCGGTAAAGGCGGTAGCGGTGCACGTGACGGTTTCCTGTTCGCACTGACCCTGATCCCAACCGTTATGTTCGCACTGGGCATGATCAACGTGCTGGAGCATTACGGTGCGCTGGACGCAGCACGTAAGCTACTGACACCATTGCTGCGCCCACTGATGAACATTCCGGGTAACACTGGCCTTGCTCTGATTGCATCGCTGCAAAGTACCGACGCCGGTGCGGCAATGACCCGTCAGCTAAAAGACGAAGGTCACCTGACCAAGCGTGAAACTGATATTTTCACCATGTTCCAGTTCTCCGCGGGTGCAACTATCGTTAACTTCTTCTCTTCTGGTGCCGTACTGTTCACCCTGACCCTGGCAGACGGCTCACTGGCAGTGACCTCTTCTATCGGCTTGGCAGTAGGCGTGATGTTTATCTTCAAGATCGTGGGTGCGAACCTGTTCCGCATCTACCTGAACGTAACTGAAGGCAAAGAAGATAAAGCAGAAAACGTGTCGCTGACCGAGGAGAAAGCATAATGAGCGTTGCAAAGAAGCCAATGGTGACAGACATCTTCGTTGAAGGTGCGAAGAAAGGCTGGAACATCGCGACCATGTCGACAGTGCCAAACGTACTGATGGCTTTCGTGATCATCAAAGCACTGCAAATCACCGGCGCATTGGATGCAATGGGCACTGTCTTCTCTCCAATCATGGCGATTTTCGGCCTGCCAGGTGAAGCGGCAGCGGTACTTATCGGCGCATGGATGTCGATGGGCGGCGCAGTGGGTGTTGTTATCACCCTGTTTGACCAAGGCATCCTGAATGGTCAGCACATTGCGATTCTGGCGCCTGCTATTTACCTGATGGGCTCTCAGGTTCAGTACCTGGGTCGTATCCTGGGTCCTATCGGCACCGAAGGCCGCTACATCCCTATCATGGTTTTGATCTCTGTGATCAACGCATTCGGCGCCATGTTTGTGATGAACATTCTGGTTTAATCATCATTTAAAGGCACAGCATTCGCTGTGCCTTTTTTCCATTAAGGAAAGCAGGAGTTTTTATGAGTTTTGATTTGAACGCCTACCTGGAAGAGCTTCGTCCGCTGATCAACCTGGATTGCGGCACGCTGACCGTAGAAGGTATTGAACAAGTAGCGAATACCATGGCTGCAAAATATGAAGTCATGGGTGGCTGGGACATTAAACGCGTAGATTGTGGCAAAGCCGGCACCGGTCTTGAAATCCGCAACAAGCCGGAAAGCGACGTCATTGATGTGATGATGATTGGTCACATGGACACCGTTTTCCCAGTAGGTACTGCTGCGAAACGCCCAATGAGCACAGACGAA
Organism: Enterovibrio sp. JCM 19048; assembly: GCA_001310415.1. GTDB lineage: Bacteria > Pseudomonadota > Gammaproteobacteria > Enterobacterales > Vibrionaceae > Enterovibrio > Enterovibrio paralichthyis. The sequence continues at coordinate 313,596 of BAXE01000002.1, read as the reverse complement.
AAACGTGCTTACGGCCCAGGCGTGTCTGACATGAAATCAGGCCTGCTGAACATTGTTTACGCCCTGCGCGGCATGGACAAAGACGTGCTGGATTCAATGTCACTTTGCATCTGCATGAACCCAGACGAAGAAATCGGTTCGCTGCATTCAGAAGAATGGCTGAAGTCTGTCGCAAAATCGGCGCGTCACGTACTGGTAGCCGAATCTGCACGTGCTGACGGTTCACTGGTAAAAGCACGCAAAGGCGTGGCACGTTACAAACTGACCTTCAAAGGTAAAGCCGCTCACGCCGGTAACGAGCCGCAGAAAGGCCGTAGCGCGATTTCTGAAATGGCGCACTGGATCCTGGCTATCAATACCCTGACCAACTTCGACACCGGCACTACCCTGAACGTGGGTGTGGTAAGCGGTGGTGAAGGTTCAAACATTGTTCCAGCCGATGCTGAAGCCATCGTCGACGTGCGTTTCTGGGACAACGATGAATACGCGCTGGTGGATGAGAAAATCCGCGCCATGGCTGAACTGCCGTTTATCGATGGTGTATCTGTAGTACTGGAGCGCGAAGCTTACAAGCCAGCGATGACCCCAAGCGAGAAAACTGAAGCCTGATGGCAACCATCGAAGAGATCGGCAAAGACATCGGCATCAATGTCACTTGGCAAGCTGCAGGCGGTGGTTCAGACGCAAACCTGACAGCAGTGCTGGGCGTACCGACACTAGACGGCTTTGGCCCAATCGGTGGCGGTTTCCACAGTGATGAGGAGTATCTGGAGCTGGACTCTATTGCACCACGCATCGAAATGCTGAAGCGCGTACTGACCACGCTGGCGAAGTAATCTGATTTACCGCCATAAAAAAGGGAGCATCGCTGCTCCCTTTTGCTTATCTGTGCCTTGCTACGAATTATATCCCCGCAATGAATCGAGGTAATCCGGCAGGAACAGTGATATTTCCGGAATGTAAGTGATTAGCATCAGGAATATCAGCAACAGGCTCAGCCAGGGCAGTGCCGCCTTGATTGCCCAGCCCATGCTTTCACCCGTAATACCGGCCGTCACAAACAGGTTTAACCCCACTGGCGGCGTCAGCATGCCGATCTCCATGTTCACCACCATAATGATACCGAGATGGATAGGGTCGATGCCCAACTGGGTAGCAATGGGGAACAGGATTGGCGCCATGATCAACAGGATGGCTGAGGGCTCCATAAAGTTACCGGCAATCAACAACAGAATGTTGACCACAATCAGGAAGCCCCAGGCAGGTAAACCCCATGCGACAATTGCTTCGGCAATGGTGTGAGGGATACGCTCTGTCGTCAGCACATGGGCAAACAGCATGGCGTTGGCGATGATAAACAGCAGCATAATGCTGACCTTCGCTGCATCACGCACAACATGGTTTACTTCCTTGTCGGTAATCGACTTGATCATGACCACAGGTAGCGCCGTGAAGTTACGCACCAGCATCGCGCCGGTACCTTCGCCTTCTTTGCGCCACGGCGTGTTTTTGAGTGGACCAATATCGCGGTAACCCCAAACACTGACCAGCCATGCATAAACAGCGGCGACTGATGCAGCTTCAGTCGGGCTGGCAACACCACCGTAAATCGAACCCAACACGATGATGATGAGCATCAAGCCACCAAGTGCGTGCAGTCCTGAGCGGGTCAGCGCACCTACACCGGGGAATGGCTGAGAAGGTAAGCCTTTGATACGGGCAACAACGTATATCGCCAACATCAAAATGCCGCCCATCATCAGGCCCGGTATAAAGCCCGCCATAAACATGCGAGAGGCCGACACTTCCGTCGCCGCTGCATAAACCAGCATAACGATAGAAGGCGGGATCAAAATCCCCAGCGTCCCCGCATTGGCAATCACCCCTGCCGCAAAGGCTTTCGGGTAACCGGCTTTAACCATACCCACAATAACAATGGAGCCAATCGCGGCTACCGTTGCCGGAGAGCTGCCTGACACCGCCGCAAACAGCATACAGGCCATAACCGACGCCATTGCCAGACCACCACGGATATGACCAACACAATCAATCGCGAAGTTAATGAGCCTCCTTGCCACACCACCAGTGGAAAGGAATGCCGATGACAGGATAAAAAATGGGATAGCTAAAAGGGTGTAGTGCTCACTGGTTGCTTCAAACAGCTTAAGGCAATAGAAGCCAGTGAATCATTGGAAAACATCAGGATGGTTGCCACGCTCGATAAACCTAAGGCTATCGCGATGGGCATCCCCATGAACATACACAGGAAAAGCAAACCGAATAATACTGCAATGGTCATTTGTTTTGCTCCTCCTTGCTCTCCATCTCGCGCGTCACTTCTTCGGCAAGATGCATACTTTCCTTGGCTTCATCCACCAGCCCAAAACCCGTACGTTTTCCTGTCGCCACTTCATAGCCAATGGTAAGAACGCGAAGCGTGAGCAGCCCAAAGCCAAGCAAAAGACAGGACATGGCTTTCCATTTTTCAATCGGCAAATCTTCCATTTCAATGCCGATAAGCTTCATTTTGCTGAGGTAAACCCACGAACCATAGATAAACAGCCCGCAATAGACCAGGCAGAGTGCCAGCGCCAACAGAGTGACCAGTTTCTGGCCTTGAGGTGAAAGGTGCTTAACCGCGGCGTCAACTCCGATATGCGCCCCTTCTCGAAGCCCCCAGGACGCGCCCATCAATACCATCCAGGCGGAAAGATAAAGAGTGAGCTCCTGTGCCCAGAGCAAACCCTCGTTGAAGAAAAAGCGGAGCACCACTTCAAAAAACACCAGCAGCGTCATTGATACCAATAACAGGCCAATCGCCGCTTCTTCAAAACGGTGTAGTAACCTAACCATGTTCTACTCCCAATAAAAAACCCGGAGCGCAACGCGCCCGGGCTTTAACACTTACTGGTTTGAAGCCACTGCAGCTTCAATGACCTCTTCACCGATCTCTCCCTGGAATTGCTTCCAGACCGGTTTCATCGCTTCCACCACTGCTGACGCTCTGCATCGGTCAGTGTGATTATTTCACTGCGACCCGAGTCGATGATGTTCTGGCGATCTTGCATGTCTTTCTCGTTGGCAATCTTGTTGCCGAAAGCTACAGACTCTTCCAGCGCTTTTTTCAGTACCGCGCGGTCTTCATCCGGCAAGGTCATCCAAAACTCTGAAGACGTGGTGATCATGTAATCCAGTACGCCGTGGTTGGATTCTGTGATGTAAGGCTGTACTTCAAAGAACTTCTTCGAGTAGATGTTTGACCAGGTATTTTCCTGACCATCAATCGCACGGGTTTGCAGCAGGGTGAAGACTTCAGAAAATGGCTTTTTCAGAGGAACGGCGTCAACTGCTTCAAACTGCGCAGCCAGCACGTCAGAACTCATGATACGGAATTTTTTGCCATCTGCATCTGAAGGTACGCGCAGTGGATCGTTCGATGACAACTGCTTAAGACCATTGTGCAGATAACCCAGACCAATCAAACCTTTGCTTTTCACAGACTCCAGCAGTTTCTGCCTTGAGGGCTTTGCTGGAATCGGTCAACGGCTTCCATGTCTTTGAACAGGAATGGCAGATCGTAAACCTGCAGCTTTTGTGTGTACTTGGAGAATTTGGAGAGAGAAGGGGCAATAAACTGAACATCTCCAAGCAGCAGCGCTTCCATTTCTTTGCCGTCGCCGAACAATTGTGAGTTCGGGTAAACCTCAACCACATATTTGTCACCAATACGCTCTGCCACCAAATCGCGGAACTTCAGTGCCATCTGGCCTTTCGGTGTATTTTCTGCAACTACGTGTGAAAACTTAATGGTTTCTGGCGCCGCCTGTACACCCGCAGCCATTCCGGCGCAAAGTGCAAACACCGAAAACATCGTCGTGAGCTTTTTCATAGCGTTTCCTCTTTCCTTGTGTCGTTGTGCCATTCAAAGGGCATTTGATTTCCCTTTAACGTCTAGTCGAGGATTTGAAAAGCACCCGGAGGAAAAACAATTAATTAACAATAAGGAAACAATTTTGAGAGGTGCGATCTGTGAAATGGGTGAAATTCCACCCATTCCCAAAATCTGGCTGTGATGTGAGATGAAAAACCGGATGCTGGTGTAAGGGAAACCAGCATCAATGTATTGGAAGGTTCAGTTGAACAGCGAGCCCATGTAGTAGCGGGCAACGAGTAGCGGTTTACGCCAGCGCATCTTGGGCTCAGCCCAACGCACAATGTGGTTAATTTCCAGCCGTGTTGCATCTGGATAGCACTGGCGGTGGCACTCTTTGCAGGCGGAGTTGCCAGGCGTTTTGCAGCATTGCTGCTCGCGCGCTGTTTCGAAAGCCAATAGGGCTGAACATTGCGGACAGAGTTGGCTGCCGCGGTGAATATGCTTGCAATACAGTGTCGTCATGGCACTGACTAGCCACAAAGGCTGTCGACGTTGTGCGGACGTGGTCGATTGAGTTTTCATAGGCGCGCTATTTTCCTCAGCCGTGATCAAAATCCTTTGATAGAGATCAAGCTTGTGTGAAGAAACAGCAGCCCGTTACACCTCAATTTCCGCCGACAGCGCCTTCACACAGGCAGAATAGATGTCATTCTCCCGTAGAGGTTTGCCAATGTGGCCTTGCATACCATTGCTAATGCAGCGCCAGATATCATCTTTCAACACGTTAGCTGTCATTGCCACGATAGGTGTATGCTGATTGAAATTCTCGGTGGCGCGTATCTGCCTCGTGGCTTCCAGTCCGTCCATTAGCGGCATTTGGATATCCATAAAGATGATGTCATAACCACGGATAGTGGCTTTATCTACCGCGGTGATACCGTCAGTCGCCTTGTCGACAATAAAGCCAAATTTGGACAGCATCTTTTCAGCGATCATCAGGTTAATGGCGTTGTCTTCCACGAGCAGACAGTGCTTGCCCGAAAAAGCGTTGTTATGTTGCCTGAGCAGCTCTTTTCCTTTCAGGTCAATACCGTCTTTCTCGATTTGCAGTGGCAGGAAGACCTCAAACTGGCTCCCCCGCCCTACCTCACTGGAGACACTAATCGAGCCTCCCATCAACTCAACCAATTGCTTGGTAATCGCAAGACCGAGTCCTGAGCCGCCAAAACGTCGGGTTGTTGAGGTGTCCGCCTGCTGGAATTCATCGAAAATGAGTTGGTGTTTGTCAGCCGGAATACCCACGCCAGTATCCTGAACCAGAATCACAACACCGGTATAACCGCCACTTTCTTTTTTCGTCTCTACCCGCAACCTAACCACGCCGGCTTCGGTAAACTTCAGGGCGTTAGAGACAAGGTTAAGAACGATCTGCTCAATGCGGTGGGCATCCCCGACAAAGCGACGCGGGCAAAGCTCTTCATAGGTAAACTCAAAGGCCAGTTGTGCTTGTTCTTAATGGTTGGCAGCATGAGGTCTCGTACATAACAGCCGACCTGTTCCAAATCAAACGGTGCCTCTTCAAGCTTGAGGTGATTTGACTCCATTTTGCTGAAGTCGAGCAGATCATTGATAAGAGACATCAAGCCACGGGATGAATGCGAGATCACGGACAGGTATTCGGCCTGTCTCGGCGTCATTGGCTCATCCTGAAGCAGTGACGCGGCACCGAGGATGCCATTCATAGGCGTTCGGATTTCATGGCTGATATTGGCAAGGAAAAGCTGTTTGGCACGCGCCGCTTCTATGGCGCGTTCCCGCGTTTCCACCAGATTTGAACTCAACTGGTTGAATTCACGCACCAGCAAACCAAGTTCATCGCGCTCTGTATAATCAATCGGTGAAAACGGCGTATCACCACGCTGCTCACTGAGCGCACTGCGTACCTTGGCCATTGGCCTAACAATTTGCACATGAATGGCCAGATAGGTGATAAACATCAGCACAATGGCAACCAGAGCCATCGCAAAGAAGAGATCGTTCTTCAGCTTGGTCGCTTCCACCAGCAGCAGGCGCTCAGGCAAGGCGCCAACCAGTGTCCAGTTACTTTCTGGCAAAGCCCGTCCAAAGACCAACGTCGCCTCATTCAATACAGGATCGCGTTCCAGGCGGTGAATAAACAAACGTTCAGTGCCACGGAATACCGAGTGATCCGGCAGCATTTCCGCAGCAACGGCGATGGCATAACCCAGATCGATTTCCGGTGAGGACTCGACAATTTCACGCGCCATGTCCATCACGTTCTGGTTACTCTGTTTAAGTAAGCGCTCACCCTGGTTGGCTTGGCTTATCACCAATGCCAACTCGGCAAATGCTGGCTCTTCAGCCGCAATCTCCCTCACGCTGGCAGAGGAGAAATATCTGGATTGTCCGAGTATTTGGCATCGGGGAAAGACATCATGCGCCACTGCGATCGAACATCAGCATGTAGCACCCAACTTTTGTCCACTACGCGCCAAAAACGCCTGAAGTTTTTCCAACCTTACGTCGATTGTTACGGCGCCAACGAAAGTGTCTTTTTCAAACATGGGAACAGACGCCGTCACCATAGGTTCATTGGTGTAAGGGTCAGTGTAAGCGCGCGACCAGTAAACGTGGTTTTTCGACATTTTGACCGGCACGTACCATTCCGACAGTTGATACGGTAACGCTGTCGTCTGGTTGTAGTCATCAATACGGCGGTAGGTATTGTCTTCATTGACTGCGATAAAAACAGACGCTTTTACCCGCTCAGGATCGTACATGTAAGGTTCAGGCCAGAAGCCACCACTGGCAACGATGTCGTGGATATTGGGGTTACTGAACATGGTCGCGAGTTTTTGTTCTATTTCGCTGTCCGAGTCATCCAAAGACAGGGATGTCGCGAGTGACAGAGCGATAGTTCCAACGCTGTTGGAAAGCTGCCCCAGACGTTGTGCAACTGTCTCTACCTGCGCTTCCACACGCTGGTTGGCGCTGTCCCGCACCATGCTGTCACCCGTGGTATCAAGCACATAGATAATCGTTACGACCACAACTGCCAGCATCAAGCCCAGTATCCACAGGGCCTTGAAGCTCATCGTCTTGTACCAGGGAATATCTTTTTCGAACACGATTTGTCCTCAGGAGGCCGTTGTCTTGTGCGGCTTTTCCATCTCTTTGAGTACAGCCTGAATGGTCAGTGTCAGCAATTTTTCAAAGTTATCGACATCGCTGATATCAATAAGCTCACCGGTACGCAAACGCGCATCTGCCTCAGTGCAGTGCTGTTGAAGTGCCAGAGCACCAATATTGCCGGACACACCTTTCAGGTTATGAACCAGCGTTCTTGCACGGGCGACTTCGTTCTCTTCAATGTGTTTTCTCAACGCCTTGCCGTCGCTTTGGTGTTCCGCAACAAACATTGTCAGCACGGAGTCAATCGCTTCCTCATCATTTTCCAGCTGTTCCTGCAACACGCCCGGTTCAAATACAGCTCTGTCGGTGGCACAAATACAGGCTTCACGTTCGACGAGACTTGTTCTGGCACACTGTTACCGGTTTGGATTTGGGCTTGTCCAGAAACGGGCAGTTCTACTTTTGCCCGGACAAATACCAGACCGAACAGACAGGCAAAAGCCAGCGCCATACCAATCAGAGTCTGGTCAAGCAACTGAAGCACACGGGTAGTCCAGTATTTCTGCAGCTGTGTCATTGAACGGACGAATTTGTGGTTCGTGACGGCATCAACGCTTTCAAGCTGGCGGTTAAGGCGCTCAAGCCCGGTGTATAGATTGAATAACTGGGTACGCTTCAAGCCATTAGGCACTTCCGACATTTCGCGCTCAAGCTCGCCAATATAACCATTGAAACGCTCGATGCGGGTTTGGTTGGACTTGTCATTCAACCCGTGCAGTTCAAACAACAGGTAGCTGCTTACCGCTTGCAACCGCCGTTGAAGCTCTGGGCTTGGATCTTTATCCATCAGCTGCTTAATCTGGCGGGTCACAGAAGATACTGCATAAATAGATGCCAGCAGGTTATCAACATCTTCGACAAACGCATCAGCATCCAGCAAAGTGCGCTGGAGATCTTCCCAGTTGTCTTCGATGGTATTGGACTTGGTTCGAAGCAACAGATAGCGAAAATGCTGCACTTCCTTTTCGAGCGGCACCAGTTGGTTACTCTGGTTTAGCATTGAAGCAGCAACCGTCTGGCGCAATTGCTGTGCGGCGTTGTTGAGTTGCACGACGTAGTTGGCATGAACCTTTGCATGATTCATGTCGTAATAGGCAAACAGCGAGTAAACACTCGCGATCAAAAACCCCGACCAAAGTGCAATCGACAGCAGTAAGGGTTGTAATAGTGTTTTTCTCTCGGGAAGAACATTTTTGTTGAACTGTAACAGCGCAGCGATAGGTGTCACGGCCGTTCCTTATTAACCGGTTGCCAGTCAAAAGCCAATGCCCCAAAAACAAGGCACTGAACCCAAAATGAGACAATTAAGTTTGTTTTGTTTTAATTCTTATAAGTTAGGCAATTTGTCTTAGTTTGCAAACAGTCTATTGCAATCTTGTCTGCTCGCGCATACGCACCAAACAAAAGTTAACGCTTGGTGCGTAAGGCGGGTCGAAACCTTACTCGTCAACGTTCAGACGACGGGTAAGTTGGTCGCGGAGGTTTGGAGGTGTCCCCTTGATCGTCAAGGTATCGGTAGCCTGATCGTAGAAAACGCGCTCACCCAGCAACATGCTGTCGAAGTTGATCGACAAGCCGCCACCGCCGCCTACAAACTTGGTCAGCTTGCGCATTGAGGTGCGGTCAGCCGGGAAGCTCTCTTCTAGCTCATAGCCTTGTTCTGATGCAAATTGATAGAAATCGACACCCTGGTCGTTGGCTGGCAGTTCACCGGCCAACTCTTTCACGACCACTTCTTCACCGGACTGAAGCTGCCCATTACAGTAGTCGTATACCTGTTTGCGGTATTGCTGCTTCTCTTCTTTGTCCAGACGGGAGTCCGCACAATAGTCTTCTACAGCCTGCATCAGCACCAGATTCTGCTGTTTGGTATCCATACCAACTTCAGCCTGCATAAAGTCCAGGAAGAAGTCTGCCACTTTACGGCCTACACGGCCTTTAATGTAAGTGAGGTAGCGGTTCGAATCCGCATCGCTCTCCCAGGTAGAGAGATCAATACGTGCCGCGATATCCATCTTGGCCACATCCAGATAGTCGGTACTGCTGATATCCAGTTCATCCGTGACTTTCATGCTCGACTTGGACTCTAACAGACCAACAAACAGATATTCCGTCGCCAGAGAGCGGTACTCGGCGATAACCAGCACACCTTCATCGGCAAACGGATATTTTGAAAGCTCGGCTCTCAGGCGCTCTGCAGCCTGAGATGAAAATGAAAGAAAATCCATTTCCTGCTTGCGACACGCTTTCAACCAGCCCGCTACTTCACTTTCCTGCGCGAACTGTCCGAAGCCTTTACCGGCCTTAGCGTTGTATACACGATGAATTTCGCTGATAAGATTTTCTGTTGAGGGGGAGTGACTTAGCAGTTGATCACGGAGGTGAACAACCAGCGCGTCTTCACCTTCTTTTTTCAGTTGGTGAAGAATTACGTTTGAAAGCGTGAGGCTCATAATTGAAAACATTTTTAGTCAGACTAGAGTGTGGGGTATTATACGCGGCTTCTGTTGACACAAGACAAGAGTTTCTATGCCTGTTACTTCCAAATATCAAGATAAAAACGTTGAACAGATCCTGAGTGATGTGGTCAATGTTCTTGAAAAGCATAAAGCGTCCAACGATCTTTCTCTGATGGTTGTTGGCAATATTGCTACCAATATCATTAACACAATGCCAAACGCACATCGCAAAGTGATTGCGGAAAAATTTGCTCAAGCTCTGCTGTCTTCAATCGATACAGAGTAAAAGACCGCGTCGACAATTTACGCGCAGTAAAATAAAGAGAAGAATTGGCCATCTATGGTAGACAGCGGAAACAATTACAAGGACAAGGTGTCACAGCTCATCAGCTGGGGGCATTGGTTTAGCTTTTTCAACATTATCGCGGCTATGCTGCTGGGTACGCGCTATATTGCTTACTCAGGCTGGCCCGAGACGTTGCTCGGACAAACCTATCAAATCGTGACCTGGATTGGTCACTTCGGTTTTCTGGTTTTCGCTGTTTATATCCTGCTTATTTTTCCTGCAACCTTCATCATCTTCCCAGCGGTTGATGAGGTTGTACGCTGTGCTTGTCGCCACCGGCAGCATGACAGTGCTGCTGCTCGACATTTATGCCTATGAAACGCTCCACCTTCACCTGAACCCACTGGTGTGGGAGCTGTTGCTCAGCGGTGAAAAGAGTGACATGAATGCGCATTGGCAATACCTGTTTATCATGGTGCCCGCCATCTTTTTGCTCGAACTCATCATGTCAGAGTGGGTTTGGCGCAAACTGCGCAAGTTATCGCGCAAACGCATTGGCGTGCCTGTCGCCACGGTGTTCGCCGTCTGTTTTATCAGCAGCCACCTTATTTACATTTGGTCTGATGCTTATCTCTACAGCCCGGTAACAGCCCAACGCTCCAACTTCCCTGTCTCCTACCCGATGACAGCGAAATCCTTTATGGAAAAATACGGCCTGCTTGACCGTCAGGAGTATCAGCGCCGCAAAGACGAAGTGGGCGAGCAAGAAAGCGAAGTGATTCGTTACCCGCTGGAAAAATTATCGTTTTCGGCAGATGCTGCCAACCACAACCAGAACCTATTGGTTGTCATGGTTGAAAGCCTGCGCGCAGATATGCTGGATCCGGTGGTAATGCCGAATCTGGACAATTTTGCTGATAGCAATATCAAGTTTGAAAACCACTTCAGTTCCAGTAATGACGCCATGGCAGGGATATTTGGCCTGTTTTATGGTTTGCCTGGCAGCTATGCAACCAGTGCCCGCACTGAAGCATTGAGCCCCCTACTGCTCGAAACACTGGAACAGCGCAACTACCGATTCGGTTTGTTCAGCGCAGACAATTTTGACAACCCGATTTACTACCAGAGCGTGTTTGGCAAACACCTGAAAGACGCGCCTGAAATCAAGGCCAACGACGTTTGGGTGGCTGATCATATCGCCACAGACGATCTGGAAAAATGGCTAAAAGAAGATGACAACAGCCAACCTTGGTTTGCCTATCTCGAACTAAAAAGCGTCACCGACTATGAACAAGGCGGTGATTACGAGCGCCCATTCCAGCCATCACTGGACAACGACATGGCCAGTGTTGGCGAACATACTGCACTGGTGCTCAAAAACAGCTACAACAACGCCGCGTACTATGTCGACACCCTGCTTGGCGAGTTGTTCGATTCGCTGGAAGCCAATGGCCAGTTGAAGAATACGATAGTGGTGATCACATCCAACCACGGCACTGAATTCAACGAGACCGGCTCCAACAGCTGGGGAGCCAATACCAACTACAGCAAATACCAGTTGCAGGTTCCAATGGTCATTCACTGGCCGAGTCAGCAACCACAAACGGTATCTGCCTATAGCTCGCATTTGGATGTTGTCCCGACCCTGATGGAGTCTATGCTGGCGGTCGATAGCCCGGCCAGCAACTATACCAGCGGACGTAACCTATTCGAGATCTCTGAAAAGCCAAGAAAATGGGTGATCGCTGGTGACAGCCGCGACATCGTGGTGGTCCAACCGGATAAAACGACGGTTGTCGACAAATTTGGCAATTACCGGGTTTACGACAGCAACTACAAACTCCAGCCAGAAGGAAAGCCTCAGCTTTCGGTTCTGATGCAGGTGATGCATGAGCTTAAGCGGTTTTATTATCCAGAGGATAATTAAGCTTCACATGTGGGCGATGGCTTATTTTTAGCCAAACGATTGAATTTCGCGGATTTAATACCGAAAGGCAATTGACAGTCCCGAAAGGTGTTCGTACCATGATTGTCATTGAGTCGGTCTGTAGCGCAGCCTGGTAGCGCACTGTCATGGGGTGTCAGGGGTCGCTGGTTCAAATCCAGTCAGACCGACCATCTATTTTAGCCCGCAGCGAAAGCTGTGGGCTTTTTCATATCTGGAACCTTCCCGCTAGCCCACGTCGAAGACTTTCGTTAGTATCCAACTTCTTGCCTTCAGTTGCTGCATTCTCAGGATAATCAGTCGCGCACTTGATTAATGAATGGCTAAAACAATAACACTTGGAAGACGATATGGATGTCTCAATTGCGTTTGGTGCCCTTTTGGTGGTGCTGGGCTTTGTTGCCGGAATCATTAATACATTGGCCGGTGGCGGCTCAAACCTCACGATTCCCGCGCTGATTGTACTTGGCTTGCCCGCTGAAGTCGCAAATGCGACAAACCGTGTGGGCGTGTTTATGCAGAGTGTTTCCGGGATTGCCGGATTTCGACACCATAATCGGCTCGACACTTCCGATCTCGTCCCTATCCTGATCCCAAACATTGTTGGTGGTCTAATCGGTGCCCTCGCTGCTGCTTGGCTTCCATCCTCAATTATCAAGCCCTTACTTCTTGGCACCATGCTGTTGATGGCCTTCCTAATGCTTGTGCGGCCAAAAACCGTCATGTCTGATGCAACGGAAACAACCAAATCGGTGAAAAACACCCCGGCAGCCTGGCTTGGGCTTGGCATTGCGGGTTTCTATGGTGGATTTGTTCAGGCTGGCGTAGGTTCGTACTTATCGCCGCACTTTGCGGCACACTGCGCTACGACCTTGTCAGGGGAAATGCGTTAAAACTGGTATGTACACTCGCGTTCACCGCCGTCTCTCTGGCTATTTTCATCTGGCAGGATCTCATACTGTGGCTACCGGGGTTGTTGCTGGCTGCTGGTTCAATGTGTGGAGCCTGGATCGCCGTAAAATTTGCCATCAAAGCCAACCCAAATACGCTGAAATGGTTCCTGTTCCTGATGACGCTGGTTGGTGTGGTCTTCGCTTACATCAAGTAACATTAAATTAGAATTTTTTACAGACAATTCAACCAAGTACAAAATTGAGAGCATTCTCATTACCTGCATCACACGCCGTCAAACTCCCTTGTGAAGTAAGTCGAGAATGCAGGATTATTAGACATTTGAGGCATAAATTGCTGTCATACTGGCGCAAACATTAGAACTAAAATCACATTTTTTCCGTCAGTATACAGGGAGTTAGGGGCATGTTTGCTCTGGGTTATGCATTCTGCCTTAAAGTAGGCGAAGCTATTTGTCCTCAAAAAAGTCTTAAAGATTTTTGTCTGGCGCTGGGTCGTGTGTTCAATGACGCTTTACCAGATGTTCAATGCCAACTCCTGATCAAGGCAACCCCAGAGGCTAGCTGGGAAAAACTTGCAGACATGGCGAACAACGACTCTACGCTCTCTATGCCAACCGCGCCGCTTGCCCATGAAGAGCAGATGCGCGCTCTGGCTTTGATTCAGGAAAACGATCCCCCACTTCAGCGCCTAAGACAGATTACGCCTTCGCCCTGAAAACCCGGGATTTTTATACCGCCAGTCTGATCGTTTCCTCGTCAGAAACCTTCGAAGTTGAACCTCATGCAGGAGAGATGCTTTCTCTTCTGATTTCCGCCGCCCTGGACAGCAATTTACAGCACCACGCGCTTGGGCTGGAAAGACAGCGCCTTCGTAAAACGGAGGAGAAGCTCAAGCAGGAAGTGAACTCGCAAAAAGGGTTGCTTGAACAGCTTCATATCCTACACAAAATCTCCCTGCGTCTTTGGCATTCCCATTCGCTCGACAACATGCTCCATACGGCTGTTTATGAGTGTATCCACGCCCTGGATATCGACCGTATGGGCATTTTCCTTCTCAATACTGAAAATGGTCTGATGCGGGGTACTTACGGGACAGACATCCACGGAAAAGTGACCAACGAGCACTGGTATTGCGCCGCAATCCATGAGCACTTCCATGCCAAATCTACGCTGGATAAAAAACAGCACATTACCATCAGTGATGACTCGCCAATCTACCATGACAGTAAACAAGTCGGCACAGGCTGGAATGCCACGATTTCACTGTGGGACGGCGATAACCCTATCGGGTGGATTGCCTGTGACAACCTTATCACCGGTACGCCGCTGAAAAGCTACCACGCAGAATTACTTAAATTACTCGGTGTGACCATGTCACAGCACCTCATCCAGCGTCGCGCCCAGGATGAACTGAAAGCACTGAACCTTTCGCTGGAACAACGGGTGGCAGATCGCACCGCCCAGCTCGAAGATGCTAACCGCCGCCTGAACCAGATTTCGCGGGAAGACAGCCTTACCCAGGTGCCAAACCGCCGCATGTTGGATGAAAGGCTGGAAGAGGAATGGCGTAGGGCAATGCGGTTTCAAACACCGCTGTCTCTCCTTATCGTCGATATTGACCATTTTAAGCAATACAACGACCGCTATGGTCATGCTCTAGGTGATACCTGCCTTCAGAAAGTTGCCCAGGCGCTCAGTGATGTAGAACGCAGAGCCGGCGCCCTGCTCGCCCGTTTTGGCGGAGAAGAATTTGTTTTCCTGCTACCCGGAAGCGATCGCGAAAATGCCCTACAGGTCGCCAACCGGGCGCTGGAAGCGGTACGTGCATTGGAAATTTCACACGACAGTTCACCGGTCGCACCGATTGTGACAGTCAGTATTGGTGGGAAAACGACGATTCCAGAGCAAAGCAACACCCAGCAAAGACTCTTTATTGATGCGGATGTTGCCCTGTATGAAGCGAAAAGTGCCGGAAAAAATCAGGCTTTCGTTTTGTAGCGCCGACGCCCGTTGCCACCACCCTTGCCTTTGCGTTTTTTAAAGGTCGCGGGGTTAGCGGGCAAATTGCGCAGACTTTGTGGAATTGGACCTTGCCTTACCGACAGCATCAAAGCCGACAGTTCAGATTCCAAGGCGGACATAAAAGGCTGATACGCGACTTTTTTCTCTGCCATATCATGAAGCTGACGCTCCCACTGCGCCGTCATATCCGGATACGTGGCTTTTTCAGGCAAGGCATCAATTAACCCCGTGCCAGACGCAGTTGCGCGGATACTTTTTCCTTCCCGCTGCAACAAGCCGCGTTTAAACAAGAGATCGAGTATGCCTGCTCGGGTCGCTTCTGTACCAAGTCCATCCGTTTCACGGAGGATTTTCTTCAATGAAGCATCCTGCACAAAGCGGCCGATCCCTGTCATCGCCTGCAACAGTGTCGCTTCAGTGAAGTGGCGCGGCGGCTCGGTCATGCAGTCTTTTATCACGCCGCGGGTACAGGTCAGTACTGTGCCCTTTTCCAGTGGCGGTACCAGACTTTCCAGCTCTTCATCCTGACCACTTTTATTGTTGGGCAGCAGTGCACGCCAACCCGGTGACATCAGCTTCTTCCCTTTTGCAACAAAATGCCCACCGGCTATATCAAAGTCCAGCTTGGCTTCGGCGTACTCAGCCGCTGGATAAAACTGCATCAAGTACTGGCGGGCGATCAGTTCGTAAACATCTTTCTCACGACCGGACAGTGCGCTGCTGCTCTTCGAGGTAGGGATGATGGCATGGTGTGCTTCGACCTTGCTGTCGTTCCAGGCTTTCGATTTAAGCGACAGGTTCGCATTCTTTACCGCACCTGCCAGAGCATCCGATGTTTTTGCAACCGCAGCAGTAACACTCTGCGCCTCTTTGAAGTGATCTTTCGGCAGGTAGCGACAATCAGAGCGGGGATAAGTGATGACCTTGTGCTTTTCGTAAAGGGACTGACAACAGGCCAATACGTCTGCGGCACTCATGTTGAAGCGTTTTGCCGCATCGATTTGCAGTGCCGAAAGGCTGTAAGGCAGAGGCGCTGACTGTTTACTGTTCTTGCGCTCAGACTGAACCACGGTTGCCGGTTGCCCTTCAATGCGGCGAGCAACATTCTCGACAAGGTTTCTTGCCAGAACCCGTCCTTCTTCATCCTGCCAAGGTTGGCAAGCCTCACTGGGCTGCATCGCGCCAGAATGTCGCTGCCTGATAAGGGATCACAGCATCAAGCTGATAGAAAGGTTTCGGCACAAAGGCTTCAATTTCGCGGTCACGCCTGACCACCAGTCCCAATACCGGTGTCTGCACCCGCCCAACAGACAATACGCCCTGATAGCCCGCCTGTTTACCCAATAAGGTATAAGCACGTGACATGTTCATGCCATAGAGCCAGTCAGCGCGTGATCGTGCCAGTGCGGAAACGGATAGCGGCACAAATTCCAGATTGCTACGAAGCGCTGAAAGCGCCTTTTTCACTGCTGAGGTATTAAGGTCATTGATTAAAAGACGTTGAATACGCTTTTTCTTTGCGTCAGACAATTTGGCGTGGCTGAACACTTCATCCACCAGCAATTGCCCTTCCCTGTCAGGGTCACCGGCATGAACGATATCATCGTACTGGCGCAGCAGCTTTTTGACTGTGCCCAGTTGTTTGGCCGCCGTTTTACGGGGTTTGAGGATCCACTGTTCGGGGAGAATAGGCAGATCATCCAGCCGCCAGGTTTTATATTTCTCGTCATAGGCATCAGGTTCTGCTTGTTCAAGCAAATGACCTATACACCAGGTGACAACATCGCCGCTGGCAGTTTCGATGTAACCATCATGATTTTTGTGTGGCCTTGGCAACGCAGTGGCTATTGCGCGACCAAGGCTCGGTTTTTCTGCGATAAATAGCCGGGCCATGGAAAACCAACGAATGATTCAGTTGCCGACAATCTATCTAATTTCTGACAAGTTAACAACAAACAACTGGATATTCATCCAGCACTTAATCAGAGATAGGAAACGTATTTCGCGGTATCACGTTTAGGTACACCCGCCGCCGTGCAATCCGGTGTGCCGACATACAAAAAGCCAACGATTTCATCATCACCAGTAACACCGAAAGATTCACGGACCACAGGTGATACGCCCATTTCCCGGTACGCCAAAAGCCTTGAAAACCCTGTGCGACAGCGGCCATTTGCATTGCCTGTGCGGCGCAACCAGCTGAAATGTGCTGTTCAATCACCGGGACTTTGTCATGTTGTTTAGTGCGGGCGATAACGGTAATGACCATAGGAGCGCGGTATGGCGCGTTTGCTGCCTTTTCAATCACGGCAGCTTCCTCGTCATCTGCCTCGGCAGCACGCTTCAGAATCGCAGAAAGCTTGTCGAGGCCTTCTCCGGTCGCTACCACAAACTCCCAAGGTGTCAGGGCACCATGATCCGGCGCGCGAAGACCCGAGGCAATCATGTTTTCCAGTGCATCACCTTGTGGAGCCGGTGCTAACAGTTTTGGGATGGAACGGCGTTGAGTCAGTAATTGTAGTGCGTCCATGGTGTTTCCAAGTATTTGAACAATCAGTTGCAGCCAACATACCACAAAACCTGTCAGCTATACTCCTGCAGGTTTGTGGTAATAGGTTCAAAACTAAAGCCTGATCGCCAGTTCAACCCCTTGGCGGATAGCACGTTTGGCATCCAGCTCACCTGCATGCTCAGCGCCACCGATAAGATGGGCATTGATGCCCTTTTCCTCCAACTCGGCTTTGAGGTCGTTAACGGATTCCTGACCCGCACAAAGAAGGATCTGGTCAGCAGGCAAAATATGATGCTGGCCTTCAAGCGTAATGTGCAGCCCTGCATCGTCTATTTTTTCGTAACTGACGCCTCCCAGCAATTCAACGCCGCGTTTTTCCAACGTCTTTCGGTGGATCCAGCCGGTCGTTTTACCCGGCCCCTTGCCGACACGGCCAGCCTTACGCTGTAACAGCCAAACCTGACGCTGAGCGACATAGTGTTCGTGGGGCAGCAAGCCGCCTTCATAACTCAGGTAGGGTCGATTCCCCAATCCTGAAGCCAGTCTGTCAGCGTCTGGTTTTCAGGCTCAGTGATCATGGTCGCGACATCAATACCAATGCCACCGGCACCTATGATTGCGACACGTCCCCCAAGTTCAGGTTGCTCTCGGATAAAGGTCTGGTAATCAATCACCTTCGGATGATCTATGCCCTGAATGGCCGGAAAACGCGGCTTCACACCGGTTGCGATAACCACTTCATCAAAATCACGCAAGGTGTCTGAATCTGCTTCAGTATTTAACCTGACTTCTATGTTGGCCTGGGCTACTTGGCGGGTGTAGTAGCGGATGGTCTCTTTAAACTCTTCCTTGCCGGGAATTTGCATGGCCAGATTAAACTGGCCGCCAAGGGCACCAGACTTTTCAAACAACACCACCTCAAAGCCTCGCTTCGCCGCGGTTACCGCAAATGACATACCTGCCATGCCGCCACCGATAACGGCAACCTTACGCTTGGCCGTGGCAGGCGCAATAACCAGTTCGGTTTCATAACAGGCTTGCGGATTGACCAGACAACTCGCACGCTTGCCTTTGAATACATGGTCAAGACAGGCCTGATTGCAAGCGATACAGGTGTTGATGTCGTCGGCTTTATCCTGCTCCGCCTTGTTCACAAAATCTGCATCAGCGAGGAAAGGTCGCGCCATGGAAACCATATCCGCCTGCCCGGACGCAAGAATATCTTCAGCGACTTGTGGCGTGTTAATGCGGTTACAGGTGACAAGCGGGATAGAGACTTCGCCTTTAAGGCGCTCTGTCACCCAGGCAAATGCGGCGCGGGGCACCTGGGTTGCAATGGTGGGCACACGCGCTTCATGCCAGCCTATGCCGGTGTTGATAATAGTCACGCCTGCCTTTTCCAGCGCCTTAGCAAGCTCAACCACTTCATCGTGGGTACTGCCCTGCTCCACCAGATCGAGCATGGAGAGGCGAAAAATGATGATGAAATCGGTGCCGACGCGCTCGCGCACAGCTTTAACAATTTCAAGGGGAAAACGGATGCGGTTTTCATAACTGCCGCCCCAACCGTCATAACGGGTATTGGAGCGCGCACAGATAAACTGGTTGATCAGGTAACCTTCAGAACCCATGATCTCCACGCCGTCGTAGCCAGCTTCTCGGGCCAGCTCGGCACTTTTTGGCAAAATCCTTGATCGTTTTCAGGATCTGGCGCTCGCTCATCTCAAACGGTGTAAATTTGGAAATCGGGGCACGGATATGGGAGGCACTCAACGCGAAAGGATGCATGGCGTAGCGACCTGCGTGCAAAAGCTGCAGAGCGATTTTCCCGCCATGTTCGTGTACGGCGTCGGTTATAGTCCTGTGCGCCCTTGCTGCGCGGCCGCTGCTGAACTGTGCACTGAGTGGATGGAGGCGACCACGGAAGTTTGGCGAGAAGCCTCCGGTGACTATCAGCCCTACCCCGCCTTTGGCGCGCTCGGCATAGAAAGCCGCCAGTTTTTTAAAGCCATCGTTGGATTCTTCAAGACCCGTGTGCATTGATCCCATCAACACCCGGTTTTTCAGTTGGGTAAAGCCTAAATCCAGCGGCGCAAGTAAGTGAGGGTACGGCAAAGTCATGATACGCATCCATGGTTATTGTTATTTCTGGTCTGACCAGAATAATCATCAACAACCAAAGTTTCAAACGTTCGTTTACATTTTTACAACATGAATCACCTCTATTCTATTTGGAGTGGATTCGTTACGATTAGCATCAGGAAAAGAAGCTGGATAACCAAATGAAAACGCTTTTGAAGTTTTTTGGCACCATCATCAAATGGTGTTGGAAGGGATTGAGTTTTGCCCGTCAGTTAGTGCTGAACCTTTTGTTCATTGCGGTACTGGTCGGACTGTATTTCGCCTTTACCATGGAACATGAAGCCCCTGCGGTTCCAAAGCAACAGCCGCAACGTGCCCTGTTGGTAGATATTGCAGGCCCAATTGTTGAAAAACAGCGCCGCATGCACCCTTATGATTTGGCAACACGTAATCTGTTCGGCCAGCAGGTGGAAATGGAAAATGTGCTGTTCGATATCGTCGATCAAATCCGTGCTGCCGCAAAAGATAACAGCATCAACGGGTTGGTACTGAGTCTGTCTGACATGTCAGAAACAAGCCTCACCAAGCTGCGCTATATCGCGAAAGCCATCAACGAATTCAAAGCGACGGGTAAAAAAGTGGTGGCGATTGGCGGCCATTACAACCAAAGCCAGTATTATCTGGCGAGCTACGCTGATGAGATCCTGATGGCGCCAGACGGTGCTGTACTGCTTCGTGGCTATGGTACCTACAACCTCTATTTCAAAGATTTGCTGGAAAAACTGGATATCACTACCCATGTTTTCCGCGTCGGTACCTACAAATCCTTTGTCGAACCTTATATCCGCACCGGTATGTCAGAGCAGGCGAAAGAAGCCAGCGCGGTCTGGCTGAACCAACTGTGGGGCGCGTATGTTGATGATGTAGCCAACAACCGCAACATTCCGGTTGAAACACTCTCCCCAAGCACAGAGACACTTCTGGAAAACCTTAAAGCGGTCAATGGTGATTTTGCCAAACTCTCGCAATCCATGGGCTTGGTGGACGAGCTGCTGACTCGTCAGCAAATCCGCAGCAGACTCTCTGGCATTTATGGCAGCGACGGTGAGGACAGTTTTAATTACGTCAGCATCTATGACTACGCCCCACTGGACTTCTCTTTGCCGAAAGCTGAACAGATTGCTGTTGTTGTTGCCAGTGGCGCTATCGTCGACGGTTTTGAAAGCGACGGTACCATTGGCGGTGATACCACAGCCGCGCTGCTGCGTGAAGCGCGCCTGAACAACGCAGTGAAGGCGGTAGTGTTGCGCGTAGACAGCCCAGGGGGCAGCGCATTTGCCTCTGAAGTTATCCGCAATGAAGTGGAAGCGCTGAAAGAGGCAGGCAAACCGGTCGTCGTTTCCATGTCGAGCGTGGCAGCGTCTGGCGGTTACTGGATTTCCACCAGCGCCAACCGCATTCTTGCCCAGCCAACCACGATCACTGGCTCAATCGGTATCTTCGGCATCCTGACCACCTTTGAAGACGCACTGGCAAAATACGGCGTTTACAACGATGGTATCGGCACAACCCCATTTGCAGGTGTTGGCGTAACACGCGCCCTGCCGGAGTTTATTGGCGATATCATGCAGCTGGGCATTGAGAATGGCTACCAACGCTTCATCTCTTTGGTTGCAAGCCAGAGAAACCTTTCTATTGAAGACGTTGATAATATTGCTCAGGGCCGTGTGTGGACGGGCTACGACGCAATGAAACGCGGCCTTGTAGACCAGATGGGTGACTTTGATGATGCCGTTGCTGTCGCTGCGGAGTTGGCCAACATTGACGACTACTCACTCAACTGGATGGAAGAGCCACTTTCACCGGCTGAGCAGTTTATTTATGACCTGATGGCACAGACGATAGTCGCGCTGGAATTGGATCAGGCCGTGAAATTCCCCTCGCAGATTAATATGCTAACAAAAAGCGTTATTGCAGAAGCTAATCAGCTAAGCAATCTAAATGACCCGAATGGGCAATATGCAATGTGCCCAAATTGCAGTTATTTCGAAAACTGAGAACTCCCCGGCGAATGCGGGGTTTTTTTCGCAGTGCCACTCCGTATAATGCGCCCACTACCTCGGCAAGAGTGAAATTTTGAAGATGGAAAGAAAACATATTTACATCGCCTACACTGGCGGCACGATCGGCATGCTGAAATCAGAGCAGGGCTACATTCCTGTTTCAGGTTTTATGCAGCAGCAACTCCAACATATGCCGGAATTCCATCGCCCGGAAATGCCTGAGTTCACAATCAATGAGTACAGCCACTTATTGACTCAGCCGACATGACGCCTGCAGAGTGGCAGCGTATTGCAGACGACATCCGCGAAAACTACGACAAGTACGATGCTTTGTGATCCTGCACGGCACAGACACAATGGCCTACACGGCTTCTGCGCTCTCGTTCATGCTGGAAAACCTCGACAAGCCTGTGATTGTTACCGGCTCCCAGATCCCACTGGCTGAACTGCGCTCAGATGGCCAGGCGAACCTGTTGAACGCGCTTCATATTGCGGCGAATTACCCGGTAAATGAAGTCACCCTGTTCTTCAACAACCAGTTACTCCGCGGCAACCGCAGCACCAAATCCCATGCGGACGGTTTCAATGCATTCACCTCACCAAACCTGCCACCTTTACTGGAAGCGGGTATTCATATCCAGTTGCACGGTGCGGAAATCGCTAAAAACCTGAAGGTGACTTTAAGGTTCACACCATTACTGAACAGCCTGTCGCCATCATCATGATGTACCCGGGGATTTCTCCTGAAGTGATCCGCAACGCGCTGAAGCAACCGGTCAATGCGATGATCCTGCTGACATTTGGTGTTGGCAATGCCCCTCAGAACAAGGAGTTGCTGGGTTTGTTGCGTGAAGCGACCGAACGCGGCGTGGTTGTGCTGAACCTGACGCAATGTCTGGCAGGTAAAGTGAACATGGGTGGTTACGCGACTGGCTGTGCACTGGCAGAAGCTGGCGTACTCAGTGGTTTTGATATGACGCCGGAAGCCGCTCTGGCGAAATTGCACTTCCTGCTGAGCCAGAATTTGCCAATGGATACCCTTCGCACCCAACTGCAGCAAGATCTTCGCGGCGAACTGACGATCTAACGGCTGTAACGAGCTGTCACCAAAACGAAAAAGCGGCCCAGGCCGCTTTTTTTCTGTCCGGTGTATCCAATCGCTTAATCGTCGTTGTTTACATTTTGCTGGACGATCGTCTGCTGATTGGCGGCAAATTCACGTTTCAGTTCTGCCTTGGATTTGAGTTTTATCTCTCCGCCTGCTGCCACACTCATGTGCTGGGGTTCTGAATTAAAACGGGACTGGTAAAGCATCACAACCTGCATGGCGTTATCACGCTGCTCCGCGGTCAAAGGCGTGCCTTCCGGCCATTTTCCGGTTTCAACCGCATAACTCAAACGCTCGTACACTTCAGGGGTCACTGACGCTAACAACTGGTCAATATCCATTATCCATTCTTCCTTATTTTGTGCTGTTCTCGGGCAAGCAGGGAGACAGTATTCCATTGAAATGCCGCAGGTTCAAAAGGCATGTTCAACCCTGTGTCACACTCCCATACGTTTCTCACACTTCGTACGCGCGTACCAAGACTATTGGCCTTCAGCATACTGATTTTATTCTGATAACACTCTCACCACCTTGTACACCAAAGCACGCTTTGCCACTTTATGTGCAACGTTCGCCATCAGAAACAGGTTTCAGTTCAACGTTATTCCCAATTACAACAAACCAAAGCGAACGGATCACTAGGATTATTACCCCTTCGTTTTTGCGAAGGGGCAAACGCATTTATTGGACAAGGCAGGATAATGGGCACTATCACAGGTGACAGTTCAGGCAATAACCTGATCGGCACAGCGGATGACGATGATATTTACGGTCTTTTGGGCGACGACACATTGCGGGGTTATGAAGGCAATGACACCCTTTATGGCGATTCAAGCGAGGCAGAAATCCAGACACTGGCTCCTTCCAGCGATGGTCGTTACACACTGACTGACGGCACTTTCGTCACCGCACTGCTGTCAGATTTCAATTTCTCCTCCACCGAAGAACTCAGTCTCGGCTATGCCATTTTGGATGCTGACGGCAATGTGCTCAGCCGCGACATTATTGTGGATTACGTCAGCCAGGCCGAGCGAGGCTCTGCCATTGATATCAACATCCCCGGCGGGGCAAGCCTTGTCTTTTTCACCATCCCAGCCAGCGAGCGTCAGGGCTTTGAATGGCGTCCTTTTGACTCAACAACGTAGATACAGATATTTCTTCGTCTGATGTCACTATCAAGGTTGAACAAATTGATAATGACAATAGCCTGCACGGTGACGATAACCTTTATGGTTACGAGGGCGATGACACCCTCTTCGGGGAAGGTGGTAACGACTATCTGGTTGGCGGAAGCGGCAATGATGTCCTTTCAGGGGGGGATGGCAACGATTCCGCTTGGGGCGGCGATGATGATGACCACCTCCACGGCGGCGCAGGCGACGACAAGCTCTACGGCCAAAATGGTAACGACAAGGTCGAAGGCGGAGACGGCAACGACTATATCCTCGGCGGCACTGGCAATGATCTCCTACTCGGGGATAACGGCGATGACTTTATCCGCGGGCAGACTGGTGATGACACTATTCGCGGCGGTGCCGGTAACGATGAGATTTGGGGTGATGAGGGAAACGACCGAATCCAGGGCGATCAGGGGAATGATTATATCAACGGTGGCTCAGGAAACGATTTGATCTTTGGCGGTGCCGGAAATGATGAGATCTATGGCGGTGACGATAGCGATGATCTGCGGGGCGGAGCCGGCGACGACAAAATCTATGGTGGTAACGGCGACGATATCCTCCGTGGTCAGGCTGGGAATGACTATCTGGATGGTGGCAGCGGAAACGACACACTTTACGGTATCGCAGGCAGCAACACCCTGCTAGGTGGTGAGGGTGACGATGACCTGTTTGCCGGTTGGTTCAGCAATGACAATGTCCTTGATGGGCAAGGCGGGATTGATACCCTCATCGGCAGTCTGGCTCTGACACCCTGATATTCGACAGTGAAGATTTTCAAGGTCAGATCAAAACCTTGGGCAATGGCACCCAGGTTAACCAGAATATTTACGATGCCTCATCCGGATTTGATGTACTGCGCGTCAACAGCGCGGCAGAAGTAGATTTCACCGGTGACAGTTATCAGGCTACGCCCGGCATCAGTGGCAACGTTATTTCAGGTGTGGAAGCTGTGATTGGCAATGCGGAAGCGCAGGAAGTTACCATTAACCTGCATGAAATTGATGCACAGTCAGATGCAACCGATCAAAGCGACTGGCAAGGCTTTGTCGCCTGGCTGGGAAGCGGCGATGACACACTCAATCTAACCGGTGTCGACTGGCAGTACGATGCGGTAGCAACACCAAATGCAACCCTGTCTGCCGCAATGATACGCCAAATGGGGCTGACCTCAGCCCAGGTTTCAGACCTGCAAGCCTATGTGTTCAATGATGCGCTGTCCGGCGATCAGGTGACTGTCTGGACAGATGCTGAGCACATCAATTATCTCGGTTCAGACATTGTCTGAACCTGCTTGTCGACAGACTAGGCCAGCATTCCGCTGGCCTTTTTTATCTCTGTGTCCCCACGCAAAACTTCGCAATTCAACATAAACTGACAATGAGTGTTTATGTTATAAGTCAATTGTAATGACCCAGAGACGAGGCGAGCGGTAGAGACGATGATGACCGGCTTGATCAACACATCCACAAAATACGCATTTGCAGCTTTAAGCGTATCGCTCCTTTCCGGATGCTTTGAGAGCAACCGAAGCACGGCGCAACTGTGTGAAAATTACCCGCAAATTTGCTACAAACTGAATGAGCGCGACGGCCAATGCCGCCATGAACGGACTGATTTGATTTGGAAGCGCTACGACGTGGTAAAAAAAGGCTCAGATCTCAATAAGTTCGATGAACTGCTGCTCACCAAAAAGTACGCCAAATGCATGGAACTGGCTGCACAGATTGAAACCACCACCCTGAAAGAGAAAAAGACCCTGCGAACCGAGGCCCTGTTCCACGCCTATGATTCCATTGAACGTATTGAGCAGGAACTGAAATCTTCTTACCAGCCATCAATCATCTATTACCGCTGGACTCAGGGTGACAATGAGGCTCTGGAGCAGTTTCTCAAACTCGAAGAAACAGAATATCTCGACACGCCGGAGCTACAACTGGGGCTCGCTACCTATTATGTCGACAAAGATAAAGCCCATACCATCACCCTGCTGATGAAAGCCCTCTCCTATTACGATGGCAGCGCTGGCAGTACGCGGGAGAAAACCATACCCGATGTCGTCAAGTCACTGGCAACCGCAAATCATGCACTGGGTAATCTGGATCTGGCCTATATGTGGGCACTGGTCGGGGGAGAATTGGGACTGCCCATCGCCAAGGAAGCGCAGCTGAAACTGCTGTATCCGATGGCCGATGCCCGACGTGTACAGATCGCCGATATCGCCCAGGATATTGCGTCAGAAATTGAAAGCGGGGATTTCAATAACAACCTGTTAAATGCCTTAGCTGCACTGCAAAACGCAGGCTGAATTTACACCTACTCCAATGAAAAATGGCGTGCCAGTGCACGCCATTTTTACAGCCTCAATAATGCTAGTCTGCTTTTTCAGTGAATGTCATAGAGACTGAATTCACACAATACCGCTGCCCGGTATCGGTCGGGCCGTCATCGAAAACATGTCCGAGATGACTGTCACACTGGGCGCAGCGAATTTCAGTTCTGACCATCCCGTGGCTGGTATCTTCGAGGTATTTCACCGCACCATCATTGGCAAGGTCAAAGCTGGGCCAGCCGCAGCCTGAATCAAATTTCGCTTTGGAATCAAACAACTCGGCACCACAACACACACAGTGATAGCTGCCCTTTTTATGATTGTGCAACAAGGTGCCACTGTAAGGCGGCTCGGTGTGCCCCAACCGGCAAACGTTGTAGGCCAACTCGGATAATTCTGCTTTCCACTTATCGTTGTTACTCATACATCCTCTAATCCGGGAGTTTTTATTCGCGCCAACACGCATTGGTAACTTTATTACCGATTTATCAGCATGATGCCAGTATTGATTAAATGCTTCGCCGACGACATCACATTGCCACAATAAACCCCGGCACAGGCGTCTACAAATGCGCCGGATGAATCTCCCATAGATTCTCACAATTCGCACGGGCCCCAAAACGTGGTGCCACCATACTCATTTGTTACCGTAGGGTGCATTGGCGGCAGCTGTACACTATTTATTTCAGCCAACCCCCAACCAAAGACTAAACTCAACTATTTTGTGGCACGTTCAAAATTTGTTTGGCACCTGTAAAAATAATCCGTACTAATTTTTGACTTTAAGCAATTTAGATGGGTTTTTTGCTTGCATGGCTGAAACTGATTCTGTAATTTTACTACCAGTTTCATTTTCACTAGATATCAAAGTTGTGGAGCAACGTAATGACTATCAAAGTAGGTATTAACGGTTTTGGTCGTATCGGCCGTTTCGTTTTCCGTGCGTCTGTTGAGCGTAACGACATCGAAGTTGTAGCAATCAACGACCTGATCGACGTAGATTACATGGCGTACATGCTGAAGTACGACTCAACTCACGGCCGTTTCAACGGTACCGTTGAAGTTGAAGGTGGCAACCTGATCGTTAACGGCAAAACTGTACGTGTAACTGCAGAGCGCAACCCAACTGATCTGAAGTGGGACGAAGCAGGCGTAGACGTAGTTGCTGAAGCAACTGGTATTTTCCTGACTGACGAAACTGCTCGCCAGCACATCACTGCAGGTGCGAAGAAAGTTGTTCTGACTGGTCCATCTAAAGACGCAACTCCAATGTTCGTTATGGGTGTTAACCACGAGTCATACGCAGGTCAAGACATCGTTTCTAACGCTTCTTGTACTACTAACTGTCTGGCGCCAATCGCTAAAGTACTGAACGACAACTTCGGTATCGAATCTGCCTGATGACTACTGTTCACGCAACTACTGCTACTCAGAAAACTGTTGACGGTCCTTCAGCGAAAGACTGGCGCGGTGGCCGTGGTGCTTCTCAGAACATCATCCCATCTTCAACTGGCGCAGCTAAAGCAGTAGGCGTAGTTCTTCCAGAACTGAACGGCAAACTGACTGGTATGGCTTTCCGCGTACCAACTGCTAACGTTTCTGTTGTTGACCTGACTGTTAACCTGAAAGAAGGCGCGTCTTACGAAGCTATCTGTGCAGCAATGAAAGCAGCTTCTGAAGGTCCTCTGAAAGGCGTTCTGGGCTACACTGAAGACGAAGTTGTTTCTCAAGATTTCATCGGCGAAAAACAAACTTCAGTATTCGATGCTAAAGCAGGTATCGCTCTGACTGACAAATTCGTTAAAGTTGTATCTTGGTACGACAACGAAATCGGTTACTCAAACAAAGTTCTGGACCTGATTGCTCACATCTCTAAGTAATCAATTCCGGATTCCTTTAAGGCATGAGTGACGAAAAGGCGGCTGATTGGCCGCCTTTTTTGTATCTGAATTTCATGAAAAGGTATCTCATGGACGTAAAACAGCTTCCAACTCTTGCTGTCTTATCTGATTGTGTCACCGTATGTCAGCTTGACGGTTTAAGCGTAGTACGTGTTATTCACCCGAAAGCGACCGCCGCCGTCTCCCTGTTTGGTGCTCACGTATTGAGCTTTGAGCCTGCGGGAAAGAAAGACACTATCTGGATGAGCGAGAAAGCCGATTTCTCCGGCAATAAAGCTCTGCGTGGTGGCATTCCCGTCTGCTGGCCTTGGTTTGGCAAAGCTGCCGAGCCGTCACACGGTTTTGCACGCAATGCTATCTGGACACTCAACGAACACCGTGAAAATGAGAATGGTGTGATCTTGAGCCTGACCCTGGAAGACTCCGCAGAAACCCGCACCATCTGGCCACATGCTTTCCATGCAGAAGTACAGATCGAAGTTAGTGAGACGCTGCAAGTGCGCCTTATCTCCACCAATACCGATGACAAAGCAATGCAAATCGGTGGTGCGCTGCACACTTACCTGAACATCGGCGATATCAATCAGACCAAAGTCACCAACCTGGGTAATGAATTCATCGCCGCCGGTGTTCGTCAGCCAAGCCCTGGCGTTGCGACATTCGCGGAAGAAGTTGACCGCATTTACCTACACGCCGATGACACGGTCGTGGTTGAAGATGCCGCCAATCAGCGCCGTCTGAATGTGACCAACGCGGGACACAATGCAGTCGTGGTATGGAACCCTTGGGAAGCGCTGGCAGCCTCAATGGCAGATATGGCAGACGACGGTTACCAAACCATGGTGTGTGTTGAATCTGCAGTCTACGACCGCAGCGTGACACTCCAACCAGGCGAGAAACATACTCTGTCGACGACCATCAGCTGCGAATAAAATTATTTGCTACGCTGCAAAAGTCGCAAAGCCGAACCTTCGTGGGTTCGGCTTTTTTCTTTTGTGATCAAACAGAAAGGAATCTAATTCATGCCAAACAGTGTGATTTGCCATGCCGCCAAGGAATTTAAGCGAAATTTGCTGGCTTGCGTGCGGTTAGGCGTGGCAATCGTTCTGAACCCAAGTTACAGCGTGAATACAAAGCCTTATCACAAAAGGGAAAAATATCGAAAAAACAAGTAATTCAATCAAGCAAATTGATCAGTTGCGACTAGTCTTAATAGAGTGAGGATATGAAAGCAACTGCGCCGATATCCTTTCTATATCGATAACAGCACGATTTAGGGGGCAGGACCATGAGTATTTTCGACCACTATCGTCAGCGCTATGAAGAAGCTAAAGACGAAGAGCTGAGCCTTCAGGAGTTTCTGGACCTTTGCCGGGAAGATCGCAGCGCCTATGCCAATGCAGCGGAACGTTTGTTGATGGCTATCGGTGAGCCAGAAATGATCGATACCGCCCACGATCCAAGACTGAGCAGACTTTTCTCAAACCGCGTCATTTCGCGCTACAAAACGTTTGAGGATTTTTACGGCATGGAAGATGCGATCGAACAGATTGTGTCCTACCTCAAACATGCTGCGCAAGGTCTGGAAGAACGCAAACAAATCCTTTATTTGCTGGGTCCGGTTGGTGGCGGTAAGTCATCCCTGGCCGAGAAGCTCAAAAGCCTGATGCAGAAAGTGCCTATCTATGTGCTGACTGCCAACGGTGAGCGCAGCCCAACCAATGACCACCCTTTCTGCCTGTTCGATGTCAACGAAGACGGTGCACTGCTTGAAGGGGACTACGGCATTCCACAACGCTACCTGCGCACCATTATGTCGCCTTGGATTGCCAAACGCCTCCACGAGTTTGGTGGTGATATCACCAAGTTCAAAGTGGTAAAAGTCCGTCCATCCATCCTGGATCAGGTTGCGATTGCGAAAACCGAACCAGGTGATGAAAACAACCAGGATATTTCCTCCCTGGTCGGTAAAGTCGATATCCGTCAGCTTGAGCATTTTGCTCAGGATGATCCGGACGCCTACAGCTACTCCGGTGCGCTGTGTAAAGCGAACCAGGGTCTGATGGAATTTGTGGAAATGTTCAAAGCGCCTATCAAGGTGCTGCACCCACTGCTGACTGCTACGCAAGAAGGCAACTACAACGGTACTGAAGGCCTCTCTGCCCTGCCGTTTGATGGCATGATCCTCGCGCACTCTAACGAGTCCGAGTGGCAGACATTCCGCAACAACAAGAACAACGAAGCGTTTCTTGACCGTGTTTACATAGTCAAAGTGCCTTATTGTCTTCGCGTATCCGAAGAGATCAAAATCTACGACAAACTGCTGCAAAGCAGTGAGCTGTCCAATGCACCTTGCTCACCCAGCACCTTGGATATCCTCGCGCGCTTCAGTGTCCTGTCCCGTTTGAAAGAGCCAGAGAATTCGAGCATTTTCTCTAAAATGCGTGTTTACGACGGTGAAACGCTTAAAGACACGGATCCGAAAGCCAAGTCGTATCAGGAATACCGCGACTATGCCGGTGTAGACGAAGGCATGAATGGTCTTTCTACCCGCTTCGCGTTCAAGATCCTTTCCCGCGTGTTTAACTTCGACCATTCAGAAGTAGCCGCCAACCCGGTTCACCTGTTCTATGTACTGGAGCAGCAAATCGAGCGTGAGCAGTTCCCGCAAGAAGTGGCCGAGAAGTATCTTGAGCACCTGAAAGGTTATCTCATTCCGAAATACGTGGAATTTATCGGCAAGGAAATCCAGACCGCTTATCTCGAGTCCTACTCTGAGTACGGTCAGAATATTTTCGACCGCTACGTCACCTATGCCGACTTCTGGATTCAGGATCAGGAGTACCGCGATCCCGATACCGGCCAACTGTTCGACCGCTCCGCACTGAACAGTGAGCTGGAGAAAATCGAGAAGCCTGCCGGTATCAGTAATCCGAAGGATTTCCGGAACGAAATCGTGAACTTCGTACTTCGTGCCCGTGCTAACAATGAAGGGAAAAACCCGGTTTGGACCAGTTACGAGAAACTGCGTACGGTTATTGAGAAGAAAATGTTCTCTAACACCGAAGAGCTGCTCCCGGTTATTTCTTTCAATGCGAAGACCTCGACCGAAGAGCAGAAGAAACACGACGACTTTGTCGCCCGTATGATGGAAAAAGGATATACCCGCAAACAGGTCCGTCTGTTGTCAGAATGGTACTTGCGTGTGCGTAAATCTTCGTAACCGTCCGGCATTGGAAGTAACGTAAACGGGGGGCTTATGGCGCATTTTATAGATCGAAGGCTCAACGGGAAAAATAAAAGCACGGTGAACCGTCAGCGTTTTTTGCGACGTCACAAGCGACAGATCAAAGAGTCGATTGCAGACGCAGTAAACAAGCGCTCCATCACTGATGTGGATAGTGGCGAAAGCGTCACTATCCCTTCCCGTGACATTCGTGAACCCACATTCCGTCAAGGCAAAGGTGGACAGCGCGATGCTGTTCACCCTGGCAACGACCAGTTTATTCCCGGCGATCGCATTGAACGCCCACCCGGTGGTGGCGCGGGAGGTGGTGCTGGTGAAGGTCAAGCCAGCCCAGACGGCGAAGGTCAGGATGATTTTGTTTTCCAGATTTCTAAAGACGAGTATCTCGATCTCCTGTTTGAAGATCTCGAGCTGCCGAATCTGAAAAAGAACCAAATGACAAAACTGGTTGAGTACAAAACCCACCGCTCCGGCTTCAAAGCCACCGGTGTCCCAGCCAACATTGCCATTGTCCGGTCACTGCAAAACTCATTGGCACGACGCACCGCCATGTCGGCAGGAAAGCGGCGCAAACTGCGTGAACTCGAAGCTGAGCTTGAAGCACTGAAAACCTCAGAGCCCGCGCAGCCATTGGAAGAAAAAAGGCTTCAGGAAGAGATTGATGAACTGAAAGCGAAAATCGCTGCTGTGCCTTTCATCGATACCTTTGACCTGAGGTTTAAAAACTACGAGCGGCGACCACAACCAAGCAGCCAGGCAGTCATGTTTTGTTTGATGGACGTATCCGGTTCGATGGACCAGGCGACCAAAGATATCGCCAAGCGCTTCTATATCCTGTTGTATCTGTTCCTTACCCGGACATACAAAAACGTGGAAGTGGTGTTTATCCGCCACCACACCCAGGCTAAAGAAGTGGATGAGCATGAGTTTTTCTACTCGCAGGAAACTGGTGGCACCATTGTTTCCAGCGCCTTGCGACTAATGAACGACATTGCGAAAGAGCGCTACCCGTCCACTGAGTGGAACATCTATGCAGCGCAGGCATCAGATGGAGATAACTGGGCAGACGATTCTCCAGGCTGTCGTGAGCTGCTGGAAAAACAACTGCTACCGGTGACGCGTTATTACGCGTATATCGAAATCACGCGAAGGCCCATCAGACCCTGTGGCGCGAGTATGAAGCGTTGGATGAGCGGTATGAAAACTTCGCCATGCAGAATATCCGGTCTGCAGACGATATCTTCCCCGTCTTCCGAGAGTTGTTTAAGAAACAGGTAAGCTAGGGTCGGTTGACCCTCTTACTTACCTCTTTTTCCGATTCAGATTTCAAGGAGGACGCTTATGGCAGTCGCAGCCAAAAAGAAAAAGAAAACGCTGAGCGATGGTCCAGACTGGACGTTCGATCTGCTTGAAAAGTATCACACTGAAATCAAGCGTGTTGCCGAGCATTACAAGCTCGACACCTACGTGAACCAGATTGAAATCATCACCGCAGAACAGATGATGGATGCCTATTCCAGTGTTGGTATGCCTATCAACTACAACCACTGGTCATTCGGTAAAAAGTTCATCGAAACTGAACGCGGTTACAAGCATGGGCACATGGGCCTTGCCTACGAGATCGTCATTAACTCAGACCCATGTATCGCCTACCTGATGGAAGAAAATACCATCACCATGCAGGCGCTGGTAATGGCGCATGCCTGTTACGGGCACAACTCCTTTTTCAAAGGCAATTACCTGTTCCAAACCTGGACAGATGCCAGCTCTATCATTGACTACCTTTTGTTTTCCAAAAAATACATCAGCGAATGTGAAGAAAAATACGGCGTGGATGAGGTCGAGAAGTTGCTCGACTCCTGCCATGCTTGATGAACTACGGCGTGGATCGCTATAAGCGTCCGCAAAAAATCTCCATGGCCGAGGAGAAAGCGCGCCAGAAAGCACGGAAGATTACCTGCAAACCCAGGTGAATGCCCTGTGGCGTACCATTCCCACCAGCGAGAAAATACGCGAAGCTACCATTGAACGTTTCCCGGATGAACCACAGGAGAACATCCTCTATTTCTTCGAGAAGCACGCCCCTTTACTGGAGCCCTGGCAGCGTGAAATTGTCCGTATTGTGCGTAAAGTCAGCCAGTACTTTTATCCGCAGAAACAGACACAGGTCATGAACGAAGGCTGGGCAACGTTCTGGCACTACACCATCCTGAATCATCTCTATGATGAAGGTCTGGTGTCAGACCGCTTTATCATGGAGTTCCTGCACAGCCACACCAATGTCGTGGCACAACCACCGTATAACAGCCGCTATTACAGTGGTATCAACCCTTATGCGCTGGGTTTTGCTATGTTCCAGGACATTCGCCGGATTTGTGAAAACCCGACCGAAGAGGACAAATACTGGTTCCCCGACATCGCGGGTAAAGACTGGCTGGAAACCGTGCATTTCGCTATGCAAAACTTTAAGGATGAGAGTTTTATCAGCCAGTTCCTCTCCCCCAAAGTGATGCGGGATATGAAGTTCTTCGCTATCAATGATGATGACCGCCAGAACTTTATTGAGATCACCAGTATCCACAATGAAGAAGGTTACCAGCAATTGCGAGAGCGTCTTTCTGCTCAATACAACCTCAGCAACCATGAACCTAATATTCAGGTTTACGATGTGGATTTACGTGGCAACCGGTCGCTGACGCTGCGCTATGTCCCGCACAACCGTATTCCGTTGGGTGACTCCTACCAAGAAGTGTTGAAACACGTGCACCGCCTGTGGGGCTTTGAGGTGATACTGGAAGAAGAACTCCCGGACGGTAAAAGTAAGATCCTCTCAACCTGCCCGAAAAGGCCGCAGTTTGATCCAGACTTAATCCCTGGCACCTGACGGGATAAAGGTGACAAAAAACCGCCATCAACGGCGGTTTTTTATTCATAGCGAGATTGGCGTTTATGCCTCTTCCTGCTCCATCAGTTTGGCAATGGTTTCGCGGTTAGCGAACCACAGTGCGCCACACTCACGGCCATATTGTTTGATTCGCTCAGCAACGTCCTGGTGACGGCCATTAATAGCGATATCCAGCAAGTCACGGTAGAACTGCAACGCCAGTTGGCGTGCGCGTTCATCCATGAAGTAGTAACCACCCACGCGAGAATAAATCTTGCGCATTCCGTTCATGGTCAACACATACACTTTGTTACCGGAAAGCTGAGCCATGCCCTGGAACAGCATGTAGTCAAAGTGGTTGAATGCACGACCGCGACATACTGCTTCGCACGTCTCAAGATCTGTCTTGCCGAACGTATCAAAGATCTTTTTCACATCCTGCTGGATGGCATCTTTTTCTTCTACAGATTCAGCAAAGCTCGCGAAACTTTCGCTCGCCATCAGGGACTCACAACGGCTGATCACTTTCTCAATCAACGCTGCGCAAACCTGCTGGTCGTTCTTTACTGCATAGCGCATGTAAACGCCGCTGATATCAGTACGCGCAGCAAGCAGGTTTTCCAGAACGCCATGTACGTCTTCACCTTCCAGCGTTACCAGAGTGTCGAGGATGTTGAGGCCTGAAGTATTCATGTAGTCATTGACACGAGTTGGCTTGCCATGCTGAATCGTTAACCAGCCATCACGCGCCAGGCGCTGTAGCACTTCACGAAGAGTTGTGCGTGTTACACCAATCAATTCCGACAATTCACGCTCTGCAGGAAGGATGGAGCCTTGAGGAAAATGGTTGTTCCAAATGCTCTCGATAATATATTTTTCAGCAAACGTTGCCGGGCTGTCCGCCTTAATAACCATGTAATGTTGTTTCCAAGTTGCTTCTTATCTTGATTAATAACTCATCATACCACTTATGATCACAACCGAGAAACCTATCACTGGTATCGTTTGCGTGCAATTGACAGTGAATTGACGGGCTCAGCTCACAGATAGGTAAATTTGCAACAATCGGCAGCGCTTTAACTGAGCTGTGGCGGAGGTCGCAACTGCCATTTGGGAGGGATTTAAGGCCAAATTTGTTGTTCTGCCTCGAAACAAGGATAAGCATCTGATAAAACGCCACTGTTCTGCAAAATCAGCGCGCTATACTTGATCATCATCACTGTATGACAGACTTCTCAAGAATAGAATGTTGTCGCCCAAATGTTACTGAATACTTCTTAACCAATGTCATTCGTTGTGTTTTTTTCGTAACATCCTCCAGTAATTTAATTAACACGCTTTGGAATATTGACTGTTTGGAAAGTCGCTGTATTGTGTGCTCCGAGTTCAGCTATGCACTGGATTTCAGTGGTCGTTTTTGCCAGATACATTACGTTTAGCCTTTGATTTATAAAAACGGCTCAAATTTCTACATTTGGTAATATAGCCCGCAAGCTTTGTAACGGAACATTTACATCTTCATTTCAAGCCTCAGAAACGACTTGCTTACTAAAAGACAGAGAAAGAGACATGCCCACCACAACGCTAAGGAAAGCTTTTATCAAGAACTTTCTTGGTAAAGCACCTGACTGGTACAAACTAGCAATCATCGCTTTTCTAATTATCAACCCTATCCTTTTTGCTATTGACCCGTTCGTCGCTGGTTGGGTGTTGGTGGTGGAATTTATTTTCACCCTGGCCATGGCACTTAAGTGTTATCCACTTCAGCCAGGGGGCTTGTTGGCGATAGAGCTATCGCAATCGGTATGACCAGCCCAGCAACCGTTAAGCACGAGTTGGTAGCTAACTTTGAAGTACTGCTGCTGCTGATTTTCATGGTTGCCGGCATCTACTTCATGAAACAGCTTCTGCTGTTCATCTTTACCAAGATACTGCTGGGCATCCAATCCAAAACCCTGCTCTCCCTGGCTTTCTGTGCGGCAGCAGCATTCCTTTCAGCGTTCCTTGATGCGCTGACAGTTATCGCCGTTGTTATCAGCGTTGCCGTTGGCTTCTACTCTATCTACCACCGCGTAGCTTCTGGTGGTGACCCTGCTGGCAGCCACGATCCAACATCTGATGAAGGTGTTCGCGATGAACTGAGCCGTGACGACCTGGAAAACTACCGTGCATTCCTGCGCAGCCTGCTGATGCATGCGGGTGTCGGTACCGCACTGGGTGGCGTGATGACCATGGTTGGTGAACCACAAAACCTGATCATCGCAGAAAAAGCCGGCTGGCAGTTTGGCGAGTTTATCCTGCGTATGTTGCCTGTTACCCTGCCAGTGCTGATCTGTGGCCTGGCGACCTGTGCGCTGGTCGAGAAATTCCGCCTGTTCGACTACGGCACAAAGCTGCCTGAGAACGTACGCCAGATTCTGGTAGAGTTTGATAACGCAGAACGCGCGAAACGCACCAACTACGACGTGGCGAAATTGATCGTTCAGGCGCTGATCGCAGTTTGGCTGATCATTGGCCTTGCTATGCACTTGCTGCGGTTGGTCTGATTGGTCTGAGCGTTATCATTCTGGCAACGGCATTTACCGGCGTTATCGACGAGCACCACATTGGTAAAGCGTTTGAGGAAGCTCTGCCGTTTACAGCCCTGCTGGCGGTATTCTTCTCTGTAGTTGCCGTAATCGTTGACCAACAACTGTTTACGCCTGTGATCAGTGCCGTGCTGGAACTGGAAGGCAGTGCACAGCTAACCATGTTCTATATTGCGAACGGATTGCTTTCCATGGTGTCAGATAACGTGTTCGTCGGCACGGTCTACATTAATGAAGTTAAAGCCGCGCTGATGGACGGTATTATCGATGCCAAACAGTTTGAGCTTCTGGCTGTTGCAATCAATACCGGTACTAACCTGCCTTCAGTGGCAACGCCTAACGGTCAGGCAGCATTCCTGTTCCTGCTGACCTCAACACTGGCTCCGCTACTGCGCTTGTCGTATGGCAAAATGGTTTACATGGCTCTGCCGTACACCATCGTGATGGGTCTGGTTGGTCTGGCGGGTATTGAGCTGTTCCTGGTACCGATGACCGAGTGGTTCTATGAGGCTGGCTGGTTGACCTCGCACTCTATGGACGCCATGGGTGCAGTTGGCGGCGGACACTAACGTCTTTTAAGTCATTATTATTTGAAATTTCAAAGTCCCACTCCCGTGGGGCTTTGTCGTTTACAACGGATTCGTACACTATGTTCACGTTCTTCAATGAAATTTCCCGCGGCCGAACGGCTTGGTTCCTGTTGATGCTTTCTGCACTGGCGCTCGAAGCTGTGCACTGTTTTTCCAGCACGTCATGGATCTTGCGCCCTGTGTCATGTGTATTTACGAGCGTGTGGCAATGATAGGTGTGGTCGGGGCTGGCCTGATTGGAATGATTGCGCCACAAAACGGCCTTATCCGCTGGGCAGGTTTTGCTGCCTGGGGTGTTGCGGCTGGTTGGGGTCTGAAACTTTCCATCGAACACGTGGGTTACCAGTTCCCTGATCCTAACGATCTGTTTGGCGCAACCTGTGACATCTTTGTTTCATTCCCTTCCTGGGCGCCACTGAACAAGTGGGTACCATGGATGTTTGAAGCCAGCGGTGACTGCAGCAAAATTGTTTGGCAATTCCTGACCCTGAGCATGCCTCAGTGGCTGGTGATCATTTTCGCTGCCATGCTGATCGTGCTGGCTGTTGTGGTGCTGTCTCAATTTTTCGGAAAGCGCCAGCGCCGCCTTTTCTAAAGGTCGCCATTTCTAGCGAAAGATAAAAATCCCAGCCAAGCTGGGATTTTATTAGCGCTGCAGCAGTTTCACCAAGGGTTTGTCAGCATCGCTGAAGGCATAGTCATCGAGCGAGCTTTTGGTGACCCACGCCATTGACTGGTGGCAGTTCAGCTGGATGTCTCCACTTACCTTTCGACAATAATAGCTTCTGAGCAGAATCGACTTGGTCGGGTAGTGATGAAGCGTTTCGAGTGCGAATTCACCGATTTCCACGTCAACGCCCAGCTCTTCACGAAGCTCCCTGACCAGCGCTTCTGGCTCGCTTTCACCAGCTTCCACTTTGCCACCGGGAAACTCCCACAATCCACCTTCATCATTGTGACGCTGGGTGATGAGGAATTTATCCCCTTCACTCAACACACCGGCAACCACACGGATTACGGAGTCAGTCATATTAGTTGCCACAGCACTTCTTGAACTTTTTACCGCTTCCGCAAGGGCACGGGTCATTGCGACCTACGGATTTGTATGGGTTAACCGCACGCGCACCCGAACCTTGCTGCACTTCATCCGCCGCCAAAGCCACTTCATTGATCATCAAAGGCAATTGCTGATAGTACTTCTCCGGTGAAGGCAGTGAAGAAAGCCCCGCTTCCTCCATCTGCGCCAGTGTGCCCTGCTCATCGTGCAAAAACAGCATGGTCGTCATCAGTGCAGACAACATACGGCGGCTGCCATCAGACACTGTGACTTCGCGCCACGCTGGTTCAATGTGAGGCCAGACAGCCAGAAAACCTTCAGCGAAGGCCTTGTGGTCATCGTTACGCTCAGCATCCAGAGACAGTGGCTCAGGCATAGCGTAAGTGTGCTTCATCAACGCGGCATATTGCTGCTCAAAACGCAGCATAATTGCTTGTTTCTGTGCGTGGCTGATTGGCTCTACGTGGTCTTCTTCCACGCCGCCTGTGACAAGCAGCGGCAACCAGACATCCGGGTCCAGAGGGGCCGGAGACAAATTTGCAGCCAGCAAGGCACCTTCAATAAACGCGGCAGGCATGCCTTCCCAATCGCTGTGCAATTCAATTAAAGAGGTCATCTCGGCTCTCATTTTGTAAAAGGAAACGATCATATACAGAATCTGGACAGAGACAACTGTCCGCCAGTAATTTGGCGTCACAGAGGCTTGCCAGTCTTACTTAGCAATTACGTGATAAATCCAAGAAATCACATTAGATTGTGAAGAAATTCGTTGATCTCATGATAGGCTAGCGCGCATCTGAATACAGAGGAAGTATCGCTGTGTCTTCGTCTCGCAGTGTCATAATCGCCGGCGCAACCGGCCTGGTTGGTGATGAGCTTTTGCACCAACTACTAGGAGACCCGGATGTCTCCCATATCCATGTGGTCACACGCAGACCCATCCAGATCGTTTCTGAAAAGATCATCGTTCACCAAAGTAGCGACCTGTCAGTAACCCACTGGCAACCACAATGGCCTGTGCCGCTTCAGGGCTATATTGCCCTTGGCACGACGCGCAAAGATGCAGGCTCACGTAAAGCGCTCGAAGCGGTGGACTACCATCTGGTTGTCAAAGTCGCGCGGATGATGGCTGTCGTCGGGGTTAAACACCTTGCTGTGGTTTCCAGCATGCTCAGTCACCCCTGGTCGCCCTCCCACTACCTGCGCTGCAAAGGAAAGATGGAACAGGCACTCGGCGAAATGGGATTCGAACGCTTGTTGGTTGCACGTCCCGGCCCCCTACTGGGCGATCGCAGTCAGCAAGAAGCGATGAACAGCGGCTGCAACGTATCATGCCCATGCTTTCCCCTTTCCTTAGCGGACCACTGGCAGATTTTGAACCGGTGGAAGCGGTACGCGTCGCCCGGGCGATGGTTGCAACATTGTCCGAATCCCAGTGGCCTGGGCGGGTAGATTTTCGCGTGTTACCGGGTCGGGCACTCAATCGTTTTTAAGTACCTGATGGTGAATACCGCGAAATTAAGCGGGATTGAGGCAATAAAAAAGCGCGTTCAACACGCGCTTTCACAGACAGTTTTCTTTTCCAGCGCGTTCAGCGCATCGACAATCACAGCAAGTACCTTGAACTTATCGTTGTGTTGGCGCAATTCCATAAACACAGGATGCGCTTCCGGATACTGGTCTTTGAGGTAGCGGAACCACTGTTTAACACGGTTGGCGTAGTAAAGCCTTTGTCACCACGAATTTCAAATTCAGAGTAGCGGACAAGCAGGATCAACACTTCATGCCATGTCATTGGCGCCTGACCGGTTTTGATGTGTGCACCAAGGTTCGGGATATTCAACGCGCCGCGACAGACCATTAATGTGTCGCAGTTCGTCACTTCCTGGCAGCGGATAGCATCTTCCTGTCCCCAGATATCACCGTTAGCAGTGACAGGAATGGAGAGTCGGTTGGCGATATCGCCAATCAAATCCCAACGTACGGTTCCCGGCTTGTAGGCATCAGCCTTGCTCCGGCCATGCACCACAATTTCATTTGCACCTGCTGATTGCACCGCATCGACAATTTCACGGTAAGGTGACACATCGTCAAAGCCCAGACGAACTTTTGCACTAACAATGGCATTGTCAGGTACCGCGTCACGGACTGACTTCACCACTTGATAGATAAGTTCCGGGTTCTTCAGCAGCGCCGCACCACCATTGCTGCCATTCACCATTTTAGATGGGCAGCCAAAGTTAATGTCGACACCGGCAGAGCCAAGCTCAATCACTTGCGCAGCGTTTTCCGCCATGTATTGCGGGGATTGTCCCAATAGCTGAACGCGCACCGGCGTTCCCGATGCTGTTTTACCACCGGCCAGAAGCTCCGGACACATTCTGTGGTAAACACGGGGAGGAAGCAGGCTATCAACAATGCGTACAAATTCGGTCACACAGAGATCGTAACTGTTGATTTCGGTGAGCATCTGGCGCATCAGCGCATCCAGTACGCCCTCCATAGGACCAAGAACCAGCTTCATGTTATCAGCCCCGGCGGTTCGGATGGTTCAGGATGTGATCTTCCCAGTCGATAACATCGATCTCGTAAACCACTTTCTCACGCACAGACTCATCCGCTGCGTGCATGGCCTCTTTCGAACCTGTGATCAACGGATGCCACGCTGGCAACGGTTTACCTTCTGCAAGCAGTCGGTAAGAGCAGGTATCTGGCAACCAGTAGAATTCGTCAATCTTGTCGCGGGTCAGCTTCAGGCACTCTTCGTCATAGCTGAAGCGGTTCGCGTAGTCTTTGCACGAGCAGGTTTTGTCATCCAGCAGGCTGCAGGCGATATTGGTGTAGTACAACTCCTCGGTGTCTTCGTCGATCAGTTTGTGAAGACAGCACTTACCGCAACCGTCGCACAGCGATTCCCACTCGGCGTCAGTCATTTCAGTCAGTGATTTTTGTTCCCAGAAAGGCGTTGTCATACTACCCGTACCTGCTGTTGTTACCGTTAAAGGCGCCCGTTATACCACCCGATGCAGAAACTG
The DNA here is from genome assembly GCA_001310415.1 of Enterovibrio sp. JCM 19048. Classification (GTDB taxonomy): domain Bacteria; phylum Pseudomonadota; class Gammaproteobacteria; order Enterobacterales; family Vibrionaceae; genus Enterovibrio; species Enterovibrio paralichthyis. The sequence continues at coordinate 272,306 of BAXE01000002.1, read as the reverse complement.
CAAGGGTTATCCCAAATTGGCTCCCTTGAACACACATTATCAGTCACTTAGCGCCAGGTTATGCCGAGGTTTTGCGTTTACTGCTACCGAGTGATACTGTGCGCGCCCACGATTGGATTATAACGCGATAAACCAGAGGTAATGAGATGAACGAACCGACCATGAGCTGTCGTTTAGGCTGCGGTGCATGTTGTATTGCCCCTAGCATCTCTTCACCTATTCCGGGCATGCCCAATGGCAAACCAGCCGGGGTTCGCTGTATCCAGTTGAATGATGAGAATCTTTGTAAGATTTTCGGCCAGCCCGGACGTCCTGCAGTATGCGGTCAGTTCAAGGCTGACTGGGATATCTGTGGCAGCACCAACCAGTACGCCATCGACGTACTGACAGAGCTGGAATCGCTGACTTAACCTTGGCGCTCAGCCACTTCTTCTGCCGTCAGCTCTCTAACGATACGCGCCGGATTACCCGCCACAATCACGTTGTCCGGCACATTTTTGGTCACCACACTGCCAGCACCGACAATGCTGTTTTTGCCCACGGTCACCCCGGGTAGCACAATCACACTGCCGCCCAGCCAGACATTATCGCCAATGGTGATAGGCAGACCATATTCCACTAAATCATAAACACGGCGCTGGACATCCAAAGGATGAGTCGCTGTCAGCAACTGCACGTTGTTGGCCATCATCACCCGATTGCCAATCGTCACTGGCGCAACATCCAAAATAGTGCAGTTAAAATTCATAAAGACATTTTCGCCGATAGTTACGTGCAAACCGTAGTCGCAGTAAAAAGGCGGCTCAACATACAAAGAATCATGTGCGTTTGGCAGCATATCCCGCAATGCCGTTTTCCACTCTTCTGTTTCTGGCAGGCTTTGGTTAAAGCGTCGGGCGGCTTCACGGCTTCGTTTTTTATCCGCCACCAGCTCACTGTCGCTGGCGCGGTATAGCTCTCCACTTAGCATTTTTTGTTTTTCGGTTTTCATTTTCTTTCCCTACTACCGACACTGTCTAAAAGAATGGTTTTCCGGCGCGGTTATTCACGCCGAAAAAGAGCCCTACCTTACTTCACAGATGAGCCTACATGTTGAGACTTCGGTTAATATTCCTGATTTTAGTGGCGCTGATTTCCGGCTGCGCCTCTGCACCAAAATCCAATCTATTCCCGGATGATGAAGCACAATGCGTCAGCGAATTATCTGAGTATTACCGATCTGTTGAGGCAAGCCGCGGGTATGCCCTTCCCTATCATTTTGATGGCCGATTCCCTTATCTCGCTTTTGACCGCTTCAGCACCTCAATGACAGATACCCTGTCCGGTGCTGCAGCCAAAAAACAATGGCTGGACTATGTCAGCAGACTGGGAAAGGAACAGCTGGAAATCGCCCTGCTACTTACACCAGCACCAGCCGGGGCAGTCAATCTCACCCAATGCCAGCAAGCACTCACCGCAAAGAGCCTTAATAGCGCTGCTTTCTGGCTGACAATTCAAGACCAGTCCCCAACAGTGCCGACGCTTACCAACACTGGAAACGTGTTGTCGGGGTATATCCAGTGGCGAGCCTTGTCGCCGAGGGAAGAATTGAAGCCGAGCAGGTGCGGATAAAGGATGGTTTTCGCCGGGTGCTGGAGTCACCGATAAGCTACGGTGAGCCCGCAGCGAGATTGGATCAGGCAGAAATCGCAGGAATGCTGTCGGCGGCGCGGCAACAATCCCTAACCGGCTGGCCATTTATTGATGAGGACGATGAGGTTCGTCTGCTGAACCATTATTCGCCGGTATTCACAGTGGAAACGCTCACGCGGGACGACTTACCCGGCGCACTCGAACTTGGCCGCGGAGACAAGCCGTATATCAACACCTTTAAGCCCACACTTTACAAACACCTGAGTTACACGCGCTTCGATGGAAATATCTTGCCACAGCTTAACTATGTGCTCTGGTTTCCCGGTCGTCCGGCGAACAGCGCTTTCGACCCTTACGCCGGCAGATTTGATGCCGTGAACGTACGTATAACGCTGGATGAAAGCGGACAACCGCTGATTTTGGATTCTATCCATCAGTGCGGCTGCTACCACATGGTGTATTTACTTAGCGATACGATTGGATTTCGCCACCTTGATGGCGAAAAGCCAATAGAACAAACCCTGCTTTTGCCGCAGCCCTCCCCGCGATTCGCCGTCAGCCTGACCAGTGGAGAGCATATGATCCAGGGAGTCAGTGTGACGGGTAACACCTTGCCAGACGTAGCCTTGGCCGGATTGCCGCTTAAATCAACTCTGGTATTGCCAACAGTTGAACAGACTTTTCAAAGCCCGTATGACAGGGAAGGTATTTTGCCCGAGAGTGTTCGCGGGGAGCGTTGGTTTCTCTGGCCGTTTGGCGTGCGTTCTCCGGGCGCAATGCGACAGCACGGCAAACATGCTATCGCCTTTGTCGGGGAGCGCCATTTCGATGATGCCCACCTCTTCGGTTTTCTGTTGATACGCCGGTAACCCTCGCACACAGGCAGGTAAGCAGGCACAAAAAGCGAGCATTGCCTGCTCGCTTTTTATCGGGTAACTCAGGCTTAGTGTACGTGACCGTGAGCAATCTCTTCTTCGGTCGCATCGCGGACTTCGCGGATCACACCTTCAAAGTTCAGCACAACGCCCGCCAGCGGGTGGTTGCCATCAATAGTGACTTCGTCGCCTTCAATCGCGATGATCGTCACCTGGATGTTACCTTCAGGGCCCTGTGCATTGAACACCATGCCGACATCAATCTGGTCAACGCCCTGGAATACACCACGCTCTACTACTTGGATCAGTGCATCGTTGCGCTGGCCATAAGCGTCATCCGGCTGGATAACCACTTCAAATGCTTCACCTTCTGCGCGGCCTGCCAGTGCACTTTCCAAACCCGGAATGATGTTGCCCGCGCCGTGCAAATAAGCCAGTGGCTCTTTGCCTTCCGAGGAGTCAATCAGTTGTCCTTCCTGATCTTTCACTGTGTAGTCAATTCTGACGACCTTGTTCTCTTCAATCATCTTGCCATCCTTTATCGGCAGCGAATTTATGTATCTATCAGGTTGGTAACGCCAAAAACAGATACCGGCTCATCCACAAGGGAGATACTTTGACTTTAACACAGTGAGTTTAACGAACCGTGAAACGGCCCGATTACAACGGTTTTGATTGCCAAAAACGTGAACTCGGGCCGATGGTTAAACATTGACTGCAGATCAGCGCCAGAAGGATTTCACCGGATAGTCCGGGCCAAAACGGTGGGCGACTTGCGCTTGCAGAAGTTCTGCCGTTGCTATGGCATCCGTCAAGGCATTATGCCTTGATAAAATGGAAGATTATAACGACGGCGGCTATCAGCAAGGCGTATTGAAGTCAGCGGTTTTCGCAATACCCGCGACCAGAACTTCTGACTGGGCTTACGGTAAAACCAGGATTCAATTTCCAGCGTGTCGATAACCGGAAATAAGAGCCCTTCCCCCAGACGGTTTTTGATCGCAGCGTCGATAAAATCGCGTTCAATGCGGCGGTAATGCACCACCACAATCTTACCTTCCAGAGAGGCCAGCACCTCTTCAAGGATGCGCTTCAAATCCGGCGCGTCACTCACATCAGAGTGGGTGATGCCATGGAAAACCACAGACTCATCATCCAACGGCTTTCTCGGTTTGACAATCCAGTGTTTGGCTTCGCGGCAGTAAATACGGGAAAGGGTAAACGGCACCAGTCCGATACTGACGATTTCGTTTTTCGCCGGATCCAACCCTGTGGTCTCCAAATCCAGCGCCACAAACTGTACCTCAGACAGAGGCGTTTCCGCCGCCACGATGCCCGCGTCATAAAAGCGTTTGAGCAAGGGAACCTTGGCTTTTTGCTTTAGGCGCTTGTGCAAGGTCATCCAGTCCGGTCCCGCCTGCATCTGGGGCATGCCCTTATTGGGCCTCAGAATTAACATGGCTTTCCTCAGTTACTGCGGTTTGGCTGGTAGCGGTATTTGAGGAACTTCTGGGCGTTGCTCAGCAACTGGAAAGCATCTTTCAGGTTGCGTCGCTCAAAGTCAGACAGTTTTTCCGGTTCGATGTTGTTATCCGGCTCAATGTTCTCCGCCACGTCAAATGCCTGGTGGCGGATACGCACCATGGAAATAAACTCCATCGCATCGCGGATATCCTCACCCCGCCCTTTCGGCAAAATACCGGCTTCGATGATGTCATCGAGACGTTCAAAGGAGTTCTGGGAACGCGAGCCCACTGCCAGCGCGTGGACGCGGATAAGGTCAGCCAGCGGTGCCGTGCCACGGCGTTTCAGGTTAATGGAGTTGCGGTGACGGCCATCCTGCTCCATCACGAAATTCTTGAAGAACCCGAGTGGTGGCGTGCGGTTAAGGGCATTTCTGGCCATGCAGGCAAGGAAGCGGTTGTTTCGCTTGGCACGGCGGGAAATAAAGGCTTTCAGCGTTTCCGCCCAGTTAGTGGCACCGTAAACACCGTCCAAATCAAAGAAGATATTGCTGTTGAGCAAAGATTTCGGGTTGGGGTGATCAATCCAGTCCGCAAAGGTCTCTTCCCATTCAGTGCGTGTTTTACGCCACTCCGGATTGGTCGCCATGATGTTACCGGTACAATAGCTGTAACCACAGCGCGCCAGACCATCACTGACAAACTTGGCCAGATTGGCAAAGTACTGGTCGTGTTCTTTCGGGTCGAACCTGTCATCGAGGATCATGGCGTTATCCTGATCCGTTACGATCAACTGCTCATCGCGTGCCATGGATCCCAATGCCAGAAAACAGTATGGGACAGGTGGCGGACCAAACTCCTCTTCCCCCAACTCCAACAAACGCTGTTTGAAACTGCGGCCTATCACCGCCATGGCGGAACCTATCATGTGCGAATTGGCATCTTCCGACACCATGCGGGAGAAACAGGCGGGAACGTCTTTTGACAACATTTCCAGATCATCCACCGACTGCTGGCGGTAAATACTGCTGACAATCACCAGACTGCTCTGAGACTCGTAACGCACGATGTCCGACAGTGCCACCACCCCAACCGGCTTCTGGTTTCGCAGGATCGGCAGGTGATGGAGGTTATTGCGCAGCATGGTCAGCATGGCCTCAAACACATAGGCATTGTGGTCAAGCGTGATAAGTTGCGGGGTCAGGATTTCTGCAATTGGCGTATCGTATGCCAGCCCTTCCGCCACCACGCGGGAGCGCAGGTCGCGGTCGGTCACGATACCGGCAAGACGTGCCTGGTCGACACCATCTTCATCAAGCTCTGTGGTCATCACCAGCAGGGAAGATACCCCTTCTTCGGTCATTTTCACCGCAGCTTGTTGCACCGAATCCTCAGCCTCTACCCAGACAGGATCGCGCAGAATGATAGAGGTAACCTTGGAGGTGGTCAGGTCGTTGCTGTCGCGGTGGTTTTCTACCGCCTGGCGCAAACGGCTGGCATCACCGACCTCCATAAAATCAGAGAAACAATCGAAGCGGTCAATCAAATCATCAAACACAGTGTCCGGCACAAAATAGACCAGACTGTCCTCAATCGCTTTCACCGGATAGCGCACCCGGCGGTTCATCATTAATCCCCACTGACCGAAAGAGCCCCCTTCAGACAGCCGGTTAAACAACTCGCCGTTACGACGATACACCTCAACCACACCGCTTCGCACAATACAGAAATCATGAATGGGCTGGCCATGTTCAAAAATTTGGGTATCGGCACGGAAATAGGAAATCTCGACCTGTGTAGCAACACGGTCGACCTCCTCTTCCGGCAGTTCATTAAACGGTACGTACTGTTTGAGAAACGCTGCGATTTCGATTTGTTCCGCTTCCATTACTTCTCAATCTCAATGAGCCCGATGGCTCGACTCCAGTCAGACGAAACAGGGCAGACACCATGTCTGCCCTGCGACAACATATTGCCCTTGTCTTAGCCGCGAGGTTCTGACATCAGTCCTTTCACAACCGACACACAGGCAATCAATAACACGATGGTGAACGGGAAGCCGGTGGAGACAGCCATTGCCTGCAAGGCGACAAGACCACCACCCAGCAGCAGCACGATGGCTACCAGACCTTCGAACGTACACCAGAAAATGCGTTGTGGAACAGGTGCATCCACTTTACCACCGGCAGAAATGGTATCGATAACCAGCGAACCGGAATCTGACGAGGTCACGAAGAAAACCACCACCAGAATAATCCCGATAAACGAGGTGATCTGCGACAGCGGCAGCGCTTCCAGCATGGTAAACAACTGAACCGGCAAATCCGCTTCTGTTACCGCTGTGTAGCCATCATTGACCAACTGGTCGATTGCAGTGCCGCCAAAAGCGGTCATCCACAGCACACAAGCCAGCGACGGGATTAGCAGTACACAGACGATAAATTCGCGCACAGTACGGCCGCGGGATACGCGGGCGATAAACATACCGACGAATGGCGACCAGGAGATCCACCATGCCCAGTAGAATGCTGTCCAGCCTTGCGAGAAGTTAGCATCTTCGCGGCCAAACGGATTAGCGAGCGCAGGCAGGTATTCAACGTAAGAAACCAGGTTGTCGAAAAAGCCGGTAAGGATAGCGATGGTCGGCCCCATCAGGATCACAAACAGCAGCAGCAACATCGCCAGTACCATATTGATCTCTGAAAGGCGTTTTACCCCGGCATCCAGACCTGCAACGACCGACGTCAACGCCAGCGCCGTAATAAAGGTGACCAGAATGATTTCCGTGGTTGTGCCCAGCGGCACACCAAACAGGAAGTTCAGACCGGCAGCCGCCTGTGATGCACCAAAGCCCAGCGAGGTCGCCAGACCAAACAGGGTGGCAACCACGGCAAGGATATCAATAATGTGGCCTGTCCAACCCCAAATGCGCTCACCGAACAGCGGATAGAACACAGAGCGCATGGTCAGCGGCAAACCTTTGTTGAACGAAAACAGTGCCAGACCCAGCGCCAGTATTGCGTAAATCGCCCACGGGTGAAGACCCCAGTGATAGATGGTCGCGGCCATCGCAAGGCTCTTCGCCCCTTCGACGTCACCGGCAGCAGCACCCAGCGGTGCCCAGTCGGTACGCACGCCATTTTCCACCGCAGTACCGCCAAACGACGAGGCATAATGGGAAAGTGGCTCTGCCACACCATAGAACATCAGGCCAATACCCATACCCGCGGCAAACAGCATGGAAAACCAGCCACCGTAGGTGTAATCAGGTTTGGCTTCTGTGCCGCCCAAGCGTACTTTGCCAAGAGGGCTTACCACCAGCACCAGGCAAACAACCACGAAGATGTCACCGGCAGAGAGGAAGAACCAGTCGAGATTCGATGTCAGCCAGCCACGGATTTCACCGAAAACCGGGGCAACATCTTTTTGAAACGCCAGGGTGATGAAGACGAATAACGCAATGGCTAAACCGGAAATCAAGAATACCCGGTTGTGAATATCCAGCCCCAATGGGCCAATTTTCAGCGCAATATTATCCTGTCCGACTTGGTAGTCGGTATTGATTGGGTTGACGTCGCCATCCGGCTTCATCAACTCTTCATGACTTTTATCGCTCACAGTAAAACTCCTTAGTCCGTTTCGCGAGTGACGCAGTCAATGTCGTTGAATATGCAGGGTGGAGATCCCCATGAGAAATGTGAATGGGTATCAAGCATATTAAACGTACACTGCAGCGTAGGTCTGTAGACCCTAACACTCTAACATATCCTTAGTGTTCAATGCTTCAATAGTGAGAAATTAGTCGAATTAGCTGCTGTAATTACACGTAAATCAAACTGAAACCTGTGTCAAACCGGCTAACAATCCACACAATCAACCATTGATCTCTAAACGTTTCCAGTTTGCCCGACTGTGACCCGAAAAGGGTTTAATGGGGTAAACGTTTTAGTGTTAACGGCAAATGATGAAAGCAGATTATGTAATTGCGCCACGCCTTATCCTGTTTCAGTCAGTGTTTCAGATAAGCTTCAAGGCTGATTTGGCTAAAAAAATCCGGGCGACTGGCGCCCGGATGATAAGCCGCTTACTTGCGGGGCTCTGACATCAACCCTTTGACCAGGGAGAATGCACACAGCAGCAGTACGATACAGAACGGCAGACCGGTTGAAACCACCATTGCCTGCAGCGAGCCAAGGCCGCCACCCAGCAACAGGGAAATCGCCACCAGACCGACGAAACAACACCAGAAGACACGCTGTGGAATTGGCGCATCCACTTTACCGCCGGCTGAAATGGTATCGATAACCAGCGAACCTGAGTCAGAGGAGGTCACGAAGAACACCACGACCAGAATAATACCCAGCAACGAGGTAATGCTTGAGAACGGCAGCATTTCCAGCATGCTAAACAGCTGAAGCGGCAGATCTGCCTCTACAACTGCACGGTAACCAGACTGAAGCTGTTCAATGGCTGTGGTGCCGAAAGCCGTCATCCACAGTACACAGACAGACGTTGGGATCAGCAGTACACAGATGATGAATTCCCGTACCGTACGGCCACGGGAAACACGCGCGATAAACATACCCACGAATGGCGACCAGGACATCCACCATGCCCAGTAGAACGCCGTCCAACCTTGAGAGTAGTTGGCATCTTCGCGGCCAAATGGCATTGACAGCGCTGGCAGGTTTTCAACGTAAGCCACCATGTTGGTCACGACGTTGATGAAGATAGACAGGGTTGGCCCCACTGCAATCACGAACACCATCAGCAGGGTTGCCATTGCCATGTTGAACTCAGACAAACGCTTCACGCCCGCATCCAGACCAGCCACTACCGAAGCCAGAGCCAGACCGGTAATACCGATGATTAAAACCACCTGCGTGGTGATGCCGCCAGGAATATCGAACAGGAAGTTCAGACCTGCTGCCGCCTGGGAAGCACCGAAGCCCAGCGAGGTTGCCAGACCAAACAGGGTCGCAACAACAGCTGTAATATCGATGATGTGCCCGGCCAGCCCCAAATGCGCTCACCAAACAGCGGGTAGAACACAGAGCGGATAGTCAGCGGCAAACCTTTGTTGAACGAGAACAGGGCCAGTGACAGCGCGATCAACGCATAAACCGCCCAAGGATGCAGACCCCAGTGGTAAATGGTCGCCGCCATACCCAGATCTTTTGCCGCTTCAGGGTTACCCAGCGCACCACCCAGTGGTGCCCAGTCAGTGCGCACACCGTTGGCTTCCACCACGCCGGCAAATGACGATGCGTAGTGGGACAGTGGCTCTGAAACGCCGTAGAACATCAGACCGATACCCATACCTGCCGCAAACAGCATTGAGAACCAGCCGACATAGGTATAGTCCGGCTCCGCTTCGGTACCGCCCAGACGGACGCGACCCAGCGGGCTGAAAATCAACACAAGGCAGACGAGGACAAAAAAGTTACCCGCACCGATGAAGAACCAGTCCATCTGAGATGTCAGGGTATTGCGAAGGTCGCTGAACACAGGTCCAACTGAATTTCTGAATAAGAGGGTGATCAACACAAAGAGGGCGATCATACCGCCAGACACCACAAACACGCGGTTGTGAATATCCAGGCCGAAAGGACCGATGTTTAGTGCGATGTTATCCTGACCCACTTGATAATCGGTATCAATTGGGTTCACCGCACCATCCGGCGCCATTAATTCATCGTGGCTTTTATCACTCACAACGACAACTCCATTTTCCTTTAGAAAGAACACAAAAGTGCCAAAAAGCACTTTATCAACGGAAAACTATCCCGTTTAACGGCGGCAAGGTAAAACAAAAATAAACGATTGAAAAGATGAGATTTTCCGATATGAATCATCAGAAAGATGGATAAAACAAAAGAAATTCACCAGCAAAATCACTGAAAACAGCAATTCAACAATGGTGGTAATAAATCCAGCAGGATGGATTACAACTCATTCAATTTATCCAGATAATGGCGGGCCTGATCTAAAACCGCATTACGGTCTGATTCACTTTTATTGTCCCAATTTCGATACACCACACCAGCCTGGGGTTGATTGCCACTCGTGCGCGGTGTTTTTCCATAAAGTGCCAGTAAAGGCTGTTAAATGGACAGGCGCGCTCCCCGACTTTCTCTTTGACCTTGTAATGGCAGTCAGTGCAGTAATCGCTCATTTTCTGGATGTAGTTCCCACTTGCGGCGTAAGGCTTGGTAGCAGCAACCCTCCGTCAGCGAACAACGCCATACCACGGGTATTTGGCAACTCCACCCATTGCAACGCATCGACATAGATACCGAGATACCAAGCGTCCACCTCATCCGGTGAAAGCCCCGTCAGCAGTGCGAAGTTACCGGTCACCATCAAACGCTGGATATGGTGCGCATAGGCAAACTCCAACGATTGTCCGATAGCCTGCTTCATACATTGCATTCGGGTGTTGCCGTCCCAGAAGTAGTCAGGCAGGTGGCGGTTTGCTTTCAGTGCATTAAGGTTTTCGTACGCTGGCATGTTCGCCCAATAAAGACCGCGGACAAACTCCCTCCAACCGAGGATCTGACGGACAAACCCTTCGACCTGCGCCAAAGAAATGCTCGAATCCGGTGTGCGGTAGGCATCAACAGCGGCGTTAATCACCTGCATCGGATGCAGCATTTTGCTGTTGATAGCAAATGAAAGCCGCGAATGGTAAAGGCTCCAGCGATGCGGGCTTTGGGTCGTCATCGCATCCTGGAAACGGCCAAAGCGGGGCAATAACGCCGTGCAAAAATAGCCCAGCAACTCCAATGACTGTCTCCGTGTCACCGGCCAGAGTAATTGCTCACTCACCTGCCTATACTTCGCACCCCATGGCGCGCCAAACGCGCGAGGATATCGGTAACATCATTGCCGAAACACAGAGGCTCTGGGATATCAGACAAATCCTTTGCCGTCAGTTTGGCGCGGTTTTCCTTGTCGTAATTCCACTTGCCCCCTTCCGGCTTTCCTCCCTCCATCAGCACATCAAACTGTATCCGCATTTTGCGGTAAAACGACTCCATAAGGTGATGCTTACCGGCTGTGAAATGGGTCGGTAAGGTTTCCACTGGCACCAAAAAGTGCTCACTGCTCACCTCTTCACTGGCAATCGCAAGGGAGCGGCAAAACGCTGAAAGTTGCTCCCGTAACCGGTATTCATCCGGCATTTGATACTCAAAGCGGGTAATGCCATATGTGGTCATCAGGCTATCAAGCAGTTCGTTCAGCGATGAAAACGCAGCGGTGTCGTCCAGCGTCAGGTATTCAACCTGATGGCCAGCCTTGGTGAGTGCCCGGGCAAATTGCGCCATAGCAGCAAAGAAGGCGCAGATTTTTTGGATGTGATGGGTAACGTAGTCCGTTTCCTGCCGAAGCTCGGCAATAAGGTAAAGGACGCCATCGTCCTTCTCCCGGTACCAGGAATGGTGGGCGTTAAGCTGGTCGCCGAGGATAAGGCGGAGTGTATGGTATTGAGACATAAGCCTGTTCGTTTTTGTTTTCAATACGAAACTCGACGATAACAGATCAAAAAACGCCGGAATGATCCGGCGTTCGTTTTGTGCGTGTCGTTCAATACTCGGATGTTTATTGCATCGACGGTTTGAACACGATTTTCTCGTCTTCATCTGCCGCATGCATATCATTGAAGCGTTTCTCGTCCAACGCACCTTCGCTTTTCGCCACAATACAGGTCACCGCACAGTCGCCGGTGATGTTTACCGCGGTGCGGATCATATCCAGCAGACGGTCTACACCCATAATAAGCGCGATACCTTCCAGTGGCAGACCTACCTGGTTCAGTACCATTGCCAGCATCACCAAACCTACACCCGGCACACCTGCGTACCGATAGAGGCCAGTGTCGCCGTCAGGATCACGGTCATGTAATCCATCAAGGTCAGGTCAACGTTAAACGCCTGTGCGATAAACACGGTAGCAACACCTTGCATCATCGCCGTGCCGTCCATGTTAATGGTCGCACCCAGCGGAATAGTGAATGACGCAATCTTGTTATCCGCGCCCATGCGGCGGGTGGTGGTTTCCATCGACACAGGAATAGTCGCGTTTGACGATGCGGTCGAGAACGCAAACATGATGGCATCTTCCATTTTCTTCAGGAAAGTGACCGGGCTCAGGCCGCTGAACACTTTCAGCATGGTGGTGTAAGTCACCAGCGCGTGCAGGATAAGGCCGCCCGCCAACACGAAGAAGTACTCCGCCAGGCTGACAATCGCTGACAGACCCAGTGAAGTGAACAGTTTTGCCATCAAACAGAACACACCGAACGGCGCCAGGTTCATCAACAGGGCAACCAGCTTCAGGATCACTTCGTTGAGGTCACGGAAAAACGCCGCAATGCGTTCACCCGGCTTACCGGAAGCACTGATAGCAATACCAAACAGCAGGGCAAAGATGATGATTTGAAGGGTGTTACCTTGCGCCATAGAACTGATTGGGTTGGTTGGGAACATCCCCACGATCACATCACCCAGTGATGGCGCTTCTTTGGCTGCAAAGCTGGAAGCGGCTGAAAGGTCGGCACCTTTACCCGGGCCAAACAGCAGTGCCAGGCTCATTGCCAGGGTAATTGCCAACGCCGTGGTGCCCAGATAGAACATCAGGGTTTTGCCACCCAAACGGCCAAGGGTTGCAATGTCTTTCAGTGCACTGGTACCACAAACCAGAGAGACAAAAACCAAAGGCACAACCAGCATCTTCAAGCTGGCAACGAAAATCTGCCACCGACATCAAACAGGCCATTGACGATGTATTCGTTGACGAAACCCTCTTCGCCAAACATAAAACGAATTGCAAATCCGGTCACAATACCCATCACCATGCCAAGCAGGACACGGGAGGTCAGGGACATCTTTTTTGTTTCCGCATTCATCGTTGAACACTCCTTTTCTACGTTCTCTTCACATTGAGAGCGCTAAGAGATTAACAGTGCTTCTACATTTCGAGATACGTCCCCAATATGAGATAAATTGACTTGTTTGCGACAGGTCACACATTTAGATGCGCCTGATAACATTGAAATTACACAAAAAATACAATCACGAAAATTATTAGATTAATTAATAACCTGCAATTGATTGGCGTCATGAAACTCAAATGTCATCGGGGCAAAAATGAGGCACAAAAAACCGCATTACTGCGGTTTTTATTCGGCGTATTCCCCTCAAAGGAAAAATCAGAATGGCTTAAACACGGAAGAATGACAGTTCGTGCTTTTGTGATTCCGCCAGTTGTGACAGTTCCTGACTTGCCTGTGCACTTTGGCTGATACCGGTAACGTTCTGAGTAATTATGTCAGACATGTTGTTGATGTTACGGTTGATGTCCTGTGTTACGGCAGACTGTTGCTCAGCCGCTGTCGCCACCAGAGTGTTCATATTGGTGATTTGCGCGACAGACTCAGTGATACCGTTCAGGGCGTCATTCGCCTGCCCACTCAGCTCCTGGGTGCGAGCAAGAACATCCATACAGGTACCCATGCTGTCACCAGCCTGAGAAGCCTGAACCTGCAGCTCTTCGATGATTTGCTGGATCTCTTTGGTCGACTCTTCAGTTCGCGCCGCCAGCATACGCACTTCATCCGCTACCACAGCAAAACCGCGGCCAGAATGGCCTGCACGTGCAGCCTCAATCGCGGCATTCAGTGCCAGCAGGTTTGTTTGCTCGGAGATACCGCGAATCACTTCCACCACGTGGCTGATACGCTGTGACTGGTCACGCAGGGTGGTCACAACATTCGCCGTGTTCTCGATTGACTCAGCCATCTGGAACGCAGCTTGAGAGCTTTGTTCGAAGATGGACAGGCCTTGTGCAGCCAGATCGTCGGTTTGGCGTGCTGCATGGTCAGCATTCACCGCGTTGTCAGAAACGTTGTTTGCTGTGCTTGAAAGCTCGTTGACCGCCGAAGCAACCTGCTCGATTTCCACCTGCTCTTGCTGCGCATTCACAGAAGACTGGGTCATTACTGCCGCCAGTTCTGTCGACGCGGCTGCCACTTCATCACTGATGCTCACCAGCGAATTCACGGTACGGCGCAGTTGCTCAATAGTCAGGTTGGTATCGCGGCCAAGACGTGCCAGCTCGTTGGTACCTTCGTCTTCTGCTCTCACATTCAGATCACCGGTTGCCAGACGACGCATCACATCCTGCAATGTTTCCAGAGGCCTCACGATAACGCCAGACAGCCACCAGCCAAACAATGCCGCAATCAACAGCGCTGACGTCATTACTGCGCCAGTCATCAACATCATCTCGTCGGCATTCTCATCGGACTTTGCCAAGTCCTGCTCAACCAGTGGGTTGATGTAAGAAGACAGCGCTGAAATTTCGTCCATCATTTCAGCGCCAAGGTCACGGTATTCCGCCACCATGCTGTTGTAGCGGTTTACATCAATTTCTTTTTTGAAGTACGCCTGAATGGTCGGCTCTGCTTGCGTCTCGGTGTAGCGGACATAATCGCTGACACTGTTTTCAACGTTACGTGCAACATCACGTAGCACCTGTGTTGTCGCCATCTGGCGCGCAATTTCAATGGCTTCGCTTCCCAGCTTCTCAACGCTCTCACTCATACCGGCAGTGCGCTTTTCATCGTAAATGCCATAAATAGCTTCGACACGCATCGCCCAGGAGATGTCTGCCAGTCTGGACACAAGATCTTTATCGCCCGCCGCCTGGCGCGCCGTGTTGCTGACTGAAACAACGGTTGACTCCACTTCACTCTTGGCGAAAAGAAGAACAGCGAATGTGCTCAACACCAGAATAAAAACGGGGATCAGAATTTGATACCGGATAGAGAGGTTCTTTAATGACATTTGGCAGAAAACCTGATGACGTTGAAAATGGGGTATATAAAATTGCGCGCATTATGAGATGTAGATCAACATTTGCCAACCCATATTTCCCGTTAAAACCATTTATTTTTTCAACGGTTAGTGAACGTCAATTAACCGTCGAAAGCGTCAAAAAAACAGTGTCAATTTGAGAGTAAAATGAATGAATAACTGCGGTTCAGAAAAGAGGGGCTGTATAGCTAATTGCGCAGGTTTTGGAGGAATTGGTTTGCGATAGGTAGGCCGAGGTTCAGCCGGATTACTCCGTGGCAGACGTGTCTCCTTCCCTTTTTGGCGCTTTGCGTGACGCTTCAATCCTGGCAAGTTCAACGCGGTTACGCCCTTTATCTTTGGCGAGATAGAGTTGCTTGTCAGCAAGATTGAACAGGTCTGAATAGCGCCAATGGGATGTGCTTGGCTCAATCAACACCGCCCCGATGGACAAGGTTACCACGCCGTGCTGAGTGACATGGGGTATCCCCATCCTTCCACGCCAGTACGCATTCTCTCGGTAATACGTTGAAGACTCTCCATATCGTCCACGTGCACCAGGGCGACAAACTCCTCCCCGCCTATACGGAAACAAAGATCATTCTTACGGGTGGTATTTCGCAGTACGTCTGCGATTTTTTGATCACCTCATCGCCACAGGCATGACCAAAGGTGTCGTTATATTGCTTGAAATGGTCGATATCGCAGGCTATCAGGCCGAAATTCGCACACATAATGCGCGCCGTATGGTAGAAGGCGCCTGCGCGGCGGTCATAGTTATGGCGCCCGGCCAAGCCTGTCAGTGCATCGGTATCTGAAAGATGGCGCAACAGCTTAAGCTGCGACTGCGTTTTCTCTGTTAAAGAGTGAAGTCCACGGGCCAGCACGCCTATTTCGTCCTGCCGCTTCAACTCCTCCAAGTCGGAAATATCCAGCCCTTCAATATCCTGATTGATGCGACTTGCCAACCGCCGAAGTGGGGATACCAACCAGTGTGTGACCGCCACAATCACCAGCAGTGAAGCAAGCAGCGCAATGGACGCCTCTACAAAGATGGTGCGGTAGATCTGCCCTTTCAGTGAATATAAGGGTGCTGCGTCAAACACCGCCCTCAATACCCCACCATTTTTATTCAGCAGCGGCAACTGGACGATCATTACCCTGTCACCGGATAAGAGATTGTACTTTTGCACCGCATCCGGCAATGACCACGGCAACGCCACCGACTGCGTCAGCTTTTTCCTGTTTCAAGCGCTTGGAGTTCACCCTTGGTTTTATTGAGCAAAAACAGAAGTTTCTTGCGCTTAATCGGATCACTCTCCTCTGCTTCGAGACTCGCCGTCAATTGCGCCTGCTGATCAGTGAATTTCCGAATCTCCGCAGTGGTCACATCGGTTCGCCATATTGTCTCCTGCGTCTGAAGGTAGCGGATCCCTACTGCATGGTTGCTGTAGTCGGACGCCCCCTGAATATCGAGGAACAATAGCTGACGGTTGCTTTTCAGTGTTTCGAGAAAGGAAGGCATCAATAGCGCAGCGTAGTTACGTCCAGCCACGGCAGCAGAAATATCCGTCATTAGGGGCGTTAGCGATTTTTCTGCCAGCGCAACTTCATGGGCGACACGGGTGTCCCATTCACTCTGGTAACGTGCAACGCTCATACCCGCAACGAGGATCAATACCAGGATCAGGTGCGAGATAAACAGCAGTTGGTTGATCGTGAACTTTTTCAGCAAGCGAACAGGCTCCCCGGCGATTACTGGAAGACATCCAATACCGGCTCTGCACAGGTGCCGTTTACGCAAATGTCTTTGTAGGTATCATGGCACCGCTGGCAAAACTGAGGTTCCAATGACGGATGCATTGAAGAAATGTCCTCACCTTGGCGGTTGTAGCTGCCGTAGATGGGCAAGCCGCCAAAATGTTCTGTCACCCAGATGATCCCCTGCGCTTCAGAAACGGCGACGACAGTGGCGCCATCAGTGTAAGGACCATGGGTTTTATACTGTTCGAGTTTTTCTGGGTTGACGCGAATGGTCAGTGCCGAGCCTTGTCCGTCGTTGATCCACGAGTAGGCTGCGACCGATTCCTGGATAAAGAGTGAAGCATCCGGGGGAAGGACGGTATCGGCAGGCAGGTTCATGGATTCCTTAACAACAGGCCACGCCTCCCAACCCTCTGGATAGCTGGCGACTGACTCTGCTGCGACTCTGGTTGTTGTTGCCATCATCAAGGCGAACATCAACCAAGGGATCATCCTGATCATTTCCCTCTCCCAAAAATAAAAAACCCGACACATTGATAAGATGTTGTCGGGCATTTTACTTGTGAACAAATTCTATTGGGAATGTGGAAAATAAATTACTGAGAGGTCAAGCATTTATTACCATTATTCTTCGTCACAGCGTGATTCGAATGCTGCAACCAAGGCTTCGATATCTGCATGTTTATCGGTGCTGTTAAGCCAGACCATATAGAGTTCATTTGCCATGGATGGGCTGTCTTTCACCGGGTGTAATGCACCGGAATCCAGCCAAGGCTGCGCGACAGTTGATGGCAGAAAACCCACACCACCGCGGTTGAGCAAAAAGTTCAGGGCTGGCTGGCAAGCGTGGCTGTGCAATACCGGTGTGCGCTGTAAGGGTACGATACGGCTGTATTCAACACCAAAGCGGGTTCCCCAATCGAGATAGACCACAGGAGGTCGGAGACACTGACCATATCCTGCTCCGGCTCACTGGACACCAATACCAGTTCGAAACCGGTCACGCGGTGTTGTTGTAGATCTGCCAGTTTTGGCGGCTCGCTGGTCAACAGCACATCCACATGCCTTTCAAGCAAAGCATTGGACAATTGCTGGCGGCTGAGCGCTTCTGTGCGCAGTGCCCAATCAGGTTGCAGGGAAAGCACATCTTCCAACCACTCGCTGCTACTGGCCATTTCCCAGATCAGCGATGTTGCGCCAACGGTCAACTGTTGCTGATAGTTACCGGTCAGAGCAACATCCTGCCGTGCACGACCCCAAGTTTGCAGAATACTTTCTGCATAGGGAACGAAACGCTCACCGGCAGCAGTCAGCCTCAAATCCCCACGCTTTCGGGTGAACACAGGCGTGCCCAGTTTTATTTCCAGTTGGCGGATGCGAAAGCTCACGGCTGACTGGGTCAAATACAGATTCGTTGCCGCTTTACCAAAATGACGAGTCTTATTCACTTCCAAAAATGTGCGCAGTAAATCTGTATCCATATCAGCATCAAATCAAAGTAGTTACGTCACATTGCGTTATCGGGGAAAAGCGTTCCGGGGTCAAGGTCAAATGGCACAAATTGGCGAGTTTGAAGGTTAATTGAACGAGATATACCTAAACAACCCTGAAATGCCCAAATAGCTGAACATTGCGTTCACAGATCAGGCATTTTTGCGGAGGCAGGCTTGCGCAGGGAAAAATAGAAACTGTACAACGCATACCCCGCACACCAACAAGCAACAAACACCACCCAACTGGAGACCAGTTTGCCTATCAGTGCAGAGGCCGCCAACAAAAAACCGACCAGCAAAAACAGGTTAAGCGTAGCCGCCAGCATTCGGTTGGCTTTAAAGCTTCTTCCCCAAAACACAAATACGCACAGGTTAATCGCCGCGACCTGACGGGCATAAAACCTGTCCAAATACAGCGCCAACCATAATCCCCAGATTGCGCCTGACACCGCATCGACCCACATCTCAAACATCGAGCCTCCCGCGCCGGAGCCAGCATCACCTCGTTATTGGCCGATAGGCGACAACTCCGGATTCCTTCCGTTACTGGCCAAAGTGTAAGCCTTACGCAACCAGACACATGTTTTAAGATAGAGACTTTTGATTGTCAGGCGTTTACCTCACGGCATCCCACAGTTCGGACATTCCAGGCAGGATTAACAGCTACGCTTAGGTGAGTTGGACAATGAGGAGCCATGATGAAATTTGCGCTGCTTATCTACGGTAAAGAAACCTACAACAAACAGCTGAGTGAAGAGCAGGAATCGGAGATGCTTGAGCTTCATCATCACCTGCAGGCGACAACCATTGAGAAAGAAGAGTTTATCGCCTCTGCCCGCTTGGAATGGACTGAAACCGCCAAAACCGTCTCTTCTGACAGTAAGGGGGAGATATTGGTTACTGACGGCCCCTTTGCTGAAACCAAAGAGCAGTTTCTGGGCTTGTATTTGCTCGATTGCGCTTCTGAAAATGACGCCATTCAGTACGCAGCTTCCCTTCCGTTGACACACCATAAGATCGAAGTCCGTCCGGTCGGATGGTGCCGGGCATGAGCATGGATCTTCACACTTCCCTTGGCGCGATATACCAGCGAACCCGTCCCAGAATCATTGCCGCCCTGCTTCGCCGCTACGGTGACAAAACACTCGCGGAAGATGCCTTGCAGGAGGCAATTACCCGGCTTATACCTTGTGGCCTGAAAGCGGGATGCCGACAAACCCTGAAACCTGGTTGTTTGTCACCGCGAAGAACCAGCTAATTGACACCCTGCGAAAACATCACAAAGAAGCGCTGCTGACAGAGGAAAGCCTGAATGTTTGTGCTGAGCCAGATCTGCTTTATAACAGCGATACCTTACGACTTTTCTTTATCTGCTCCGATCCCCTGTTAAGCCAGCCACAACAAATCACCCTGGCACTCAATGTCTTGGCAGGCATTCCCTCATCATCACTTGCGCGGGCGTTTTGGTCTCTGAAACTGCGATGGAAAAGCGCCTCTCACGCGCCAAGCTCACCGCCCACCAGCTCGCACTCAACACTGACACCCCCTTTATCGACCCAAGGCGGCTGGATGCGGTCCAGGGCATGCTTTACCTCTTGTTCACCGAGGGGTATAACGCCGCGTCCTCTCCAATGACAAACAAAATCAGTTTCAGTGATGAAGCTATTTCCCTGACCAGGGATTTACTCTCGCTGTTGCCTGGAAACAACGAAATCCAAAGCCTGCTGGCGCTGATGCTGTTCACTCAGTCCCGCCGCAATGCCAGGTTCTCGGGGCGTAAACCTGTCCCTCTGGATGAGCAGGATCGCACGCTTTGGGATCAGCGCATGATCACGGAGGCCACGGCGTTGCTCACCCAATTGACCCGTACGTCACCGCCCGGGTATTACCAGTTGCAAGCCTGTATTTCCGGCGCCCACAGCACTGCCAACAGCGCTGAAGCCACCGATTGGAACGACATTCTTTTCCTTTACAACGCCTTATACCAGCTGCACCCCACACCGGTTGTGGCATTGAACCGTGCCGTCGCAACTGCCCACGTCCACGGTGCACAGAAAGCTCTCGAAGAGTTGGCA
Organism: Enterovibrio sp. JCM 19048; assembly: GCA_001310415.1. GTDB lineage: Bacteria > Pseudomonadota > Gammaproteobacteria > Enterobacterales > Vibrionaceae > Enterovibrio > Enterovibrio paralichthyis. Next base: position 252,148 of record BAXE01000002.1, on the reverse strand, counting down.
GGGCTGCAAGCCTCACTGTCGCTTTACCAGTATTTCCACTCCACCCGGGCTCACCTGTTAAAGCGTGCCGGGCAGCTTCCTCAAGCGATCGATGCTTTCCGCCATGCATATGCTCTGTCCCAGCAGGACTGGGAGCGCGATTATATTGAGCAGGAAATCAGAGGGTTGGAAAAAAAACGAAAAAAATGAAGGGTGCCTGTCCGGTTCGTTGCGTCTGAAACGTCCTGTTAAAGGAAACAGACAAAAAGGACGACATCATGAGCGATTCAAAACAAACCCATGGCGCACCCAGCTGGATTGAACATTGCGGTAGCGATCATCAAAAGGCGCGGACGTTTTATCAGAAAGTTTTCGGCTGGGACGTGCTGGAGCACCCAATGGAAGGCGATGTGATCTACCCCATCATTGCCGTGGACGGAAACAATATCGGCGGGTTCAAACCCTTTGCCGATGAAGAACCGGGCTGGCTTCTCTACATCACTGTCGACGATGTAGATGCACGCACAGGTATCGCCACCGATCTCGGGGCAACTCTGGTGATGCCACCAGCTGATATACCCGGCGTAGGCCGCATTGCCGTATTCAAAGACCCGCAGGGCGCGAAAATGGCGCTGATCAAATACGCCGCACCCGAGGCCTAAAACCAACAGGAGGGAAACACAATGCCGAAGTTTATGATGACCTATCTCGGAGGCAATCCCCCGGCAACACCAGAGGAAGGGCAACGACACTTTGCTGACTATCAGGCCTGGCTGAAAACGCTGGGGAGCAAAGCAGTCAGCCCTGCAAACCCTTTAAAAGGCACCGTTTGCGTCCTCCCCGATGGCAACGTAGCGGAAGGAAACCAAACCGGCATGTCAGGGTTCACCATCATCGAAACAGACACTTTGGAAGAAGCGTTGGAGTTTGCCAAAACCTGTCCGTTTTTGACGATTGATGGAACACTTGAAGTCTCCGAACTGGTCGAAATGAACATGTCCTAACCATTAGCCACCTAACATTTTCTTCCTCCCTTCGCTGCCTTAATCCGCAGCGGAGCGGACGGTTGTATGCCAAAACTGGAGGTTAGAATGGAAAACTTAACCATTGCACCGGTACTTATCGCGGTATGCATCGCCATACAAATCCCCGCGACGCTCGCCGTTGGCTGAGAAGACTGGCAACCGGCATTAACTTTGGCTGGGGTGACGACACGGCGCTGATGAAAAAGGTCCGTGGTCACGGGAACTTTACCGAAACCGTCCCCATCACGTTACTGGCAATCACATTGGCCGAGTATCTTGGCATGGCTCAGTCCTGGGTCTTGGCTGCTGCCATCGCCATTGTTGCCGGGCGGCTGATTCATTATCACACCATGGTGTTTACACGCTCAGGTGCGACCAATGGGCGGCCTGTTGGGATGATTTTAACCTTCTCAGCCATGGTGATCCCGTCGGTTTACTTGCTCTACCAATCATTCTAAGGGCGGCGGTATGGCAACTGTCTGGCTCCCGATGGCATGGGGCATTCACGCCTTACCGCCGACGTAATACGCCATTGCACATAGAAATACCAACGGCTCTGTGCGACCATTCCCTTTCTGGTTGAAAATGAGCCGCCAGACATAAGACAGGATGTCAAAACACGACAGGAGCCCCACGTGCGTATTACCGCCCCCACCGTTGATTCCCTCGACACCATATTGCCCGAAGAACCTTTGTTAATGATGGGCGCTGGCCCTGTGCCCATCCCGGCCAAAGTGGCCGCCGCCAACGGGATTGTGATCAACCACCTTGGTGAGACCATGTCCCGCATTATCGAGCAGGTCAAAGCCATGTCACGCTATGTGTTCCAGACCGACTCTTCCATATTCTGGGTGTTGCGGGGCCAGGCTCTGCCGCAATGGAAATGGCGGTTGCCAACCTGGTTGTGCCAGGCGACAACGTGCTTTCAGTCTGCAATGGTTTTTTCAGCGGCCGTCTGGCCGAAATGTCCGCGCGCTGCGGCGCAGACGTTGCCCGTTTGGAGATTGAAGAGGGAAAAGCGGCAGACCCTGACGTGGTGGCAGCAGCCATTCACGAGTACCGTCCGAAGGTGCTGACTATCGTGCAGGGAGAAACCTCCAATACCGTTTATAACCATGCCCTGCCTGCCATTTGCCAGGCGGCGAAATCCATTGGCTGTCTGGTGATTGTTGATGCGGTCTGCACGCTCAGCACTATGCCACTCCATATGGACGAATGGGGCGTGGATGCTGTGATCACCGGCGGACAAAAAGGGTTGAGCTGTATTCCCGGCGTCTCTCTGGTCGCTTTTTCAGAACAGGCCTGGAACAAGATCACCACCCGTGAGGATACCCTGCGCCACTGGTGTCTCGATGCCAAACTGGCCGACAAATTCTGGTACCAAAGTTCCTACCATTACACCGCCCCGGTTTCAGGCATTATGGCTATCCATGAAGCGCTGCGCCTGATATGTGATGAAACGCTGGAAGCGCGTTTTGACCGTCACCTGAAATGCTCAATGGCGCTGCAGGCGGGGATTCAGGGGCTGGGGCTGAGTTTATCTGTGGAAAAGGCAGATCGCCTCAATTCGGTGGTGGGCATCGAGGTTCCTGAAGGTCTGGAGCAAAAAGCGATTCTCGCCCACATTTCACGCGACTATAAGGTCGAGATCTCCGGCTCCTTCGGGCTCAATATTGTCCGTATAGGCAGATGGGCGAACAGTGCCGGGTACACAATATCTTCCGCACAATCCACGCATTAGGCTCAACCATCCAACGACTTGGTGGCACCGCAGACTTGCCCCGAGCGTCGCCATGCTGGAAAAAACCTTACAGGAATATCAGCCTCAGTTCGGGTAAACCGGCTCTCCATTTATCATCAGCGCGCCATCCTCCAGTGCCACATGCACGTCGTGGGACGGTGCGCTTTCCACCGCTCCCGCCCCCAAACGCAGATACTCACTGTCGTACTCATAGTGATGGGTAATTGAAATCTGATGCAGCTGGTTTCGCGTCATAAAGCGGTGCAGGTTGTTTTGTGCACTTTTCACTGCCATCGAGGCTGCGCCGTTGTTGCCACCCAGAAAATACAGCGCAAGCGCACGCGCCATCATCAGAAGCATGGGCGATTCCTGCCAGTTGTCTGAGTGTACGAATTCACTGTTGAATGATCCGTCACGCCGCAGCACTTTTTCCTCAATGAGGTAGCCGCCGAGGTAGACCATCAGATCCGCATCATCATGCAGATACCTGCGCACATCGTTGGTGAACGCACCTAGCATGGTGGCGCTGTTTTGCCAGTATGGAGAGGGGGAACACCCGGTTGCCACCACCTCACATTGCAGCGACAACTCCGCGCCGACGCTGAACAGGAAATCATGGATCGACAGTGTCAGATCCTCACTGTCACCAGCAATCAACGTAATGAATTTGGACTCAAGAAGAATGCGGGGTTTGGGAGTGTTTTCGAAAAATGATCCGCCAGTTTGACCGCAACAGAAACTTTTTGCTGCGCCTTTCCCACCAGCAGGTGAAACGTCGTCTTCTTGGTAAAAAAGTTATAACGTGGTTTTTTGCGGAGATTAAAGCGTACCTTTTCCCGCTGGCAAAGAAGATAAACTTTCGGCTTGTTAAGGCAGTGGTCAACGTGGTTTTTCAGGTTGGAACGGTAATCGTAGACATATTGGCTGAGGTTACGGAGATCGGCAGAAAAGCGTTCGTCAGGCAACAAATCGCACCATACCATTTCCGTTTCGGAAAGCTCTGCATGCCAGTGCAGGATTTTGGGTTCCTCCACCAGTTTTAATACTGCAACCACAACTATCTCTCTGTAAATGCACCCCTTTTTATAAAAGCCTAGAACACCGTTGGCATGGCACTTCAAAATTTGCTGATTTTCAGATCGATATCATCATCTGAAACCCATTTCTCCAGTATCGGTGAGCCCATTCCGCGTTACACCCGCGAAAGTCTCGTCGTATTCCGACACGCTGCAGGTCGTATTTAAATAAATACCCACATTCTTTTGGCGTCATTATGCCAACAATACCATGGAGATAGACCGCTTCTGCCCAACAGAAGCCATGGCAGCACGCAGGATGTTTGGCTTTGTAATCAAGGATTAACCATGACTAAGGTGCCCGTAACCCATATCGACAACGCCCTAATTGACCGTGAAGCGATTAAGACCATGTTGGCGCGACGCATTCCGGACCATACGCTTGAGCAGCCTTTTTACAACAGTGAAGCACTTTTCCGGATAGACATGGAGGAGATCTTTGCCAAAGAGTGGATATTTGCAGGCATGACCTGCGAGTTGCCCAAGAAAGGCAGTTTCGTGACTGTCGATATCGGCTCAGTCCCATTATTATCCTGCGCGACAACAACAATGACGTTCGCGCCTTTCACAACACCTGCCGACACCGCGGCTCGAAAATCTGTCTCAGCGCCAAAGGCAAATCGCCCAAGCTGGTCTGCCCCTACCATCAGTGGGCTTACGACCTAGACGGTGAGCTGGTATTTGCAGGCTCTGATATGGGCGACGATTTTGATAAATCCCGCTACTCGCTGAACCCGGTGCATTGCCGAACTGCCGGCGGATATATCTTTGTTTGTCTGGCAGAAAACCCGCCACCTATCGATGATTTCGTCAACGACATGAACTACTACCTCGAGCCTTATGATTTGGATAACGCCAAGGTCGCCGTGCAAAGTGAAATTATCGAAAAAGCCAACTGGAAACTGGTGGTAGAGAATAACCGTGAGTGCTACCACTGCGATGGCTCGCATCCGGAACTCCTGAAATCTCTGCTCGAATGGGACGATGACAACGACCCACGGTCGACCCCTGAATTTCGCGATCTGGTTAAGAAAATGCAGGCATTCTGGGAGTCTCAGGACGTCCCTTATAAATTCCAGATGCGCTATGAGAACCGTAACCGCATCGTACGAACCCCGCTGAAAGAGGCACCCATTCCATGACTATGGACGGCAAAGTGGCCTGTAAAAAGCTTATGGGACGCTTTACCTCCCGGACATGGGTGCGCTGCGGATCCTGCATTTACCAAATTCCTGGAACCATGGCATGGGCGACAACCTGATCGCCTTCCAAATCCTGCCGGTTGGCCCACAGGAGACCAAAGTGATTACCCGCTGGCTGGTGCATAAGGACGCAGTAGAAGGCGTGGATTATGACCCCAACAACCTGCGCCATGTCTGGGACGCCACCAATGCGCAGGACAGAACGCTGTCGGAGAACAACCAACTGGGCGTGAACTCAATGGGGTACCAACCCGGACCCTATTCAAAGACCTTCGAGTTTGGTGTGATCAATTTCGTTAACTGGTATTGCGAACGTATGGCCGCCAATCTGGGCGAATAACAAAAAGGCCGATTCAGATACAGGGATGTCGCAGCCAAATAAACCGGATCTGGCCGGGCATCCCATACTCTCGCAAACTGGCTGACCGAATTGGAGAAAAGTGCATGAATGAGCTGGATACCGTACCCGAAGATCGTCTCAATCCGGTCAACACCCAGACCTGGGCGAACGGGCGACATCTGGTTCGCTGCGTCAAAGTTATTCAGGAAACCCATGATGTAAAAACCTTCTGCTTTATGGCGCAGACACCCATCATGTTCTTCTTCAAGCCCGGTCAGTTTGTCACGCTTGAACTGAATATCGGTGGTGAGCAGGTGATGCGAAGCTACACCATTTCGTCATCACCATCTGTGCCCTACAGCTTTTCCATCACCGTCAAAAGGCTGCCCAAAGGCGTGGTTTCTACCTGGCTGCATGACAACCTGCGGGTGGATGACGAAATTGCTGTGCATGGCCCGGTCGGTAATTTCAACTGCATCGACTATTCCACTGACAAAGCCCTGTTCCTGTCCGGTGGAGTTGGCATCACCCCGGTGATGTCGATGGCGCGGTGGTGGTATGACACCAACAGTGCCGTGGACATGAAATTCGTTCACAGCGCCCAGACGCCGAAAGACATCATCTTTCTCAAAGAACTTGAGTTGATGGCATCACGCATTGATAACTTCGAACTCAGCATCATCTGTGAACGGTATGACATTGGCGAAAGCTGGTATGGCTACCGCGGGTTTCTGACCAAAAGCCTACTCGAATTAATCGCCCCTGATGTGTTGCAACGCGAAGTCTATTGCTGTGGCCCAACCCCTTACATGAAAGCGGTACGGGCAATGTTGGCAGATATCGGCTTTGATATGTCGCGCTATCACGAAGAAAGCTTTGGTGAAACGCCGCCTGCCGCGATTGAAGATGCAGAAGAGTCTGCAGAACTGGCCTTGATTGCAGAAGAGATTCCCCAGACAGGCTTTTGCGTGGAATTTGCCGATGAAGGGATGTCCGTCACCATCAATGACAGCGAAACCATCCACGCAGCCAGCACAAAACTGGGATCCACGTTCCCAAGGCTTGCGGTATGGGCATATGCGGCTCCTGCAAAGTGAAGCTGCTCTCCGGCAACGTCAACATGGAACATAACGGCGGGATCAGCGAAGAAGAAATTGAAGAGGGATATATCCTCAGCTGCTGCAGCAAACCGCTGGATGACGTTTCGATAGAAACCTGAAGCGACCGCAATTTCCCCTCTCCCTATCCAAGGCGCCTTTACGGCGCTTTGTCATTTTTATCACCGGACGTCTGACTTTTCAGACAAGATAGCGACCTAACAAAGCCATTACCAAACGCTAACAATGGCGGGAAAAAACTGGGCGAAAGTGTAAGGGCTGCAGCAATTCAGTTTTTACATATACCCAACAGGATAAGGAATACCGCTATGAATATGTTTAAAACCCTGATGTTCGCGTTTGCCGTTCTTTTCTCAGGCTTCACCTTTGCAACCGACACCACCACAGAATGTCCGGAAGGCTCGGAAGCACCAGAATGCCAGACACCTGCGGATGACAGCGGCAGCACCACGAATTAACGCCGGAAACCATGGCGCTTCGGAAGCAATGAAGCGCCAGCACTTCCCTGTTAAGACTGCCTGTATGGCGGATAGTCTGAATAACCAGTTTCACGTCCGCCAAACAGGGTTGTCGGGTCAAAATCTGCCAACGGCCAATCCTGTTCCAGCCTTGCCGGAAAATCCGGATTGGCGATAAAAGGCCGTCCAAACGCCACCAAATCGGCATACACATTTCGCAAAATTGCCTCTGCTTTGGTTTTGTCATAGCGCCCTGCGACGATAACCGTGCCACCATAAACTTGGCGAAGCTGTCTACGGAAGGTTTCTGATACCTGTGGCGCGTCATCCCAATCCGCTTCCGACAGGTGCAGATAAACCACACCCAACGCATCGAGTTTTTCGGCGGCAAGCAATATCGCATCAATGATTTCCGGGCAGTTCATCCCCCGCGCGGTAATAAAGGGTGCCAACCTGACCCCAACGCGCTCAGCACCTATCGCATCACACACCGTTTGCGCCACTTCTGCCAGCAAACGCACCCGGTTTTCGATACTGCCGCCATAGCGGTCTGTGCGGTAATTGGAGGTCGAACGTAAAAACTGATCCAGCAGGTACCCGTTGGCTGCGTGGATTTCAACCCCGTCGAATCCCGCTTCCATGGCGTTAATGGCCGCCTGACGATAATCCGCCACAATGCGGTGAATTTCATTTGCCGTTAAGGCTCTTGGGGTCGGACACTCCACCATACTCCCGTTTCCGTTTTCATCCGCCACCCATACCTGGCATCGGGCTTGATGGCTGACGGGGCAACCGGCGGATTGCCATTGTGAAAACTGGCGTGTGACATCCGGCCTACGTGCCAAAGCTGCAGGAAGATTTTACCGCCTTCGCGGTGCACAGCATCCGTAACCTCTCGCCATCCCTCAATCTGCGCTTTGGTGTGAATACCGGGGGTGAAGCTGTAACCCTGCCCCTGTGGGGAGATTTGGGTCGCCTCAGTGATGATAAGCCCCGCCCCAGCCCGCTGCGCGTAATACTCCGCCATCATGGTATTGGGAATATTGCCCGGTTGGGTGGTACGGCTGCGCGTCATTGGCGCCATCACAATGCGGTTTTTCAGCTGGATTTTGCCTAAAGGGTAAGTGTCAAAAAGTATCATGGTTGCATCCTCTCAATGGGTTAACTGGTTGGCTGATTGCATAACAGGAACCTGATCGGCCAACCCCGCATCCGGCACATCAAGCTCCACCATCAGGTCACCGAGGGTAATGAACACCTGCACCACCCCTTCTTCTGGTACGCGGGTCAGTTGGTAGTCAAAGCCGTTGGCTTCCAGTGTGGCGAGCAGCTTCTTGACCGAAACCGACGAGCGAAAAGCGATGTGGTTGAGCGCGACGGCCTGTTGTTGCTCTACATCCACCACATGTAACACGGCATTCTCTTCCTGATAAAACCAGCGGCCGGGAAATGGAAATGGTGGTCTTTCTCCCTGAGTGAATCCGAGAATGTTGGCCAGTTTCAGCAGCCCTTTGTCATCCGCCCTGCTTAACAGGCTCAGGTGGTCGAATTGCCACACTGCTTTTTCTGAACTGTTCATGGTTGGTCCCTCCTGTTTGATAGACAGGAACAGGTTATTTGACTGCACTGAATTGAAAAACTAGCCTCAGGTTTAACCTCTTTAAAAAATTTTTGAAAATGAAAGCACTGCAGGATTTCCGGATTTTCATTGAGACTGCGCACCACGGCAGCCTGTCTGAAGTCGCACGCCAGATGGACATGACACCGGCCGCCACCAGCGCAGCAGTAAAGCGGTTGGAAGCAGAGCTGGGAACCGCCCTTTTTGTCCGCTCTACCCGGCACCTGCGCCTGACCCAAAGCGGCGAGGCGTTCTTGCGCCAGTGCCAGCAGGCAGTAGCTCTTATTGAAGATGCAGCAGAAGAAGTGCGCTCCGGCGAGTCTGTGGTGCGGGGAACACTGATGCTCTCTGCCCCCTCCGATTTAGGCAGGAACCGTTTGATAGGCTGGCTGGATGCTTTATGGCGCAATACCCGGATATTGAAATCCGTTTGCAGCTCTCTGACAGGCTCAGCAACGTTTATCATCAATCTGTCGATCTGGCGCTGCGCTATGGTTCGCCGCCGGATTCAAGCCTGATTGCGTTGCCTATTCATAGTGACAACTGCCGGATAGCCTGCGCCTCACCGGACTACCTCAAAAAGCACGGCACACCTGAAAACCCGCAGGCGTTCAGCCAGCACAACTGCCTGCGCTTTATGGTGGGTGACACCATCCACAGCCAATGGCAGTTTTCGCGCAAAGAGGAAAACCTGCTGGTGACGGTAAGTGGCAACCGTACGGCTGATGATGGTGAAGCGGTCAGCCGCTGGGTGTTGTCAGGCCACGGCATTGCGTATAAATCGAGACTGGATATTGCCCATCACCTGGAAAGTGGCGAGCTGGTGCACCTTTGCCCTGAATGGGAAGGACAACATGCCCCGTTGAATCTGATGTGTGCCGACAGGCGGCTACTTAGCCCGGCAGTGCAGGCACTACGGGCTTTCCTAGTCGAAAAGTGCAGGGAATAAAAAAGCCGAAGGGAACACCTTCGGCTTTCGCTGTCTCTATATCTCGCTATCAGTCGCGCAGATAAATCATCCAGTACCACATACCCACAAACAGGCCGCCACCGATGATATTACCCAGTGTCACCGGTATCAGGTTGTTGAAGAAGAAGTGACTGAAGGTTAGGTCTGCAAAGTCAGCGACATTCATGCCTGTCATCGCCCAGAAAGACTCTGGCGCAAAGGTTTTGATGCCGATCGCCATCGGTACTTGGAACATGTTGGCGATGCAGTGCTCAAAGCCAGATGCCACGAACATGGCCACAGGCAGGATCATCACCAGGATTTTGTCTGTCAGCGTGCGGCCGCTGTAAGTCATCCATACCGCGATACAAACCAGCACGTTACACATGATGCCCAATGCAACCGCCTGGAGGAATCCGTGGTGAAGCTTGTGTTCGGCAATCTTCATGGCATTGATACCGACCTGGCCGCTATCGAACATGTATTGCTTGGCAATCAACATACAGATCACCAGCAAAATCGCGCCCACCAGGTTACCGCCGTATACCACCGCCCAGTTTTTAAACAGTGCTTTCCAGGTGATCTTACCACTGGCTCGCGCCACTAATGTGAGTACCGAACTTGTGAATAGCTCGCCACCGGTAATGATCACTAGAATGAGACCCAGGCTAAATGCAATACCACCGACAAAACGTGTCATACCCCAAGGCATATCACCCGCGCCGGTCGTTACTGTGGTGTAGAAGATAAATGCGATACCGATGTGGATACCGGCAGAAATCGCGAGAAGGAAAGATTTAAAAGGATCTTTTGTGGCTTTCGCCACCCCTATCTCTGCCGCCCGCTCTGCGATCTGCGGCGGAGGCAGCGAATCAAACTGAGTAAAGTTCATGGTTTTTAGCACTTAGAGTGAAACAAGAGAGGGCGCGGATAATCTCTCCATTTCCAGAAATTTTCAAGGGCTATTTGTTATCAAAATTGACATCTCTTTTTGATGATAAACACACTGTTATTCCATGTTTTCACTCGCACAGTGATCACACATTTTACTTATCTGCTGCCAAGTAGGGTTTTTTTCAAACAATACTCAGTAATAGTGTACTTCTAGGTTTCCTGTTCCCTTTCAAACTGGACAGGCAGGATTCCACATTTTCGGCACACACTCGGTCTGAATAAGGAGTGCAAAGCCGGTTTGAGTCACGGAGAGGTATTCGTTGTTAGCCTATCTTGTACGGCGCTTTTTGTTGGTTATCCCTACCTTCATCGGTATTACGCTGGTGATTTTTGCCATCACCCGATTTGTTCCGGGCGGCCCGGTTGAACGCATGTTGGCAGAATCCCAGTTTGTGCAGGAGGGCACCTCGCAATCCCAGACCGTTGGCGACAACTCTGCACTGGACGAATACCAGCTCGCTGAACTCAACGCCTTCTATGGCCTCGACAAACCGGTACTTGAGGCGTACTGGGAGTGGCTGAACAAACTGCTGACATTGGATTTTGGTGAATCCACGCGCTACTACGAACCGGTTCTGGACATGATCAGCGAGCGCCTTCCGGTCTCCCTGTTTTACGGCGGCATGACGTTTGTGATTGCTTACCTGGTTTCTATTCCGCTTGGCTATTACAAAGCCATCAAACACAACTCGGCATTCGACACGGCATCATCCATCCTGATTTTTGTTGGCTATGCCTGCCGGGGTATGTGGTGGGTATCTTTCTGCTGACGGTGTTCTCTTTTCACCTCGACTGGTTTCCCATGGGCGGCTTCACTGGCAGCGATTACGATGACTTTACCGCCACAGAAAAAATCAAAGATATTCTCTGGCATGCCGTACTTCCGCTTATTTGTTACATCATCGGCGACTTCGCCACCCTCACCATCACGATGAAAAACAACCTGATGGAGAACCTTTCCGCCGACTATATCCGCACGGCGATTGCCAAAGGGCTCCCGTTTCGTGATGCGGTGAGAAAACATGCCATGCAAAACAGCCTGATACCACTGGCCAGCCACTTTGGTAACTCCTTGCTGTTTTTCCTCTCCGGCTCCTTCCTGATTGAAGTGATCTTCAACATCGATGGCATTGGCCTTTTGGGTTACGAGTCCATCATGGAGCGTGACTATCCGGTAGTGATGGCAATTGTCGCCATTAACGCTGCCATGCTGCTGGTCGGGAATATTGTCTCTGATATCTGTGTAGCGCTGGTCGACCCCAGGGTCAGGTTTGGTGAAGCATGATGTTCTCGTTTAGCCCCTCACCCAGAAAAAAATCCAGCGCTTCAAGGCGATAAAGCCCGGCTATTGGTCATTCATCATCTTGTCGGTGCTATTGCTGCTGGCCCTGTTTGCCGAGTTCTTTATCAACAGCAAAGCACTGGTAGTGCGTTATCAAGGAGAGTGGTTCTTTCCGGTCGTCAGTGATGTGCGTCCGGGGACAGACTTTGGCCTCGGCTACCCCAGTGAAGCCAACTACCGGGAATTGCAGCAACGCTTCCAGGCCGAAGAGGATGGCAATTTTGTCATCATGCCGCTGATTCCGTGGAACCCGTACGAACAGGACTTTATTGAAGGCGAGTTCCCGCCTTACCCCCCAAGCATTGCCAGTGAACACTACCTGGTACCGATGTGATTGGCCGCGATATTCTTGCCCGGCTGGTCTACGGCTTTCGTATCGCCATGGCGTTTGCCCTCAGCACCATGGTGATCTGTTACAGCATCGGCGTTGTCATTGGCTGCGCCATGGGGTTCTTCGGCGGGCGGTTTGACCTGATCACCCAGCGACTGATTGAAGTCTGGTCCATGGTGCCTTTCCTTTACGTCATCATGATCCTGGTTTCTATCACCAAGCCAACGTTCACCCTGTTTGTTGCCATCAACGTCCTGTTTGGCTGGATGGGCATCACCTGGTACATGCGCACCATGACCTACAAAGAGAGTGCCCGCGAATATGTGCTCGCGGCCCGGGCGCTCGGCGCTTCCAACACCCGCATCGTCCTCAAACATATTCTGCCCAATACCATGGTCATGGTGATCACCCTGCGCCGTTTACCATCGTCGCCAACATCACAGCGCTGACCGCACTGGATTATCTTGGCCTGGGGCTGGCACCACCGACACCGAGCTGGGGCGAATTGCTCCAGCAGGGGAAATCTAACCTCGACAGCCCGTGGATAGTGGCCTCTGTGGTGACTGCAACCGTATTGGTACTAACCATGGTCACCTTTATCGGCGATGCCGTCCGCGCGGCGTTCGACCCCAAAAAATTTACCCGCTACGTCTGACAATGAAGGGAGCAAGGATGTACAAACTGACTTCAAAGGCACTGTTTTTCGCACAGATGGGCGCGTTGGCATTCAGCGTTCAGGCAGCCAACCTTCCTGAAAACCTTCAGTGGCAAACCAATTGGGATGACCCACTGTTCGCTTCTGAACAGGCTAAACGGGGCGGCACCCTGCGCACCCACCTCCAGAGCTTCCCGCTGACACTGCGAAGTGTCGGGCCAGATTCAAACGCGGGTCTGCGTGCCTACTTCCTTGATGGCGTGCCCTCACTGGTTACCCGCCACCCGGATACCCTGAACTGGATCCCATCCATTGCCACCGAATGGGCGTATGCCGGTGACAATAAAACGATCTATTTCAAACTCAATCCCGAGGCAGAATGGAATGACGGGGAGCCCCTGACCGCCGATGACTTTGTCTTCATGCTCACCTTCTACCGCGCCAAAGACATCATTGCGCCCTGGTATAACGATTACTACACCAAGACCATTGCTGACGTGGTCAAAATTGATGACCACACCCTGGCTGTCAGCACCGTCGATGAGAAAAACCCGGAGGAGTTGATGCTGACACTGGGCGGTCTGGTACCCCGCCCTGCCCATTTTTACAAAGGCGGCAAGGATAAAAACGGCGATGGCATTGATGACAACTATGTACGCCGCTACAACTTCAAGGCCGAACCGACCACCGGCCCCTACCGTGTCGACAAGATTAAAAAAGGCAAAAGCCTGACCTTAAAACACATTGGTGAAGACTGGTGGGGCTACGGCAACCGGTACTACAAGAACCGGTATAACGTCGAGAAAATCCGCTTTACCGTGATCCGCGATGAAGATGTAGCAAGGCAGCATTTCGAAAAAGGGGATTTGGACGTTTTTGACCTGACATTGCCGGAAATCTGGCATGAGAAGACCGACACTGAGGTTTACCAGAAAGGCTACGTGCAAAAATTCTGGGGCTACAACCAGACGCCACAGGGTGGTGGTGGGGTCTGGGTCAACACTGCGGTGCCACTACTCAATGATCTAAATGTCCGTCAGGGCATATTGCACGCCACGGATATCGATGGACTGATTGAAAAACTTATCCGCGGCGATTACCAGCGCAAGCCCCACGCTATCGGGTTCGGCCATGGAAAATATGACTGGCCGGATGCCAAAGCGCCGGACTTCAACGTGGAAACGGCGGTGAACTATTTCACCAAAGCCGGTTTTGACACCGTTGGGGCGGATGGCATTCGCGTCAATGCCGACGGGCAGCGGCTGACTTTCGAAATGGTCTACCCCTACGCAGCGTGGACACCACGCATGGCCTACCTTAAAGAGCAGGCCAAACTGGCGGGTCTTGAGCTTTCCCTCAAGCTGATTGACGGCGCAACCGGCTTCAAATACATGCTGGAGAAAAAACACCAACTCGCGTTTGTGAACATGGGCTCGGGCGAAATTCCAGCTACTGGCAGTACTTCCATTCCGAGAGCGCCAACAAGCCACAAACCAACAATTTCACCAACTACAGCACACCGGAACTCGACGCCCTGATTGATCAGTACCGCGTCGAGTTTGATTTAGAGAAGAAATATCAACTCTCCCACCAAATCCAGCGCCTTATCCAGGATGCAGCAGTGGTGGTACCGAGCTACATGGTGCCCTGGACGCGCCAAGCGCATTGGCGCTGGGTCAGATACCCGGAAAACCCGATGCAAAAATGGACGGGCACCCTTTTCACCATTGGCCGCGCTTACGGGGATGGAACCTACTGGATTGATGCAAAGATGAAAGCGGACACCTTAGCCGCAATCGAAGCGGGTGAAGCTTTTGAGCCTGTCACCGTTATCGATGACCGCTACAAGTAATCGCAGCGTATGGGGCAGCAAATGTCTGAATTGATTTTGCAGGTAAACGGGCTCGAAACCGAGTTCGACACTGATGAAGGAAAAATCAAAATCCTCCACGGCGTGAACTTTGATGTCTATGCCGGGCGCACCCTTGGTCTGGTCGGCGAATCCGGCTGCGGCAAGAGTGTCACCGCCATGTCCATCATGGGTCTGCTCCCCAAACCCTACGGGCAAATCACGGCAGGCGTTATCGATTACCGCGGGACAGATCTTGCAACGCTGCCAGCACAGCAGATGTACAAAATCCGTGGCAACCGTATATCCATGATCTTTCAGGATCCGATGACGGCGCTCAACCCTGTCCATTCCATAGGGCGGCAGCTCATGGAAGTGCTGGCGCTTCACCAGGCTGGCATGAGCAAGGTACAACAACGGGAAGCGGCATTGGCACTGATGGAAAAAGTCAAAATCCCGATGCCGGAAAGAAGGCTGGATGAGTACCCGCATAACCTTTCCGGCGGCATGCGCCAGCGGGTGATGATTGCCATGGCGCTCGCCTGCAAGCCGGATATCCTTATTTGCGATGAACCCACTACCGCGCTGGATGTCACCGTACAGGCATCCATTCTCGAACTGATGAACGGTCTTCAGGCCGAAACCGGCATGGCGATGATTTTTATTACCCACGATTTGGGTGTCGTCGCGGAGATGTGTGATGAAGTGGCGGTGATGTACCAAGGAGGATCGTCGAATACGCCGATGTTTTCGACCTGTTTGACAGCCCGCAACACCCTTACACCCGGCACCTTCTGAGTCTGGTGCCAGATCTGGAGAGTACGCCCAAGCAATTAATTAATGTCATCCCCTACAGCGAAACACTGCCACACCAGGAGAACCTTTGATGGAAGCTTTACTGCGCATCGAAGATCTGCGCCACTATTTCGTCTCCGGCAAAGGGATCTTCAAAAATGGCTATACCATCAAAGCGGTCGACGGCGTGTCATTCTCTCTCCAACGTGGCGAGACGCTGGGGCTTGTCGGGGAATCCGGCTGCGGCAAAAGCACCCTTGGCCGCGCCATCCTCAAGCTCTACGAACCAACCTCCGGCAAAATATTCTTTGAAGGCCGGGATATTACGGCCTTGAGCCGACGCGACATGCGCCCGTTACGCAAAGAGATGCAAATCGTCTTTCAAGACCCACTGGAGTCGCTCAATCAGCGACATACCATTGGTATGATTCTGGAAGAACCGTTTGAAATTCACGGTATGGGAACAGCCGCAGAAAGAAAGCAGTGGGTGGCAGAGTTGCTGCAAAAAGTCGGGTTGCCCGCCGAGTCCGTTAACCGGTATCCCCACGAATTCTCCGGCGGCCAGCGCCAACGCATCGGTATCGCCCGCGCCATTGCCCTCAAGCCCAAGCTGCTGATATGTGATGAGTCCGTATCCGCGCTGGATGTCTCCGTTCAGGCGCAAATCCTGAACCTTTTGATGTCGCTCCAGCAGGAAATGAACCTGGCCATGATTTTCATCTCCCACGATCTCTCGGTAGTCCGGAAAGTCTCAGACCATGTCGCAGTGATGTACTTTGGCAAGATGGTGGAATATGGCGAGACACAAACGCTCTTTGCCTCGCCACAACATGAATACACCAAGACTCTGCTTGCGGCTATTCCAGTCAACCACCCCAAAAAGCGGCGACGTCCCCACAGAGCGTTACAAGCGGGTTAATGGGCGAGCGACGCCGCCACTTCGAGTGTTTCGTCCGACTCGCGCTCTACCGTTGCAGAGTCAAAGGCTTGCAGGTTTTGAATAACAATAGAGCCTTTGGTAAGCAAGCCAAAACGCACCGGACTTGTGTGGGTATAAACACCGTAACAGCGCACATTCGCTGTATCAGCCAGATGCAGTGGACCGGTGTCGCAGCACAGGAAACCATCGGTAAAACTCACAAAGCTGGCCAGTTCGCGCAGGTTCTTGTTGCTGTAGGTTTTTACATCCTCACGCAAAGGTGTTGGCACTTCCGGACTCAGGATTTCCACCCAGGTGATCGGGGAGGGAGAAACGCGTTCAAATTGTTTTAACAGCTTGTGCCAAGTATCGTCGCTCAACTGTTTTTTTCCGCGCGCGCCTCGGAAATAAGCAATACACCGCTGCGAAGGGTCACACAGTTCTTGACGAGACAATTTGCCCCTGAGACGCTCTCCATCACTGAAGGCCAAGCAATGTGCATCACTTCCCAGCTCCACTGTCACGTATTTGGTCAGCAGAGCCAGTGGCAAAATGGCGGCGTGCTCGCCGGAAGTCGGCACCTCTACCGTGTGGGTAAAAGCCACGCCACATTTATCACTGTCAAATGAAACTTTGTTTCTGGCGCAAAGCTGCGCACTGATGATGGTATCTTCCGCAGAGCCAAACGGTGTGAAGCAGATATCAAACGTCTGTTTTTTCAAACGACTCAGGGTTTTCAGGAAAGTAGGCAGTTCTTTGGCAGAGAAATGCGAATAAACGATGTCATCAATGCCCATGTTTTCAAAAAACTGTCCCTGCCACGGCCATTTCAGCATCAGTGTCAGTCGCGCATTTGGAAATGCACGGCGTGTCTGACGCACAAATGGAATCAGGAACAACATATTCCCAATACGTCCGTTATTGCGCACGATGATGATGTCATTCACTTCCGACGGCGAAAGCAAAGCTTCACTGCGCGCCTTGTCGTTGCGGATCATGTTGTAAAGCAACGGCTCTAATGAAGCCATATGGTGTCGTCGCCACTGATCAAAACGCCTGAATGCACTTCTGATATTATTCATGTCCCTACTGTGAACCCCATTTGTGTCGCTTTGTACGCAACATCTATTAATAAATTTAATATCAATAAGTTTAGCGTATCACGGATAAAGAGCAGCAAGCCGACAGCATTCGGAACGCACAAATTAACTTTAATTCAGTAAGTTAATTGTAAGGAAACGTTGCTTTCGCTTAATAAAACAACTGTCACAAAGATTGATTGCAGATTAATGAATTCATCGCGATTTCAGCCACTAAAAACCAACCCCATCCTAACCTTCCCCTTGAAAAGGGGAAGGGACTAAAAGCTGCAGGCGCATTTAAGTTTGGGCGTCACAAATATAACTATGTACTTCTAGATCATCCTTGCTCGTGGCTTATTCACTCACTTTTAAAGTAAATTCTCTCTGCCACACGCTTCCAATAAGAGCCGGCTTCTGCTGAGGTCTTTTCGCGATCCTGCACAAACACGCCGCGGAAGCGGTACATAGTTTGTCCCAATTCATTCCTCACTCGGGCAAATACAACCATGGTGATGTCTTGTTGGAGGTTTTTCTCAATCACCTGCGCGCGCTTTTCTATCGACTCGATGTTGTACTCGAGAATTTCTTT
The DNA here is from genome assembly GCA_001310415.1 of Enterovibrio sp. JCM 19048. GTDB lineage: Bacteria > Pseudomonadota > Gammaproteobacteria > Enterobacterales > Vibrionaceae > Enterovibrio > Enterovibrio paralichthyis. Next base: position 234,126 of record BAXE01000002.1, on the reverse strand, counting down.
ACCGTCCTGCTGAGTTCGTTGAACCACTCGCCGTTCGGATAAAGCTTGGGGAACCAAAGCTTGTGGTTTGGATAGCCCGGCACAGAGGCAGAGGAACGCTGGAATCCAGCGTAGTGATGACCGAAAAGATTGCACACTTCCACGCTGGTTCTGAACGCCACATCGTCTTTCAGATCAACATACCCCAGCGCTTTGAATCGCTCGATAGAGTGTTCAAACTCTGGGTTCCAAGGCACAAACACGCCGTCTGACTTCTGTTGATCTACGCTGGCTTTAATCACGCCAACTAACTCATCAACCTGCTGGTTGATTTGTTCTATCGAGACGGAAGCGTCAATGCGATAAACCTCATGCTGAGTGGCAGTAACAATGTCCAGCTCGCGGATTTTATCCGCGTCGATTTGCTGCTTATGGAAACCCTCATCAATCTCAACATGAAGCTGCAATTGGGCAGATAGAGATCGGTCAGCGCAAAGCCGTCTGGCCTTAAAACGTATTGCTGGGTAATGAATTTTACGTCCAGATCATCAACTTTATGGATGATGCGGGAAATGGCATAAAGCTCGAAACGTTTGTGGGTACAGCGTTGTAACTGACGGGTAAGGTGGAGCGTTTTCATTTTGGACTGTGTTTACGTGAATATTGACACGTTCCCAAGCGACGTTGGCTTGCTACACAGGATACTTAGAGAAGAGTGGGAGAATTTTCAGAACGCTAGATGGGTGGAAGCCCCCTCAGCCACATCCCGGCACACACGTCCCAAGCGCGGGCTGCTTCCTTCCGGACCTGACCCAGTTCACAAGTTAGTGTTGCGGGAGGACCAAGGAGGCCTCCATAGATTTGATACACCTAAAATTTCTTGATAAAGAAACTGTTGGTTCGGGCGCATTATGTGGGATGCCTGCGCCCAATGCAAGGGGGTAAACGGGATTCACTGATTAAGTGGCGAGAAATTACCCGACACCGGGTCTGCTTACCCTATTCTTCTTCGTTTTCTGCGTTGAGCAGATAGTCTCCCAGCCAGGCGATCGTCAGCGATAAAAGCCAGGCAACAAACACAGGGTTAGGAACCGAAAACTGCGGAAATACCACCAGGGTCGCGAAGGCAATGGCTGGCAGTATGACTGTCAGTTTGTCTCCTCTGCGTTCACGGTCAACACGTTGGAGTTCCTGCAACACTAACGCCAGAACGCTGCCGCAAAATGCCAGCATTGCGCCCTGTGGAGAACCCACTATCCATAACGCAACCACCACCAACAATGGCCACCAGCTTAGGGATCTCGCCGGCTTCCAGAAGTAGGTCGAGACCCACACCATGATCACGCTGAATATCTGCAACAGGGTGTAACCCATTGCACCACCAAGCTTCTGGTCACCTTGTAGTGCGAGAACACCGCATTCCATCGCGATAACCACAGACACCACCAGCAACGACACTTGCCAGTTGCGGCGCTCTCCGGTGATAAGCACCAATGCGGGAAGGATCATCCAAAGGCTAAGTGAAATCGCGACAGGCTGGTGCGGCATGGCTAAGCCGAACCCGATGAGCCCAGTGCAAGAATCCAGACTGCAGCGCCGCCGCGCGATGCAAACATCAACGCCGGAACGACAAATGCGATAAGAGGGATATCTCCATCTGCAAGCGCAGACGAAAGCGCCGCGCCAATCACCATGACGGCAGCAGTCAGCATTAACATTGTCGAATACCACATACAAGCACCTCCTTGCGCTTCATGCCGACACGTATTTCATCCCTTGAAGCTTGCTTTTCAGCCGTACCGATAAGGTATGATGCTTTAATTATACTTTTTCACTACGTTTCACTATGCCTAATTTTGATGACCAAATCTATGCAGTTCTGATTCAAATTCCTGCTGGAAAAGTAACAACTTACGGCAATGTCGCAAAATTAGCGGGCTTCCCCCGTCATGCGAGGCATGTCGGTAAATTGCTGTCATCACTGCCGAAGGACACGCGGCTGCCTTGGTTTCGAGTTATCAACGCCAGTGGCATGATTTCGTTGAAAGGTGAAAGCTTTGAGCGGCAGCGTGAGAAGCTGCTGGCGGATGGTATTGAGGTAAAAGAAAACGGCGCAGTATCGCTGCGCCGTTTCCTATGGGATGGAGAACCTTGCTAGGGTGTTAGCGCACAGCGCTGACAACCTGAACACTGACGTTTTGCGTTGTCGCTGGGTCGGTGATCACTGGGTTAGAGGTATCGCTGATAAACAGCAATTGACCATCGACTTCAATACGCGCACTAACAGAGTAGGTGTGACCCGGTTTGATTTCAGACGGTGAGTAGCTCAGGCTGAATGGCAGCGGTACTTGCTGGCCTTCAGTCATGTACGACTGGCTGGAAATCACATCCATTGGTGCGTCTGCCAGTGAAACGTCAGCCAGAGTGACTGTCAGCTTCGCATTGGGTGGCAGCGCGATTCGTTGCACGTAAAACACATCGCCATTCACTGTGGCCATATCTCCGTCCTTCATGATGTCCGTACAGGCCGTGAAAGCGAGTACAAAGAGTGCGGCAAAAAATCCGAAAAGGGCTTTTTTCATCGTTTGGCTCCAGAGATTGACAAAAACGTCAATAGTTTAACACTGTCACCCCGTCAGCCCTGCAAAAAATTTGGCGTCAGGATCGCAGCTTTTGCGATTAACACGCTTTAGGGCAACAAGGTTTCGTCATCCTTTGAGCACAGGAAATTCGATGCTCGCGGAAATCTGCAACTTAAGTTTGTTAGAGTATAGTGTCTGGAGAAGTTCCAAATAATCGGTAAATTGAGAAGAATCTGTCATTTTTCTGTCAATCTGGTCTAAAGGGGATCTATGAGCACCAAATTGGAAGAGCTATTAGCGCTGTTGCAACTGGAACAAATTGAAGAAGGAATTTATCGCGGTCAGAGCGAAAACCTTGGGTTGCCTCAGGTCTATGGTGGTCAAGTTATCGGGCAAGCACTTTCAGCAGCCAAGGGGACAGTTTCCCCTGACCGCTTTGTGCACTCATTCCACAGCTATTTCCTGCGCCCTGGCGACCCGGAAAAACCTATTGTTTACGACGTAGAAACCCTGCGCGATGGCCAGGCTTTTAGCACCCGCCGCGTGAAAGCCGTGCAGTACGGCAAACCGATTTTCTACCTAACAGCGTCCTATCAGGAGATTGAGCCAGGCTTCGAACACCAGTTCACTATGCCGGATGTCACTGGCCCTGAAACATTGAAATCAGAAAAAGAACTGGTCGATTCCATTGCCCAGTACCTGCCGAAGAAGGTGATTGAAACCTTTGGCGGCGAGCGGCCTATCGAGGTTCGTCCAGTGGTCGTGGTTAATCCGCTGGAACCGGAAAAGCTGCCTGCCAAACAATACCTGTGGATCCGCGCTAACGGTAAGATGGTCGATGACCTTCGCGTCCACCAGTATCTGCTGGCTTACGCTTCCGATTGGGGTTTTCTGGTCACCGCATTGCAGCCGCACGGTGTCACCTTGATGTCACCAGGCATGAAAGTCGCCACCATTGACCATGCGATGTGGTTTCACCGCGAATTTCGTATGGATGAATGGCTGCTGTTTGCTATCGACAGCCCGTCAGCCAGTGGTTCAAGAGGTCTGGTTCGTGGTGAAATCTACAACCAGAAAGGTGAATTGGTCGCCTCAGCCGTCCAGGAAGCTTGATGCGAAGCCGCCGAGGCTAATCTAAAAAATCCCCGCTTTTGCGGGGATTTTGCTATTTCGGCAACGATTCCAACTGCTGGTTTTCTTCGGCTATCTGGGGAGAAATTTCATTACTGTTGGCTTCCAGCTCCTGCAGTTTCTCTTGATTGGAAAGCGGTGGATTTTCATCCTGTGCCAATTGGGGTTTAGTTTCAGCCAACGGCAGGTTCGCGCTGCCCGGCTCCAGTGCTGGGGCATTCATGGGATCAGGCTGCAACTCCATTGCCGGAATACCATTGGGGTCGATTTCTGCATTTGCCAGGGCACTTCCCGCAAAGAGTAAAGCTAAAAATAGTCGCTTCATTTTTCGTTTCAGCCTCAAATCTCAGTGATTGTCATTGTCGACGGGTTCTAAATGTCTAGCATTAAGGCTGGCAAATCGCTGTCGCAAATTTTCGATTTCGGTTTTGATGCCTATTCCCTCCTCGCGACACAAGCGGAGATACCCCATGAAATTCAAATACACCATTATGTACGTGCCTGACGTAGCGAAAACACTGGCGTTTTACGAACAAGCGTTTGGTCTGGAGCAGGCCTTTTTGCATGAAAGCGGTGACTACGGTGAACTGAGTACCGGTGACACCAAACTGGCATTTTCCTCACTGGCACTGATGACTTCGTTGGGCAAGCACCCAAGCTCCGGTAACCCGGCATCACCCAATTTTGAGATTGCCTTTGAAACTGACGATGTGGCGGGCAATTTGGCGAAAGCCTCGAAGCGGGAGCGGAACTGGTGGAAGATGTCAGGGAAATGCCATGGGGACAGACCATCTCTTACGTGCGGGATCTCAACGGCTATCTGGTGGAAATTTGCAGTCCTGTGGCTGGCATGTAGCTAGGGTGTGTTGACCCTAGAGACAAAAAATCCCGCTGATGCAGTCAGCGGGACTTTCCTTCACTCTGAATCAGGCGTTTTCTTCTATCTCGCCACAGGCCTGTTGCTCCAACTCTTTAAGGTGTGCACGGGTCTGCTGCAATTCATACATCTGCCAGTAACGCCCCTTGTTGGCAAGTAACTGCTGATGATTCCCCTGCTCTTCAACATGCCCTTGGTGCAACACCAAAATATTGTCCGCGTCGGCAATGGTGGAAAGCCGGTGCGCTATCACCACAATAGTCATGGTATTACGCAATGACGCCAGTGCCTGCTGCACCTTTTCTTCAGTGCCGGAATCTATATTGCCGTCGCTTCGTCCAGGATCAGGATGCGCGGCTTGTCGACCAACACACGCGCCAACGCCAACAACTGCTTCTGCCCGGCAGAAAGCGAAATATCCCGGTGCCGATGGCAGTATCCAACCCTGAAGGAAGGTGTCGTACATAATCAGCCAAATCCACCTGCTCCAGCGCCTGCCAGATGGCCTCATCACTGACATCACGGTCAAGGCTGACATTGGCACGGAATGAATCTGACAACACATGGGGGTCTTGCTGAACCAGCGCAATCCCACTGCGGAGTGCATGCTGTGACAAAGTGGCAATGTCGCGCCCTCCCAGCTTGAGAGAACCGGATTGCACCGGATAAAACCCCATCATCAGCGAAGCAAGCGTACTCTTTCCGCTGCCGGTATGCCCAACCAGCGCAAGAAAGCCGCCCTCTTTCACCGACACATTCACATCGGAGAGTACCGGCGTTTTCCCGTCATAACTAAAACTGAGCGATGAAACCTCAATGTCCCCACAGGCGAGCGGACGCTCGTCATCGCCATAGGGATGAGGCGGCGCATCCATCAACTCAAACAGCCGCTCACCGGCCATGATGGCCTGTTGCAACAGGGACAACCGCTGCATCAGCTCAATCAGCGGTTCGGTAACACGTCCCAGGTAGCTGATAAAGGCATAGAGTACCCCCACGCCAATCACCTCGCTGCCATGCCAACCAAAAATCGCGGCCAGCGTTACCAGAGCAACACCGGAAAGCAAGTCGATCAGCGGGCGCAGATAGATGCCGTTGATTTTGACAATCCGCACCTCGGCATTGAGATGCTGGTCAGTCAGTGCTGCAAAGCGCTCGGAGAAACGCTGTTGCTGCCCCATCAACTGGATAAGGCTCATGCCCTGGATAGACTCACTCATGACGCTGTTGATATCGGTCAGCAAATCCCGAGATTCGCGAAACACGCCGGCAGACCGGCGCTGATAGAGAAACATCACCAGCACCACAGTCGGGAGCAAGATGGCAACCACCAGCGTTAAACGCGGGCTTAGCAGGTACATGGCCGTCAGCATGGCGAGGATCAGTGTTGTTGCCTGAAGGAAACTCGCGACCACCTGCACATACAGCTCTTTGAGCGATTCAGTGTCATTGGTAACACGGGAAACCAGCTTGCCTGCCGGCACATAATCAAACGCAGAAAGCGGCTGGTTGATGATGCTGGCATACACTTTTTTGCGGATGGTCTGCACGATACCGATAGCAATGCGGCTAAAGCGGATACCATAGGCGTAATGCAAGACCCCGGAAAGAAAGGTTACACCAATATACCCCAGCGCCAGTGACCACAGCACACCCGACGGGTAATACCCTTTGGCAAGGTAATCATCCAAAAACAGACGGATAAGCCAGGGGCCACTGACGTCTGCTACCACGGCACAAAGCAAAAACAGCGCTGCGATAGCGAAGGCCGTTTTGTCTGCCAGCAGGTAGCGAAGCAGGCGTTTTAGGGTTTCGCGTTTGCTCATAGCGCTTCCTCCAAAGCCTGCTCCAGTTGCTGATAGCGTTGCATTTCAGCGTACCAGCCATTGGCGTTTACCAATGCCTCATGGGTACCACGCTCTTCGATATGCCCCTTTTGCAACACAATGATTTCATCTGCTGATTCCAGTGCCGACAAACGGTGGGCAATTACCACCGTGGTTTGGTGCTGGGCGCGGTCGTGCAGGTTTTTAAGAATATGGTGTTCGGTGCGCCCATCCACGGCAGACAGTGCATCATCGAGGATCAGTATTTCCGCGTCTAACAACAATGCCCGGGCGATGGCAATGCGCTGCTTCTGGCCGCCGGAAAGGGTAATGCCTTTCTCCCCCACTAAGGTGTCATAGCCTTCGCGAAACTGCATGATGTCTTCATCAATGCAGGCTAGCTTCGCAGCCTTACGGATTTCATCGCGCGATGCCTCTGGCCTTCCAAGGGCAATATTGTCTGCAATACTGCGAGAGAACAGGAACGGAGCCTGGGTCACGACTGCCATTTTTCCGCGCCAGTCATCCAGTTTCACGTCCCGTAAATCAACACCGCCATATTGCAGGCTTCCCTGCTGCGGGTCTTCAAAACGCAGCATCAGGATAGCAGTGTCGTTTTCCCGCTGCCGACAGGCCCTGCAATACCCAGCATTTTTCCTGGCGCAAGCTCCACGTTGACGTCACGAAGCGCCGGCACATCGTGCCCGCGCCAAGTAAACTGCCCAATCCCGATTGCCAGTGTTTGCCGCTGCGCTGGCAGTTCGGCATTACCATCCAGCAGATCCGGTTTTTCATCCAGAATCTCTTTGATGCGCTTCCACGCCGCCGAGCCACGCTCAATGATGTTAAACAGCCAGGCCACGGCCAGCATCGGCCAAATCATCAGCCCTTGGTAAAGAGTGAACGCCGTCAGTTGCCCAAGCGTCAGTGACCCGTTTGCCACCATATAGCCACCACCGGCGATAGAGCAGAAAAACGAAGCACCGATGGTGATATAAATCACCGGCTGAAACATGGCATCCACTTTGGCCACTTCAATATTTTTGTTACCGGTGTCATCTGCTACTGCGTTGAAACGCTCAACCTGTTGCTGCTCTAGCCCGAACGCGCGGATCATGCGGATGCCATTGAGTGAGGTCTGGGTTTCATCAGACAGGGCAGAAAATGCAGCCTGGGAGTCGGTAAACCGATAGTGAAGGATATTGCCGAAACGATTAACCAGTATTGCCATCACCGGCATAGGCGACAACGCCAGCAGGGTCAGCTCCCAACTGATGGTCGTGGTCATGATGATAAGTACTGCCAGTCCGGTAATAATGGAATCGGCCAGCGTCAGTACCCCTTCCCCGGCAGTCATCACAACCGCTTTGACATCATTGGTGGCGCGCGCCATCAAATCGCCGGTGCGGTAGCGCTCGAAAAATCGCGGTGAGTGAATGGTGAAATGGCGATACAGCTTGTCACGCAGCACAGTGCCAAGCTCGACAGCTGCGCCAAACAGCCAGATACGCCAAACAATACGCAGCACGTAGACCACCCCCCAAAGCAGCACAATGGCGCCCAGCGCCAACAGCATCTGTTCGCGCGAAATATCGCCCGCCATGATGCCATCAACCAGCCAGCCAATCGCCTTAGGAGGAATAAGCTCAAACCCGGCAACGAAAAAGAAAATGATGATCGCGCCGACATAGCGTTTCCACGCCTGCCGGAAAAACCATCCGAGTTCGAGAAATATGCGCATTCTTCCTCCCTGTGCGCTTTACCTTACAGGCCGAAGTGGGTACTCACAAAGGCAGTGCGGTGGTGTATTTCAGTGGCTCCATGGCAAATGTGGACGTCACATCCGTTAAGCCACCAATGCTGTTTACCAGTTTTTTGTAGAACCTGTCGAAGGCACCCATGTCAGCCACCTGTACCTTCATCATGTAGTCGTACTCACCCGCCATGCGGTAACACTCCATCACTTCCGGAAACGGTGTCACTACATCCACAAATTTACGGTACCAGCTTTCGGAGTGATCCGAGGTTTTTATCTGCACAAACGCGGTGAACGCCAGCCCCAAGCTTCTGGGTCAAGCAGCGCCACCCGCTTTTGCAAAATGCCGCTCTCTTCCAAACGTTTCAAACGTTTCCAGCACGGTGTGGTGGTCAGATTTACCCGCTCCGCCAAATCAGCCAACGAGAGCGAGGCATCGCGTTGCAGCCAATCCAGCAACTGGCGGTCAACTTTATCTAAAGACAGTGTCATGGTGATGTTACCGTTTTCCCATTTGGTGGGTTAAATATTCTCCAAACCCAATAAAGGGAGAATATTTTTCCTTTTGATGGGTAATCATAGAATGATTTTCCAAGAAAGGCAGCAATCAGGCGAGAAAAGGTAAAGTTTTACTTCTGGGCAAAACTTATAGTTAGGTTAATCAGTTAAATAACAGAAGAACGCCAATAATGACGCACACACACTGTACCTCTACCACCTCTCATTGGGTATGCGACGCAATTCGTAAAATCGACGCCGATTTCCAACGTTCGGCAGATACGCACCTGATCAAGCTGGACTTGCCGTATTTCACAGATATCGACCTCTACCTGAAAGATGAAAGCACCCATCCAACCGGTAGCCTGAAGCACCGCCTTGCACGCTCACTTTTCCTCTACGGTTTGTGTAACGGCTGGATTAAAGAAGGCACCACTATCATTGAGTCGTCTTCCGGCAGTACCGCAATTTCTGAGGCTTACTTTGCGCGTCTGCTAGGCCTGCGTTTTATCGCTGTTGTACCGCGCACAACCTCGAAAAAGAAAATTGAGCAAATCCAGTTCTACGGTGGTGAAGCGCACTTTGTTGAGCGTTCAGATGAGATCTATGCAGAATCCCGCCGACTGGCTAAGGAACTGAATGGTCACTACATGGACCAATTCACCTATGCAGAGCGCGCCACAGACTGGCGCAGCAACAACAGCATCGCCAACAGCATTTTCAGCCAAATGAAATACGAACGCTACGCGGTGCCAAGCTGGATTGTGATGAGCCCGGGCACAGGCGGCACCTCCGCGACCATTGGCCGCTTTATCCGCTACCGCTGCCACCACACCCAACTGATGGCTGTTGACCCGGAAAACTCAGTTTTCCACGAATACTACAAAACCGGCGACTGCTCCCTGACGCTGGATCGCGGCGGTAAAATTGAAGGTATCGGCCGCCCACGTGTAGAACCGAGCTTTATTCCGGGCGTGATTGACCGCATGGAAACCATTGCCGATGTGGACAGCGTGGCAACCGTACATTGGCTGGAAGGCATTCTTGGCCGTAAGGCCGGTGCCTCTACCGGCACCAACCTGTTTGGTGCACTGAAACTGGCGGAAGAAATGAAAGCACGCGGCGAGAAAGGGTCTATCGTCACCCTGCTTTGTGACAGCGGCGACCGCTACCTGGACACTTACTTCAACGATGCGTGGGTTGAAGCCAACATCGGTGATATCAAACCGACCCTGGAATACCTGCAGAAGTTTGGTGGGTAAACCACAACGCTCTTCGCTAAGGCGCACTCCGATGCGCCCTTTCTTTATCCTGCAGTTTAGCTTGGCATAGAGCTCCTACTGCACTTGCGCTACACTCCTCCACCAAGAAATAGAATTCCGCAAAAGGATGTAGTCATGAAAAAAGCTGTTGTCGTCTTTAGTGGCGGGCAGGATTCCACCACCTGCCTGATCCAGGCGTTGTCTGAGTATGACGAAGTGCATTGTATTACCTTCGACTATAACCAGCGCCACAAGCAGGAAATCGAAGTGGCCTGTGACGTTGCTGAAACGCTGGGCGTTGCTTCCCACAAGGTGATGGATGTGGGGCTGCTTAATGAACTGGCGATCAGCTCGCTGACCCGTGACAACATTCCGGTCTCCCATGAACTGCAGGAAAATGGCCTGCCGAACTCCTTTGTTCCCGGCCGCAACATCCTGTTCCTGACGCTGGCAGGTATCTATGCATACCAACTTGGCGCGGAAGCCGTGATCACCGGTGTGTGTGAAACAGATTTCTCTGGCTATCCGGATTGCCGCAATGACTTTGTAAAAGCCATGAACAGCGCCTTGGTGCAAGGAATGGATCGCCAGTTGGAAATCCGCACGCCATTGATGTGGCTGAACAAAGCGGAAACCTGGGCTTTGGCGGATAAACTTGGCAAACTGGATTTTGTCCGCGACCAAACTCTGACTTGCTACAACGGTGTGATTGGAAGTGGCTGTGGCGATTGCCCAGCCTGTGACCTGCGCCAGAATGGTCTCGACAGCTACCTGAATGACAAAGAGGCGGTAATGGCATCGCTGAACAGCAAAACGGCCTGAAACCTTTAGCCTTTCACAGATACAAAGTAACGGAGGCTCATAGAGCCCTCCGTTTTATTCTGCTTGTGTGTTTTCGTCCGCCGTGTAGACAAGAATATCGCCCGGCTGACACTCCAGCACTTCACAGATTTTTTCCAGCGTGCTGAATCTGACCGCTTTCGCCTTGCCGTTTTTCAGTATCGACAAGTTCTGCTCGGTCACACCCACCAATTTTGACAACTCTTTGAGCCGCATTTTTCGCCTAGCCATCATGACGTCTAGGTCTATTGTAATTCCCATAAACTTTCCTAAATGGTGTGCTGATGCTCTTCGGCAATCAATTGCGCCTCACGCATAACCCAGCCAACGGTCAGTATCATAAAGCCACAAAGCACAGTGACAATATCTACGCTCCCCAAAGACAGCGAAAGTATGCGCTCGCCCGGCGGATTATTGAAACTCAGGATGACAGAGATAAGCCCAACGAAAACCAGGTTGGCTATCACCCAAAAGAAAAACGCAAAGCCAAGGCGGCGGTAATAGTTCGCGGTATCTACCGAAAAAATGTCTCCAGTCTCGTAACGCCGAAACAGCTTCACCAGTACTGACATACCATAGAGCAAGACACCCACCGGCAGGAAACTCGCAATGATCGCAAATACGCGGGTTTCAATGGTCAAAGGCAATGCTGTGTAAGCACTGATCTCATGGGTGACGGACACAATCCCAAACCGGGAAATAAAATCCATCTCCGTTTGCGCCGTCATCCAGTAATAGATAACACCCAAGGGTAACAGGCATATCAGTAGCTGAATCGTGCATCGGATGTTGCGGCTGTAGCTTTGTATTTTCTGCATCATGCATTCTCCTCAGTTGCGATCTTCAAGATAGCATCACCAACAACTAGATCAATAATAATTTATCGTTATTCGATAATTTATTATTCCTGAGATTAGCAAAATGACAGAATTTGAATGGTCAATTTGGCAACGATGAAAGCAACACAGCACAAGCCCGGTTTCTATCAATGTCGGCGTTCTTAAAGGAGACAAGCCATGTACCTTGCTGTCAGCGGTACTTGCTATTGGTGTATGGAAGCAATATTCCGCGCAGTGCGCGGCGTTTCCTCTGTCGAACAGGGTTTCGTCAAAACCCGAGACGGTCATTTTGTCGAAGCTGCGCTGATGCAGTTGGATGAGAAAATCCTGCCACTCAATGCGTTAGTCCGTATCCATCTTTCTTCCCATGCGGCAACGGCGAATCACAGTGCGCGTGGAAAGTACCCCAGTGCCGTTTATCCAATGGATAGCGCCCAATTGATGCGATGCAAGCACGCTATCGCATCTGCGGCACTGGAAAGCGGCGAAGCTGTCGTGACACAGGCTTTGCCGTTTCTCGCTTTTTACCCTAACCCAGCAAAGCAACAGGACTATTTCTGGCGTCAACCGGAGAAACCGTTTTGCCAGCGAACGATATTACCGAAACTCAAAGCACTCGCGTTGGGCTTTCCCCGCGCGATCACGCCACAAGCCGCGCAATTCCTGCGTGACGAAGTTTACAATCAGCAGGCATGAAAAAAGCGCCGGTTGGCGCTTTCTCTGGTATGGCTTAACTTACTTACCTTCTTTGGCTTTCTGGCGCGCGTTGAATGCCGCCATCTGCTCATCGGTAGCAGGAAGCTGATGCTTTTCCTTCCATTCGCTGTAAGGCATGCCATAAACACGCTCGCGGGCTTGTTCATCGCTCACATCCACACCCAACTTGTCCGCTTCCGCCTTGTACCATTTGCCGAGGCAGTTACGGCAAAAATCCGCCAGGATCATCAGGTCGATATTCTGCACTTCTTTGTGGTTATCGAGGTGAGACAGGAAACGGCGAAACGTTGCGGCGTCCAGCTGATCTTGTTGTTCTTGGGTCAGTTTATCCGACATGACTTACTTCCTTTATCTTCAATATTTTTGATGGTTATGGGATAAAACATACCAATGGATGCTTAAAAACAAAAGAGCAGACCTAGCATTCTAGGATCTGCTCTTCCTCTGTTTTCATTAGTGTGGTTTGAAATCCCCATGCCCAGGACGATGTGGTTTGAACTGCTCCAGCTCTGCATTCAGCTGGGCTTCCACATAACCCGGCGAGTGGGTCTTCACAGACAGTAGACGGTACATGGCCGGAATAACCAGCAAGGTCACTGCCGTGGCAAACGCCATACCCGCAAAGATCACCGTACCTACCGCCACGCGACTTTCATAGCCAGCACCGGTTGAAACGATCAGCGGAATGGCACCAATGATGGTGGTAAACGCTGTCATCAAAATCGGGCGCAGACGACGCACAGAGGCATCAATGATTGCCTGTTCAAACGCCACACCTCGGTCACGCAACTGGTTGGCAAATTCGACGATAAGGATGCCGTTTTTAGTTACCATACCAATCAGCATGATCATGCCAATTTGCGAGTAGATGTTGAGCCCTGCTGGGTCAGCCACAGTCCAATAAAGCCACCGAAAATACCCATTGGTACAGTCAGCATCACCACCAGCGGGTTGATAAAGCTTTCAAACTGCGCGGCCAGCACCAGATAGGCCACCAGAAGTGCGAGGCCAAACACCACCAGAATACTGCTCTGGTTGTCCTTGAACTCGGCAGACTCACCGGAGTAACTCACGGAAATATCAGCAGGTAGCAACTCGATCGCTTTGGCATCCATAAAGTCCAAGGCATCACCCAGAGTGTAGCCATCGCCAAGGTTTGCTTTCAGGGTGATGGATTTTTGCTTGTTGAAGTGGCGCAGGGTTTGCGCTGAAGCCACCTCTTCCACCTCTGCCAAGGTATCGAGACTCACCAACTCGCCTGTGCGGGTACGCATGTAAATCTGGCTGATGTCATCTTTGCTGTTAAAGCGTGATTCATCGCCCCGCAGGTAAACGTCGAACTCTTCACCACGGTCAACAAAGGTGGTTTCGCTCTTACCGCCCAACATGATTTCCATGGTGTTGGAGACTTCATCCACACTGATCCCAAGCTCAGCTGCGCGCTGGCGGTCAATTTTCACCACCAGTTCAGGCGTGGTTTCTGCGTAATCCAAATCTGCACCTTGCAGGATTGGGCTGGCTTTGGCTTCATCCAGCAGCAGTTGCGCCCACTTGTTCAGCTCTTGATAGTCAGGGCCGCCCAGCACAAACTGCACCGGCTCGCTCGAACCCCCACGGAAACCCGGCAGGAAGGCACGGACAAAAATATCCGGAATACCCGCCAGCTCTTTGCGGACACGGTTCAATGCCTCACCAGCGGTCTGATCACGGTTGTCCCAGTCTTCCAGCTGCATGATCACAAAGCCTGTCTGGTCACCCGCCATGCCGCCGAACGCCGGAGCCTGCATGGAAATAGAGGTCAGCAGGCCTTCTTCTACCAGCGGCATCAGGCGGCGCTCAATCTCTTCCATGTTGCCGACCATGCGGTTGTAAGCCGTACCCTCTGCACCTTTGACAAAGGCCATCAGTACGCCACGGTCTTCCTGTGGCACCAGCTGAGCAGGCAGGTTTTTCAGCAGATAGAAGCTGCCGCCAATACAGGCAAGGATCACCAAAGGCGCAACAAAACGGGCTTTCACAGCACCGGTGACGACCTTGCGATAGCCGTTTTCAACTTTCTCGAAGAAGTTATCAACCATACGGTTGAAGGCACCGCGTTTTACGTTGGCTTTAAGGATCTTACTGCCCAGCACAGGGGTCAGGGTCAGCGCCACAATGGAGGAGAAGATCACCGCCATGGCCAGCAAGACCGAGAACTCGGTGAACAGCTTGCCCACCATGCCTTCCATAAAAGAGATCGGCAGGAACACCATAACCAGTACGGCTGTGGTTGCCACGACGGCAAAGCCCACTTCGCGCGTCCCTTTGTAGGCCGCCACCAGCGGAGTTTCGCCCTTTTCGATATGGTGGAACATGTTTTCCACCACCACGATGGCATCATCCACCACCAGACCGATCGCCAGGATCAGTGCCATCAGGGTCAGGAGGTTGATAGAGAAACCAAAGAAGTATGCCGCGATAAAGGCAGACACCAGCGATACCGGCACCGTCACGGCAGGGATCAGCGTGGCGCGCACCTGCCCGATAAAGATGTAGAGCACCAGAATTACCAGCGCACCGGTGACAAACAGGGTGCTGTATACCTCATCAATCGAGCGTTCGATAAAGATGGTTGAATCGTAATCCACCCAAAGCGATGCTCCTTGTGGCAAGAACGGCTGGAACTCATCGACCAGCTGGCGAACAGCAACAGAAACATCCAGCGGATTGGCATCAGACTGCGGCACAATGCCAAGACTGAGGTTGTTCACGCCGTTGTTTTTGTAGGTCGCGTTTTCGTTCTGGGAGCCGATATAAACGTCAGCCACATCTTTGAGGTAAATCGGGCTGCCGTCATTGGCGGTGCGCACCACCAGATACTGAAAGTCTTCCGGCGTCTGGTACAAACGCTCGGTACGTACAGTCATCTTGGTGATGTCGTTGCGGATTTCACCGCCCGGGCTTTCAAGGTTTTCCCGGCGAAGTGCAGAGGTAATGTCTTCAGTCGTCACGCCACGGCCTGCCATCAGCACAGGATCGAGACGCACATACATTACTTTATATAATGCACCGTAAAGCTCGACCGAGCTGACACCGGTCAGCAGGCTGAACTTATCTTCCAGCACACGCTGGGCGTATTCCGTCAGCTGGGTACGATCCATTTCAGGCGATGCGAGGTTGATGTACATCGACGCTTCGCCCGAACCGTTGGACTTGGAAACAATCGGCTCGTTGGCTTCATCCGGCAACCGGCGCTGGGCACGGGCGACGGCATCACGTACATCACTGACGCCTTCCGTCAGATCCCAGTCGATATTGAATTCGATGGTAATGCGTGACATACCGTTGCGGCTGACAGAAGTGATTTCTTCAATGCCACTGATGCCGGAAAGTTCATCTTCCAATACCTGGGTGATCTGGCTTTCCATGATACTGGCAGACGCACCAGCATAACGGGTCATCACCGACACCACCGGGCTGTCGATATCCGGGTATTCTCTCACCGCCAGTTTGCTGAAAGAGACAATACCGAATACACAGAGCAACAGGCTAAGAACAATCGCGACCACCGGCCGCTTAACAGAGACATCTGACAGCCACATTTATTTGTCACCTTTCGCAGCAGTCAGATCGTTCACTTTTGTGCCGTCACGCATACTGACCAACCCTGCACCACGATGCGATCGCCAATCTCAATGCCGCTTTCAACGGTCACCAGGTTATCGATACGCGCACCCAGTTTCACTTCAGTGCGGTGGGCAGTGCCTTGCTCATCAATAACATAAACAAAACGTTTGGTTCCTGAGTATTCAATGGCCTGAACTGGAATCACTGCGCTGTTTAATGGCTCGAACGCCATTGCGGCTTCCATCATCATGCCCGGGCGCAGCAAGCGCTCTTTGTTGTCGATATTGATGCGCGCGCGCAGGTTCAGCGAGTCGTCATTAACACGGGAGTCGACAGCAGTCAGTGCGCCGTCAAAAGTTTTGTCACGCCACGCTTTGGAATGTGCAACTACTTCAATGTCTTTGCTCAGTTCAGACAGATACTGCTCCGGCACGTTGACATCCAGTTGCATCAGGGAAAGGTCATCAAGGTTTAGCAGGGATTCACCGACGGAAACCAACTGGCCGCGGGTGATATCCACCAGACCCACAGTACCGGCGAATGGCGCTTTGATAAAGCGGTCATCCAAATCAGCTTTAGCTGCATCCAGACGCGCTTTGGCCACATCGACGCTCGCCTGCTGGGCATCCAGTTCGGTTTTGGTCAGTGCGCCGCGTTTGTGCAGTTTGGAAAACTCAGCCAGTTTACGCTGCTCGTCGCTGTAAACCGCCTGCGCTTCCGCCACACTGGCTTTTGCCTTGTCAGTGTCGAGCGTGATGAGAGGATCGCCCTCTTTTACTTGCTGTCCCGCCGTCACGTAGACTTGCTCTATCTTGCCCGCCACTTGCGGAGCAATTACAACGGAGTTTCTGACTTGAGGTTACCAATCAAAGAGAGGCTTCGCGCCACAGGACGCGATTCTACCTGCGCAGTTGCAACCGCAATCACAGGTCTTGCCGGACGAGCGGCATTTTTTTCGGCTGCATCGGGTTTTCCTTGCCAGGCAAAATAGCCTGCAGCACCTAAAACAACAACGGCAGTGAAAAGAAGTTTGTTTTTCATTTTATTAACCGTAAATAACAACTGGCGATAGTCTACTCTATGCCTATGTTTCGTGCGGTAAAGAAGTGTAAATCCAGTAAAAGATTTGCGCGCTTTAACCGCATCCAGAACCATCAGGCGCTTATCTGAATATGTTTACAAGCGTCACTTAGATGTCCTTACATTGATAAAATTCCACCTTTCGTTGCTAATACGCCCGCTAACGCCGAAAAAACCAGCAAACGCACAGCATTTTCAAGAAAAGTGCTTTACAGAATAGAGTCGTTTGATAATATGCGCCCCGCAAAGCGTGGTGGGATTCCCGAGTGGCCAAAGGGATCAGACTGTAAATCTGACGGCTCCGCCTTCGAAGGTTCGAATCCTTCTCCCACCACCACTTACTGCGCTTCATGGCGACGTTCGTTTCGATTTCCGCGGTGGAGCAGACAATTAGAATAACTCGTGGTGGGATTCCCGAGTGGCCAAAGGGATCAGACTGTAAATCTGACGGCTCCGCCTTCGAAGGTTCGAATCCTTCTCCCACCACCATCTTTCAGCTTCGCAGCGATGTTCGTTTGATTTCCGCAGCGCAGCACACAATCAGAATAACTCGTGGTGGGATTCCCGAGTGGCCAAAGGGATCAGACTGTAAATCTGACGGCTCCGCCTTCGAAGGTTCGAATCCTTCTCCCACCACCATCATTGAAAAGCCAGCTCATCGAGCTGGCTTTTTTACATCTTCTATTTCCTGTCTCATTACTTATTGGCCAATGGCATCACGACCGTGTGGTGCCCACAGATCCTGCTCAGGCCCTTTAGGAACCACCCGCGTTGGTTGATCGTGTCGTGGCTGTAATAGTAATGGCGCTTGATGTGATACATATCCACGGTTTCCGCCACACCCGGCACCTGATAAAGCTCTTTCAGGTAACCAAACAAGTTTTTGTACTGGGCTATTTGCTGACGATTACATTTGAAGTGTCCCACGTACACAGGATCAAACCGAACCAGGGTCGTGAACAGGCGCCAATCCGCTTCGGTGATCTTATCCCCTGCCAAGTAACGATTTGTCTCAAGGTGTGCTTCCACTGAATCCAGCGCAGAGAACAGGCTCTCGTAAGCTTCTTCATAGGCTTGCTGAGTGGTAGCAAAACCGCTGCGATACACGCCATTGTTGATATTCGGATAGATGTATCCGTTCCACTCCTCAATCACATTGCGAAGCGCTATTGGATAGAAATCTTCCGTGTTACCCGTTAACCCGTTAAATGCATCATTGAAGATGCGGATGATTTCTGAGGATTCGTTGCTGACAATGGTTTCCGTTTTTTATCCCAAAGCACTGGCACAGTCACACGGCCGGTGTAATCCTGTTTGGCCTTGGTATAGATCTGGTGCATGAAGTTAAAGCCATAAAGTGGCTCTGGCTCATCAAACTGCCAGCCATTTTCCAGCATATCGGGGCTCACGATCGAGACAGAGATGTGCGACTCCAGCCCTTTGAGTTTTCGGAATATCAACGTGCGGTGTGCCCAAGGACAGGCAAGGGAGACATAGAGATGATACCGCCCGGATTCAGCGCTAAAACCCGCGTCTCCGGTGGGTCCAGCCTTGCCAGATTCTGTTACCCAGGAGCGGAAACCGGCATCTTCACGGATAAATTTTCCACCGGATGCTTTGGTGTCATACCACACATCACGCCACACACCTTCCACTAACTTGCCCATGCCATTCCTCCTCTAAGCTGTTGAGGGCAGTATATGAATTGTGGTGCGGAATGTCGGTAAGGTGGATTTGTCAGAGTCGTTCGAAATTTCCGAACAGCGCACCCAGTGCCGAAGCACCGGGTGTCGGTGATCAGGAGTTGTCGCCTAACAGGGAAATATTGAAGGAAACGTTGGCGGCCGCGCTGCCATCAGGAAAGGTCTCATTGATGTTCAGTTCATCACCTTCTATGGAAAACGAATCGTCGGATCCTGGGCCTGATCACGCCAGCGACCGTCTTTCCCCTGCGCCCATACCGCGCGCTTCTTGTCTATCTTGCAGCGAAAATGCCATTTCTTGCCGTCATCCGGGCGCTTGTACGAGATATGGAAGATATTGAGCTCGGTTTCTGCTTCCACTTCCGTTTTATCTACCACCATCACGGTCGGGCTCTTGCCTTTTATCGCTGCAATGCTGGCACGGCAAATCTGCTCCTGGGTAAAATCGCCGGTTTCGCTGCACGCGGCCAGCAGGAGTACCAACCCCGAGATGGAAACCGTTTTTGTCAGTGTCATCGCATTCATGCCCCTCTCCCTTCAGCGCAAAAGTCGTAACCGCATCATTTCTAAAGCATAGTTGTAAAGGTGAGAATTTTCCGCCATCAGCCCTGATCCTACCGCGATAAAACAACCGTTATTGTTCAGCGCGTTAGGGAAGATTCAGATACACTAGGTGGCACTCAACGCATTTCAGACAAAGAGAAGTAAATCAGCATGAAAGTCATTTCCTTTAATATCAATGGATTGCGCGCCCGCCTTCATCAACTTCAGGCGCTGATTGAAAAACACCAACCTGACGTTATCGGCCTTCAGGAAATCAAGGTTCATGACGAAGCCTTTCCAGTCGAAGACGTCGAAGCCATGGGTTACAAAGTCTATTTTCACGGCCAGAAAGCCCACTACGGCGTCGCCATGCTGTGCAAGCAAGAGCCACTAAGTGTTCAAAAAGGCTTCCCAACGGATGAAGACGATGCCCAGCGCCGAATGATTATGGCAACCTTCAAAAAAGAAGATGGAAGCGAAGTGACCGTACTGAACGGCTATTTCCCCCAGGCGAGAACATTGAGCACGAAACCAAGTTCCCGGCCAAAGTGAAGTTTTACCAGGATCTGATGACTTACCTGAACAGCTCTCGCAGCAATGACGAGAAGCTGATTGTGATGGGTGACATCAACATCAGCCCGATCGATTTAGACATCGGTATTGGCGAAGTTAACCGCAAACGCTGGCTGAAAACCGGCAAGTGTTCATTCCAACCGCAAGAGCGCCAGATGCTGGCCACCCTGATGGACTGGGGTTTTGTAGACACTTTCCGCCAGCAATACCCAGATGTTGATGACAAGTTCTCATGGTTTGATTACCGCTCCCGCGGTTTTGATGACAACCGTGGCCTGCGCATTGACGTGATTCTGGCTACGCCATCTCTGGCAGCCGAATGCATCGATACCGGTATCGACTATGAACTGCGTGGTATTGAGAAGCCTTCAGACCACGCGCCGATTTGGGCGGAGTTTAAGTAGACTAGAGACTAGAGACTAGAGACTAGAGACTAGAGACTAGAGACTAGAGACTAGAGACTAGAGACTAGAGACTAGAGACTAGAGACTAGAGACTAGAGCATCATAGTGTGTCAATTCGATAGCAAAAAGCCAGCAATTCGGTTGCTGGCTTTTTCTTTATCTTTCTCGAGTCTGCTTTTTCTCGTCTCTCGATTCTGCTCTACGACTCCAACGGTCTTAAATGCCTATGCCAACGGTGTTCCAGCCGCTTAAAGCCGTACACGATGGTAAAGGTCAGGCAAAGGTAAATCGCGGCCACAAACAGGAAAGCATCAAACGGCGCGTAGAAACGGGCGTAGATATCGCGTGCTGCGCCGGTCAAATCAATGATTGTTACCACAGAGGCAATCGAACTGGCGTGCAGCATAAAGATCACTTCATTACTGTAAGCCGGTAAAGCACGGCGGAATGCTGATGGCAAAATAATGCGGCGCAGAATGGTAAAGCGCGACATTCCGTAAGCCTTGCCCGCTTCAATTTCGCCCGCTGGCGTCGCTACCATCGCACCACGCAGGATCTCTGTTGTATAAGCAGCAGTGTTGAGCACAAAAGCCAACAAACAAGGATAAAACGCATCTTCCACCACGGCCCAAAACATGGATTGCTGGATACCTTCAATCGTCGCCACACCGTAGTAAATAAGGTAAAGCTGGATTAGCAGCGGGGTGCCGCGGAAGATATAGACGTAAACCCATACAGGACGGTTGATCCAAGGGTTTTTCGATGTTCTTGCCACCGCTAGTGGTACAGACAGGATAAGTCCCAATACCAACGACAGAAACACCAACTGAACGGTCACCACCAGGCCATCCCAGTAATGAAGGATAGTGGTCGACGTGAAGATTTGGTTTTGGTCTAAAAGTGCGTAAATTGAATCTAACATGCCCTGTCTCCTCAGCCTCTTACTACACCAGCACTGAATTTGCGCTCCAGCCGTTTTAGGCCAAGCTCAGATACCGAGGTGATCAACAGGTAGACTATCGCTACCGGAATAAAGAATTTGAATGGCTCGTTCACTGCCCCTGCTGCTTCTTTTGCCAAACGAGTCATGTCCGCCAGACCAATCACTGACACCAGTGCTGTCGTTTTTACCAGCACCAGCCAGTTATTGCCGATGCCTGGGAGTGCATGACGCATCATTTGCGGGAACATGATGCGGCGGAAGATCATCCACGGGCTCATGCCATAGGCTGTGCCTGCTTCCAACTGACCACGATCAACCGCCAGGAATGCACCGCGGAAGGTTTCAGCCATATAGGCACCGAAGATAAACCCAATAGTGGAAACACCAGCAGTGAACTCATCGATATTGATAAAAATATCGATGTCGTATTTGTCGTAGAGCCAGTCGGAGAAGTTGTTCATCATGATCTGTGCGCCAAAGAATATCAGCAGCATCAGCACCAGATCGGGTACGCCCCGAACCACAGTGGAATAAACCGTTGCTACGCCACGGGCGAAACGGTTTTTTGAAAGACGGGCCAGTGCTGTTACTAATCCCAGTAACACAGCAATAATGGCAGAAAGTACCGCCAATTCGACGGTCAGAATTGCGCCCAAAAAGATTGATGGGCCGTAACCATGCAGATCTAACATCCCTTCCTCCTGCACGAATAAACCGATAGCGAAACTACCGCTTTATGGATCTTGTATTCAGTTTTCGCTTATCAGTCAAAAGGGAGCGAATCCCGCTCCCCCTAGAGCTTTATTAGCTGCAAAGTAGTTGGAGCTAAGGCAACGGGTACGTGACTCCCCCGTGAACATAGGTTTCCTATGTGATTGGGATGAACGCACGCAAGCAACGCCGCTATCGCTCCAACTAAGAAGCTGGGTTACATTTTGATGTTGTACTTAAAGTACTTATTCATGATCTCTCGTATTTGCCGTTCGCTTTCACTTCCGCCAACGACGTATTGAAGATCTCTACCAGCTCTTTATCACGCTTACGGAACGCAGCACCCACACCGTTGCCCAGCTGGATGGTTTCGCCCACTGCTTCGAAAGTATCGCCATCTTTACCGCCCAGAATTGACGCTTCACCAACCGGGAAGTCGATCAGGACGATATCCAAACGGCCACCTTGCAGATCAAGAACCAGATCGTCGCCTGTGGTGTAGCGTTTGATGTCGCAATCTTGCCGAAGGTGTCTGTCGCGTGGGTGTCTTGGATAGTACCGCGCTGAACGCCGATACGTTTGCCTTTCATAGAGTCTGCGTCAGCAGGGTTCAGGTCTGACCCTTTAGGTGCGAAGTAGCCGCTTGGCGTGTTGTAGTATGGCTGAGAAAATGCCACCTGCTCAGCACGCTCTGGGGTGATAGACATGGAAGAAAAAATGACGTCGTATTTGCGCGCCTGAAGACCCGGAATAATGCCATCCCATGCCTGAACAACCCAAGAACAGTTAATCTTGGCGTTTTCACACACAGCATTACCCAGATCCACTTCGAAGCCGGTCAGCGTGCCGTCTGGCGCTTTGTATTCGAAGGGTTCATAAGGTACATCTACAGCGATACGAACATCTTTCCAATCTTTTGCCTGAACAGCTGTCGCGCCAAGTGCAGCGGTAACCGCTGCGGCAACTAACCATTTTTTCATCTTTCTGTCTCCTTATGGATATTTCAATCAGATGGCGTGACTCCTTTGCCACCTGTCTTGTGCGTTGAAACGCGTTTGGGCTTGGTAAGCCTAGTAAATTGAAGAAATAAACTGTTTCAGTCGTTCTGACTCAGGCTCGTAAATAGCTTAGCTGGGTCCCCCTGCTCTTCCACTAAACCCTGATGTAAAACATCACATGGTTGGATACGTCACGGGCAAACGCCATCTCGTGGGTGACCACCAGCATGGTACGGCCTTCTTCAGCCAGGCTTTTCATGACGTTGAGCACTTCACCGACTAGCTCGGGGTCGAGCGCTGAGGTCGGTTCATCGAACAACAATACTTCGGGTTCTACCGCCAGTGCACGGGCAATCGCTGCGCGCTGTTGCTGTCCACCAGAGAGGTGCCCCGGATAATAATCACGGCGTTCCCACAAGTACCCGCTGCAGGAAAGCCTCTGCGCGCTCCATGGCTTCAGCCTTAGGAACGCCCAAGACGTGGATGGGCGCTTCAATAACATTTTCGATGACGGTCATGTGAGACCAGAGATTGAAGCCCTGAAAACCATGGCAAGGCGGGAGCGGATGCGTTGGACTTGTTTGTCATTGACCGGGACGCTTCGCCGTGGCGGCCATTTTTCATCTCTATCAATTCACCATTGACCCAAATCTCGCCACTGGTTGGCGTTTCAAGCAAATTGATACAACGCAAAAAGGTGCTTTTACCTGAGCCTGAGGAGCCGATAATGGAGATCACATCACCGCGATGTGCATCTAAAGAAATGCCTTTGAGTACTTCATGCTGACCAAAGGTTTTGTGTAGATCTTTTACCTGCAGCGCTACTGCTTCCTTCATGCGCTTGACTCCTGTCTTTATAAGCACTTCATCTTGTCAACAACCAGTCTGAAACAGTCTTGGGCCTGCAACTGGTCTGAGTTCAGCGAATTCTTTCTCTGTCGTCCGTGCTACAAAACTTTTCACTACTGAAGCTCGTTTATCTGAAAATAACATCCATCAGATCGAACAGCAACAATTTGTTAACCTTTAAGTTGGTAAAAAATAAGTCATTTTGAATGCATAATTACCCAAACCAAGTGTTCCATCAAGAGTTTGTAGCGATTGATGACATCTCACGCTTAGTGTAGGGTGTATTTCAAGAAAAATTCTTATAAATATCAATATCGAGAGAGCTATGTTGCCCCGTTTGCTAACGCTGTGTTTCGTGCTTGTCTCTTTCGCCGGAACTGCGTCACCCAACACCCTGACTATCATTCCTGAGTTGTCGAATGGGTTCGTGAAAAACTACAACCCTTTCCGCACGGATAAGCTTGCGACAACACAGGATTTTATCTTCGAGCCTCTGATGATATTTGAGGAGGACAAGACTCACTTCCGCCTCGCAGAAAGCTACCTGCTTTCCGAAGATCTGAAAGGTATCACTCTCACGCTGCGTGAAGGTATCCATTGGTCCGACGGCAACCCCTTCAGTGCAGATGATGTGGTTTACAGCCTTTCCCTG
Source organism: Enterovibrio sp. JCM 19048 (assembly GCA_001310415.1). Taxonomy (GTDB): domain Bacteria; phylum Pseudomonadota; class Gammaproteobacteria; order Enterobacterales; family Vibrionaceae; genus Enterovibrio; species Enterovibrio paralichthyis. Next base: position 209,757 of record BAXE01000002.1, on the reverse strand, counting down.
ATTAAAGATGAACCTGAACTGGATTATGATTCACTCGGCACATGGATTGATCGAGTAGAGAAACGTGGTCAAAATGAGGTCTATATCTCGTTAACGCGTCCAAACGCACAAATTGCCCGGCAACTCCAGGACGTTGCGATTATACCTAAGCACCAATGGGAGAAAGTCAGCGAAAAACGCTTGTTCCTGAATGCTGACCCTATCGGCACCGGCCCCTTTACCACCATTAGAGCGTTCAGTAGCAACAACATTGTTCAGTGTCGTAACCCCCATTACTGGCAGCAGGCATCTCTGGAAATTGATTGCATCCGTTATCCGCTGGTGAGCAGCAATGACGAATTGATTTCGCGCCTCAGCAATGGCGAATTTGATTGGGCCAGCGCCTTTATTCCAGATATTGAGCGCAACTACGCTTCCTATTCCCGCGATTATCATTACCATCAAAAACCGTCATCTATCGTCAGCCTGATGTTTAATTTCAAACATCCTGACGAAGAAAAACGCAATATTATTCATGACGTTGATTTTCGCCGCGCCGTTTCCATGAGTCTTTCACGCGATCTTTTGATCGACGTTGCAGTTTTTGGCCAGGGGGAGAAAGCTGCCCTCGCCAGTGGCCTTGAGTCCAAATTTGAACACTGGATTGCCAACTCAGCCGCCGAACAGCATCTTTACTACATCCGGTTTCACCCTAAAGCAGCCGAACGTCTTCTGGACGATTTGGGGCTGATGGACATTGACGGTGATCTGATGCGGGAGTTGCCTTCTGGCGCGCCATTTTCACTGAAAATTATTGCCCCTGCAGGATGGAGTGATTTTATCTCTGCCGCCAATATTGCGTCAGAAATGCTCGCTGCGGTGGGCTTGAAAGTGCGTACTGAAGTCGTCCCTTTTCCTGAATACGAAGCGAAAATGGCAAATGCTAATTACGACCTCAGCATTACCAATTACTTTTCCGGAAAGACACCCTTTTTGTATTTCGACTCCGCCTTCAACAGCGAGTATCAAACGCCCCATTCTCCAAGGTACGCCCATCATTACTTTAAAGATGAGGTTGTTGACCGTTTGCTGGGAGAGTACTTACTCCAAACTGAAGGGGATGCGCAGCGTCAGGTGATTAACGAACTTCATCTGCGCATTGCAGAACAACAGGTGACCGTGCCCCTTTACTACAAACTGGAAACGGTGGAATTCACCACCAACGTTTTACGGGGTGGCGCTGGCTTGAAAATGGAGAGCCTCATGTACCGCCAGTTTGGCACACAGAAAGGCCACGGCTGATCCAATTGCTTGAATTGAAGCCCGTGGCCGGAGAAATAAAACGATAACGCTATTTGGTTTCCATCAGATCCAGCGTTTTAAGCCACACCTCTGCATCGCTGTCCGGGTCTAGGGCTTTCAGTGTTTCGTAAGCATAACGGGCAGTGACTTTGTCATTGGTCTTCATTGCACTGTAACCCAGGATTTGCCAAAGAAACGTATCCTCTTCGCCTCCTAAATCGATAGCCTGTTGTGCCAAGCTTGCAGCTTCAGGCCATCGTTGCAGTTGGGAAGCGATTCGGCACTGCGCACGGAGTAGCGGCAATTCCGGTTGCTGGTTTAACTTGCTGGCAATGTCCCAGCCTTGGTCCACTCAGCAGCCTGGATATAGAGTTGGAGTTTGCGCTGATCAAAATCTCTGTCCGCAACGATAGCGCCAGCTTCCAGTCCTTTGTCGAGCCAATCAATAGCCTGATAAGGTTTTCCCGCCATCGCCGCAAATTGAGCAAGATCCACATAGTCCTGCCCGTTTAGTTCGGCGCCACTGTCGAGTTGTTGCGCCAGCGTATCAGCCGCTTTACCAAAATCGCCCAGCCGCGAGTAGGCTCCTGCTTTTTTGCGCTCCCAGCGGATGTCATCCCCGTACTTCAGTTGCACAAGCCGGATTGTATTGATAAGTGCACGGTTTTGGTTGAGTTGCTCCTCGCTCAGCAACTTAATTTGCCAAATATACTCAGGGGCATCGGCATAGCGCGCAATGATGGCGTTGGCGTGTTCAAGCGCCTTTTGATAATCCTTTTCGCTGAAAAGTGCGCGGGCATACAACTGTTCAACCGGTTGAAACGGCGGGTATTCACTGACATACATTTCACCATAGAGCACCGCAATTTCTGGCCTGCCGCGCGTCATTGAGAGTGAAACCAGCGCGCCCAGTACATCTTTTCGAAGGTTATCCGGCAGTTTTTTGTATTCCAGCGCTTTGGTATAGGCCATGGCAGCGCGGTCAGCATTTCCTTCATGAAGGTAAATGTACCCGAGTAAACGCTGGTGCAGCGCTTCCTGCTCCTCATTGTCAGCCACAAGGGCCTTGGCTAACTGGGAAGCTTCGGTGAACTGATCGTTTGCCAGCAACTGCTCAATACGGTTTAGGTGACGGGCAAAATCCGGGTCGCTGGCATAAGCCGGAAAAAGAGTGCAAAGAAACAACAAACCAGCGCCAAATACTTTCATATTCCTCAACCATTAACGACTTGATATCTCGAATATAACGCAGATTAGACATCGCCTGCCTATAAAAACAGCTATTTTTTGCGTGCATGCGACATATCCGATGCGAGTCGCACGACTTTGCACCTTTGGCATAAAACGAAATGAGGTCAAGCAATGTGTATGTGCAGCCCCTCGCAACTGGGTATATACTTCGCGCCTGCTCACAAGAACGAGAAAGTCATGAAAACTTATATCCCCGGTAAAGACGCCGCGCTGGAAGAATCCATCAACGGTTTTGAAACCAAACTGAAAGCGGCCGGCTTTAACGTAGAGCCGATCTCCTGGCTCAACCCTGTCCCTAACGTTTGGTCAGTCCATATTCGCGATGTTGATGCGCCAATGAACTTCACCAATGGTAAGGGCGCCAGCCAGAAAGCGGCTTTGGCATCCGCGCTGGGGGAGTATTTTGAGCGTCTTTCCTGTAACTACTTCTATGCCGATTACTTCCTGGGAGATGACATCGCTAACGCTGATTTCGTCCATTACCCAAATGAAAAATGGTTCCCGCTGGAAGACGACGACTGCTTGCCTGATGGCCTGCTAGATGGACCTACCCGCGCGTTTTACGATCCGGAAGAGATGCTGGCTGGCTCAGACTTGATCGACCTGCAATCAGGTAACGAAGATCGTGGCATCTGCGCGCTGCCATTCGTACGCCAAAAAGACCAGCAAACGGTTTACATCCCGATGAACATCATCGGCAACCTGTATGTTTCGAACGGCATGTCTGCGGGTAACACCGCGACAGAAGCACGCAGCCAGGCACTGTCAGAGGTGTTTGAGCGCGCTGTTAAAAACCGCATTATTGCGCAGCGCATCAGCATGCCGGAAGTGCCGGCAGAAGTGATTGCCCGCTTCCCAACGATCAAGGCGTCTATCGATGCGCTGGAAGCGGAAGGTTTCCCAATCGTGGTTTACGATGCGTCAATGGGCGGAAAATACCCGGTTGTTTGCGTCACCCTGTTTAATCCAAACAACGGTACCTGCTTTACATCATGGGGCGCACACCCACGCTTCCAGGTGGCGTTCGAACGTACCGTGACTGAACTGCTGCAAGGGCGCGGCCTGAAAGATCTGGATGTGTTCGAAGCGCCATCTTTCCACGATGAAGATGTGGCCGACCACCACAACCTGGAAACCCACTTCGTCGATTCATCAGGCACCGTCTCTTGGGACATGTTCAAAGACACCCCAGACTACCCGTTCACAGAATGGAATTTCGACGGTACGTCAGAAGAAGAAGTGCAGTGGTTGCTGGGTAAACTGCACGCCGAAGACGCGGATGCCTACATTGCCGATTACGACCACCTTGGCGTGAACTGCTGTCGCATTATCGTACCGGGCTGGTCAGAGATTTATCCGCCAGAAGAAGTGCAGCTTTGCAATAACAACCGCGGGACAGATTTGCGCGAAGCAATGACCATGCTACTCGCAACCGGCTTTGCCGATGATGAGGTTGAATCCCTGTTTGACGTGCTCGACATGGCGGATTTCGACGACAGCTACATGGTCTGTGAACTGATGGGTATCCTCCCGGATGCTGGCAGCGCTTGGAAATCGCTGACTATCGGAGAACTGAAGTGTTTGCTGGCACTGGCGATGGGTGAACTGGATTCAGCCCAGGAGTTTGCAACCTGGAGCCTTGAGTACAACGCAACCATCTACAGTCCAGAGCGACTGATGTTCATGCGTTGCCTGATTGCGAGCCTTGAGCTTGCGCAGGATGAATCCCGTGATCCGGCACAGTACCGCCGCGCGTTTGGCTTTACCTATGGCGAAGCTGTAACGGAGGCTGTATGGAGTTCCATTTCCGGTGATATCCGCTTCTACGGTCTGGAAGCGGCTGATGCCGATCTCACGCAATTTGGTGCACACCAGAAACTGCTCGCATCCTACGAAAAACTGCAAAAGGCCAAAGCCCGCGCAGTGTAAATGATCTTGCCTGCCCTCAAGTAGGGCAGGCCTCTTTTCATGGCAGCTTTGCACAACCTGTTCACAATTCCAGCCTTCATTTCCCCCTTTTCTGGCTCATCACTGTGGCACACGTCTCGCGCCTCGCTTCGTAATTAAATTACATAATTTCCGGTTATTTCAGCGCCAAAAGGACATGCATTGCGATAAAACCACCAATTTTTGTGTTGTCTTTCGGCTCAATGTAATTTATTTTCACGGAACTGATCTAAATCAAATTTACAGAGAGGAGGTTTGTTAGTATGGCGCTAAACAATTTTTTAGCTCTCTGTTTCTTATCTCTTCACAGTTACAACAGCAACTGTTCAGCGTAAAGAAGCAAAGCGCACGTAAACAGTTTGTTTGCTTTTGTACGAAGAGGACTTTATGTCAATCCAAGCTCCATCAGAGCAAATCGGCGACCAGGCGCAAAGCGAGTATCAAGCTAAGCACCGACCTGCCTCTGAGTTCGCGACGCGTTCAGATTACCTGGACCACGAACTTCAAATCATGAACCCACGCCGTTGGAAACTAAACCTTCCTGGCCGTGACTTCCGATTCGAACTTGAAGACCTCGTTCCTGCACTGGCGGGTACCATCGGCATTATCGCGATGTACTCAGCAGTAATGATGTCCTGGGCGGATGGCCTGACCCAAGCTTGGGATCACATCAACCTGGGCAAAGAGTTTGCTATCGAAGTAGCACGTGTAGAGATGCTGATCCCTGCCCTGCTGTTCTGTGTTCTTGCTTCTGGCTTTATCAACCCACGCGCTAACCTTGCCGGTAACCATGGCCCAATGATCCCGTTGATCGGTACCATTGCCCTGGCCGGTGCTCACCCTCTCGCGCTTGCACTTCTGCTGGGTATGTTCGGTCTGATGCTGAGCTACTTCAAAGGCGGTTCAAAACTCGTCAACCTCACCAGCGAGGGCGTAGCAGGTGGTCTTCTGATCTTCCTCGCTTCACCGGTGCAATGAGCCAAATCGCAGATATCCAAACCTGGGCAAAAGGTCTGGAAACCGCAACCGTTGCCAAAGGTAGCCTGGGTTATGTGGGTCTGGTAGTTCTGGCAGTAAACGTCGCACTGTACGCGCTGCTGGCCCGTGTAGGTAAGCGTTGGCTGGCAATCCCTGCTTGTGCTGTTACTGGCCTGATTGTAGCTCTTGCGCTGGGCGCTGGCTTCGACCTGACTTTCACCACGCAAACTGGCCTGCCTAACCTGAGCCCAGTTTACTGGTGGGGTAGCACAGAAGAAGGTTGGATGCTGGGCTTGCCTAACCTACAACACTTCATCGCGTCACTGCCATTTGCAATCCTGGCAGTTGCCATGTGGTCACCGGACTTCCTGGGTCACCGTATTTTCCAAGAACTGAACTACCCACCTAAGACTGAAAAAGTACTGATGGACGTGGATGACACCATGACCATGTGTTCTATCCGTCAGATGGTTGGTACTGCGGTTGGTGGTGGTAACATCACGTCATCTTGGGTACTTACATGATCCCTGCAGCGATTGCGAAGCGTCCAATCCCTGCGGGTGCGATTCTGCTGGGCTGTTTGGTGATGTTCATCGCTATCCTTGGCTTCCCAATGGACGTAGCGGTATGGCCACCGGTAATGCGTATCGCGCTGCTGGTAGGTGTATTCCTGCCACTGCTGGAAGCGGGTGTTCAGATGGTTCGTGAAACCAAAGACTCTCAGTCAGCAGGTATCTGTATCTTTGCATCCATGGTTGCTAACCCGGTTCTGGCTTGGGCACTGGCAATGCTGCTGGATAACAACGGTCTTATTGGTGACAAAGAGCGCGCGAAAAAGCTGTCTTTCGTAGACCGCATCGTGATCCCTGGTTCAGTATTGGTTATCTGTCTGGTAGCAATGCTGGCGGTAGGTATGCTGGAAGATCAGTTCGGTATCCCTGCGCTGATGTAATAAAAATCTGGGCAGCCATTTGGGCTGCCCAAAATACTATCCAAGGCTGGATACAAAGCGTAAAATCAAGCGCGTTTTTTGAGAGCGCTGTTGCTTTTACTGTTTTCAATGATCGTGTACTGAGCACCAACATAATGGTCGCGTGGATTCACCCACTAGGTACTTGTTTTCTTCTACTAAAAAGGTAGGTACATCATGTCTGAGCAATTTGCTAAAGCATGGGAAGGTTTCGCTGAAGGCGAATGGCAGAAAGAAGTCGACGTACGTGACTTCATTCAAAAGAACTACACCCCTTACGAGGGTGATGAGTCTTTCCTGGTAACTGAAGGTACTGAAGCGACTAACAAGCTTTGGGAAAAAGTGATGGAAGGCATCAAGCTTGAGAACTCAACTCACGCGCCAGTAGACTTCGACACTTCTGTTATCTCTACCATTACTGCTCACGACGCGGGCTACATCAACAAAGATCTGGAAAAGATCGTTGGTCTGCAAACTGAAGCACCACTGAAGCGTGCAATCATGCCTAACGGCGGCGTGCGCATGATCGAGGGTTCTTGTAAAGCTTACGGCCGTGAGCTGGACCCAATGGTTTCTAAAATTTACTCAGAGTACCGCAAGACTCACAACCAAGGCGTATTTGATATCTACACCCAGATATCCTGAACTGCCGTAAGTCTGGTGTTCTGACTGGTCTGCCTGATGCATACGGCCGTGGTCGTATCATCGGTGACTACCGTCGCGTAGCACTGTACGGTGTAGACTTCCTGCTGAAAGACAAAGCGAAGCAATTCCACTCTCTGCAAGAGAAACTGGAATCAGGTGAAGATCTGCAAATGACTATGCAGCTTCGCGAAGAAATCCAAGAGCAATACCGCGCTCTGAACCAGATGAAAGAAATGGCTGCGAAATACGGCTACGACATCTCTGGTCCTGCGACGACTGCTCAAGAAGCTGTACAGTGGCTGTACTTCGGCTACCTGGCTGCTGTTAAGTCTCAAAACGGTGCTGCAATGTCACTGGGTCGTACTTCTACGTTCCTTGACGTGTACATCGAGCGCGACATCGCTGCTGGCAAGATCACTGAAGTTGAAGCTCAGGAAATCATCGACCACTTCGTAATGAAGCTGCGTATGGTTCGCTTCCTGCGTACTCCTGAGTACGATGAGCTGTTCTCTGGTGACCCAATCTGGGCAACAGAATCAATGGGTGGTATGGGCGTTGACGGCCGTACTCTGGTTACCCGTACTAACTTCCGCTTCCTGAACACCCTGTACACCATGGGTCCATCACCAGAGCCAAACATCACGGTTCTGTGGTCTGAGCAACTGCCAGACGGCTTCAAGCGTTACTGTGCGAAAGTATCTATCGATACTTCTTCTATCCAGTACGAAAACGATGACCTGATGCGTCCAGACTTCAACAACGATGACTACGCTATCGCTTGTTGTGTATCTCCACAGGTTATTGGTAAGCACATGCAGTTCTTCGGCGCGCGTGCGAACCTGGCGAAAACTCTGCTGTACGTAATCAACGGCGGTGTGGACGAGAAACTGAAACTGCAAGTTGGTCCTAAGCAAGAGCCAATGAAAGACGAGTACCTGGACTTCGATAAAGTTTGGGCGGGTCTGGACAGCTTCATGGATTGGCTGGCGAAGCAGTACGTGACCGCGCTGAACGCGATTCACTACTCTCACGACAAGTACAGCTACGAAGCGTCTCTGATGGCTCTGATGGACCGTGACGTATACCGTACTATGGCGTGTGGTATCGCAGGTCTGTCTGTTGCAGCTGACTCACTGTCTGCAATCAAGTACGCGAAAGTTAAACCAATCCGTGACGAAGACGGCATCGCGATCGATTTCGAAATCGAAGGCGACTACCCTAAATTCGGTAACAACGACAACCGTGTAGATGACATCGCATGTGAAATGGTTGAGAAGTTTATGAACAAGATTCGTAAGCTGAAAACCTACCGCAACGCGGTTCCAACTCAGTCTATCCTGACTATCACGTCTAACGTTGTTTACGGTAAGAAAACCGGTAACACCCCAGACGGTCGTCGTGCAGGTGCACCATTCGCACCAGGCGCGAACCCAATGCACGGTCGTGACGAGAAAGGTGCAGTAGCATCTCTGACTTCTGTAGGTAAACTGCCATTCGCACACGCGAAAGACGGTATCTCTTACACCTTCTCTATCGTGCCAAACGCACTGGGTAAAGATCACGATACTCAGCGTTCTAACCTGGCAGGTCTGATGGACGGTTACTTCCACCACGAGTCTGGTATCGAAGGCGGTCAACACTTGAACGTTAACGTACTGAACCGTGAGACACTGGAAGATGCAGTTAAGCACCCAGAGAAATACCCACAGCTGACTATCCGTGTATCGGGCTACGCTGTGCGTTTCAACTCTTTGACTGCTGAACAGCAAAAAGACGTAATCGCACGTACTTTCACTGAATCTCTTTAATCTGAGTATTCACTGAATCAAAAAGCACCTCCTCCGGGAGGTGTTTTTTATGCCCTAAAATTGCCCACCCAACACCGTATGACGTTCTGTCGACGAGTCCTAAAATTAAGACCATACTGATATCAGGCTGTTTCGACACAACAAAATCGCATTCTTCAGGGATGCCGCTCAAAGCGCTTTCAGGGGACGTCATGGACATATTGCTTGTCGAGGATCATCCATTCCAGCGGGACGTAATCGCAGGCCAGTTAATGCAATTGCTTACCGGCGAAGACAACCTTATTTTTGCCGAAAACGGCTCCATCGCACTGGAAAAAATACTGCACCACAAACCTGACCTGGTTTTCTGCGACTTAGACCTGCCGGATATTGATGGCATCAAACTGCTGAGTAACGCTGCCGAACGCGGCTTTATGGGATGCATAGTCATCACCAGCGCCGCTTCCCCCAAGGTGTTACGCACGGTAGAAAGTATGTGCGAGCGTATGATGCTTAATGTCTTGGGTATCTTGCCAAAGCCAAGCTCAATCCCCTTGCTGAAATATTACCTGACGATCGCCACCGAACATGACGTGAACTTCCCAAGGGAACTGCTTCCCCTTTCAGAGCATGAAGTGCTGGAAGCGTGGAATGCACAAATGTTCGAAACCTGGTTCCAGCCCATCGTGCGCTTTGATACCGGTGAATGGGTTGCCTGTGAAGCCCTGCAAAGACTGCGACACCCAATACGCGGCGTCACCTTGCCCCGCAGTTTTCTGCCGCAACTGACCAAGCTCGGGCTAGAGTCAGTACTTACGTTAAACATCATCCACAAGGTGCTCTCCGAACAGGAATTTTTGCAAGGCCGGCCTGTCGGCATCAATATCTCTGCCGACAACCTGATTGAGCTGAATTTCGTTGATGAAGTGCTGGCGTTGGGCCAAAAGCACTCTCACCTTAACCAAATCATTTATTTTGAACTGCAGGAGCCGGAAAGCTTTGAGCGCATAGCCCAGCTTCAGGAAGCGGCATCGCGCTTGTTGTTGCAGGGTTTCCGCATTGCCATTGATGATTTTGGATCAGGCTATGGTACCTTGCAGCAGGTCGAGTTTCTGCCCATCGATTCGCTTAAAATTGGCTTGAATCTGGTGCTTCCCATGCTCAGTTCACGGACTGCGATGGCACTGGTAGAAGCCAGTGTGATGGTCGCCAGGCGGATCCACGTCGCGTCGGTAGCAGAAGGGATTGAGTGTATTGAAGTCTGGCATTCCTTAAGGGACATGGGGTGCGATTATGGACAAGGATTTTTCATCGCCAAACCCATGCCCGCCAACACGCTGCACGACTGGCATGTCCTTTGGCAAGCGCTGCTTGAAAACAAATCCCTCTGCCCGGCTGTTGCTATCAATACCCTGTAGCCCGGTTGTCACCGGCGCAGGGCTACCGGCTCACAGTCCCTGTCATTCCCCTACATAATTGACGGGAATCTCCCTGTCACACCGGATATTCGCTTTTGGTCACCCCGATTCTGTAATAAAATAACACCCTATTTGTTACAGTCGTTTTTGGAGACACCATGTCGGTAATTGGCCGTATTCACTCCTTTGAGTCTTGTGGAACCGTAGATGGTCCTGGCATTCGCTTTATCGTGTTCATGCAAGGATGCCTGATGCGCTGCAAATACTGCCATAATCGCGATACCTGGGATCTGGACGATGGCCGTGAAATCACGGTTGAAGAAATCATGAAAGAGGTCGTGACCTACCGTCACTTCATCAATGCCTCAGGCGGCGGCGTGACCGCTTCAGGCGGCGAAGCTATGCTTCAGCCTGAATTTGTACGCGACTTTTTCCGCGCAGCCAAAGCGGAAGGCATCCACACTTGTCTGGATACCAACGGCTATATCCGCAAACACTCTGACGTGATTGACGAGCTGCTGGATGCGACCGATCTGGTCATGCTGGATCTGAAACAAATCAATGACGAGATCCACCGCGAACTGATTGGTGTACCAAATAAACGTGTACTGGATTTTGCCCGCTACTTGCACCAACGCGGCCAGAAAACCTGGATTCGCTACGTGGTCGTTCCGGGTTACACTGATGATGAAGATTCTGCACGCCGACTGGGTGAGTTCATCAAAGACATGGACAACATCGAGAAAGTTGAGATGCTGCCATACCACCAGCTGGGCGCGCACAAGTGGGAAGCACTGGGTTACGAATACGAACTCAAAGACGTGAGCCCACCAAAGAAAGAAACCATGGAAATGCTGAAAGGCATCCTGGAAGAGTACGGACACAAAGTGGTGTACTAATTCCTTGTTTCCTGAAAAAACCGGCCTCGTGCCGGTTTTTTATGTCTGTTGGAGAGTCTTTTGGTTAACGCTCCGGCGAAAGGTATTCATTGTCGTAGAAAGTACGCAGCCATTGCGGACGGTAAACCGTCATCAGCGTGATTGCCATGCCATTGAGCAGCCCTTCTGGAAACCAGATCAGCAGCGCCAGCATCAGGTAGTTATCGACAATATTTGGCCAAGCATAAAGCCTGATACCCAGTACCCGGCGGAGACTACACAGATGTGAAAAACAATGGTGACCGCCGCATTCAGGAAGCCTGCCAGAAAAATATAAATAAAAAGATGATGGCTCATATAACGGTAGGTCAGCCAGAATACCCCGTAGCTAAGCAGCGCCGGCAAAACAGCCGTTGTGAACGCATAGAGCCCGACATCGGCAAAAGGAAGTAGTCCAAATACAACCATCAAGGTCAGGGGAAGCACGCTAATCCAGATAGCAATACGCGGACCATGGCAAAGCGTCAGCACTGTCATCCCCAAAAAATGGATATCTAACCCTTCTCGGATCCCCGCCTTCAGCGCCCATAGGCAAAACAGCACAATCGCACTGGCAAACACGAAATGCTGATACCCTTTTTCTGTGCGCAGTTTTTTCCAGCCAACAGGGGAGCGGCAAAGCCAAAGCGATACCAAAAAACATCCCCAACCAACAAGTTGCCAGTAAACCATGCCTAATCCCAATCCATGCTTTTATTCAGTATGTCCACAGGGCAGATTCTATCCAATTTTCAAGTTAAAAAAGCGTGACTAACCTGTAGTGAGATCAAGAAATTGATGAATACGAACTGCTAATCTGTGGCACATGAAATGCCAAATTTGCTCATCAAAAAAGAACTAAGAGCTTGTTTGGATAAAGAATTATTTATATTTCGAGGCCACTCCCATGGAAATGACACACGCTCAACGTCTAATCCTGTCAAACCAATACACCCTGATGTCTCAGCTGGATCCGCAGAACGCAGAGAAATACCGCCGTCTTCAAACCGTCGTCGAACGCGGTTATGCACTGCAAATGCGTGAACTGGACAAAGACTTCGGTGATATGTCTGAAGATCTCTGCCGTCAGGTAATTGATTTTATGGAGATGTACCACGCACTTCAGGAATCACACAAAATGCTCGGAGACGGCAACCGTTGCGAATGCGATGTCGATGCGCGCCGCCTGCAGTTTTGGGGTTTTGACGCTGCGACAGAAGCGCAACTGATGCACTACGTGCGCTTCCTGACCGACAACGAAGGTCTGTACCCTCAGTTTGACAAAGGCCAGCACCACTTCAATGCGCAAACCCCAATGCTGGAAAAATACCAGCGCATGCTGAAAGTGTGGCGCAACTGCCCTCGCCAGTACCACCTGAGTGGTAACGAAATCTGCCAGATCGTGAACGCATAAACCTCACATTCCGGTCAAAAAGCTGCTCCTTTGGGCAGCTTTTTTGTATCTAAATCTGTAATACACGAAGAAATTCGTTCGCATAACTAATTGTAATATAATGTCTTTACACCAAGACACCGCTCACCTGCCCCTGAATAAACGAATTTTTTCTTCAAAACCAAATAAATTTATTTGCACCGCAGGAAAAACGGTTGTCTAATCGCCACGCACCCAACAGGTTTTGTTGATGCCTTAGAGGTGTATACGGGCTAACAGAGACCACTCATCGAGAGTGAGTAAGCCGGTTTTTATGTCATACCGTGTCAGTCAATCGCACGGCCTTATTGGGAATGACAATGAAATCTTTCGCAAAAAACGATGTTCAGGCTTCAGACCTGACCACCCTTTGCGACAACGCAACCAACTTCCAACCGCAAAACAAACCCCAATCCCTGTCCACCCCCGTGCGCAGGAAAAGGCATCGCTGAAACGAACACGCAGCGCGGACGCTGTGCTGCTCGATTTATCGCTTCAGATGCCTGAATAAGGTCTGCCAGCGTATTACCCAAGCCACTCCCGGCTCTTGTATATCCTTTACTTTTCAGTACAGCACAGTGAAATGGCGACAGGTTCGTCATCGGCACTCTTTTGCTGTACGCAATCACCACCGAGGAATAGACATGAGTGATTGGACAATTAATGACGCCCGCGACGTGTACAACACACCATATTGGGGTCAGGGATATTTTGATATCAGTACGCAAGGCGAAGTGGTTGTGTGCCCGAACGTCGAACAGCCACAAAACGCTATCGCGTTGTCATCGCTGGCTGACGAATTAATTGAAAAAGGCGTATCACTGCCTGTGCTGGTGCGCTTTCCAGAAATTCTGCACCACCGCGTCGATAGCTGTGCACACATTTCAACGAAGCCATTTCAGATTACGGCTACGAAGGTGACTACCTGCTGGTCTACCCAATCAAGGTAAACCAGCAAAAAGAAGTCGTAAGCGAAATCCTGAAAAGCCAGTATGCAAGCCAGGAACGCCAGTTGGGTCTGGAAGCAGGTAGCAAGCCTGAACTGATGGCTGTACTTGCCATGGCACAACAGGCGAGCTCAGTGATCGTCTGTAACGGCTATAAAGACCGCGAGTACGTGCGTCTTGCCTGATCGGCGAGAAGCTGGGTCACGAAGTGTATATCGTGCTGGAAAAACTGTCTGAGCTGGACACCGTGCTAAAAGAAGCCAAAGCACTGGGCGTGAAACCACGTCTGGGCCTGCGTGCACGTCTAGCCTCCCAGGGTAAAGGCAAATGGCAAGCTAGCGGCGGCGAAAAATCGAAGTTCGGTCTGTCTGCTTCCCAGTGTATGACAGTGATGAACCGTCTGCGTGAACTGGACATGCTGGATTCACTGCAACTGCTGCACTTCCACCTGGCTCGCAAATCGCCAACATCCGTGACGTTCGCTCAGGCGTTAACGAAGCGGCGCGTATTTTCTCTGAGCTGTACCAGATGGGTGCAGGCATCACCACGGTTGACGTGGGTGGCGGTCTGGCTATCGACTACGAAGCACCCGCAGCCAGTCAAGCTGTTCAATGAACTACAGCCAGCGCGAATATGCGAACAACGTGGTTTACACCATCGGTGACGTGTGTAAAGAGTTCGACATCAAGATGCCACGCATCATTTCCGAATCTGGCCGTAACCTGACTGCGCACCACGCGGTGCTGATCACTGACGTTGTCGGTGTTGAAAGCTACCAGCGTGAAGAAGTGTTCGCACCGGCTGAAGATGCGCCGCAGATTCTGCACAACATGTGGAAGTCGTTCAAAGACCTGAGCCAGTCAACTGATCAACGTTCACTGGTTGAGATCTACCACGACAACCAGAACGACTTGTCAGAAGTGCACATGCAATTCTCTATGGGTCTGGTGAACTTCACCGAACGCGCGTGGGCAGAGCAGATCAGCCTGCGTATCTGCCACGAACTGTCGCGCCAGATGTCACACAAAAACCGCGCGCACCGTCCGGTACTGGACGAACTGTCCAGCCGTCTGGCAGACAAGTTCTTCGTGAACTTCTCCCTGTTCCAGTCGCTGCCGGATGCATGGGGTATCGAGCAGGTGTTCCCAATCCTGCCGCTGAGCAAACTGGACAAAGCGCCAGAGCGCAACGCCGTAGTGCTGGATATCACCTGTGACTCCGACGGTGCGGTTGACCAATACGTTGAAGGTCAGGGCATCGAAAGCACACTGGCGGTTCCAGCGTGGACTGACGAAGAACCTTACCGCATTGGTTTCTTCCTTGTGGGTGCATACCAGGAAATCCTGGGCGACATGCACAACCTGTTCGGTGACACCGACTCAGCCGTTGTCCGCTGCACCAAAGAAGGCGGCTACGAGATTGAATCTATCCACCTGGGCGACACCGTTGGCGACGTGCTGCGTTATGTACACATGGAAGCAGACGAGTTCCTGGTTCAGTACGAAGCACTGGTGAAAGGAGCACTGCCGGAAGAAGAGCATGAAAGCATTCTGGCAGAACTGAAAGAAGGCCTCAGCGGCTACACCTACCTCGAAGACATCCGCACTCACGGCTAATCACTCTATATTTTGGCAGCCTGGTTTCAGGCTGCCTTTTTTGAAAGGAACGTAACAATGGCAACACTGGCCAATTCCCGGACTACTCCCTCTACGCCAACGCATTTGGTTTTCTGCGCCAGCCTCTGGTATTCAACCCACAAGGTTGCGATGCAGATGTGATCATCACCGGCGTACCGTTTGATATGGCAACCACCGGCCGCTCGGGCGCGCGCATGGGCCCGGGTGCGATCCGTCAGGTATCAACCAACCTGGCGTGGGAGAGCAAAAAGTGGCCGTGGGATTTCTCCCTGACCAAAGAGATCAAAATTGCTGACTGTGGCGATCTGGTGTTTGAGTGTGGTGATGCACGAAACATGAGCGAGCGCCTCGAAGCGCATGCCACCAGCCTGCTGGCAGAAGGTAAAACCCTGCTGACCTTTGGTGGTGACCACTTTGTGACCCTGCCACTGCTGCGTGCACACGCGAAGCAATTCGGCGAAATGGCACTGGTGCACTTTGACGCGCACACCGACACCTACGACCAAGGCAGCGAATTCGACCACGGCACCATGTTCTACACCGCGCCGAAAGAAGGTCTGATTGACCCGCATGCGTCAATTCAAATCGGCATCCGCACCGAACACAGCGACAAGCTAGGCTTCCAGGTGGTAGATGCAGCGACGGCAAACGACATGACCGTTGAGCAAATCGTTGAAGCCATCAAAACCCGCGTGGGCGACCGTCCGGTTTACCTGACCTTCGACATCGACTGTCTTGACCCTGCTTACGCGCCAGGAACAGGCACCCCGGTTTGTGGTGGCCTCAGCACCGACAAGATCCTGAAAGTGATCCGCTCACTGCAAGGCATCAACCTGATTGGTATGGACGTGGTAGAAGTGGCGCCCGCTTACGACCACGCAGAACTGACCTCTCTGGCCGCGGCGACCATTGCAACCGACCTGCTGTATGTGTGGGCCGCGAATCGCAAAGCGAAGTAATTGCGACTTTGCTGACTAAAAACACCCGCTTCGGCGGGTGTTTTCATTTTCAACACGGGTTGTCACACTCAAAGTGATAGAATAGTATCACTTTAGTACCACTTCGGAGCTGCTGTTATGAAAGTCGAACTCGTCACATCGCTGAAGCGTCAAGCCACCAAGATCCTCGCTGATCTGCATGAGACCAAAGAGCCCGTTTTGATCACCGAGCATGGTAAACCTTCGGCGTATCTGGTCGATGTGGAAGATTACGAATTCATGCAAAACCGCTTAGCCATTCTCGAAGGGATTGCGCGAGGAGAGCGAGCGTTGGCTGAAGGAAAAGCAGTTAGCCACCAAAAAGCCAAGGACAAGATGTCAAAATGGCTGAAGTAATCTGGACGGAAACAGCGCTATCCGACCTCAACGATATCGCCGAATACATCGCACTTGAAAATGTGGTCGCGGCTAAACATCTTGTTCAAACTGTGTTCGCGAGTGTTGAGCGTTTGGAGGATTTCCCAGAATCTGGGCGCACACCACCAGAGCTCGACAACCTAAACTACCGCGAAGTTATTGTGAACCCTTGCCGCGTTTTCTATAAACAGGAAGGCGATAAGGTATTTATTTTGTTTGTCATGCGTGTAGAAAGAGATCTGCGAAAATTCCTGTTAAGCCAAAAGTAGCGAAGAAAAATGCGCTGCCCTATCGATACTCTTTTCTCACCCGATACTCGCTGCTTTGCTTGAACACCCCGCCCCCACACCGTATCCTTGCCGCTCATTCATCTACACCGAAACATCGTTATGTCATCTTATCTTTGTCCCCTGTGTCAGCAGCCACTTTCGCTGCAAAGCCGCACTTACAAATGTGCCAGCAACCACCAGTTCGATCTGCCAAAGAGGGTTATGTGAATCTTCTGCCCGTGCAGCACAAGCGTTCAAAAGATCCGGGTGATAACAAAGAGATGATGCAGGCGCGTCGACAGTTTCTGGATGGCGGACACTACCAGCCAATGCGCGATGCCGTAAGCAAGCTTTTAACCTCACTGCTGGCAGACAAAGCTGATTCACAGCTTTTGGATATCGGTTGTGGTGAAGGCTACTACACCAGCTTCTTTGCCGATGAACTCGCAAACACCAAAGTGTTTGGCCTGGATATCTCCAAAGTGATGATCCGCTACGGTGCCAAACGCTACCCGAATGTGGACTTTCTGGTGGCCTCCAGCCAGCGCCTGCCGTTTGCCGACCAGCAACTTGACGGTGTAGTTCGCATCTACGCGCCGTGTAATGGTGACGAACTCGCCCGCGCAGTGAAAGACAATGGTGTGGTGGTAACTGTGACACCCGGCCCTCGCCACCTTTACCAGCTTAAAGCCGGCATTTATGACGAAGTGAAACTGCACGATGTGCCTGTTGAAGACCTGCCGGGCTTTACGCTGGAAACCGAGCAAACCGTCGCGTATCCGATGACGCTCAACAGCGCTGATGCCACAACCCTGCTGCAAATGACCCCGTTTGCATGGCGCGCGCCAGAAAGCCTGTGGCAGGCACTGAAAGATGCTGAACAATTTGAATGTGAAGCGGATTTTACTCTGCGTGTCTATCGTAAGATTGCATAACTGAGTCGTTACATCATAATGGAGCGTATCTAAAGGTTATTCCCTTCTGAGGTTTACCATGCTGATACGCTCCCTAAGCGCTGCACTGTTTTCCCTTTCCCTTGCAGCCTGCACCCACCCGCTCACGCCTGTTGAAACACCGCCCCCGTCAGGCACACTCTACGATTACCAGATCCAATCGCCCAATGGCGTACCTTATTCGCTTAATGAGTTAGCCAACGCACTGGGTGATTATGATGTGGTGCTGGTTGGTGAATGGCATACCCATCCTGCATTCACTTGTTTGAAGCACAGCTTCTCTCCACACTTGCCGCCCGGTATCCCGCCACTGCCCTTTCTCTGGAACAGTTTTCCCGTGCCGAGCAAAGCACCCTTGATGCCTACCTCGCCGGAGAAATTGGCGAGAGCACGTTCATTGATAAAAGCAGCGCCTGGCCAAATTATGTCAGCGATTACCGCCCTTTAATTGAAATTGCCCGTCAGGATGCACTGCCAGTGATTGCCGCCAATGCACCGCAATCCATCGTCCGCTGTATTGGACGCGAAGGAGAAAGCTATCTAGAGAGGTTATCCGCAAAAGAGCGCGGCTGGGTCGCAGACACCCTGACGAAAGATGAGTCCCCCTACAAAGAAAAATTCTTCGCTGCGATGTTCCACGGCGATGAAACGAAGACCCTCAACCAGTATCTGGCACAAATCGCCTGGGATGACACCATGGCCGAAAGCATCGTTGATTTTCTCGCGGCCAATCCCGGCTACAAGGTGATACAGATAGCGGGGGCGTTCCACGTTGAAGAAGGGCTGGGTATCGCAAGCCGGATTACTGCGCGAAACCCTTCGCTTAAAGTCGCCATCATTTCACCGCAAACGGCCGATGACCCCTTGGCGGCTGAAATCACCGATTTCCGTCTTGTCGTCAATGCCCTTCCCAGCCAGTGGGTCTCTGAGCAAGAGCAGGAAAACGCTATCGCGGACATGCGGAAAAATATTGTGGGACGCAAAACGTGCAATTAACAACACAAAAGCACGAGCCCAGTAATTTGGGCACGTACTTTTGTTCGTAGACTTAACACTAATACCCCATTAAATCGCACAACATACCGTTTCATATCATTAAGTTAGTTTTAATCTGTCTCACTTTTGGCAATAAAAACCCTCCCAAAATTAGTTCATGCTGTATTAGAAAATGAATTATCAGGACGGTAAATATGCAAAAGCAGGCAAGCTCAGTCTCATTCTCCCCTTTTAAATCCGACCGCATTCTACCCACTGTTGTTTTACTCGCGTCTTGCAACAGCGCCAGGGCCGTTGGAATCAGTGATCAAAAATTTCAGGCCTTGTCTGGCACGCTATCGAATACCAAAGAGGCCGTCTCAGCCGCATATTCCCCACTGCGGGAAGAATCCCACCAGCCAAGGTTTGACACTGTTGGGGTGCTGATCGCCGGAGGCGCATTGTGTACCGGTTCCTGGATCGGTAATGAGGGAGAGCACGCCTATGTCATCACCGCCGCACACTGTGTGTATGGCGACAATAAATCAGAGGAATCAAACTACACCGGACAAACCATGTCCTTTCGGACAGGGGATGGCCGTTTGGTCGCGCAGGGTGTCTCTACAGCGTATTTCCGTGGCTACCGGGGATGCAGTACTGACTTGGCAGTCGTAAAAATGCCTTTGTTGACCGAACCACTGACACAAGCAGGAAAAACCGTTTCGCCACCTGTTTATGATGATGACATCACCAGCACCCAACATATCAACGCGCCACTCATTCTGGCGGGATATGGCGCAAAAGGGACGCCGACACTGGGGGGCGTGAGCTTCTCCGGACGGGTCTTTGGGGTTGGTACTGTGAGTCAGGACTCTAGCGGTTGTCTTATCAACCACGCGGCCACCACAGACGCCTGGGCCTTTGGCGCCCCAGGAGACAGCGGTTCCACGAACTGGCAATGGAGGGATGGACAGTTCGTCGGCGTTGGTATTACTTCCTGGTGGGCAGGATGGAACAGTAGAAAGTCCGGCCATGGCCGAATCGCTCCCCATACCCCGTGGTTGAAAAAGGTATTCCCTAATCTCAATACTGTTTCCCGCTCGCGTACGCTGACGGAAAACCACCCCGTGCAATTGGGCCGCGTCGAATCTCAGGTACCCGGTACCGTCTACTATGTAGCGGGAGACAATGTCCAGGGACCGACTTCAAGAAAATGGGTCTACCCGCGAGGCTTCACGACGCTCTCTGTGCCAATGACCAACCAGGCCACCAATGCAACAGCCAATGTAACGCTGAGGGCACAGCGCAGTACCTGGTGTGGATGGGGTGAAATCAACAACGGGGTCTATTGCTACCCTGATGCGACCAAAGGCGAACTGAAAGTCTGGTTTGCCCCATCAGATAACCCAGGGCTTTCTCCGGGGCTCTATCAAAGCGAGTTCTCCCTGCAAGCCCGCGGTTGGCACGATCACAGTTACACGTCCAACATCAAATTGGCTGCAAGTATTCTGGTAGGTGCTGATGCCCCAAGTGAGGGCACGGTGACTGAGTCTTCAGCGGCAATGACCGTTCCCTATGACAGCTTGGTAAACGGCACCGTCTACTACCTCAGCACAGGTCAGACAGAAAGTACTGCCACGTCGAGGGTTTGGCATGGCAGCCGCAACTGGACCACCTTGTCGGTACCAGTGCGACGCCGCGACACGAACGACGAATACACTATCCATTTACGGGCACAAAGAAACACTGGCTGCTTTTGGACAGAAATCAACAATGGCGTTTATTGCCGGTCTGGTGCCAATTACGGTCATCTACGTATCTTCTATCGCGCGGAGGATAATCCACACTTACCCGCCGGGGATTACGATTCCCTGTTCAACCTGACCGCGAACGGATGGCATTCCTCTTTCTATAAAATGCTTACCTTTAAGCTGGCGGTGCATAAGGAATGAGGCTAGGGCTCCTATCCATAGCTGGACTGTCTATCGCACTAACACTCTGGTACCTGTGGCCTCAGGTACCAGAGGTTACTGCTCCTAAATATATCGCCCCCTCGCCCACAGCCCCCGACTTGACGATTGAGCCGGTGCAAAACCCTGTATCGGTTGTCGAGCCGGAAAACACGCAATGGGGTTCACCAGACGGAAAGGATAATACGGCGCAGGTCGCGCCTGTTTCCTATTCCATCGAAGAGTATCAACGCGACATTCCGCAGGAAGGTGAAGGTGACATTGAATCAACAGCCGATAATCCAAAGCAGGAAGCGTTCGATTTCCCCGTTTACGATATCGATATTGCTTTGTGGCACAAAGATCCGGATGCCAAAAGTACCTTTGAGAATTTCCAGGTCCCGAATGACTTAGACAGCAGAAACTTCATCAGATTTGATGAATCAGCTCTCAGTGCTGGCTGTCGGGCAACGCATAACATTGCCAGAGCTTGGAGAGCAATCCACGCCGGTGATCGTCCGTGACATTCAGCAATGGCGCAGAGAAGCGACCAACTGGGAACTCAATGATGAAGAAGGAAATCCGGCAGGCAGCATTACCCAAATCGGGGACACTGTCGAAGCTCAGTTCTTCGCTGACGGCAAGACGTACTACATGAGAACAGTCAATGGTGTGGGATGGTTAGCTGCAGAAGAGACGCTCATCAGCACATTGGATGCCGAATTTCTCCATACCGGTGAAGAGTAACCCGCCCCTGCTTTTCGCTTTTTTCTTATCAACTGCCTGATAAATAAAGCTATCAGTGGGTCATTCCCCCCTTGAAATACCCCTGAGTTGTCCCTATCTGAAATGTAAGGAACCTATTCGACATATGAATGTCTGAACGAGGTCACATTTTTACACTGTCAGGATCTGGGAAACACAAGCTATGTTAGCGGATACATTTCAACGTCTTAACGCTTACCTGCAAAGCCAGGTAATTGGCCAACCTGAACTGGTTAAACAACTACTGATAGCACTGCTGGCCGACGGCCACATCCTGGTTGAAGGCCCGCCTGGGCTCGCAAAAACCCGCGCGGTTAAAATGCTGTCAGACTGCATTGAGGGTGACTTCCATCGCATTCAGTTCACACCGGACTTACTGCCTGCCGACCTGACAGGTACCGATATTTTCCGCCCGGAAACCGGCGAATTTACCTTCCAACCGGGCCCGATATTCAATTCCCTGCTGCTCGCTGACGAAATCAACCGCGCACCAGCCAAAGTACAGGCGGCCATGCTGGAAGCCATGGCAGAAAAACAAATCACCGCCGGTCGCAAAACCTACCCACTGCCGGAATTGTTTCTGGTCATGGCGACACAGAACCCGATTGAACAGGAAGGGACTTACCCCCTGCCGGAAGCCCAGCTTGACCGTTTCCTGCTGCAACTGAACGTAGAATACCCGGATGAAGGCAGCGAGCTGGAAATCCTGCGCCTGAACCGTGGCGAAGCGCAGGGCTTTGAAAAAGCCGAGCCTGTGCTCATCAAACAGGAAAGCATCTTTGAAGCACGCAAAGCCGTGCTGGGTATCCACATGGCTGAGGATGTGGAGAAATACATCATCCGCCTGATCATGGCGACGCGCCAACCTGAGCGATACAGCGACAAACTGGCTAACTGGCTGCAAATGGGTGTTAGCCCACGAGCGACGCTGGCACTGGATCGCTGCGCCCGCGCCCATGCATGGCTGGCTGGCCGTGACTTTGTGACGCCGGAAGACGTGCAGGCCATGGCTTATCCGGTGCTGCGCCACCGCCTGCTGTTGAGCTATGAAGCGCAGGCAGAAAGCATTGCCGCCGACGCCGTTGTTACCCACCTGATTGAGCAGGTCGCCAGCGTATGACCGACATGCGTATTGAATTGCCACCACACAGTGATGGCGTCAATGTGTCGTTAGCTGAGCTGCTCCATTACCGCCAACAGGCCGTGCGCTGGCTACCTCCGGCGCTGAGTATCTGGTCGCAGTTGAGCGGCCAGCACTCCAGCCGCCACAAAGGCCGAGGGATGAACTTTTCTGAAGTCCGCCCTTACCAGCCCGGCGATGATATCCGCGCGATTGACTGGCGGGTAACGGCACGCACCGGAAAAACCCACACCAAGCTGTTCACCGAAGAGCGGGAACAGCCAGTGATGCTGATGATTGACCTCAGCGCCAGCATGAAGTTTGGGTCGCAGTTGATGCTGAAGTCCGTGCAGGCGGCGCATTTTGCCAGCCTGCTAAGCTGGCTGGCCGTCAGCCAGCAAGACCGCATTGGCGCGGTGATTTACAACGGCATCCGACTGCGTGAATGCAAACCGACTGCCCGACAGCAAGGGCCGCTGCGGCTTATCCATACCCTGATGGAAGCCCATGAAGAATTGCTCGCGTCAGACACTGCACCCGCCACCAGCGCCGGATGGCAGGCTGCGTTGCGCCACCTGCATCACCTGTGTCCGAAAGGCAGTGATATCGTCATCATCAGCGACTTCTATTCCCTGACTCCGGCAGATAAACGCCGCCTGAGCCAGCTTCGCCAGCACAACCGCATCCAGTTTGTGCGGGTCTCTGATCCACTGGAGCAGGGGCAAACCGAGTACCGTGGACACGAACTGGTGGCCGACAACACCCAGACCGCCTGGCTTGATTTTTCTGCAAAGAAAACCCGTGACGGTTTGGCAAACCAATACCAACAACAGCAAGGGTTCATTGCCGAAATGGCACGTTCGCTCGCCATTCCGCTGCACAGCCTCGATGCGGCTGAGCCTTTGCTGAAGCAACTTGGAACCACATCAATGAAGGCGATGCATTAACCATGGCAAACAGTGTGTCTACACCTGCTCTGCCACTGGCAGATATTCATCTTCAACAGGCACCGGGGCTCTGCCGCTGGCGTGGGGATGGTGGCTGGTGATTGCCGCCGTGCTTATCGCCCTGCTACTCACCGTCCAGTGGCTGCGCCTGAGAAACTACCGTCTGGCTGCCCGTCAGGAAGCCTTATCTGCATTGAATGCGGCCGCTTCGGTGGCAGACATCAACGCCCTGCTGAAACGCGCGGCCTTGAGCTATTACCCGCGTGAACAGGTAGCCGGACTGACCGGCGAGCGCTGGCTGGCTTTTCTCGACAGCCAATTGCCTGCCGAGCAACAAGGCTTTGGCAGTGAATCAGTGCTTTGGCTGAACGGCGCGTTTTCCAATGTGCCTAACACCAATGCTGAACTGGAGCAGGCGAAATCAATGGCATCTCTCTGGCTGAAACAGGCCATTCCGGCAAAAAACCAATCATTACCGTCTTCGTCAAAAGCGGAGGCGCGCCATGTTTGAGTTTGTCTGGTGGTGGGCGTTTGCCCTGCTGCCACTGTCCTGGCTGGTCTGGCGTTTCGCGCGACCGATTCCTCGCCCGGCTGCTATTCACCTGCCGAAATTGCCACAAGGACTGGGCGGAAAACAGACTGGCAGCAAGGTGCGCTATGTCCTGATGGTGCTGCTTTGGATAAGTCTGGTGACTGCGCTGGCACGTCCAGTCTGGTATGGCGACCCGATCCAAATCCAGCCTGAGCACCGCGACATGATGTTGGCCGTCGACCTTTCCGGCTCAATGGAAATGGAAGACATGCAACTGCCTAGCGGTGGAACGATTAACCGTCTGGATGCAGTCAAACATGTGTTGTCAGATTTTATCGGCAAGCGCGAAGGCGATCGTCTCGGCCTGGTGCTGTTTGCCGACCACGGCTATCTGCAAACGCCGCTGACGCTCGACAGGAACACTGTATCGCAGCAACTGGAGCGTGCAGTGTTGGGTTTGATTGGCCAGCAGACGGCCATCGGTGAAGGGCTTGGTGTCGCGACCAAAACCTTTATCGACAGCAAGGCGCCGCAGCGCGTGATCATTTTGCTCAGCGACGGTGCCAACACTGCAGGTGTGATTGATCCGCTGGAAGCGGCCAAACTGGCCAAAGAATACGGTGTGACAATTTACACCGTGGGCGTGGGTGCAGAGCAGATGCGCCAGCGCAGCCTGTTTGGTTCACGCATCGTCAATCCATCACAGGATCTGGATGAGCGCACTCTGGCCGCCATCGCCAAAACCACGGGCGGCGAGTATTTCCGTGCCCGTAATCCTGAGGAGCTTGAGAAAATTTACCAGATCATCGATCAGCTGGAGCCTATCTCTACCGTTCAGCAAACCTGGCGTCCACGCGATGAAATGTTCCGCTATCCACTGGCGTTAGCCCTGTTGTTGTCGGCACTGATTGCCGTCATTAGGAGACGCAATGGCTGATTTTACTTTTATGCATCCACTGTGGTTGCTGGCAGCATTGCCGCTGGTTTTTCTGCTGCCTTGGCTGAAAGAAAAAGCACAGAAATCCGGCCTTATCGCCCCGCACCTCGCCAGCTTGCTCGCGGGTGGCAACACCGCGCGAGGCAAAACCAAGCGCTGGCCGGTTGGGGTGCTGGCACTGGCATGGCTGCTGGCTGTTCTCGCATTGGCGGGCCCAAGCTGGCAAAAAACCGAATTGCCTGCCGTGAACCTTGCCGGTGCAAGGGTGCTTGTCATGGATATGTCACGCTCTATGTACGCGACCGACATCGCCCCCAGCCGACTGGCACAGGCACGCTTTAAAGCGCTGGATATGTTGCCGGGCTGGAAAGAAGGCAGCACGGGTCTGGTCACTTATGCCGCTGACGGTTATATCGTCAGCCCGCTGACAGAAGATGCCGCCACGCTGAAAAACCTGATCCCGAACCTGTCACCCGCCATTATGCCGATTGCAGGCAGTAACGCGGCGGCAGGGGTTCAACAGGCTATCGATTTGCTGACGCAAGCTGGTTTTGCCAAGGGTGACATCATTGTCATCACCGACGGCATGAGTGAAAAAGAGGCTGCGCAAACCCTGAATGTGCTTGAAGGGAAAGACTATCGAGTATCCGTGTTGGCGGTTGGCACGCAGCAAGGCGCACCGATCCCACTGCCTGATGGTTCGTTGCTGGAGCAAAACGGTAACCCTGTGATTGCCAAAATGGAACTGGCCCCGCTTTCTGATGTCACCAAAGCGACCGGCGGCATGCTGCAAATATGGCAACCTACGGATCAGGACGTGGACAATCTGGTGGCCTTCACTGCCAAGCCACTCTCCGGCACCTCAGATACAGCCAAGAAAACCATTGAAGAGCGCATCAACGATGGATACTGGCTGATCATTCCAGTGCTTATTCTTGCCTTGATGGGCTTTCGCCGTGGCGTGGTGTTGGCTGCCCTTTTGGTGGTGATGCCTATCAACCACGCCAATGCTGCGGTATTTAAAACAGATGACCAACAGGGTTATGAGCAGTTCGAATCTGGCAACTACCAATACGCGGCTGATGCTTTCCAGTCTCCGCAGTGGAAAGGCATTGCGCAGTACAAAGCAGGCGATTATCAAGGCGCGATTGAAACCTTGTCCAAACTTGATGATCCGACGTCGCGCTACAACCTGGGCAACGCCTACGCACAGGCTGGCGAACTGGAAAAAGCCGCTGAAACCTACCGCTCGGTGCTGGAGTCCAACCCGGATTATGCCGATGCCAAACATAACCTGGATGTTGTTGATCAGGCGCTAAAGCAACAGCAACAGCAACAGCAACAGCAACAGCAACAGCAACAGCAACAAAACAGTGGCGAAGGAGAATCAGAACCACAACAGGCAACGAAGGCCAACAAGGCCAACAAGGCCAGCAAGGCCAGCAAGGCCAGCAAGGCCAGCAAGGCCAGTCTGATGCACAGGATAGCCAGTCGCAAGAAGGACAATCCAGCCAAGACCAGCAGGGTCAGCAGGGTCAGCAGGGATCAGCAGGGTCAGCAGGGTCAGCAGGGTCAGCAGGGTCAGCAGGGTGACGATAGCGCGTCATCTTCGCAAGGCAACCCGCAGAGCCAGGAAGGCCAATCCGGTGCAGATGACCAATCCCAGTCTGGACAGGGAGAACCTTCACCTTCGGCACAAAGCGAACAGAAAGCAGATGCTGAATCCAAAGCCCAGCAAGGTGAACAAGGCGGTGATGGTGAAGGAGAGGCGGCGACTGCCCAATCTGACGCTTCCGGCGCTGAGGATGGCAACCAGAGTGGTTTGCAGGCTAGTCACCCTGTGCTGAAAAAGCTGGAGCAGGTTCCCGATGACACCGCAGCTTTGATCCGTGCGCAACTTATTCTCCAGGCAAGGGAGAAAGACGCCCCTGCCCCGACAGAAAATTCATGGTAAACGAACAATGAGAATGACACGTTTAACATCCACTTCCGTTTTGCGCCGCGCTGTGTCGGTGCTGCTTGGCCTGTCGCTGATGCTGGTTTCCGGACTCTCACTCGCGGCGTCTGCCGTCGCAACGGTGTCACAAAATGTGGTGCCCGTTGGCGATGCGTTCCAGCTCACCATCTCAGTCGATGACAGTGTCGGTAACGATGCTTTGGACTTAACGCCGCTGGACAAAGATTTTATCTACGGACGGCCAAGTATCAGCAGCAACACCTCTTTCATCAACGGCAGCATGAGCCGCAGCACCGTCTGGCGTATCGCTGTCGCAGCGAAAAAACCGGCACCTATACCCTGCCAAGCCTTGATATTGAGGGAATGAAAACCGAGCCATTTCCATCCGCGTGCTGGATGCTGGGGAAAAAGGCAATGCGCTGGATGACAGTGCCGTCAAAGTCACAGCCTCCCTTGACCGCAACGATGGCTATATCGGTGAAACATTCAACTACCGTGTCCGGCTGATGATAGGCACCCAGCTTGACTCCCCGACCCTGAAAGCACCCTCCGGTGAAGGGCTGGACGTCAAACAGGTGGGTGAAGATGTGCAGGCGGAAGCGGTGCTGAATGGCCGTCGCTACATTGTGATCAGCCGCTTGTATCAAATCACGCCGACCAAGGCCGGTGAATTGACGCTTAACGGTGCGGTTTTCAGCGGTACAGAAGTGAAAGGCAGCAGTGGCTGGGGCCCGTCTCTTGGCGTCCCTGTCAGCCGGGAAGCAGAAAATGTCACCCTGAACATCAAAGATAAACCGGCAGGTTATCAGGGACTTTGGTTACCAACGCCGAAGCTTGAACTCGCCCAAAGCTGGCAGCCTGATGCCTTTCTGAGCCGCTTGACGTAGAAGTCGGGGAAGCGATAAACCGCGAGATCACGCTGAAAATCAAGAATATTGAGCAAAGCGCGATGCCAGATCTGGCGATTGACTATCCGCAAAGTGTACGCGTGTATGCCGACAAACCGGTATACAGCCGTGATGGTGATTACACCATCATGACGGTGAAACAGGTCATCATTCCGCGCGAAACCGGAAAAATCACGTTGCCTGCACTCAGCATTAACTGGTTCAACACGGAAAGTGGCGAGCAACAAACCAGTGAACTGGCAGGACTGGATTTGACGGTAAAACCGGGCAGCGCGACACAAGCGCCAGTCATGCCAACACCTGATGCTTCAACACCTGTAAAGCCTGAATCTGCAGCCACAACAAACGGCTCAACCACGGTCGTCTCTGATGCCGGATTCTGCCTTGGACAACCGCTGCATTTGCGCTGCTGTGGCTGGGCACGCTGGTGCTGTATATCCGTAAGCGCCCAGCATCCAATGAGGTTACGTCTGGAAACCATACTAGGGTAGCCACGTCGAATCCGCTTCAGGCATTGATTGATGCCGTGAAAGCGAATGACACCGTAAAAGTGGCTGCAGCGCTTCGCGCATGGGACAGGACATTGTTGCCCTCTGCGCTTAACGAAGAGATTGAACAGGAAGTTGCTGCCATGATGGCAAGCCGTTACAGCCCGTCTGCAACACCTTGGCAAAACACAAAGTTGTTGCAGTTGCTGGCACAGGCAGGAAAGGTAAAGAAAAGCGATAGCCGCAAAACGCGGTTACGTGAACTGTCCTGATTAGGTACGGCTGAAAAACAAAACGCCCCGGCATTTGCGGGGCGTTTCTCTATCAGTGCAGCAATTAAAACCAGCGTTCCAGAGAACTTTTGTCGAGCTGTTTAAAAGCGCGGTTCAGTGTTTGTGCCAGCTCTTTGTAGCGCGGGCGGCTTTTCACTGGTTGCATGGCACCGCCTTCGCTGACGATCTTTTCATGCAGTTCACGATACCAGCCAGCCAGCGCAGGAGGCAGTTGGGTATCGCGTCGCTTGCCTAACCACCATAACCCCTGCAAAGGAAGGCTAAGTGCGAACAGCGCGATGATCATCGCCTGTGGCAAGCCAGATTGGTTGTTAAATGCCATTTGCATCAGCACGCTGATCACAGCGATAGCTGGCATCACTTTAATCGCAAACTGGGTTGCACGGATTACACGGTTTTCAGGGAACATTGCCGCGAGCTCTTTGCGCACTGGCCATTCCGCCATGTACTTCTGCCCATCACGGAACGAATCCCAAATATTTTTATCACTCATATGGCGCATACCTCTCAGCGATGTCACTGTATCATCGGCTAAAAACTTGCTGCAACTGTTAAAAATAAAGTTGAGAAACATTAATTCAAATCAAGAATGACTCAAAAATTTTTGTTATCTGACGCAAGTATCGCTAGACTTAGCCGACC
Organism: Enterovibrio sp. JCM 19048; assembly: GCA_001310415.1. Taxonomy (GTDB): domain Bacteria; phylum Pseudomonadota; class Gammaproteobacteria; order Enterobacterales; family Vibrionaceae; genus Enterovibrio; species Enterovibrio paralichthyis. The sequence continues at coordinate 180,457 of BAXE01000002.1, read as the reverse complement.
TAAATCAATTGTTGCTCGGATTTGATTATCTCGCAACCACTGAAACGCCAAATGGATGGCCAGCAGCGCAACAAACCGCCTAGTCGGCTTGCGTGAAGGTGAGTCTGTCTGGCGTTTTTCGTTGCATATCCGGTTACGTACACATGACCTGAATTCGATCAGGCGTGTTACAGATTTTTTGAAATCTGAAAGGCGTACGAGCTGGTATCTATCATGGACCGATGAGCGATGTATCTATTCCGCGACAAATTTTGCTAAATGCTTTTTAAGAGACGGTTAGTGTGATTTCCATCAACTATCCTTCTCCGATTAGTTAACACCATCTACTTTACACGAATAGGTAGTCTCAAATGTCTAAGCTGGTTCTTGTTCTTAACTGCGGCAGCTCTTCGCTGAAGTTCGCTATCATCGACGCACAATCAGGTGATGAGCACCTGTCTGGTCTGGCTGAGTGTCTGCACCTGCCAGAAGCTCGCATTAAGTGGAAAATGGACGGCAAACACGAAGCTCAACTGGGCGAAGGTGCTGCACACAAAGAAGCACTGAGCTTCATCGTTGACACCATTCTGGCTTCTAAACCAGAACTGGCAGAAAACCTGGGCGCAATCGGTCACCGTGTAGTTCACGGCGGCGAGCAGTTCACTAAGTCTGCACTGATCTGTGACACAGTACTGAAAGGTATCGAAGACGCTTCTAGCTTCGCACCTCTGCACAACCCTGCGCACCTGGTAGGTATCGAAGCGGCTAAAGCTGCGTTCCCTAACCTGAAAAACGTAGCGGTATTCGACACTGCGTTCCACCAGACTATGCCTGAAGAAGCGTTCCTGTACGCGCTGCCATACAAGCTGTACAAAGAGAACGGTATCCGTCGTTACGGCATGCACGGTACTTCTCACTACTTCATCGCTCAAGAAGCAGCTGCACAACTTGGCAAGCCAGTTGAAGAACTGAACATCATCAACTGTCACCTGGGTAACGGCGCATCTGTATGTGCAATCAAAAACGGTAAATCTGTAGACACTTCTATGGGTATGACGCCGCTTGAAGGTCTGGTAATGGGAACCCGTTCTGGTGACCTGGATCCAGCAATCATCTTCCACCTGCACGATGCACTGGGTTACAGCGTTGAGCAAATCAACAACATGCTGACCAAAGAGTCTGGCCTGATGGGTCTGACTGAAGTGACTTCTGACTGTCGTTTCGTTGAAGACAACTACGGTTCTAAAGAAGAAGCGACTCGCGCAATGGACGTATTCTGCCACCGTCTGGCGAAATACGTTGCTGGTTACACTGCGTGCCTGGACGGCCGTCTGGACGCGATCGTGTTCACTGGCGGTATCGGTGAGAACTCTGGCCCAATCCGTGAGCTGGTTCTGAACCGTCTGGGTCTGCTGGGTGTTGAAGTTGACCAAGAGCGCAACCTGAAAGCTCGCTTCGGCGGCGAAGGCGTTATCACTACTGATAACAGCCGTGTTCCAGCGATGGTTATCTCTACTAACGAAGAGCTGGTTATCGCACAAGACACTGCACGTCTGGCTGAAATCTAATCGCCATTTGATGCAAACATGCGGCTGATCAATGAGATCAGCCGTTTCAATTTGGCAAAGTTATACCCTTAACAGCCAAACTGAATACTGACCAAAACCTGCTCGCGCGGGTTTTGCATCTTACATAGTAAAGAGGAATCAAGCGTGTCCCGTACTATTATGCTCATTCCAATCGGCACCGGTGTCGGCCTGACCAGCGTCAGCCTTGGCGTACTGCGTGCGATGGAACAAAAGGGCCTTCGCGTCTCATTTTTCAAGCCTATCGCCCAGCCTCGCCACGGCGGTAACCAGCCTGACCTGACTACAACCATCATTGAAGCAAACAGCGACATGAAAGTGGCAGAGCCACTGACCATGGCAAACGCTGAAGCGCTGATCCGTACTGATCAAGCTGACGTGCTGATGGAAGAAATCATCGCCCGCTTTAAAGACGCAACTGCTGATGCAGAAGTGGCGCTGATTGAAGGTCTGGTACCTACTCGCAACCACCCATTCGCGAACCAAGTCAACTACGAAATCGCGAAGACTCTGGATGCGGAAATCGTGTTCGTCACCACTCCAGGTACTGACAACCCAGCGCAACTGAAAGAGCGCATTGAGGTAGCAGTATCTAACTTCGGTGGTAGTAAGAACCCGAACATCGCTGGCGTTATCATCAACAAACACGGCGCGCCTGTGGATGAGCAAGGCCGCACCCGTCCAGACCTGTCTGACATCTTTGATGATGCGAACGCAGCAAAAACCAGCAACGTAGAAGTGATGGAGATCTTCAACTCCAGCCCTATCCGCGTACTGGGTTGCGTGCCATGGAGCATTGAGCTGATCGCAACACGTGCGAGCGATCTGGCGAAGCACCTGAACGCTGAAGTGATCAACGAAGGTGAAATTAACACCCGTCGTATCAAGAGCATCACTTTCTGTGCGCGTTCAATCCCTAACATGGTTGAACACTTCCGCGCAGGCTCTCTGCTGGTAACTTCTGCTGACCGTCCTGACGTTATCGTTGCAGCCTGTCTGGCAGCGATGAACGGCCTGGAAATCGGTGCCCTGCTGCTGACTGGCGGCTACAGCATTCCAGAAGAACTGAAAGGTCTGTGCCAACGCGCATTCGAATCTGGCCTGCCAGTATTCACTACCCAAGGTAACACTTGGCAGACTTCCCTGAACCTGCAAAGCTTCAGCCTGGAAGTACCTGCAGACGACAAAGAGCGTGTTGAATTCGTTCAAAACCACGTTGCATCAAACGTTGATGGCAACTGGGTTGAGTCTCTGTCTGAAGGTGCAGCGCGTGAGCGTCGCCTGAGCCCACCAGCATTCCGTTACCAGCTGACTGAGCTGGCACGTAAAGCGGCTAAGCGTATCGTTCTGCCTGAAGGTGATGAGCCACGTACCGTTAAAGCGGCAGCAATCTGTGCTGAGCGTAAAATTGCGGAATGTGTGCTGCTGGGTAACCCAGAAGAAATCAAGCGTGTTGCTGAGCAACAAGGCGTGGTTCTGGCGCTGGCGTTACTATCATCGATCCTGCTGCAGTTCGCGAGCAATACGTTGCGCGTCTGGTTGAGCTGCGTAAGAGCAAGGGTATGACCGAAGTGGTTGCGCGTGAGCAACTGGAAGACACCGTAGTACTGGGTACTATGATGTTGGAAGCGAACGAAGTTCACGGTCTGGTTTCTGGTGCGGTTCACACCACAGCAAACACCATCCGTCCGCCACTGCAAATCATCAAGACTGCGCCAAACGCGTCTCTGGTGTCTTCTGTGTTCTTCATGCTGCTGCCTGACCAGGTTCTGGTTTACGGTGACTGTGCGATCAACCCAGATCCAAACGCAGAGCAACTGGCTGAAATCGCCATCCAATCTGCAGATTCAGCGAAAGCATTCGGCATCGAGCCACGTGTTGCAATGATCTCTTACTCTACCGGTACTTCTGGTCAGGGTGCAGACGTTGAGAAAGTACGTGAAGCGACACTGATTGCTCAGCAGAAACGTCCTGATCTGATGATCGACGGTCCTCTGCAGTACGACGCCGCTATCATGGAAAACGTTGCTGCTTCTAAAGCACCAAACTCTCCAGTAGCAGGTAAAGCGACCGTATTCGTATTCCCAGACCTGAACACTGGTAACACCACTTACAAAGCGGTACAGCGTTCAGCGGATCTGGTTTCAATCGGTCCAATGCTGCAAGGCATGCGTAAGCCTGTTAACGACCTGTCACGCGGTGCACTGGTAGACGATATCGTTTACACCGTTGCACTGACTGCGATCCAGGCGAAACAAGCTGACGACGCAGAAGCAGCGGCTATCTAAGTCCTGCTTTGAAATGACAAAAGCCGATGCAATGCATCGGCTTTTTTGTTTCCGTTGTTGCGTCTTATCCGGTTTTCTTTTGTAGTGCCTTGAGGTGCTCTTCCGCAGTCAGGAAATCGAACTGGTTAACTGCCTCCTGCAGCCGTTTGAATTCCTCGAGTTGGTTGCACCACTGTGGCAGAGATTTCGACAATGCCGACACTTTGTCCTGCACTTCGATATCAAATTCCTGCAAACTGACCAGCAACACATTCAGCTGCTCCACCAGGTAGGCATCCAGCGGTTTTATTTCTTCCGGCTCTGCCATTGCCGGTTCGGCCGTCGCAGCACTTTGGCTATCTCGTCGAATTTCTGCAGCGCCTCCAGGATCATCGCCTGCAACGCCTGCACTTCCCCTTCCGTGACCACCTCACCGTTGTTGTACTTTTCTTCAAGCACTGCTGCCGTTGCAGAAATATCTGTCGCCCCAATGTTGCTTCCCGCCCCTTTACAGGAATGAGCCATAATTGCCTTGTCTTCCTTCGTACCATCAGCCAAAAGCTGCTCCATCGCCTTGGCTTGAGAATTTAAAAACAGCGACAGAATTTTCAGGTACTTGGCTTTATTACCTCCCAGTCGCTGCACCCCTTCACCGAGGTTAATGCCGGGAACATTGTCGACCATCAGGTCAAACATCATATCGTCGTATTCCATGTTTATTCTCCCTCGGGACGGTTCGGTCACAGCACCTTCATGTTGGGCTGCAATCGGCACAATCTGTGGCGTTATGGGCACTTCTGGTTCTGGTTCTGGTTCTGGTTCTGGTTCTGGTTCTGGTTCTGGTTCTGGTTCTGGTTCTGCAGGAGTAAAAAGCATCATCCGCTCAACAGGAGCATCCGGTTTTTCCGCTTCTATTTCTTCTTGCGTCAACCATTCAATCAGTTGGTTTCTCAGCAAATCAAAGTCGATGGGTTTGGCAATGTGGGCGTTCATTCCCGCGTCCCGGCAAGCTGCAATGTCATGGGCATGGGTATTTGCAGTCATGGCCAGAATGGGCAGGCGCGACATCCCCAATTCTTCACGGATAATCCGGGTCGCCATCACCCCGTCAACCACCGGCATTTGCATGTCCATCAGGACAATGTCGACGGGATGCTCTTTTACCATCTCCACCGCTTCAGCACCGTTATTCGCAACAAGGACATTCACCGGCAAGGATTCCAGCGCCCCCAACGCCACTTCCTGATTGATAAGATTGTCTTCCACCAGCAACACCACCTTATCGACAACGGCCAATTCCTCGTCAGGCCAGTCCTCAATTTCAACTTCCTGCAGTTCCTGTTTGAACGGAGAGACGGTGTGAGTTTCCTGCGTCAAGGTTTCCAGCAGCGATGATGGCAACACCGGCATGGAGAGACAACTGAACGCAAAATTGGGTCGGGTATCGGGGAGGTCGAGTCCATGTTTCTGGTGACAGAGCAAGAGTATGGATTGCTCTCGTGAAAGGCGGTTGAATAAGGTGTACAGCTGATTTTTCTTCCGCAGGCAAAAATTCCCAATCAACAATAATGTGCTCAAAGCAGCGTTGCTCGATGGCTGACTGGCGCGATTCCACATCAGCCCAGCTCAGACACTGGCTGACGTTGGCACCGACGTAGATAAGGGGCGCCTTGATGTTGTTGATGAAACTGCTGTGGGGCGATATCACCAGCACGCTTTTTGCAGTCAGGGTTCTTGCCCACGCACCACCAAGTCGGGAGCTTTCACGCAGACCAGACTGACAGGGCAGTGTGAACGAGAAAACACTGCCTTCCCCGAGCCGGCTTTCTGCCTGCAACTGCCCTCCCATCATAGAGACCAGCTCACGGGAGAGCGCCAATCCCAGCCCCCTACCTCCCCGTTGCCGGGATGTGGAGTTATCAGCCTGAGCAAACGGACGGAACAGGTCTTCCAAATCCTTCCGGCGAATCCCCACCCCAGTATCACTGATGGTAAAGCGTATTTTAACGTCCGACTCGCGGCACGATTCAAGGGTGACGGACAGGGTTACCTCGCCTTCTTCCGTGTACTTGATAGCGTTATCCCCCAGCGCCATCAGCACCTGAGTCAGGCGCACTGAATCGGCGTCAATGATTTTGGGAATCGCCAAATCCAGATCGATACAAAACAGGATATCTTTTTCTTGCGCCCGCTCGCCCAATACCCTGGCGACCGGTGTCAGAACGGTTTCAAGGTTACACTCCACCCATTCAATCTGGAGTTTACCGGCCTTGACCCGGGTAAAGGTCAACACTTCATTCAGAGCATCTAACAGCGTGTTTCCTGCGCTGATCACCCGTTTGATATATCGCTGCTGCTTGCCTTCAAGACCACTGTCCAGCGCCAACTGGGACATCCCCAAAATGGCGTTTAGTGGCGTCCTGATTCATGGGACATATTAGAGAGAAACTCTTTTTTCGCCTGATAGGCCACTTTGGCTGAGCGCTTTGCAATATCGAGATCTTTTTCCAGTTGCAGGTTGGCCTCGTGTTTCTCCTTGAGGCGCTGTTGCAGAGCTTTGTAGCTGGAAGCGCCCCATATCAGTACCGCCAGAAGAACCATCACCAGCCAACCAGAAGCGGGACCAAACTTATTATGCCCTCGCCCTGGGGAGGCAATTCCCTGACAGACAGGTACCCATGCTCTTCTTCAGCACGCAACGAGGTGGCTGTAAACATGGCAAACACGAAAACAGATAAACAAAAAAGCCCTTGCCTCAGCGCAAGCCCTGCGCCGCACTGATTCCCCATGAACAAGGTGATATTGGCGATTTCTCTAACCCCTGTACTGACCATGCTGACACCTGTGGTCTCTCTTCAGTCATCCGGATTAGCGCAACAGACCGGGCTTCCCTCTTTCGTGAAAGCGTCAGTGTCGCGTAACCGCATGTCTCAATTAAAATAATGTGACTCACAATTGGAACATTAGTAAGAGTAGACCTAGGATTGTATAAGTGAAAAGTGAATCAGGATCCGGTTAATGGTGTCACCGCAAAACAAGGGAAAAAAGCGCGCTACAATCTTGGTTGTCGACGACACCCCTGAAAACCTTGTGTTTGTCAGCGAAATGCTGAAAGACGACTACGAAGTGAAAGCGGCTACCAATGGACAGACTGCGCTGGCAATCGTTGAAAAGTTTGCCATCGACTTGATTTTGTTAGACGTCGTCATGCCGGGCATGGACGGCTATGAAGTGTGTCGCCAGATAAAAGCCAAAAAAACCGGTCAGGACATTCCCGTAATATTCCTCACATCTAAATCCAAAGGCGAAGATCAGGAGTTTGGTTTTTCTGTCGCGCCGCCGATTACATCAAAAAGCCTCTCAGCCCACCGATCACCATGGCGCGAATCCGTATTCACCTCGAAAACAAAGCTCCAAAGATTTCCTCCACGATCAGAATGCGTTTCTGGAAGCGGAAGTACAGCGCAGGCTCAAAGAGCTGAGCGTCATCCAGGATGTCACCATTAACGCGCTGGCAAGTCTGGCAGAAACCCGCGATCAGGAAACCGGCAACCACATTGTCCGCACTCAGTACTACGTCAAAATCCTTGCCGACCAGCTTTATCTTCGCGGTAAATACCCAGATATCGTGACACCTGACTTTATCAATATGGTGTTCAAAACCGCGCCATTGCATGACATCGGAAAAGTAGGGATTCCGGATGCCATTTTGCTCAAGCCTGGCAAATTGACGGCAGAGGAATTCGACATCATGAAAACCCACGCCAAGTTGGGATACGATGCGATTGTAAAAGCAGAAGAGGAAGTAGGCGCGAACTACCCGTTTTTGAACGCGGCAAAAGAAATTGCTTATGGCCACCATGAAAAGTGGGATGGCTCTGGCTATCCGCAAGGTTTAGCCGGGGAAGATATTCCCCTCAGCGCCCGCTTGATGGCGGTGGCTGACGTGTTTGATGCGCTGGTGAGTAAACGGGTTTACAAAGCCGCGATGACCAATGACGAAGCGTTTGCGATTATCCGCGAAGGCAGGGGATCGCACTTCGACCCCCTGTTGGTCGATATCATGTTCGATCTCCAACACGAATTTATCCGCATTGCTGAGACCTACAAAGACTAGAACCGGGCGATTAGCCATTGCCAGCCAAACACCGACACCCATCATCAACGACCCGGCAATACGGTTCATCATCTTTACATTTCCGCTTTTTTGCAGGAAATGGCGCAGCGTACGGCCGCCGCTTGCGTACAGCAGCAAACAACCAAATTCTGTCAGCAGAATAATGCCGATTAGCAGCGACAGCTGAGGCACCATTGCCATCTGCGGATTGATAAATGGCGGCAGCAGGGAAACCATAAACGCCCACCCTTTCGTTGGCAATCGCAGTAACAAAGCCCTGCATCGCCAGCGTCATTGCGGAAGTATTCCCTTTAGCAGAAAGGTCGTCCGGAATGGCCATTTTGCCCTTCGACAACCACATCTGTACGCCGAGATAAAACAGGTACGCGCCACCAACATATTTGAGCACGCTGAACAGCCCCGGATAGTTCAGCATGATTGCCGCCACACCCACGACAGACGCCAGCGACACCAGGCCAACACCAATCAGCTCACCCCACATCATGTGGAGGCTGCGGCGAACACCAATACTCATACCCAACGTCATCGCCAGGGTCATACACATACCCGGTGTGACAGAGACAAAAAAGAAAGTGGGGATAAACACCGCCAGCATGGCGATATCAACTGCAGATGTCACTTAAACTCCGGACATAACAAGCAAAAAGAAGCGTAGTAGAAACCGTGCCTTTGTCGCCGTCAAGTAATATGACGTTGAAAAAATAGCCTCCACGACGGGAGGCCATTTTACGCATTAGCCGTAAACCAACTCCGGCAACCAGGTAGCCATTGTCGGCCAGTAGGCGAGCAGCGCCAATACGACTAGCTGGATCACGATGAACGGCAATACGCCACGGTAAATATCACCGGTGGATATTGAGCCCGGTGCTACCCCGCGCAGATAAAACAGCGAGAAGCCAAATGGCGGGGTAAGGAAGGAGGTTTGCAGGTTCAGTGCAATCATGATCCCGAGCCAAACTGGATCAACACCCATTGTCAGCAATATCGGTGCAACGATAGGCACCACGACAAAGGTGATTTCGATAAAGTCGAGGAAGAAACCAAGCAGGAACAGCACCAGCATCACCAGCAACATAGCGCCAAACACACCACCCGGCAGGCTATGCAGGAAATCCCGCACGATGTCATCGCCGCCAAAGCCACGGAACACCAGTGCGAAAATCGATGCCCCGATAAGGATCATAAACACCATGGCCGTCACTTCCGTGGTGGTGCGCAACACTTCCTTGAGGATAGGTATGCTGAACATGCGCTTGCTGGCAGCCAGCACAATCGCACCGACAGAGCCAACCGAAGCCGCTTCAGTCGGTGTAGCAATACCGGTCAGGATAGAACCCAGCACCAATACAATCAGCAGCACCGGCGGGATCAGCACCGTCAGCACTTGGAGGTAAAGCTCTTTGCTGACCTTGCGATCCTCCTCTGGGATCGGCGGTACGCGATGCGGCTGGAAGATCGCAATGGCAATCAGGTAAACAATATAGAGCCCGACCAGCACAAACCCCGGCACCAGTGCGCCCAGAAACAGGTCGCCGACAGTGACACTTTCCGGTGAGTAAATCCCCTGATCAAGCTGCGCTTGTTGGTATGCTGAGGAGATAACATCCCCCAACAGCACCAGCACGATAGACGGCGGAATAATCTGCAAGCGTACCCGAGGCACAGATGGTTCCCGTGGCGATACGCGGGCAGTAGCCGCGCTTCATCATTGAAGGCAGGGACAATAAACCCATGGTCACAACCGTTGCGCCTACAATGCCAGTACTCGCCGCCAACAGCATGCCCACGATGGTGACTGATATACCAAGACCACCCGCGAGCCCGCCAAAGACCTGCCCCATGGTATCGAGGAGATCTTCTGCGATTTTGGATTTTTCCAGCATCACGCCCATAAAGACGAAAAGCGGAATAGCCACCAGCAACTCATTAGACAGTGTGCCGGAAATGCGGTTTGGGATTGCTTCAAGGAAAGCCGGATCAAAGGTACCTGTCAGCCAGCCTATCAGGGAAAACAGCAGTGCCGAGCCCCCCAGAGAGAAAGCCACTGGATAACCCAACAACAGTACACCGAAGGTAAACAGGAAAAGAAACAGCGCGAGGAACTCTGTCATAGTGCGTGCTCCTCATCGTGTTCATCCAGTTGTTTGACTGCATCCTGATAGCCCATCAGCGTCATTACCGCTTTCAGGGACTCCGCAATGCCTTGCAGGATCACCAGAGCAGGCATCAGCAAGATACTGGTTTTGAAGATATAACGGGCATTCACCCCACCCGCTTCCTGCGAGCCTTCAAGAATATGCCAAGACGCAGCCACGTAATCCCATCCTATAAAGAAAATAAAGCCGCAGGTTGGCAGCAAAAGAAAGACAAAACCCAGCAAATCCACCCAGCTTTTTTCTTGTCTGACATGGGGCGGTAGAAAATGTCTACGCGGACATGCGCGCCTTTCAACAAGGCATAAGCCGCACCCAACATGATGACGTAGTTGTGAAAATAAAGAACCGACTCCTGCATAAACACGGAGCCTGTGTTGAAAATGTATCGCATCACAACCACCACAAAGGTGATAAGCACGATCGCCAACACAAACCAAGAGACAAGGCGTCCGGTCCAGTCGCTGAATCGGTTGATCCCCTTGATCAGGGATATAAGAAAAGGAGAGGCGGTATCCATACGACAACTCTAACTTCAGCCAAAAGGCTTGGGGATTTCGAAACGAAAGCGGCAGCACACAGGGTGCTGCCTTTCGAACTTATTGAGGGTTACGCGCGTTCAACATGGCTTGCTCGGAAATCGCATGCCAGTCAATCGCCTGATCGCGGAACGATTTGTAAGAGTCGTAGACTTTCTTACTGATCGCATCCACTTCAGCCTGCTCCGCCACCACTTCGTCAGCCAGGGTTTGCAGCTGGGTCAGCACTTCTTTCGGATACGGACGCAGATCCACATTATGCTCGTTCACCAGACTTTCCAGCGCTGCATTGTTACGCGCAGTAAATTCCGCCAGCATGTCTGCGTTTGCAACACGGGTAGCTGCCAGCACAATGGATTGCAGGTCTTTCGGCAGTTTGTCGAACGCTTCTTTGTTAATCAGCGCTTCCAGGGTTGTGCCCGGCTCATGCCAGCCTGGGTAGTAGTAGTATTTTGCCGCTTTATGCAGGCCAAACGCCAAATCGTTATATGGGGCCTACCCACTCAGTCGCATCAATCGCGCCTGATTGCAGCGCAGGGAAGATTTCGCCACCCGGCAGCAGTACCGGCGTACCACCCGCACGTTTCAGCACTTCGCCACCCAGGCCAGGAATACGCATTTTCAGACCTTGCAGATCGTCAATGCTATTGATTTCCTTGTTAAACCAACCGCCCATTTGCACACCGGTGTTACCGGCAGGCATCGGGATGATACCAAACGGTTCATACGCTTCTGCCCACAGCTCCAGGCCACCGCCACTGTAAATCCAGCCATTCATTTCCTGCGCCGTCAGGCCAAAAGGAACCGCCGCGAAAAACTGTCCTGCAGGCGCTTTACCTTTCCAGTAGTAACCCGCACCGTGACCCATTTCAGCCGTTCCGCGCGAGACCGCATCAAACACATCCAGCGCACCGACCAGTTCGCCAGCACCGTAGACTTTCACTTCAAGGCGGCCATCGCTCATGTCCGTGATCAGCTCAGCGAGGTTGTTCGCCCCTGTTCCCAAACCGGGGAAGTTCTTTGGCCAGGTGGTCACCATTTTCCAGGTAATTTTTTCCTGCTCAGCAGGTTGTGCCTGTGCAGCAGCTTCCTGCTTCTCTTCTCCACAACCGGACAGCAGCACACCCAGTGCTATTGTGGTCGCAGCGAGAAACGAACGACGTTTTAACATGTTTCAGTCTCCTTGCTCGGAATGGCGATATCGATAAGGCAACACGAAATGGCAATTGGTATAACGGTGGGCGTTGCCTTGAAAAGTCCCTGTCACATCCACCAACGCGCAGTTAATAAGATGTTGCAATAACTTTACTCATTCTGGGGCGTAGCAAGTAGCCTCAGCACGAGGGAGTTTGAAGTCGGTCAAACAATGACCGTCGTTTATTTAACCATCTGATTGCAAAAGTGCTCTGTGGCCGATAAGCGATGTGCCAGAGGGTGCAGGAAAATGAAGAAGGAAAATAGGAAGGCAATGAGAAAGGAAATGAAAGGAACCTTGGAATAACTTAAACAATTGACGGAATACTCACTGGCGGTGCGCGGGGGATGGGCGATTCAAACTTTACTCTTCGAGCCATTAAAGAGTAATCGAAGCGCCCAACAAAGCGGGTTTGAGCATACGTTTGTGAGGTGTTCAGGGTGAGGTGGTGAAACGTCGAAAAATGGGCGAATGGGCAGGGTTTACCATCGTGCTTACCCGTCCCCTGCAAAGTGTCAGCAGTATCGAGTTTGACCAGCTTAAATCCGTTAACGGTACACAGGGTTTCCCAAACACCGGCGTTACTGCGTGGGCATTGATCACAGGCATCAGTGAGACAAGCAGCCAACTCAAGGCGCTTGTCGCTAACATCATTGTTTTAAATGACGTCCTCACATCCCTGTCCCTATTACCATTCCAAGCACGTCAGTTTATTGCATTCCACATCCCGAATCAGTGCGCCAGTACAAAAAGCAGTCAGTTAAATGTGCAACTGCAAAAATAAGGTTACAAAGCGTGAGGGATTCGGTATTTCTAGGGTGAAAGGCACACAATGCCAACCCCCTATCTCCTTCTATTTTCCCGTTTTATCCTCTCTTCAAAATCAAATATACGTTTAGACGTCTAGCCGTAAAAATATCCATTGACTTAAGTTGCAACAGCAAATAGCATCAAAAACCAGATAGCAGCAATAATCCAACAACAATCGCTGCATTTTTATTCGATTCTTAAACGGATTTTGTCCAGGACGGCATATGATCGAGATAAAACAGGTTAATAAGGAGTTCAAACAGGGCGCGCAAACAATTCATGCCCTGCGCGATATTAACCTCCAGATCCCCCAAGGCAGGATCTTTGGCGTGATCGGCGCATCCGGTGCCGGAAAAAGCACTCTGATCCGCATTGTGAATTTATTGGAACGCCCAACCCGCGGACAGGTGTCTGTCGACGGTGTTGAGCTGACTTCCCTCTCCCAGTCTGATTTGACGCGCGAGCGCCAGAAGATTGGCATGATCTTCCAGCACTTCAACCTGCTTTCTTCACGTACTGTGTTCGAAAACGTATCGCTGCCACTGGAGTTGGCAGGCAAAGACAAGCAGCACATCCAACGAAAAGTGACGGAGCTTTTGGATCTGGTTGGCCTCAATGACAAACACCAAAGCTACCCGTCCAACCTCAGTGGCGGCCAGAAGCAGCGTGTTGCGATTGCACGCGCACTGGCAAGTGAGCCAAAAGTGCTGCTGTGTGATGAAGCGACCAGTGCGCTGGATCCCGCGACCACCCACGCCATCCTCAACCTGTTGCAAACCATCAACCAGAAACTGGGACTGACCATTTTGCTCATCACTCATGAAATGGATGTGGTGAAGCGCATCTGTCATGAAGTGGCCATCATCGGTGACGGTGAACTCGTAGAGAAAGGCCCGGTGGGTGACATCTTTGCCCACCCGAAAACCGAGCTGGCACGCACTTTTATCCGCTCGACGCTGGATTTGTCGATTCCGCAGGATTACGCCGAGCGCCTGCAGCCGCAAAACGACGGTACCCTGCCGCCATTGGTACGCCTTGAGTTTACCGGCGCCAGTGTGGATGCCCCGCTCATCAGTCAGGCTTCCCGAAAGTTCGACATTGATGTCAGCATCTTAAGCTCTGACATGGATTACGCCGGGGGCGTGAAATTTGGCCTGATGCTGGCGGAGTTTTTCGGAGAAGAAGAAAACGTCGCCCGCGCGCTGACATTTTTAAAGGAACACAATGTAAACATCGAGGTGCTGGGCTATGTCGCTTAATATTGCTGCCGTTTCAGGTTGGTTCGCAGAGAACGAACGCCTAGTAAACCTGCTGATTGATGCTCTCGGCCAAACCCTCACCATGGTGTTTGTATCCGGTGCGATTGGCTTTCTATTTGGCATTCCTGTAGGCGTCTTGCTGCACCTGAGCAAACCGCGCGGCCTGTTGGAAAATGCTCTGCTCAACAAGGTTCTTGGCACTGTGGTCAACATTGGCCGTTCTATCCCTTTCATTATCCTGCTGGTGGCGATAATCCCGTTCACCCGCTTTGTGGTGGGCAGCTCTATCGGTACCAGCGCTGCGATTGTGCCGCTGACCGTTGGCGCCATTCCGTTTATCGCCCGTCTGGTTGAAGGCGCACTGCTGGAAGTACCGGCAGGTCTGGTAGAGGCGGCGCAGGCAATGGGGGCAACCCCACTGCAAATTATCCGCAAAGTACTGCTGCCGGAAGCACTGCCGGGCATTCTGAACGGCGCGACCATCACCCTGGTCACGCTGGTGAGTTACTCCGCCATGGCTGGTGCTGTTGGCGGCGGCGGTCTGGGCGATGTGGGCATCCGCTACGGTTACCAGCGCTTTGACGGCACTGTCATGCTGATCACTGTCGTCATGCTGGTCATTCTGGTGCAGCTCATTCAATCACTCGGTGATTACCTGGTTAAACGGGTAGACCACAGATAAAACACGGGTGGCTGTGCCATCCGTCATAAATGGAAAAAATAAAATCAAGGAGATACAAGATGACTTTTACGCTCAAGAAAATTGCAGCCGCTGTAGGTTTGGCATCGGCACTGGTACTGACCGGTTGTGGCCAGGAAGAGACGGTTGATCTATCTAAAGTAAAAATCGGTGTGATGGCCGGTGCAGAAGAGCAAATAGCTGAAGTTGCAGCAAAAGTAGCCAAAGAAAAATACGGTCTGGACGTAGAGCTGGTGACCTTCACCGATTACGTGTCGCCAAACGCAGCGCTGGAAGAGGCTCCATCGACGCCAACGCGTTCCAGCACAAGCCATACCTGGATCAGCAAATCACCGACCGCGGCTACAAGTTCGAAATCGCGGGCAACACCCTGGTTTATCCAATTGCCGGTTACTCCAGCAAGGTGAAATCCGTCGCGGAAATCGAAGACGGTGCGCAAATCGCCGTGCCTAACGACCCAACTAACCTTGGCCGTTCACTGCTGCTGCTTGAAAAGCAGGGTCTGATTGAAGTGAAAGACGAAGCGGGCCTGAAAGCGACCGTTCTGGATATCACGGCAAACCCGAAAAACCTGGAAATCATTGAACTGGAAGCGGCGCAATTGCCACGCTCTCTGGATGACGTGACGCTTGCGGTTATCAACAACACCTACGCAAACGCAATCAACCTGACACCTGCAAAAGATGGCATCTTCGTTGAAGATAAAGAGTCACCATACGTGAACCTGATTGTCGCACGTACTGACAACGTCAAGGCACAGAACGTGCAGCAGTTCGTTCAGGCGTATCAGACTGACGCAGTATTCAGCGCGGCTGATGAGCTGTTTGACGGTGGCGCGGTGAAAGGCTGGTAAGCTGCCTTTCAACCCATCCACACCGTTGCTCCCAATCAAAAGCCTGTGATTTCCACGGGCTTTTTTCTACCTGCAGACAAACTGCTACACTGCTTTTTCACTTTGGATTGTCGTGAGCGAATATGGACTTTCTCTCAACTCGGGCTTTTATCGGCTCTCTGTTTGCCAATACCCTCGCCTCTTTGGCTGGCGGCGGTTCTGGCCTTTTGCAGTTGCCCTGTTGCTGTTTCTCGGTCTCACCTTTTCAGTGGCACTCGCCACCCATAAAGTAGCGTCTGTCGCATTGGGTCTGGGCGCGGCACTCAAGCACTGGCGCAGCGGTAACCTTGACCCCAAGCTCACCATCTATGTCACCCTTGCCGGTGCGACCGGGGTGATCATCGGCGCCAACCTGATTTTGTTTGTGCCAGGTCCTGTCGCGGAAGGCCTGCTCGGTGCATTTATCATCCTGCTTGGCCTTTATTCCCGAACGCGTAAATCTCTCGGTCAGGAAGCGGAACCCCGTAACCGCACCACCTTTGGACTTGTCATCGGCTGCCTTGGCCTTAGCGCCATCGGGCTGCTGAACGGCTCCCTTACCGCAGGCACTGGCCTATTCGTTACTTTGTTTCTGGTGCGCTGGTTTGGGCTCGATTACAAACAGGCGGTGGCACTGACACTGGTGAGTGTAGGCCTGTTCTGGAACGGTTTGGGAGCAGTGACACTGGCGTGGGCTGGCGCTGAAATCTATTGGCCGTGGATACCGGCCTTGTTGCTTGGCTCAATGCTGGGAGGCTACCTTGGCGCCTACATGGCGGATAAATACAGTAACCGTCTTATCAAGATTGCGTTTGAACTACTAACCTTTGCGGTCGGGGTGAAGCTTTTATGGGGAGTGCTCTAATGGAAAAAGTCACCATTGATATTTATTACTGTCGCCAGTGCAACTGGATGCTACGTGCAACCTGGATGACACAGGAACTGCTTTCGACCTTCAGCGAGGAAGTCGCTAGCTTGACCCTCCATCCCGACACTGGCGGGCGGTTTGAAATCCATTGCAATGGCGAGCTTATCTGGGAGCGCAAACGCGATGGCGGGTTTCCCGACGCCAAAGTGTTGAAACAACGTGTGCGGGACGTTTTTGCCCCGATCGCGATCTCGGCATATTGACCGCCACTGATCGCCGCAACGGCATGCTGTTTTAATCCGACACCATGCCGTACATGACTATGCTGTTGTAGCTCACCACACCCAGCACCTCACCGTTTTCAATGACGGGTGCCCGGCTGATACCAAAGCGCTCAAACAGGCGGGCGCAATATTTCACATTCATGTCCGGCGATACACCCAGTGCAGGTTTGGTCATGATCTCATAAACATTGACCCGCTCCGGCGAACGGTTTTGTGACAGCACCTTTTTAGCGATGTCATTCATTAACACCAGTCCATATTCATCATGATCATCGCGCTTTTTCACGATCAGCGCCTTGATTTCCTTATCCCGCGCAATCCGGATCGCTTCAGAAACCGTGGTCAATCCATCTATCAGCGCAAAATCCTGCTTCATGACTTCCCTGACTTTTTTGTCGTTTTCATAGTTCTTCCTCAATCACGCTACTTAACTCGCGCACCTGATGTGCCACCCCAACGGCATCCTCAATATCCAGTTGCACAGCGATTCCCTTGCCAGACGTCGCATCAAACTCGCCAACCTCGTTGATGGTTTCCAGCACACTACGGGCAAGGTGCTCTTCCACCACAAACAGCATGACGTCACGCTGAACATCCAGTGTCAGGCCAAAAAAGGTTTTCTGTTTGGTCAGCCCCTCGCCCCGCGCATTATTAATTACCGTCGCACCTGTTGCCCCCGCGTCACGCGCTGCATCCAGTACTGCATCGGTTTTAGAGTCTTCAATGAAGGCCACGATTAATTTGAACCGCATTGCTAATCCCTCTTGGTTATTGAGCGCGTCCGCGTTTGGCGGCCCACTCGGTTAACTGCGCATATCCCATGACTGTAATCATGGGAAAAAGGCTGGCAAAGGCAATAAGACCAAAGCCGTCTATCAGTGGACTCCTTCCCGGCACGGTGGATGCCAGTCCCAATCCCAACGCCGTCACCAAGGTACAGTCACGGTTGACGTTGTTACGCCGCCGGAGTCATAGGCCAGCGGCACAATAAATTTCGGGGCATAGAAAGTTTGGATCACCACCACGATGTAACCGGCAATGATGTAAAAATGAATGGGGTCACCCGCCACGATCCGGTAACAACCGAGCGAGATCCCCATCGCCACACCCAGTGCCACTGAAAACCTCAGCCCATTCACGCTAATCGCGCCACCGGAAACTTGCGAGGCCTTGATCGCCACCGCAATCAGGGAAGGCTCTGCCACCGTGGTACTAAAGCCAATGGCTGCAGCAAACAGGTAAACCCAGTAATAGTGCTGCCAGGTAACGGTTTGGGGCATGCTCATCCCCTCACCGAATAAAAATTCCGGTGCGGTGAGCTGCTCTGCCATTGACTGACCAAGAGGAAACAGTGCCAGTTCCAATCCCATCAGAAACAGCGATAACCCAAGGATGACGTAAACAAAACCAAAGATGATCCGCTTCAGGTTAACAATCGGTTTTCGCAGCACTGCGAGCTGGAAGCCGAAGAGAATGCAGATAATAGGAATGACGTCCACCACCGTGGAAAACAGGGTGGAAACGAAAGTAGGAATGAGATCTAGCAGGACTGTCATGTCACCACCATCCCGTAAACCATCACAAATATCATGGGTGAGAGTGATGCAAAGGCAATCAGGCCGAAGCCATCAACCATGGGATTTCTGCCTTTGATGACCGTCGCCAGCCCCACCCCCAAAGCCGTCACGAGAGGCACAGTGATCGTGGAGGTTGTCACACCCCCCGAGTCGTAAGCGATCCCGATAATATAGCGCGGGGCAAAAGCAGTCATGATCACCACCAGAATGTAGCCGCCAATGATGATGCGGTGAATAGGCCAGCCTTTGAGTATACGGAGCACCCCCAATACAATGGCGAACCCAACAGACAGTGCCACCGTCACCCTAAGGCCATTGGCATAGGAAGACTGGGCTTCTGGTGTCATTCCTATCATGCCCCCTTCCGCCGCCACTTGCGCTGCTTCCGCCGCTACCGCAGTTAGCGCAGGCTCTGCAATCGTGGTGCCAAAGCCAAGCAGGAAAGCAAAGACAATCAGCCAGAACACACTGCCCTTTCGCGCCAGGGAGTGAGCCATGGATTCACCGATGGGGAACAAACCCATTTCAAGGCCAAAAACAAAGAAAGTCAGCCCTACGACCACCAGCACCAAACCGACCATGATTGATATCCAGTCTGGCAAAGGTTGTTGCAAAACGATGATTTGGAAAAAACCGATGACGAGGATGATGGGCAGCAAGTCTTTCAGGCTGCCTAACATCGCGGTGAGTAATGCAGTCAATCCCTTCACTGATACTCCGAAAAACAAAACTAGGGCGAAAAGTACATTTGTGCCTTTAAAACTGGGCCAAGGTCAGCGAAATTGCCAATCCACAATATCAATAGGGTGATACAGCTAACAAGGGACTCACGATTTTCGGCATTAAGATCATTGTCTGGCTGATCAATTAACCAATTGAATGCATACTGGTTCTAATAACCACTTAAGGGACACTGTCACATGCATATCCTTATCACCGGCGGCACCGGATTGATTGGCCGGGCATTGATCCCCCGGCTCGCTTCCCACGAGATCACCGTGTTGACCCGCTCGCCGGAAAAAGCCAGCCGTGTTCTACCAGAGAAAGTCCACCTGATTAACCACCTCAGCCAACTGGGGGGCCTGAACCATATTGATGCGGTGATAAACCTCGCCGGGGAACCCATCGTGGATCAGCGTTGGACGGAAAACCAAAAGGGCATTATCTGTTCCAGCCGTTGGGGGATCACCCAAAAACTGGTGGATTTGATCCAGGCGGCCGACACCCCGCCCCATACCTTTATCAGCGGGTCAGCGGTCGGGTATTACAGCGACCAGGGTGACAGGATCATTGACGAGTCTCTGGTGGTGGACGCTTCGGACTTTGCGCACTCAGTCTGCTCAAACTGGGAAAAAATTGCCATGCGGGCTGATTCTGATTTGACCCGGGTATGCCTGCTGCGTACCGGCATCGTGCTGAGCAAAAAAGGCGGGGCTTTGAAGAAAATGCTGCTGCCTTACCAGTTCGGACTGGGCGGGCCGATTGGCGATGGACACCAGTATTTCCCCTGGATCCATATTGATGACATGGTGGGTGGCATCATTCATTTACTCAACCATGCCGACGCACGCGGGCCGTTTAACCTCACAGCGCCAACGCCGGTCACCAACAAAGTCTTCAGCCAGTCACTGGCAAAGTCCCTGCACCGTCCCCACTTTCTGTTCACCCCGAAATTCGTCATTTCATTGATGCTGGGTGAAGCTGGTCAGCTATTGTTCGACAGCCAGCGCGCTGTGCCGCGGGCACTGGAAAACAGCGGGTACGGGTTTGAATATCCCGATTTATCGCCAGCGTTAGACAACCTGCTGCAATAAAAGCCTTCCCGATGACGAGCGCAGAGCAAGCCAGCCCTGCGCTTTCATCCGCTCCCTTTCACCCTGTCTTTTTTGCCTTGCCGCTGTCCCGCTGCGGATGTGATAAAAATTCCTCAACGACATCTCACAAATATGACATTAGTGCGTAATATTTCCCTTTCTTCTTGACCAATTTAACAGCCCTGCCTAGATTCCCCGCACCTCAATACACCGAGAGAAAGCATGTACAAAATCCCCCTGCTGGCCGCCTTAATGCTCCCACTTTTACTGGGTTGCAACGGCGAAAGTGAAAGCCCGTCCGTAACGGTACCAAACCAGCCATCATGGTTGCCGGACAACGCACCTGCCTACCTTTCTGAGCAGCAACAACACAGCTTTATTGAACGCGCGACGGCAGGCAACTCAGCCTCGCTTTCAGCAGATCTCAACCGGATGGGGTACATCAACTGGATGGAGCAGCAGTTCAACCTGCCCGTCACCTCTCAACGTAAGATGCTTGAGGCCGCCCTGCCAACGATCGCGTCGATGGCACCGCCGTCCAACTGCGGGTTTGTCCGCCCCAACTCAACCACCGCCCGTGACGGAATCTGGTGGGATCAGATGCTGTACGGGAAAGACCAACTTCGCCAGCGCGCAGCGTTCGCCCTGAGCCAGATACTGGTTATCAGCCGCCGCTTTGCCTATATCGGCCGTTACCCACAAAGCCTTGCTGCGTATTACGATATCCTGCAACAACATGCTTTCGGCAATTACCGCGACCTGCTTGAAGCCGTCACGCTCAGCCCAGCCATGGGCAGTTACCTCAGCATGGTGAACAGCAAAAAGCACAACCCTAAACGCGGCACCTATCCGGATGAAAACTATGCGCGGGAGGTGATGCAGCTCTTTACCATCGGTTTGTACGAGCTGAACACGGACGGCACGCCCAAGCTGGACAGCAGGGCAATAAAATCCAAACCTACACCCAGGGTGATGTCGAAGAAATTGCGCGGGCATTCAGTGGCTGGACCTATTCCGACCGCGTACTCGACCCTGAAACCAACCGCCCGGTGGATGGAAAAGGATTGATCCAGCCTATGATGCCGGGCTCTGACAAATGGGGGAAGCTGGCACGATGATGGCGAAAAAACCGTTTTCGGCCATACGCTCCCTGCCGGTCAAACACCGCTGAAAGATGTGCAGGATGTGTTGGATATTCTTTTCGAGCACCCGAACACCGGGCCGTTTGTCGCGCGCCACCTGATCCAGCGTCTGGTGACGTCAAACCCTTCTCCGGCTTACATCGAGCGTGTTGCCCAGGCGTTTAACGATAACGGGCAGGGAATTCGTGGCGACATGGAAAGTGTGTTCGCGGCAATTTGGCTGGATGACGAGGCTCTAAACGGTTCAAGCGATCCTGAGCGCTACCCGGTAGCCAAACTCAAAGAGCCAATCCTGGCTGTCGCCGAAGTGTTCCGGATCCTCAACGCGAAAACCTATGGCGGTAAGGATGCCCTTCCCCTTGATACCAATGAAATTTTCCATTCCATTGCACAGGGACCACTGGCAGCCACATCCGTCTTTAACTTTTATTCACCGGAATTCAGCCCCAGCGGGCCGCTTTCCGACAGCGGGCTGAAGGCACCTGAATTTGAAATCATGCCATGGGCCGGATTTATCAGTTACCAGAATGCGCTGCGTCCGCGTTTTTCAAGGGTGTACAAACCGGATACCGTTCGCTGTGACAACGCTATCTATCTGGATCTGTCAGCCTATTTCACTGCTGCACAGTCAGCGGATGAGAATGCCCTGCCTGATCTTATCAATGCACGCTTTCTTGATGGAGCAATGAGCAATACGCTCCGTGTCGCCATGATGAATGCCATTGCTTCAGAGCGGATTTACCAGAACAAAGCGGCCATTGCGCTCACCCTGGTGGTGACTAGTCCCGAATTTTTGATCCAGAGGTAGATATGGTTACCCGTCGTGACTTTCTAAAGAACATCACTGTGCTTTCTGTCGCTGCACCTTCCGTGCTGACTGCGCCGCTGGGCTTTGCAGGCTCAACAGGAGCCAGCAAAGCGCTGGTTTGCGTGCTGCTGGATGGTGGGAATGACGCCGCCAATATGGTGGTTCCCACCAGCGAAACGCACTACCAAACCTATTTTGATGTGCGCCCTGATCTTGCGTTGGCTAAAGAACAGTTGTTGCCTGTTCCGGCAACGGGACGCTGCCGGGACAATCTCGAGGTTTCGCTCGGCCTGCACCCGAAAATGACCAAATTGGCCGAGGTTTTTGCCAATCGGGAAGCCAGTGTCATCGTCAACAGCGGCATCCTTCGCGAACCGCTGACCAAGGAAGAAGCAGACACCCAGGGCTATCGGTTACCGCCATTTCTGTTTTCCCACAACTCGCAAAAGAACGAGTGGGAAAAAGGCGCTGTGGGTTACAGCCTGACAACGGGCTGGGCAGGACGTTTGATGGATGTGCTGCAACAGGATCTGTCAGGTACCAACCTTGCTCCGCTATACAGCCATGCCGGTGAAACCCAGCTTCTGCGCGCAAACACGCTGAATCAGAACATTATCCGGGGCAAAAAGATCACCGAGCTGAATGCCAATGCCAACACTGTTACTGCGCTGGATGACTACTTTGCTGAGGTGGATGGCGACGCTTTTGACCAAACACTGGCGTCCGTCGCAAGGATTCTATTCACGTTGCAAACACCTTGATGGACGTGATTGACAGCATTGCCGATGAAGACGATATGCCGCTCTATCCGGACACGGGGCTTGGTACCCAGTTTCGCATGACGTCGCGCTTGATCCGCAAAAGCACAGAGCTGAATCAGGGCACGCAGATATTCTTTCTGCAACTTGGCGTTTTGATACCCACGCTGATCAAAACCGTGCCTGAATGAGAAGTACGCGGAATTGAGTGATGCCATGGCGGCCTTCAATGCTCACCTCAAACTCTTGGGACTGCACGACAATGTCATCACTGTTACCCACTCCGACTTTGGCCGCCGCATTCCGGCGAACGGCACAGGCACAGACCATGGCTGGGGCGGACACCAAATTGTGATGGGTGGGGCAATCGATGGCTCTGCGTTTATCGGCACCTGGCCTGACTACCGACCGGAAGGGCCGGATGCTGTTGAACGCGGCCGCTTGCTGCCGACCATCGCTGCTGATCAGGTGTATATTGCGCTCGCCCGTTGGTTGGGCGCGTCTGACGCAACAATCCGTGAGACCTTCCCGAATCACGCCAATTTTGCGCCGCTCGACCTCACCCGAAACGGTTAAAGCAACAAAAAGGCCAGCCGTTTTCGGCTGGCCTTGTCGTTTCTGTCATCGCGGGAAATCAGCGTTTCAGCGGCTCCAGCAATCCCCGCAGCATCCAGCAACCGTCACGAACACCAGCCGACAGCCAGTGTTGGCAGGCTGAGCCAGACTTCAGGATGGATCCGCACCGGCAATTCAACGCCCCACTTCAGCAGCCCCGCCATCGCAAGCTCAGCACCGCCCACCGCCATACAGCCCGAGACCAGCGCCATGATGCCGTATTCCGCCCACAGCGTGGTGTTGATGCGTTTTTTGCTTGCGCCCAGCGTCCGGTAGAGCATGATTTCCCGCTGCCTTTCTGCCAGGGTAATCCGCAGCAGAGTCAGCAGAAGCAACAGGCCACTGACAACGGCCAGCCCCGCCAGTACAGATAAAGACAAACTCACCTGGCGCAGGATCACCTGAATGCGGCCACTCATGGTGCGAAGGTCAAGCAAGGTGACGGTCTGGAAATCCCGCCCCAGCTGGTTAAGGATCTCGCTTTGCCCATCTTCCAGCCTGAAACTCACCAACCAGTTTGCTGGTAGGTTTTCCACCAGCGCTGGGTCGAAGATGAAGTAGAAATTAGGCTTCATATTTCGCCATTCCACATCCCGGATGGAATTGACCGTCGCATCAAATTCCTGGCTGTTGACCGAAAAGGTCAGCACATCCCCGAGCTTCAATCCCAGTCTGTCGGCAATGCCAGATTCCACCGACACGCCCCCTTCCGTCGGCCATTGCCCCGCGATCAAATCATTATGGCTTGGCAGGCTATCGCGCCAGGTAAAGTTCAGCTCACGGCGCAGCGCTTCGTCGCGCTCTTGCCTGTCCGGCGTCAACTCGGCGTAGTGCTCACCGTTGCTTGCCACCAGACGTCCCCGCACAATCGGGTAGGCCTCCGAGCGTTCAAGGCTATTGGTGTCCAGTCGCCCGACATAATCATCTAGCTCACTTTTGGCGATATTAAGCGCAAACACATTCGGCGCGTCCGGCGGCAGGGTTTGCTGCCAGTCCTCCAACAGATCGGTGCGCAAAAGCCAGATAATAGTGAGCAACATGAACGAAGTGGCGAGCGCACCAAGTTGGGCTCCGCTGGCTGCCGGGTTTCGCGTAATGCGGCTCAACGCCAGTTTAAAGGCTGGATGGCGAACCCGTTTTTGTGCAAAGCGCAGCACCATCACTCCAATTGCCGCCAACAGGCTCAGCATCATCACCAGCGTAGCCAATACCAACCAAAGCAAACGGTTATCGTAAGACCAGGCGATCAAGCCAGCACAGGCACGGCCGCCAGCAGCCAGCTCCATGGATTTTTCCGCGCCTTCACAGAGGTCTGCTCCTGCAGCACGCTCATAGCAGGCGCTTCAATCAGGCGGATAAGCGGAATACCGAGTGCAGGCAGAGCGACCAGCAAAGCAACGATTGGTCCAAGCAGCCAAGGTAATAGACCGTAGCCCGGCAAAGGTGACGGCAGGACATCGCCCAATGGCAGACGCAACAGGTATTCGAGCATAAAACCAAAGCCTAGCCCCAACGCTGTCGCCATCAGCATCAACATAACAAGCTGTCGACCAAGCCAGCGGCGAACCCAGCTTCGCTGTGCGCCGAGGCTTTTCACCATTGCCAGGGTCTGGGTGCGGCTGTCGACATAATGCAGACAGGTCAACAGCAGGTTGCCGCCGCCATAATGATCACAAGCACCACAGTGAGAGACAGATAACCGCGGCTGCGCTCCAGCATATCGCCGGTGCGATCCCCGGTATTTTCATCTATCCAGCGTTGGCCTTCTTGCAGCGAATAGGTGTCTTTAACCGCCGCCAAAGCATCATCATCACCACGGAAGAAATAGCGGTAGCTGACCCGGCTGCCGGGGCGCACCACACCTGCTGCTTCAACATCACTCAAGTGCATCATGGCGGCTGGCATCTGGCTGAACGGATTAAAGGAAAGCTCAGGCTCAGAGACAATTTTTCCGCTGACTGTCAGGGTCAGATCACCCACATCCACTTTGTCACCTGGTTTGACGTTGAGCAGTGAAAACAGGCGTTCCTCCAGCCAAAGCTCTCCCGGTTTGACCTGACTCTGAATGCCTTGCGCATTCTGCAGTTCAAGCACTCCACGCAATGGGTAGTTGCTTTCCACCGCCTTCACGCTGATAAGCTGCATGTCGTTTTCGCTAAATGCCATGGTGCCAAAGCGGGTCTGGCTGGAGCTTTCCACGCCATCACGGCTTAACGTGCTGACCGTATCAGGGCTCACTGGCTGGTTGCTGCGCAGCACCATATCCGCTGCAAGCATTGAACGCCCCTGCTGGGTCAGCACAGATTCAATCCGCCCCGCCAGCGCAGAAAGCGCAAACACACAGGCAATAATGAGCGCCAGCGCTGCGACAACCGGCCAGAGCTGTCCATGGGTGAGTTCGCGCCACGCCCAGCGCCAGGTCAGGTTGTTCTTCATGCTGCCCCCATCAATTCGCCCGCATTGAGATGCAAGGTACGGTGACAGCGCTCAGCCAGCGCTGGGTCATGGGTAACAAGGATCAGCGTCGTCCCATGGTCGCGGTTGAGGGCAAACAGCAGATCAATAATGGTCGCCGCGGTGTGTTGGTCTAGGTTTCCGGTCGGCTCATCCGCAAACAGCACGCGGGGTTTGGTCATAAAGGCGCGAGCAATGGCAACACGCTGCTGTTCACCACCGGAAAGCTGCGACGGCAAATGGGTTTCACGCCCTTTAAGGCCAACGGATGCCAGCAGGGACATTGCCCTTTCTTCGTCTTCATCATCACCACGGATGGTGCAAGGCAGCAATACGTTTTCCAGCGCCGTGAGCGATGGCACCAGCAGGAAACTTTGGAACACAAAACCGATAGATTCAGCCCTGAGCGCAGCGCGCGCATCATCATCCAACTGACTAAGCGGTTTGCCCAGCAATTCGATTTCCCCCACGCTTGGGGTATCCAGACCCGCAAGTAAAGTCATGAGTGTTGATTTGCCTGCGCCGGAAACCCCAACCAAAGCAATACTTTCCCCTTGCTCGACCTGAAGGGAAACATCCTGCAGAATGGTCAGAGACTGTGCATTTGTCCTCACGGTTTTTGACACGTTACTGGCCCTGATCACTGGAGTAGTCATGTTTCGCATCCTTTCTTTCTGTCTTTTGATGATGAGTTTCAGCGTTTCTTCGCAAACGCTTTTGGTCTTGGGCGACAGCTGAGCGCGGGCTATCAAATGGCATAGAAAAAAGCTGGCCGACGTTAATTGAACCGAAACTGGCACAATCGAGTGACATCACCCGGGTCGTCAATGCCAGTATTTCCGGCGATACCACAGGCAACAGCCTGGATAGGTTGCCACAACTGCTGGAACAACATCAGCCGGAATGGGTTTTGATTGAGTTGGGTGCCAACGACGGCTTGCGGGGCTTCCCTCCCAAGCAGATACGCCAGAACCTCACTAAATTGATCAACTTAAGTCAGGAAAGTGGAGCTCAGGTCGCCCTGATGCAGATCCAAATCCCACCTAACTATGGTCAACGATACAGCAAGGCTTTTGCTGATATCTATCCAGCATTAAGTAAAGAAATGCAAATTCCATTACTGCCCTTTTTTATGGAAAAAGTGGTGCTGACCGATGGCTGGATGATGTCTGACGGGCTGCATCCCAAACCGGTCGCCCAACCTTGGATTGCTGAATATGTGACCGAGAACCTGCTTCCGCACCTGAACGAACAAGGATAAAAACGCAATGAACAACGCCGTATTGATGACCGGTTGTTCCTCCGGCATCGGCTATGTGTGCGCCCACGCGCTGGCAAAACAGGCTTTAACGTGATTGCGTCGTGCCGAAAACAGGAAGATGTCGCGCAGCTGAAAGCAGAAGGGCTGACTTGTATACACCTCGACCTGGCCGATGAAACCTCCATTCTCAAAGCCGTGGAAGAAGTGAAAAGTCTGACCGGAGGCAAACTGTTTGGTTTGTTTAACAACGGAGCCTATGGTCAACCCGGCGCACTGGAGGATTTGCCCACTGATGCGCTGCGGAAACAATTTGAAACCAATTTCTTTGGCTGGCACACCCTGACCCAGGCGGTGATCCCGATGATGCGCGAAAACGGAAAGGGACGCATTGTGCAAAACAGTTCGGTCTTGGGATTTGTAGCGCTGAAATTTCGCGGCGCTTATAACGCCAGTAAATTTGCTGTTGAAGGTTGGACAGATACGATCCGCCTGGAGCTTGAAGGAACACCGATAAAGATCAGTTTGATCGAGCCCGGCCCTATCGAGAGCCGTTTTCGCGCCAACGCATTGAACGCTTTTTTCCGCTATATCAACCCAGAAAGCAGCCGCTTTAAAAACGATTACCTCTCACAACAGGCGCGGTTGGAAAGCGAGCACTCTTCCAATAAATACACGCTACCAGCCGAAGCGATTGTTGAACCTTTGGTGCACGCGCTGACGTCAGCCAACCCCAAAATACGTTACCGGGTGACCAAGCCCACCCAGTACATGGCGCTGTGTAAAAGGCTCTTGCCCGCCAAAACGTTAGACCGTTTGTTAGCAAAAGGTGGCTAATGTATACCCAAACAACCTGATGATGCGCGCATTCAGAGGTCGTTTGGGTATAGACCGTTCTCACAAAAAACACAGTGCAAAAAGCCGTTTTGTATTCATTAATCTGTCATAAACCTTGGCTAAGCTTCTCCTTGTACCGTGAAACACCTGCCTCATCAGCCACACAGATGTGACGCATGTCGGAACAGGAAGTGAACGGGGAAACAATAAAAGAACAAATACCCCCAAAAGGAGCCGGACTATGTCCCTTAGTCAACTGAACTGGCTCTGTTTGAGTGTAACGCTGGCAGTTTTGCTTGTGTTTTAAGTCAGCGTTTCACATCGACGAGCGCAAAAGATTGAGGCCACTGAATCATCAGTGGCCTTTTTCGTTGCTGGGAAAAACGATCCTCCGGTTGATCCCGCGTCAAACTCTCCAAGTTTTCTGCGCCTTTTGACGGATAATGCCTTGAATTTTCTCAGCGCGCGCCCCACCTTTATACCCAAGCACACTCATCCCCTAACGATCAGGCGACGTTATGCATCCGAATTATATTGTTGAACTGACTGAGCAAAATTTTCAGCCGATCCTTGAAGGCTCTGTAGAAACGCCAGTACTTATCCATTTCTGGGCGCAAATGAGCCCGGAAAGCACCGAAATTATCCCGGCACTTGAGAAGCTCGCTCACGAGTATGCAGGCGCGTTCACCCTTGCCCTTCTCAATTGTGAACAACAGCAAATGCTGGCTGCCCAGTTTGGCGTTCGCGCACTGCCAACCATTGCACTGTTCAGCAACGGTCAGCCTGTGGATGGCATTGCTGGCCCACAAACCGAAGACACGGTTCGTGAAATGCTGGTGCGTCACCTGCCAAGCCAGGATGAAATGGTATTCAAGAATGCGCTGGCTCAGATGGCTGAAGGCAACTATGTTGAAGCGTTGCCTTTGCTGAAATCTGTTGAAGCAGCGTTAGGTGAAAATGGCCAGTTCAAGCTGGCTATCGCTGAGTGCTTTGTTGAAACCCAGCAATTTGATTTGGCTGAAGCGGTGCTCGCTACCGTGCTAATGCAAGATCAAGATGCGCAATACAAAGCGCTGGTAGCGAAAGTAGAGCTGCACAAGCAAGCGGCAGATACCCCTGAAATACGCGAGCTGCAAAACGCGTTTGAAGCAGACCCAAACAACCATGATTTGGCGTTTGAGCTTGCGGTTCAATTCAGTCAGGTAAACCGTCAGGAAGAAGCGCTGGAGCTACTGATGGGTATCCTGCGTAAAGACATGAACTTTGGTGAAGCCAAGAAAACCATGATGGATATCCTGGCTGCGTTGGGTCAGGGCAATGAAATCGCCGCACGCTACCGTCGTCAGCTTTACTCACTGCTCTACTGATTTATCCTATCCAAGATGAGCAAAAAGCGCCTTTCCGGCGCTTTTTTACTTTTCGTCCCCTTCAGAAAGGGCATCAATGATCGGGCAACAGGCACTGTCATCACCGGGGCAGGCATCCGCCAGTGTATGCAACGAGGTTTTCATCGCCTGAAGCTCCATGATTTTTTCGTCAATCTCCGCAATTTTCTCCAACGCCTTTCGTTTCACGTCTGCACTTCGCATGTTTGGGTTGCGTGACATTTCCAGCAACGCCTGACATTCATCCAGACTGAACCCCACCAAACGGGAGCGGCGAATCATCTGCAGTTCATTAATGTGTTTTTGACCGTAAGCACGGTAACCGTTTTCGGCACGCGCCGGTTCGCTGATGATCCCTTTCTGTTCGTAGAAGCGGATGGTCTTGGGCGTCAGTCCCGTCAAACGGGCGATCTCATTAATTTTCATTCAATCACCTCTGTTTCAAATTCATGCTTGACCTTACAGTTGCTGGAAGGTTTATTCTTCGGAATTATGAACAGTCTGACACCAAGACTGCAAGAAAAAATAGGTAACGCTATGGCTGACATCGAACTCCGAACTCCGCCGCAAAGCACGGAGACAACTATTACGCTCCCGTTGAGCGGACTAAATTGCATGAACTGCGCCAGAAAAGTAATGGCCGCGGTCGAACCGCTTGACGGTGTAACCTTGGCAAATGCAGATACCACCTCGCTCACCATCAATGCCGACGCGCCGCTGGCTGATGTGATTTCAGCGGTTGAAGGTCTGGGTTATAAAGTGGCTGACACCATTGCGCTGCCGCTGGCGGGATTAAGTTGTGGGCGCTGTGTTGCCAAACTGAAAGCTGCATTTGAAGCCGCACCAGGCGTCTATCTTGCCGATGTAGAAAAGAACAGTGCCCGTGTCACCTCCTCACTTTCACGTGAAGATCTTGTCGTCATTGTTGAGCAAACCGGTTATCAGGTTCCTGATGAGGCGACTACCGAAACTACAGCTGAAGCTGAAGAGCCGGCGCCGAAGGCCATCGATACGGTACAAGAGGCTGTTGATGAGGCACAAGAGCCACCGGCTGAATCAACACCTGACGCTGTCATAAACGCTGACAACGCCCAGCAATTGATCCTGACCGGCATGACCTGCGCCAGCTGCGTGTTGTCTGTCGAAGGCGCACTGAAAAGTGTCCCTGGCGTTGATGGCGTAAGCGTCAATCTGGCTGAACGTACGGCTATGGTCACCGGCAGCGCAGACACCCAAAGCCTGATTACCGCGGTATCCAACGCGGGCTATGGCGCTGAACTGAGTGAAAACGAAGAAACCCGCCGCCAGCGTCAGGCCGACTTGCATGCTTCACAACTGGCAGAACACAAACGCAACACCTGGTTGTCGCTGGGTCTGGGCGCACCATTGATGCTGTGGGGCTTGCTGGGTGGCACCATGTCAGTGCAAAGCACCACCAGCCAAATTGGTTGGGGGATTGTCGCACTGGCCACATTGGCGCTGCTTTTCACAGCCGGTAAACACTTTTATGTGAATGCATTTAAAGCATTCAAACACCACCGAGCCACCATGGATACCCTGGTTGCACTGGGTACAGGTGCTGCGTGGCTTTACTCTGCAGCTGTCGTCGTTGCACCCCATGTATTTCCTGAACAGGCTCGCCACGTTTACTTTGAAGCGACAGCGATGATTCTGGGTCTGGTTACCCTTGGCCACGCCATTGAAGCGAAAGCGCGCGCTTCCACGTCAAAAGCGCTGGATCGCCTGCTTGACCTGCAACCGCCCACAGCACTGATTGTGGAAAATGGGCAAGAGCGTGAAGTACCGCTGGCAGAGGTAAAAGCTGGCATGATGCTGCGCGTTAAACCTGGTTCAAAAATCCCGGTTGATGGTGTGGTTGAAGAAGGTGAAAGCTATGTGGACGAGTCCATGCTGACCGGTGAACCGCTGGCCGTGCATAAAAACCTGGGAGATGCGCTTCATGCAGGTACGGTAAACCAGAATGGTAGCCTGCTGTTTAAAGCGACCGGCATTGGCAGTGGTACCATGCTGTCGCGCATCATTCACCTGGTACGCCAGGCACAAACCAGTAAACCGGCACTGGCCCGTATGGCGGACACCATTTCGTCGATCTTTGTTCCGACTGTCATGATCATTTCGATCCTGACTGCGCTGGTCTGGTACAACTTTGGCCCGGATCCAAAACTCAGCTTTATGTTGGTCACAGCAACCACTGTGCTTATTATTGCCTGCCCTTGTGCTCTAGGCCTGGCGACACCAATGTCGGTGACCACCGGAGTTGGCCGCGCGGCTGAGCTGGGTGTGTTGATCAAAGACGCTGAAGCGCTGCAACATGCTGCGAATGTCGACACCGTCGTATTGGATAAAACCGGCACCCTGACTGAAGGCAAGCCACAGGTGACATCTGTCGTGGGTATTTCCCAGGCTGAAAATACCTTGATACAGCTGGCTGCCAGCCTGGAACAAGGTTCTGAACACCCGCTGGCGAAAGCGGTACTGGAAGCGGCAAAAGCTAAATCCCTGACGCTTTCAGCCATCAGCCAGTTTGAAGGTATTCCCGGAAAAGGCCTGAAAGCGGTTATCGATGGCGAAACATACCTTCTGGGTAATGCCCGTCTGATGGAAGACAATGGCATAACACTTGGCGAAGGGAACGATGCCGCCAAAGTGCTGGCGAGCCGCGGTGAAACCGCTGTGTATCTGGCTAAACGCGAAACCCTGCTGGGTCTGATTGGTATTAGTGACCCACTGCGTGCAGATTCTGCGAGTGCAGTGGCGAGGCTGAAATCCCTGGGCTACCGCGTTGTGATGCTGACAGGCGATCACCCTGACACTGCTAACGCGATTGCAAAACTGGCCGGGATTGATGAAGTGGTGGCAGGCGTATTGCCAGACGGCAAAGCAGACGTCATTACCCGTTTGCAATCAGAAGGCCGCAAGGTCGC
The DNA here is from genome assembly GCA_001310415.1 of Enterovibrio sp. JCM 19048. Lineage (GTDB taxonomy): Bacteria > Pseudomonadota > Gammaproteobacteria > Enterobacterales > Vibrionaceae > Enterovibrio > Enterovibrio paralichthyis. Next base: position 148,215 of record BAXE01000002.1, on the reverse strand, counting down.
GATGATTGGTGATGGTATTAACGATGCCCCTGCACTGGCGAAAGCCGAAGTGGGGATCGCGATTGGCAGCGGCAGTGACGTGGCCATTGAGAGCGCACAGATGACCCTGATGCGTCATTCCATTGATGCCGCAACTGACGGACTGACCCTATCCAAGGCCACACTCCGTAACATGAAAGAGAACCTGTTTGGCGCGTTTATCTACAACTCGCTGGGTATCCCTATTGCGGCAGGTATTTTGTTCCCGCTGACCGGCGCGTTGTTAAGCCAGTGGTCGCAGGTGCGGCAATGGCACTTTCTTCCATCACAGTGGTCAGTAATGCAAACCGTCTGCGCTGGTTCAAACCCCAAAAAGGAGACAAACATGTTGGTTAATATTCTCGCGTTGCCTTGATTGCCGCCATTGTCTGGTGGTTTTGGCTGGCAAAGAAAAAATAACAGTCTGAAATGGAAAAGGCTTATACCGTTCAACGGCATCTAAAACTTGCAGCGCCCCTCACCTCAGGGCAGATACAGGCGCTGCAAAATGCGGGCGTACAGAACGTCAGGATAGACGGCAAATGCGTATCGCTGGTTTACGATGTCAGATTGGTTGATTTAACACGGGTGATAGAGGATGCGAGGGTTACGCTCAGCCGTACTTTCTGGCAACGGGCAAAGCGTCATCTCTATCACTTCAAAGATAACAACTTGCGGGATGGGGCGAGTCATGTTCCCCACTGCTGCAACAAGATAAAAAAACACTGAGGAGAAGCTATGAAAAAACTTCCTAAATTCGCGGCGCTTTCATTTGCCTGATTTCTACGAGCGTATTTGCATCTGCTGGCATTACTTACAAGTCGCCGTACTGCGGTTGCTGTAAAGAGTGGGTAAAGCATATGGAAGACAATGGCTTTGAAATGGCAGTTGAAGACCACGTCAACATGAACCCCATTAAAATGAAACTGGGCATTAAACCTCAGCTCGCCTCGTGCCACACCACTGTTATTGATGGATACCTGTTTGAAGGCCACATTCCAGCGAGCGATGTAAAAGCATTCCTAGAGAAGAAACCAAAAACTGGCAGGTCTGGCAGTACCGGGTATGCCTGTTGGCTCACCAGGTATGGAATATGGCGATCAAAAAGACCCGTATGAAGTGATTGGTTTCTCCAAAAACGGCATGACCATGGTGTTTAACAAGCACAACTAAGACTGACAATCATGCGTTCAGCCTCCATACTGTTACTGCACAAGTATGGAGCTTCATGACACGCTTTATCACCCTGATTTTCACACTCTTTTTCTCTTCATTTTCTTTTTCGACACCACAGGTGTGGCAGGCTTCAAAAGAGGGTGTCACTTTCACCATCATGGGATCTGTCCATGCTGGCAGACCCGATTTCTACCCGCTGCCAGAGATCATCGTCACACGGTTCAATAATGCCGATGCCCTGATTGTTGAAGCCGATATCATCAACGATACCAACGTCCGCTTTCCAAAAAGCAAACCAACCCGCACCCATCTTAATGCTTCGCAAAAGCAGGTACTCGCCAATGTTGCTGCCGATGCAGGACTACCGACTGAAAACCTGTTAAACCTGCCTCCTTGGCAAGTCGCCATGGCCTTGCAGATGCAGCAGGTCAACTCAATGGGTTTGAACCAGCTGCTGGGGGTTGACCTCTACTTTCTTTCCCAAACCACCGCTAAGAATAAGCCGGTTATCGCACTTGAAACTGTGCAGCAGCAGATTGACCTCTTGGCCAAGGCAGAAAATGATGGCCTGGAATTGTTGACTGACACCCTTAAATACTGGGAGCTTTCAAAAGATTTCATGCCCTGCCTGATTGATTCGTGGCTGGCTGGTGATGAAGAAAAGCTGACCGCGATCGTCGATGATATGGCACTGCCAGTGACTTCGAACACAAGCTGATTGCGGAGCGCAACCACAACTGGCTCAAAGCGATGAGTGATAAATCGAGATTTACTGAGGGAAACTACGTGATGGTGGTCGGCGCGCTGCACCTTTATGGAAAACAGGGGCTGGTGCCATTGCTACGCAAAGCCGGGTTTGACGTTAAGCCTTTAACACAGGGCAAAAGGTCGACCTGCACACTCCCGCACTGCCATAAGCCTTGTAGGTTTAGCCGCTGATCACTACTTTGGTGACGATCATCGAAACGAAAAACAGCAAAATAAACCACAGGATGAACGACTTTCTCATACCTCTTCCTTACTGCGGGATGTGAATGTTGCGGCCATTCTACCTCATTCCGTTGCGAATGGATGCGCAAATTTCCCGGATGAAAAAGCAAAAAGCCCGCTCAGATGAGTGGGCTTTCTAGTAGTCGTCGCTAGAGAGTGATTCGATGGGCTGGCCTTCCAGACCCCGACTCTTCATTCTGAAAGCATGAACGAAGACGAATTATTAATTACTCTAAACGACGAAAGCCTGCTCAATGAGCAGGCTTTCTAATGGTGGTCGGTGAAGAGGGATTCGACGGGGCTGGCCTTCCAGACCACGACCCTTCATGCAGAAAGCATGACCGAGAACGAATTTTTAATTACCCTAAACGACGAAAGCCTGCTCAATGAGCAGGCTTTCTAATGGTGGTCGGTGAAGAGGGATTCGAACCCCCGACCCTCTGGTCCCAAACCAGATGCGCTACCAAACTGCGCTATTCACCGATTGCACAACACTTTCTGATGACAGAGGCGGCTGTAAACCTGAATAAGTGGTCGGTGAAGAGGGATTCGAACCCCCGACCCTCTGGTCCCAAACCAGATGCGCTACCAAACTGCGCTATTCACCGACAATGTTGCTCAAGCGTATTGCTCAAGTCTTGAATAAGTGGGCGGTGAAGAGGGATTAGAACGGGGCGGCCTTCCGCACCCGACCCATGAGCCTCTGGCTCACCGTCACGACACCCTGACTATCTCAAGATGTTTTAAATAAGTGGTCGGTGAAGAGGGATTCGAACCCCCGACCCTCTGGTCCCAAACCAGATGCGCTACCAAACTGCGCTATTCACCGAGCATGTATTTCTTTTTTGGGTTTCGCTATCAGAGGGTCACCCTCTGCTCCGCTATTCCCAAAAGCCGTGATGCGTTACTAAACCGCGCCATTCACCGACTGTTGCCTGATTCGCTGTGCGCCTCAGAGGTGGCTAATAATACTCATCCGAGCATAAGACTCAAGTGTTTTATTAGGATTTTTGCGTGATACGAACCGTTCGGTCAAAGGATCACCAGTGGCGTATATTTTGCGTGCTCTCACACACTTGAATTGTTACGTGCCACTAACACCCCATTCACTTGATCCAGATCATCACGCAACCCTTCACGTATTGGCAACCTTAGCGCAACGTTCACAGATACAAGGAGCACAATGATGGAGTTTTGGTTAAACCTACTGTTCGGCAACGCAATTGGCCTTTCTTCCATGATCGTCATTTTTGGTGCATTACTCATGATCTGTGCCATGGGTGGATTTTTTGTTTATCAGGCAATGAAAGCGCCCCAAGCGTAACAGTTCCCTTAAACCAGTTTTTGACTTGGTTGCTTACGCCAGGTCGATATCGCACCCTGGCTTTTTTTCTTTCCGGCTAAGCGCGAGCAGTCTCTACCAATCCTTTTTACTTTCCTCTTCTCGTCTCCCCCGACAGCATCAGCAACATCATACGATGACCTTGATTTGGTTTGTCGCTATACTGTGGCGATGCTTCAATAACCCGTAAAGACCATGAACGGTAACAACGAGTTCGATTTATTTCGGGAAATGATGGCGGATGTAGCCCCCATCAAACACGACACGGTGGAGAAAGTTAACACTAACCACCAACCGACCGACGCCCAATTGGCGCGCCAGCTGGCCGCACAATCACTGTCTGAGGGTGATCCCGCATACCTTTCCCTTGAATATGCCAGAATGCTGAAACCTGATGATATCGTGGCGTTCAAACGCCCGGGCGTTCAGGACGGCGTTTTCCGCAAACTCAGGCTGGGTAAATATGACATTCACGCCCGACTTGATTTGCACAAATACAGCCTGAAAGATGCCAGAGACGAAATCCTGCGATTCCTGAAGCAATGCCAGCGCATGGATATCCGCTCAGTGATTATTGTGCACGGCAAAGGTGAGCGCTCGAATCCACCTGCGCAGATGAAAAGCTTTGTTTGCCAATGGCTTGAGCAGATCAGCGACGTACAATGTTTTCATTCCGCCCAGCGCCATCAAGGCGGTACTGGCGCTTTGTATGTGATGCTCAAAAAGAGTCAGGAAAAAAACAGGAAACCCGCGAGCGGCATCTTCACCGCCGGGCATAGTGCCAAACAAAACAGGAGCCCACGGCTCCTGTTTTTGTCTTTTTCGCGCTGCTCTCTACAAAGTCACAATGACCCGCGCGGCAAGGCCGATCAATACGATCCCCGATAAACGGTCAATCAAGACTGCTTTTTGCTTTAGCTTTTCCAGCATCCGGTTGGATGAAAGGATCAAAGCCACCAGCGTGTACCACAAACCGTCGATAATAAACGGGGTGATAACGATAACGCTGCGGCTGAAGGTGTCAGTGCCAATGGCAACAAACTGGCTAAAAAGGGCGAGGAAAAACAGTGCCAGTTTCGGTTCAACACGGAAATCATCGCACCATCGCGCGCCGCTTCCAGCAGTGTTGTTTTTTCCCCTTTTTCCAGTTTGGCTGCCACGCCTCCTTTGGCACGCAGCGATTTCACCCCCAACCACGCCAAATAGGCAGCACCGGCATAGGTAATGAAGCTGAAAACTGTTGGGGACTCTTTTAAAATCACGGCCAGACCCAACAAGGTAAGCACAGCATAAAGCCCAACGCCCAATGCATGTGCCCATGCTGCGACAATGCCATGCAACCTGCCGCCAGCAAGACTGTGGCGCACCATCACAACCAGACTTGGACCTGGTGACATCGCCCCCAACGCACACACCAACGCCAGACTCAACCAAACGGTAAGGGTCACTTTTCGCCCCCTTTCACACCCATCAGGCTGTTCAGGCGGCTGATTTGCTCATTAGTCATTTCAATCATGCAATTAAGGTATCCCTGCCCACTTCCTGAGCCGGAAGCGTAACTCGCTTCCACCATTTTGCACTGGGCTTCGCGCCAGTCACGAAATGTCGCGTAAGCTTTGTCAGTCAATGGCGCAGCATCAGATGCGGATGAAATAGAATCCAGCTCGATAAAATGCACTTTCAACGCCGCTTCCGTCTTTCCAAGCTCGCCTTTCATGATCTGCCAGTGATTATCAAGCACGCCGTCACTTCAACATGTGTCTCGTGTGCCTTATAACATTTCATCAGCGCAGAATGTTCTTTATCACCTGCACTGGCAGTCAGCGGTAAACCGAACAACACGAATACCCACCAACGCTTTTGCATCGACTAGCCCTCCTTGCCGACAGCGGCAAATTTTCCTTGTGTCAGTGAGAGTAAATCCGCAGGTGAAAGTTCAATTTCAAGGCCACGTTTTCCTGCACTGACGTAAATCGTATCAAAGGCTTGCGCACTGTTATCCAAAAATGTCGGCAGACGTTTTTTCTGTCCTAATGGGCTAATTCCACCCACCACGTAGCCTGTGGTCTTTTCCGCAATATCCGGATTAGCCATTTCTGCTTTTTTTGCGCCTGCTGCTTTTGCTGCGGCTTTTAAATCGAGCAGACCGGATACAGGAACCACCGCAACAGCCAGCTTTTTCGGATCGCCATTCATGGCGAAAAGGAGCGTTTTAAACACACGCGCCGGTTCTTGCCCGAGCACGCTTGCTGCTTCCAGCCCGAAGTTGGTGTTTTTAGGGTCATGGTCGTAGCTGTGCACGTGAAAAGTAATGCCTGCTTTTTCCGCCAGGATAATTGCCGGTGTCATAAACGTCTCTCTGAATCCTTACGCGACAAACTGCATATACAGTGTCTCTCTCTAGGCTTCTGATAATGACACAAAAAAGGCACTGTCTCCAGTGCCTTTTCGCGTTTCAATCTTAGTTTTCTCAGCGAAACACCCGCGTTATCACTGGTAAGTGATTTCGCCGTTTGGCTGATATTCATTCACATCGATAGGCGAATGCTTCTCAAGGTAATCTTTCAATACCTCAGCATCTACGAAACCGGTGTTGACGTTGCCTGGGTGATCAGAAATCTTCGGATATCCATCACCACCCGCCGCGTTGTAGCTTGGCACAGTGAAGCGGTAGGTTTTGTTCGGATCAAGCGGCTCTCCGCCAATCACAACATCGCTGACACCATCCGGTGAAACCGTCATGGAAATACCGTAAAACTGCGCGTAAGCACCGGAATCAACCGGCTTGGTCGCAACAACATTCAGGTAATCCAGCACTTCAGCGCCGCTCATGTCGGTGTACGTTACCATGTTGGCAAATGGCTGCACCGTCAGTACCTGTTTGTAGGTTACGTCACCTTCTTCGATGGAATCACGCACACCGCCAGAGTTCATGATGGCGAAATCGGCTTTGGCGCGATCTTTGTGCGCGGCGGCGATCAAACGGCCCAGGTTGGTTTGCTGGAAGCGTACCACGTTGCGGTCACCTTCCAGCTTGCCGTTGGTCTCCGCGATTTTCACGCCCAGTTGACCCTGCCCTTTCTCCTGATAAGGTTTCAGGAAATCGTAGATGGCTTTGTCTTTCGGGATCTCTTCCTCGATAAAGACGCGTTTTTTCTCGCCGTTGACTTCCACTTTCTTCTTAAGGTTAACCGGAATGAGATCGTAGGAAACCAGGTTCAGCTCACCGTTACGGAACTCGAAATCTGCCTTGCCGACATATTTGCCCCACTCATGTGCCTGAACGATCCAGGTGCCATTCTGGTTATCCGGCACACACTCATCACCCGGTTTGAAGCCTTTGTCGCTGACGTTTGGCGATTCCATACAGACCGGCTCTTGTGAGTGACCACCCACAATCATGTCCAATGAGCCTTCGTCCAGGTAACGGGCCAGTGCTACATCACCCGGCGCGTTGATACCGCGCTTGCCATCTTCGTAGTGACCCATATGGGTCGCAGCAATTATGATGTCGGGCTTTTCGGTCTTTTCAAGCTCAGCGATAACTCGTTTGGCTTCTTCTTTCGGGTCGCGGAATTCCAGCTCACCGATAAATTCTGGGTTACCAATCTTGGCCGTGTCTTCGGTAGTCAAACCGATAACAGCAATCTTCAGGCCGTTACGCTCAAAAATTTCATACGCCTGATATTTACGCTCGCCGGTGGCTTTGTCGTAAATGTTGGCAGAAAGCATTGGGAAATCCGCCCACTGCATCTGAAGGTCGAGCACTTCCAACGGGTTGTCGAATTCATGGTTACCCAACGCCATGGCATCGTAACCAATCATGGTCATGCCTTTGAAATCTGGCTCAGCGTCCTGCAAATCAGACTCTGGCACGCCGGTGTTGATGTCACCGCCGGAAAGCAGCAGCACAGATGCGCCATCCGCCTCTGCTTGCTCACGCAGGTTATCAATCAGGGTTTTGCGTGCCGCCATGCCGTATTCGCCATACTTGTTGTGCCAGAAACGGCCATGGTGGTCATTGGTGTGCAGGATTGTCACTTTATACGTGGTATCCGGTTGCCAGCCCGGAACGTATTCCGTTGTTTCGTTAGTGGTTGAGCAACCTGCCAGTGTGGCAAGCAATGCAGCGCTGATGGCTGCTTTCAAAGAGAGGCGTTCCTTCATGGTGATACCTATTATGATTTTCGACGGCGCACAACCTTGTCCGCACGCCGCCGGAGTTTAACCCAGACTGCTTTTTCATTTTCACGAAGTAGTCTAAATAGTTACTCTGGCTCGCACAGGGGACTTTCAAGAAAGTGCCGTGTAGATCACTGAAAAACACCTCAACTGCCGACATGTCGTTGGCAATTGAGGTGTTAGGCTCACATCAGGCCGGGTGTTGACCCTTTGATCGCGCAATGGCAAATGCGGCTGCAATTGCCAGCAGGAAGCAGTAGTAGGACTGGCTGACCACACTCAGTGGTGACAGCTCGAAAATGGAGCCCAGAAGCAGTGCCTGAGCACCGTATGGCAACACACCCTGAATAACGCAGGAGAAGATATCCAGCAGGCTTGCGCTGCGTTTCGGCGCAACATCGTGCTGCACAGACAGCTCTTTCGCGACGCCACCAGCCACAATAATGGCCACCGTGTTATTCGCGGTACAGAGGTTAGTCATACTCACCAGCGCTGCGATACCTGCTTCACTCGCACGGGGAGAACCTTTTTCTGCATCTTTGTCTGCACGGGACATGATCAGAGTGCTGAGCTTGTCCGTCACAAAAGCCAGTCCGCCTTGTTGGCGCATCAGCTCGGCCAGACCACCAATCAGGAGTGACAACAGGAAGATTTCCTGCATGCTGCCAAAACCTTTATAAACGTCCTGCCCAAAGACCATCAAGCTGTAGTCCGGGGTTTGCACCATGCCAACGATGCCCGCAAACAGGATACCGATAGCCAGTACCACAAATACGTTCATGCCTGACACTGCCAGCACCAGAATGGTCAGGTATGGCAACACTGCCAGCCAGTCAACATCGCCCGCAACCGGCGCAACAGTAACTTCGTTCGAGATGAAGAAAATAGCCAGTGCCACTACGGCGGCAGGAACCGCAATTTTCACGTTCTCGCGGAATTTGTCTTTCATGTGACAGCCCTGGGAGCGGGTCGCCGCAATCGTGGTATCCGAGATAATTGAAAGGTTGTCGCCGAACATGGCACCACTCAGTACCACGCCGGCCATCAACGCTGCATCAATACCCGTGGTGTCTGCAATGCCCAGTGCCACAGGGGCGACTGCAGCGATGGTACCCATAGAGGTACCCATTGCGGTTGCAATGAAGGCAGAAATCAAAAACAGGCCCGGCAAAATGAAACTGGAAGGGAGAACGGCCAGACCAAGGTTTACGGTAGCATCGACTCCACCAGTTGCTTTCGCAACCGCGGAAAATGCGCCCGCCAGCAGATAGATCATGCACATTGCCGTGATATCGCGGTGGGAAACACCCTCGATAAACTGGCCGATGGCATCATTCAGTTTGTCTTTGCTCATCAATACTGCAAGCACAATCGCAGGCAGAACCGCGATAGGCGCCGGCAGCTGGTAAAACGCGAACTCGACATTCTGGGTGGAAAAGTAAATACCGGTGCCGATAAACAGGCACAGGAAAAGCCCAAAGGGCAGCAGCGCAATGGCTGAAGGATTTATTTTAGTTTGCTTCTGTGTCATGTTGTGTTGCATATTTTTTGTGATGTGGACGCAGGTTAAAGGCAAACCTCCGACACGTCAACAAATAGACGTCTAAACGGCCGTAATCAATAAAACTTATTTAATCGATAAAAATATCAATATAACAGCCACCTCAATCCATATGGTCACCTTGTTGACAGTGCCCCGCCAGTTGAATAACGAAATTCACCGTTTCAGGCTGTAACAAGCACAAAAAAGCCGGCGCATGCGCCGGCTTACTTTTCACTGAATCCTTATTGGATATCCAGTTCGTCAAAGCTTTTCACCAGATCGTCCAGTGCTTTCATCTGCTTCAGGAATGGCTCCAGTTTTGCCAGAGGCAGCGCTGAAGGACCGTCACAACGTGCGTTGTCCGGATCCGGGTGCGCTTCAATGAACAGGCCTGCAATCTTGGTACCCAGACCGGCACGTGCCAGATCAACGGTTTGAGAGCGGCGGCCACCGGACGCTGCGCCGAATGGGTCGCGACATTGCAGTGAGTGGGTCACATCAAAGATGATTGGGCTGCCATTGCTTGCCTTCTTCATCACATCGAAGCCCAGCATGTCTACCACCAGGTTGTCATAACCCATGCATGAACCACGCTCACACAGGATCACGTTTTCGTTGCCACACTCAGCAAACTTATCAACGATGTTACCAACCTGACCTGGGCTCATAAATTGAGGTTTTTTGACGTTGATCACCGCACCTGTTTTCGCCATCGCTTCAACCAAGTCGGTCTGGCGGGCAAGGAAAGCCGGCAACTGGATCACGTCGACCACTTCGGACACTGGCTGCGCCTGCGCTTCAGTGTGTACGTCGGTGATGATTCTCACGCCGAAAGTGTCTTTCAGCTCCTGGAAAATCTTCATGCCTTCTTCCAGGCCTGGGCCACGGTAAGAGTGCACAGATGAGCGGTTTGCTTTGTCAAAAGACGCCTTGAACACGTAAGGAATGCCCAGCTTCTGGGTCACTTCCACGTAGTGCTCACAGATCTGCATTGCCAGATCGCGAGACTCCAACACATTCATTCCGGCAAAAAGAACAAATGGCTTGTCGTTAGCAACTTGAATATCGCCAATCTGAACCGTTTTTTGTGTTGTCATGGTGACTTCCTGATTAATGGAAAATAGGAGCTTCTGCGGTCAACACTTTGACCTGCAGTTTCAACAGCTCAGCTGCCGGATCGTTCGGGCACTGAGCAATAAAATATTCGTAGTCTTCCGCTGCTACCCAGTCACATTTCAGTTGCTGGAATATATAGCCGCGGTCACGGATTTCGTAAGGGTCATCCGGGCTGAAGGTGAGCGCCAGTTCACTGCAGCGCAGCGCCATGGCGTAGTTTTCTTCACGAAGCAGCGCACTTTTAATCACTGCCAGCCAACGGCCAATCAACGTTGGGTTGTCCGATGCTTCAAGATGCTCAGATTGCAGAGAGGCCGTTGGGCCATCTTTACCAATCAGCCAGCCACGCAGCATACGGTCTGACAGGAACTCGCCGTCAAACGGGTTGATGTATTGCGGCTCGCGGTGGAACCAGTCCACGCGCAAGATAAGCTGGGTAGGAAAGCCTACGGGCTCAAGAGGCAAATCCAGTCTTTCAGCCAAAAACAGAAAGATAGCGCCCAGGCTCACCGGGATCCCTTTTTTGCGTTTGAGCACTTTTTCAATAAACGCATTGTCCGACGAAAAGTACTGCTCAAAGTCGCCTTTGAAGCCCCACTCTTTGTAGAACAGACGGATCAACCCTTCGAGACGCAGTTCGTCATTGGCTTCTCCTGCCAGCAAATTTTCAGCATCCTTGGCCAGCAGTTCGAGCTGCGCCCGAACCCAATGCAGGGATGTTGCCGGATCGATAGCAGCGTTAAGTGCTAACGCACCTTCTATCAATGTCAGCTCATCTAATTCCTGGTCTGTAAACGCGATCATTGTTACCCCAACAGCTGTGGTGTTTTAGTGATAGCCAGATCTGCGGCGGCGTACACCCAGCCCAACGCACCAAAGAATGCGAAGAGTCTGAACGCCATGCCACGGCTGTAATGCAGCGCCACATAGCCAAGGGCGATGTAAGCCAGCACACAGGTCAGTTTTTCTGTCATCCAGAGTGCCGCCGGTGTGAACGGGATAAAGCCCGTGATAAACACCAGTGCCACACCAGACGCCAGCAAGACAGTGTCGATAATGTGAGGGACAACCTTCACCCACTTTTTCTCCATCATCTTGCTACCCATCATGCTCCATACGAAACGGATAATAAACAGGCTGACACTCAATGCGATAAAAAGGAGGTGAGTATGCTTCAATGCAACGTACATAATTCCGTGGGTCTCTCTTTGTTTTAGATGGATATCGGTTAGCGCAAAACGCCCAGGGTGACGCGGTCTTGTCCGGCGTAATCCTGCACGGTTTCAACGTCAGAAAAACCAGCGTCGGTAAAAATGGCTCTCGCCTGTTCACCCTGATCGTAACCATGTTCAATCAGTAGCCAGCCGCCGTCAGCCAGATATTCAGGACTGTGCTGACAGATATGGCGAATATCTGCCAAACCGTGATCGTCTGCGATCAGTGCCGATTTGGGTTCAAAGCGCACGTCACCCTGTGAAAGGTGAGGGTCTTCAGGGTCAATATACGGCGGGTTACTGACAATCATGGTGAAACGCTGCGCCGGCACATTGTCGAACCAGCTACTTTGCAAAAATGCAGCGTTGCTGATGTCGTTTGCAAGCTGGTTAAGCTGCGCCAAGCAACGGCCTCGTCACGGAGATCAACGCCAGTGACGGCAATATCCTTGCGCTCGCTGGCTATCGCCAGTGCAATCGCGCCGGTACCGGTACCAAGATCCAGCACTGTACCTTCGCCTTGCGGCAAACGCTCCAGCGCCAGTTCAACCAACCTTTCTGTATCCGGGCGTGGGATCAGGGTGCTCGGTTCGACGTTCAATCGCAGCGACCAGAAGTCACGGTACCCGATGATGTAAGCCACAGGCTCACCGAGTTTGCGACGCTCTAGCAGGGCATTAAACGCTGCCTCTTCATCGTCAGTCAGTAGTTTATCCGACCATGTATAGAGATAGCTGCTTGGCTTGTCGAGCACATGACAAAGCAACACCGACGCATCAATCTTCGGTGAGGGACTTTGGTGCTGGGCTAACAAAAGCGCTGCATCACGCAGCGCATGTTCAATGCTGATGGGCATTAGTGTTGCTCAGCCAGCGCCGCCAGTTGGTCTGCCTGGAATTCCTGAATGATAGGCTGGATCAGACAGTCCAAATCGCCTTCCATCACTTCATCCAGTCGGTAAACCGTCAGGGTGATACGGTGATCAGACACGCGCCCTTGTGGGTAGTTGTAAGTACGGATGCGGTCTGAACGGTCACCTGAACCCAGCAGGTTACGACGGGTGCTTGCCTGCTCTGCCGCACGCTTTTCTTCTTCAGCCTTGATAAGACGCGCCGCCAGAACGGCCATCGCTTTGGCTTTGTTCTTATGCTGTGAGCGCTCGTCCTGACATTCCACCACGGTGCCGGTTGGCAAGTGGGTAATACGGATAGCAGAGTCGGTGGTGTTAACGTGCTGACCGCCTGCGCCCGATGAGCGGAAGGTGTCAATTTTCAGATCTGCCGGGTTAATTTCCGGGATTTCGGCTTCCGGGATCTCAGGCAGGATCGCTACGGTACACGCTGAAGTGTGGACGCGGCCCTGGGATTCCGTTGCTGGAACGCGCTGAACGCGGTGACCGCCTGACTCAAACTTCAGTACGCCGTAAGCGCCTTCACCGCTGACACGGGCGATCATCTCTTTGTAACCACCGTGCTCACCGTGGTTGGCGTTGATCACTTCCACGCGCCAGCCTTTTGATTCAGCAAAACGGCTGTACATACGGAACAGATCACCGGCGAAAATCGCCGCTTCGTCACCGCCCGCACCGGCACGGATTTCCAGGAAGCAGTTACGCTCGTCGTTTGGGTCTTTTGGCAGCAACAGAACCTGAAGCTCTTCGCTCAGACGCTCGATCTCCGCTTTCGCAGCTTTCACTTCTTCCTGCGCCATTTCGCGCATTTCAGGATCGTCTTCGTTCGCCATTTCCTGCGCAGCTTCCAGATCGTCCACAGCCTGCTGGTAGGACGAAAAACACTGGGTCACTTCTTCCAATTGGCTGTACTCTTTCGACAGCGAGCGGAAACGGTCTTGGTTAGAAATAACGCCTGGGTCGCCCAACAGGTGCTGCACTTCTTCGTAGCGCTCGCTGAGCGCTTCCAGTTTGGCGATGATTGATGGTTTCATAATGAGTCTTAAAAACTATTTCAGGGGATCCAGACCTAAGCTCTGACGCAGCGTTTCCAGTGTACGTGCGTCGCCATTTCTGGCAGCTTCCTGCATGGCCTGAGTTGGCGCATGGATCAATTTGTTGGTTAGTCGATTGCTCAGCTCGGCGACCACTTTTTGTGGATCGGCGCCACTGGCGAGGGCTTGTAAGCTCTTGCTGAGTAATTCATCTTTCAGTGCTTCTGACTGAGCACGGTATTGCTTGATGCTGTCCACGGCACTGCGTGAACGCATCCAAATCATAAAGCCGTCGCTTTCTTCGTCGATGATGGCTTCTGCCTGCACTGCTGCCGCTTTACGCTGCTCACGGTTACGCTCTACGATAGACTGCAAATCGTCCACCGTATACAGGTAAGCATCATTCAGCTCACCGACTTCTTCTTCAATATCACGCGGAACAGCAATATCGATCAGCAGCATTGGCTGATGGCGGCGCACTTTAATCGCTTTTTCCACCATGCCTTTGCCAATGATCGGCAGCGGTGCAGCCGTCGAACTGATGACAATGTCGGCTTTGTGCATGTGTTCCGGAATTTCTTCCAGCGAAATAATCTCAGCACCAAAGGCATCCGCAAACGGCTTGGCACGCTCACGGGTACGGTTGGCAACAATGATGTTTTTGCACTTGTGTTCGTAAAGGTGTTTGGCCACCAATTCGATAGTCTCACCGGCACCGACCAGCAACGCCGTCGAGTCTTCCAGTGATTCAAAAATCTGGCGCGCGAGTGAACAGGCAGCAAAAGCCACCGACACCGCATTACCACCAATATCGGTTTCTGTGCGGACACGTTTGGCAACGGTAAAGGTTTTGTGGAACAGGCGCTCCAGAGCACCGCTGATCACGTCCTGCTCGACAGAATCTGCATAGGCCTGTTTGACCTGTCCCAATATTTGCGGCTCACCCAACACCAGGGAATCCAGACCACAAGCTACGCGCATCAAATGCTGGGCAGCTGCCTGATCATGGTGGGTATAAAGGCAGGGGACTAATGCGTCGCTGTCAAGGTTATGGAATTCGCGTAACCAGTCCACTACCACACCCGGGCTTGGCTGGTCGATTTCACAATAGATTTCTGTGCGGTTACAGGTAGACACGATCACTCCACTCTGCACTACCTGCTTTTCTTTAAGCTGGTGCAATGCATCGCGAAGTTGTTCAGGTGAAAAAGCGACTTTTTCACGCAGGTCGACCGTAGCGGTCTTATGATTAATTCCGAGAACTAACAAGCTCATTAAGCAGGGTTACCGACAGCACCAGGTGAAATCCGAGCCGAGGATTTTACTTTATGGGCCCGTCGAATAAAAGATAACATTAGTCTCCCTATCCTGCTAACAAGCAGAAGTGTGATTATTTCACCCTCATCACACCATTTTCGTCCAATTTTTCAACAGCTCAACAATGCGTTTTTTCAAAGCATGCAGTATGGAAAGTTAGCGTGACACGCATGCAACAAGATTTATCCCAGGGTCGAGGATATACTAGACCCCATTCTTCACCCGGGTTGAATGAAAAACGGAGTTTGCCCATGTTTCGACGTTACAACGTCCTCTTTCTACTAGTCCTCATTCTCTCCGGCTGTGCGACACCTCCACCGGTACCACAAACCGAGTGGGAAGCACATCAAGCCGCGCTCGTTGCCATTACAGATTTCACTGCCAAAGGCAAAGTGGCTTTAATAAGCCCAGAGCAGCGGGTGTCTGCCAATTTTATCTGGGAGCAAAACGGCGACGACCTCTCTCTTCGCCTGACCAATTTCCTCGGAACTACCCTGTTCAAGCTTGATGCGACGCCCAAAATGGCGGTGCTGGTCGATGGCGACGGCAACCGCTATATGGGACGTAATGCGGCCAGCCTTTTACAAAAACTGACCGGCATTGCCCTGCCAGTGGATGAGATGATGCAATGGGTGAAAGGCCTACCTGCTGAGAAAAATCAGTACACCTTGGGGGCTGACAACCGCTTGGCCTATCTCAGTGAAAATGCTCCCGATACCAACCAGCCCGGTTGGCAGCTTGAATACAGCGCCTACGATGCAGACACCAAGAGCCTGCTTCCGGCCAAAATTAAAATGAATCAGGACCAGCAAAAAGTGAATCTGGTCATCTCTGAATGGGTTTATCCGCAATGACGCAAAACACTTCAGTTTGGCCAGCTCCGGCCAAACTCAACCTTTTCCTTTACATCACTGGCCGCCGTGACAACGGCTATCACGATCTGCAAACCCTTTTTCAATTTCTGGAGTATGGCGACACACTCTCCATCACCCCGAATGACAGCGGTGTTATCACCCTTTCACCGGAAATTGAAGGCGTCCCTGTCGAAGACAACCTGATTTTCCGCGCTGCAATGGCCATCAAAGCCAAAACCGGCTGCGAGAAAGGCGCGCATATTCATGTGGAAAAAGTGCTGCCGATGGGCGGTGGGCTGGGTGGTGGTTCATCTAACGCAGCCACCACGCTGGTTGCATTGAACCACCTTTGGGAAACCGGCCTTTCTGTCGATGAGATGGCCGCCATGGGGCTGGCGCTGGGCGCGGATGTTCCTGTGTTTGTACGTGGTACAACGGCTTTTGCCGAAGGCGTTGGTGAACAGCTTCAAAAAGCCGACGCTGAAGAAAAATGGTATTTAGTTGCAAAACCGGACGTTAGCATCGCTACCGCCAAGATTTTTGGTCACCCTCATCTGACTCGCGATACACCCAAGCGCACACTAAATGCGCTATTGGCATCAAAATACGAAAACGATTGCGAAAAGATAGTCAGAGAGTTGTTCCCAGAGGTTGATAAGGCTATTTCGTGGCTGCTAGAATACGCGCCGTCAAGATTGACCGGAACAGGTGCCTGCGTTTTCGCTGAATTCGAAAATGAACAAGATGCACGTTCCACTTTTAACAAATTGCCCGACTGGCTCACTGGTTTTGTTGCGCGTGGTGTGAACACTTCACCGCTTTTAACCACGCTGAATGCGCAAGACTGATGAGACAGACAACACTCAATGGATACAACCCCGAGGTTTTCCACCGTGCCTGATATGAAGCTGTTTGCTGGTAATGCAACGCCTGTACTCGCCCAACGCATCGCGAATCGCCTATATATGTCACTAGGTGACGCTACCGTTAGCCGTTTTTCTGACGGTGAAGTGTGTGTACAAATCAATGAAAACGTACGGGGTAGCGACGTATTCGTTATCCAGTCGACCTGTGCGCCAACCAACGACAACTTGATGGAATTGGTTGTGATGATCGACGCATTGCGTCGTGCATCTGCTGGCCGAATCACTGCAGTTATTCCTTACTTCGGTTACGCCCGCCAAGACCGCCGTGTGCGTTCAGCGCGTGTGCCAATCACTGCGAAAGTTATCGCAGACTTCCTGTCAAACGTGGGTGTTGACCGCGTTCTGACTGTTGACCTGCACGCAGAGCAAATTCAGGCTTCTTCGATGTGCCAGTGGACAACATCTTCGGTACCCCTGTTCTTCTGGAAGACATGCTGGCGAAGAAACTGGAAGATCCAGTTGTGGTTTCTCCAGATATCGGTGGTGTTGTACGTGCCCGTGCAACTGCAAAACTGCTGGACGACACTGACATCGCAATCATCGACAAACGCCGCCCACGTGCGAACGTTTCTCAGGTTATGCACCTGATCGGTGACGTTGAAGGCCGTGACTGCATCATCGTTGACGACATGATCGACACCGGTGGCACACTGTGTAAAGCAGCAGAAGCTCTGAAAAACCGTGGCGCTAAGCGTGTATTTGCATACGCAACCCACGCGGTATTCTCAGGCAACGCACCTCAGAACATCAAAGATTCTGTGATTGACGAAGTGATCGTGACTGACTCAATCCCACTGAGCGCAGAAATGCAAGCGACCGGTAAAGTCTCTCAGCTGACACTGTCAGGCATGCTGGCTGAAGCTATCCGTCGCATCAGCAACGAAGAATCTATCTCTGCAATGTTCGATTCCTAATCGACCTTCCTTGCAGGAAAAACGCCTCGCTTATTGCGGGGCGTTTTTGTTTTGCACAGATAATGGTAGGATAAGCCGCTTTTGGCACGGGGTGGTTCCGCCACTGTGCGTAACACTGTTTACACAGAACAATGAGAATCTCACCGTGAGCGATCAAATTCGTCTTTTAGTGGGTCTGGCAAATCCAGGGCCAGAATATGCAAAAACGCGTCACAATGCGGGCGCCTGGGTAGTGGAAGAGCTGGCACGTATCCACAACGTGTCGCTTAAAGAAGATAAAAAATACTTCGGTTTAACTGCCAGAATCAATGTGGGTGGTGAAGAGCTGCGCCTTCTGGTGCCAACCACCTTTATGAACCTGTCAGGTAAGTCTGTTGCCGCGCTGGCCAAATTCTTCCAGATCAAACCGGAAGAAATCATGGTCGCGCACGATGAGCTGGACTTGCCACCGGGTGTTGCCAAATTCAAAAAAGGTGGTGGTCACGGCGGTCACAATGGCCTTCGCGACATCATCAGTAAAATGGGCAACAACAAAGAATTTTACCGTCTGCGTATCGGGATCGGACACCCGGGTCACAAAGACAAAGTGGCAGGATTCGTGCTGACTAAAGCCCCTGCTGCCGAACAGAGCCAGATTGAGCAAGCCGTTGATGAAGCCGTTCGCTGCATCGACATTTTGCTAAAAGACGATCTGGCCAAGGCGCAAAATCGCCTGCATACATTTAAGGCACAATAAGACTCGTCTTGTTCTGCTTTCACTGCTTATACAACGAAAGGTTACCATCTCATGGGTTTTAAATGCGGTATCGTTGGTCTGCCAAACGTGGGCAAATCAACTCTGTTCAACGCTCTGACCAAAGCCGGTATTGAAGCGGCAAACTTCCCGTTCTGTACTATCGAGCCAAACACAGGTGTGGTACCAGTACCCGATCTGCGTCTGGAAGCGCTGGCGAAGATCGTAAACCCACAACGTATCCTGCCAACCACCATGGAATTCGTAGACATCGCGGGTCTGGTTGCCGGTGCTTCTAAAGGCGAAGGTCTGGGCAACAAGTTCCTGGCTAACATCCGTGAAACTGACGCAATTGGTCACGTTGTACGTTGTTTCGAAAACGACAACATCATCCACGTTGCGGGCAAAGTAAGCCCTGCAGACGATATTGATGTTATCAACACCGAGCTTGCTCTGTCCGACTTGGAAGCGTGTGAGCGCGCTATCCAGCGTCAGGCAAAGAAAGCCAAAGGCGGTGACCGTGATGCGAAATTCGAAATCGCGGTTCTGGAAAAACTGCTGCCAGTTCTGGAAGAAGGCAAAATGCTGCGCTCTGTTGAATTGACCAAAGAAGAAAAAGCCGCGGTTGATTACCTGAACTTCCTGACCATGAAGCCAACCATGTACATCGCGAACGTGAACGATGACGGCTTCGAAAACAACCCATACCTGGATATCGTTCGCGAAATCGCAGAAGCTGAAGGCGCAACCGTTGTTGCCGTTTGTGCGGAAATCGAAGGCGAGCTGTCTGAGCTGGACGCGGATGAAGCAGCGGTATTCCTGGAAGAGATGGGTCTGGAAGAGCCTGGTCTGAACCGCGTGATCCGCGCAGGTTACGATCTGCTGACTCTGCAAACTTACTTCACCGCGGGTGTGAAAGAAGTTCGCGCGTGGACTATCCCTGTAGGTGCCACTGCGCCACAAGCTGCAGGTAAGATCCACACTGACTTCGAAAAAGGCTTTATCCGTGCAGAAATCATCGGTTTTGACGATTTCATCGAAAACAACGGTGAAGCAGGCGCGAAAGTAGCGGGTAAATGGCGTTTGGAAGGTAAAGAGTACATCGTTAAAGATGGCGACGTAATCCACTTCCGCTTTAACGTTTAATTCTGTTAAGCGCTGAACCCCACAAAAGCTGGCTAATGCCAGCTTTTGTTTTATCTAATTGTTGAAAAATCGTGGCTTACAGGTAGCCAGCTGTTGCTTATCCCATCAAGATGATTAAATTGACAGCGAAGACACCGAAATCGAAAAAAAAGCACAGAAAAATGGTTGACGCGCCCCATGCTTCTTCGCATAATGCGCCCCGCACTCAGGGATAACCCCGAAAGAAAAAAGATGGCTACGTAGCTCAGTTGGTTAGAGCACATCACTCATAATGATGGGGTCACAGGTTCGAATCCCGTCGTAGCCACCATCTTCTTCTTTCCAGTGCATTGCGATGCGATGGTGGCGGAATTGGTAGACGCGCTAGCTTCAGGTGTTAGTGTCCTTACGGACGTGAGAGTTCAAGTCTCTCCCTTCGCACCAAATCTTTGCTGAATAAGCAAAGTACAATTGGGGTATCGCCAAGCGGTAAGGCAGCGGCTTTTGATGCCGCCATTCCCTGGTTCGAATCCAGGTACCCCAGCCATATTTCAGGTTGGCTACGTAGCTCAGTTGGTTAGAGCACATCACTCATAATGATGGGGTCACAGGTTCGAATCCCGTCGTAGCCACCACTAATACTGAAAGTCTTGAGACTTTCGGCCAGATAAGAGACACTACCAAATCTCGGAAAGCGAAGGCTTTCAATCTGGGAAACAAAACAAATGCGATGGTGGCGGAATTGGTAGACGCGCTAGCTTCAGGTGTTAGTGTCCTTACGGACGTGAGAGTTCAAGTCTCTCCCTTCGCACCAATCCTCCTTGCTCGAAAGAGAATCAGACAAGGTTAAAAACTGACAGACAATCAGTTTGCGATGGTGGCGGAATTGGTAGACGCGCTAGCTTCAGGTGTTAGTGTCCTTACGGACGTGAGAGTTCAAGTCTCTCCCTTCGCACCAAATCTTTGCTGATAGCAAAGTACAATTGGGGTATCGCCAAGCGGTAAGGCAGCGGCTTTTGATGCCGCCATTCCCTGGTTCGAATCCAGGTACCCCAGCCATATTTGAAAGCTCGCTTTTAGCGGGCTTTCCTCGTTTCTGAACCCCATAAATTTCCCACAACGGTTACGTGGTTGAAAGCCGCGCCAATCCCTGTACGCTTGAGTAAAGCCTCTAATGGATTGAGCAGTCATGGCAAACCTTACCTCGCCGATAAAACACCAGATTTATCTTTCTCTCCCCGAAGATATCTATACCCCGCTCGCACCACGTAGGGTCGAAGCCCCGGCAATGTTGGCACTCAATCATGATCTGCTAGATGAGTACGGCCTCAATTCGGATTGGTTTGAAAGCGCAGAAGGTATCCATGCGCTGGCAGGTAACAGTGACTATCCCGATGCCAATCCCATCGCCATGGCCTACGCTGGTCACCAGTTTGGCTATTACTCGCCACTTTTGGGTGACGGCCGCGCTCACATGCTGGGACAGATACCAACGCCGGATGGCAAGTATGTGGATGTGCAACTTAAAGGCTCAGGCAGAACCCCTTATTCACGGGGCGGTGATGGACGTGCCACTGTGGGAGCCGTGATCCGCGAATACCTTATCAGTGAAGCCATGGCAGGTCTTGGTATTCCAACGACGAGAACGCTTGCGATCCTCGCTACTGGAGAATCAGTGATGCGCGAATACCAGATGGTGCCGGGTGGTATTCAGGTGAGAACTGCAAGCAGTCACATCCGCGTAGGCTCATTTCAGTATGCCTATGCTAAGCTGGGCGAGCATGGTGTCAAAGCCCTTGCCGATCACTTGATTGAACATCACTTCCAGAATCTCACAGCACGTGATGACAAATATCCCGCCCTACTGGAAACGATTGCTGTCCGACAGGCAAACTTGATTTCGCAGTGGATGCTGGTTGGCTTTATCCACGGTGTGATGAACACCGACAATATGTCGCTGGTTGGCGAGACCATCGACTTCGGCCCTGCGCTTTTATGGATGAGTTCAAAGCTGGCAAAGTGTTCAGCTCGATTGACCGCGACGGGCGCTATGCCTGGGATCAGCAAGCCAATATTGGTTACTGGAACCTCTCACGCTTTGCAGAAACCTTGCTGCCACTGTTTGATGAGGACACGGACAAGGCTGTCGCGTTGGCAGAAGAGAAACTCGGCACTTACATATCAACCTTCCAAACTGCATTTCATCATGGCTTGATGCAAAAGCTAGGGGTCACGGCAACAACTCAGGACGCTGACGATCTGGTCAACCAAACTCTGCCGCTTTTGGAGTCTGAGAAAATCGACTTCACCCAGTTTTTCGATGCGCTGACACGCATGGCTCAGGGAGACAATGAAACAGAGCTACTCGCTCTGTTCACCCATCGGCAAAACGGCGAGGCCTGGCTGGCTAATTGGAAGTCGGTCAGAAATGACAGTGAAGAGACAGTGGCGGCGATGCGAAAAGCCAACCCTGCACTCATTGCCCGAAACCATCAGGTGGAAAAAGCGATAGAAGATGCAATGGAAAGGAACGACTTTGCGCTATTCCACCGACTGGCAGAAGCACTGAAAACGCCTTATACCGTCAGCGAAGATAACCGCGATTTGCAAACGCCACCAGCACCGGAAGAACGTGTGCTAAGAACATTCTGCGGTACTTGACATGTCCCCTCCCCTTTCCAAGGGGAGGGCTAGGGTTGGGTTTGGCTCTTAGAAAAGCAATATCCCTCTCTCGCATACTTGAAAGAGAAGGAGAAATACCTCAAAGGCCCATGGCGTATTTCAGCACCTGAGTTTTGATTGGGCCTGAATTCTCTGCCAGCTTCAATCCAACATTACGCAGCAACTTAAGCGGCGCAATTTCATTACTGAAGCCACCATAGAACACGTCCATCCCGGTTTGCATGATAAGGTTGTCCGGCTTGCGTTTACGCTCGTAGGCCGCCAGCACATCATCGCTTAGCCATTCAATACCCGCATCCGCCACCACATCCAGCAATGCATCCACATCTTTAAAACCGAGGTTAACGCCCTGCCCTGCCAATGGATTTATCGTGTGGGCAGCGTCTCCCAACACCACGACGCCATTGTTGAAGTAACGCTGGGCGTGACGGCGGGTCAGTGGGAATGCACCCTGGCGAATGACTTCTATATCTCCTAACTCTTTCGGAAAATGCTGGAGAATTTCGATTCGCAGCGATTGCGGTGACATTGCGCAAAGCTGTTTGATGCGGGAGGGACTGTCGTACCAGACCAATGAACCTTGATGCCCCGGGAGCGGCAGGAAGGAGCGCGGGCCGTCCGGTGTAAACCATTGCCAAGTAATGTCTTGCTGAGGCAACTCGGTTTTGACATTCACCAGCATACAGTGCTGGCGGTAATCCCAGGCCGTGACGCCAATTTTGGCGTAGTCGCGCACACGGGAGTTTGCGCCATCAGCGCCCACCAGCCAGCGGCCGTGCAACATCGTACCGTCATCCAGCTCCACTGCATGCCCTTGGCTGTCAGGTAATATAGCCAGAATGTTGGCAGGGCAAAGCACTTCGAGGTTTTCCTGTGCCTCACAGGCTTGCCACAAGGCGAGTTGGAGCACGCGGTTTTCAACGATAAACCCTAGCTCAGACAAATCCATGCTGTCTGCACTGAAGCGGATGCGGCACTCTGGATGCTCCCAGGTCTCCAGTCGGCGATACGGGCAAAGGCGCATGCCAAGCACGCTGTCCCACACTTTAAGGGATTTCAGTAGGGCGACAGATGCGGGCGAGATAGCGGATACCCGCAGATCCATCGGCTGCTCAGGGTCAAACGGCGCCGGTGCGGCAAGTTCAACCATGGCAACACGTTTGCCCTGTTTGGCCAGCCCCAGCGCCGTGGCCGCGCCAACCATGCCTCCGCCGACGACGATAATATCGAATTGTTTCATAACACAATCTCTTACAATGCTGTGGTTATTCTACCGTTAACCCTCTCGATTGCGACTCCTGAAGCCGCGCCCACCCTCAATTCCTGCAAAAAATTTGGGGAGAAGGTGCACTGGTCACAGAATGACTTACGCAGTACAATACGCGGCTAATCGCTGGCCTGACCTAGCGCCGCATGGCGCAGCGCCAAAAAGATCAAAGATTTTCGGCTGATTTTTCAATGGGTAACCTTTACATGGTTGCTCTTTTATTTTGCTCAGCCGGAACACGTAAAACGTTAATTATGAGCAATGAGTTACATGGCTAAGAAACTGCTGATCAAAACCTGGGGCTGCCAGATGAACGAATACGATTCATCAAAAATGGCAGATCTGCTCAACGTAGCCGGTGGCTACGAGCTGACCGAGGAGCCGGAAGAGGCGGACGTACTGCTTCTGAATACCTGTTCCATCCGTGAAAAGGCTCAGGAAAAAGTGTTCCACCAGCTGGGTCGCTGGAAAAACCTCAAGGATCAGAAGCCTGGCCTGGTGATTGGTGTTGGCGGCTGTGTTGCCACCCAAGAAGGTGATCACATCCGTGAGCGTGCGCCTTACGTTGACGTTATCTTCGGCCCACAAACCCTGCACCGCCTGCCTGAGATGATCAAACAATCCCAGCAGAACGATGCACCCGTGATGGATATCTCTTTCCCTGAAATCGAGAAATTCGACAGCCTGCCTGAGCCACGCGCTGAAGGCCCAACGGCGTTCGTTTCTATCATGGAAGGCTGCTCTAAATACTGTACTTACTGCGTGGTACCTTACACCCGCGGTGAAGAAGTTAGCCGTCCGCTGGATGACGTGCTGTACGAAATCGCCCAACTGGCAGAGCAAGGCGTACGTGAAGTAAACCTGCTGGGCCAGAACGTTAACGCATACCGCGGTGACACCCACGATGGCGACATCTGCACCTTTGCAGAACTGCTGCGTTATGTAGCGGCAATCGACGGTATCGACCGTATCCGTTACACCACCAGTCACCCGATTGAATTCACTGACGATATCATCGAAGTGTACAAAGACACGCCAGAAGTGGTGAGCTTCCTACACCTGCCAGTTCAGAGCGGCTCAGACCGTATCCTGACCCTGATGAAGCGTCCTCACACGGCGATCGAATACAAATCGAAGATCCGTAAACTGCGTGAAGCACGTCCTGATATCGCGATCAGCTCTGACTTTATTGTTGGCTTCCCGGGTGAAACCGATGCCGATTTCGAAGCCACCATGAAGCTTATCCGTGACGTGAACTTCGACATGAGCTTCAGCTTTATCTTCTCACCTCTCCGGGCACGCCAGCGCAGATTACCCAGACGATACCCCTGAGCAGGTGAAGAAAGAGCGTTTGTACGAGCTGCAACAACAAATCAATGCGCAGGCGATGATTTACTCACGCCAGATGCTGGATAGCGAGCAACGTATCCTGGTTGAAGGCCCGTCGAAGAAAAACCTGATGGAACTGCGTGGCCGTACCGAAAACAACCGTGTGGTGAACTTCGAAGGCTCTGCAGATTTGATCGGTCAGTTTGTTGATGTAAAAATCACAGAAGTACTGCCAAACTCCCTGCGTGGTAAACTGGTGCGTACCGAGAAGGATATGAATCTGCGTGTGGCGGTATCGCCGGCAGAGATGATGGCAAAAACACGCAAAGAAGATGATCTTGGCGTAGGCGTGTATACTCCGTAGTAGAGATCGGAGGCCATTTCGCCATCCTGAGCTCCGCAGTGGCGGAGGTTAACTCACGTTATCGGCGTCCTATACAGACGCCGATAATCATTGCGAGGAAGCATTGAACAAAGTCATTACTTTAGAAGTATCGCTGGAACCAGCGGATAATTCACGCCTGGCCAGCCTGTGCGGCCCTTTCGATGACAACATCAAACAACTCGAACGCCGTCTGGGTGTGGAAATCAACCATCGCAGCGGCCACTTTGCCGTCGTCGGCAAGCCTCACACAGCCACTGCTGCTGTCGATATTCTCAAGCGCCTTTATGTTGAAACTGCCCCGGTAAAAGGCAATTTCATCGATCTCGAACCTGAGCAGGTTCACCTTGCCATTAAAGAAAGCGGTGCTCTGGAACAAAATACCGAGTCATCGATCCCTTATGGCAAAGAGATCAACATCAAAACCAAAAAAGGTGTGATCAAACCGCGTACCCCGAATCAGGCACAATACATTGCCAATATGGTGACCCACGACATCACGTTTGGTATTGGCCCTGCCGGTACAGGTAAGACCTACCTCGCGGTTGCAGCGGCAGTTGACGCACTGGAACGCCAGGAAATCCGCCGTATCTTGCTGACCCGTCCAGCGGTTGAAGCCGGTGAAAAGCTGGGCTTCCTGCCAGGCGACCTGAGCCAGAAAGTCGACCCTTACCTGCGTCCGCTCTACGATGCCCTGTTTGAAATGCTGGGCTTCGAGCGCGTTGAGAAGTTGATCGAACGCAACGTTATTGAAGTGGCACCGCTGGCTTATATGCGCGGCCGTACCTTAAATGATGCATTCATCATTCTTGATGAGAGCCAGAATACTACTGTGGAACAAATGAAAATGTTCCTCACCCGTATCGGCTTTAACAGCCGTGCGGTTATTACCGGTGACGTCACCCAAATCGACTTGCCGCGCAACGCAAAATCCGGCCTTCGCCATGCGATTGAAGTATTGGCTGATGTGAATGAGATCAGCTTTAACTTCTTCCAGGCAGACGATGTGGTTCGTCACCCTGTGGTTGCACGTATCGTTCAGGCTTATGAGGTATGGGAAGCCGAAGACTCCCGAGCCCGTAAACAAGCGGAAGAACGTCGCCGACAAGAACGTGAAGCGGCATTAAGTGCGGAACCTACGCCAGAAGAGAAGCAATCTTAAATGCAATATTTCGTTGATCTTCAAATCGCAACACAAAACACCGATAATCTGCCTACTGAAGAGCAGTTTAATCTGTGGTTTGAACAAGCGGTGAAATCCTTCCGTGAACAGGCAGAAGTGACTATCCGTGTTGTGGACGAATTTGAAAGCCAGTCACTAAACCGTGACTACCGCGGCAAAGACAAGCCAACCAATGTGCTGTCTTTCCCGTTTGAAGCACCTCCGGGTGTGGAGCTGGATCTGCTGGGCGACCTGATTATTTGCCGTCAGGTTGTCGAAAAAGAAGCAGAAGAACAGAACAAAGACCTCTTTGCCCACTGGGCACACATGGTTGTACACGGCAGTCTCCATCTGCTAGGTTATGACCATATCGACGATGAAGAAGCCGAGGAAATGGAGTCTCTTGAGATTTCAATTATGAACGCGCTGGGATTTGAAAACCCATACGCGGCGGACTTCATCTAAATATCAACGTTGTAAATATTGAGACAATGAACGAAGACAACTCACAAAGCTCTGAAGGTCCGAGTAGAAAGACCTTCTTCGAACGTTTAGGACAGCTCTTTCAGGGTGAGCCGAAAGACCGTCAGGAACTGGTAGATGTATTCCGTGATTCGGAACAGAACGATCTGATCGACCACGATACACGGGATATGCTTGAAGGCGTGATGCAGATTTCTGAAATGCGCATTCGAGACATCATGATTCCGCGTTCGCAGATGGTGACCATCGAACGCTCACAACCTCTGGAACAAATCATTGCCATCATTAATGACGCCCAGCACTCACGCTACCCGGTGATCAGTGATGACAAAGACCACGTAGAAGGCATTCTGCTGGCCAAAGATTTGCTTCGCTACCTGATCCCAGACAGCGAACCCTTCGACATCGACAAAGTGATCCGCCCTGCTGTGGTAGTGCCGGAAAGCAAGCGTGTTGACCGTCTGCTGAAAGAGTTTCAGGAAGAGCGCTACCACATGGCGATTGTTGTCGACGAGTTCGGCGGCGTTTCCGGCGTGGTAACCATTGAAGATATTCTTGAGGAGATCGTCGGCGATATCGAAGACGAATACGACGACGAAGAAGAGCAGGAAATCCGCCAGCTCAGCAAACACACGTTTGCCGTGAAAGCGCTGACCACGCTGGAAGACTTCAACGAGAAATTCGGTTCTCAATTCAATGACGATGACATCGACACCATCGGTGGCTTGGTGATGACCAGCTTCGGTCACCTGCCAACCCGTGGCGAAGAAGTGGACATTCAAGCGTTTCATTTCAAGGTCACGGCAGCCGACAGTCGACGCATTATCCAGTTGCAGGTTACTATTCCGGATACGACTGCAGAGGAAACGGCATAAACGTCAAATGCTAACAAACATTACTTCTAAGCGGCCCCAAGCATTCATGCGGATCTTCGGGGGCCGCTTTTTCTGGTGCCCTCGCCACGTTGGCTTTTGCACCCTACGGATTCTGGCCGGCGATGCCCGTGGCATTGGTGGCACTTCTTCTTCTTATATATCAGCAAACGCCGAAACGCGCTGCCTGGCTAGGTTTCTTCTGGGGGCTAGGACAATTTAGCACCGGTGTCGGCTGGGTTTACGTGGTTATCGACAAATTCGGTGGCATGCCAACCGCTGTCGGTCTTACGCTTATCGCCCTGCTGGTAATGTATCTGGCGCTTTATCCCGCACTCTTCGCCTATATCCTACAGAGAGTAAATCTGACTCCAGCACTGCGCTATCTGTTGCTTGCCCCTTCTCTTTGGCTGGTTATTGACTGGTTCCGCGGCTGGTTCCTGACTGGCTTCCCTTGGCTTTGGCCGGGCTACAGCCAGATTGACGGGCCACTGGCTTCGTTTGCCCTATGTTTGGCGTACAGGTATTACCCTTGCGCTGCTGATCATTTCCGGTTCTGTCGCCATCGCCCTGCTGCAACGCAACATCAAGGCGCTTGTGCCAGCTTTGGTCGTGACTTTGGTTGCGACGGTTTCTTCCTTTGTACCCTGGGTGCAGGAAACTGGTAAAAGCGTGGATGTAGCCATGGTGCAAGGTAATGTGCCCCAAGAGCTGAAATGGCTACCAAGCCAGCGCTGGCCTACCCTGCTGACGTATCAGGACATGACGCGCCAGAACTGGGATGCCGATATTGTTATCTGGCCGGAGGCGCTATCCCAGCCTTGGAGCGCGATTTACCAGACTTTCTTTCACGTTTGGACAGTGCTGCCATCAACAATGACACCGCGGTGGTTGCCGGTGTGCTGGATCAGAATGAGAAAGGCCAGTTCTACAACAACGTGATTACCCTGGGTGAAAACGGCGAGGCGGGCTACAGCTACCCGTCACCACAAAGCTACAGCAAACATCACCTGCTGGTCTTTGGTGAATTTGTGCCTTTCGAGGATCTGTTGAGACCTCTGGCACCGCTGTTCAACCTGCCAATGTCGTCATTCAGCCGCGGTGAGTACACCCAGCCAAATATCGATGCCAAAGGCTACCAGCTGGCACCGGCCATCTGTTATGAAATCGCCTTTAGCGATCAGGTGCGCCAGAGCTTGACGCCGGATTCAGACTTTATCCTGACCTTGTCCAACGATACCTGGTTTGGCCGCTCAATTGGCCCGCACCAGCATCTGGAAATTGCCCGCATGCGCGCACTGGAAAACGGCAAGCCCGTGCTTCGTTCAACCAACACTGGGCTGACCGCAGCGATAGGATACAAAGGCGATATCATTGCTACCGTGCCGCAGTTTGAAACTGTGGTGCTTCGCGCTGATGTACCAACGACAGTAGGCCAAACCCCTTACACCCTGTTTGGCGACTGGCCATTATATGGATGGGTAGTACTGTCAGGGCTGGTATTGATTGTGTTAGGGCGCAGTCAAAAATTGTCGAGTTCGTCGAAGTCGCAATTATAAGAGCGAACAGTGGTGCAAACATTGTGTCTACTTAAGAGGCTGAATTCCCATTTCAGCCTTTTTTTCAAGGAGATTCCTATGCGCGCCTTAACCCGATTATTTGCTATCCTGCTAATCCTTTTTTCATCCGTATTCTCCACGACCGTCGCAGCCGAGCCTGATGCTGAATTGTTTGCTGATGCGCGGGCAGCGCTTGCTAACTTCCACCGCTTCGAGCAGGTAAAACCCTTTTTTGAAAAGGCCTACGGCTATGCCGTGTTCCCATCTGTCGGCAAGGGCGGATTTTGGGTTGGCGGTGCTTACGGAAATGGGCTTGTCTACCAGGGCAGCCGCACTGTCGCACAGGCAGAACTCATCCAGCTTTCAATAGGATTTACCTTTGGTGGACAGGCGTTCAGCGAAATCCTCTTCTTTGAGGACAAGGCAACATTCGACAGCTTTATGTCAGGCAGTTTCGAATTGGGCGCACAAGCTTCAGCCACTGCCCTGACAGAAGGTGCCGCGGCGTATGCGGGCACCACAGGCACGTCAGCCAATGCAGGCAATCACCAGTCCAAAGCTTACTACATCAATGGTATCGCCATCTTCACCCAAGCCAAAGGCGGCTTAATGGTGGAAGCCGCTTTAGCTGGCCAGAAGTTCAATATCGAACCGTTAGGTAATTAGGGGAACTGGGTCCTGGGTACCAAAATACCAGTCGCCCCTGTTAAATCTCGTTATGCTGGAAACGGTTTACGGCTAAATTGCTTGTTTCCGCATTTAACACAAGACCGGAGCACATCCACATGGTTGTGTTCCGTCTGGTTGCCGCATTTTTCGCAAATCAAGATTCCGAGCCCGACAACCTCACCGGCGTTGTATACGCATGATGCTGAATATCCTGCAGTACTTCCCGCCATTCCAGTTGGGTTTTATCGGTAATTTCCGCGAGTTGCTCCCACAGGGAATTGGCAATTAAATCGCGGAACACACCGCCATCGTCAGCACTGCTTTGGGCTCATCATAACGCTCACCGAACTCCTGAACATCACGTTTCAGATAAGCTTCTATCAACGCCAACTCATCTTTGGTCATATCTGACGCTGCTTTTACGTACCGTTCCGACAGGTCAACCCATCGTTGTAGCTCTTCGGGACTGTGCTTTAAGGCTTCGCTGATCCGCTCCACCAGCACTTTGTACTCCGGTTTTTGCTCTGACATAGGCCACCTCTGCATTCAAGTGTTGTTGCGCCTTCTACCTTTAGTTATTCTATGTCGATTATTTTGGTTCATTTTATACCTATCTCACAAATTCCCGGATGTCATCGATGCAAGAACAATACCGTCCACAGGACATTGAACCTAAGGTTCAGGCTGATTGGGACAAGAACAAAACTTTCGTAGTTCAAGAAGATCCAAACAAAGAAAAGTTTTACTGCCTCTCTATGTTCCCGTACCCAAGTGGTCGTCTGCACATGGGTCACGTGCGTAACTACACCATCGGTGACGTAATTTCCCGCTACCAGCGCCTGCAAGGCAAAAACGTGATGCAACCAATCGGTTGGGATGCGTTTGGCCTGCCAGCAGAAAACGCAGCGGTTAAGAACAAGACTGCGCCAGCACCTTGGACTTACGAAAACATTGAATACATGAAGAACCAGCTGAAACTGCTGGGCTTCGGCTACGACTGGGACCGTGAATTCGCGACCTGTACGCCAGAATACTACCGTTGGGAACAAGAGTTCTTTACCAAGCTTTATGAGAAAGGCCTGGTTTACAAGAAGACCTCTTCTGTTAACTGGTGTCCAAACGACCAGACTGTACTCGCAAACGAGCAGGTTGAAGACGGCTGTTGCTGGCGTTGCGATACGCCTGTAGAGCAAAAAGAGATCCCTCAGTGGTTCATCAAGATCACCGCTTACGCGCAGGAGCTGCTGGACGACCTGGATAACCTGGATGGCTGGCCAGAAATGGTTAAGACCATGCAGCGTAACTGGATTGGCCGCTCTGAAGGTGTGGAACTGAAGTTCCAGGTGGCTTGCGAGAACGATCTGGAAGTCTACACCACCCGTCCAGATACCTGATGGGTGTGACTTATGTAGGTATCGCTGCAGGTCACCCACTGGCGACCAAAGCTGCCGAGAACAACCCTGAGCTGGCTGCGTTCATTGAAGAATGTAAAAACACCAAGGTTGCTGAAGCTGAGCTGGCGACCATGGAGAAAAAAGGCATGGATACCGGCCTGAAGCGATCCATCCTCTGAACGGCCGTGAAGTGCCAATCTTCATCGCGAACTTTGTTCTGATGGACTACGGCACAGGCGCAGTGATGGCAGTTCCTGGCCACGACCAGCGTGACTTCGAGTTTGCGACCAAATACGGTCTGAACATCGAGCCTGTGATTCTGGCAGAAGACGGCACAGCACCGGATATCTCTGAAGCAGCACACACTGAGAAAGGTGTTCTGTTCAACTCTGGTGAGTTCGACGGTCTGAACTTCGAACAAGCGTTCGACGCAATTGCAGCAAAACTGGAAGCCGAAGGCAAAGGTCACAAGACTGTGAACTTCCGTCTGCGCGACTGGGGTGTTTCCCGTCAGCGTTACTGGGGTGCACCAATCCCAATGGTCACCACCGAAGACGGTGAAGTACATCCAGTACCGGCCGACCAACTGCCAGTGATCCTGCCAGAAGACGTGGTGATGGATGGTGTGACAAGCCCAATCAAAGCGGACAAGGCTTGGCAGAGACCACCTACAACGGTCAGCCAGCGCTGCGCGAAACTGACACCTTTGATACCTTCATGGAATCAAGCTGGTACTACGCACGTTACTGTTCACCAAAAGCTGATGAAATGCTGGACTCAGACGCAGCAAACTACTGGCTGCCAGTTGATCAGTACATCGGTGGTATCGAGCACGCATGTATGCACCTGCTCTACTCACGTTTCTTCCACAAACTGCTGCGTGACGCTGGCATGGTGAAGAGTGACGAGCCATTCAAACGCCTGCTGTGCCAAGGCATGGTGCTGGCGGATGCGTACTACTACAACAACGACAAAGGCGCGAAGATTTGGGTTTCCCCAACGGAAGTGACCGTTGAGCGTGACGAAAAAGGCCGCATCACCAAAGCTGTCGACACCGAAGGTAACGACGTGGTTCACTCAGGCATGACCAAGATGTCTAAGTCGAAAAACAACGGTATCGACCCACAGGAGATGGTGGACAAGTACGGTGCTGACACCGTTCGACTGTTCATGATGTTCGCCTCGCCGGCTGACATGACGCTGGAATGGCAAGAGTCTGGCGTTGAAGGTGCAAACCGCTTCCTGAAGCGTGTATGGAAACTGGTATTCGAACACACAGCAAAAGGCGACGTTGCCGCATTGGATGCAGCGTCACTGAACGCTGACCAGAAGACACTGCGTCGTGAAGTGCACAAGACTATCGCTAAAGTGAGCGATGACATTGGCCGTCGTCAGACTTTCAATACCGCAATTGCCGCAGTGATGGAACTGATGAACCGTCTGGCAAAAGCACCTCAGGAAAGCGATGCTGACCGTGCAATTCTGGACGAAGCACTGAAAGCTATTGTTGCTATGCTGTACCCTATCACCCCGCACATCAGTACTGAACTGTGGGCTGCACTGGGTCAAGCTGACATCGACAATGCGCTGTGGCCTGTTGCCGATGCAGAGGCAATGGTTGAAGACGAGAAGCTGATCATCGTTCAGGTGAACGGTAAGCTTCGCGCCAAGATCACTGTTGCGGCAGACGCAGCGAAAGATGCGGTAGAAACGATGGCGCTGAACGACGAACACGTTGTGAAGCACACCGAAGGTAAAACCGTACGTAAAGTGATTTATGTACCGGGTAAACTGGTTAACATCGTTGCTAACTAATACAGGGAGAATTCGGTGAAAACGATGTTTCGCTCTCTCCGAACCCTGCTGGTAGTGGTGGCCGCCTTGGCCACCGCTTCTTGCGGATTCCACCTTCGCGGCAGCTACAACCTGCCGGAAGATATTCAAAAGCTGTCTGTCACCAGTTTTGACAACTACGGCAAACTCACCCGTGAAATGAAGACCCAACTGCGTCTTCATGACATCGATATCGTCTCCCCAGGTTCGAAATTGGCAAATCTGCACCTCGATAGTGAAAGCTATCGGGAACGCACACTTTCTCTCTATCAAAACAGTCGTGTAGCCGAGAGACAGTTTGAGTACAGTGTGAAGTACTCGGTCAATGTCCCTGGAAAAGGCCGATACAAATTTTCAATCATCCTTAGCCGCACCTACCTTGATAACCCGCTGACCGCACTTGCAAAATCAGTGGAAGAGGAAATGCTGGCACAGGAAATGCGTGTAGAGGCGACCAAACAGATCATGCGTCAACTGGCGCGTCTGAACGCCCATATCGAAGAGTTCGAACGTAAACAGGCCGAAGAGAAGGCTCTGCGTGAACTTTATCAAGGCGTAGGTGATGATAAACCTGCTGTCACAATTGAAACCCGTTTCGAAGGCAAAGACGACGAAACGCGTGGCAAGCCATTGTCCAGCTACACCACCGGCAGTGACGCAGCGCAATGAGGATTTACCCAGAACAACTGGCACAGCGCCTGTCGCAGGGGCTGTGTCAGACTTACCTTCTCTTTGGCAACGAGCCTCTGCTTAAGCAAGAGGCTATCCAAAGTATCCTGGCAATATCCACGCAGCAGGGTTTTGATGAAAAGCACCGCTTCACAGTGGATAACCAGCTTAACTGGCAGGATGTGTATGACGCATGTCAGGCGCTAAGCCTGTTTTCCAGCCGTCAGGTGATTATTCTGACACTGCCGGAAAACCCGCTTAACACCACTCAGGCAAATGCAATCAAAGAGCTGGACACCATGCTGCACGAGGATATTGTGTTGGTATTGGATGGTCCACGCCTCAACAAAAAGCAGGAAAGTGCCAAGTGGTTTACTTCCCTGCAGCACAAAGGGTATATGTTCCCTGCAATACGCCGGATGCACGCCAACTGCCCCGTTTTGTTGAGAGCCGATGCCAAAGCCTCGGGTTAAAACCTGACAGCGAATCGATTATGCTGCTGGCACAGTGGCATGAAGGCAACCTGCTGGCACTGTCACAAAGCCTGATGAAACTGCAGTTGTTGTATCCAGACGGTGAATTGACCCTGCCAAGGCTTCAGGAAGCACTGTCACGTCACAATCACTACACACCATTTCAGTTGACCGATGCGCTTATCGAAGGCAAAGCCAACCGCGCGGTACGCATTGTGAGGCAGCTTGAGGCTGAAGGGGTTGAAATTACTATCTTGTTGCGGGTTATCCAAAAAGAGCTGATTCAACTCTACAAGATGCAGGAATACGGCGCATCTGGTATGGGACTGAGCAAGATTTTTGACCACTTCCGCGTCTGGCAAACCCGACGTCCTTTGCTCACGGCCGCATTGCACCGGCTACCTTTGACCAAGCTCATGCACCTGCTGCAAAGCCTTGCTGAAATAGAAGTGATGGTGAAAACCGACTTTGACAGCAAACCCTGGCCAGCGCTTGCCGCTTTTTGCCTCGACATGAGTGGGCACCCAGTTCACCTAGAGCCTGTCAGCTGACGGTCAAACCGCGACACCGCTGTGTTTTATTCACAATCGCCAGTGTTATAATTTTGTCTATATCGCCCAGCACCTTGGGTGATCCCGTTTTATTGCGGGAACAAGCACCAAATACCGATAAGGGGAAAACATTGCTTCCGGAACAACTTCAACATTTTGTTGTCGATAAAGCCGATGATATGAAAGCTGCGGATATCGTCACCCTCGACGTTCGCGACAAGAGCAGCATCACCGATTTTATGGTGCTTTGCACTGGCAATTCTAAACGCCATGTTTCATCTATCGCAGAGCACGTCGCCGATGAAGCACGCGCCGCCAATATTCATACTCTGGGTATGGAAGGCGAAAACGAAGGTGAATGGGTGGTGCTGGATCTCGGTGATGTGATGCTTCACATCATGCAAGAGGAACAGCGCCAGTTGTACCAGCTTGAAAAGCTGTGGAATTGAAGCAATGAAGTTACAACTGATCGCAGTCGGCACCAAGATGCCGAAATGGGTTGAGGAAGGCTACAAAGAATACAGTCGCCGCTTCCCGAAAGACATGCCGTTGGAGTTGGTTGAAATCCCTGCGGGTAAACGCGGCAAGAATGCCGACATCCCGCGTATCCTGCAAAAGGAAGGGGAAGCCATGCTGGCGGCCGTGCCGAAAGGAAACCGTATTGTGACCCTCGATATTCCGGGCAAGCGCTGGGATACCGAAGAGCTCGCGCAGCAACTCGAAAGCTGGAAGCTGGACGCACGTGATGTTTCCATCCTTATCGGCGGGCCTGAAGGTTTGTCGCCAGCCTGTAAAGCTGCAGCGGACCAAAGCTGGTCGCTTTCGCCGTTGACGCTTCCCCACCCACTGGTCCGTGTGGTGATGGCGGAGAGTCTTTATCGCGCCTGGAGTATTACTGCGAATCACCCTTATCACCGGGAATAATTCATGAAGCAAAAGCGTAGTCCAATACGCGATCATCAGGCTGAGTCTTCACTGTTTTTCCGCCGGGCTGTAGTGGCTTTCGGCGGAATTGTGCTTTTGGTTTTCGTCCTGCTACTAAACCTTTACCACATTCAGGTCGAAGACCACGACGACTATATCACCCGCTCCAACGATAACCGGATCAAAGTAGTACCTGTCGCCCCCAACCGTGGTCTGATTTACGATCGCAACGGTAAGCTATTGGCCGAAAACCGCCCTGTCTACGGGCTGGAGATCATCCCGGAGCAGGTTAAAGATATCCCAGGCACTATCGCGCGCCTGCAGGCGTTACTGCCTATCTCGGAAAACGAAATCAAAGCATTCGAGCGTGACAAGAAGCGTACCCGACGCTTCAATGCCGTTACACTGAAAAACCAGCTGACCGAGGAAGAAGTAGCGATTTTCTCCGCCAACCAGCACAAATTCCCCGGCGTTGAAATCAAAGGCTACCTAAAGCGTTATTACCCGTATGGCGATGCGCTGACCCATGTCATGGGCTACGTTGCAAAAATTAACGACAAGGATCTCAACCGACTCGACCGCGAAGGTGTGCTCAATAACTACAAAGCCACACGTGACATCGGCAAGCTTGGTATTGAACGTTTTTACGAGAAGGAACTGCACGGCACCGCAGGCTATCAGGAAGTGGAAGTTAACAGCCGTGGAAGGGTGATCCGCACCCTGAAATACGTGCCACCGGAGCCGGGTAAAGATCTGGTTTTGAACCTTGATGTCGACTTACAGCTTTACATCCGCGACATCCTTGGCGATCGCCGCGGTGCAGTGGTAGTGCTGGATCCAAAAGATTCATCCGTGCTGGCGATGGTTTCCACGCCAAGCTATGACCCTAACCTGTTTGTCCACGGCATCTCCGGTAAGGAATACAGCGCACTGCTCAACGACAAGAACCGCCCTCTGGTTAACCGCGCTACGCTGGGTATCTATCCGCCAGCCTCGACAGTCAAACCATTCATTGCTGTCGCCGCATTGCAGGAAAAGATCATTACCACCAAAACCACGCGCAATGACCCGGGTTACTGGCGACTGCCTAATTCAACCTCCCGCCCGTTCCGTGACTGGCTGGCATGGGTCATGGCCGCGTTAACATCGTGCAGTCGATTGAGGAGTCGGTGGATACTTTCTTCTATCAAATCGCCTATGACATGGGTATCGACACCCTGTCAGACTGGATGAGCCGTTTTGGTTTCGGTGATTACACTGGCATCGACATACACGAAGAAAGCAAAGCCAATATGCCAACCCGTGAATGGAAGATGGGGCGTTACCGCCAGCCTTGGTACAAGGGGGACACCATTCCTGTCGGCATTGGGCAGGGCTACTGGACCGCAACGCCGATGCAAATCGCCAAGGCGACCTCGGTGCTAGTTAACCACGGTCAGGTGAATCCACCTCATCTGTTGCAACGGATGGAGCAAGAAGGTGTGCAGGAAACCGCAGATTTCTCACCGTATCCACCCATTACCGGCGTAGATGAGAAATACTGGAACGTAGCACTGGAAGGAATGCGATT
This sequence comes from Enterovibrio sp. JCM 19048, assembly GCA_001310415.1. GTDB lineage: Bacteria > Pseudomonadota > Gammaproteobacteria > Enterobacterales > Vibrionaceae > Enterovibrio > Enterovibrio paralichthyis. The sequence continues at coordinate 111,002 of BAXE01000002.1, read as the reverse complement.
AGTAAACCACGGTAAGAAAGGTACCGCCCGACGTGCGTTTGCTGATGCTAAATATCAGACCGGCGGCAAATCCGGTACAGCGCAGGTGTTTGGACTCGGTGAAGATGAAGAGTACAACGCCGACGAACTGGCTGAACACCTTCGGGACCATGCACTGTATACCGGTTTTGCACCCTACGATGACCCGCAGATCGTAGTATCAATGGTTCTGGAAAATGCCGGTGGTGGTTCCAGTAACGGTGCCCCTATCGCAAGGCGTATTTTCGATCATATGTTGCTGGAAAAAACCGCCAAGGAGGAGCAGGTGCAATGAGTATTCTTGCCTCGACAGGACAAAAGAAAACCGTGTTTGAACGACTGCACCTTGATTTGCCGTTGTTGCTCGGGATTCTTGCCCTGATGGGGTTTGGCCTGATGGTGATGTGGAGTGCCAGTGGCCAAAGCATCGCCATGATGGAGAGGCAAGTAATACGAATTCTGCTCGCACTGGGCGTGATGTTTGTATTGGCGCAGGTGTCCCCTCGCCATTACGAATTCTGGGCGCCCTACCTTTACGTGACTGGCTTGATTATGCTGGTCGCTGTACTTCTTTTCGGTGAAACTGCCAAAGGCGCCCAACGCTGGCTTGATTTGGGCGTTGTCACCTTCCAACCGTCCGAGCTTATCAAGCTTGCAGTGCCCTTAATGGTGGCTCGGTTTATCGGTAAAGAGCCCCTGCCTCCGCGTTTTCGCAATCTTATCTTTGGGTTGGTGATGGTCTTTGTTCCCACCATACTCATCGCCAAACAACCAGATTTAGGGACTTCAATCCTGATTGCCGCTTCCGGCGTTTTTGTCCTTTTCCTCTCCGGCATCAGTTGGCGCATTATTTTTGCGGCAGGTACCCTTATCGCGGCTTTCATCCCCGTGCTGTGGTTTTTCCTGATGCGCGAATACCAACGCGTAAGGGTTCGAACCCTGTTTAACCCTGAATCTGATCCTTTGGGTGCGGGTTATCATATTATCCAGTCTAAGATTGCGATTGGCTCCGGTGGCCTTGCGGGTAAGGGGTGGCTACATGGCACCCAATCGCAACTTGAATTCCTTCCAGAGCGACATACTGACTTTATCTTTGCCGTCATTGCTGAAGAATGGGGTATTATCGGCGTCACCTGCTTGCTGGCACTCTATCTTTTCATCATCGGCCGGGGGCTGATGCTGGCAAGCCGGGCACAAACCGCATTTGGCCGCATGATGGCCGGCAGTATTGTACTCAGCTTCTTTGTTTATGTTTTCGTGAATATCGGCATGGTCAGCGGGATTTTGCCCGTTGTAGGTGTACCTTTGCCCCTTGTAAGCTATGGCGGCACCTCCATGGTGACCCTGATGGCGGGCTTTGGCATTCTGATGTCGATTCACACTCACAGAAAAATGCTTTCTAAGGCTCTGTAATGAAAAAACTCTTCGTTATCTCTGCAATCATCCTGTCTGGCTGTGCCACACAAGGCGATGACAGATACAGCATCGAGCAGGATAAAGCACCGGAAGCGGTGCCAACGCTGGAACATGTTGAAGACGCCCAGCCACGCTACGAGCCTTACAGCCGCGCAGGCAATAAAGACTATACCGTGCGCGGTCAAAGCTATCAGGTGATTAAAAATCCTGATACCTACGCCGAGGCAGGTATGGCATCCTGGTACGGTAAGAAATTCCATGGACACCAAACATCAAACGGTGAAATTTATGACATGTTTTCCATGTCCGCCGCCCACAAAACCCTGCCACTGCCAAGCTATGTGGAAGTGGAAAACACCGCCAACGGCAAAAAAGCCATTGTCCGGGTGAATGACCGTGGTCCGTTCCATGAAGGACGCATTATCGACTTGAGTTATGCCGCAGCTTCAAAGCTCGACATGCTCAAAACGGGTACAGCACCGGTTAAAGTGACATTGCTCAAGGTTGATAAACCAAAAGATGAAAACGAGTGGCAAGGTGCACGGTTAAACCGTTACTTTGTGCAGTTAGTAGCCATGTCCAGCCATGACAAAGCAAAACAAGCGGCAGATACCTTTAATAAACAGTTTGAGCTGCCTACTGATATCCACCAGTCCGGTACGGTATACCGTGTCCGTTTGGGGCCGTTTTATGATTACGATCAGACCCAAAAGGCAGCCTTACTTGCACGTGAACAGCAAATAAATGAGGCTTTCGTTGTTGTAGAGCCAATCATTGATGAACCGACGCCTAAATAGAGTGTCATTATGTTAACCCTGTCTGACACAACGCCGGCTATCTGGTATAGTGTCGACAGTTTTTTTGACTGAAGAAATACCAAGTAAGTACCTATATCTATGAAAAAAACTCCCTCTTTGTTGCGCTCTTTAGTCTTGTCGACTGCCGTACTTTCATCAGCCGCAGCCATTGCTGCACCTTCCGTCGTACCAGATGCGCCACAGATTGCGGCAAAAGGGTACGTCCTGATGGACTACAATTCGGGCAAAATTCTGGCTGAAAACAACGCCAATGAAAAACTGAACCCAGCCAGCCTGACCAAAATGATGACCAGTTATGTGATTGGTCAGGAAGTGGCACGCGGCAACATCTCATTGGATGACGATGTCGTTGTCAGCAAAAACGCCTGGGCGAAGAACTTCCCTGGCAGCTCAAAAATGTTCATTGAAGTGGGCGACACCGTTAAGGTGGAAGAGCTGAACCGCGGCATCATCATCCAGTCGGGTAACGATGCCTGTGTGGCCATGGCTGAACACATCGCCGGTTCTGAAGATTCATTCGTTGATCTGATGAATGGCTGGGCAAAAACCCTGGGCATGAACAACACCCACTTTGCCAACTCGCACGGTCTGGATAACAAAGACCTGTACACCACACCATATGACATGGCGCTGCTAGGTCAGGCACTGATCCGCGATGTACCGGAAGAGTACCGTATCTACAGCGAAAAATCGTACACCTACAACGGCATCACCCAATACAACCGTAACGGCCTGCTGTGGGATAAAAGCATGAACGTGGACGGCATCAAAACCGGCCACACAGACAAAGCGGGCTACAGCCTGGTGAGCTCTGCCACCGAAGGTGACATGCGCCTTATTGCGGTTGTCATGGGCACCAACAGCGCTAACGCACGTAAAGCTGAAAGCAAAAAACTGCTGAACTACGGCTTCCGTTTCTTTGAAACCGTTAACCCACACAAAGCGAACGAAACTTTCGTGACCGAAAAAGTGTGGATGGGTGACACCGACCAAGTTGCTCTGGGCGTGTCTGAAGATACTTTCGTGACCCTGCCACGCGGCAAAGCGAAAGACATGGAAGCAAGCTTCGTTCTGGAGAAATCTCTGGAAGCACCTATCGCCAAAGGCGATGTGGTGGGTAAGCTGTACTACCAAGTTGACGGTGAAGACATTGCTGAATACCCACTGGTTGCATTGAATGATGTTCAACAAGGCGGTTTCTTCAGCCGACTGATGGACTACATCATCATGTTCTTCAAGAACTTGTTCTGATAGGCACCAGAATGCGTTTAGGGCAGCCACCGGCTGCCCTTTTTATTTACCTTCAGCGCCCCCATATAGTCAGCATCCGGAGTGAAATCACCTCATCTTGTTTTCTTTTAACAGGACGATTACTATTCCTCCCAATTAAATGCGTGATCATCTGCACATTAATATTGGTTAATGACCCAGGCGTCGTTAGCAATTCTGGAGTATCTAATGCAAGAACAACCAACACTCAGAGACCTGTTGGAATTTCCGTGTACGTTCACTTACAAAGTAATGCTACGCCAAACCTGAACTGCCGGATCTGGTACTGGAAGTGATCCAACGCCACGCACCGGGCGATTACAGCCCATCGGTAAAACCGAGCGGCAAAGGTACTTACCACGCGGTATCTGTCACCATTACAGCCACCTCTATTGAACAAGTTGAAACGCTGTACAAAGAACTGGGTGACATCGAAATCGTGCGCATGGTTCTTTAACCCAGCCGCGATCTCACTCTAAATACCCCCACAGACAGACGGCTGTTAATTCAACCGTCTGTCTTTATAATGAGGTAGCTGAAAGCATCAGTTACCATCATTCACGAAAAGCTCAACAATTCCGGCAGGTGTCCATTGCAGCAAAACCGCCTTATCATCAAACAACTGGGATTACGCCCGTACCAGCCAACATGGCAAGCCATGCACGACTTCACTGATAGCCGTGACGCTGAAACCACTGATGAGATCTGGCTGGTTGAGCACGAACTGTGTTCACGCAAGGTCAGGCGGGAAAGGCCGAGCACCTTTGGAAACCGGCGATATCCCGGTAGTACAGAGTGACCGCGGCGGTCAGGTGACTTATCACGGCCCCGGCCAACAGGTTGCCTACTTCCTGATTGACCTCAAACGCAAGAAGCTTGGTGTTCGCGAGCTGGTCACTGCCATCGAGAATATCGTGATAGATACCCTCGCCCACTTCGGTATTGAATCCCGCGCCCGTCCAGACGCGCCGGGGGTGTATGTGGGCGACAGCAAAATCTGCTCGTTGGGTCTGCGTATCCGACGAGGCTGTTCCTTCCATGGACTGGCGCTAAATATCAACATGGACCTGTCACCTTTCCTGCGCATCAACCCTTGTGGCTATGCAGGCATGGCGATGACACAAACCGTCGATTTAGGGGGCCCGGCATCATTGGCTGAGCTGTACCCTGTTTTGGTAGAAAAACTGACTTCGCATCTGAGCTATGATCAGGTCGAGTCCCTAACTGAAAGCAATCAATTATGAGCAAACCGATCCAGATGGAACGCGGCGTTAAATACCGCGATGCTGACAAAATGGCGCTCATCCCGGTCAAGAACATGCCGGCCGAGCAACAAGAAGTGCTGCGCAAGCCAGAGTGGATGAAAATCAAGCTCCCGGCGGACACCAAACGCATTCAGGACATCAAGTCTGCGATGCGCAAAAACAACCTGCACTCCGTGTGTGAGGAAGCGTCTTGCCCGAATCTTGCAGAGTGCTTTAACCATGGCACCGCCACGTTCATGATTCTGGGTGCAATCTGTACCCGCCGTTGCCCATTCTGTGACGTTGCCCATGGCCGCCCACTGACGCCGGATGCGGAAGAGCCGAAGAAACTGGCGCAAACCATCGCCGACATGAAGCTTAAATATGTTGTGGTAACGTCAGTAGACCGTGACGACCTGCGTGATGGCGGCGCCCAGCACTTTGCCGACTGTACCCGTGAAATCCGCGCCTTGAACCCAGAAATCCGCATTGAAACCCTGGTGCCTGATTTCCGTGGCCGTATGGAAGTAGCTCTGGATCTGCTGAAAGACAACCCACCGGATGTGTTCAACCACAACCTGGAAACCGCCCCACGTCTTTACCGTAAAGCGCGTCCGGGTGCGAACTACAAGTGGTCTCTGGAGCTGCTGAAAAAATTCGGCGAGATGCATCCAAACGTCCCAACCAAATCAGGTGTAATGATGGGCTTGGGTGAAACCAAAGAAGAGATCATCGAAGTGCTGAAAGACTTGCGCGCACACGGTGTGACCATGCTGACTCTGGGCCAATATCTGGCGCCAAGCCGTCACCACCTTCCGGTAGAGCGCTACGTGCCGCCAGAAGAGTTTGACGAGCTGCGTGATATCGCGTTGGAACTGGGCTTCACACACGCTGCATGTGGTCCATTCGTGCGTTCTTCTTACCATGCAGACCTGCAAGCGCAGGGTGTGGAAATCAAGTAAGCGCAAGTGCAAATCTAAATACGAAAACGCTGAGCATTGCTCGGCGTTTTTTGTTTCTGGTTGTTGAAACCTCTCTCTGGTGCGTAGAGGGAAAATGTTGTGGTTCTTTAAATGGTAGTGGGACATTTACATGATCGCACTCTAATCTAATTTATTGGACTTAATTAAAATTAGATGGCTTTAATTAAATTATATTGTACACTTAGACGCGAAGATTACATAAGAGGTGAATTTTGTGAAACCAGCGTATAGGCATGCTATGCAACTAAAACTTGATCAACTCTGGTACGAAGGCTGGGTAAAGTTTGACCGATGGGAAGTTTTAACTTTCTTTGAACGCAAACGCGTCACCCGAGCAGTTTGGCAAGAGATTGAAGAAATGTGGGCCGACATGTTCCACGATCCCAAAAACTACGAACCTTTGATGATTGTCAAAGTTCGTTCAGAAGACAATGTGACAACACCCCATTCTTTTCTTTTAATTAACAAAAATCAAACTGAAGACATTTAAGGAATTCACACAATGCGGTACTAAAATATAGCTGGTCAATCGAGAGAGAAAACAATGCTTGCTGCTTGGGCTATGGTACGCCAATATGGGGCAACACAAGCTAACGTAGCACGGGCTTTACGGTGCTCACAATCAACAATTGCTCAATGGATTAAAGAAATTGACTATCAAAGAAAGATTCGGAATTTAGAAGCTGACTTAGCAGACGCGCACCAGTACATAGAGCAACTGCAACATGAACTGCCATACAATCCTTAACATATGTTGCCCCGTATAAAACACTTTTTCGGGGCTTAAAGCTTTAAAAATTTATTGGAGCCCACTGTGCGATTCAGCATAACTCCATGTTTTTAAGATGACATTATCATACGCTACTAAATCACGAACGAGAAAACGCGACAGGTCGGAGTACTTCACCCCCACCCGTTTGGTGGAATAAGGAATACTCTCGAAAGATCGTACGCTGAAATTGATAAGATTTACTCCCGCTAACGCAAATTGGGGCATTTTTGATTTACGCGGGGCGTAGTCTCAGTTCCTTCTCCTCCAGCCCCTTTCAACACTTGTTCCAAACACAACACGGATTTCCATTTTGGAAAAGCAGGCTTCTTGATTGTTCAATAGTGACAAACCGGATTCACGCTTAGAATAAACCCAAATTAAAGTAGGGTCTTTTCCATGAGCAAGCATCTGACAGAACTTCAAGAACGTTTCTACCAAATCATCAACAACCCAACCCTGTCACCAAAGCAGAAAAACCAATGGCTGGCGTTGGAAGCAGAAGCTAGCCTGCCTTACATGGATATCTCTGACGATATCAAGCAGGCGATGAAAGACGGCGTTATCTGTGACATGTTCGAAGGCCACGCCCCGTTCAAACCTCGCTACGTTCTGCCCGATTACGCCAAGTTCCTGAAGCAGGGTTCGGAGTATCTGGAGCTGGCACCGGCAAAAGATCTGGATGATGCCCTGAACATGCTTAACATCATCTACCACCATGTGCCGTCAGTGACCAATATTCCTGTCTACGTAGGCCAGTTGGATGACATGCTGATGCCGTACGTCGGCGAGCTGAGCGACGAAGAGATCTACCAGAAACTGAAGCGCTTCTGGATCATGCTGGATCGCACCCTGCCGGACGCGTTTATGCATGCCAACATTGGCCCTGCTGACAACATCATCTGCCGCACTGTGCTGCGTGTGGATGCTGAACTCAAGCAAATCGCGCCAAACCTGACCTTTATGTACGATCCGGCGGTGACTCCGGACTCCCTTCTGCGTCAGGCAGCGTCAAACATCTGTGAATGCAGCAAGCCACACATTGCCAACTACCCGATGCACGCAGAAGCCTACGGCGACAAACGCTTCGGTATCGTAAGCTGCTACAACTCCCTGCCTCTGGCTGGCGGTTCAAATACCTGGTGCGTATGAACCTGAAAGAAGCGGCGCGTCAGGCTGACAGCAGCGAAGATTTCATGAATCGCATCCTGCCAGCATACAGCAAACTGATGGTTGAGCTGATGGACGTCCGCAGTAGCTACCTGCACGAGTCCTCTAATTACTTCAAGCACTTCCTCGCCACTGAAGGCTGATTGAAGAGAACCGTTTTGCGCCAATGTTCGGTATTTACGGCATGGCAGAAGCAGTAAACATGCTGCTGGAAAAAGACGGCAATACCGGTCAGTACGGCCGCGACAGCCACGCCAACACGCTGGGTCACACCATCTCGGCAAAGCTGGCGAAGCTGGTTGACAGTATGCCGGTGAAATACGGCTTGGAAGGCAAAGCGGTACTGCATGCACAAGGCGGTATCAGTATCGACAAAGATGTTACCCCAGGTGTGCGTATCCCTTACGGTACGGAGCCGGACCCAATCACTTATGTCCTGGCAACAGCTGGTCATCACAGCCACTACACCTCAGGGATCAGTGACATCCTGACCATTGATGAAACCGTAAAAGCCAACCCAGAAGCCATGTACAACCTGTGTAAGGGCGCTTTGAGCCTGGGTTACCGTGAGTTCACTGCCAACGTGGCATCGAACGATCTGGTGCGTGTCACCGGCTACATGATCAAACTGTCGGACATCGCCAAATACGACGACGAAGGTTCGCGTACCAATACAACCTGGCTGGGCGCTGAAGCAGCATGCAATACAGGGATTCTTGACCGTGCACCACGCGTTGTGAGCTTTGAAAGCTCACCGGTTTACAAGTAATCCAGCAGGAGGGTCAGTAATGTCTGGACAACCAACTGCACTTGTCAGCCGCATTCTGACCTTCTCCTGTGTCGACGGGCCGGGTAACCGGCTTGTTATCTTCCTGCAAGGGTGCAATTTCGATTGCATCACCTGCCACAACCCTCACACCATCAACCATTGTTCCCATTGTGGAGACTGCGTCCCTGAATGCCCGTCCGATGCTCTCAGCCTACAAAATGGCAAGGTCGTCTGGCATCCAGAGCGTTGTACCCATTGCGATCGCTGTCTTGATGTCTGTCCGCACAAATCCAACCCCAAAATCACCCGCTACTCGCTGGATGAAATGCTGGATGTGGTCAGAAAGCACCACCTGTTTTTAAGCGGCATAACTTTTTCCGGCGGCGAAGCGACACTGCAATTGCCCTTCATTACCAAACTGTTTAAAGCGGTCAAAGCTGACCCGGCACTTTCCCACCTCACCTGTTTTATCGACAGCAACGGTTCACTGTCCGAAACCGGCTGGCAACGTGTAATGCCGGTCCTTGATGGCGCCATGATTGACCTGAAAGCGTGGCAAAATGACACTCACCGCTGGCTGGTTGGCCGTGACAAGCACAGGGTGATGGCAACCATCCGCCTTTTGGCTGAGCACGGGAAACTGCATGAAGTGCGTCTGCTGCACATACCGGGAAAGAGTGATTTGGATACGGAAGTTGAAGCGGTCGGGGAATTTCTCAACACCCTGCCAGAATCTGTGAATATCCGTCTGAACGCCTTTCAGCACCATGGTGTTGTCGGTGAAGCGCTGGCGTGGAAGAAATGTAGTGAAGCAGACATGCTGCGCTTTCACAATGCACTGTTCGAGCAAACCCAGCGACCGATGCAACTGCCAACGGTTTATACCTGATTGCCAATTTCTGCCGACGTCAGTTGCTCATACAGCCATCGACACGCCGGATTGTTCAGGCTCACCGTATTCCACACCAAGCTGTAAGCCACTTGCCCATAGTCAAACGGCAGCGGTTTGCTCACCAATCCCTGAGCCTGAAGCGCGGTTTCTGCCCAGCGTTTGGAGCAGGTAAACAGATAGTCTGAATGATGGCAGGTCAAAGCGGCTGCGCCGAAGTCGGCCACCATCATAGCGATCTGGCGCGCCCCATAACGCTGGGTCAGGGTTTGCTCGAAATAGGGTTCAGCCAAATCTTTATCAATCACACTGATATGCCGGCAAGCCAGGTAATTTTCGATATTTAACCTTGTGTCTGACAGTGGGTGTCCGGCACGCATCAGGCACACCATCTCATCTGCTAATATGGTTTGCCACTCAAGGCTTTTACTCAAGGTTGGCGGCTGGCTCACATCATGCGGCAGTACAAGGAAATCGAGCTTTCCGCTAAGGAGAGCCTCAAAGCTGAATTCGGCTTTGGTTCCAATGTTAAGCCTTGCATGCTCGCCGAGTTTGGCAGAGATAGCGCAAAGTGTTGACGCAAAAAGCTCAAATGTACTTTCCCGCATTGCCAGGGAAAGACTCCCGGCAAAACGTGTTGGTGCAAACTCGCCTTGCTCAAAAATCCCGTTGATGTTGGACAACACGTTATGGATAGAAGGCCCGATACTGAGGGCGTACTGCGTCGGCGTCAGTTGGTTGCCCTGCGGAAAAACAATTCATCGTTCAGCTGCATCTTAAGCTGGCTGAGCGCCTTACTGACACTGGAGGCGTGACACACAAAATGTCTGCCGTAGCCGTTACGCTGTGCGTCATCAAAAGCACATGCATGACAGTGAGGTTTTTCAGGCTCAGGCGCGAAAGTGTCGAGTAATCCATAATACTGGCGGTGTGATGGGCAATGGCGAGAGATTACCGTCAAAGCCAGGTTCTCGGAAGTAAAAATAAAGGCGCCCAATGAGCGCCTTCCATCAATTCACCTTGTCGCTTATGGGCGGCTCAGGTAATCGGCTTTCCCCACCCATTTGTAGGTAGTCAGCTCTTCAAGACCCATTGGGCCACGGGCATGCAGCTTCTGGGTAGATACCGCCACTTCTGCGCCAAGGCCAAACTGAGCACCGTCAGTGAAACGGGTCGATGCATTCACGTAGACCGCCGCTGAGCCAGCACCGTTGATGAAAGCTTCCGCTGACGCCAGGTCGTTGGTCATGATGGCATCAGAATGGCTCGCATTATGGTCACGCATGTGTTTCAGCGCCGCATGAACGTCAGCCACGATTGCCACCCCCAGGGTATAGCTCAGCCATTCAGTATCAAAATCGCTCTCACCGGCATGATTCAGATCAGACACGCCTGACAGCAGTGGGAAAGCGGTGTCATCGGCCATCACTTTCACTTTGTTGTCATTAAAAAGCGGCGTCAGTTTTTGCAGCAATTCAGCAGCAACCGCTTCGTGAACCAGCAAGGTATCCAGAGCGTTACACGCCGATGGACGCTGCACTTTAGCATTGAGGATCACTGCCAATGAACGGTCCAGGTCAGCGGTTTTGTCCACAAACAGGTGGCTGATACCAAAGCCGCCAATAATCACAGGAATCGTGCTGTTTTCCTTACACATCTTGTGCAGACCCGCGCCACCGCGTGGGATGATCATGTCGACGTAGTCGTCCAGACGAAGCAACTCACCCACCAATTCACGGTCAGGCTTTTCAATGTACTGAACGGAAGACGCAGGAAGATCGGCTTTTTCCAGCGCAGTCTGGATCACTTTCACCAGCTCAACGTTGGAATGGAACGTCTCACGGCCACCGCGCAGGATGCTGGCATTGCCAGTTTTCAGGCACAGCGAGGCGATATCAATGGTCACGTTGGGGCGCGCTTCATAAATGACACCGATAACGCCAATCGGCTCACGGCGACGGCTCAGTGTCATGCCGTTTTCCAGCACTTTGCAGTCCATTTCACTGCCGACTGGATCAGACAGTGAAATCACGTTGCGAACATCCGCTGCGATACCTGCCAAGCGCGCTTCATTCAGCAACAGGCGATCCAGCATAGCGTCTGTCAGGCCCGCTTCACGTCCCGCCTGGATGTCTTTCGCGTTGGCAGCCAGAATAGCGTCAGCATTGGCTTCCAGCTCATCAGCAATCACCGCCAGCGCTTTGTTCTTTTGTGCCGTTGGCGCGGTTGCCAGTACATATGCAGCGTCTTTCGCTGCGCGTCCCATTTGTTGAAGACTCATTTCAGCCTCTATTGCTCTTCCTGATTGGCCGTGGTGAACCACCACTGCCCGATATTAATCAATAACGACCAGATCGTCGCAATGCACCGCAACGGCGCCGTGTGCGTAACCCAGAATATCTTGAATGTCCTGACTGTGTCGACCTGCGATCGCCCCCAGATCCTTGCTTGAATAGCGACAGATCCACGTGCGAGCAACTTGCCTTTCTGATCGCAAATACGTGCAACTGCACCACGGTCAAAGTGCCCTTCCACGGTCACAATACCTTTGGACAGCAGGCTGCTGTGACGTTCTACCACCGCTTTCGCCGCACCTTCATCTATGATGATGTTACCCGCTGGCGGAGGGCCAGCAAGAATCCAGCGTTTACGGCTTTCCAGCGGTGACTCCAGCGGCAGGAAGCGTGTACCCGCAGGTTTGCCGTCCACAAGGTTCTGGATCACTTCAGGGCGGCTACCCGCCGCGATTGTCACTTCTATACCCGCTCGGCGAGCCACATCAGCTGCTTGCAGCTTGGTTGCCATGCCACCGGTACCCAAACCACTTACACTGCCACCAGCAAGCTTGTGCAGAGTTTCGTCAATGGTATGGACTTCACGGATAAGCTCAGCATCCGGATTGGTGCGCGGATCAGCAGTGAACAGGCCAGGTTGGTCTGTCAGCAAAAGCAATTTGTCGGCTTCCGCCAGAATCGCAACCAACGCAGACAGGTTGTCGTTGTCACCCACTTTGATTTCTGCTGTCGCAACGGCGTCGTTTTCATTCACCACTGGCACAATATTGTTTACCAACAGTGCCTGCAGCATATCGCGTGCATTCAGGTAGCGCTCGCGGTCATCGAGATCAGCGCGCGTCAGCAGCATCTGGCCGATGTTGATGCCATAAATGGCAAACATGCGCTCCCACTCCTGGATAAGGCGGCTTTGCCCTACCGCTGCCAGCATCTGTTTGTTGGCAATGGTAGCAGCCAGTTCGGGGTAGTTAAGGTGTTCGCGACCTGCGGCAATAGCACCGGAAGTCACAACAATCACGCGGTGTCCCTGACGGATCAACATGGCACATTGACGTACCAGCTCAACCAGATGAGCGCGGTCGATTTTTTTGGTACCGCCAGTCAGCACACTGGTGCCGAGTTTGACAACAACAGTCTGACGACGTTGGGCGTCGCCAGCCGTAGAAATAGCAGATGAAGAGTTTTCTTGGCCTGACATCACATTGACAACATAAAAAGCAAATGAGCCTTTCTTTTATCAATCTCAGACCAAGATAACAAGCGAATAACGCGACAGGATGTGATTATTCGCCTTTTGCCGAAATTCAGGCAGCAGAACCCAGTTTAGGCTGCTTCAAAGAAGGCTGCGCCGTGATTTCCAAGGCCAGCTCACCTTCCACCAATTCTGTGATTTTACTGTAGAAAGTATCCAGCGACGCTTTCACTTCATCGGCGTACTTGTTAGGAATTGCATCCTCCAGCCATTCACCTTCTGTGTTGTATTTTCCAAAGGTATAGAGGTACTCAAAGCCGCCTTCCTTCGGCGTCAGCTGCATCCACCAGCCCCAGAACTCACGGCTTTCCGGGCTCTTTTTGGCATTGACACAAGCAGACAGACAATCAAAGAAATAGCTGTTTTCAGAGGATTTGTTTTGGCGCAGATACGGGCCGACCTGCGCAAAGCGGGTCATGAGGCGGCCGTGGGACAGGGTTTTGGTTTCGTCGGTCATAGCAAGCTCCCTTAAGACGAGATTCAGTACCAATGCATTCCTGCATCGCTTGCTGACACCGGTTCGCCGCGTTGAATGGTGGCGTCGGTTATTTCTTATTTTTATGGGTCAGCAGACATTACACCCAGACCTGCCGTAAAAAGCAGGCCTGAGTCTCAATGTATACCATGCAACCGATGGAATTTCGTCCACCCACTAGCGGTATTAGTGATTCTTTCTCTGAATCAAGACGTTAAAAAGACATCTATCACAAAGTTTCCGCAAACCAGGTGACGGCTTCCTGCATAATCCTGTGATAGCCATCATGAATTGGTTTGGAAGGCACAATTTTTGACTTCCCTCCCTGGCTGTATGTTGCTGCCAAGCGGTTATCTGACTCCGGACATACCGGGTCATCGCTCAAGCTCATCGCCAGGACAGGCACTTTGGTTTTACGTCCCACCAGCAGGCCTTGGTTACGCAGCGACAATGCACGAAGCTGGGTAAGCATAGATGCTGATGCCTCCATCCTACCCATGCGTGAGGCAATGGTGTCGAGATACATTGGAGGAATGTTGTTCAGTCGCTCCGACTCGCTCAGCATGGCATGTAATACGCCACCGATTGAGACACAGGACTTGATACGGTTTTGCTCCACAAACGCCATACGTACCGCTGCATTGGCACCAAAACGTATCCCCATGCAGCCCACGCGATGGTGATCAACCCAAGGCACGGAAGATAACTCAGCCAACATGGCCTGGTGCAAGCGACTGGTATCTTCGCTCAATGACCAGTGGTGACTTCTGCCCACCGAAGGCATGTCGATGGTCAACATAGCAATATTGGCAGGCAGGAAATAGTCTTCAAACAAGCGCCACATATCGGTTTGCAGGCAATCAAGCCCACAACTGACAATAACTGTCGGCAACGGCGAATCTGTGTGCGGAAGGTACAGGAAGCCTTCCAGAGACTTGCCGTCAACCTTGGTCACGACGCTTTTGATTTTGTAGGACGATTTCTCCATCGCGGCGTGAAAGGCTTTGTTTGCCAGCACTTCTGCCTGCTGTGAGAGGGTGTCGCCTTTCAGGTGAGGGTACGCAGCGATGCTGAAATGGGTGGAGGCTTTCAGCCAGGCATCCGCCGCCGCCTTTTTGTCACCCTGCTCTTCTAAGACTTTTGCCTGACGCTGAAAACGCATTCCCTCTTGCGTCCATTCATAAGACCAGTTTCCGGGGCGGTAACCTACCACGGTATCCAACAGTTTCTCGCTGGTTCTTTCATTATCAGATACGGCAATACGCGCCAGCGTTGCTTCCATTTCGATGGGGTCGAGACCTTGCCATATCCATTGTGGGCGACGAAGAATACGGTACCAGCTGTTGTCGCTGTCACCGTCAATAGCATTATGCAGACCGCCGGGATGATTGCTCGAAGAACCCACCAGTGTGGAGGTTTCTCTGGCATGACGGTGGGGTTTGAAAAGTTTGATTGAAAGGTTTTCGGATTCGCTCACAGAACCTCTCCCTGATAGTGGAACTGAACTGCCCCTAGTGTATACCTAAACGACCTGAAGATACTCTACGGACGCCAGAATCTCTGGGTTACAGGTACAAAAAAGCCCCTTTCGGGGCTTTCAGAATACTTAGCGCTTTGAAATAGGAGGAACAAACGTTACGCCCATATCCCAAGGCTGTTCAATCCAGCAATCTTGAGCAATATCTACCACGTAGTCATCAACCAGATGTTTACCAGCTGGCTTTGCACATACGGTTACAAACTTGGCTTTCGGGTACATTTCACGGATAACTTCCGCAGTGCCACCGGTGTCAACCAGATCATCAACAACCAGGAAACCTTCACCGTCACCTTCCGCTTTCTTCAGAACACGCATTTCACGCTGGTGATCGTGGTCGTAGCTGGAGATGCAAACAGTATCAACATGGCGGATACCCAGTTCACGCGCCAGAATTGCTGCCGGTACCAGACCACCACGGCTTACCGCGATAATGCCAGTCCACTGATCAGCAGGTAGCAGTTTCTCTGCCAGTTGGCGGGTGTACATTTGCATGTTGTCCCAGGTGATAACAAACTTGTTGCTCATTTCAGAAAACCTCAGAGGCGATGGTCGCCCTTTCTAACTCACTCAAAAGATTGCGGCGTATTGTGTCTTACATAACGAATTTCAGCAAGAATAGACCCGCGAGAACCCAAATACTGATAGGTACGTCACGTCCTTTACCGCTGAATGCTTTGATTGCACAGTAAGAAATAAAGCCAAGGCCGATACCATGTGCAATGGAATAGGTCAGTGGCATCAGAAGACAGACAACCACTACCGGCGCAGCTTCAGTCAGGTCACGCCAGTTTACGCCCACCAGACCTGACATCATCAGGATTGCCACGTAGAACAGAGCACCTGCTGTCGCATACGCAGGAACCATTCCCGCCAGTGGCGAGAAGAACAGCGCCAGCAAGAACAGAACACCCACAGTTACCGCGGTCAGACCGGTGCGGCCACCCTCTGCAACGCCCGCTACGCTTTCAATGTATGACGTGGTGTTTGATGTACCCAAAACTGCACCAACCGTGGTAGCAGTACTGTCGGCCAACAGCGCGCGGTTCAAGCGTGGCAGCTTACCGTCTTTGTCTAGCAGCTCAGCTTTTTGTGCCACACCAACCAGGGTGCCTGCAGTGTCAAATAGGTCAACAAACAGGAACGCAAACACAATTGAAATCATGCCCACTTCCAGTGCGCCAGCAAAATCCAGCTGCATGAAAGTCGGTGCGATGCTAGGTGGCGTAGACATGATACCTGCATACTGAACATCACCGAACATCACACCCAGTGCTGTCACAATCAGGATAGCAATCATCACCGCACCTTTGATGCCGCGGTTAACCAGACCAATGGTCAGGAAGAAACCCAGCGCGGCCATAGCAGGACCGAATGAAGACAGATCGCCCATTGCAACCAGGGTTGCAGGATGGTCAACAACGATACCGGAGTTTTGCAGCGCGATCAGCGCCAGGAACATACCAATACCGGCCGAAATACCGGTGCGCAGAGAAAGAGGGATTGAGTGAATGATCCATTCACGCACTTTAAAAAGGCTCAGCGCAATAAAACACAGACCGGAGAGGAATACCGCTGCCAGTGCCACCTGCCACGAATATCCCATCTGGAATACCACTGTGTAGGTGAAGAAAGCATTCAGACCCATACCCGGCGCTTGTGCAACAGGATAGTTGGCTACCAGACCCATAACGAAACAGCCAATCGCTGCCGCCAAACAGGTCGCCACAAACACCGCGCCACGATCCATACCGGTTTCGGACAGGATAGCTGGGTTGACGAAAATGATATAAGCCATGGTCAGGAATGTGGTTAATCCCGCGATGACTTCCGTTTTAACATCTGTACCTTGCGCTTTAAGGTTAAAAAGACGCTCAAGCATGGCTTTTCGGTTCCTTGGAAAGTGGATTCATGTCAGTCAACATAAACGCAAACGTTTGTCGTAAACGTTTGCGCAAAAAATTTGACGCGAATATTAACTGCCAACTCACTAAATTTCCAGCGTGAATTGCATCACGTTCTTGTCTGTTTGCTGGTGTTTTATGCGACTGAGTGGGTTTAACGCAAAATCCCGCGTTAACCGTCCAATAGTAATAGGAATAACTGACTATTTAATAAGCAAATTGGAAATATGAGAGCAATGTGGTGAGAAAGGTTTTTTGGATAAAAAAACGCCACTATCAAATAGTGGCGCCAGATATAAAGTGCGTTTCCAAACTGCGGAAACAAAGTATCTGTTAGAGCGGGGTATTACATTTGGAGGCCTGACCTCCAAGGGGAACAAACTGTCTTACTTGCGTTGATATCCGAACGCATTCGGATAACGGAAATTGGTGGTGTAAATCGAACCGCGGTTCCAATAGTTACACGCTGAGTCACCTTTCATAAGTTCACCTCAAATATTCGAAAGAAAGTCGCTTTAACAAAAAGCTCGGTTCCGTGGAGACGAATGATTTCGGGCTTATCCATAAACAAATGAAAGCGAGACGCTTTGTCCCGAGCCGAGTGCTCTTACCTTGGGACGGTGAGATAATAGCCTTTTTGTTATTTTATTACAAGCATAAAGACGATCTAGATCACAAATATCATCATTACAAACTCTTTTATGTAATTTAATTACATACAAACAATCCGGTCATTGATGAAAATCCCATGAATACCAACAGGTTAACCAAAGATGCTTGAACGCTGACCATGTTGATGGAAAAGTGGACGCCACAATGCCTTTACATAACGCAATTTGGACGGTATCGAGAAGCACCGCGCCCAACCACTTAATAGAAAGCTGAAAGCAACGCTACAACTGTCAGCGGCCGGTGTTCAACTCAAACGCAGCATGGGTCAGTTCAAGATGTAGTCATTCAACGTAGATGCAGATAAATGCTTTTAACAAAGCATACTTTTGCGTTACAAATTCTGATAAGTTATCGGCATGCAGAATTGCATGCCTTTTTATTTCTAGTTTTCTGGAGAAAGCCTGTGTCAGAAATCAGCCAACTGTCACCACAAGCTGTGTGGCAATTTTTCGATAAGATCTGTTCTATCCCTCACCCATCTAAGCACGAGGAGCAACTGGCGCAGTACATTGTCGACTGGGCAACCAGTGAAGGTCTGTCAGTCCGTCGTGATGACGTAGGAAACGTCTTTATCAAAAACCAGCCACTCCAGGCATGGAAAACCGCAAGGGTGTGGTGCTTCAGGCGCATATCGACATGGTGCCGCAGAAAAATGAAGACACCGGACACGATTTTTCGGTTGACCCTATCCGTCCTTATATCGACGGTGAATGGGTAACGGCAGAAGGCACCACACTGGGTGCTGACAACGGCATGGGCATGGCGGCATGTCTTGCAGTGCTGGCTTCCAAAGACATCGAACATGGCCCTCTGGAAGTGCTGCTGACCATCGATGAAGAAGCCGGCATGACTGGCGCATTTGGCCTCAAAGAAGGCTGGCTGGAAGGCGAAATTCTGCTTAACACCGATTCCGAGCAGGAAGGCGAAATTTACATGGGCTGCGCCGGTGGTGTTGATGCATCGCTGACGTTCAATCTGGATCGTCAGGAGCTGGGCGGCGGTTATGTGGGTAAAACCCTGCAGATCAAAGGCCTGAAAGGTGGCCACTCTGGCTGTGACATCCACACAGGCCGTGCAAATGCCAACAAACTGCTGGGCCGTTTTCTGGCGGGACACGCGAACGAACTTGGACTGCGCCTTCTTTCTGTACGTGGCGGCACTCTTCGCAATGCCATCCCGCGCGAAGCTGCAGCAGATATTGCGGTTCCTGCTTCAAACGTTGAGAAACTTACCAGCCTGTTCAACTACTTCGAATCCTTGCTGACCGAAGAGCTGGGTGCGGTAGAAACATCAATTGCACTGTCTGTACTGGATCATGACATCAGCGAGCAGCCACTGACCCCAGCGGTACAAAGCCGTATTATTGCCGCCATCAACGCTTGCCCGAACGGCGTGGTGCGCATGAGTGATGACATCGCCGGTGTGGTTGAAACCTCTCTGAACCTTGGTGTTATTACCACTGAAAGTGACAAATTAACCCTGCTGTGTCTGATCCGCTCACTGGCAGACAGTGGCCGCAGCTATGTTGAAAGCATGCTGAAATCCATGGGTGAGCTGGCAGGTGCCAAAGTGGCATTTTCCGGCGCATACCCAGCTGGAAGCCAGATCCGGACTCAGAGATCATGCATGTGTTCAGAAAGACCTATGAAGAGATCTATGGCCGCGTGCCGAATATCATGGTGATCCACGCCGGCTTGGAATGTGGCCTGTTTAAAGAACCGTATCCAAACATGGATATGATCTCTTTTGGCCCAACCATCAAGTTCCCGCACTCACCGGATGAGAAAGTGAATATCGCCACCGTTGGCCTTTTCTGGGAACAGATGATTGCGATTCTGAAAGCCATTCCGGCAAAAGCCTGATCCCTTTTATTTCGTTGAAAAAGAGCGCTCAGGCGCTCTTTTTTATGACCAGTCAAAAGCCAGTTGGGAGGGTTGGGTGCTGTCTTCCGCTTTAAGCCCGACGTTGAGTCCGATTAGGCGAACTCCCCTTCCCTGCTGGCGTCCCAACGCTTCTCGCAACAGTGCCGGGAACTGGGATTCATCATACATCCACTGTCTGTGCTCGACCGTGGTTTGCTGAAAATCGGAGAATTTCAGTTTCACCCCCTGACGGGCAATTTCAAATGAAGGGCATACCCGCTCCAGCCTTGTTTTCATCTCTTCATACAAAGACACCATCACCGCCAAACACTCTTCTTCAGTCTGGATGTCTTGTGGCAAAGTGCGCTCCACCCCGACAGATTTACGAACCCGAGAGGTTTCGACGTTGCGGTCATCGATACCGTGGCAGCGGTTCCAGAGTGATTGCCCAAATTTCCCAAACCGCTGCAACAATGCCGTGCGGTCATAGGCTTGCACATCTTCACCGGTGAACAGCCCCAGCTCATGCAGTTTGGCGAGTGTTACTTTTCCGACACCGGGTATTTTCTCCAATGGCAGGGTCTTTACAAAGCCGTCAATTTCGCCCGGAGTGATAATGAACATACCGTCGGGTTTGTTCATATCCGAAGCAACTTTGGCGATAAACTTCACAGGCGCCACACCGGCTGAGGCTGTCAGACCCAACTCTTCACGGATAGCGCGTCGGATATCTTCGGCGATAAGGGTAGCAGAGCCACGAAAAAGTAAGCAGTCACTTACATCCAGGTACGCTTCATCAAGGGAAAGGGGTTCGATTTTGTCGGTATAGCGGGAAAAGATCGCGCGGATCTGTGACGACACAGCTTTGTATTTCGCCATATCACCACGGATAACGGTAAGGTTGGGACATAATTTCAGGGCATGAGCCGTCGCCATCGCAGAGCGCACGCCAAATTTACGCGCCAGATAATTGCAGGTAGAAATCACCCCACGCGTTTTTCTGAACCGCCGATAGCCAAAGGAATATCACGCAGCGCCGGGTTATCCCGCATTTCTACCGCTGCATAAAAACAGTCCATGTCTACGTGGATTATCTTTCTCATAGTAACGTTGCCACTGACAATTAGCTGTATATATAAACAGTATCTTGTTAATTGTCAATCCAGCCTCAAGTCTCACCTAAAAGACTATATTGTTAGTAAGCACTTCTGCACGTTACTCTCAGGCGGTACATCGGTATGACGGAGTCAAAACACGTCCTTGTCGTGGAAGACAGCCCTGTTTTTCAACAATATATCAAAGACCTTCTGGCTGATGCTGGCTACAGGACGACCATCCTCAGCTCTTATGCCGATACCGAACTTTTCCTGCAAGACTCACCTGATCTTCTTTGTGCCGTCTTGGATTACAACCTGCCTGATGCTCCGCGCGGTGAAGTGATCGATCATGTACTGGATAAAAATTACCGCACTATCGTACTGACAGGAAACAGCAACAAACACGACAGGGAGTTGATGCTGAATAAAGGCATCCTCGATTACCTGCTCAAAGACAGCGTGGTGTCACTTAGCTTTATCGTTCCCCTGTTAAACAGACTGGTGCGCAACAAAAATAAAAAGGCCCTGGTCGTCGATGACTCGCTGTCGATGCGTGAATACCTTACCGATTTGCTTGAACGGCAAAACCTGACTGTCATCAGCGCGGTTGATGGACTGGATGCGTTGGAAAAATATGACCAAGAACCCGACATTTGCCTGGTTATCACTGATCATGCTATGCCCAATATGGATGGTGTCGCCCTGACCCATGAGCTGCGTCAGATAAAAACGCGGGATGATTTAGCTATTGTTGGGTTATCCGCCTCTAAATCCAAAGATCTGGTGTCCCAGTTTTTAAAGGCAGGGGCGAATGACTACCTCGACAAACCGTTCACGAAAGAAGAGCTGTATTGCCGCCTACATTCGGTGCTCGAAATCCAGGATGCCAACGCGCAGCTTTTCAACCTTGCCAACCGCGATGAGCTTACCCAGCTATGGAACCGCCGGTACTTCTTCCACCGCGCAGCACAAACTTCTTCCCCATTGAAATCTGTCGCCATGATAGACGTAGATAACTTCAAAACCATCAATGACAAATATGGCCATGACGGAGGGGACATGATTTTGCAGGCGCTGGGATCACTGTTGGGCTCGTTTTTCTCCACCGCCCTGCCCGCCCGGTTCGGAGGCGAAGAGTTTGTGGTGCTGGATACCGAGGATGTGAATACATTTGTCGATGAGCTGGCAAGGCTGAAAGCGGTTATCGAAGCTCACGAAGTGTCGGTGGACGAGGAGAAAGTGCGGTTTACTGTCAGTATCGGCATGGCTACCGGTGTCCAGCCGGTCAATATTTTACTCAGGCAGGCCGATGATAACCTTTACAAGGCCAAACGGCGCGGCCGGAATGTATTGGTCTATTAAACGACGTTGTAGCAAGTCACCGTTAAAGAAAAAGACCAGCTTGCGCTGGTCTTTCTGGCTTAGATGATTTGGTTTTTCTTCCACTCTTCAGCTTTCGCTGCGCGAGCTTCACGCTTCTTACGAGCATCACAAGGCTCGGGGCAATCGCACTCTTTCTCAATGCCGATTGAGCCCAAACCACCACAGCTGCCACTAATGGTCTTACGCTGGACAATAAAGCCAATCGCCATTCCCGCAATCACCAGCACAAACACAGCAAATGTGATCAGATAAACAGACATCTCGTTACCCTTTACTCTTTAAATATGGTTTGAACGCATCCGATGCAATCTCTTCGAATCCATTATCGGTTTTTACGATGAAAAATGCAGGAATATTTTCCTGGTTAGCCAATGCCAGCGCTTTTTCTGGCCCCATCACCATAAACGCCGTCGACAGGCCATCTGCCGTCATGCAGGATTTATCCAGCACAGTCACAGACACCAAACGGTGATTAATCGGCTTCGCGGTTTCCGGGTTAATGGTGTGCGAGTATCTCACGCCGTTTTCTTCAAAGTAGTTACGGTAGTCACCAGATGTCGCGATTCCCATATCACCCGGCGCAATGATTTCCTGCACAGTTTGTTGCTCTGCAGTCGGCTTTTCAATGGCGATACGCCATGCTGACCTTCACCATTTACGCCTTTCAGCTGTAGCTCACCGCCAATCTCAACCAGAAAGTTGTGAATACCCAGCGACGCCAGATAGTCGGCAACCACATCCACGCCAAACCCTTTCGCGATTGAGGATAAATCCACATACAGGCTTGGGTTGGTTTTGATCAATGCATTGCCATCAACGCTGAGGTGCTCTATGCCTGTCATCGCGCGGCGCTCAGCGATCTGCTCGTCGGTCGGAACGCGATCCGGACGACCTTCCGGACCAAAGCCCCACAGATTTACCAAAGGACCTACCGTCACATCCAGTGCGCCACCGGACAGATGATTCAGACGAATTGCTTCCGAAACCACTTTCGCAGTGTCCGCTGAAACCACAAAGGGTTCACCCGATGTCTGCTGGTTGAACTGACTTAGTTCAGAGGTTTTACGGTAGGTAGACATCTGATCATTCACCAACTCCAGACGTGCATCAATTTCCGCCTGAATGGCTTTCTCATCGGGCAGGGCACCTTCAGCAAGATACTTAACTGAATAGTACGTCCCCATGGTAGATCCAGTAAGGTGAAACTGCTTTGGCGCTTGCTCACACCCTGCCAACACCAACAAACTGCTGATACAAAGACCGGCTAACAACAGGAGTTTTTTCATTACATCTTCCAGTTGATTGAATAAAAGATCAGAAAGAATCACTTTCGACTGTAGTAGCGAAAATAAGCCATTGAGAAAACAATGATTCTGTCTGATTAAAGCGAAGAACTGACGGCTGGAGTAATGTCAGTGATAACAAAAGACAAAATGGCTGACCCTAAGGCCAGCCATTTATCACTTAGATGCAGCGGTGATTAACCACCGAAGTCATCCAGCAGGATGTTTTCATCTTCAACACCCAGGTCTTTCAGCATACCAATCACGGCCGCGTTCATCATTGGAGGACCACACATGTAGAACTCACAATCTTCAGGCGCTTCGTGATCTTTCAGGTAGTTTTCGAACAGTACGTTGTGGATGAAGCCAGTGTAGCCATCCCAGTTGTCCTCTGGCAGAGGATCAGACAGCGCACAATGCCAAACGAAGTTTTCGTTTTCTGCAGCCAAGCCATCGAAATCTTCTACGTAGAACATTTCACGCTTAGAACGCGCACCGTACCAGAAAGACATCTTACGCTTAGACTTCAGACGCTTCAGTTGGTCGAAGATGTGAGAACGCATTGGTGCCATACCTGCACCACCGCCCACAAATACCATCTCTGCATCTGTATCTTTCGCGAAGAACTCACCGAACGGACCAGAAATAGTACACTTGTCACCCGCTTTCAGAGACCAGATGTACGAAGACATGATGCCTGGTGGCACGTCTGGATTGTTAGGTGGCGGCGTAGCGATACGCACGTTCAGCATGATGATGCCGAACTCTTCTGGGTAGTTCGCCATTGAGTATGCACGGATAGTTTCTTCGTTAACCTTGGACTCGTAACGGAACAGGTTAAACTTCTCCCAGTCCTCACGGTATTCTTGTGGAATATCGTAGTCTGCATACTTAACGTGGTGAGCAGGCGCTTCGATTTGGATGTAACCACCCGCACGGAACGGTACTGACTCGCCGTCTGGAATTTGAAGCTTCAGCTCTTTGATGAAGGTTGCTTTGTTATCGTTAGAGATAACAGTACATTCCCACTTCTTCACACCGAAGATTTCTTCTGGCAGCTCGATTTCCATGTCAGTTTTCATTGCAACCTGACATGCAAGACGCTCGCCTTCACGTGCTTCACCTTTGCTGATGTGATCCAGTTCGGTTGGCAGAATGTCGCCACCACCTGATTTCACTTTTACGCGACACTGGCCACAAGAGCCACCGCCACCACAAGCTGATGAAACGAATACACCGGCACCTGCCAGTGCACCCAGCAATTTACCGCCCGGTTGGGTAGTAATTGCCAGATTTGGATCGCCGTTTACGGCGATGGTGATGTCACCTGAAGGTACCAGCTTGGATTTGGCGAACAAAATCACCAGTACCAGTGCCAGTACAATTAGAGTAAACATCACTACACCAAGAATAATGTCCATTGACTATTCCTTAATTCGCGGTTTACCCGACTTACAGTTGAACACCGGAGAAAGACATAAAGCCCAACGCCATCAGACCTACAGTGATGAAGGTAATACCCAGACCACGCAGCGCAGGCGGCACGTCAGAGTACTTCATCTTCTCACGGATACCTGCCAGTGCCACAATCGCCAGCATCCAACCAATACCAGAACCGAAGCCGTAAACGACTGATTCAGCAAAGTTGTAATCACGCTGTACCATGAAGGACACACCACCGAAGATCGCACAGTTAACTGTGATCAGCGGCAGGAAGATACCCAGTGCGTTGTATAGCGGCGGGAAGAAGCGGTCCAGAATCATTTCTAGAATCTGTACCAGCGCCGCGATAACACCGATGAAGGTAATGAAGTTCAGGAAGCTCAGGTCAACGCCCTGAACCAATGCACCGTCTTTCAGGATCAAGTTGTAAACCAGGTTGTTCACCGGCACTGCAATAGTCAGTACAACGGTAACGGCCACACCCAAACCAAACGAAGTTTTAACCTTCTTTGAAACGGCCAGGAAGGTACACATACCCAGGAAAAACGCGAGTGCCATATTCTCGATGAAGATCGAGCGCACCATCAGGCTAATGTAATGTTCCATTGCGTTCTTACTCCTTCGCTTCGATTTGTTCAGGTTTGAACGTACGTACAATCCAAATCAGGAAACCGATCAGGAAGAACGCTGATGGCGCCAGCAGCATCAGACCGTTAGGCTGGTACCAGCCACCTTCCGACGTCAGAGGCAGGATAGACACGCCAAACAGCTTGCCTGAGCCCAACAGTTCACGGAAGAAGCCAACAGTGATCAGTACAAAGCCGTAGCCCAAACCGTTACCGATACCATCGATGAACGATGGCAATGGAGCAGACTTCATCGCGTACGCTTCAGCACGACCCATTACGATACAGTTAGTAATGATCAGACCAACGAATACAGAAAGCTGTTTAGAAATGTCATAAACGTATGCTTTCAGGATTTGGTCAACCACGATTACCAGAGATGCAATGATCGCCATCTGTACGATGATACGTACAGAGTTAGGGATGTGCTTACGGATCAGGGAAACGAACAGGTTAGAAAACGCTGTTACGAACGTTACCGCAAGGGTCATTACAAACGCTGTTTCCAGCTTGGTCGTTACCGCCAGAGCAGAACATACACCCAGTACCTGAAGGGCAATCGGGTTGTTGTCCAGCAATGGGGACCAAAGGTTCTTTTTCAGTTCTTTAGTATCAGCCATTGATCAGCTCTCCCTTCTGAACCTTCTTCAGGAATGGGCCAAAGCCGTTGTCACCCAGCCAGAAGTCGAAGGTATGTTGCACACCGTTAGAGGTCAGGGTTGCACCTGACAGGCCGTCGATGCCGTGGATGTCTCCAGGCTGTGCACCGCCTTTCACGATACGGATTGCTGGTTGACCTTTGTCATCAAACAGCAGTTTGCCTTCAAACTGAGATTTCCAACGTGGGTTCTCAATCTCACCACCCAGTCCCGGGGTTTCACCCTGCTGGTAGTAAGTCAGACCACCCACGGTGTTGCCATCAGTTTCAACTGCAACAAACGCGTACATCATTGACCACAGACCGTTACCGTGCATTGGCAGAATCACTTCACGAATGCCACCTTGTGCATCTTTCACAAGGAACACTTTCGCCAGATTCGCACGACGGCCGATCTTCGCCAGGTCTTCTTCGGCAGCCAGTTTCACTGACTTTGAAGGGTCACTAGCAGCAACGCGTTGGTCGTAAGCTTCTGCTTCTTCAACGGTACCTACGAAGTCACCTGTTTTCAGGTCAACCAGGCGCGGCTCGATGAACTCAGCAAACGTCTTTTGGATGTCGCCTTTTGCATCAATGCCGGCAACCGAGAGGATGTTGCGCTGTACGTCCAGCACGGCGTTCTTCTCTTGCAGAGGGCGCAGAGAGACTGCCGCGAAAGATACCACCACTGAACACACCAGGCTCAGGGCGACAACTACGGCCAGCGTTTTTTTAATGCTATCGTTATTGCTTGACACGAGCCAGTCTCCGTTTGATGTTGCCCTGGATTACCAGGTTGTCGAACAGCGGTGCAAACAGGTTCGCGAACAGAATCGCCAGCATCATACCCTCTGGGTATGCTGGGTTAACGACACGAATCATCACTGCCATCGCACCAATCAGGATGCCGTACCACCATTTCGCTTTGTTGGTGAACGACGCCGATACTGGGTCAGTTGCCATGAACATCATACCGAATGCAAAACCACCCAGAACCAGGTGCCAGTGCCAAGGCATGCTGAACATAGGGTTAGTGGTTGAGCCAATGATGTTGAACAGCGTTGCAGTTGCAACCAGACCAATCATGGTACCCACTACGATACGCCACGATGCAATACGCATCGCGATGATCATCGCACCACCAATGAAGATTGCCAGCGTTGACACTTCACCAATAGAGCCTGGGATGTTACCAATGAAAGCATCCATCCAGCTGATGGTTTGACCGGTTACGTTGTTTACCAGCGCACCTTGGCCGCCTTGAGCCACTGACTCAGAGCCGTTGCACCAGAGAAACCGTCAGCCGCAGTCCAAACCAGGTCACCAGAGATCTGTGCAGGGTATGCAAAGAACAGGAATGCACGACCAGCCAGCGCAGGGTTCAGGAAGTTACGGCCCGTACCACCAAAGATTTCTTTCGCAACAACAACACCGAAGGTAATACCCAGTGCTGCTTGCCACAGAGGAAGCGTTGGAGGAACGATCAAAGCAAACAGAATAGAGGTAACGAAGAAGCCTTCGTTAACTTCATGTTTGCGTACCATACAGAACAGCACTTCCCAGAAGCCACCTACAAGGAACACAGTCGCGTAGATTGGCAGGAAGTATGTCGCGCCCAGCAGCATTTTGCTGCCCCAGCCCGCATCAGACGACAGGTGCCGCCCAGCATTTCTGTCAGCCAGTAGTGCCAGTTACCGCCAATGATGGCTGCAAACTGATCGCCGCTGTACATGGCATTCAGCGCCATTACCGCTTGGTTACCGGCGTTGTACATACCGAAGAACATGGCAGGGAAAACAGCCAGCCAAACCATGATCATGATACGTTTCAGGTCGATACTGTCACGAACGTGCGCACCACGTTTGGTCACCAGACCTGGGGTGTACAGTACCGTCGCCACTGCTTCATACAGGGCAAACCACTTCTCGTGCTTACCGCCCGGTTCGAAGTGATGTTCAATATCTTCAAGGAATTTTTTCAGGCTCATCGATTACCCTTCCTTCTCAATTTGATCCAGGCACTCGCGGAGCATAGGGCCAAAATCGTACTTGCCAGGGCAAACAAATGTACACAGAGCCAGATCTTCAGGATCCAGTTCCAACGCACCCAGTTGAGACATGCTGTCCAGATCGCCTGCACAGATATCACGAAGCAGCAGTGTTGGCTCGATGTCCAGAGGCATCACACGCTCGTAGCTGCCAATTGGCACCATTGAACGCTCACTACCATTGGTAGTGGTTGTCATGTTGAACAGCTGGCCTTTAAAGAACTGGCTCAGGAATGCACGGGTAACCGAGAACTTGTTCTTGCCCGGAACAATCCAGCCAAGCAGTTCTTTTTCACGGCCTTCACGCAGTGCGCTCACCTGAAGGTGGAAGCGACCCAGGTAACCGTGAACACCACCAGCTTGCGTACCGCTTAGTACGGAGCCAGAGATGAGACGGATTTCACCCGGCATCAATTCGTTGTTGGTGATATCGGCGATAGATGCACCCATTTGCGTACGGATCAGTCGTGGATTATTCACAACTGGACCAGCCAGGGAGATAACGCGATCAGTGAACAGCTCGCCCGTAAGGAAAAGCTTACCGAATGCGATAACATCTTGATAGTTCAGGTGCCATACCTGCACATCAACACCAACAGGACGCAGGAAGTGGATGTGAGTACCAACCAGACCCGATGGGTGTGGACCGGTAAACACCTGCTCTTCTACGTTAGACTGCTTACTGCGTGGCAGGCTTGATTCGCCTTTACACACGTAAACTTTGCCGTCGGTCAGGCGGGAAACAACATCCAGACCCGCAACGAACGCCTCTTGCTGCTCATTAATGATCAGCTCAGGGTTTGCTGCCAGCGGATTGGTATCCATCGCAGTAACAAACACTGCAGATGGTGTTGCATCAATAGCCGGAGACTTGCTGAATGGGCGGGTACGAAGCGCCGTCCACAGACCTGATTCAACCAGTTGATCTACGATAACCTGGCGATCCAGTCCTGCGATTTCAGCAGCTTCATGTTTATTGAAAGTGACTTGCTCGTTGCCTTCTACTTCGATGACAACAGACTGAAGAACACGTTTCGCGCCACGGTTGATTTCAACCACAGTACCTGCTGCAGGAGCAGTGAACTTAACGCCAGGATTCTTCTTGTCTTCGAAAAGAATCTGACCTTTTTTCACTACATCCCCAACACGAACATGCATCGTTGGCGCATGCCAACGTACTCTTCGCCAAGCAAGGCGACTTTTTTGATGGCTGGGCCATCATTTATCACCTGAGCTGGAGTCCCTGCAATTGGGATATCCAAACCCTTTTTTATTGTAATCATACGCACTTGCACTACATTAACGGGAAAAAATTCTGTTATTGCGCAGTTTAATACACGACTTTCCACTGTCTAGTTGAGCGATTCATTCGCTCACCTTCGCAACTTCCTCATCACCAACCGCAACATTTGAAGGCGCGGGGTCAGTTTTCAAGCGGTGGATTCTACCATCAACCAAAGATGCTATTCCACGGCAAACACCGTGATACACCTTGAAAATTCGGCAACTGAGCAAAGTATCGCCAATTCTGGTTGATAAGTATGAGCCGGAGCACAATTTGAACCGGTAAGGTTTTGTGTGCTTTTTGTTAAAAACAAAACAAACTCCCACCGTTTTTATCTCAATTTTGATGCGTTGACTTTGCCGACTTTTTTAACATTTCAAATGGCCGCATTTTTCAGCCTTTTTTGCGGGACTATTGTTACCTTGTCCCTCTATTTCGCTCGCTTAGCCGGAGTGAGACACATCAAAAAGGCTGTTTTAAACAGCCTTTTTCAATCTTCTAGTGGTCAGACAGGGATCCACCATGACATGGTGGTGAGACTGGCGCCTGTCCATTTAGTTCACGCCACTCTTGTTCAGTATAAGTATGAATCGCGAGTGCATGAATATCATTTTTTAATTCTTCTGCTAACGTTTGGTTTACCGAACGGTGCCTTGCAATGAGTCTCAGGCCATCAAAGTCATTACTGACGATAGTGACTTTAAAGTGACTTTCTGAGCCTTCCGGCACACTGTGCATATAGCTTTCATTTTTTACATCTAGATGCACGGGTGAAAATCCTGCCTCTAGCTTTTCCCTGATGCGTTGTTCAACGATCATAAAACCTCATTAAATTGCTTTCTGTCGCCTCAACCCCAAAAAACAGGACGTTTGAAACAGGTTTTGGGGATGCAGCCAGAACGGAACTGATAAAACAATAAATCACGATGTGAACTGCATCCGGCGACCATTTCAGTATATTATCAACGTCAATATAACCGATTATCCTGAGCGCTTCGCTGATACATCCATGAAAACCATGTTACAACTCACAGGCTGTGCATTTTCCCTGCACCGATATCCCATCCAGAAAAATGAAACTTTGCAGGCGTGGGATGCAGCTGATGAATATTTGATTGAACAACTTGAGCAGAAAGAACTGCCAACAAGCAGCCGTATTCTTATTCTGAATGACGGATTTGGTGCGCTCAGTTGCTGGGCTGCGATGCAGGGCTTTCGGGCAACAACAATGAGCGATTCGCATCTGTCACAGATTAGCATTGAAGCCAATCTCGAGCAGAATAACCTCAGCGGTGTGACCCTGCTTTCTCCGCTGGAAGACCTTCCTTCCGATACTGATATCGTCGTGATGAAGCTGCCGAAAAACAACCGTCTTTTGGTGTGGCAGCTCCAGCAGATCGCCCATTTTGCAAAGGCGGGCATCCGCGTGATTGCCGGTGCGAAAGCCAAAGATATTCATACATCGACACTGAAGCTGTTTGAAAAACACCTGGGCGCTACCCATACCTCGCTGGCAAAGAAAAAAGCACGGTTGATTTCTGCCTGAAAGAAAAACAACTCGCGACCATGCCTGCAGCGACAACATCATTTGATGTGCCAGATTTTAAAATGACACTGCAAAACCATGCGAATGTCTTTTCTTCAGAAAGCCTGGATATTGCCGCTTACCTGATGCTTAAACACATTCCGGCCGACCCAGAAATTAAACACATTATCGATTTGGGATGTGGCAATGGTGTGCTTTCCATTCAAGCGGCGCGCCTGAACCCTCAGGCCCAAATCACAGCGGTCGACGAAAGCAATATGGCGATAGCTTCTGCCGCATTTAACCTTCAACAACACGGTATTGAAGCATCACGGACGCATTGTCTGGTGAATAACTGCCTTGATGGTTTCACACCGGACAGTGCAGATGTCGTGCTTTGCAATCCGCCGTTCCATCAATTGTCCGCGGTCACGGATCACATTGCATGGCAAATGTTTTGTGACGCCAAACGGGTTCTTGAGCCAAAGGGCGGATTGTGGTGATTGGCAACCGACACCTCGGCTATCATGCTAAATTGAAACGTCTTTTTGGCAATGCGCAAGTCATTGCTTCTAATCGTAAGTTTGTTATTGTCGAAGCTTATAAATAGTCAGACTGTTAAGGGACGCGTTAACTCATGAAAAAACTTTTGCTTGTTTCCGGACTCGTGCTTGGCCTTAGTGCTTGCTCAACGCCGCGTGAACCCCAATTGACCATCGCTCCACAACCTGCAGTTGCCGCAGTAGCAACCGGCCAGGGAAAAGCGGTGACGGTCGACAGCCGCGACTTGCGTACTGCGCAATTTGTCGCAGTGGTGGATAACGGACGCAAAAACGTTCAACCAATCCAAGCGACATCGAACGTCAGAATTGCCCTTGAAGAAGCACTGACTCGCCAACTGAACTCTCAGGCTACAAAATTGTCGCTGACAGCAAAGGCAAACTACGCATGGATCTGCTGGATGCGCTGGTCAAAGTAGAGCACAGCGTATTCTCACACAGCATGGACACCAACGTGCAAATTCAGCTGGTTGCAGAAACTACTGACAAAAAATTTGTTAAGCGCTACACCGGGAAGGCAACGTCTGAAGGCGCGAGCAGTGTGTCAGTGGAAGACATGGAAATTGCACTGAACAGTTTGCTGGAAGCCGTGTTGCAAGACATTGCCCGTGACCAGCAACTGACCACCTTTATGAACGAGAACTTCTGATGAAACGCAGTGCTCAATTTATCACGCTGGCAGCAGCGCTTTTTTCTACAGCAACATTCGCTGCAAATCCTGTCGTAGAAGTGGAAACCAATCTTGGTGACTTCAAACTTGAACTGTATGAGGACAAAGCTCCGAAAACAGTAGAGAACTTTCTGAAGTATGTGGAAGACGGCAGCTATGTCGCACTCAGTTTCACCGGGTGATCCCAGGTTTTGTTGCACAGGGTGGTGGTTACGATGCCTCGTTCAACGAACGTCCTGTTTATGGTGAAGTGGAAAACGAATCGAAAAATGGTTTGAGCAACAGCCGTGGCACCATCGCCATGGCGAGAAAGCAAGATCCTGATTCAGCCACACGCCAGTTCTACATTAACCTGCAGAACAACAGCAACCTGGATGGCTCCAGCTATAAATACGGTTACACGGTATTTGGCAAGGTGATTGAAGGGTTTAACACTGTCGAGAAGATGGCAGGCGTTAAAACGGTCACAGTACCTGAAACCCGCATGCGTGATGTCCCACAGCAACCTATACTTATTGAGAAGATTGTAATCACCAATAAGTAAACAGCCTTATGGGAACACTGAAGCTCGTCGTCAACAACACTGTCACGAATGAAGCTGAAATTGCCGGGGAGTTTGTTAAAGACAACGCCCCGGCTCTTGCTGAAGACGTGTTCCTTTTTATCCTCGGTCGTATCTCTTACGATGCCCTTAAAGCCGCCTGCCAAACCCAACTGGCAAACTGGTGGGAGCTTGGGATATCCGGTGGCACACCGGACAATCAATACGAATCCATTTACTGGTATTTGTTGTTCCTGGTCGAATCGCGACGTGAAGATGAACTCCTTGGTAACCGCTATATCAACCAGCGCGTCAAAGAATGCGCTTGTTATTTGATCAACAAAGGAAAACTCCCCCGCTTCGCGCGTGGTATTCGTCCTTGAAGCACGGTAGCATGGAGTAATATCTGCTATCTACAAGGATGTTAATCCATGTCCCAAGTCCCCAACGTCGGTTGGCGCGAAACATTTAACAGCTATCTCGATCGTCGCTTGCTATGGGTTTTCCTGCTGGGTTGTGCCAGCGGTTTTCCTTTTATGCTGATCGGTTCCAACATGTCTGGCTGGCTGAAAGATGCCGGGCTGACCCGCACCGCCATCGGTTTATTTGGCTCTATTTTTGCGGTTTACGCCATAAACTGGATGTGGGCCCCTTTGGTGGACAGGATCAAGTTACCGGTTTTACACCGCTGTTTTGGCCAACGCAGAAGCTGGATACTACTGACGCAAAGCATCATGCTGGTGTGTACCCTGCTCATCGCCAACACTGACCCTTCTTTCAACCTGTGGTTGACCTCCCTGCTGGCCTTTACTATCGCACTCGCTTCTGCCACGCAGGATATTGCGATCGACGCATTCCGGATCGACAGCTTTGGTGAAGAAGAAAAATCGAAATTGCCTCAGGCAGCTGCCATGGCGGTGATTGGTTGGTGGACGGGTTACAGCCTTCCGGGTTACTTCGCCTTTATTAACGCTGACACCATTGGCTGGAACGGGGTTTATTACGGTATGGCGGCATTTGTTGGCCTATTGATTCTATTCACCCTGTTTGTGGGCGAACCGGCATCGCAACGCGACGCCCTTCAGGCGCAGGCAGAGTCCCGCTATGCGAAACGCCTGAACAAGGGCGAAAGCAGCATTTTGGTATGGTTCACCGTGACCATCGTTGAACCCTTTGCTGAATTCTTCCGCCGAAATGGCGTAAAGGTCGCGCTTACGTTGCTGCTGTTTGTTTTCCTTTTCAAAGTGGGCGAGGCTTTCCTTGGCCGCATGTCCATCGTCTTTTACAAAGAAGTCGGTTTTAGCAACGAGCAAATTGGTACCTATTCCAAATTGATAGGCTGGGGAGCGACAGTTATCTTCACCCTGATAGGCAGCGCTATTAATGTCCGGTTTGGCGTAGTAAAAGGCCTGTTAATCGGCGGAATAGCCATGGCCGCCAGTAACCTGATGTTTGCTGTCATGGCGCAAGTGGGGCCAAATGAACATCTCTTCCTGGCAACCATCATCGTCGATAACTTTACCAGTGCGTTTGCAACCATTGCGTTTGTCTCCTTCCTGACTTTCCTGACAGGGAGGGCATTCTCTGCAACCCAATATGCGCTGCTGGCATCGCTCGGTAACCTCAGCAGGACAACGCTCTCTTCGTTCAGCGGATCGTTGGTTGACTGGATTGAGCAGTTTGAGTGGATGCACCAGATCAGCTGGCTCAATCCCTGGTCGTTTTTCTTCATCCTCACCACGATAATGGTCATCCCAAGCTTGCTGATGATCATTGGCCTTAAAGGGCACTTCCGTAAGCTCGAAGAAGCACAAAAACAGCAGTAATTCGCATCAAAACCGCGACACTCGTCGCGGTTTATTTTTACCAATCCTGTTTAAACCTCTATCTCCTTCATATTTTGAAACACTTATCCCAATTGCAATCCATTACAACGAGATCAAAATCACATAAAGCAAACGTTTGCGGTTTCATTGCATTTTATTTTTTGAACTTTTTGCATAGAATGGCGCTCGCAACGGCGGAGGTCCTACCATTCGGTGTCTTTGCCGCCCCATTCTGACGATGTAAAGAGAACAAAAGATGCGTAAATCAGTAGTAGCACTCAGCGTTCTGGCGGCAGCAGCAGCTGTTCCAGCTCAAGCGGAATACCTGTACGGTTTCGGTAACGTATATGCAGATTACCTGACTTGGACTAACGGCACCCAAGGTTACAACGGTGTTGACGTAAGCGAAGGTCGTGATGACCACATCACTATCGGTGCTGAAGGTGGCGCGGGCTTTACTTGGGGTGAGATTTACGGTTTCTACGAATACGAAAAAGTAAACCGTGCTTCAACTGAGCGCAGCCAAGCAGCGAAATTCTCTATGCACTACAAAGTTGCTGGAAACGTAACTGCGTACGGTCAAATCTATGACTACTCAGAGAATGGCGCAGGTAACGCATTCGATGAGCAAAACCGCGTATTGGGTCTTGGTTACGTAGGTTTGGCTGGTCAAAACTACTGGTTCAAACCATGGATCGGTGTTCACGAAGTAACTACTGGTAACAGCGAAGCATCTGGCCTGAACGGTGGTATGCTGGGTTGGTCTGCTGGCTACAACTTCAGCGTTGCAGGTCAGCCACTGATGGTGACCAACTGGAACGAAGTTGAATTTGCACGTAACGATGCGTACGAAATCGCACAGAACGGTTCTACCGGTCTGAACGGTGGTGTGAGCCTGTGGTACGACATCAACGACCGTATTTACACTGGTCTGACTTACCGCTACTTCGCAAACAAACTGGGCGTTGACGGCTACGGCGACGCAGTAATCTTCCGCGTTGGTATCCACCTGTAATCGCAACAGATTCTAAAAAGCAACCTCCGGGTTGCCTTTTTTCGTTTTCAAGTTCGGCGCACTGACCAACAGTGGTATCCTTCTCCCGGAATAGCATTAAGGAGCAGGTATGCGTTTTACGCTCGTCGGCGCGGGGGCTGTCGGTACATTGTGGGGGCTTTCACTTGCCAACGCGGGTCATCAGGTTCACTGGATAACCCGCCAGAATGAAACTGCTGTCTTACGGGGTTTTGAGGCTGATACGGCGATAGTGTTTCCCGCCAACCAAAGAGAGCTACTTGCAGACTCAGACTGCGTTCTGGTTTGTGTAAAGGCTTTCCATGTTCAAACAGCGCTGGAAACGCTGCTTCCTGACCTTCATCCGGACACGCCGGTTATCCTAATGCACAACGGCATGGGTACGGCGGAGAAGGCACTCAAGCTGCTGCCAAACAATCCCCTGCTACTGGCCATCACTTCCCACGGCAGTCTGGTGGTGACAGAGACTGAAGTGCGCCACACTGGATTGGGGGAAACGCATATTGGCGGCATTAACCCTTCAGGCAAACAGTGTGACTTTTAAAAGACGTATTTGAGCATGCCCTGCCTCCGGTAAGCTGGCACCCTGAAATTACTTCAGCGCTGTGGCGAAAACTGGCGGTGAACTGCATGATCAATCCACTGACAGCTCTTGAACAATGCCAGAATGGAGACTTGCTCTCACCTGTCTATCAGACACAACTTCAGACACTCAGCCAGGAAATAGCCTCTGTAATGCATGCAGAAGGCCAGGAGGTGAGTGCGAAAGAAGTCTTTGCTTTCAGCCTTGCCGTTGCGTCAGCAACCGCCCAGAATTACTCATCCATGAACCGGGACGTCCACTATAAACGTCTCTCAGAAATTGATTACATCACCGGTTATCTTATCAACCGGGCAGAATCCCATGGTATCGCGACACCGGCAAACCGGGCGCTGTATCAGGCAATAAAGGAACGGGAGTTATCCTATGACATCACCTAGCGTTTTAGTTTGTTTGGCACCTGGCACTGAGGAAATGGAAGCGGTCACCGCTATCGATATTTTTGTCCGTGCCGGATTCCAAGTGACGACGGCGAGTGCCGAAGAAAACGGAGAGCTTACCCTTACCTGTTCTCGCGGTGTAAAACTGACAGCTGACGTACCGCTGGTAAAAGTAGCCGATGAAGAGTTTGACTGTATTGTACTGCCCGGTGGCGTAGGTGGCGCCACCTGCTTGGGTGACAGCGCTTTGGTGATCGAGATGATCCGCCAGCAACAGTGCGATCAAAATGGGTTGCGGCGATCTGTGCTGCACCTGCACTGGTACTGGAGAAAAATGGTCTGTTTCCAACCGCATATAAAACCTGTCATCCCGCGTTTATCGACCATATTCCGGCAGACAAACAAAACAGCCGCCGTGTCTTTACTGACCACGACCATAAGCTCATTACCAGCCAGGGACCGGGTACTGCATTGGAGTTCGCGGTTGAGATTGTCTACCTGCTGGCAGGCAAAGAAAAAGCGCGTGAAGTAGTGGGCCCGATGGTATGTGTACCAAGCCTTCACTACGATAAGAAATTTGCTTGAAGAGATTAGAGATTAGAGATTAGAGATTAGAGATTAGAGATTAGAGATTAGAGATTAGAGATTAGAATATCTTCTATTTTCAGTACTATAGAAAAATAAAACCGACCTTAAAGGTCGGTTTTTAGTATCTCAAGTCTCGTAACGGCGCTTTCTCTTTTGGCCTTACGGACGATATACCTTCACATTGTTGTAGCCATTTTCCTGCAGGTACAGTGCCTGCAGACGGCTCATCACGCCGCGTTCACAGTAAAGCAGGTAAGTTTTGCTCTGATCCAGATCGCCGAACTTGGTCGCGAGACGGAAGAATGGGATATGCACCACTTCTGCACCGTCAATTTCCAGCGGACGCTCATCTTCCTCTTCAGGGCTGCGGATATCCAGCACCACTGCGTCCTGAGTAATATCATCCACCAGTTCAACGTCTGGCGCTTTTTCTTTGCTCATTTTACCGATTTCACGGATATCAATGATGCGTGCGTCATAAACCACTTTGTCCAGAATACCGAAATCAAACTTGGCTTCTTCAGCTTCCAGTTTGGCTTTCTCTGCCTTAATGGTCGGTTTACGTGAAATCACACCACAGTATTCTGGCATGGTTTTCGCGAAATCTTCGGTACCAATTTCACGAGCCAAGTTGATAATGTCTTCTTTATCCCAGTTGATAAGTGGGCGCAGGATCAGCGAATCGGTCACGTTATCAATCATGCGAAGGTTCGTCAGGGTCTGGCTAGAAACCTGCCCCAGCGCTTCACCGGTGACCAGTGCCTGAATATTGAATTTGTCAGCAACCATGGATGCAGCACGCATAAACATACGCTTGAGCACAACGCCCATCTGGCCATCGTCAATGTTTTCCAGGATCTCAGCGACAACAGGCTCGAAGTCCACAGAAATAAATTTCACTTTGGCCGATGAACCGTACTTTTCCCACAGGTAGTGCGCAGTTTGCTGCACGCCGATTTCGTGCGCTGCACCACCCAGGTTGAAGAAGCAGTAATGTACTTTACTGCCGCGCTTGATGTGCAGGTAACTGGAAACACCTGAATCGAAGCCGCCGGAAATCAGGCTCAGTACATCCTCCTGGGTACCCAGAGGGAAACCGCCAAGGCCTTTGAATCGCTCACGAACCACGTTCACGTTTTCTTTGTCCACTTCCAGGTGAACAACCATGTCCGGATTTTTGAGTTGGACACGTGCAGTC
Source organism: Enterovibrio sp. JCM 19048 (assembly GCA_001310415.1). Taxonomy (GTDB): domain Bacteria; phylum Pseudomonadota; class Gammaproteobacteria; order Enterobacterales; family Vibrionaceae; genus Enterovibrio; species Enterovibrio paralichthyis. The sequence goes on along the minus strand of BAXE01000002.1, from coordinate 72,938 downwards.
GCAACATCCTGGTTCAAGCCACCACCGACATAACGCTCAACATCGATTGACGTAAAGTCATGGTTACCACGACGCTTTGCACGCACACAGAAAGACTTACCTTCAAGCTGGTGCGCAACCGTAGCAGACACGATCTCATAAATGTTGTGCAGATCAGTAAACGGCGTTTGCTCAACTTCCAGAACGTGGTGAATACCCGGCGTATTGGTCAGGACACTGAGTGCAATATCACGCTCAGCTGCGTCTTTCAGCGAAACCTCGATATGATCGCGACGGTTGAAAACCGACATGGAGTCTGACTTTCGCTTAAGAATATTTCGGATGTTAGTTTCCAGAATTTTCGTGAAGCGCTTCCGTACAGATTCACTTTTAACCATCACCTCAGGGTGAATTTTTACGATAAATTTCATAACAGGTTTCGCTACAGCTTGGATAAAGGCGCGGATTATACCTCAAGCCTAGCGGAGACGAAATAACCTCACTTTGAATGCAAAAAAGGCAGCGGGAATCGCTGCCTTTTCTCTTTGCTTCAAACCCAATCAGTTTTCCTGAATAGGCTGTACCGGTGCGTCTGCCGAAAGTTCATCAGACTCACGCGGTTTACCCTGCATGATCGCAATCTCTACCCGACGGTTTTGTGCGCGATGTTCAGGCGTATCATTCGGCACCCTTGGAACCGTGCCCGCCATGCCTTCAACCCGCATCCGCATTGGGTCAAACCCGTTCACCTTTTCCATTTCCTGCGCCACAGACACCGCCCGCTGCGCAGACAAATCCCAGTTTGAACGGTAAAGCTCCGAATCCAGTGGTGTATCGTCAGTATGACCGGATACGCGGACAATCCCAGGAACGTCTTTCACCAAATCTGCGATCTGTCGGATAAGTGGCCTGAACTTGGGTTGCAAAAACGCGGAGCCTGCCGGGAAGGCACCGTTTTCACGTATTCGGATAATCAGTTGCTGGCCGAGGTTTTCTACCTCAACCGCCCCTTCTTCCACTTCCCTTTCCAGTGCCTGTACCACCATCTGTGCAGTACTCGACATCTGCTCGGTATCTTGCTCCTGCTCTTGAAGTGACGCCTGATTAGCTGTCGACCCACCATCGAGTTGCGCAGAATCACGTTGCGAGCCCCCCGCCCGGTCTGACTCACCTTCTTGGAAATCCAAGGTGCGCTGGGTCATGTCGATGGTTTGCTGCATGATCACTTCGATGGGCGTCGGCTCTGGCCGCCCGGGACGGAACTCCTGGGCGATGACGCTAGTTCCTTTAGGGATATCTTTTACCTCAAGCAGGTTTTGCACACCGAATGCGAATTTCATTGAGCCTGCTATCTGTTTGAACTTGAGTACGTCCATTTCCGAAAACGAAAGCAGCAGTACGAAAAAGCACATCAACAGCGACATCAAATCGGCGAATGTTCCCATCCAGGCCGGGAGCCGGGAGGGGGACATTTGCATTCTTCATCCATACCCGACTCCTTATCCGTCTACGTCAACGTTACGTTTTTTCTCGTTGAGGTAGTTCTTCAGGTAGCTATCGATAACACGCGGGTTCTGGCCATCCTGAATCGCCAACAGGCCATCCATGATCAATCGTCGGTTCAGTTTTTCCTGATCTTTACGCAAACGCAGTTTGTCGGCGATAGGAATCGCTACCATGTTCGCCAGCATGGCACCGTACAGCGTGGTCAACAGTGCAACCGCCATCGCTGGGCCGATTGCTTTAGGGTCATCCATGTTTGACAGCATGGCAACCAGACCGATAAGTGTACCGATCATCCCCATCGCAGGCGCAATGTCCGCCAGTGCTGAATAAAACTGAGCTCCGCCATCGTGGCGTTCGTCGGTCATTACGATGTCTTTTTGCAGCGTCATTTTCACAACTTCTGCATCGTGACCATCCACCAGCATGTCGACGCCTTTTTTCATGAAAGTGTTCGGCACTTCCATTTCTTCAAGCGCAAGAAAGCCACCTTTACGGGCGGCGTCCGCCATTTCGACAATTTTCGCGATCAAGTCTTCCGGGTCGTCAGCTTTAAACATGAAAGCTTTACCCGCAATTTTGAATGAACCGAAAAATTGCCCAAGGGGATATTTCATTAATACAACAAACAGACTCCCGCCGAACACGATCAGCACAGACGGGATGTCAACAAACATACTGATGGTGCCGCCAAGCAACATTGCCATGACAATAAAGGCAAAGGCACCGAGCATCCCTATGAGTGTCGCCAGATCCACAGAACGATCCCCTTAATTTTCTCTAGCCCGATTACAAAATGGTGAGGTGAATTCGCTTTTCGCCTCTCTCAGTAACGGCCGCGAATCCCAAATATTTAGTGTGTCTTTAGATTTTATACGCAAGTCATCGCAAGATGCAGACTTTACTCTCAAGTTTAAGTGAAATGTCCTGTTCTTTGAATTTCATCATGCCGATGACAAAAAATTGCCGCTGGACAAATCACAAGCAAGAAACCCGCCACCTCCGCCAGTCATACCGTGAATTTCACCTAAGTGGCGCAGTTTTTTACTCAAGCGTTTGACCACTAAAGGGCGCTGGGTTAACTTCTCCGCCATTATTTAGGATCAGCTGACCTTAACGGTAGGAACCTCATGGCTGCCAAGAAACCTGAAAACATGTCCTTTGAGGAAACCCTCAAAGAGTTGGACACGATCGTGACTGGCCTTGAAAACGGCGACTTGCCATTAGATACGGCGCTAAAGCAGTTTGAGCGCGGTATTTCATTGGCCAGACAAGGGCAGAAAACCCTGACTGACGCAGAGCAGCGCGTTGAAATTCTGCTGGCGCAAGACGACAACGCTCCATTGGAACCATTCGAAGACACGCGCGATGAGTGACAAAGCTTTATCTTCCACCCTTCTTCATTACCAAGAGCGCAACAATGCCCAATTGGCGCATTGGATTGACTCGCTCGGGCATTCTGAACAGCCACTGCTCCAGGCAATGAAACACGGCGCCCTGCTTGGGGGAAAACGTGTTCGTCCTTTCCTGACTTACGTTACCGGACAGCTTTTCGGTTTGCCGGAATCAGCCATGGATACCCCGGCGGCTGCAGTTGAATGTGTACATGCCTATTCGCTGATCCATGATGACTTACCTGCCATGGATGACGACGATCTGCGCCGTGGTCAGCCGACTTGTCATATCGCCTTTGATGAAGCGAGCGCTATTTTGGCCGGGGATGCCCTGCAAACCCTGGCCTTTACCATTCTTGCTGAAGGTGAACTGTCTGCAGAAGGTGACCCGTACCGTATACAAATGGTCAAAGAACTGGCTAATGCGTCTGGTGCGTCTGGCATGTGTCTGGGGCAGGCGTTGGATTTAGCCGCAGAAGGCAAGCAGGTGGATTTAGCCACCCTTGAGACAATCCACCGCAACAAAACCGGCGCGCTTATCCGCTGCGCAGTGCGACTTGGTGCAATGGCGGCGGGTGAAAAAGGCACGGCCTGGCTTTCACAGCTGGATACATTTGCCAATGCCATCGGGCTTGCGTTTCAGGTTCAGGATGACATTCTGGATATCGTCAGTGACACAGAAACACTCGGAAAACCACAGGGTTCAGATTTAGCGGCAGAGAAAAGTACTTATCCTGCGCTGCTTGGTCTTGAAGGTGCACAACAGAAAGCTGAGCTTCTTTATCAAGAAGCACTACAAGCGCTGCATGCAATCCCCTACAATACTGAACAATTGGAACAGTTCGCCCGGTACATCATCGAGCGCAAGAACTAACTACAAATAGCGCCCAAATAACGAATTTATGACTCTCGATATCGCAAAATACCCAACGCTCGCGCTGGCAGATACACCTGACGAACTTAGAACGCTCCCTCGGGACGTTCTGCCTAAGCTGTGCGACGAGCTAAGAACTATCTGCTCAACTCTGTCAGCCATTCCAGTGGTCATTTTGCCTCGGGGCTGGGTGCTGTTGAACTGACTGTGGCGCTTCACTATGTCTATAACACCCCTTTCGATCATCTGATCTGGGACGTTGGCCACCAGGCATACCCCCACAAGATTCTGACCGGACGCCGTGAACGCTTGCCGACAATCCGCCAAAAAGATGGGCTACATCCTTTCCCTTGGCGTGAAGAAAGCGAATACGATGTGCTGTCTGTCGGTCACAGCTCAACGTCTATCAGTGCCGCTTTGGGTCTTGCCATTGCAGCGGCAAAAGAAGGGCGTGAGCGTAAGGTAGTCAGCGTGATCGGTGATGGCGCGATCACCGCAGGTATGGCGTTTGAAGCCATGAACCACGCCGGTGATGTGCACGCCGATATGCTGGTTGTCCTGAACGATAACGAAATGTCGATTTCAGAAAACGTCGGCGCACTGAACAACCATCTGGCACAACTGCTTTCGGGCAATTTCTACACCTCTATCCGAGAGGGCGGTAAGAAAGTGCTCTCCGGCGCGCCGCCAATCAAAGAGCTGGTTCGCCGCGCAGAAGAGCACCTGAAAGGCATGGTTGTACCGGGCACGCTGTTTGAAGAGCTGGGCTTTAACTACATCGGCCCTGTTGATGGTCACGATGTGGAAGAGCTTGTCAAAACCATCAAGAATATGCGTAACCTCAAAGGCCCGCAGTTCCTGCATGTAATGACCAAAAAAGGTAAAGGCTACGCACCGGCGGAAAAAGACCCTATTGGCTACCACGCCGTGCCTAAGTTCAACCCGGCGGAAGATACCCTGCCAAAATCCCCGTCCACTGGCCCGACGTTTTCCAAGATTTTCGGTGACTGGCTGTGTGACATGGCTGAGCAGGACGACAAGCTGCTGGCAATCACGCCTGCCATGCGCGAAGGTTCAGGCATGGTGCGTTTTTCCAAAGAGCATCCAGACAAGTACTTCGACGTCGCTATTGCTGAGCAACACGCTGTAACGCTTGGCACAGGTATGGCCATTGGCGGGTACAACCCGGTTGTCGCGATTTACTCAACCTTCCTGCAACGTGGCTATGACCAGCTGATCCACGATGTGGCTATCATGGATCTGCCTGTGATGTTTGCTATCGACCGTGGTGGTTTGGTTGGTGCAGATGGTCAAACCCATCAGGCGCGTTTGACCTGAGCTTTATGCGCTGTATCCCGAACATGGTGATCATGGCACCAAGTGACGAAAACGAGTGTCGCCAGATGCTCTATACCGGCCATACCCATAAAGGGCCATCCGCAGTTCGCTACCCACGCGGTACTGGCTGTGGTGCGACGGTTGAAAAGGCCATGACGGCATTCCCATTAGGCAAAGGCGTTGTGCGCCGTGAAGGCGAGAAAATTGCCATCCTGAACTTTGGTACAACTTTGCCATATGCTCTGGAAGCCGCTGAAGCACTCAACGCTACCGTTGCAGACATGCGTTTTGTGAAGCCGCTGGACGAGAGCCTCATCAGCCAACTGGCAGCCAGCCACGACGTGCTGGTAACGGTTGAAGAAAACGCCATCGCCGGTGGTGCGGGTTCAGGTGTGATCGAATACCTGATGAAATCACGCCAGGTTAAACCGGTACTGCAAATTGGCCTGCCGGACAAGTTTATTCATCAAGGGTCACAGCAAGAGCTTCACGCAGAGCTTGAACTGGATGGCAAAGGGATCGAAGCGCAAATCCGGCGCTATCTCCAAGCCTGAATGTGTCCCCAAACAACCTGAAGATACTCGCATTCAGAGATCGTTTAGGTACAAAGTGAAAACGCGGCCTGACAGTGCCGCGTTTTTTTGTGCTTAAAACCGGATGTTTCAAGGCAATTCCTTCAATCACCTTCACCTGTCACAAACCTTCTCAAAAATAAGCAATATCTCATATTTGATACTATGCTTAACGGTGCGTAATAAACCTTTTAATCAATTAGTTACCGAATATCTGGCTAGTATTGGGATTGCCAAATGATATCCACCAAACGATATATCCGGTGTCGACTCTTCCTTGCAGTGCTCCTGCTTTTCTTCGCTGGAATAAGCAAAGCTGCCGAGCCACAACCTCACCTTGCGTATCTGGTGTCAGATGTCCGTATTCCATTTTGGGATATCATGAAGCGTGGCATCGTCAGCAAGGTGAAGCACTCAACTATCACGTAGATGTTTACAGTGCGGAAAACAGCAGTGAGAAGGAACTGATAAACACCGTTAAAGCACTCAAATCAGGTGTGGCCGGCATTATTCTCTCCCCAACCAATTCCTCCAACGCCGTTACCATTCTCGAGCTTGCCGCCAGCGAAAATGTCCCGGTGGTGATTGCAGATATTGGTACCGATGACGGTGAATATGTCAGCTATATCTCTTCGGACAACCTCAATGGCGCATACAGTCTCGGTAAAATCTTGGCGCAAGCTTTCGCACCAAAGGCTGGGACAATCCTGGCGTTGGGATCATCGCCATCCCACAAAAACGCGAGAATGGACGGGCACGTACCTCGGGTTTTTGCATGCCATGAACGATGCCGGTTTTAAATCTGTAGGACTTCGTCAGCAGCGTACCTTTTCCTATCAGGAAACCTATGATTTTGCCATTGAGTTGATTAACGAAAACCCCAAGCTTCATGCGCTGTGGCTGCAAGGCTCTGACCGATACCAAGCTGCGTTGGACGCGATTAAAGACAGCGACAAACAAGGGGAAATCTTATTGCTGTGTTTTGACGCTGAACCTGAATTTATCGACATGCTGAAAGCGGGATCACTGGTGGCTTCAGGCATGCAGCAGCCATTCATGATTGGGGAGATCGCCACAGAAACCCTGCATAACCACTTAGTGGGCAAACCGGTAGAAAAAACATTTCATTGCCGGTTTTGGCCGTGTCACCTGAGAATGTCGACACGCTAATGCCAAAAATTAAACGCAATGTCCTTGGGCTGGATGCGGCTTATGACCGCCGCTGATATTAGAAAAGGCTCGTTGTTTACCCATCTGGCCGCGTTGGTTTGTGCTGCCGTCATCGCTGTTTTCACAGTTTCTTCCGCGCTGATTTATATCGAACAGCGTAACGAGTTACTCGACAGACAGCAGGAAAGCGTGAACGAATCGGCTGAACGTCTCACCCGCACTGTGGCGCCGTTTATCAGCGCTTACTCGATTAACGAATATGAAAATCTGATCAAAGCCGAGTTGAACCTCAAGGGGTTTCACGCCATCTTGGTTAAAGATGATCTCATGGGAAAGGTGCTTGGCAAAAAGCAGTATATTTCAGGCCACATAAACCTGCCCAACGGAGAAACGGAGCGCTATGTGGAAGGCCGGGCGCTTCATGAAGAGTTACTCAGCCAAGCACAGTTGGCGGCTTCGCCAACTGTGACTGACTCAAATGGCGTGCCCATTGGCAGCGTGTCCATTTTTGTTACCGACAAGGCAATAACCCAAAGTTTGGGACATTTACTGAGACAAACACTCGCGACATCTGTCATCACCGCCTTAATCCTGATCAGCCTGCTGCTCTACTTCGCCAAGCGCTTTTTTACCAGCCCACTGGAACAGATCACCTCCGCCATCGAATCACGGGATATGAGCGGGATCCCCGTATCACATATCCCTGAGTTCCCAAACAGGGAGCTTTCCACGCTGAGCCACACCATGAACGCCATGATAAACATGATCCGCCACTCGCATCATACGGTGAAAATGGAACATGCCCGACTCCACAGCGTCATTGAAAGCACCCAGTCAGGTACTTGGGAATGGGATGTGGAAACCGGAAAAATCACCTATAACGGCGCATGGATGGATATTCTTGGCTATGACGCAGATACCCTCAACGGCCCTCCAAATCAGGATTGGAAACAGTTCATCCACCCTGAAGACAAAATGAAATCCGATGCAGAACTGGAATTGCTGTTTGGCAAACAAGTGAGCTTCTATGACTGCGAGCTGCGGCTTCGTCACTGGTCAGGACAATGGCTCCATGTTCTCGCCAGGGGCAAGGTTGTTGAGTGGGATCATCAGTGCCGCCCCTTAAAAATACTGGGCACCTTACAGAACATCACCGCCCACAAACAGGCTGAAGACAACCTGAGACTAGCCGCTAAAGTGTTTACCCATGCCCGAGAGGGTATCATCATTGCCGATGCACAAAGCCGGATCATTGAAGTAAACGACGCCTTTTGCCGCATCACAGGGTACACACTGGAAGATGTCAGGGGAAAGAACCCCAGCATTTTACGCTCAGGGAAACAGAAAAAACCCTTCTACGAAGACATGTGGGCATCTTTACAAAAACGTGGACATTGGAGTGGTGAAATCTGGAACCGGCGTAAAACCGGTGAAACCTATGCAGAGCTGCTAACCATCAGTGTGGTGACTGACAATGAAGGCTCCCCTCAAAATTATGTCGCCGTTTTTTCAGATATAACCGCCTACAAAGAACACGAACACAAACTGCAAAAAATCGCCCATTTTGACCCACTGACAGAGCTGCCCAACCGCCTGTTGCTGCTTGACCGCCTCAAGCATGCGATGAAACTCGCCAAGCGCCATCAGCACTACATCGCTGTGATTTTTCTCGACCTCGATGGGTTTAAACCTGTGAACGACAACTTCGGCCATGATGTTGGAGATGTTCTGTTGCAGCAGTTGGCCAAGCGGATGAAACACGCCCTGAGGGAGTGCGATACCATTGCCCGTATCGGTGGTGATGAGTTTATTGCCGTACTCAGCGACCTCCCCTCCCCTGAAGCCTGCCAACCGCTGTTACCCCGCTTGCTGGATGCCACATGTGAGCCTGTGGATGTCGGCGGGAATGTCGTGCAGGTTTCCGCAAGCTTTGGGATCACGACCTACCCACAAAACGATGAAGTGGATTCAGATAAACTGTTGCGTCAGGCTGATTACGCCATGTACCAAGCCAAGCTCAAGGGCAAAAAGCGCTACCACTTCTTTGACGCCGAGCTTGAGCGCAGCCTGAAAACCCAGAACGAAAACCTGCAGCGCATTGGCGAAGCACTGCGGCAGAACCAGTTTTTTCTGCTTTACCAGCCAAAGGTCAACTTGCGAACCGGCGAAATCATTGGCGTCGAAGCACTCATCCGTTGGCAACATCCTGAGCAGGGATTGCTCAGTCCCAACGAGTTCATCCCTCACATCGAGAACCACAGCCTTATCTGCGACGTGGGTAATTGGGTCATCGAAGAGTCACTCATCCAACTGACAAAATGGCAGGAGCAGGGACTCAACACCAGTGTCAGCGTAAACATCTCACCCCATCACCTACTGCAACAGGATTTCATCGATAAACTTCGGGTTAAACTGGCACGCTACCCCCATATTGACCCCAGCCAACTGGAACTGGAGATCCTGGAAACCAGTGCTTTCGAGGACATTGATGCAGTATCAAAAGTCATTGAGCGCGGCAAAAAGATGGGGCTGTTTTTTGCGATTGATGATTTCGGAACAGGCTATGCTTCCCTGACTTATCTCAAACGCCTGTCAGCACAGACCCTGAAAATAGACCGTAGCTTCGTTCGGGATATGCTGGAAGATAAAGACGATCTGACGATTCTGGAAGGGGTCATCACCCTGGCAAACACCTTTGGCCGTGAAGTGGTGGCAGAAGGCGTCGAAACCCACGAGCAAATTGAACTGTTGCTTTGGCTGGGGTGTGATTTGGGACAGGGATTTGGTATTTCACGCCCCATCCCGCCTGATGACATCATCCCTTGGGCGAAACGCTGGAAGCCGGATCCAAAATGGCACGCAGCAGCTGATATTCAGGAAAGGCTCCGTCCCCTACTTGAAACCATTGTGGAGAACAGAGCACGTATAGATAGGTTCAGAAATTACATTCAGACCAAATAGGCTGCCCATTACCGTGCAGCCTCTCGGGTCATGCGACTTTGAACCGCGCTACTTTGGCACTCAACTCATTTTGTCGTTGCAGCAACTCACTGATAGTTTTTTCATTCTGCCGAATCTGAGCCAGTGAGTTTTCGCCCAAGGTTTGGACATTGGCAATGTTGGACGCAATGCTGTTGGCCACTTCTTCCTGCTGCGAAATCGCGTAGGCTGTCTGTTGGTTCATCTCTGTTAAGTGGTCAATTTCACCGGCCACACAGTTCAGTGACTCCTGCGCTTTTGCCGCAATATCAGCGGTTTTCTCACCGGACGCCATACCGCCGCTCATCACTTTGACCGCTTCGTCGGCGCTTTTCTGCAATTGGCGGATCCTGTCCTGAATCACGCTGGTGCTGTCTTGCGTGCGGGTAGCGAGTGTTCGTACCTCATCTGCGACCACGGCAAAGCCACGCCCCTGTTCGGCCGCGCGTGCCGCTTCAATGGCCGCATTCAAAGCCAACAGGTTGGTCTGCTCAGCAATCCCATTGATGTCTGACAGTATCGCTTCGATATTGGTAACATCGTTACGCACAAAGTTAATCACTTCGGTTCCGCGCGTTACCTCACGCACCAACTCAGATACCGCCACTGACGCCTCCTGAACACGGGTCAGTGTCGCTTTGGTATTTTCATCAATAGAGACGACCGACCGACTGGCGTCACGTGCGCCGTTTGCGACTTCGGTGGAATTGGCCGCCATTTCTTCCGTGGCGGCTGCAATTGCCGTCACCTCTTGCGTCTGCTCGTCAGCAATTCGCGCAGTATCGCTGAATGTGCGGGAGACTTCGTTCATCGACTCTTTGACCGAGGTGATCGAGGTATTCATATCCACGACCAGATTCTGAACCCTGGCGATAAATCGGTCCACTGCATTACCAAGCTGTCCAAATTCGTCTTTAGAGGAAATGCCGACCCGGCGAGTCAGATCCCCCTCGCCATCGGCAATATCGGTTATACGTTGCAACAGACGGTTAATAGGGGAAAGGATTTGACGGATAAGCACGGTCGCCAACACCAATACCAGTATCAGGCCACCAATCAACACAGTTTTGAAGGTCGAACCGGCAATAGCCTGTTGTTCCAGTGTCGAATCTGCATGATTTTCCACCGTACCGTCGGCATACTCTTCGAGTTCACCAATAAAAGATAACAAAGTCGCTGAAGTGTCTTTGTAGGATATCAAAGTATTGGTATAGCTATGGTAAGCCTCTACCACGGAATTCAAGGCGAGTCCGTGTTCATTGTTCAAACGCCTGAACACATCTGCATAGGTCGCATCACCCACTCGCTGCCGGCAGATACGTCAAACCGTCCCGTAGAGAACATCTCCTCATTGGCCTCCTGCTGGAATGCGCCAGCCTCCTGGATAGCTTCAGTTGGCTTTCAAAATCAATACCATCCAATAGCCTTTGGGTCTGGTAAAGTTTCCACAATAAGCCGATGTTAGATTCCATACCGCCATCAGCAGCCTTCCAGCGCGGCTCAATGTCTTTACGCCAGGTGATCAAACGATCCGGCGAAGCTTCTAATTCCTCAACCGCACTGTCGCCCAATTCTTCGAGTTTTTCCCCGAAACCAACCAATGCGAGCGTCGCAGCATCGTAACTATTTTTAGCCTGGGAGTAGCGTTCGTATTCATCTATGAGCGCATTTCGCTTTTCGTGATACTGGGCATACAATGTTTCAAGCTGTGCTGTCCGCGATTCACCAATCAAGCCAGCGTCAATCAGGCGCGCGGAGGCTTCTTTTGCAGATTCATTTGCCGCCTTCAGCCTGTCCATCACACCGCTTTTGTCAGCCCCATCTAACAAGTCATATACCGCCAGCATCTCGGCCTCCAGTTCTATGGAGGTTTCCATGGCACCATCCGCCATATCCCAGGCTGGCCCTACTATGTACTGGAGCGAGGATGAACTGGAGGATACTGAGATCACCGCAAAGGTACCGATTGCAATTATCACGGCACCAATTAACCCAAAACTGCCCAACACTTTTGTTTGTAATTTCATTACCTGTTACCCCAATCGAAGGTAAAACCTTTTGCATCTACAAAACCGACACCTAGGCTGGAGATAACTTTTCCAAGAGCGCCTTGTCCGGCATTCAATGTCTCACTAGTGATAAAAGTGTAGTTAAGTAGATGCGAACTGATCGCCAAGAATTAATGGGAATCAGCTTACTGATGGGGAAAGAAGAGGAAAAATGTCATAAAAAAAGCAGGCTAATCACCTGCTTTTCAATAGGTTAAACCGCAGCAATATAGGGATGAAGCAGCCACAACGCAACCATGGACATCAATCCCGCCACAATATCGTCCAGCATAATGCCGAAGCCACCGTGAACTCGCTTGTCGAGCCAGCTGATAGGCCAGGGCTTCACCATGTCGAAGAAACGGAAAATGACAAAACCCGCGAGCACTGTCTGCCAGTCCGTGGCCGGCACCAGTGACATGGTGATCCAAAAGCCGACAAACTCATCCCAGACGATGCTGCCATGGTCGTGAACCTGCATGTCAGATGAAGTTTTCCCACAAAGGTAGATTCCCGCCAACGAGCCGATAGCAATAGCGGCGATAAGCGCCCACGGTGACATCCACACCAGCAGATAATAAAACGGCACCGCCGCTAAAGTGCCCATGGTGCCCGGCACCCAAGGAGACAGGCCAGAACCAAACCCCGTTGCCAGTAGGTGTACTGGGTTGGAAAGACGAATTTTTTCGATAGGGTTAGTCATACATCACTCAGAAAAATGATCCCAGCCAGACAGTGACCAATTCACTGCCTCACCGTTCCACAACACGCTTAGACCCTCGCCATGGCGAATCTGCCAATGCAGGTCACAGGCGTTGTAGTGTGTGCCAGTGCTGCGTCCAACGCACCGCGGTGGCTTTCAGGTACCGTAAAGCACAGCTCATATTCCTCCCCACTGCAAAGCGCCATTTTGGCCGCTTTCTCTCTATCACCGGTGTAGGTAAGTAATGCTTCCGACAGTGGTAGCGCATCCGCATTGATCACCGCAGCCACTCCGCTCGCTTTGAGGATATGGGGTAAATCGGAAATCAGGCCATCGGAAATATCAAGCGCAGAGGAAGCAATATCACGCAATGCCTGACCGGCAAGCACCCGCGGATTTGAGCGGTAGTGGCGCTCGACCAGGGTTGCTTCTGTGTCATTTTGTGGTTGGTTATCACGCAAAATCACATCCAGCCCCGCCGTCGCATCCCCCAGATTACCGGTCACATAAAGCCAGTCTCCCGATTTGGCACCGTCGCGGCGCAGTGCTTTTCCGGCAGGGACAAACCCTTGCAGGGTGATGGTGATGCTCAAAGGCCCCTTGGTAGTGTCACCACCGACAAGCTGCACCTGGAAATATTCTGCTAACGCAAAAAATTCACGGCAAAATGCATCCAGCCAGGCTTCATCAGGGGATGGGAGGGTTAAGGCAAGGGAACACCAGGCAGGCATGGCTCCCATGGCTGCAAGGTCACTGAGATTGGAAGCCAGCGCCTTATAGGCAATCAGGCAGGGTCAGCATCGGGCAGAAAGTGGTTTCCAGCCACCAGCGTGTCGGTAGTAACGACCAACTGGCAGTTTTCCGGCACCGTAATAATCGCGGCATCATCACCAATGCCCAGGTCGACATCGCGCCGTGTCACCGGCTGCGATTTAAAGTAACGGTTTATCAGATCGAATTCGTTACCGGCCATTATGTCATTCCTAACAAAAAGGCCAGCGTGGCTGCCTTTGGGGTCTTAACTCGTTCTTACTTCTTACGCAGAGTCGGTACTGCTTTATCCAGCACACCGTTCACGAATTTGTGGCTGTCTTCCGCGCCAAAACGCTTCGCCAGTTCAATTGCTTCGTTGATAACCACTTTGTAAGGTACGTCTTCGCGTTTGCACAGTTCGTACATCGCCAGACGCAGCATTGCATGTTCCATTTCGTCCAGATCTTGGATTGGACGAGACAGGTATGGACGCATTTTGCTATCCAGTTCCTGGTAGTTCAGCACAACGCCAGACAGCAGATCACGGAAGTATTCTACGTCGGTTTCTGGCTGACGCAGACGTGGTTCATCTGCTTGATGCTCTTCTTCTTCGTAGTTATCTGCAGCCAAAAACTGAGCTTCGATATCAGCAACATTGTCTTTCGTCAGTTGCCAAGAATAAATTGCCTGTAGTGCAAAATGACGCGCATTGCGTCTTGCGGCTGGTTTCACAATAACCCCCGATTAGGATTCGATTTGGGACAGTACGTTCACCATTTCAAGCGCGCTTAGTGCAGCCTCTGCCCCTTTATTACCAGCCTTGGTACCCGCGCGTTCGATGGCTTGTTCAATGGTGTCTACGGTCAGCACGCCAAATGCAACCGGAGTATCAAACTCCAGAGCAACCTGTGCCAGACCTTTGTTACATTCTCCGGCCACATAGTCAAAATGTGGCGTACCGCCTCGGATCACTGACCCCAGAGCGATAATAGCGTCGTAACGGCCGCTTTTTGCAACACGTTGTGCCACCAGTGGCAGCTCGTAAGCGCCTGGGCAACGTACTACAGTGATATTGTCTTCGTTTACTTGGCCCTGACGCTTCAGCGCATCAATAGCACCATCCAGCAGACTTCGTTGATAAAGCTGTTGAAACGGGAGATAACGATAGCAACTTGAGCATTTGGTGCTGCGAATGCACCTTCGATTACCTTCATGGGCCTTCCTATGACTGATTATCCGGATTGAGAAACCGCGGGATTCTATCACACTTTTCTGTAACGCCGCCAGCGCTTATACCATGCTCTGAACTGGCCTGCATCCCACGCACAAAAGACAAAAAACGCAGCCTGGGCTGCGTTTTAGCTCATCACTTAACCAAAAGTTTAGTCGACGACATAGTCCACCACTTTCAGGCCGAAACCGGAAAGGGCGTGATAGCGTTTATTGGTGGAGGACAAAAGGCGCATTTCTGTAACGCCCAAATCGGCAAGGATTTGCGACCCCACACCCACGCGACGGCTGGTACCCTGCCACTTGGCAGAAGCCGGTTTTCGCCATTATCCTGCGCTTCAAAGTTACGCACTTTATGGATAATCGACTCAGACGATTCTTCTTTGCCGAGGATAACCAACACACCACCCTCGGCATTGATCCGCCTCATCGCATCGGTCAGCGTCCAGCTTCGCTCGGCCGAACGGTCTGAATGCAGCAAATCAGTAAAAGTATCCTGCAGATGAACACGCACCAGCGTTGGCTGGTTGCTCACTTCGCCTTTGCACAGGGCGTAGTGCACCTGATTGTCGATGGTGTCGCGGTAGGTGATCAGGTCAAACTCACCAAATTCCGTCGGCAACTTACAGGATGCCACGCGCTCAATGGTGGTTTCGTTGTTGTTGCGGTATTCAATCAGGTCAGCAATGGTGCCGAGCTTGATACCATGCTTCTCACCAAACTTTTCCAGATCCGGACGGCGCGCCATGGTGCCGTCTTCATTGAGGATTTCAACAATCACCGCTGCGGCGAATAACCCGCAAGACGCGCCAGATCGCAACCTGCTTCAGTGTGGCCAGCACGGGTGAGCACGCCACCATCCTGTGCCATCAACGGGAAGATATGACCGGGTTGAACCAAATCTGCTGCAACCGCATTTGGCGCAACCGCCGCTTCGACCGTGCGGGCACGGTCAGCAGCCGAAATACCGGTTGTCACCCCTTCGGCTGCTTCAATAGAGACAGTAAAGGCAGTGGAGAACTGGGCATTGTTGTCCTGAACCATCAGCGGTAAACCTAAGCGCAGACAACGCTCTTTGGTCATGGTCAGGCAAATCAGTCCGCGGCCGTACATGGCCATAAAATTAATCGCTTCCGGGGTAATTTTTTCCGCGGCGATGATGAGATCGCCTTCGTTTTCCCTGTCTTCATCATCCATCAGGATAACCATTTTGCCCTGACGGATATCGTCGATGATGTCTGCTGCGCTGCTGATTGCCATAATACCTGTCCCTGTTTTATCGGTGTCCGTTAACGGAGAAAGCCTGATTCGGCGAGTTTTGCCATGGTAAGGCCACCCGCTCCGCTTTGCTGTGCGGCGCGATCGCCCATCATCAGACGCTCTAAATAGCGGGAAATCACGTCCACTTCGATGTTGACCTGGTGCCCAACGGTAAAGTCGTTAATGGTGGTTTCCAGTGCCGTGTGCGGCACGATAGTCAGTTTGAAGCGGTTGCCGTCAACAGCGTTGATGGTCAGGCTGATACCATCAATGGTGACTGAGCCTTTTTCTGCCAGATATTTGGCCAGGTTGGCAGGCGCTTCTAACCAGAATTCGATTGCACGGCCAGTCTGGGTGCGTGAAACCACGGTCGCCACACTGTCAACGTGACCAGAAACCATATGGCCGCCGAAACGTGTGGTCGGCAGCATGGCTTTTTCCAGATTCACTTTCTGGCCGGCTTTGTAAGTGGCAAACGCTGTGCGTTTCAGCGTCTCGCCGGACAAGTCAGCCACATAGCCGTTGCCCGTGAGTTGAACCACCGTCAGACAAACGCCGTTAGTAGCGATGCTGTCGCCGAGTTTCACATCCGACAAATCCAGCTTGCCACTTTCCACGGTCAGGGAAATATCACCGCCTTTCGGGGTGATTTTCTGGATATGGCCAACCGCTTCGATAATTCCTGTAAACATAGTAATTCGCTTTGTATTCTTTTACGGCTTTTGCATGCGAAGGCGCACATCGTTACCAATACGCGCAACGTCAGTGAGCCTAAATGCCGGCACTTCGTCCATGGACGTGATCCCGGAAAGGTTTACCAGAGCGCGGCTGTCAGTTCCCATCAGTTTAGGCGCCTGATAGACAATCAGTTCATCCACCAGCCCAGCACTCAGGAGGCTGCCAGCCAGTGTTGCCCCTGCCTCTACCCAGATATGGTTGATGCCACGGGCAGCAAGCGCACGCATCGCAGCGTCGAGGTTCAGGCCGTTATTCCCTTGCTCAATCGCCACCACGTCCACACCGACGCGGCATGCAACCTGATCTGGCGCAGCTGTCAGCAAAACGATGCTGCCTTCAAGGGAAAATAAATGGCGTCAGAAGATACCTTGCCATGGGTATCCAGAATTACACGGACAGGCTGTCGCAAATCCGCTTGTGCATACTCTGCCTGCACCGTCTGTGGTAACTGCTCCCAGCGCACATTCAGTGAAGGATTATCGTCGATCACGGTCTGGCTGGTAGAGAGGACAGCGCCCGCTTTGGCGCGGAATGCCTGTACATCCTCGCGAGCCTCACTGCCGGTGATCCATTTGCTTTCACCGTCAGAAAGCGCAGTGCGTCCATCAAGGCTGGAGGCAAGCTTCAACTGAACATAAGGCAAGCCGGATTTCATCATTTTGATAAAACCGGGGTTAAGTGCTTCAGCATCGGCCTGGAACAAGCCAACATCGACGTGAATGCCCGCATCACGCAGGCGCTGAATGCCACGCCCCGCCACCTGCGGGTTAGGGTCAACCATGGCGCAGACCACACGGCTGACACCGGCGGCAACCAGTGCATCTGCACACGGCGGAGTGCGGCCATAATGAGAACATGGTTCTAGGGTGACATAAGCGGTCGCGCCTTTGACGCGATCGCCTGCGGCGCGTAGGGCATGCACTTCGGCGTGAGGCTCACCGGCGCGGAAATGAAACCCTTCGCCAATGATTTCTTCGCCCAAGGTGATCACACAACCCACGTTAGGGTTTGGCGCTGTGGTATAGACGCCGCGCTTTGCCAGTTCAATGGCGCGCAGCATCATTTGGGAATCAAATTCTGAAAACATAAAACCGTTTATTTTTCCAGACGGGCGATCTCTTCGCCGAAATCGCGGATATCTTCAAAGCTGTGATACACAGAAGCGAAACGGATGTACGCTACTTTATCCAGCTCTTTAAGCGCATCCATCACCAGGTTACCGACCAAGGTAGAGGACACTTCACGCTCACCGGTTGCACGCAGGGTCGACTTAATCGTATTAATCGACTTTTCAATATCGTCTGTGCTCACCGGGCGTTTTTCCAGAGCCGCTGAATGCCGCCACGCAGTTTATCTTCGTTAAATGGCTCTCGGTTACCATTGGTTTTGATGATACGCGGCATCACCAGCTCTGCTGTTTCAAACGTGGTATACCGTTCGTTACACGCCAAACACTGGCGACGACGACGCACCTGATGACCGTCTGCGACCAGTCGGGAATCAATGACTTTGGTGTCATTCGCACCACAAAATGGACAGTGCATCTCGCCTCCTTAAACAATTGGTGAACAGTGTAACCGATTTACCCAAGTGGGAAAGCGTGAAAGTGGTGAAAACAGGCACAAAAAAGCACCCGAAGGTGCTTTTTTCAATCAGATAACGGCTTATGCGTATACTGGCAGACGTTTGCAGATATCCAGTACCTTCGCTTTGGTCGCGTCGATAACTTCTGCGTTGTCGATGTTGTCCAGTACGTCACACATCCAGTTTGCCAGCTCTTTGGCATCTTCCTGAGTGAAACCACGGCGGGTAATTGCCGGGGTACCTACACGGATACCAGAGGTAACAAATGGGCTGCGTGGGTCGTTTGGCACGCTGTTCTTGTTCACAGTGATGTTCGCTGCGCCCAGCGCTGCATCGGCTTCTTTACCTGTGATGTTCTTGTCAATCAGGTCAACCAGGAACAGGTGGTTTTCAGTGCTGTTGGAAACGATCTTGTAACCGCGCTCCTGGAACTGACCTACCATGGCTTTCGCGTTATCCACCACGTGCTGCTGGTACGCTTTGAACTCTGGCTCCATCGCTTCTTTGAACGCCACTGCTTTTGCTGCAATAACGTGCATCAGAGGGCCACCCTGACCGCCAGGGAATACCGCTGAGTTCAGCTTCTTGTACATGTCTTCGCCCGCGTTAGACAGGATCAGACCGCCACGTGGACCCGCCAGGGTTTTGTGCGTAGTCGTAGTGACAACGTGAGCGTGTGGGATTGGCGTTGGGTAAACACCCGCCGCAATCAGACCCGCAACGTGCGCCATATCAACGAACAGATAAGCACCTGCTTTGTCCGCGATTTCACGCATGCGTGCCCAGTCAACGATTTGCGAGTACGCAGAGAAACCACCGATGATCATCTTCGGCTTGTGCTCCAGCGCCAGCGCTTCCATTTCGTCGTAGTTGATTTGGCCCGCTTCGTCGATACCGTAAGGGATAACGTTGTAGTGCTTGCCTGAGAAGTTAACCGGAGAACCATGAGTCAGGTGACCACCGTGTGCCAGGCTCATGCCCAGTACCGTGTCGCCAGGTTCAACAGTGCCATGTAAACAGCGCTGTTTGCCTGAGAGCCTGAGTGAGGCTGAACGTTCGCGTATTCACAACCAAACAGCTCACACGCACGGTCGATAGCCAGAGCTTCAGCTTTGTCGACGTATTCACAACCGCCGTAGTAGCGTTTACCAGGGTAGCCTTCCGCATACTTGTTAGTCAGCTGGGAACCTTGCGCTTCCATTACGCGAGGGCTGGTGTAGTTTTCTGACGCGATGAGCTCGATGTGCTCTTCCTGACGTGCAGTTTCTTCCTGGATCGCGGCAAACAGCTCCGGATCATAATCAGCGATATTCATGTCACGCTTTAGCATCTGTATCTCCTGACTCAGATTGTTCCCTAGGAATTTGGTACCAAGTTGACCGGATAACTCGCGCGAGCAAACTAACCGGTCAACCTGGTTTTCACCTTTGGAATGAGTTGATTTTCATCATGACGCAAACATCAGTATCCATGCGGACGCAAACGTTTTCGTCATGGCATTCCCAATCGCTGCGATTCTACAAAATTTGTTGCGCAACAGATAGTAGCAATCACATTTTTTTTGCATCAGTGAACATGGTCATTTTTCATTCCCAGCATGAATTCAGTTCATATCGCGGGATAACCACACTGTAAAGTTTTAAGGTTTACAGCACGTAACCAATTGCTGACACCGATACGCAACGCTGTGTAAAGCCCCTCTTTTCTCAACAATGCAATCTCATTAATATGCCTTGCTTTTTTTAGTCGATAGCCGTGCTTGCGTCGCGGATGCATTGAAAAACGACATCCCATTTTATTAAGGAGCGACACCTTGCAACACCTGCCCCGCCATTCCCAGATTGAAGATATGATTGCGATCCTCTCTGGTACCTTTCTTGTCGCTCAAGGCGTTTATTTTCTCCAGCAAGCAGGATTGCTGACCGGTGGCACGACAGGTCTTGCGCTGCTTGTTTCCCAGTTTACCGAGTTGTCATTCGGCACCCTGTATTTCCTGTTCAACATACCTTTCTATGTGATGGGATGGTATCGCTTCGGTAAACAATTCGCCCTACGCAGTATTTTCGCCGGTGGCATGGTGTCCCTGATGGTTGACCACATTTCCCACGTTTTCACTATCGGGTGGCTGCAACCTCTTTACTGTGGACTGATTGGCGGCTTGCTGATGGGTGTGGGCATGTTGATGATTTTCCGCCATAACGCGAGTCTTGGTGGGTTTAACGTGTTGGCGCTGTTTTGTCAGGATAAGTTCGGGATCCGTGCCGGAAATGTCCAAATGGGGATCGACATTACAATCTTGATGGCCTCATTTTTCTTTGTTTCCCCTTGGCTTCTGGCTTGTTCAGTCGTCGGTGCTTTCGTCCTGAACCTGGTACTGGCCATGAACCACAGACCCGACCGCTACGTGGTCTGTTATTGATAATCCCCGCTTTTTAAGATGCCCTGCCCTTCACACGATGGCGGGGCTTTTTTATGCATCAAAACGAATGGTTTCATTTGGTTATTCGCTCCCACCCGCGCTTTCAGCTATTTATTTTGTCATCTAACCATCATTGCCCTGTCATCGTGGCTGTCAACAATCATGCCCGACAATTCATGCAGTGGAAGCTACCAATGAAAACAACATTTTCTCTATCACTTATCGCGACAACCCTGATTGCCTCTTCCGCCTTGGCGGCGCCCAGCCAACAAGGTGACGTTTGGTATACCGATGCCAAAGCCGCGCTGGAAAATGCCAAAAAGCAAAAGCCGATTGAAGCAAAGCCAAAAACGTGATCCTGTTTATCGGTGACGGCATGAGCGTTGGCACCATTACAGCCGCGCGTATCTATGCAGGTCAGCTTCAGGGTAAAACCGGCGAAGAAAACAGCCTGACCCTGGAAAGCCTGCCAAACGTTGCGCTGTCCAAAACCTATAACACCGACATGCAAACGCCAGATTCTGCAGGCACGGCGACTGCCATGGTCAGCGGTGTCAAAACCAAAGCCGGTGTCATCAATATCAATGACAATGTTCGCCGCGGCTTTTGTGACACTGTGGCTGGCAATGAACTCGATACCATCTTCAGCCTTGCCGGTGAAAAAGGTAAGGCGCTGGGTGTGGTTTCCACCGCGCGTATTACCCACGCCACACCGGCGACAGCCTATGCCCACAGTGCTGACCGCAACTGGGAAAACGATGCCGCCATGCCAAACATTGCCAAAAATACCGGCTGTAAGGACATTGCATCTCAGCTAATAAGCTTTGAGTCCGGCGACGGATTCAAGGTGGCGATGGGCGGCGGTCGCCGAGAATTCATCCCTGCCGATGCCAAAGATCCGGAGTACCCGGACAAAGGCGGCAAGCGCAAAGATGGCCGCAACCTGATTGAAGAATGGCAGGCCAAATACAGCGACGGTCAGTTTGTTTATGACTTCGACGGATTCGACAACATCAAAGTAAACGACAAAACCCGCGTACTGGGTCTGTTTGAACCAAGCCACATGCAGTATGAAGCCGACCGAAAAGTTGAAAACAAAGAACCTTCTCTGGCACAAATGACGGATAAGGCAATTGATATCCTGAGTCAGGACAAAGACGGTTATGTGCTGATGGTTGAAGCTGGCCGTATCGACCATGCCCACCACGCAGGCAATGCAGCTCGTGCATTGGAAGATACCCTGGCGTATGACGAAGCTATCAAGGTCGCACTGGAAAAAACCGACCCGAAAGAAACGCTGATCATCGTCACCGCTGACCATGCCCACACCATGATCATGAACGGTTATGCCCAGCGCGGTAACCCAATCCTTGGCCTGTCGAAACAAAAAGACAAGTTCAACGAAGATACCAACGGCAACACCTACACCACCATCGTTTACGGTAATGGCCCAGGTGCGGTGAATGACAAAGCGCCTCGTCCGGCGGTGACGCAAGACGAAGCACTCAAACTCGACTACCTGCAACAGTCCCTTATCAGCCTGGCTCAGAAACCCATTCCGGTGAAGACGTGGCGATTTTCGCCCAGGGTCCACAAGCCTGGTTGTTCCAGGGGGCGGTTGAGCAAAACTACATCTTCCACGTGATTGATGACGCCGCAGGCCTGACCAAAAAATAAAGTTCAACCCGACATAAACAAAGAGACCGCCGGTTGGCGGTCTCTTTGTTTTTAGAAAATTGACGTTTTTGCAAATTCAGCGGGCGATTAAATCGCTTCTTCGTCTTCTTCGCCGGTACGGATACGCACAACGCGCTCAACCTCAGTCACGAAGATTTTGCCGTCACCAATCTTACCGGTTTGCGCTGTCTGTACGATGGTTTCCACGCACTGGTCAGCGGCATCGTCAGCTACCACGATTTCCAGTTTTACTTTTGGCAGGAAGTCCACCATGTATTCCGCACCGCGGTACAACTCTGTGTGACCTTTCTGACGACCGAAGCCTTTCACTTCAGAAACCGTCATGCCAGTAATGCCCACTTCCGCCAATGCTTCACGCACATCGTCAAGTTTGAACGGTTTGATGATCGCTTCGATTTTTTTCATATCGCATTCCCTTAAATTCTGGATCAAGCAGTCAGCTCAATACGTTAATTGTAACCGCTGCTGCATGAATGACGCAGTGCTAACGCAAAATTCAGGCACTACACCAAGGATTTTTTCCACGTAGTGGTCTTTGTTTCACCACAGGCAAATGGTGGCTGATAACCGGAATTGGTCAGTAAAGACTGCATCGGTTTACGGCCAATCACGGCTCCGCAATCGACTTTCAATTCACAGGCAACGGTAGCAGCATAGGCTTCCAGCGCATTCAGCAGCGTTTTACCAATGCCCTGCAAACGGCTGGCCTGATCCACTTCCAGCAAGGTTAGCGTGGCATCTTCGACCATAATGCCGCTATGGCGCTTGGCGTGTTGCAGCACAGCCACTGCGACTGGCTCGCCTTGCTTTTCCGCCACCAGCATCGGCACTTCCAGATCGGAAATGGTGTCGCTGATGTTTGCCAACGAAGGAAAACGGCTTAGCAAATATTCCGGAACCTGACCGGTAGGAATGAGTGTAAAGCTGATTGCACTGTCCATTGCATTTCTCTCCTTAAAATTGCCCGAACACTTTACCTCCAGCCAAACACCGGATGCAATCCGATAAAAAAGCCGCCACACGAAGGTAGCGGCTGTGTCACAAGTTTGGCTGTTTACCCTTATGGATTAACCCAGCTTAACGCGCGCGTTGCGGAACATGCGCATCCATGGGCTGTCCTCACCCCAGTTATCCGGGTGCCAGGAGTTCGCCACCGTGCGGAACACACGCTCTGGGTGCGGCATCATGATAGTGACGCGGCCATCGCGGGTGGTGAGACCGGTAATACCGTTTGGTGAACCATTAGGGTTCGCCGGTAGGTTTCGGTCACTTGCCGAAGTTATCCAGGTAACGCAGTGCGACCGTGCCCGATTGTTCAATCGCCGCCAGGTGCTCTGCATCTCGCACTTCCACACGGCCTTCGCCATGGGAAACTGCGATAGGCATATGGGAGCCTGCCATACCGCTCAGGAACAGTGATGGGTTTTCCTGAACCTGAACCAGGCTGAAGCGGGCTTCAAAACGCTCAGATTCGTTACGGACGAAGCGCGGCCACAAGTCAGCGCCTGGGATCAGCTCGTGCAGGTTAGACAGCATCTGACAGCCGTTACACACGCCCAGCGCGAAGGAATCGCCACGGTGGAAGAAACGCTCGAACTGGCCACGCGCCTGCTCGTTGAACAGGATGGATTTCGCCCAACCTTCACCCGCGCCCAATACGTCACCGTAAGAGAAGCCGCCACAAGCCACCAAGCCGTTGAACTCTTCCAGAGATACCTTGCCAGCCAATACGTCACTCATGTGAACGTCTTTGGCATCAAACCCTGCGCGGTCAAATGCCGCTGCCATCTCAACGTGCGAGTTTACGCCCTGCTCACGCAGAATCGCCATTTGCGGACGTGCGCCCGTTGCGATAAACGGTGCCGCAATATCTTCCTGCACATCGAAAGTCAGGTTCGCTGACAAACCTGGGTCAGTCACATCTTTCTTGGCATCAAACTCTTGCTGAGCACCGCGTGGGTTATCGCGCATCGCCTGCATTTGGTAAGTGGTTTCAGCCAAATGGTACGAAGCTCTGTGCGGTTTTGATCCAGCACCAGTGCATCACCATTCCAGATACGAACAGCATCGTCTTCTGTCAGAGTACCAATCACATGGCTACACGCTTCCAGTCCGTGCGCAGACAGCGTCGACAGCACAGAGTCCAGATCTTCAGTGCGAACCTGAACCACCGCGCCCAGCTCTTCGTTGAACAGTGCTGCCAGTTCGTCGCTGCACTCGCCTTCTGCAGACAGGGTATTGATATCTACTTCCACACCTACGTGACCGGCAAAGGCCATTTCCGCCAGTGTCACATACAGACCACCGTCACCGCGGTCGTGATAAGCCAGCAGTTTCTCGTCGCGAACCAGTATTTGCATCGCGTTGAAGAAGCCTTTCAGCAGCTCTGGGCTGTCAACATCAGCAGGTTTGTCGCCCAGCTGCTTGTAAACCTGCGCCAGCGCAGTTGCGCCCATGCGGTTTTGACCGCAACCAAGGTCAACCAGCACCAGTGCACTGTCGCCTTTGTCAGTGCGAAGCTGAGGCGTTACCGTTTTGCGCACGTCTTCGACACGGCCAAAGGCAGTGATGATCAAAGACAGTGGCGAGGTGTTTTCTTTCTGCTCGCCGTTTTCGTCCCAGCGGGTTTTCATCGACATGGAGTCTTTACCCACAGGATGGTCAGATCCAGCGCTGGACACAGCTCTTCACCCACCGCTTTCACCGCTTCATAAAGACCGGCATCTTCACCTGGGTGACCCGCTGCAGCCATCCAGTTTGCAGAGAGCTTAATACGCTTCAGGTCGCCAATGTCAGCACAGGCGATGTTAGTCAGGGATTCCGCAACAGCCAGACGCGCAGACGCAGCGAAGTCTAGCAGTGCCACCGGCGTACGCTCGCCCATGGACATAGCCTCACCGTGGTAAGTGTCATAGCTCGCTGCGGTTACCGCACAGTTCGCGACAGGTACCTGCCAAGGGCCGACCATTTGGTCACGCGCTACCAGACCGGTTACAGTGCGGTCACCGATGGTGATAAGGAATGTCTTCTCCGCCACAGAAGGCAAACGCAGCACACGCTGGGTCGCTTCTTCGATGTCGATTCCGTCGCGGCTGATCGCCTGACCTTCCACTTTCAGCGACGTCACGTCGCGGTGCATTTTCGGTGGCTTGCCAAGCAGAATATCCATTGGCATGTCGATTGGCGTGTTGTCGAAGTGGCTATCTTCCAGCGTCAGGTGACGCTCTTCTGTCGCCTCACCCACCACTGCATACGGCGCACGTTCACGTTTACAAATCGCATCGAACACGTCCATGTTTTCTGGCGCAACCGCCATCACATAGCGCTCTTGCGATTCGTTACACCAGATTGCCAGTGGCTCATGCCAGGCTCGTCATTCGGTACATCACGCAGCTGGAATTTACCGCCGCGCTCACCGTCATCCACCAGCTCAGGCAGGGCATTCGAAATGCCGCCTGCCCCCACATCGTGGATAAACGCAATCGGGTTTTGCTCGCCAAGCTGCCAGCAACGGTCGATCACTTCCTGACAGCGGCGTTCCATTTCCGGGTTTTCACGCTGAACAGACGCGAAATCCAAGTCTTCAGTGGACTGGCCAGAAGCCATAGAAGAAGCTGCACCGCCACCCAGACCGATGTTCATCGCCGGGCCACCCAGAACAATCAGCTTCGCGCCGACTGGGATTTCTTTTTTCTGTACGTGCTGGTCACGGATGTTGCCCATGCCGCCCGCAATCATGATTGGCTTGTGGTAACCACGCACTTCTTCGCCGTTGTGCGAGGTAACCTTTTCCTCGTAAGTACGGAAGTAGCCCAACAGGTTAGGACGGCCGAATTCGTTGTTAAATGCAGCGCCGCCCAGCGGACCTTCCAGCATGATATCTAGTGCGTTAACAATGCGATTTGGTTTACCGAAATCCGTTTCCCAAGGCTGCTCAAAACCCGGAATACGCAAGTTAGAAACCGTGAAGCCCACCAGACCCGCTTTTGGCTTACCACCGATACCGGTTGCGCCTTCGTCACGGATTTCACCACCTGAACCGGTTGATGCGCCTGGCCATGGTGAAATCGCTGTTGGGTGGTTGTGGGTTTCCACTTTCATCAGGATGTGCGCCATTTCCTGATGGTAATCGTACTGGCGTGATTCAGGATTCGGGAAGAAACGGCCAACGTTCGAACCTTCCATTACAGCAGCGTTATCTTTGTATGCTGACAGCACATATTCGCTGTTGTGCTCGAAGGTGTTTTTGATCATCTTGAACAGGCTCTTTGGCTGTTCAACACCATCGATGGTCCAGTCTGCGTTAAAAATCTTATGGCGGCAGTGCTCAGAGTTGGCTGGGCAAACATCATCAGTTCGATGTCGTTCGGGTTGCGGCCAAGCTTGGTGAAGCTTTCCACCAGATAATCGATTTCATCATCCGCCAGCGCCAGACCCAGTTCCACGTTGGCTTTTTCCAGCGCCTCGCGGCCACCAGCCAGCACATCCACAGCCGTCATCGGTGCCGGTGTTGCAGTCTTAAACAGTGCTGCCGCATCGTTCAGGTTTGCGAAAATCACTTCCATCATGCGGTCGTGCAACAGGCCAGACAGCGTTTTTTGCTGTTCGTCTGACAGGTCAGTAGACAGTTCAACGTAGTACGCCGTACCGCGCTCCAGGCGCTTGATTTGGCTCAGGCCACAGTTACGGGCAATGTCGGTGGCTTTGGAAGACCAAGGGGAAATGGTGCCAGGACGAGGGGTAACAAGGAAAAGGGTACCGGTTGGCGCATGCTCTGCAATAGTCGGCCCATAAGTGAGCAGGCTATCGAGCTTTTGTTGCTCACTGTCACTTAGCGGCGCGCTAAGATCGGCAAAATGGATATACTCTGCATAGAGGCTGATAACAGGTAATTGGTTCGCTTTACAGCTTTCCAGCAGTTTTTGAACACGAAACTCAGACAGAGCGGGGGAACCACGCAAAATTTCCATGTGCGTACGTCTCTCGATTAGCGGGTGAATTAAAGTGATATTGGCCTAACGCAATGATTTCAATAATATTGAGTCAATCACCGCGCTACGCCGATATCACTTCCATCGGCTTCGGGGCGGTATTATAGGGGAAAAAGTGAGCGACGTAACACTTGACGCAACCGTTTGCGTAACTTTTTTTACCCCGCATAATCTGTCGCTAAACTGAGCAAATCCGCAAGTAACACTATCGCCTGAACTTTTCGCATCAAGCCAGCTTTGATATAACAGGCGCTACGAAATACGAGTGAGCATAACTTTTTGAACGAGAACGCAGTAAAACGAATCTACCAACTGCTTGCCGGGCTGTTTCTGGTGTTGTTTCTTTCCGGATGTGAATGGAAATTTGACGACAGAACCGAGCTGGAAAAAATTCGCGATCGTGGCGTGTTGCGGGTCGGTACCCTCAATAACCAGCTTTCTTACTATATCGGGGCTGATGGCCCAACCGGTCTGGATTATGAGCTAGCCACCCAATTTGCCCAAAGCCTTGGCGTGAAACTCGAAATGCAGCCGGCATATACCCTTTCCGGCCTTTTTCCGGCCCTTGAGCGCGGCGATGTAGATATCATTGCAGCGGGCCTGACCATCACCAAAGACCGTCTTGATCATTTCCGTCCGGGGCCGGCTTATTACTACGTCAGCCAACAACTGGTATACAAAAACGGCCACTGGCGTCCACGCAATCTGACTGAGCTGAACAAAGACGGCGCACGTGTTGCTGTGGTGGAAGGCTCCAGCCATGCACTGACTCTTCAGGCCATCCAGCGTGAGTATCCTGATCTTATCTGGGAAAGCGTCAAAGACACCGATGACGATGAATTGCTAAAACAGGTTGCTGATGGCAAGCTGGATTTCACCATCGCCGATTCAGTTGATATCGCCCTGGTGCAGCGCACCCACCCGGAAATCACCGTCGCGCTTGAGCTGACCGAAGACGAGCCCGTCGCCTGGTTCATGAAGAAAATGCAAGACGACAGTGTCTACGCGCTGATGATTGAATTTTTCGGCAAGAAAGCGCAAAACGGAGAACTGGCGTCGCTGGAAGAGAAGTACTTCGGCCATATCGACAGCTTTGATTTTGTCGACACCCGCGCCTTCCTGCGCGCTATCGATACCAAACTGCCGAAATGGGAACCGCTGTTCAAGAAATATGCCGATGAGTTCGACTGGCGTTTGCTGGCCGCCCTCTCCTATCAGGAATCGCATTGGAACCCACGAGCCATTTCCCCAACCGGCGTGCGCGGCATGATGATGCTGACACTGCCAACGGCCAAGTCGGTGGGCGTGAAAAACCGTCTGGATCCGGAGCAAAGCATCCGTGGTGGCGCAGAATACCTGCGTATGATGCTGCACCGTGTACCGGAGAGCATTAACCCGAATGAGAAAATCTGGTTTGCGCTGGCTTCTTACAACATTGGCTTTGGTCATATGATGGATGCACGCAGGCTGACCAAAGCGCAGGGCGGTAACCCGGACTCCTGGGCAGATGTGAAACAGCGCCTGCCTTTACTGGCCAAGCGTCAGTACTACAAACAAACCCGCTATGGTTATGCCCGCGGCTACGAAGCCCTGAGTTACGTGGAAAATATCCGCCGTTACTACCAAAGCATTGTGGGTTATGAGCAGATGAAAGAAGAGGCCATTGCCAGCGATACGGCCGACAACCTTGAAGATCTGCAAACTATCACTGTGAGTGACGATCCACGCGATGAAGAAACGCTAGAGCGCGAAGAAAACGTGACGGTAACGCCGATTGCCGATGAGACACCTGCGTCCAACGGTGAGCAAGTCGACAAGAAAGCGGAGAAATAAACCCGCATTCCCTTGTCATGTTGCGTTAACACTCTCAAGCTATAACGGTGACACAACAAAAAAGCGCAGCCTCGGCTGCGCTCATTCTTAAAGAAGGAAAGTTATGTTCGCCAGTAAACGTAAACAGCAGGCCAATTTTGCGCGTAACTCAAGCGCCGCATCCAACCGCCGCAAAATCAAACGGAATATGGCACTGAAAAAAGTGCTGTGGCGTCAACGTACGTTTGCTATCCGGGAGTTTGCCATGATGGAAGAAAACTACTGATCGTCTGAGCTTTCGCCGCTTTGCGCAGCTCTTTGTGCATCACGCACCGCTTTTTTCTCTGCACGTCGACGGCGGAAAAATGCCTGTAGCTGTTCACGACATTCCGCTTCCATCACCCCGCCCTGATAAAGCACATGGTGGTTCACACCTTCATAGCTCAACAGGTTCATCACACTGCCCGCCGCTCCGGTTTTCAGATCCGGCGCACCGTAGACAACACGGCCAATTCGGCTGTGCACCATAGCTGCAGCACACATCGGGCAAGGCTCCAGCGTCACATACAACACAGTGTCCAACAGGCGGTAGTTTTGCAGTACTTTTCCTGCCTGGCGCAGCGCCATCATTTCCGCATGGGCAGTTGCATCGTGCTGGCCAATCAGACGGTTCCAGCCTTCGCCCACTACCACACCATTATGCACTGCTACTGCGCCAACCGGCACCTCACCTTCGGCCTCAGCTTTGGCTGCCAGCTCGATAGCACGTTGCATAAACTTCTGGTCTAAATCACTCTGTGTCACTGTGAATATTTTCCTGAACCGATAACGGGCGCGAAGTATAGCATCCTAAACACCGTTTGCTTTAGCCAGTTGCAGCGCCAGAAAGTCCACCAGCAGCTTGACCCGAAGTGGCTGTAGCTGACGGTGTGGAAACAGCGCCCAAATTCCTTCTTCCATGTCCTGATAGGCATTCAGCACTTTCACCACCGCGCCAGAAGCCAGCGCTTCATGGAGATAGTAATCCGGCAGCTGAATTAGCCCCTGCCCTCTTATAGCGGCATCGAGCAGCGCAATACCACTGTTGCAACGCAGGTTGCCACGCACCCTTACTGAACGCTCTTTGCCATCTTCCCTGAAACGCCAGTAATCGTGCTGGCCGCGCAGGCAGTTGTGTTGGGAGAGTTCAGACAAAGTGTGGGGTGTTCCTGACTTGATCAGGTATTCCGGCGAGCCGCAGACTATCAGTCGACGGGTTGCAACCGGCGGCAGACCATAGAGGAATCAGTCAGGCGGCCAAGACGTAGGGCAACATCGCAGGAAGAGTCCACCAAATCCAACGTCGCATTGGTCAGCTCTACCTCAATCTGGATCTCGGGGTACTGCGCCATAAAATCGAGGATTAACGGCATCAGCACCTTTTCACCATAGGTCACCGGCGCGGTCAGTTTGATATGGCCATTGGGGGTTTCGTGCATCTGGGTAACGGCGCTTTCCGCTTCTTTCAAGCCGTCTGCCAACATGCGGCAATGCTGGTAGTAAATCGCCCCTTCTTCGGTGGTCGATACCCGCCGCGTGGTACGAAACAGCAAACGGGTATTGAGGCGCTCTTCCAACATGGCGACCTGTCGGCTGATGTGCGCAGTGGAAGCTCCAATACGCTTGGATGCCTTGGTAAAACTGCCGGTTTCCACCACCGCCAGAAACTCACAAATCCCTTGCCAGTCCGCCATTGTTACTCACCAGTAAATGTCAATTGTCAGAATTATGGATTATCACCACAAGGGAAACAAATAGACTAGGTTGTAATCAAGACTTGTCACAAAAGTGAACCTATTACCGTACGGTAAATCACCTAGGGTTAGTCGTTAAGGGACTGACCAACCGTTAGAGAGGACAATGCCAATGGCTGATCAATTTATCAAATCGCGTGCCGCTGTTGCCTGGGAAGCAGGGAAACCACTGAGTATCGAAGAAGTGGATGTCATGCTGCCGAAAGCCGGTGAAGTCTGGTGCGTATTGTCGCCACCGGGGTATGTCACACGGATGCTTTTACTTTATCCGGTGATGATCCTGAAGGCATTTTCCCGGCGATCCTCGGCCATGAAGGCGGCGGGATCGTTGAGATGGTAGGCGAAGGTGTCACCAGTGTAGAAGTCGGCGACCATGTGATCCCGCTCTACACCCCGGAATGTGGCGAGTGTAAGTTCTGTCTGTCTGGCAAAACCAACCTGTGCCAGAAAATCCGTGAAACTCAGGGCAAAGGCCTGATGCCGGACGGTACTACCCGCTTCTTCAAAGACGGCAAGCCGATTTACCACTATATGGGTACCTCCACGTTTTCGGAGTACACCGTCTTGCCAGAAATCTCACTGGCAAAAGTGAACAAGGAAGCGCCACTTGAAGAGGTTTGTCTGCTCGGTTGTGGTGTCACGACCGGGATGGGGGCAGTGCTGAACACCGCCAAGGTGCAGAAAGGCGATACCGTTGCCGTATTCGGGTTGGGGGGTATCGGTCTTTCCGCCATCATTGGTGCAGCCATGGCAGGTGCCAGCCGCATTCTTGGTATCGACATCAACGAGAGCAAGTTTGAGCTGGCGAAAAAGCTCGGTGCGACCGACTGCATTAACCCAAGCAAGTACGACAAACCGATCCAGGAAGTGATTGTTGAACTGACCGACGGCGGCGTGGATTTCTCGTTTGAGTGTATCGGTAACGTGAACGTGATGCGCTCAGCGCTGGAGTGCTGCCACAAAGGCTGGGGCGAATCTGTCATCATCGGTGTGGCCGGTGCCGGTCAGGAAATCTCTACCCGTCCGTTTCAGCTGGTTACCGGCCGTGTATGGCGCGGTACCGCCTTCGGTGGCGTAAAGGACGCTCTGAGTTGCCACAGATTGTGGAGCGCTATCTGGCGGGCGAGTTCAAACTGGACGATTTCATTACCCATACCATGGGGCTGGATGGGATCAATGAGGCCTTTGACCTGATGCACGAAGAAGAGTATCCGCTCAGTGATCCATTACGACAAATAGCCCTGCGACCTCAAACAACCCCACCGCGGGCGGCTTTTCCGCCGCCCGCTATGGAGCCAGACATGAGTCTAGAGAACATCAGCAGTAACCGCAGTTTTGGCGGTTGGCATAAGCAATACACCCACACATCGCGCACGGTTCACTGCAACATGCGCTTTGCGATTTTCCTGCCACCACAGGCATCTGAATCAAACCGTGTTCCCGTGCTCTACTGGTTGTCAGGCCTGACCTGCACCGATGAAAACTTTATGCAAAAAGCCGGGGCGCACCGTGTTGCGGCAGAGCTGGGGATTGCAATTGTCGCGCCGGACACCAGTCCACGCGGCGACAGTATTCCAGACGACCCTGACGGCGCGTATGACTTTGGTCTGGGCGCAGGGTTTTACCTTAACGCCACCGAAGCCCCGTGGAACCGCTACTACCAGATGTATGACTACGTGGTAAAAGAGCTGCCTGCCGTGGTTGAGGCACATTTTCCCGTCAGCGACGTGAAGGCGATTTCCGGTCACAGCATGGGCGGCCATGGCGCACTGAGCATTGCACTGAAAAACAGTGACGACTACCGCTCTGTGTCGGCTTTTAGCCCGATTGTGAACCTGCCGCGGTGCCCTGGGGTGAGAAAGCGTTCAGCAACTATCTGGGTGAGGACAAATCCACCTGGCTGGAATACGACAGCTGCGCGTTAATCAAAAAGGCGCAAAAACACCTGCCGATGCTGATTGACCAAGGTGACGGTGACCAGTTTTTGCACGAACAGCTCAAACCCGGCAACCTCCTGCAGGCAGCCGAAGAAGCTGGCTATCCGCTGGAGCTTCGTATGCAGGAAGGCTATGACCACAGTTACTATTTCATCTCGAGCTTTATTGAAGATCACCTTCGCTTCCATGCCGAGCATTTGAAATAGCCTGACGCGAAACGCAAAAAACCCGGCCTGAGCCGGGCTTTCTTTTTCACACTCGGTTAGAAACCCAGTGGAATGTTAAAGCTGAAGAAGACAATCAGCAGGGTTGTCCATACCGTCAGGAAGGCCGCCGAGTATGGCACCATCATCGCAATCACATCACCGAAGGCAGGTCTGACTTGTACTTACGCATGAACGCCAGGATAACGCCCGCGTAAGTCATCATCGGTGTGATGATGTTGGTTGATGAATCAGCCACACGGAACGCGGCTGAAACCACATCCGGTGTCATGTTCGGGTTCACCTGGTACAGCATAGGGATGAAGATTGGGCCAGCAGCATCCACTTCGAGGTCAGACCGCCCACAAACAGGTTGATGATCGCCGTGGTGATGATAAAGCCGATGATCAGCAGAACCGGGAAGTTTTCCAGACCCAGAGCAGACAGAGAAGTTGCGCCCAAGTAGGTGATGTAAACGCCCAGACCTGAGTAGCTCAGTACCGCCAGGAAGTTGTGGCTGAAGAAGGTCAACACCAGCACATAACCGAAGGTGTTCATCTGCTTGACCATGGCGTTAACCACGTCCTGCAGCGACTTAAACTTACCCGTGCTGTAACCAAAGCAGATACCGGTTACCGCAAACACCATCGCAATCAGCAGGATCACGTTGTTCATGTAAGGCGTCACAGTGCGGCCCGCTTCATTGGTGTACGGTGCCAGAGGCCCATTGCCAATGCTACGATGGCAACCAGAGAAGCCACCAGACCCAGACCTGCCGCACGCAGACCTTTTTGCTCGTCTTTGCTGACTTCAAAATCTGACTGCTGCAGATCTTCAGGCAAGGTGTATTCCATCTTCTCCAGACGCGGTGCAACAAAGCGTTTGGTTACCCATGCACCCAGGATGGCCAGCATAAACGTCGACACAAAGATGAAAAAGTAGTGCATGGTCGCCGGGTTCAACTCAACACCGTCTGCGGTGGTGAAAGGCACGCCCTGCGCTTCTGCGAATACACGCGCATTCAGACCCACGATAACGTCGATAGGTGTCGCCGGGATCAGGTTGGCACTGAAACCTGCCGATACACCAGCAAACGCAGCCGCCATACCGATCAGCGGGTTTTTACCCACACCAGCGTACAGCATACCTGCCAGCGGGATCAGCACCAGGTAGCCAGCATCCGTCGCGATGGAGCTCATAATACCCAGGAACACCAGCAGCATTGGCAGCCACTTTTCGTTCAGGCGAAGGCCAACACGCTTGATCACCGCACCCAGCAGGCCTGAGTTTTCAGCGATACCCACACCCAGCATCACCACCAGGATAACGCCCAGTACGCCGTGACCGAACTTCAACCAGTTTTCCAGAATCGCGTTGTCGAACATCCAGCGGACGTTTTCTGTCGCCAGCATGCTCTTAACGGTGTGACTGACAAGGTTACCATCGGCACCTGTCGTCTGAAATTCCATTCCACCAATCAATCCTGTCAAGGCCAGCGCAGCCACAAAAAGGAACATAAAAATGATCACAGGATCGGGGATTTTTTACCTACGCGCTCGATGAACGCAATTGCGCCTTTCTGTTGAGGCGCTCCTTGTAAAACTTGACTCATTTCGTACCACCTTATCGATGAGTTCATGCCCACACATCACTATGTAATTTCACATACAGCAACTGCAGGCCTATCCGTTATATTTGCCCCACGAACTTAGCAGATGACTCTTTTGGAGTAAAATTCTGAAAATTGAGATTTTATGAAATTAACATCTGTTATTTTTCATTGGAAAATAATTTATGCGCGTCATTTACACCCACATCAGCAGATAGTGTGAGATAAGGCTCAATAGCCAGCAGATACAACTTTTATACAAAATTTCACAAAGCCATTAATGTATGGATTATTGTTTTGCATTGGTTAACAGCATGTAGCACGAACAACACCCTCTACCGAATAACGGGTACAAAAAAGCCCTGCTCAATGGCAGGGCTTTTGGTGTAATCCAGCGAATTACATCTGGTAAGTGTATGGTGCCTGGATACCCAGAGGGATGCCCAGTGCCCAGTACGCCAGCAGGAACAGAGACCAGCCAATCAGCATCGCGATTGAGTAAGGCATCATCATCGATGCCAGGGTGCCGATACCAGAACCTTTCACGTAACGTTGGCAGTAAACAACAACCAGTGGGAAGAACACCATCAGTGGAGAGATGATGTTAGACACGGAGTCACCTACGCGGTACGCCGCCTGAGACAGCTCAGGAGAAATACCCAGTGCCATCAGCATTGGTACCAGGATAGGACCAATCAGTGCCCATTTCGCAGACGCAGAACCAATCAGCAGGTTAACGAACGCAGTCAGCAGGATCATACCTACGATGGTCAGCTGACCTGGCATATCCAGTGCTTTCAGGAACGCTGCACCTTCCAGTGCCAGCAGAGTACCGATGTTCGACTGACTAAACGCGGCCAGGAACTGGGCACAGAAGAAAGACATCACCAGGTATGAACCCATGGTCGACATGGTGGTGCTCATCGCCTTGATGATTTCGCCCTGAGTTTTGAACGTACCTGCAACGCGGCCGTAAACCACACCAGGGATAACAAACAGGATGAAGATCAGTGGAACGATAGATTTCATCAGCGGTGCAGAGAACGCAGTCAGCTCACCGTCTGGTGAACGCAGTGCTGAGTTTTCTGGGATAAGCGCAACGATAAGCAGCGCGATACCGGCCAGCATTGCCAGGCCAGCACGGTTGAATGCTTTACTTTCAATTGCCGTGAAGCTGCCCAGATCCGGTGCTTTTTCTGCATCGTCATCGATAGGCATTTTGCTCAGGCGCGGTTCGATGATTTTCTCAGTCACATACCAGCCGATACCTACGATCAGGAATGAAGACAGACCGGTGAAGTACAGGTTCGCCAGCGGGTTAACCACGTAGTCTTTATCCAGAACCTGTGCCGCAGACTGGGTAAAGCCCGCCAGCAGTGGGTCAATACCTGCAGGGATGAAGTTAGCAGAGAAACCGCCTGATACACCCGCAAATGCTGCCGCAATACCCACCAGTGGGTGACGACCCGCTGCATGGAAGATGATACCGCCCAGTGGAATAACCAGAACGTAGCCCGCATCCGCAGCCGTGTGCGAAACGATAGCCACCAGGATCAGCGCTGGCGTCAGCAGCTTCTTCGGTGTCACGTTCAGCATCTTCTTCAGACCGGTAGTGATAAAGCCTGACGCATCCGCCACGCCCACACCCAGCATTGCTACCAGTACGATCCCCATTGGCGCAAAGCTGGTGAATGTAGTCACCATATTCGCCAGGAAGTTCGCCAGTGCAGTACCGGTCAGAAGGTTATTGATTTCTACAGCCTGTCCAGAAATAGGATGGATCAGGCCAAAATCGACCTGAGAAAGTACGGCGGACAGACCCCAGACAATCAGGAGGCCATAGAAGAACAGGAGTGCAGGATCAGGAATTTTGTTACCTGCCCGTTCAATCCAGTTAAGGAATTTTTCCATACCGCCATTCGGCGCATCTGGAGAGTTGCTCATAGCATGGTTACTCATTTAAAGCTCCATGGTTGTTAGTGTGTGTTTGCATCAGTCGCTCAATCCATCAGGTGGATTCACAATGACGTCATAATTATTCAACAGCATAAAATACACATATCAGCCGAAATTAATAGCGCCAAATTTCGATTAAATACACACATTCAGCATATTAATTCAATATCAACACAACAAACAAACATGAAGAAAACAAAGAAGCACCAAGGTGACAACAAACACAATAATGCCGTTACTTTTGCTCAGAAAATAAGTATCGGGCAGGTTTAAAAAAGCAGCGCGTAGCGGTAGTGAGAGAAGAACACAATCCTTCGCGGGTGCGAAGGATTGTGTGTTTACACGAGAAGTTTCAGAGGAAGCTATAGGACAGTAAAGTCGAACATATCTGCCGAGACGGTCGTGGCATCAAACTGCAGCAAGGTGATCTGGGTATCGTCATTGGCAAAACTGAGAACAGTGGACCCGCCCACCTGCTCGGCGTTCACGTCGCTGAAATGCAGGGCAATAGATGCATCAATTTTCAACGTGTCTTCGCCTTTGACAAAATCACGGACAGTGTCGTCACCGGTTGCCTCGCAGAACACAAACACATCGTTCCCCTCGCCACCGATAAGCACATCATCACCACGACCGCCCCACAGGGTATCGTTACCCGCCCCACCGGAGAGGATATCGTCGCCGCCGTTACCGAAGAGGGTATCGTCGCCGAGGCCACCATTAATGTCGTCATCACCGTGACAGTCATCAGGGAGCAGGGAAACATTGTCAATCAACGCACCAATACAGTCAGAGTTTCCGGTGCCGGTAAAGGCCAGTGTGATGCTCTCTGTTCCTTGCGGCACGATGATGCTGGTTTCAAATTCATGGTAAACACGCTCAAGTCCATCATTGGTAAACGACTGGCTGAACAGCACATTGCCGTCTTGGTCAAAGACCTCCACCGTAAATGGGCTGGTCGTGTTGTCTGAGCCTCGGAAACGGTTGGCAAAATCAAAGGAGAAAGCCATCTCATTGTCCCCGTCCTGTGTCAGGGAGGAGACATTGATATCCTGACGGACAGACGTGTTAATCGTGCTGTCGAGCTCAATCACTGTGTTGGTGTAGGGGTTATCCGGTGTACCGCCAAACTGCCCTGCTGAACTTCAATACGGGTTTCGTCTGCGCTGTACCATCCGGAGATCTGGTTGTCGTATAGCAGAGTCCATTTGTTACCCGCGTTGTCACCCCACTCTTCAAAATCGCCGTTGATAACGATGTTCGCGTCCAGATCGTTCAGGCATGAGCTTCACCGGCATCGTCGCCGTAGATAACGTCGTTACCCGTTCCGCCATCGATAATATCGTCGTCACAGCCGCCATCAATAATGTCATTGCCGCCATTACCAAAAATTACATCCTGGCCATTTCCACCATCGATAACATCATCACCGGCGCACTCTTCCGCGACCAGTTCAACGTTGTCTATCAACGCGCCAATGCAGTCTGATGCCCCTGTTCCTGTGAAACTGAGCGTAATGCCAGTAACTCCCTGCGGAATAACAAATGTGGCATCAAAGTGGTGGTAGGTTTTCAGGGTGGAATCATTGTCGAAAGACTGGCTGAAAAGCAGGTTTCCGTCCTGGTCAAACACATCAACATCAAATGGACTGGTGGTGTTGTCTGAGCCCCGGAATCGGTTGGCGTAATCAAAGGAGAAACTCATCTCCTGATCGGCACTGGCCGTCAGGCTGGACACATCAATGTCCTGACGCACGGACACGTTGACTGTGCTGTCGAGCTCGATCACCGTATTGGTATAGGGATTTTCCGGCGTGCCGCCAAACTGGCCTTGCTGCACTTCGATCCGGGTATTGCCTTCGCTGTACCAGCCAGAAATTTGATTGTCGTAAAGCAGGTCCATTTGTTACCGGCGTCATCACCCCACTCTTCAAAATCACCATTCACAACAAGGTTGATGGCATCACCATATACCAGGTCGTTGCCGTTACCACCGTCGATCTGGTCATTGTCACAGCCGCCGGAAAGCACATCATCACCGTCACCGCCATCCAGCTTGTCATCGTCTTCACCGGCCCAGAGATCGTCATTGCCATCTCCCCCAATCAGGCAATCATCACCAAAATAACCTTCCAGCTTGTCATCACCCTCACCACCA
Source organism: Enterovibrio sp. JCM 19048 (assembly GCA_001310415.1). Classification (GTDB taxonomy): domain Bacteria; phylum Pseudomonadota; class Gammaproteobacteria; order Enterobacterales; family Vibrionaceae; genus Enterovibrio; species Enterovibrio paralichthyis. The sequence goes on along the minus strand of BAXE01000002.1, from coordinate 34,238 downwards.
TCCATGTAATCGCTGCCAGCCTGACCAAACAACATATCGTTGCCTTTGCCGCCATACATGAAATCATCTCCGTCACCGCTCAGGAGGACATCGTTTCCATCACCGCCATATTGCCAGTCGACACCGTTTTCACCCCAAAGGTAATCATCACCGGTACCGCCATACTGGGTGTCATTGCCGTCACCGCCCCAAAGCACGTCGTTGCCCGCACCGCCGACAAGCTTGTCATTCCCCGCTTCGCCGAAAAGCACATCATCATCAGCGCCACCGTTGAGGTAGTCGTCGCCGAGACCGCCGCGGATCTTATCAATGCCCTCACCACCGTAGAGCCGGTCATTACCGATACCGCCGTAAATAGTGTCGTTGCCTACACCGCCATAGATCAGGTCTGCGCCGTCACCACCGTCGATATTGTCGTTACCTTCATTGCCGTAAAGGGTGTCATTTCCCCCGCCACCGACAACACTGTCATCACCCAGTCCTCCTAGTATTTTATCGTTCCCATCGCTGCCTAGCAGGGTGTCATTGCCGTCGCCGCCATCGATGTAGTCATCGCCGCCTTCGCCGCGGATATAGTCATCACCTGTTGAGCCATAGATAACGTCAGCATCGATTGTGCCCACCAGCGTATCGTCATTGATTGTGCCGTTGATTGTTGCCATAACAATATTACCTTTATGCATCTAGAAGACTGGACATATCAGGCTACGACCTTTGTTGGGTGACATTCGTAAGCCCCACGGGTGAGCCTAAGTTTTTTGAGCATCCAACTCCGAATATGGCAAAGCAGGTCAAATCTGCAATGTGGTCACCGGCCTGGAATCTGCCTCGACCCAACACTCCATTAGCGTTGATTAAAAAAGTATTACCTTATAAATGGTGAGGTGATACTGTCTGGAAAATGAGGCTTTTTGTTCGCCATTTCCTTAACAGCTATTACTCGCGGAAAGCATCAATACGCTGAAATTTTTGGATAAATGAACTGCATTTAAATTGAAGCGGCGCATCTGGGTCAACGGAGATGCGGTTGTGGAAATGATAGTCGCAGGAATAAAAAAAGCCCTGACAGAATAATCAGGGCTCATTGGCATTGAGGATTTACCGCATACTTTACTGATTAGTAATTAATGCATTATTCCCACTCTATTGTATACTGGCGATTATTTTCGTTTAAAATCAACAATATAAAAAACATCTAATCACCAGTACCATTAGAAATACCATTCACAGAAAAACTTGATTGTAATTGCACAGCGAGTCTCCGCCGTTTCAATTCAGTACGGGCCCAAGCTGACGCCTCTGCCATGTCTCGCCTTAGCTCAGCCCGCTCCTCAGGCGTCAAGCGGCGCACTGCCGAATCGCCACCCAGCTTTGGCTTCAGCTCTTTATTACTCATAGTTATATACCTCTATCTTTAGTATGCACCATCAATGACAGATCGGGAACAGGCGAGAAACCACTGAATGCCCTGTCATGCCCGCCAAAACATGTGCGACACTCAACAAGAAATTGAGTAGCAGAAGCAAAAGGACATGGACGTTGCGCCAATGTGGCGCCATAATGGCGCCCATGAAAACAAATCACCAAGAATCTCAGAACCAGTGTTTGCAGCGTATCAATCTCCGCCTATCAGCGGAGGCTTTGGCTGCCATCGACTCTGAATGTGCGCTTCGCGTGGGCAACGTGTCACGCAACACCTGGATCGTTGAAGCCATTCAGGAGAGGTTGGACCGTCTAAAATTATCGGAAAGTAGCAGTATCAAGGGGGATGGATGAACAGTTTCTACGAGTTCTTTGCCGGAGGCGGCATGGCCCGGGCAGGGCTAAGTACTGACTGGGAGTGTCTGTTCGCCAACGACTTCGACCCTAAGAAAGCAGCCAGTTATGCCTCAATTGGGGGGACGACCACCTCCATGTAGGCGACGTCGCCAAGCTAACCACAGACGATCTTCCTGGCCGTCCTGATCTCGCTTGGGCCTCATTTCCGTGCCAAGACTTGTCATTGGCAGGCGGTGGAGCCGGACTTAAAGGTGATCGCTCTGGCACCTTCTGGCCTTTCTGGAAGCTCATGACGCGTCTGGAAGAGGAGGATCGTGCGCCTCATTTAATAGTTCTTGAAAACGTGTGCGGGGCGCTCAGCTCTCACGGCGGGAAAGATTTTGCTGCAATTTGCTCAGCTCTCTCACGCGGTGGATATCGTGTCGGTGCTTTGGTGATGAATGCAGTACACTTTGTTCCCCAGTCGCGCCCACGTCTGTTTATCATTGGCGCTAGAAAGGCATCTGTTCCTTTGCCCTCTGAACTGCGTGCTGAAGGGCCGAAAGACACATGGCATTCCTCTGCACTAGTCGAAGCATTCGGCAAGCTCTCCCAAAGTTCACAAAAGTCTTGGACATGGTGGAACCTTCCTTCCCCCGTACCACGCACTTCGATCTTTGCGGACCTGGTTGAAGATAAGCTAGGGGTCAAATGGCACACAGCCGCCGATACCAAGCGCCTTCTCGGCATGATGAGCCTGTCAACTTAGCGAAAGTGGAAGCAGCTAAAAACGCCGGACGACGAATGGTTGGGACTATCTACCGGCGCACTCGGGCCGACGGGCCGAACGGTGAAAAGATGCAACGCGCCGAAGTCCGTTTCGACGATGTGGCCGGATGCCTTCGCACGCCTAGCGGTGGCTCTAGCCGCCAGACTATTATGGTAGTGGACGGGAAACGCGTTCGGTCACGTCTACTATCTCCACGTGAAGCCGCTCGCCTAATGGGGCTACCGGACACATACCAACTGCCAAAGAATTACAATGAAGCATACCATCTCGCAGGTGACGGGGTAGCAGTGCCAGTGGTGCGTTTCCTTACAGAGCATCTTCTTGAACCATTGCTTGCAGCTGTGCGCGATGAGAAGAAAAAGGCAGCAGCATAAATGGATAATGATTTGAAAGAAGCGTTAATAGCATTTAACAAAGAGCGCAAGTTCACCCGTAAAGGCCCACTTTGTGTCGCCCTTGTCGTAACTCAGCACGCCCGCAAAATGGGGCTGCCTCTCGATCCCGATAAACTACTAACCGAAAAGGGAGGCCAGGTGCTTGGCCTAGGCAAAGGGGCGGTACAAGCAGTTCTCAAACGACATGACATTACCCGAGTACTTGCAGCAGAAGGTGGTCGCACTAGTCGAGGAAGTATCGACAATATGCGCGAATATGTCGCCTTCCTTAATGCACAGACAGAAATGAACCAGGTCGATCTCGATGCAGTTGAGGCCTTCTGGATTCAACGTGTTCATGAATTCTTTTCGGCCAAGCCATTTAAGATACGCTTGATGCCTCGCGCAGCTTGCGCACTTTGGTTCGAGACATGCTTGTTCAGGCTGAGGAACGACAGCGCAACGCTCCAGGTATGCAGTATGCCGGAGCGGTGCTACAACATTTGGTAGGGGCCAAGCTTGATTGCGCTCTTGGAGTAGGCAACTTTGAGCACAACAGCTTTTCTACTTCGGACGCACAATCAGGGCGCGCCGGCGATTTCTTTATCGGTGATGTAGCCTTGCACGTTACAACCGCTCCAGGTGAAGCTGTTATTGGTCGGTGTCGAGATAATATCGACGACGGTCACCGTCCGATTATTGTCACCACATCGCGAGGCCTTTCAGCCGCCGAAGTCTTGGCTGAGAATGCTGGCTAGGTGATCGTATAGACGTATTCGAGGTCGAGCAGTTCGTAGCTCTCAACCTGTACGAGCTGGGCAAGTTCGCAGCCGAAGGGAGACGCACTGCTGTCGGGGACGTGGTAACCCGATACAATGAAATTATCGAAAACTTCGAAACCGACCCAAGCTTGAAAATCGAATTCAAGCAATAAGGTTCAAGTAGCATGAAGGAGACGCCGGAGCAACGCAGCCGCACGATGCGAGCTGTTCGCTCTCGCGACACAAAGCCAGAATTGACTGTCCGGCGCTTCCTTCATACCGCAGGATTGCGTTATATCCTGCACGACCGACGCCTACCTGGCTCCCCTGATTTGGTGTTCCCGAAATACCGCACGGTGGTTTTCGTGCATGGCTGCTTTTGGCATCAACACGCGAACTGCCCCGCTGCATCTCGCCCTCGCTCCAACACAGAGTATTGGTCACGTAAGCTAACTGGTAATGTGGAGCGTGACGCACGCAATCGTAACTCGCTGGAAGCCTCAGGATGGAGAGTACTTGTGATCTGGGAATGCGAGATACGAGAACGTGATGCACTTGACCGCCTGGCAGAGACCATTCGGTCAAGTCGTATACGATAGGAAAACATAGGTTCGGACTACGGCCATATGGAGTCAGGGTCAGAATTCAGATCTCGGCATAACAATCTTGGTCATGACCTTACCCATTTCCTCCTGCGTCGCCTCGATCTTACTGAGAACAGCAAGAATTGTTGACTGGCCGAACTGGGCAGTTCGCACGTCATCGGTAAGCCATAGCTTCAGCAGACCACCCAAGCGGCCAAGGTCGCCGTTGATCCGAGCCAGCTCCCGGACCTGCTCACAATCGACCACACCCTTAATCTTGTAGCCCTGGCCAACCTCACGCAGATAACACGCAGCGCTCATGCCTGCTCGCTTTGCTTGCGCCTCGATATGCTCCTTTTCTTCGGGTAAGCAGTACACCTTGATAGGCGTACTGCTCTTCCTCGTTATTCGTTTTGCCTTATCGTTCATCATCTTTTGCCTTACCTCCTTGTTACCTGGCGGATAGTGTCCAACGCCTCCTGGAAGTCCTCTGGCGTCGCTCGACCAGTTTCAGCCTGGTAGTACAGGATCGTGAACATATTGGCGACGGCTTCCGCAACGGGCGAAATCTGCCGGGCGGTTTCCTGGTCGATGAACTCCAGGGCGGCCAGCTTGGTCGCTGCCTGATGAATTGCTTGCTGAACTTCGATATTATGTGTGGTTGTCATGTGTCACCTCTCTGACAGGTGGTATGTGAAAATGCGGGCCGGTGCACCATCACCGGCCCGTGTGCTTTCTAACTACTTGCGTCGGCCAAACGGCCAGCGTCTCATTTTGTCGATTTGATCGACCGATCTCGTCATGTCCTTGTAGGCACGCCCGGCCAGCCTGTTTTGGAATACCTCCATTTTGTCGCAATGGCTTTCATCTTCGGGCCGTGCCCGGTGTTGTGCAGCCATTGCCCCAAAAAATATAAGGCCAGCATCACAATGAACATCACTGCGAAGAAACCAAATACCTCCGCAAGGTTTTGAGGTGGAAAGTTAAACTCCATAATCAGTAATCCTTATCTAGTTAGACCATGCGGCCTTTTTTAACAAAACTGGCAATCTCGCTATTTCGCTCCTGCTGACGTTCCTGGGCATACGAAACGTAGTCCTCAACGTCGAAGGTATGCTTCTCCGGGTCGCGCTCTTGCCACTCTGCGTGTGCTTGGCGGGCTTCTTCCTGGCCATCACTGGATAGGCCATCAAAGCCGCCGGTTTGATTCATCCAGCCAGTGCCGCCACCGCCTAAGCTATCGTTGTCAAATGCAGGGGAAGCGTCGTCAGTCGCCCTCCTTGTCGTCGTCATCCCCGTCATCTTTCGTACTGTTTCGGATCGAGCTGGCTAAACGGCTCCAGCAGTGCGGCCAATTCGATCCCCGGCCATATCACTCATTCCCTTCATCAAATTCGCACCGGTATCCGCTGCAATACGACCCGCTTTCACAGCGCTGCCTTTAAAGCCGCCGCCAGAGGATTCGCCACCGCTAGAGGATTGGCCGGACGCTTGGGAAAATGAGCCAGCTTCATCAGAATCGCCGCCACCGCTAAATGCTCCGCCCAGGCTCGACATAACGTCAGCATTGTTCGCTACGTTCTCACCTGCTTTTGCAAATGCAGCCTGAATAGCAGACGCACCGCCGGCGGTAGCCATTGCTGCACCGGCAGCCATACCACCAGTGGCAACAGCCGCTCCGGCCATCGCTCCGGCACTGATACTGCCAGCACCTGCCGCCGCGCCGCCTCCAGGAACCAAGCTAGCGACCACATTGGGAACCGAGTGAATGAGCATCACGAGAACCAGTGAAACGACAAAGATCACCAGCAGTTCACGCATAGGGGCATCATTGGATAGATCGGCATAGAAACCGTCCATGATCGACATGGCAATGCCAATGAGCAACGTCATTGTCATCAACTTCAAAGCAACGCCCAATACGCTTTTGAAGTAGTTGATTGCTATATCTGAAGTCCAACGCGAACCACCAAACCCCAGCACGAATACACCGGCATAGATCAATATCCAAGCCGTCACCAAGGCCAACAACACATTGGCCGCCACTACCGCCATACATGCCAGAATTGCCAGCGTGATTAAGAAGATAGACAAGTTATCTATCGGGCTTGTGATGCTGTATGACTCACCAGCTTTCACAATAATGTCGAACGCAATACTGATAGGCTCTGACGGGGTTAGGTCTCTCGGAAGGCCACCGGCTTGGGCACCGATCGTTCTCAATGAGTCGATGATTGACGTCGCAAAGTCTGGGCCGTTCCTGAGCAACCAGAGAAAGAAACCAAACGTCAGGATGAAGCGCACGAACTCGGCAAAGAACTCCCTTATATCCGCTTGTTTAAGGATTAAGGTCCCGCCAGTCCAAACAAGGGATATTGTGCCCAGCGTCCAGAACAGCCAGGCGGCATAGTTTGTAATTACCGTGCCCCAAGTAGCACTGGCCGTCATGAAACGCACGGCCACTTCATCCAAGACACCATTAGGCTCAATGGCCGCTGACGCAGTTTGCGAAGTCAGTAAAACTGCCAGGAGCATCACAAGTCGAATGAATATCTTGCTCATGATTAGAACCCCTTGTTCTTGGAGCGATCCGTGGGTTCGCCCATATCCCAAAGACAGTTCCCTTCTTCCCTCTGCTCTTTCGTCAGGTTTGGGTTGTCACAGTTGATCGTTGCAGGCTTTGGCCCATCATCTTCACCGCACCCCACCAGAACGAAAGAGGCCAAACGCGCTAACGATAAAAACTCGGGTGATATTCTTCATGATTAAAACCCCCTGTTTTCTGAGCGGTCGGTTGGCTCGCCCATATCGAACAACCTTTCACGGGACGCTTGATATTGAGCTTCGCGGTCGGCGTCGGCCTGCATTTGCGTGCCAACGGCATTTTGCTGAGCAATCAGCAGGCTACGGATTTGCAGGAGCTGGTTAGCCTGGTTGCTGGCGAGCTGATTGGCGTACCCAATGGCGGCCAGTTGGCCGTCTGCGCCCTGGGCGGCAGATTGCAGACGCTGGAGCTGTCGGGCGTCAGCCTGCAAGTTGTCTTGCTGCTGCTCCAGACCCTTAAACAGCGCGTCGTTGGCCTTCTTCTGCGATTCGGACGCCAGGCGGCGGTTCTCGGCCATCGCGGCCCGTTCGGCATCGCTGCACCCCGCCGACGAGAAACAAGGCGAGCTGCGGTAATAGCCACGTCCTGGAACTTGCCAAGGTACGCATCGAGGCTACCAAGCTGGTTCTGGTAATAGGCGAGCGTATTGGTCGCCTGGTTCAGATCGTTGATGGTGCGCTGCGCCTGGTCCCAAATATGGCCGCCGGGGCCATCGTGTTTTGCAGTTGGTTTTCATACTGCTGGAGTTGGGTTTGGTATTCCTGAATCTGCTTGAGGGACTGCGCAACAGCTTCCATCGCGGACATGATGTTCTGCGATAGGTTGGTGCCATCGACTACTGGAATACCGGCGTAGACGGGCTGCAAAGTGCAGGTCGTCATAACGACGGCCAGAACAATTTTAGCGGCTAAATTTTTTCTACTAACTTTTTTGCATACGTTGATCTCCATTACCAATGAATGCTTTATCGTGCCTTTCAATGCATAACGTATAAGCTCAATAATTGGACATAAAAGTTGACATGAAGAAATTTAAGCCAATAACTCCTACGGCGCAGCCGGTAGCCTCGCAGAGCAAGATTCCCGTTGAGCACCTCCGGTGCGAATAAAGGGGAGTGAAATAGGAACCGCCGACTTGTCGGTGGGCCTACTTCACCTATCTTGCCCGCCTTTCAGCGTTGTTTACGCCAAGGAAAGTGTTGCCGCGAAAATCTGTTTTTTAGTGCAAACCATATAAAATCGCTTGTTCACCTTTTTGCTAGAACAGAAGCACGAAATAAACACGTAATATCAGGCAATTACTACGCTAACGCGGGGATTTACACAGCAAACAAACACAGAAATACACAGCTTTACCAATTCAGGAGGGATAGCGCCCCTCAAGTGTCAATGAAACGTACGAGCGCTAGCAACTTATCGAATGTAGAGCGCTGTATTTCATGGGTTTTCTAATCCACTAGACGCTCTCGCCGGCTTTTTCTTTGACGGTTTCAGATTAATATCGATTGGGTCATGCAGTCAGGAAGGATCGCTATCAACACCCTGTGCGTGTCGAGCCACTAGCTCCCAACTTCGGACAGCTTTTCGGCACAACGTCAGTGCGGATAGGAAATGTAGTGTTGTAGTATGTTGTATGGTGCTACTACATACTACAACCCACAAATCACACGCATCTTCAGCCGACTACCGCCTGAAGTGGCTATTCATCTTGATGTATGGAATACGGCTTTCTGAGCCGCCCAGAGAGGCGCTTCAGGCATCACCCTCCCTAAACCTAGTTGGCCTCTGAACGACGCTCCTGGGGCTTATAAGGCGGCTTTGGTCGTCCTTCGGACGGACTGAACGCCAAGGAAAGGTGCTAACCCTTGGCGAGGAAGCAGAATAGGCCACCCTCTTGGCGTTAATACATCGGCCAAAGGCCGATTGAGTTGGCAAGGCATGAACGCGCCATTCAGGCGCGGGCTATGCCGCGCATGATGGATATTCTTTGGAATATCTTGGATCGATTTTCAAAACAGGCCGGAAAGCCTTGTCCTGCAAGCATTTGCGCGATTGAAGCGGATACTGTTATGCCGGGGATGGGATACTGTTATGCCGGGGGACGGGTACTATTATGCCGGGGCTGGGTGCTGTCACGCCGGGGGTTGGCATGGTTGATCCCTGGCCGCCTAAACTCCCATTTCCCCTTGGCGTATTCATGTACAGTCCAGCCCACTGAAATAAGTTCAGTCAACGCTTTCCGGGCCGTTTGGCGGCGCTTTTTCAAGGTGTTGGGGTTCTTCGTTTCGTCCGGCCAGACGTAGTTGCAAAGGGTATCCAGTTCTACGCGTCCAGATTTACCAGCATCAATCCAGCCCGATAATCGCTGATGTATTAATCGAGCGGGATCGGTTTGTAGCGCCCGAACCTCAGTCATGTCGAGGCGAGTATATGGACGTTCTCCCATTACAGCCTCTGTTAATCGAGGGTTCAGGCTGACAAACAGCTTACCTTCCCGGTCATCGCTGACGTAATCGGACAGAATGCGGAACCCCTGACGCTGCCCGTTACGTTCCACAATGACCGATACTGCCCATAGGCGCTCGATGCTATCGCGGATAGTTTTAAACTGGCTGCCGCCATCGTCGGCATATCCAAGTTCTCGGGCCAGTTGCCGGAAGCTGCCCTTGGCAACCATTGCATCCTTCTCAACCGCGTCCCACTTCAGGTCTAGCAAGAGACGCAATTGCTGCCCAACTTCTGAATCTGTTTCGTTTCGCAGCACAATCCCTCGCCCCCCATCACCAGAAATTGCGGCCATAGCCACAAGCCCTTGTAGGATACGAAGATCATCAACGCCTAGAGGCTCCGGCCCCCAGAAACGGATAGAATCCTCGCCATGGGTATAGGTTACGTCCAGCTTAAGCCGTTTCCGCTCTCCACGCTTCAGGCTACGAAACAAGCCAGGAGCCAAGCAATGGGCTGGGTCATGTCGAACATGGGTAAGATCAAAGCTCATCACGTGACCTCCCCTTAGATTTCTTGAATGGCAACACGCCATTGGCTACGCGCTGTTTCTCCAGCACGGCAGGTTTCAGCACACCGCCTCGTGACGCCGGAACCAACGCTCTGCGAAAGGAGAGCCATAATTCGCCTTGCTCACGCCATAGCGGACGAAGTACCCACGCTGACTATCATCAACACCCCATTCCTCAGCCTCGGTTTGCGTCATGCCAGACAGATACGATTGCCAGCGAATGTTATCGACCAGAACAGACGACCCACGGCTGGCCTGTTGCTGGTCACCCGCACCAATCATGGCGGCGCTCTTACTGGCATGGTGCAAAAATACGATAGAGCACCCCGTATCGGCGGCAATAGCCTCCATACGTCCGATCACTTGCGCCATTGGACCGCTAACGTTTTCATCTTCGATGTGAAAACGACGTAAGGTATCCAGGATCATCAGGCGGCGGCCCGCAGCCGCTCGCTTAATGCCATCGAACCAATCGAGACACATGATATTGGGGCACTTTCCTATTAGCGGCTCAATCAGCAAGCCTTCAGCAACAGCTTGCCGCTGCTCGGCAGTGAGATGTGCCCCAAGCGCATGTAATCGGTGATGGATAGCAGCGGGAGGATCTTCTGCGGGAAGATAGATAACTTGCCCAACAGGAAATTCTCCGACCTCCAGCAAGTCCGGGCCTCCAGCGATCTGCGTGGCAAGCTGTAAGGCCAGCATGGACTTTCCGGCACCACCTGGTGAAACCAAGGCCCCCACAGTGCCGGAAACCATGTTAGGTAAAACATAATCAAGAGGCGGCGGCGTTTCCGAAAAGGCCGCCATAAGATCAAGGGCCATACTGTTAGGCCCCTATCGTGTTGCCAGGCCGAGTAGCTGGATTCCTGAAGACTTACGCTCCTCAATCCACTGCTCTACTTCCGACAGGTCCCACGCGACGTTTCTGCTGGTAAGTGCAATTCGACGAGGAACTCACCTCGCTTCTCCAAGTTGTAAATTGTCCGTGAGGAGAGAGGAATCATCTCCAAGAGCACTTTTCGATTGATCAGCGTCTTGTTTGCCATTGTTTGCATACTTGTGCCTCCACTTACTTATGAAAGCTCTATAGTGCCCAGCAATGCCACTTGATTAAGGATATAAATTGGCTAAAATGGTTGACATGAAAAATGAGTCGAACATCGTCATCTGGGAAGGCTGTGATCCAATCGTCACGAAAGCTATCCAGCGGTTTGAAGAACGCTGGCATCCTTACTCTGCATCTTCGATAGTTCGATTGATAGAGGAAGTCATCGATCCTGCCTTGGCTGCTTACATGGATACTCTTCCAGAGAGCTACGCAGGCCACGTTCCTGGAGCAGGTACTGGAGTAGGGTTCAGCGCGATCATTCGAATGGTAGGACTTGAGGCCATGGAACGAATGCAACGCCAATTACTACGTCAGTTCATTAAGACAGTGGAGCAGAAGAGTCCGACGGACGAGTGCTTCATAGCTACTCTCGAATCCTTGACCGGACTGATTTGGGATTGTGTGTGCAAGCGTCCCAAAAGGACAATCGTCATCTGGGAGGGCTGTGTCCCAATCGTCACAGAAGCTATCCAGCGGTTTGAAGAACGCTGGCATCCTTACTCTGCGTCCTCAAGACGCTACCCGATCGTGCGCTTGATAGAGGAAGTCATCGATCCTGCCCTGGCAACCTACATGGATACCCTTCCAGGAAGCTACGCTGGTTATGTTCCTGGAGCCGGTACTGGACTAGGATTCAGCGCGATCATTCGAATGGTAGGACTTGAGGCCATGGAACGAATGCAACGCCAGTTACTGCGCCAGTTCATTAAAACAGTAGAGCAGAAGACCACGACGGACGAGCACTTCATAGCGACTCTCGAATCCTTGACTGGACTGGTTTGGGATTGTGCTTGCAAGCGCCCCAAAAGATCATCCTCCACAAAAGGCGTCAACTTAAACACACAACGCAAACACGATTTTTGCGAACTATGCGGAAACCAGACAGAGTTCGCAGCATTCATGTCGACGGTGGCAGGCCAGCGTATCAATGACGTAGAGCTAGAGGACCGTAAAAAACTTGAGCTCAGCCACCAGTACTGCGAAGAGCATAGACCCAAGTTGGCGAATGGTGAGTGGAACCCTACTTATAGGCAAGCAAAACGCTCTCTAACGCAATTTAATATCGAACTCACACGACTGGCCCATCAGTGTGCGAATAGGTCCAAGCCTCACGCCATGTCAGGCGATGAGTTGATTGACAGCTACTTCTTCCAATTAATGTTACATCTAACTTTGCAGTCAGCAGACAAAGCAGAATTACGCAACCTTGCTCGCAGGATGGTGGACTCTAAACTATCGGACACCAAGAAAAAAATGCTGGTACTCAAACGATCAGGGTTCAGCCAGGCTGAAATTGGAAAACGAATACTGAACGCCAAGCAGCAGCCCATGACACGCCAAGCCGTATCCAAAGCATTGGCGTCAGTTCGAAAGGAGTTCCTGTTATAAAATCGGCTAAGACTTAGGAGAAATTTTAGCGGCTAAAATATACCAGCTCAGGCTTGAGCCGATACTCTCTGCCCGAATTGGCAGAAAGCAACGGCACAAAGGAGACATGAAACTTCTATTGCATGGAGCGGGAGAGCATTACCTTGGCTGTGCTCAGGTAGTACCCAATATAGTCGTACCATCTATGGTTTCGACTCCAGCCGGGGCCAATAATTGCTGTATCCAGCCAATAGCATGCCCTCGCTCAACGCACTGGGAGAAAAACGCACGCTGCTTTGCTCTGGTAAAGGCAACAAAAAAGGTGTTTAGCTCTTCACCCCGTTGCGGCGTAAGGCTCCACCAAGTCTGATTGTCGAGCCCATAAAATATCATCGTGTGGAACTCAAGACCTTTGCTTTTATGGACGGTCATCAGAGCTACCTGGCCAATACCTTCGAACTCATCCAGCGCCTCCGTCCAGCTACTGCTGTGTTCTGCGCACTCTTTCAGGAGAGTGACGAATCCATTCCACACCCTCTCAAAATCCCTTGCACGCTGGTAAGCGGGAAAGGATTGCCGAAGCGTAGGGGTTCCGACAAATTCAAGAAGCATCTCTGTAATCTCTTCCGCCGAATCCGGACCAGGCTGGCGATGCGCTAGCTCTGCTCTTAATTGACGGACGAATGCTTCAAGCTTAACCAGCAATCGCTCCTGCGTGAGATCGTTATCCGGATCGGCAGCCTCCAGAAACAGATAGTTCTGCTGGGCCTGCTCCCAGTTTTCCGGGCTTCGGTTCGTCGCTCCCAGGCGGAGCAAAGGAACGAATATGCCGGTCAGCTCTTCACCAAGCAGATCCTGTATCTGAATTTCACCGACTGACCGGGCCGCATTTCTGATCCTGAGACCTCGTTGAGCAAAAGCAGAGGCTATTTCACCCTCGACCTGATCTGCCCGCATTCTGATCAGAATCGCTACATTATGTGGCGCAACACGCCCTGACTGAACCTCACGGCTCACCCATTCAGCCAGATAATTGTTCTCGTCATCTGCGCTCCGGAATTGCCAGATAGCAGAAACCTCACCTTCGATTTCACGGGCTCCTTGTGCCTGCACTTCTTCCACATTATCGTCTATCCGGCGGGCAATCTCGTGCTGAATACGAACCAGATCCACATGTGAGCGCCAGTTAGAAAGCAGTGTTATGCGTCTGGCAGCAAAGTCGTTTTCAAACTGGTCAAAGGCGTCATCCATGCTCCCGCCCATCCCATGATACGCTGCTTATCATCACCGACTGCCGTAAAGACAGCATCGCTACCATCGAATGCCGTTAGCAGCATGTCGTACTGGGCATAGGTCGTATCCTGGTATTCATCAAGAAAGACGATGGGATATGTTGCCTGTAAGGCCCGGCGGATATATGAGTTTTCCTGGAGCAACAGCTTTACAAGCCTGTTTATCATCGGGAAAGATAGGGATATCTCGTCCCCCCGAAAAATTGTTCATGCCAGTAATCTGCTAACGCACGATTTACTTCAGATCCATTTGACAAGTCAATTGGCAGGTCTGTCAGAAGCAGTCTTCTCTCAAGCTGTTGAGCACTCACTCCGTAATAGCCATGACGCTCAATAAAATCCTCATAATCCCTACGAAACGGATTAACGATATGATACATACCGGTTGCATTGAACGGCTCTGGTAAAGCAGAACGGAATCGGTCTAGAAGCCCCTTGGTAAAGGCATCGAAAGTCATTGAATCAAAGCGCTGTGCCTGGTCCCTCGGGCACCGCTTTGCAACCCTTTCGGCGAGGTTTCGGGCGGCATCTTTTTTAAAGCTGATAGCCAGAATACGTTTGGGGGCCGGACAAATACCTGTCTGCAAAAGATAAGTCGCCTTCTGTGCCAGAAACTCAGTTTTTCCGGCACCGGCACCAGCGGTCACAAGGATGCTGCTATCGGTTTCACGTAAAGCCTCCCACGCTCTGTCTTCCAGCAGATCGACACCCTGAGGTACCCAGTCGTGTCTGCTTACGCGGGTCATGCATCCTCTCCTGACAGATTGAGTTTATGCATAACGTATTCAATGAGAGCCTTCAGCTCAGCAGGAGCGGACGTAGCAACATTGCCTTCCGTGATACGGGAAAACGCCGCAAGGTGAGTTTCGGGCTTACTACGGCTCAGGAACAGATACGGATACCATTTAAAAGCATCATCATAATGCGCGGTGTACAGGTCAGGATTACCACCTGTTTTCAGCGTGCTGACCTTTTTGGCCTGAATAGCGTCAGCACTACCCTGAGGCCCATTGCCACCTGAATTGGCAACCTGATAAGCGGCTGGAAAGGCACGCAACATGGCAAAATCGAGATCAATGGGAGCGGAAAAGAAAACTCCCTGCTCATTGAAAGCTTGAAGCCATTGACCTTGCGGACCTTCGTTATAAAGCTGTTGATCGGTAAGCTGAGCAGCATTCGCACGATTTCTGCTCCCCCAATCGTTCCCAATATCAGCCAGATTCTGAAGACAACTCCTCATGCGTTCGCCCCACCATGCCTGCGCCCCAGATCAAGATCGAGCAATGTGGCATGTGGAATCTCAAGATCATTCAGCAGCCGCCAGAAATGCGCTACGAATCGCCCACCGAGCGGAACGACGGGAACAAATGATGGATCAAGGGGAACACCCATTTCCTCCGCAATTTTTGGAATAACGACTCGTTCTGAGTCTCCCTCACCTAGGATTACAAATCGCGCAAAATAAAGTTCGGGATATGCCTTTACGGCCAGCCTGACATATACACTTGCCTCAGTACCATCCTCCGGTAAGGTGAGCTCGCGAATCGAGGAGCATCGGGTGCCTCGATCCATACGATGATACCTAACTTCATTCGGCTCTATTCGGCTCAGAATCGCCGGTGAATGGCTAGATAGCAGAACCTGTGCGGAAGATAGTGCGCCTATCTCCCTCGCTTGCCTGATAATACGAGACAAAAAGAACGGTGAAAGGCTATTTTCAGGCTCTTCTATGGCAAGGATTGTTAGGTGAACACGGCGTAACTTATCCTGTTCAAATGAGCTGGCATCAGCAGGCAAAGAAAAAGCTTCCCGCTCGGTTTCGAGCGTTGCCGCTGTAAGTGCAATATGGAACAGAGAGCGCTGACCGTCACTCAGCTCGGACAAACCGCGCTCCTGACCTTCTTCATCAGGCGTAAACGTAAATTCGGCTTTACGAACAAGCTCCTCAAAACGGTTTTCGATAAGCCTTAAACGCGGCTGACTGTCTGTATCGGCTTCATGGACCTGTTGCCACCGTCTTGAAAGACGCCCCAGCAAGACCCTTAACGGCTCTTCCTCCTCAAAACTGCTCTGGATCTGATCGGCATTATTAGAGCTTGCATCCCTAAATGCTGTCGACCATTTGGCAGCCTGCCATAATCGCCCCTTTAGAAGTGCGGTCACCTGCGTCGTCGCATCACGATTTGCCGGTAAGTAAATAAACTGGATTGAAGAGCGCTCTACAGCCTGAACCCTGGAACAGTCATCCCATTCAAAATTATCATCCAGGGCTCTTATCCAGCGTATATCCTCCTCAATAGCTCCTTCCGGCGTACCGTCATCCGTCCATGTTGCTTGTAGTCGTATCCGGGCCTTAAGGGGCTCTCCCTCACCGGAAGCCGCCATCTGATTAAAGAACTCCGGAACGGCATCAAGAGGAGAAGCGTCTTGCTCTTCCAGTTCAGGGAAGGCAAGTACCGCTTCGACAAACAGACTGTCGCCAGACTGCAGCTCCTGCCGGTCAATAGGTATGTGAAAATCCCGACGCTGTACTGACCGCTGCGCTGATGATGTACCAAACAACCGGGACGCAGCTTGCAGCACTGCCGTCTTTCCGGAGCCGTTTCCGCCGACAAGCATTGTCAGTTCTTCCTCGAAATTTAGCTCGACCACCTCATGCCCGAAACAACGAAAATTCTGTAGCTTTATCTTCTCTATTTTCATCCCTGATTACCTTTTTGTAAGAGATGTCTTTAAAAGTTAGCGAGCCCCCTAAATAACCCACTCATCAATCATATCAGCCAGTCCTGCAACATAGATGTACGCTGATCACGATACTCGGCTTTGTTATATATCGCCCTCACACCTTTTTGCTCATGTGCCAGGCATTTCTCTATCCAGTCGGTGTTATAACCGGCCTCATGGAGCAAGGTACTGGCTGTTCGTCTCAGGTCGTGCGGGCCGAATTTGGCAAGCGGTTGCCCCTCTTTCTGAGCCAGCTTGTAAGTCATCGTCATTACCCGATTCAGCGTGGCACTACTCATGGGGACGTCAGAATCGTAGCGTGACGGCAGAACATAGTCCGATCCTCCAGAGAACGTCTTCAAAGCGATGAGAATGTCCATGGCCTGCCTGGATAGAAACACCAGGTGAGGGTTTCGCCGTTTCATCCGTTCTTTGGGGATCGTCCAGAGCGCTTCGCTGAAATTGATCTCACTCCAGGTGGCATTCGTCAGCTCGCTTTTACGCACCATCGTCAACAGTAGCAGCTTTACCGCTGCCCGGATCGATGGTGATGTACCAATACGCCCCATGTACTGATACATGATCCTGATTTCTTCGGGGGTCAGGGTTCGATCTCTCGGCTCAAACCTGGCAATGCTTGCTGGCCGCACCAGGTTTGCCGGGTTCTCAACCTTCTGGCCTCGCTCAATGGCCCAGCGGTATACCTGGAGTACAATCTCACGCGCATGAACCGCCGTAGCAGGCGCTCCACGCTCTACGATGGCGTCGGTCAGTGCTCGCAAGTCCTCGTGAGTGATTTCGGTCAGCTTTTGATTACCGAACTTTGTTTCCAGCTCTCTCGTATAAACCGAGCGGCGCATATCACGGGTAGAGTCGGCCATCTGGTAGCCACGTAGCCACTTTTCAGCCCAGGCACCAAAGGTTTCAGCCCCTTTTACACGCGCCTTGTCCCTTGCCTTCTCCTTCGCTGGCGACTTTCCATCAGCGACCATCCGCTTGGCTTCACCAAGTCGTTCACGAGCTTCTGCGAGAGTGATACCCCCAACGCCGTAACGACCAAAGGTGATCGTCTCTTGTCTGCCATTGATCGAGTAGTTGTAACGGAATGAGATGGAACCGGCAGGGGTGACAGCCACATAAAGGCCGTCCCGGTCATTCACTTTGTAGAGTTTATCCCTCGGTTTGAGGTTTCGCAGCTTAGTATCGGTCAGCAAGAGCCTTATCCTTCTTCGATTCCGATACCATGCTGAAAGATCACCCAAAAACAGTCTTTAATCTCAATAAAAACAGATGCTTAAGTATTTTCGATACCATGAACACACAAGATCAAGCAGCATGGTATCGACTATCAGTCATGGCATCATGTCTCGATAATACCACCTTGGATACCACGCTCAAGCGGTGCTTCCCGCTGCCATCAGTTGCCAAACAATGCCAGACACAAAAACAAAAAAGCCCATGAAAACATGGCTTATGTGTCATTTAATGCCAGTCATTACCAGCTAATGCCTAACGTGTGATCATTCCCACTCGATGGTCGCAGGCGGCTTACCGGAGATATCGTAAACCACGCGGCTGATGCCGTTCACTTCGTTGATGATGCGGTTTGATACGCGACCCAGGAAGTCGTATGGCAGGTGTGCCCAGTGCGCGGTCATAAAGTCGATGGTTTCTACTGCGCGCAGTGAAACAACCCAGTCGTATTTACGGCCATCGCCCATTACGCCTACAGAGCGCACTGGAAGGAACACGGTGAATGCCTGAGACACTTTGTTGTACAGGTCAGCTTTGTGCAGCTCTTCAATGAAGATCGCATCCGCACGACGCAGCAGGTCACAGTACTCTTTCTTCACTTCGCCCAGTACACGCACGCCCAGACCTGGACCCGGGAACGGGTGACGGTAAAGCATGTTGTACGGCAGACCCAGCTCCAGACCAATCTTACGCACTTCGTCTTTGAACAGCTCTTTGAGCGGCTCAACCAGACCCATTGCCATTTCTTCTGGCAGGCCACCTACGTTGTGGTGAGATTTGATAACGTGTGCTTTACCGGTCTTAGACGCAGCAGACTCGATAACGTCAGGGTAGATTGTGCCCTGTGCCAGCCATTTCGCGTTCTTCAGTTTCTTCGACTCTTCATCGAAGACGTCAACAAACACATGGCCGATTTTCTTACGCTTGGCTTCTGGATCCGCAATACCTTCCAGCGCAGTCAGGAAGCGCTCTTCAGCATCAACGTGAACAATGTTCAAACCGAAGTGGTCACCGAACATTTCCAGAACCTGCTCAGCTTCGTTCAAGCGCAGCAGACCGTTATCCACGAATACACAGGTCAGCTTGTCGCCGATCGCACGGTGGATAAGCATAGCCACAACCGATGAATCCACACCGCCAGACAGGCCAAGAATTACTTCATCGTCACCCACTTGCTCTTTGATACGTGCAACGGCATCTTCGATGATTGACGCTGGCGTCCACAGACGCTCACAACCACAGATGTCCATCACGAAACGTTCCAGCATGCGGTGGCCTTGGCGGGTGTGAGTCACTTCTGGGTGGAACTGTACGCCGTAGAAGCGTTTTTCTTCGTTCGCCATTGCCGCAAACGGACAGGTGTCAGTTGACGCCACTTTTACGAAGTCAGCTGGGATTTCCACCACTTTGTCACCGTGGCTCATCCAAACATCCAGTACGCCTTTGCCGTCTTCATTGATGGATCTTCGATACCTTCAAACAGGTGCCCGCGTTGTCGATGGTCACTTTCGCGTAGCCGAATTCACGCTCGTCAGAGCCAGCAACTTTACCGCCCAGCTGCTCAGACATGGTTTGCATGCCGTAGCAAACGCCCAGCACTGGTACGCCCGCGTTGAACACGTATTCCGGAGCACGTGGTGAACCTTCTTCAGTCACGCTCTCTGGACCACCAGACAGAATGATACCGTCCGGGTTGAAGTCACGGATGTCCTGCTCTTCTACATCCCAGCCCCACAGCTCACAGTAAACACCGATTTCACGGATGCGGCGTGCGATAAGCTGGGTGTACTGAGAGCCAAAGTCGAGGATCAGAATACGTTGGTCATGAATGTTTTGCGTCATTTCAGCTTTTCTCAAAAAGTCATGGAGACAAGGGGCCGGAGCCCCTTTTGATTAAATCGTAAAATTATTGGCCAGTACGGTAGTTAGGCGCTTCTTTGGTGATAGTCACGTCATGTGCGTGTGACTCGGTCATACCCGCACCAGTAATGCGCACGAACTCTGCCTTGGTACGCAGGGTTTCAATCGTTGCTGAGCCAGTCAGACCCATGCACGAGCGCAGACCACCCATTTGCTGGTGAATGATCTCTTTCAGACGGCCTTTGTACGCTACGCGACCTTCGATACCTTCCGGTACCAGTTTGTCTGCTGCGTTGTCAGTCTGGAAGTAACGGTCAGAAGAACCTTTAGACATCGCACCCAGCGAGCCCATGCCACGGTAAGATTTGTACGCGCGGCCTTGGTACAGTTCCACTTCACCTGGAGATTCTTCAGTACCTGCCAGCATTGAGCCCACCATCACACAGGATGCACCGGCAACGATCGCTTTACACATGTCGCCAGAGAAGCGGATACCGCCGTCTGCGATACATGGAATGCCGTATTGCTCAGCCACTTCAACCGCGTCAGAAATCGCCGTGATTTGTGGAACACCTACACCGGTAACGATACGGGTAGTACAGATTGAACCAGGGCCGATACCTACTTTTACGGCGTCCACACCCGCTTCAATCAGGCTTTCGCGCCAGCACCTGTCGCGACGTTACCGCCGATGATTTGCAGATCAGGGAAAGCAGCACGTGTTTCACGGATACGCTGCAGTACACCTTCAGAGTGGCCGTGTGATGAGTCAATCAGCAGTACGTCAACGCCTGCTTCAACCAGAGCCGCGATACGCTCTTCGTTACCTGCACCGGCACCAACCGCTGCACCTACGCGCAGACGGCCTTGCTCGTCTTTACATGCGTTTGGTTTGCGCTCGGCTTTCTGGAAATCTTTTGCAGTGATCATGCCTGAGATGTGGTGGTTGTCGTTCACGACCAACACTTTCTCTACGCGGAATTGTTGCATCAGCTTTTGCACTTCTTCGCGGCTTGCACCTTCTTTAACCGTCGCCAGACGATCTTTCGGTGTCATCACTTCTTCAACCTTCAGGTTCAGGTCGGTCACGAAGCGAACGTCACGGCCTGTGATGATACCCACCAGCTCGTTGCTGTGAGTAACAACCGGGAAGCCTGCAAAACCGTGTTTTTCAGTCAGCGCTTTCACATCTGCGATAGTTTGATCCGGGGTAACCGTGATAGGGTTTGAAACCACACCGGCTTCGAAGATTTTCACCAGGCGAACTTGTTCAGCCTGCTGTTCAATTGACATGTTTTTGTGGATAAAACCGATGCCACCTTCCTGAGCCAGTGCGATAGCCAGACGGGCTTCAGTCACTGTATCCATCGCAGCTGAGATCAGCGGGATGTTCAGGGAGATTTTCTTTGTCAATTGCGTGCGCAAGTCGGCAGTGTTAGGGAGTACGGTTGAGTGTGCTGGAACCAGCAAAACATCATCGAAAGTGAGGGCTTCTTTAGCTATTCGTAACATTGCAATATCTCACGCCAAAATAAAATACGGGGGGTTCAAAATATTGCCGCCGCATTATACTGACGACGCAAACGTTTGGCTACAGATTTTTACGAAAACGTTTGGCATCATTTTTTCACTCTTTACCATACGTTCAACTCATTGAAATTATAGGCAATCCTTGGACATGAACTTGCGCAACGACAACATCTACACCGTCTCCCGCCTCAATGCTGAGGTGCGCCTGCTGTTGGAAAATGAAATGGGCATCGTCTGGTTGGTCGGGGAAATTTCCAACCTGATGGTGCCGGTATCCGGTCACTGGTACTTCACCCTCAAAGACGGCCAGGCGCAGGTAAAGTGCGCCATGTTTAAAGGCAATAACCGACGGGTGACGTTCAAACCGGCAAACGGAAACCAGGTATTGGTGCGTGCGCGTCTCTCCCTTTATGAACGCGCGGTGACTACCAAATCATCGTGGAAAGCATGCAACCCGAAGGTGATGGCCGCCTGCAACAGCAGTTTGAACAACTGAAAATGCAACTGGCCGCAGAGGGACTTTTCGCCGCCAGTCAGAAAAAAGCACTGCCTGAGCAGCCGAAACGTGTCGGGATTATTACCTCAAAAACTGGCGCTGCCCTGCATGATATTCTTCATGTGCTGAAACGCCGAGACCCCAGCTTGCCAGTGGTGATTTATCCCACCCAGGTTCAGGGCAAAGATGCAGCGATACAGATTGCTCAGGCGATCGGACGCGCTAACAGCCGCAACGAATGTGACGTGCTGATCGTTGGCCGTGGTGGTGGTTCGTTAGAAGATTTGTGGTGCTTTAACGAAGAGATTGTCGCCCGCACTATTGCGGCAAGCTCGATTCCCATTGTTAGTGCAGTGGGACATGAAGTGGATGTAACGATTGCCGATTTTGTCGCTGATGTCCGCGCGCCAACGCCGTCGGTTGCTGCCGAACTTGTCAGCCGGGATACCTCGGTACGCGCCCAGCAGTTTCTGCAGCGTGCTGATCGCCTGGCACATGTATTCAGCCGCTTGCTTGGCCGCCAGCAGGAAAGGCTTACCCGCCTCCAGCACCGTCTGGCGATGCAGCATCCTAAAGCAAGGCTTCAGCAACAGGCACAGCAACTGGATGAATTGGACAGACGTTTATACCGGGCCATGCAGCAGAAACTGCAGACTGAAGCCCAGCGTCTGGACAGATTGGCGGTAAAACTCGACCGCTACTCCCCAGCCAGCCAGCTGCCCGGTTTAAAAGCCAGATGGGTTACAGTGAACAGCGCTTGATTGAGGCAATGAGCCGTCAGTTGCGCCAACAGCAACACGCCCTGGCATTGAAAATGGAGACCCTGGATGCTGTCAGCCCACTGGCGACACTGGCGCGCGGCTATTCCATTTCAAGAGATGACAGAGGGGATGTGATCCGTTCTGCATCCTCTGTTAAGAAAGGCGATCGGATCACCACCACTCTTGCTGACGGTGAGATCCAGTCAAAGGTGATCTGATCGATCATCCAAACCAACGAAAAATGGTGTCACTCTGACACGTTTTTTGTTCCTCAAACACATAGCGGGCGCTGGACTTCGATTTCAGTTCATTGCAGCTGTTACAGAAGTAGTTCACAGCACCACAAGCACGTATCTTTTCCAACTCCGCGCCACAAACGTTGCAAAATGCCTGTTTAGCAAAGGCTTTTTCACACGACCCACAAAAATAGTGTCCGTTGTTCCACACCAGTTCTTTACCGCACTCTGGGCAGTAGTTTTCCATCAAGCTTTTCCTTCTCTTCTCAAGTCGCAAACTTTTCACACAACAAGGCGTGACGATCTTCGCTGCGCTATTCTACCCTTAGCCCGCGTGGAAAATGAACAGCCTGCCGCTGGATCCGATCAAGATCGTCCGATCACAGCAATAATGGGATCCGATCAGCGATCACCCCTTAAAAAAATATTTATCAATACAACCCCCGAAAGCATAAGTTACATATTCTGTATATGGATTTTTAGCGATATTAAATGTCGTTAGTTTTAATGCTAATAGTCATACGCAGCATTTTGTAAATACAAGGCGCAGTAATGAGCGAGTAATAATTGCGCTTTGCCACTCAGAACGATATTTCCGACGCCAAGCGCCCTATTTGCGTGACAAAGATCAAACTAATCATGAAATAAGCACTCTGATCGACACCGAAATCTAAGCAGATCAGCCAACATCATCCCGTAAAACACACTATTTCCGGGCATTTCTCTGACGGTAATCCGGAAACATAAACGACTGGCAAAATTACACAGGCTGTCATTTTGCCGTCATTCTATCGACATAAAAAAAGCCGACCCCAGAAGGCCGGCTTTCTTAGTGCAGCATGAAAATTACTTCTTACCGCGGTTTTTCACCATATCCATCAAACGCTTACGTTGACGTGACTGGGAAATAGTCAGTTTTTCTTTCTTACCCTCAAACGGGTTCTCGCTGTTCTGGAACTGGATACGGATTGGAGTACCCATGATTTCCAGAGACTTACGGTAGTAGTTCATCAGGTAACGTTTGTACGAATCTGGCAGCTCACGCACCATGTTTCCGTGGATCACGAAAATCGGCGGGTTGTAACCACCTGCGTGTGCATATTTCAGTTTCACACGACGGCCACGGATCATCGGTGGCTGGTGATCGTCCTGCGCCATATTCATGATACGGGTCAGCATAGAAGTACTGATACGCTTGGTCGCAGACTCGTAAGCTTCCTGAATCGATTCAAACAGGTGACCAACACCGGTACCGTGCAGCGCTGAAATGAAGTGGATACGGGCGAAGTCAACAAAGCCCAGACGACGGTCCAGCTCAGACTTCACGCGGTCTTTCACATCAGTGTCCAGACCATCCCACTTGTTCACTGCAATCACGATAGAACGACCGGCATTCAGGGCAAAGCCCAACAGGCTCAAATCCTGATCAGAAATGTTCTCACGGGCATCAATTACCAGCAGTACCACGTTGGCGTCTTCAATCGCCTTCAGGGTCTGGATAACCGAGAACTTCTCAACCTTTTCGCTCACGCGCTTACGACGACGCACACCGGCGGTGTCGATGATCACGTATTCACGGCCGTCACGCTCCATCGGAATATAGATAGAGTCACGGGTAGTACCAGGCATGTCGTAAACCACTACGCGGTCTTCACCCAGAATACGGTTAGTCAGGGTGGATTTACCTACGTTCGGGCGACCGATGATGCTGAATTTGATTGGCAGGTTACGCAGACGCTCCAACGCCGACTCTGCATCTTCTTCTGTCAGCTCTTTATCTTCCTGATCAGTGTCTTCTTCACCGGTCAGGTCAACCAGACCCAGCGCTTCGGCTTCTGCCTCTTCCTGCTCAGCCAACTCTTCTGCGAATGGTTTCAGCGCACGGTCGATCAGTGCCAGCACGCCACGGCCGTGAGCCGCTGCGATTTGGTACATCTCTTCCATACCCAGTTGCCAGAATTCGGCACTTGCCGCATCAGCGTCGATACCATCAACCTTGTTAACCACCAGGAAGGTTTTCTTTTCACGGGTACGCAGGTGCTTGGCAATCGCTTCATCCGCCACGGTCAGGCCAGCGCGGCCGTCAACCATGAACAGGACAACGTCTGCTTCTTCAATCGCTGCCAGCGACTGCTCTGCCATCTTGGTTTCAACACCTTCTTCGGTACCGTCGATACCGCCGGTATCCACCACGATGACTCATGCTCGCCGAGCATGGCTTTGCCGTACTTACGATCCCTGGTCAAACCCGGAAAATCTGCAACAAGCGCGTCACGCGTCCTTGTCAGTCGGTTAAAGAGTGTCGACTTCCCCACATTAGGACGCCCAACAAGGGCTACTACAGGAATCATACTGACCTCTAAAAATCTCTAATTCATTAATAACAGCGGCTCCTGACCGGTGAAGATCAGGAGCCGAATAATAGGTAAACAGCTGATATTACAGTGTTTGTTTTTTGCTTATTGTGCCATCACGTGTGATAACCACATAGCCATCGTCAACCTTAACAGGTGCAACCGCTATACCGCTGCTATCAAGCTTCTGCTGTGCCACAAACTCACCGCTGTTTGGATCCATCCAATGCAGGTAACCTTCTGCGTCGCCTACCACCACATAGCCGGAAATGGCTACTGGCGCCGTCAACTGACGGTATTCCAGATCGTTGTTTTGCCACAACTCTGTGCCGCTACGCGCATCAACAGCCACCACATGATCTTTGTCTGTGATAAGGAACAGGTAACTGCCCACTACCAGAAAATCTGTCGCTGAACTGTATGTGCGTTTCCACGCAGGACGACCTGAACGCAGATCAATTGCTACCAATTGACCATTATACCCCACCGCGTAAAGCATGAGCCTTCAATCACAGGTGATGCGTCAACATCCACCAAGCGGTCAATTTCTGTTGCCCCTTTCGCTGGCAATAGGCTGTTGCCAAATGATGTTGCCGTTTTCAATAAACGCAGCACCTAAACGGCCATTACCCATCCCCCAGAAAACACCGCCTGATACTGATGCCGGTGAACTGTCGCCACGCAGGGTCAGGTTAGGCACATCACTGGAAATCCGCCAGCGCTCTTCGCCGCTTTCCGCATCGAAGGCCGCCAGTTCGCCACGGCTGGTGTTAACAATCACCACGCCCGCATCTGCCAGCGGTTTTGACAGGATCTCACCACCGACATTGCTGCGCCACACGGTGTCACCGGTTTCTTCATCCAGCGCAATCAGATCGCCGGTTTCAGTGCCAGATACACCTTGTTGTAAGAAGCCGTCAAGCCACCGGAAATCAGGGCCGGAACTTCTTCACCGAGATCCACACTCCAGAGTGTTTGACCATCTTCCGAACCGATTGCTTTAACAACCCCTTCACGGTCAGCCGCGAAAACCTTGCCGTAAGCTTCGGTAGGTGACAGCCGGCTGAAGTATTGACCAACACCGTCACCGACCTGGGAAGACCATGCCTGTGTCGGCGTAAACTGGCTGTTTACGACCGGCACAGGTGCCATCTGGATGGAATCTTCCTCACCCGCACAGCCTGCAAGCAGTGCTCCCAGCACGGCCACTGCACCAATTTGTTTCCATCCTTTGTGCATCATACTCAGACCTTACTGGGACAGGTTGTCCAGTTTCATTTGAACCACTGGGTTGGTAGCTGCTGCGATAGACGCTGCATACGCTGTGCGCGCTGCCGCCATATCACCTTTGCGCAGTTGAATATCGCCACGAAGCTCTTCAACCTGCGCTTTCCAGCTTTCTGCAGTTACGCCATCCAGCGCTTTCAGCGCCGCATCGTAGTTGCCCTGTTGCGCTTCAACTCGTGCAAGACGCACTGTTGCCAGCGTTTTCAGGGTGGCATCTTTCGAAGATTGTACTTTGCGAAGCTGCTGTGCCGCTTTGGTCAAATCGCCCGCTTCCACGTACGATTTTGCCAGTTGCAGCTCCAGCAAAGTTGCGTATGAGCCTTCGTGATCTTTCAAGAAGGCTTCCGCTTGTGCTTCCGCCTGCGCGTCGCCTGCTGCCAGCGCGTTCACTACCTGAGTGTACTGTGCTGAAGCCTGTTCGCGGCTTGTTTCCAGCTCGGCTGGTAGTAACGCCATCCATACAGACCGCCCAGACCAATGACTGCGCCGAGGACAACGGCTTTACCGTTGTCCCGCCACCACTTTTTAATCGCTTCGACTTGTTGTTCTTCTGTGGTGTAGACGTCCACGTTTAATCCTCTCTTAAACCAATTGAGCCAGTTTTTCGGCTACATCATCCTGAGAAATGGTCAGCTGTTCGCCGCCTTTAAGATCTTTGTACGTTACCTGGTTGTTCGCGACTTCGTCTTCGCCCAGTACCAGTGCAACACTCGCACCTACTTTATCAGCGCGTTTGAATTGCTTCTTAAAGTTACCGCCACCGAAGTGTGTCATCACACGCAGACCCGGCACCTGCTCACGCAGTTTTTCCGCCAGTTGCATACCTGCAACCAAAGTACCGTCACCGGCAGTCACCATGTAAACGTCCACGACCGCACGGGTCTGGCTCAGTTCCAGGGTTTCCATCAGCAGCACCAGACGCTCAACGCCCATTGCAAAGCCTACCGCTGGTGTCGGTTTGCCACCCAGTTGCTCAACCAGACCATCGTAGCGGCCACCGCCACATACTGTGCCCTGAGAACCCAGGCTTTCAGTGATCCACTCAAATACGGTGCGGTTGTAGTAGTCCAAACCGCGAACCAGTTTCTCGTTTACCGTGTATTGGATGCCCGCAGCGTCCAACAGTTCACAAAGACCTGCAAAATGTTGTTTTGATTCTTCATCCAGGTACTCAGACAGCTTAGGTGCATCAGTCAGTACCGCCTGGATTTCTGGGACTTTGGTATCAAGTACACGCAGTGGGTTGGTGTGCATGCGGCGTTTGCAATCTTCATCCAGCACGTCTTCGTGCTGCATCAAAAACTCCA
Organism: Enterovibrio sp. JCM 19048; assembly: GCA_001310415.1. Classification (GTDB taxonomy): domain Bacteria; phylum Pseudomonadota; class Gammaproteobacteria; order Enterobacterales; family Vibrionaceae; genus Enterovibrio; species Enterovibrio paralichthyis. The sequence continues at coordinate 6,771 of BAXE01000002.1, read as the reverse complement.
CCAGCGCTTCACGGTAGTTTGCGCGAGCTTCCAGAGAACCGATAGAGTTCAGTTCCAGGCGAACGTGCTCATGGATACCCAGCTTGCGCCACAGGCGTGCTGTCATCATGATCAGCTCTGCGTCAACGTCAGGGCCGTTCAGGCCAAACACTTCCACACCAAACTGGTGGAATTGACGGTAGCGGCCTTTCTGAGGACGCTCATGACGGAACATTGGCCCATGTACCACAGACGCTGTTCCTGGTTGTACAGCAGACCGTTTTCAATGCCGGCGCGTACACAACCCGCAGTACCTTCAGGGCGCAGGGACAGGCTGTCACCGTTGCGATCCTCAAAGGTATACATCTCTTTCTCTACCACGTCGGTCACTTCACCGATGGCGCGGCAGAACAGGTTAGTCATTTCAACGATCGGCATGCGCACTTCGCTGTAGCCGTATGCGCTGATAACGTCTTTAACTGTGCCTTCAACTTTTTGCCAAAGTGGAGACTGTGTCGGGAGGCAGTCGTTCATGCCTCGGATTGCTTGGATAATTTTTGCCACGTTAACTCTCGTAACCGATCTGTTTGTTCTAGCTGAGCGCGCTGCGCTTACTCTTGTGTATTCACGTCAATGCGGTTGGTTTCATCCAACATTGACGCTTTGGCCCGGATCTTCGCTTCCAGCTGGTCGATCAGGTTGTCGTTATCAAAACGTTCTTTCTGGCGTTTGCCATCATCATAATACGCACTGCGTTTGTTACCGCCGGCAACACCAATGTGTGACACTTCAGCTTCACCCGGGCCGTTAACCACACAGCCGATCACTGAAACGTCCATTGGAACCACAATGTCTTCCAGACGTTGTTCCAATGCGTTTACGGTGCCAATCACATCAAACTCCTGACGGGAGCAAGTTGGACAGGCAATAAAGTTTACGCCGCGCGAACGGATGCGCAGCGATTTCAAAATGTCGAAACCGACTTTGATCTCTTCTACTGGGTCAGCAGCCAGAGAGATACGCAGGGTATCACCAATACCTTCGCTTAGCAGCATTCCAAGGCCAACCGCTGATTTCACAGCACCGGCACGCGCGCCACCTGCTTCGGTAATACCAAGGTGAAGAGGCTGGTCAATGCGCTTAGCCAGTTGACGGTAGGACTCTACTGCCAGGAAAACATCCGACGCTTTCACACTCACTTTGAACTGGTCAAAGTTGAGGCGGTCAAGAATATCAACATGGCGCATGGCGGATTCCACCAGCGCCGCAGGTGTTGGCTCGCCGTATTTTTCTTGAATGTCACGCTCAAGCGAACCACCGTTTACACCAATACGAATTGGGATGTTTTTGTCACGTGCGGCATCAACCACAGAGCGGATACGCTGCTCGTTACCAATATTACCCGGGTTGATACGCAGACAGTCAACGCCGTACTCCGCCACTTTCAGGGCAATACGGTAGTCAAAGTGAATATCAGCAACCAATGGGATCGACGTCTGTTGCTTAATCAGCTTAAACGCTTCTGCCGCTTCCATGGTCGGCACAGAGACACGAACGATATCCGCACCGACTTTTTCCAGCGCCTTGATCTGCGCCACTGTCGCTGCAACGTCAGTGGTACGGGTATTGGTCATGGACTGAACTGCGATCGGAGCGCCATCGCCAATTGGCACGTCGCCCACATAAATACGCGTAGACTGGCGACGTTTAATAGGAGATTCGGTATGCATTAGGTGTACTCTGGATTACTTTGGAAGGCTCAAACGCGCGACACGCCTGATGGATAGCCACTCAGATCGACTTTTTCGCCGTTATATTCAATGTTCACTGCTGCAGGCGCACCCAACACCAATTTGAATGGTGCCTGACCGGTAAGGTCAATGGTCTCGCCGGCAGATTTTATCCCTGTCAACAGACGTTTGCCACTGGCATCGCGGATATCCACCCAGCAGTCGCCGTCAAATGACAACACCATGTTTGGTGTGTCGGCTGCAGGTTTGTTTACGGGCGCTTCGGTTTTGGCCACTTCCACCGGTGCAGTAACCACTGGTGAGGTCTCGACCACTTCAGACACCGCGGGTTCGGTCACCTCGTTTTCAACAACAAGGGCAGTATCTGCATTGTCAGGCGCTTCTGGCTCCATGGCTTCAGCAACAGTCATCTCTTCCATTGGCTCAGCAACAGCTTCATCGACCGGTGACAATATTGCCGTTTCATCGACAACAACTTCAGTATCTTTACCCAGCGTCAGCAGGGAATCGTTTTGCTGGTTCTGCCACCACCAAAACGCAGTCAAACCAACCGCGGCAGCCAGGATCACCCACGTCAGGCTCATTACGCGGCTGTCATTTTTTTCAAGGCGGGTTTTACGCGAGAAACTCTGCATTTTCTGCGCATTTTCTTCGGCCTGTGGTGTCGGTTTGAAATTGCCGAGCAGCTCGTCGGCGTTTAGTCCAACCAGCTTGGCATAAGATCGGATATAGCCACGGGTAAACGTGGCTATTTGTTGGTCGTCACAGCAGTTGTCTTCTAACTCGCGAATGACGGAAGCACGAAGTCTCAGACGGTCCGCAACATCCTGTTCGCTAAGCCCCATCGCTTCACGGGCTTTCTTCAGAATTTTCCCAGGATGCGTAGACTCAACCTCTAACTGCTGCTCTTCGTTTTGTTCAGTATTCATTCGTTAAGTACTGTCTATATTCTTTTGATTGTGGAAATTTGTTGGCCAGTACGCTGGCGTAACGCTCAGCTTCTTTTGGCCGCTCTGCTTTGTTTTCCAGTTCAATCAGCGTCAACAGCGTTGTCGGTTTGTAACCGTAGCGTTTGTGGAAATGGAACAGGCGCATACGTGCCTCGTTCAGTTGATTGTCATCCACTTCCATTTGGGCGAGTTTCACTGACGACAACGGCCTGTTTGGCTCGTGATCTATCGCCTTGGCAAACCACAATTTAGCGTTATCCCGATCACCCGCTTTTAATGCGCATATGGCGGCGTTCTCAAAACTTCCGGACAGCTTGTAATAGTAGGGTTGCTCAATCGCCTTCGCAAATGCTTGCTGCGCTTCGTCATAACGTTCCTGACGGCATAAAAATACACCGTAGTTATTTCGAACGTCTCCGTTTTTCGGGGAATGACGCAACGCCGTTTTATATTGCTGCTCCGCTTGGTCGTACTCGCCCACCTCCTGAAGGTAGTAGGCAAAACTGATCAGTGAGCGGTAATACGTCGGTGCAAATTGCACCGCCTGTTCGAGGTTTTGTCTCGACCGCTCCCACTGCCCGGCTTTCAAATATGCCAGACCAAGCGAGATTCTGGACTCAGCAGCGTCAATGCTATCAAACTTCGCGTTATTTTGCTTCTCTGTTACTGTGACACAACCAGCTAATAATCCCATCAATAACAGAGCGCTAAGCGTCCTTGCCATTATCCATCCTATCAGTCTCAGCAATCAGACTGATTTAACGGGAATTTGCTCCTCGGAAGTCAGTCTGCCTTGCGTGCGTTTGGTTCGGTCGATCACATCGCCGACAAGCTGACCGCATGCCGCATCGATGTCATCCCCACGGGTCTTACGAATGATGACCGTGTAATCGTATTGCATCAGTGTTTTCTGGAAACGGTCGATGCGTGAGTTACTCGGTTTCTTATATGGTGACCCAGGATAAGGGTTAAAAGGAATCAGGTTTATCTTCGCTGGCGTATCTTTTAACAGCTCTGCGAGTTGGCGCGCATGCTCCATATCATCATTAACGTGATCGAGCAAAATGTACTCAACCGTTACGCGACCGCGGTTAGCATTTGATGATGCAATGTAACGACGCACAGATGCCAAAAACGTTTCGATATCATAGCGATCATTGATTGGCATGATTTCGCTACGAAGCTCATCGTTTGGTGCGTGCAGGGAAATCGCCAGCGCGACGTCAATTTTGCCCGTCATCTGATCCAGACCGGATACCACGCCTGACGTTGATACCGTCACACGACGTTTTGACAGACCGTAACCCAGATCGTCCAGCATCAGATTCAGAGCCGGGATCAGGTTTTTCATGTTCAGCAGAGGCTCGCCCATGCCCATCATTACCACGTTGGTGATTGGGCGGCGGCCGGTTTCTTTCTCGATACCGATTTCTTTTGCTGCACGCCAAACCTGACCAATGATCTCAGACACTTTCAGGTTACGGTTAAAGCCTTGCTGCGCGGTTGAACAGAAGGTACATGCCAGCGCACAACCCACCTGCGAAGACACACACAGGGTCGCACGGTCTTCTTCAGGAATGTAAACGGTTTCTACGTCCTGGTTGCCCACACGCATCGCCCATTTGATGGTGCCATCAGATGAATACTGGGCTGCGCTGACTTCGGGCGCGCGAATTTCACATTTTGCTTTCAGTTTTTCACGAAGCTGTTTGTTGATGTTGTTCATCTGATCGAAATCATCAACACCGAAATGGTACATCCACTTCATGATCTGATCGCTCGGAATGCCTTTTCGCCTAACTCTTCAGCGAAAAACGCACGCAGCGCCTGTCGATCGAAATCCAGCAGATTGATTTTTTCTGTTGTCATCAGATTGCCTCGTGAACAATAAATCAGGGGTCTACCTATCAAGCGTTGTGCTTGAGCGGTCAATGGCGGTTCGCCTTAAATCAAGGCGCGAAATTGTACAGCCTTTGTGATCGGGATTCCACCTGTTCCCTACAGGGTTTTATAGTCGCTGAAAAGCGTAGACACAAAAAAAGGAGAGCCAGCGCTCTCCTTTTTCGTTTTTACTGAATGAATTAGCTTTTACGTGGGCAGATTTCATCATTGGCGAAGAAATAAGCAATTTCACGTTCGGCAGATACCGGGCTGTCTGAGCCGTGAACCGAGTTAAAGCGCATGCTAACTGCGTAATCAGCGCGTAATGTGCCACAGGCTGCTTCTTCCGGGTTGGTTTTACCCATCAGCTCACGGTAACGGACAATCGCATTTTCGCCTTCAAGCACCTGCACGGTCACCGGGCCAGATGTCATGAATGCCACCAAATCCTCGTAAAACGGTTTACCCTCATGCTCGGCATAGAACCTTGCGCCTGCTCTTTAGTCAGTTGCAGCATCTTTGCTGCCACAATGCGCAGACCTGCCGCCTCAATGCGCTGGTAAATTGCGCCAATCAAATTACGTTCTACGGCGTCGGGCTTAACAATCGAAAAAGTGCGCTCAATAGTCATTCTATCTTCCTTTTATTTATGCCAGACAACCTGCCTAACACATGTTATCTGTTTGTAATCTCAAAGGTAGCCTACCAGAGCGCAATGTCAGCCCCCACACTGACATTGCGAAACCGTTAACTGTGTTGTTAAATCGCATAGCTTTTGTAGCAATTAACGGTGTGATTCATCCAGCAGGATGCGGGCAAGGGTTTTTACGCCCATACCTGTTGCGCCCACCGACCATTTATCGCTGGCAGACTTACGGTAAGTACCGGAGCAATCCAGGTGGATCCAACCGTTTTGGTATTCCTCAACGAAGTAGGACAGGAACGCTGCTGCTGTGCTTGCTCCCGGCGAATACTGACCTGCGCCCACATTGGACAGATCGGCAAAGCTTGAAGGCAACATCTGGCGGTGGAATTCCGCCAGCGGCAGACGCCACATGCCTTCCTGCTCTGCATCTGCAGCAGAGAGACAACGGTTTGCCAGCGCATCATCAAAGCTGAACAGAGCGTGGTAATCGTTACCCAGCGCCATTTTTGCTGCACCGGTCAGGGTGGCACAGTCGATAGTCAGCGCAGGTTGAACTCGTTGGCATACAACAGGCCATCGGCCAGCACCAGACGCCTTCCGCATCCGAGTTCAGCACTTCTACGGTCACGCCGTTTTTGTAAGTGATGATGTCGCCGAGCTTGTACGCATTGCTGGAGATCATGTTCTCTGCACAGCAAAGGATCAGTTTGACGCGCTTGTTCAAGCCTTGGGCTACAGCAAGACCCAAACCGCCGGTCGCCATCGCTGCGCCGCCCATGTCAGACTTCATCGCATCCATAAAGTTGGAGGGCTTGATGCTGTAACCACCGGAGTCAAAGGTGATGCCCTTGCCAATCAGGCAGGCAAATACTTCGGCATTCTCATCGCCGGTCGGGTTGTAATCGAGTTGCAGCATGGCAGGTTTACGCGCGGAACCACGGCCTACGGTATGGATACCCACCCAGCCTTGCTCCAGCAGATCCGCACCGGAGACAATCTTGTAGCTCACATGCTCCGGGTTTGGCGCCTGGGATTTAATGAACTCACCGGCTCGGACAGCCAGTTGCTGAGGGCCAACTTCTTCTGCGGTTTCATTAATGATCTGGCGTACCCAATCCGTCGCCACCATGCGGTTGCTCAGTGCTTTCTGCGCTGCATCATCAAGCTCGGGTGCCACAAACTCCACGCCCGGTTTAGGTCCACGCAAACCCTGATAAAATGCCCAGGCTGTTTCCAGATCCCAGTTGGCACCAGACAGGGATACTTTGCGGATCCCTTGGCTATCCAGCTTACGGGCTGCCTGTTGAACCGGTGTGATCTTGTCTTCGCCGGTTGCATGGATCACCGCGCCTTGCTCACCGAAAGAAAGCAATGCATTCGCGCCCCAAACATTCGCTGCCGCTTCGTGGGATAGCGTGATAAGCATTTTGTCAGTCATGCTGAACTCCTTTTTGTTTTTCACCCTGGCGTTCTTTGCAGAGTGTCATTGTTATTCTTGGCTGATTTTCGCCTCAAGCTTATACCTAAACAACCTGAAGATGCAGGATTCAGCGAGATTGACTGA
>BAXE01000001.1 GCA_001310415.1 Enterovibrio sp. JCM 19048 | reverse complement strand
CGATGCACTGGCCAGCGGGGAGCCGACCCACGCCGAAACCGAAGCCGCCGAAGCCGAACAGCAGGCCACGTCCGAAGCCGAAGTGGCCGCCATGGCTGCCGAACTTGCGCCCCTGTCGGCGCAAATGGGGTTGTTTGCCATTGAAAGTGCGATCCAGATGTTTGTGCACCCGCGTTTTCCATTCCCGAACACCGCCGCGCCGAAGTGATTCAGGAGTGTGCGCCGGTGTTGGTCAAATACGGTGCATTGGTGCCAAGTTGGCTGGCGCAGTACGAACCGGAAATCCGCGCCGTCAAAGCCATTGGCGGGTTGACCATTGAGTCAGTCGGCAGGTACGCCAGCTCAAGGCCGAAGATGCCGCCGCCCTTGAAGCCGAGAAAGCCGCCAACGACGCCAGCGAAGCCAGCCACGCGGAGGCCGCCTGATGCAGCCAAAGAACCCGAACAACGCCTTATCAAACAGCCATGTTTGTGTGGTCGGCATGTCGGAGTGCGGCAAGACCAGTGCCACCAAAAAGCTGTTTATCAAGCGCGGCGACCAAGTAGTGATATTCGACCCCTACGGGGACTATGAGGGCAAGCTCGCGGGGCAGGCGGTGCGCACTTTCACCCGTGTGGCTGACCTTGGCAAAGCCTTGTTTGCCGCCCGAAAGCGCTCGGACGGCTTTAAGTTTGCTTACCACCCAAGCGCAAGACGACACCGGCCGATTTGGATGCCTGTGTCGGCTGGCGTGGGCGGCCGGAGACGGCAGGCACCCCAAGCTGTTAAAAGTGTTGCTGGAAGAAGTGGCCGAGCACAGCCAAAGTGCCGGCCGTGCTGAGGGCTACCATGGCGAGATATTGCGGGTAGGGCGCAAGTTCGGCATCGCCTCCATCAACATTTTCCAGCGGGGGCAGGAAGTGTCGAAAACCATTTTCGACAACTGCAAGTTCACCTGCGTGATGATGCAAAAGACCGGCACCAGTGCGAAGTATCTGGCCGACAAAACCGGCATCCCGTTTGCGAGATTGACCGGCTCGACAAGCTCGAATACGTGCTGCAAGAGGGCAAAAACTATGAAACGGGCAAGATAAAATTCTGACCGGATTCACAGTTCGAAAAGAGGGCAAGCCTAAAGGCTTCGCCTTTTTTTGCGTTGACGGAAGCCGACGGCGTTTTTTGAGATAGCGGCTCGTTAGAACGTTTTTCCATCAACTAAGAGAGTGATTGCCATGAGTGCAAAAACCAAAGGTTATCTGATGACCGCCGTTATCGCCGCAATGGTTGCGGGCGTTGTCGTGTGGGCGTCCAACAACGTCGATGCAGTCGAAGAGTGATCGGTTAAGGGAGGGTAAACCATGGATTTGATTACCCAAAGCTTTGCGCCCCGCCCGAAAGAGCTAGACCCATTGGAAGGGGTTGGCTGGGGACAGCGCGCCTCACTGCGTCTGGTGAGTGGTCCGACTTACCACAAGCTGGAACTGGTGACGAACATCGCTGACCCGACCGACATCGAGCGCATCGAACTGACGCGCAACGGTGCGCAGGTCTGGTCGGTGTCCGGTGACACGCTGGTCAAGGCGCAGCAACACGCCAAGCACTATGTGCAGGAAGGCCGCTACGTGCTGAACTTTGGCGACAACAAGCACCGCACTAAAGCCGGTGTGCGCCAAGGCGACTTGGTGACACTGCAGGGCGAAATCTGGTTCGTGTACATCACCTTGAAAAGCAAACCGCAAGGCACAGCCGCACCGGCCATGCGCGCCCGCGCTATGGTCTTGCCTGCGCACGCCGAGCGTTATTACCTGCCGCGCATGTATGAGCTAACGTGGCACGCCTCCTCTGACGGCCGCACGCCGTTTGACTGGTCTGAGCGTAACCCGTTTTTCAACATCAAGCGCATCCACTTCATTGATGACAGTATCCAGCGCGTGCGCATCCTGCGCGACAACAAGGAAGAACTGAACGTCAACAAAGTGGACAACGCCGCCGACTTGGCCGAAGCCGAACGCGAACAAAATGCAGGCTGGTTCTCGATTGACTTTACCCAATCGGGTTTCGGTGCTGAAGGCATGTTGAACACGGCCGCCATGCAGCAACTGCAATTTGAACTCGATAAGACAGCGCCAGGTTCTGTGCGCGTGGTGGTTGAAGCCATTGAACAGGTGAAAGCCATTCCGTCGCAGGTCGCGGCCAAATAATCAGGGGGTGGGCTTATGAGTTTATGGGACTCATTCGGTGAAAAGCTGGGTGGCGTGACGGACGCGGTGCTGGCCGGTGGCAATGATTTGCTGTCGGCTTGGGTGTCGAACAAGTCTGACGAGATCCAGTCTGCGGCACCGGAAGAAAACCGCCCGCCAGTTCGACCCGCCGAGCAACCCAACGGTGCGCCTGTGCAGCCTGACTATCGGGGTGCACTGGCTCAGTTAAAACCGCTGCTGTATGGCGGCGGTGCACTGATGCTGCTGATGTTTGTGCTGGCGATGTACATGGGACGGGGGCGCTGATGCCGGTTTTATTCTGGCCGTTGCTGGCAGGGGGCGTCGGCTTTGCCGGTGGCCTGTTTGCCAAAGACACGGTGTCGAGTGCGCTCAAGCTGCTGGCACTGGTGCTGGTTGTGCTGTTTCTGATTGATAAATCGGGGGTGCTCAAGTGATACCCAACATTGGACCGGTCTCGAACTCAGGCTCCATGCCGCTCGATATGGGCAGCGCTGGCCCCAGTTCGGTGACATCAACCAACACCATTGGTGGCTTTCAGGGCGCGCGGGTGAATTTCGGCGGCAGCGGTGCCACGCAATGGCTGATGCTGCTGATGTTTTTGGCGTTGGCATGGGTGGTGTTCAAAAATGAAAATTGCCCTCATCCGACCCGACCAACCCGATTTTGCCGACCAACTGGCACGGCTCAAGCCGTCATTTACCGCACTCACCGACGCCAGCGAGCAGTTCGCCTATTGCGAAAAACTGGTGCGGGACAAGCGCGCCAGTTTCTACCACCTGACCGGCGAGGGCGTGTCCCTGCGCTTTGTCGGGCTGGTTGATAACGACAGCGATTATTTCGTCATGGCGCTGGCTGGCCGCAACCTGCGGGCAGGGCTGCCGGTGTTTATCGACGCCGTAAAAAGTCAGGGGTATGCGCGTATCTGTGGCCAAGTGACCCGCACCGGTCTTGACCGGATTTATGTGCGGGCAGGCTTTCGCGTGGTCGAGGATGAGGGCGGTATTCGCCAATTAGTTTTAGACCTGCGGGGGAATAATGGGCGGTAAGAAAAGCGAAAGTAAAAATACCACCACGACAACCAACGTCGGCGGCACAAATGCCATTCACGGGGACAACCTCGGTGTGTCGGTCGCTGGCGTCAACAATTCAACGATGACCATTACCGCCACTGACCACGGCGCGGTCGATAAGTCGCTCGATTTTGCCGAGTCGGCGGCCGAGTTCGCCATGACATCCAATGCCGAGGTCACCGGCCGTGCGCTGGACAGCGTGGACGGTGCCGTCGATAAGGCGTTTGGCTTTGGCAAAGACTCGCTGGGTGTGGTCGTGTCCATCGCTGGGAGCAGCATCGACCAGCTTGGCGACAAGCACAGTGAAAACTTGCAGATGTTGGCGGGCTTGTCCGGCAGTCAGGGTGAACAGAACAGCCAGAACATCAAGCCATGATGGAACTCGCCAAGATGAAAGCCGACGGCGGGGCATCGCTGGCCGACAAGCGCGTCCTTTGGATTGCGGGCATCGGCTTTGTGTCGGTGGCCGTGTTGATGTACTTACTCAAGGGGAAATAAACCGTGTTCCAGCAAACCCTTAACCCGTATGAGCGCGCCCAGTTTTTCCTTGTCGGGGAATTTATCTACATCGACACCGCACCGGCAACAGTGCGCGTGACCACCAAGCGTGGCAGTTATGAACTGGCGCAGGGGGCGCAGGTGATTGACGCCAGCGCTGACGGCGGCGACGTCTATCTCGAACTGACCGGCGACCAAGCAGGCTTGGTGCGGGTGATTTCCGGTTATGGCCGCTACGTGCCACCGGCTGACGGGCAGAAAGTGGACGTTTCCAGCCTGCCTGCCGTGGCCTTTGACGGGGCGCAGCCGGTGACGTTGGATGCGCTGCCGCGTGTGCGTTTTGACGGCGCGCAACCGGTCGCTTTTGACGGTGCACAACCCGTCACGCTGGACGCCTTGCCACCTGTTGCGCTGAAAACGGGACAGACGGTCGAGGTGCACAGTGGCAACCAGGCACTTTGGGTTTACCAACGTGCCAACCGCACGTTCACCCAGCAAACCGCCACGCTGGCCGACGTGGCCAAGGTGGTTGCCGCCAACCCAGCGCGCAGCCGCATCGAACTGGCCGCACCGGCCGCGAACACGGCTGACGTCGTGATTTATCCGAGTGCGGACGATGCCGCCCAATCTACCAACGGCCTGACGCTTGGCGCGGGCTTCTCACTTTCACTGGACGTTTACGGCGAACTGCACCTGACTGGCGCAGCCGCTGACACCGTTATTTACACGGAGTATTTACGATGAGCCTGACACTGCCACAGGGCAGCGCCCGCAATAAAATCGAATTTCTTTTTGGTCTTGTTGGTGAACTGTTCAACAAGGTGAACAACGCGCCCAAGGCGCAGAAAGTCATTCCCAACCTGTTACCCAACGGCCTGCTGCAAAAAGTATTCAGCCACTTTGTTGACCCGACGCACATTGATTATTCAGGGTGGCAGGGACAAATCGGGGGCGCATTCTGGCACCTTGAAGACGGCACAACCCGCCTGTTAGGCAATGGCTGGCTGTATCGCATGATGAACCGCGAACGCGAGTGCAACATGCGATACATCAGCACGAACTATGGCGAGAAACGGCTCGAAATCACGGGGGAAAAGAACACGTTGACGCTCAAGCGGATTTTTCCTTACCGTCCAACGTGCACGGGCAGGATTTGGCGTTTCGCATCTTGTTCCGCTGCAACATGACCAACGGCATGATCACCTCGGAATTTGGCAACCTGACAGACACCGGCTCAAACAACTTTGGCACCTCCGGTGATGAAGGCGGGAACAGTGACACCGTTCTGATTGTCAGCCAAGCCCCTGTTGCGTACACCAATAGCGGCGGCGACGTGCATGTCTTGTACAGGGATGATTTCGCCACCTTGGACACGTCCAAACCGGCGTACCTGCAATTTCACCTCGGTGAGCAATGGAACCATTCCGGCAACCAGAAATGGGAAATTCTCGAAGTCGCGGTGATTGATAAAACCCAGCTGACTGACCAAGAGCTGGCCGACTTCCGCGCCGGTAACATTGAGGGATTGACCCTTTACAGCGAGCGCCCAGGTTCAACACTTCGCACCGTGTCTGGGGTGATGAACCCCGCCAGCGCCGAAGGTATCGGCCATGGCAAGTGGGACGCCACACACAAAGAACTGTCGCTGAACATGGGGCGCGTCCTGCCGACGGACTGGCACGCCAAACAGCACTTTATCCTTGATTCACTGCATGCGTACTTTGCCGACCCAGCGTTCCCAGAAACACTCAAATACCGCGCTGAAATCATCAAGGTGAATGTCGTCCGTATGGACGGCGAAAACCTCGTGATTGATATGAAAAATGCGCGTATCAGCGTGTTTATCGACGATACAGACGAATACACAGAAGAAGCGGCGCTGGATTTGGCCAACATGAGCGCGTTTGATTTTGTGTCGGTCAAAGCGCTGTATTCCGAAGAACCGCTGCTGCTCAGCAACGCTATCAGCCGTTAAGCCATGAAAGCGGCACTTATCACAGGGGCGGTTCTCGCCGCCCTGATTTTCTGGAAACGGGACAAGGTGGCTGAAATGACCGGACTCGCTGCGCCAATGGGTGTGCGCAATAACAACCCGCTGAATATCCGCAAAGGGAACGACTGGCAAGGGGAAACCGCGCCAGACCATAACCGCAACTATGAGGCGTTTATCTCGCCGGAATATGGCTTCCGAGCAGGGGCAAAAATCCTCAAGAGCTACAACCGGCGCGGGATTAACACCATTCCGGCGATTATCCGCACCTTTGCGCCGAAGGAAGATAACAACGACCCGAGCCATTACACCAACATGGTCGCCAAGTGGACGGGCTTTGACGTGAACACACCGGTGGACGTGGACAACCCGCATGTGCTGGCCAAGTTGTTGCAGGCCATGGCGCGCATGGAAGTAGGGCGCGTGTATCCGCTTTCTACCGTGATGACGGGAGTCGAAATGGCATGACCAAGAAAGACATTGCGATCAAGTTGAGCCTGTCCGTGGCAGGCGTGGTGCTCGGCGCGTATGCCGTGAAGTTTTTGAAGCAAGGGAATCTGCTATGAAAAAGTATGTAAAAACCTGATGAAACAGCCAAGCACCTTCAAGGGCTTGGCACTGCTGGCTGGCTCCGCCCTGACTGCAGGGGGCGTCAATGAGCTACTGACCGTTGAAATCCCGAACACCGGCGACCCACAGTTCGGCGGCTCACTGGCCACGCTCGGCATGTTGGGGCTTGGCCTGTGGGAAACGTTCCGCAATGAGCAGAAAGGGCGCTGATATGGATTTACTCCCGATTCTCGGCACCTCGGCTGCCACGGCCTTGTTGTCGTCGGTGCTGACCGTTGTCGCGCTTAAGTCGATGTTCGCTGGATGAAAGACAAACTCAGCGACCACGAAACCCGAATTCGCCAGTTAGAAAGCAAGGTGAACTGATGCCAACGAAATCACCCACGGTGAAACAAGCCGGTAAAATGGGCGGCCAAGCTACCGCCCGCAAGTGGAAAAATGATCGCAAGTTCGCCGCGACCATGCGTAAGAAATTGAGTGCTGCAGGTAAGAAAGGTGTCAAAGCTCGAAAACAACGCAAGCTGATTTAGTTAGATCCTGGTTAAACAAAAAAGCCCGCAACTGCGGGCTTTTCTATGTAGTGACCAATGCTTAGTTGTACAAGATTTACTTCACACTCAACAAAAAGTTAAGATGGTTGGTGCCGTTATTTCAGTCATAACAACGTGAAAAAAAGAGGAAGTCTGTGAATAAAAACTGGTTCATTATCTGCGCCATCGTGTTGATTGTGACAATGATTAGCCCCATCTTTTTCTATCAACAGGTATTCGGCTGGGGATTATGGCAAACTCATGAAGAATGGGCACAAATGGGGAGTGCACTTAGCGGGTTATACACCCCTATTTTGTCTTTGCTAACTTTAATTGTCCTTATTATTCAATTATTTCAATCCAACCGAGAGCGAAATTTTGCTATTTGCATGTCCACCATTGCCAACCTAACTGAGCAAGGGAAAGAAAACGTAAATACACTATCAGTCGATATGCAAAGAACGCTATCTGAGGTTGTAACAGACGAAGCAATAAAATTGACTTTAATCTCGTTAGGTAAAAATGATGATGAAGCATTCGACAGCGCGAAGGTGACAATTTCGTCTAAAGAAATTGGTGAGATGACTTATGAAAATTTGCTTTTAAAAATAGTGAACAGCAGTGAATCTGAATCTGACGAAAATTACCTATTTTTCAAACAATTACTCGTTAATATTTCTTTGAAGCCCCTTGCGAAATGGATGGGCTTCAATTCAGCACTCGTAGGTCTTTACGAGGGAGCAAGTCATAATAAAGCAACGTATCAATGGAAAAACAGCGCTATAAATTTGATGGGTAGTGCATCGAGTACTCTTGGATATGGAGTTTGCGTTAGCCTTGATAAGTGGACTAAAGAATGCCACAGATTGCAGGGGCGAGAGTATAAACATACTTATTTTTTAAATCACCAAGGCACTTAGAAAAAAAGCATTACGGCTAAACCAACCGACTAATTTACAAAGCCCGCAAATAGCGGGCTTTTTTGTCACTTCATTATTTTGTCCCGTGTCGGCACCCAGGGCGCTGGTTGGCGACGTTTCCCGCCACGGTAAACCTGTACCGGCTCCAAGGGCGGTCGCACAGGCGGGCGCTCAATCAGGCCGTAACGGTCTTTTAATGCATGGTACTGGTCACGCCACAGCGGAAAGCCTTCCAGTTCGCGGGGCGCAAACTCGCGGCCGTCCGGTGTGATGATCACCGCGCGTTCCTCGTTGACCCTAAAACCGTGCCAGTTGGTATCGTTTGGCAGGTAGCCACGCGATTTGATGATAAGCAGCTTTTCTGCCATGGGATTGACCGGGACGGAGCCGTCGAGCCAACGTCTGACTGTGATGGGCTTAACATGAAAATAGCTGCGCCGTCCTGAATGGTTGGGAATTCGCGCCAAAAGAGCGTTCGAAAGGCATCAATTAACATGCGTTACCTCGCATTTTTACTTCCTTATTGATTGTTATTTTCGATAGGTAATGGCGCGCACCATTGATACTTTCTATCAAAACGACCCAAAGGCCGGATGCTCGAAAAAATATCGGCGCAAGTGTGCAGTAATCGAGGCAAAGCCTCAATAAGAGGAAATTAGACGTTACCAAAATTTGCACATAGAATTCATATACTTGGAGGCAAGCATTTCGCAAAATTCGGTGTGCTGTCAGCTTTGTTAACACTTAACCTCCTAGTGCGTATTATGTATATTATGTTAAATAAGATATGCAGCTACGCGAAATGTGGTTCCATCATATCTGCAATGACCCTCTTTCTTCAACGATTTCAGTCTATTAAACGTAATTATCTATTTACCATAAAATAGATAATTACCAATTCTCTAAGAACCCTGTATTGGATCATTCTGTTCCAATTGGGTTCTTCAACCTTTGGTGAATTATCTGATTAACGCTTGGCTGGCGCTCAAGCTTGGTTTGAGGCTTGTGGATGCCGGCTTTCCAAACCGGAAGCCTGGTTTCCATTTCGCGTGGCGACATCGTGTATCTCGGCACAAACCCGTCGCTGCATGCCGCGTCGTTCCTGGTGTTTGTCATCTGGTGTGTTCTGGCAAGCTCTGTGCTTAGGTTCTACTACCTTTGGCAGTTATTGAGGCTCTCCATGCACATTACTCTCAGGCAGTTGAAAATCTTCACGGCGTTGCAAGTCATCTCAGCTACACCAAAGCTGCTGAGGCGTTGTTTCTGACGCAGCCTGCCGTTTCCATGCAAATACGCCAACTGGAAGACAATGTCGGGCTGCCTCTTTTTGAAATGATCGGCAAATCCCTCAACTTAACCTCGGCTGGCGACGAGCTGTTGCTCCACTGCAACCAAATCCTGCAGGATTTCAAAGCCACTGAGCTGGCGCTTGAGAAGCTTAAAACGCACAAGCACGGAAAACTTAAAGTCACGGTGGCCAGCACGGCCAACTACTTCTCGGCAACGTTATTGGCGTCCTTTATAAAAGTATATCCGGATATTCAGGTTTCGCTTGATGTCACCAACCGAGAAACCTTACTTAAAGCACTGAAAAACAATGACTGTGACCTGCTAATCATGGGCAAGCCACCCTCGGACATCGACGTGAAAGCTACAGCTTTTATGGAGAACCCGTTGGTGGTTATCGCGCCGGCTAATCATCCATTGCGTGATGAAAAGCGGATATCCCTAGCACGTATAGCTGAGGAATCCATGGTAGTACGGGAGTTGGGCTCAGGTACACGTTTTGCTATCGAGCGATTCTTCCATGCCCATGATTTAACGCTGAATGTCGGCGCAGAAATGAGTGCCACCGAAGCAATCAAACAAGCGGTTTCCGCCGGACTTTACCTCGGAATTGTCTCACTGCATTCCATTGAACAGGAGCTGGAAACCGGTCGTTTGGTCGTTTTGGATGTAGAGGAAATGCCGATCCTACGGCATTGGTATTTGGTACACCGTACCGAGAAGCGCCTGACACCCATTGCGCAGGCTTTCTGCGAGTTTCTGTTGGAAGGCACTGATACCAACCGCTTTAAGAGCGTCGATTAAACGGCGATTGGTAGTGAAACCGTAAACTTGGCGCCGCCTTCAGGCAGGTTCTGCACGGTAAGATCACCGCCATGTTCGGCGATTAAACGGTGGCAAATTGCCAGACCGAGTCCCATGCCCTCGCCCACTTTTTGGTAGTAAAGAAAGGGTCGAAGATCTTCTGAACATGGCCGTCTGAAATCCCCGGGCCGTTGTCGCTGATACTCAGCCGGGCCTGATTTTGGGTGCTGTCGATACCGCTTGTTAGCACAATTTGCGGCGAAAACTTTTGGCCTTACAGGCATCAAGCCCGTTGTTCAGCAGGTTAATAATGACCTGAACCAGTTGCCGTTTATTCCCAATAACCTCAATTGAATCATCAAGTTCGGGTGAGATTGCGTATTCAAAACCGCGGTTGGCAGTCACCCATTTGATGGCATCAGCGACAAGTTCACTGAGCTTAAGCGTTGATTTATCAGCGTGTTGCTGGGAACAGAATAAACCAAGATCGTCGACAATGGCGCTTACCCGGCTGGCTGCTTCAAGCACATCACTGACCAAGGGAGAAATATCACTGACTACATTGTCGATTCGCAGCGATTCACGACGCGCCAAAATTGAAGAAGGTAAAGATTGTTGGTGAACAGCAGTGAGGTAGGTTTCGATGCGCTCCGCATTGCGCTTCAATACATGACCATTGCCGATGATAAAGCTCACAGGATTATTGATTTCATGCGCCACGCCCGCCACGACCTGACCGAGCGCCGCCAACTTTTCTGTCTGCACCAATTGTTGTTGTGTTGCTTTCAATTCTGCCAGCGTTTTTGCCAAAGTTTCGTTCTTGGCTTCCAGTGCTTGCTGGTACGCGCGAAGTGATAAATGGGTTTCAATCCTCGCTTTCACTTCAGCCAGTTGGATGGGCTTGGTGACATAATCCCGGGCACCGCAGCTAAACGCTTTAAGCTTGTCATCTAAATCACTGTAACTACTGATGAAAAGCACCGGGATCTGTTTAAGAAGTGAAGAAGACTGAATGCGCTCACAGACCTCGAAACCATCCATATACGGCATATCGATATCGAGCAAGATCAGATCCGGCGGCGTGTCGGCCATGCCCTCCAAGGCAGTTTGTCCTGAAAAGTAACCTTGCGTCAGATAGCCTTCTTCATTGAGCAAATCACAAAGCATTTCGCACAAAGGAACAGAATCGTCTATTACGGCGATGGTCGCGACCTTATCCAGTGGCTTTGTTTCTCGCATTGGTGATCACTCCTTTGAGGCTGTGCGCTATTTCAATGGATGTTTAGCAAGGTATTGGCGTAACTGCGGTTCCAATACGGCGAGTTCGTCCAACACGTCGGTGTAAGCCCCCTGCTCTCCATTTGCTTTTTCAAGCACCAGGGCTTCCTTTTCTGCACACACTAATCTTAGTTTCTCTGCGCCCAATGTGGCCGCAACACCTTTTAATTCATGGAGTTTGTGCTTCAAATTGGCGAAATCATTGTTCTGGATAGCGAGCTCAAGCGCTTGCACATGGTCGTCGTATTGGTCGAGAAAACGCTGCACCATTTTCAGGTAAACCTTCAGGTTTGAGCCGACGCGGAGTAACGCCTGGGAAGGTTCGTAAACCGCAGGAGAATCTGGCTCCGCTTGTTGGTTGAGAGGCACAGAGTGCTGTAAATGACTGGCAATTACCTGAATCAGCCGCCTGAAATCAACTGGCTTTGGCAGATAGTCATCCATACCCGCACGCAAGCAGGTTTCCGCCATGTTTCCAGTAGTATTTGCGGTCAGGGCAATCACCGGGGTTTGTTTTCCATTCGGGAGTTTCCGCAGTGCTTTGGTTGTCTCAATGCCATCCATACCTGCCATGCGTAAATCCATCAAAATCAAGGAGTAAACTTGTCGGTTTATGGCGTCAATAGCCAACTCACCGGAGCTGACCTGATCAACAATCATTCCGAGTGAACCCAGCAGTTCACGGATCATTTCCCGGTTGATGGAGTTGTCATCCACCACCAGAACATGCGCCCCTTCCAGTGTGCTGATTTGTGGCAAAGCCGGTGTTTCATTGGGCTCTGGTATTCCAACGTGCGGCTGTTCGGTGTCACTGGCCAATGCGAATTTCGCAGAGAACTCGCATTGGGTGCCCTCGCCGTAAACGCTTTGAATGCTGATATCACCGTTCATCAAACCAATCAGTTTGCGGCTAATCGTCAGCCCAAGCCCGGTACCGCCAAAGCGCCGCGTTGTGGAAGGATCAGCCTGGTGGTACTTGCTGAACAGTCTCGACAGCTGCTTTTCCGTCATGCCGATACCGGTGTCCTTGACCCGGAATATCAGCGTCGCACTCTTCTTCGCCCGATTTTTCTTGCGGGAGACAGCCACGCTCACTTCGCCGTTGTCAGTAAACTTCACCGCATTGCCAATCAGGTTAACCAACACCTGTTGCAGCCGCAGCGGGTCACCTTTCAGATGGGAAGGAACATCGGGGTCAAGGTGCATGCTAAACGTTAAACCGCGCCGGGCGATTTCAAACCACATCACATGACGGACATTGCTGAGCACCTGATGAAGATTGAAAGAGACACACTCCATCTCCAGTTTTCCCGCTTCAATCTTCGACAAATCCAGCACGTCATTGATGAGATGCGAAAGCGAATGGGAGGCGACATCGACTTTGTTCAGATGGTCGCGTTGCTTCTCAGTGAGTGACGAGTGCAGGCATAGCTTGGTGAAACCAATGATTGCGTTGAGCGGCGTGCGGATTTCATGGCTCATGTTTGCCAGAAAATCCCCTTTTGCCTGATTGGCGGCATCGGCTTCCGCTTTCGCGATTTGCAGGGCTTCCTCACTTTGTAGCAGCGCCAGTTCGCGTTGGCGAAGCTCGGAAATGTCAGTGGCTGTGAGCAATATCCCCTGCAGTTTGCCCTGATGGCTGTAGAACTGCTCGCCTTTTACCAAATACACAGCGTCAGTAATCGTGCTGTCGATTTTGAGAAGTGGCATTTCAAATTCAAGCTGACCACGATGGGTAATAAAAGAAACAACCAGCGATCCGGAGGATAAACCGGAATCTTTAGCCAGCCGCGCCAGCACATCTGCAGGAAACAGCATATCAACATGGATCTGAGGAAGTTCTTCCTCCGTCCAGCCAAGGTCTTCTGAAAAAACGCGGTTGGTTTGGGTTACCTGACCACTGATATCAACCACCACCAGAATGCTGTTCATCGCGTCATTGATGCTGCGGATATAGGCGTTCAGTTCCAGCAACTGCTTGTTTTTGCGTTTGAGCGTATTCCGCTGGGATTCCATCTCCAGAAGGATGTCATCCATGGCGTGTGTCGCGGCCAACAACTGCTGCTCTCTGGCATCTGCCGCCGCGTAAAGCGCATCAATTTCCTGCCGTAGGCGCTGGTTCTCCTCAAGCAGGATCTCAATGTCACTCTTTTTCAGCTTGGGCGTGGTCATGCTTTCCCCCTGCCCCAAATTTGCGCGGTGGAGTGGTGCGTGTTGCCTGTTAAATCGCGTGACAACGTCACTATTTGTTCAATGCACTCGTGCAGCTTGGCCATCACAGAGTTGGATAAATGTGGCGAAAATGCCGCTATATTCCCCTTTTGTACGCCTAAAACAGTCAAAATCGGCATTGGGTGCGTGACTGCCTGCGCGGCTTTCAGTAAGTATCCGACCCCGCCAGCATGGTCAGCATTGCTCTCTGAAAGCATCTGGCTTGGCTCGATAAACTGCCATTCTCCGGGTGATAACCCAAGTTCTGCCGCATCAACAATCAGCAAATGGGAACACTGGCTGAAAAGCGGCAACGCGTTAAGCCCTTGCGTACCCACGTCAAACACTTCGACATTTTCGGGCAATTCGCAATCCAGCAGACGGCGGGCAATTTCAGCGCCGATACCATCATCACCATGAAGAATATTGCCGAAACAGAGGATGTTGAGTTTCACCATATCCCTTTCCCGCTAAAGCCCGAACCGCACTGATTTTCCGGTCGGCAACATATGAACGGTACATACCAGACAAGGGTCGTGGGAGCGGATCACATGGCTGATGGTCAACGGGTTTTCCAAGTCGTCCACTTTAAGGCCAATGACACTTTGCTCCCAGTGACCATGATTTCCGTCTGCGTCCCGCGGCGATGCATTCCAGGCTGTGGGAGTAATGATCTGGTAGCTCTCAACTACCCCATCTTTCACACTCACCCAATGTCCCAGCCCGCCACGCGCCGCCTGAATCATGCCGAAACCTTTACCATCGACTTCATCCTCCGGTTTGGGTGGCAGGAAGAACTCGCCGTCGATATCTGCTGACAGCGTTTTGACCAGTTGCTTCATTTGAACAAGGCTGTGTCCGATCCGGCGTAACCGTGAAAACTGCCTTAACCAGGTTGATGCCCCTTCGCGTTGGTGAAAGTCTGTGATTAGCGGATCAGCACCAATCACCAGCTCTGCCAATGGCCCGGTTTGCATCACTTTTCCGTCATACCTTGCGCTTTGGCCCAGGTATAACGGTCAGACTCAGTCTGATAATCAGGAATGGTTTCACCTTTGAATGGGTGCCTTCCACCAGGATATTGGCGGAACCAGGAATAGCGGACGTGTTCAGTGATCAGGGACTGATCCAGTGGCTGATTGTCTTGTTGTCAGCATCATAAACGCCGGGTGGCATGGCATATTGGCCGCCGTGTAGCGGGTCTGGCATTACGCCATAGCTGATCAAGTTTTCACTGCCAAAGCCAATGTTGTGGAGTCCGATATCGCGGGAGAAACGGGTGAAAATGCCCAGCGCGCTGTCTGCCCGCTTCTGGTCTTTCTCCAGCCAGTCAAAAAAGACATCGCGGCTATTGAGATCGAGCCAGTTTTCCAGCGAATCCCCAATCACCGCGTTTTCATACCAGCGGGTTAACCCCGTAATAATGTTGGTCGCTTCAATCAGCTTCCTGTGTGTGGGTTTGCTGACGACACCGCCGGGCAACATGTAGGAAGAATGCGGCCATTGCCCGCCGAATAAGGCGATGATCCCCACAGCATCACGGGACTGTTCCAGCGCCCCCAAATGGTGTCGCCCTTTGAAGGGTTCGAATCCCGCCATGATGCGGTTGTACAGAGGATGTTCGCGATACGCCTGGTGGCAAAAGTCGACCAGAAACATCAAGAAGCTCTGGCGAATATCGTTCTGAATACTTTCCGTCAGCAAGCAGAGATTACGGATGTAAGTCGCGTTTGGTGGTGGCGTGATCCCCCAGATTTGTTCCAAAGCCAGTGTGGCGGCATAAAGATGCGCCGTGCCACAAATGCCGCAAACACGGGGCGTTATCACTGCCGCATCCCTTGGCATCCGGCCAATCATGATTTGCTCAAAACCCCGGTACATCACGCCGATACAGCGGGCATCCACCACAATGCCGTCTTCAATATCCAGCTCGAATTCCAAATCGCCTTCAACTCGGTTCAGGTCAATATTCAGCGTTTTCTTAACCATTAAGGCTCCATTTTGCGTTTCTTGACCCGATCCGGAGCAGCGGCTTTAGCGAGGTTTTTGTAGGCAATGTAATTGGCACGTTCGACACCTACGGGCAATTTCGAGGGGATCGGCCCCAGCTTTTCTGTTCTGAAAAGCCCTTCATCTTCGGGAAACTGCGGCGAAGTACAGCCAAAACAAGGCACACCGGCGCGGGTCTTGCTGCTGCGTCCGTTCCACAAATCGGTATTGCAGGTCGCCTGCGTATAGGGCCTTTGCAGCCAAGGTTAAAGAACATGCAACCGTTGGTGCCAAACTCGGACTCTTCAACGTCGTATTCGTGATATTCATTGCGGGTGCAACCCTGATGCACCAGGGTGCTGAAGAATTCGCGTGGCCGGTTCAGCTCATCCAACTGCAAAATGATGCCACTGGCGATCATTGCCAGCGTTTTGGTCATGGTATTGGGGTGCACAGGACACCCGCGATATTGATGACCGGATACCCTGCACCGCTTCGCCAATCCGGCGCAAACAAGCCACCGGGCGTATCTTTGTCCATTTGCAGGCCGATACAGTCAGTCGGGTTTGGTGGCGCAGCATGTACGCCACCAAATGCCGCGCAGGTGCCCATTGCCACTACATAACGCGCCTTCTGCGCCAGTCGCTCTACCCACTCTTTCTTGGCTGTTTTGCGAAAAGCATCGTACATACCTGTGCCATTGGGGCCGGTGATAATGCTGCCCTCAATGCACAAAATGTCGAGGCGCTGGGAGCCATTAAGGATCCTGTCCATGATGTCATTCAGACTGGTGACGCTTTCAATGGATAACGAAGGCTGCCAGAGCAACTCCAGCGGATAGTCATTGAAGAGGTCGGTAAATGATGGACGGTCAGCACTCAGGATCGACATGGTATCGCCACCACAGCTGCCGGTTTGAAACCAAAGTAAGGTCATCCTTTCTGTCGCCATCACAGCCTTCCCGGTTAAAAAGTCTTGATTAATTATGGCTCAAGCCCAACGACTGGGTGTGTTGATGCAAAGAAAGTGCAGCAGCTATCAGGGCTTGCCCGAATGCGAGACCGCCATCGTTGGCAGGTACCTGACGATGGAGAAGCACCTCGAAACCCCGCTTTTGCAGGCGCTCGACAGTTTGTTCAAGTAACAGCTTGTTCTGGAAAACACCGCCGCTCAATGCAATTTTATGGGTGGTGCCAAGTGACAGGCTCAAGTGTTGAACCATGTCCACCACCGCTTGCGCCAATCCCAGGTGAAAACGGCGTGATATGACTGGTGCTTCAAGGCCGCTTTCCAAGTCTTCGCATAGCGCTTGCCACATTGGCGTTGGGTCAAGGACGGGCAGATTGCCGTCAAGAATCCCAAACGGATAGGCAAAAGCGCCCTGACTTTGATGTGCCAGTGCTTCCAGTTCGATTGCCGCCTGGCCTTCGTAAGTTTGAGTATTGGTACAGACATCAAGCGCAGCCGAAACCGAATCAAACAGACGACCGGCGGAAGACGAAATGGGCGCATTAAACCCCTTTTCTACCATCTGTTTCACTGTGTTGATGGCAGACAATTCGATGCCCTGCGCCTGAAGTCTTTCTGTGAGAAACGCTTCCCTTGAGCCTGACTCGCCAAACCTTGCGACAAGGTTACGCCAGGGCTGTTTAATGGCGGTTGCACCACCGGGTAACGCGGCGGGTTTCAAATGGGCGATACGGGAAAAGTGGCGGTAGTCGACCAGCAAAAATTCACCGCCCATAGTGTGCCGTCTTCGCCGAATCCAAGCCCATCAAATACCACGCCGATGACGGGCACGGAATCCAACGCCTGTCCGTTGTCGCCCATGCAGGCAGCAACGTGAGCATGGTGATGTTGGACTTCAACCCGTTGTTCAGGCAAAAACGCGGCGCGACCATATTTCGACGCGATGTATTCAGGGTGCGCGTCTACAGCCACCTTTTGCGGTTCGAAGCGGTAAAGCCTTTGATAATGAGACAGGAGGCGGTTGAAGTCGTCCCAAACCCGGGCAGATTCAAGGTCACCGACATATTGCCCCAGCACCGCTCCACGGGAGGAAAGCAAACAAAAGGCGTTTTTGACTTCGCCGCCGAGTGCCAGCACTTTTTCTGACTCCCCAAAGCCAGCAGGAAGTCTCAGAGGACTGGGGGCAAAGCCCCTCGCCCTGCGAATAGTCTGCATCCCTGATGCGGTTTGCCGCATTACAGAATCGTCAACACGCACCACAATATCGCGATCATGCAGCAGGAAAAAATCGGCAATATCGGCCAGATCAGCCAAGGCTTCATCGTTGTCGATGCATTGAGGGTTGCCACTGAGATTGGCGGAGGTCATGACTAAGGGAATGCCGGCATCACGGCACAGCAACAAATGCAGCGGCGTGGCTGGTAGCATGATGCCGAGTTCATCCAGCCCGGGGGCAATGCTGTTTGCGATGCTTTTATGTGACGTTGTCACCTTGTTTTGAGGGGCAATCAAAACCGGCGACGCTGCACTTTGAATGACTTCCCTGCCTGCATCATTCAAGGCACAGTAAAGTTCCGCCATTTCCAAATCCGGCATCATGACAGCGAAAGGTTTTGCGGGTCTTCTTTTACGCAGGCGAAGCTGGGTTACAGCCTCTTCATTGGTGGCATCACACACCAAATGAAAGCCGCCCAGCCCCTTTACCGCCAAAATCTTTCCCTCAACAATCAACGTAGAAGCGGCATCAATGGCATCAACTGAGTCAATCTCAAGCCGTTTACCGGATGCGTCGGTCAGCCAGACCGAAGGGCCACATTCAGGACAAGCGACGGGTTGCGCGTGAAAGCGGCGATCTGCCGGATTACGGTATTCACTTTCGCATGCGGCACACAAAGGAAATGCCGCCATGCTGGTTTTCGGCCTGTCATAAGGCAATGCCTTGATGATGGAAAGCCTTGGCCCACAATGGGTGCAGTTGGTAAACGGATAGCGGTAACGACGGCTTTGCGGATCCAGCGTTTCATCGGCGCACGCTTTACAAATGCAGGCATCCACCGGAATCCCTGCGTTGATCTGCGAGGACTCATGGCTTTCAGCAATGGTGAAACCGTCCGGTGGCAGCACGGATTCGCTGGTCTTCCATTGCGCACTTTCCACCGATTCAATCGACGCCAATGGCGGGCATTCGGCGATCAACCGTTCGATTAAGTCACTGGCTTCTTGCTGCGAGCACCAGAGATCGACCACTACGCCTTCACCATCATTCAGCACACTGCCTTTCAGTGACAGTGACTGGGCGATATGCCAGACGGCGGGTCTGAAACCCACCCCCTGAACTACGCCACGGATACGTAACCGCTGAACCTGCATGGCAGCCGCCCTACATCACCAGTTGGTAGATGCCACCCAAAGCGAATACACCGCCGGAAAGTGACATGGCATAGCGTGAAAATGCGGTTTGTGTTGCCAGTTTGGCCGCCGCAGAGCCCAGTGCTAGAAGCGCAGCACTGGCAGCGATAAAGCCTGCAAAATAGCTGATTGTTGCCGCTGTCGTTGGCATTTCAGCGCCGTGCGCCATACCGTGGAACAAAGCAAAGAACGCAACAAGTGACAATGTCACGTTAAGCGGTAAGCGTATTCCACCCACCAGCAACAAACCGAACAACATGACGGACAGCGCGATGCCCGTTTCCACCAGCGGCACAACAACACCTGAAACGGTCAGGATTGCACCCACCAGCATCGCAGCCAGAAATGAAATGGGCACAAAGCGGGTGGCATTTTTCACCCCTGAATTTTTGAGTAACACTGCCCACATACCAACGGCCAACATGGCATGATGTGGTCGGCTCCGGTAAAAGGATGACTAAAACCGGACCAAAACCCACTGTGCAGTGGATCACCGGAATGAGCTACCGCGGCAAGCGGCAGAGTGGCAACTGAAAACGCTGCAAGTTGAATTCCATTACGCTTCATTTTGAACCTTCCTATTTCAACCAGCACTGGGCTGTGTTTGTTCAACAAAAATTTTCAGCAGATACGTGGCAGTTGGTCCCCTGCCAGCATGTCTATCATCCGTTC
This sequence comes from Enterovibrio sp. JCM 19048, assembly GCA_001310415.1. Taxonomy (GTDB): domain Bacteria; phylum Pseudomonadota; class Gammaproteobacteria; order Enterobacterales; family Vibrionaceae; genus Enterovibrio; species Enterovibrio paralichthyis. The sequence continues at coordinate 481,515 of BAXE01000001.1, read as the reverse complement.
GCTACCAAACGTGGTTTGCATCGACACCCCTGCATAAGGGCGGGATTCTGAGACCGTTTCGACGCGGCCAATAATGGCGGCCTGCTCTGCTCCCGGGTGTTTACGCAGGGCTTTCACCGCTTCTTCCGCCTGATCCGCAGGCACAATGGCAACAAACTTGCCTTCATTGGCAAGGTAAAGCGGATCCAGGCCAAGCAGTTCACACACACCACGCACTTCATCCCGCACAGGAACAGCATGTTGATCCAGTACGATCCGCACACCGCTGCTTTCGGCAAACTCATTCAGCACAGTGGCAATACCGCCACGGGTAGCATCGCGCAGGCAACGAACCTGGGCACTTGCCAGCAAGGTATTCACTTCCTGATGGAGCGATCGGCAATCTGAACGCAGGTCAGCATCCAACGCCAAATCGCCTCTGGCTGCCATAACAGTGGCACCATGGTCACCTACCGAGCCATTGACAATCACCACATCGCCCGCACGCGCTGCATCCGCACGGATATCAACAAACTTAGGGACAACACCAATCCCGGCGGTATTAATGAACAGCTTGTCCGCCGCCCCTTTATGCACCACCTTCGTATCACCGGAGACAATAAACACACCGGCATCGTCCGCCGCTTTCTGCATACTCGCCAGCACGGCTCTCAGCGTTGAAAGTGGCAGCCCTTCTTCAATGATCAGCCGCAAGTCATATAAAGTGGCATGGCGCCGCACATCACAAGGTCATTGACCGTGCCATTAATCGCGAGCGAACCAATATCTCCGCCGGGAAAAAAGAGTGGATCGACAACGAAGGAATCCGTCGTCATTGCCATTCGATCGCCTAAAGGCCCAAACGAATGAAGCGGAATTCGCGCCTGATCTTCCAGCGGCGAAAGCAGTGGATTGGTGAAATACGGCAAGATCTCGTTTTCCACCAAATCGCGCATCGCTTTCCCGCCGCTCCCATGCGCCAGCGTGATCCTCACTTCGTCGGTTTCTTCCGGTAGTTCCAATTTCTTATGCATCATCGGCTATTTCCTTTGCGCGAGTATTACCGGTTGTTCGTCGTGGCTTTCGTGGGTCGTATCCAGCACAGCAATTCGTCCTTTTCCCTTCTCAGGCACACGGAAACCATGGTTGTAATAAGCCGCACACGCGCCTTCAGAAGAAACCATTAACGCGCCGAGAGGTTGTTGTGGCGTACAGCGTTTTCCATACATTGCGCATTGCCAAGGACGAATAAGCCCTTTGAGCACTTCGCCGCACTGACAGGCATCGGGTCGCGCGTTTCGATACGTGAAACGGCAAATTTACGCTCGGCGTCCCATTGGGCGAAATCAGGACGAAGCCTGACACCCGCATCGCCAATATCCCCAAATCCACGCAGTTCCGTCACCGGATAGGTTTCATAAACCTCTTCCATTGCAGAAAGCCCAGGATCGTTCCCCTTTTCTTCGACGACACGACGATATTGGTTTTCGACTTCGCAACGTTCTTCGGCAATCTGGGTAACCAGCATCAGGATTGATTGCAGGATATCGAGCGGTTCGAATCCGGTGATCACGATAGGTTTTTGATAGTCGCGGGCAATAAACTGGAAAGGCTCCATGCCAATCACCATGCTGACATGTCCCGGCGCAAGAAAGCCGTCGAGCTTGAGATCCGGCTCGTTCAGAATCGCTTCAATCGTCGGCGCGGTCGTAATGTGATTACAGAAAAGCGAGAAATTAGAAATGCCCTCTTTGGCGGCCTGCAGCACCGTCAGTGCCGTACTCGGCATGGTCGTCTCAAATCCCAGGGCAAAGAAAACCACCTCTCTGTCCGGATGTTTCTTTGCCAGCGCCAGAGCATCCAGCGGCGAATAAACCATTCGGATATCGCTGCCCCGCGCCTTGCGTCCAGCAGACTGCCTTTTGTCCCGGGAACACGCATCGCATCGCCAAAGGTGGTAAAAATCACCTCCAGTCTTTCTGCAATCTGAATACATTCGTCAACGCGCCCCATTGGCAGTACACAGACCGGACAACCGGGGCCATGCACCATTTCGATACTGTCAGGCAGCAGGTTCTCAATCCCGTATTTAAACAAGGTATGGGTATGCCCGCCGCAAAACTCCATCAGTTGGAGTGGCCGCATTTTCTGGCCTTTTTTGCCTTTCGGCTGGCGCTTTGCTTCAATCTTTTTCAGCTGGACACGTATGGCATCCAGCATGCCGTTCACAATGGCAGGATTCCTGAATTCATCGACGTACTTCATGTGCATCCTCTCCCAAATTGTCTGCGTTGGCAGAACGTTCAATGGCATGAAGCTCTTCCTGCAATTCGCCAATTTCCGCCAATAGCGCCAACGTCTTTGCCGCTTCTTCGGCATCGATACGGCTCATAGCAAATCCGACATGCACCAACACCCAATCGTCAATACACTCCGCCGCCGTTCGTCCATCCATTACACAGGCAATGTTCACAGGCCGACGGACGCCGGAGATTTCCACAATGGCAATGCCATTGGCTTCGTCTTCAATCGCCGTAATCTGTCCGGGGATCCCTAGGCACATATTCTTTCTCCTTTGCAGCCGGAAACAGGCAAGTTACTCGTTTCCCAGCTTGTCTTGTTCAAGACCATAGCGTTCCAGTTTGGCTCGCAGGCCAACACGGGACAGTCCCAGTTCCAGTGCCGCTTTACTCTTGTTCCAGCGGTTACGAATCAAGGTTTCCTTGAGGATCCGCGCTTCCAGTACTTCGACGCGATCTTTCAGATTGCCTTCCTCTAGCTCCATCAACACATCTTCTTCCGACTCGCCGCAGGCGCCTCTCAGCACCTTGGGTGAGAGCAAATCTGCGCCGAGTTGCGGCGTGTCTGCCATGACCAGCATGCGCCGGATTTCGTTTTCCAACTCCCGCACATTGCCCGGCCAGTGATAGCTCTGCATACAGACCAGGGCTTCTTCGGAAAATCCGTCCACCGCCTTGTCATAAGCCTGCATGGTGTTTTGCAAAATCCGGTTGGCGATAAAAGGAATATCCATATCCCTGTCACGCAGCGCGGAAGATGAATTGGCATGGCGAGAGACGGTAGAAAAGATCTTCCCGGAATCGTCCGGCACGCACTTCTTCTTCCAGATTGCGGTTTGTCGCCGAGATAATCCGAACATCCACTTTACGGCTTCGGTTACTCCCCAGCGGCCGCATTTCGCCTTCTTGTAAAAAGCGCAGCAGCTTCACCTGAAATTCCAGCGAGGTATCGCCGATTTCATCGAGAAACACGGTGCCACCGTCTGCCTGTTCCAGCAGACCAATCCGCTCGGTTGTTGCGCCAGTAAACGCCCCACGGGCATGACCAAACAGCTCACTCTCTAAAGCTGAACCGGCATTGCGCCGCAGTTTTCGGTCACAAAGGGTTTGTCCGCCCGGTGACTACTGTAATGCAGCGCCCGGGTGATCAACTCTTTACCGGTACCGGATTCGCCCGTCACCAACACTGGAATGTCATAAGGGGCAATTCGCGCCACGGTGTCGCAGATATCTTTCATCGGGCTGTCCGGTGCGCAGACAATATTATCGAAACGGTGACGTGCCTTTAGCTGCTCCCGTTTCTGTTTAAGCTGCTCATCGACTTGCGGAACCGTGCGTTTCAATTCCAGGTTCAGGGCACTGTTTTCTTTTTGCAGGCGAAACAGTTGGGCGGCGTTGGTCAGCGTCAGCAGCAATTGTTCGGGCTGCCAGGGCTTAGGGACGAAGTTATAGATGCCAGCGTCGTTAATGCCTTTGATAAGATCGGCCGGTTCGGTATAGGCGGAAATGATAATCCGGATCACTTCCGGCCATTGCCTGCGGACACGGGTAAGAAAGTCCATGCCCGTCATGTCCGGCATACGTTGGTCAGAAAGCACCACCTGAACCGGAATTTCGGACAGCACCTTTTCCGCGTCTGTCACGTTATCCGCTGTCAGGACGGTGAAATCCTCTTCCAGTGTCCGTCTTAGCGCCTGTAGGGAAAGCGGCTCGTCGTCAACAACCAAAATGATGGGAAGCCGTGTTTGCTGCATGGCGGTTACCTCTTCAACCCGCCTGGACAACTGCATTGCCCGCGATAACCTCGCGCTGGGCAGCCAGCCATTCATACCAGCTTTCCATGCCTTCACCTGTGGTAGCAGACAAAGTAAGAATGGTCGCTTCAGGATTCACCTGGCGGATATGCGCCACGCAGGCATCAAGGTCGAAGGAAAGATACGGCAGCAAGTCCGCCTTATTGAGGATCACCAGCTTCGCCGCAGCAAACATGTCTGGGTACTTGATAGGTTTATCTTCGCCTTCGGTCACAGAGAGGATCGCAACTTTACAGTGCTCACCCAAATCGAATGCCGCCGGGCAAACCAGATTGCCGACGTTTTCAATAAACAAAACGCCTTGTTGTTCCAAATTCAGCGCCTCAGCGGCATGACCCACCATGTGCGCATCGAGATGACAGCCTTTCCCGGTATTAACCTGAATGGCATTTACGCCGGTTTCGCGGATACGGTCGGCGTCATTGGTGGTTTGCTGATCGCCTTCAATCACTGCCAGCGGCCATTTGCCGGACAGGTGTTTAAGGGTATTCACCAGCAACGTCGTTTTACCGGAGCCGGGGCTGGAAACCAGGTTTAATGCGAGCTGCGCTTTTTCAGCAAACGCCTGACGGTTGTGTCCGGCATAAGTATCATTTTGCGCCAGTATGTTTTGTTCAATGCTGATCATCCGTGCCTGACTTAAACCCGGCGCGTGTGCCCCAGCAGGCCCATGACCGTAGTGGTGGTGATGACCATCATGATGATGTTCGTGATCATGTGAATGGTGGTTTTCAATGCTGCTCTCGCCGCAGCCACAGACTGTACACATTACTCTACCTCCACATTGGCAATTCGCATTTCATCCCCCTGGGACAGCGGCAAACCGGTAACACCGCAATCCGGGCATGGCGAAAAGCGCTCTTCCATGTTTACCGAGCATTGGCATTGCTCACACCAGCCGTGCCATTAATGGTCGTTATTTCCAGCCTGGCATCCTCAGCCAACGTGCCCATCGCGACGACTGGAAAACAAAATTTGAGCGCTTCCAGTTCCACCCCCGCAAACTGTCCTATCTCCAGCCTTAATACTGAAACCCGGCTGAACTCATGAACCTTGGCTTGAGAGGCCAATGTCTGGACGATGCTTTCGCAGATTGATAACTCATGCATAGGCTTTAACCACAGTTCCTTTGTGTTACCGAGGATGTGCTCGTGACATCGCTGTTTCCAGCACCTGAGTAAGTGATACAGCACGTAGTGTGCCAACCTTCCCGTTTGCCCGCTCAGCACATCACAAACCCACCTGGAGCGGGCGATGGCACGCACCAAATGAATACAATTCATCTACAAAGTATTTACGCGCAGGCTGAAATGCGAAAGCTCACTTTCCAGACAAGGACAAAACTGGACACTTGCTTTCCATATTGAGGCGGTTTGAAGAGGTTTTGGTCTGGCAGAAACAGAACAGCGAATAGAAAAAGCCCCCGCTGTCGGAAGTGCAACGGGGGAACGAAAGGAATCAATGTTTCATGTCGGGAAGATCACGCTTAGTAACGCCCTTTCCCCCTGTGGCGATGTAGTCGGCCAATTCAGCCTGCTGCTGACCGATTGCTGCAACGGTGTGGTGAACCCTTTTCACTACCGCACGCATGAAATCAAACACCAGCTTGGGATGGGAGGTTATCAGCGGGTCAATGCTGTCACGGTCGAAACAAAGCAACCGCGCTGAACCGATAGACTGAACGGAAATGGATCTAGGTTCGCCATCGATAAAACTAAGCTCGCCAATCAAATCCCCCTGATGCAGGGTGTGCAGCAGGTTTATTTTTCCTGAGCTTTTGTTTTCCCGGCAAAAGGCCAGTCTGCCTTCTGTCACAATGTAAAAGCTGTTCGCTATGTCCCCGGCGCGGTAAAGAAATTCGCCATCTTCCAGCGTCATTTCCCTTGCGGCTTGCTGCGCCAAAACGGCTGCACCTTCTTCACCTATATACTGCCCAATCGGCGCTTCAAGGATCAGGCGGGCCACGTTTTCTGCATTGGGTTTGTTCATCTTGATATCCTTGTTAGTGTCTGTTGTCCGTTTTCAGCCAGAGCGCTGTTCACACGCTCTAGCGCCGGGCGCGTATCTGTTTCCTCCACACCGGTAAACTGCACAGCGTTAAGTGCCGCATACAGGTTGGCCTGTGCTTTTTTCGTCAGCCTTCTGACAGCTCCCACGAGTAACCTTTTATGGTGAGCAGCCAAATATCGGGATAAACGCCATAACACTGGTGACACATGGCGACGATGCTTTGCACTGAGATGGCGTGGGAGGTGAAACTATCATCCAGCCTCGGCGCTACGCGCTCCATCGCAAACCGTCTTGAGGTATCTGCTTTGGTGGCATCCACAAACAACACCCGTTGGTGACGGCGGATTAAATCCACATCTTCAAAGAAGAGTTGATAGTGACGAACCAACTGGGCATCGGAGAGCTTTTCCGCCTCAATGGCATCAATAAACGCCCAGCCCAGCCCATCATCCTCACGCCCTACATTGCCGATGCCATAGATAAGGTCGAAGGCATCGAGTGGCAGCGATTTATCGGAATTTTTCATCAATCAACCTTCCTTTCGCGTCCAGCATGGTGATCTGAAGTGGCATCTGTCCCATGGCGTGGGTGGCACAACTCAGGCATGGGTCATAAGCACGAATCCCGACTTCTATGGCATTCATCATGCCTTCGGTGATCTCTGCTTTGCCTGAAATCCACTCCTGCGCCACCGCCTGTACAGTGCGGTTCATGGCCGTGTTGTTCTGGGTGGTGGAAACAATCAGGTTGGCAAAGGTCATATTCCCTGCCTGATCTGCGCGGTAGTGGTGAAGCAAGGTTCCACGGGGCGCTTCTACAACGCCGACGCCTTCACCTGTCCACAACTCCGGCGTGGTATTCAGCAGTAAATTTTCCCCTTGTAAGTCCGGGTCATTGAGCAAATCTTTGATCAGCTCTGCAGAATGCAGGATTTCGATTGCCCGCGCCCAGTTGGTATGCAGGGTCATATTGTTGGCTTTGCCTTTGGTGTAGTCATGGAAACGTTCCAGTGCTTCCTGCGCCAACGGCGTGTTATAGCGGCGGGTTACATTGAGGCGCGCCAGCGGTCCAACCCGGACAGAGCCTGCTTCCCGACCCATGCTTTCAGATACGGGAATTTCATGTAACTCCAGGCTTCTGTCGCCTCGGAGAAATGGTCGAGGTAGTCGTGATAGTTGGTTTCCAGCACCACGTTTTTGTTTTCGTCGATCACTTTCATGTCGCCGTGGTAGTAATCCACGTCGCCGTTTTCATCGACCAGACACATATCCAGCGCCTTGGTGATGCCGAAATTGTCAATTTCTTCGCGGTGCGCTTCGTGGTAGCTGTAAAACAGGTTGAGGGCGTCCTGCGCGTAATCAATCACCTCGTCGATAGAAAGCAGATCGTCGGTGCCTTTGAGGAACTTATCCCGCACTTCAATGCTGAGGTTGTTGTTCACCCCACCCGGGATCGAGCTGATACCGTGCATGCGCTTACCCAGCACAGCCACAATCAGCTCCTGACCCCATCGGCGAAGCTCAATCACCCGTTTCACCAGTTCCGGATTGCTTCCGCCAGACCGAGCACGTTGCGTTTTTCCGGCGCGGATTCAATACCGAACACCATTTCCGGCGCAATCAGGTAGAAATAGGCCGTTACATGAGACTGTAACTGTTGGGCGTAATGGCCTAAACGACGCATTTTTTCTGGCGTCGGCAGCATCTTAATGCCGTCTTTCAGGCCGACACCAACCATGTCATCCAGCGCTTTCGCGCCACAAAGGTGATGACTAACAAAGCAGATACCACAAATGCGTTGCAGCAACATCGGCGCTTCCCAATATGGGTGCCCTTGAATGAAGCGTTCAAAACCACGGAATTCGACCACCTGGAGCCGTGCATCCACCACCTTGTTGTTGTCATCCAACTGGAGGGTGACTTTTCCGTGCCCTTCAATCCGCGTTACCGGATCAATGACGAGTGTTTTACTCATAATCCTTCTCCCTTCAGTCGTAACGGTTAACAGACGTCGGCAAATCCACTTCCCTGCCATTCACCAGATCATCGAGCACCTTGAAGATGGCATCGCCATCCGGTGGGCAACCCGGGATGAAATAATCCATTTTCACCACTTCATGGGCGGGATAGACCTTGGTGGTGATGCGCGGAACATCAATATGGGGAATCACGTTTTCTGTGCCAGGCGGACGGGTTGTTGATGAGATATAGGCTTCATCCAGACATTCAGTCAGCGATACCTGATTGCGCATGGCCGGAACGCCGCCCCATACTGCACAGGCACCGACAGAAATCAGGATGTCGCAGTTCTCCCGGAAGTGTTCGAGGGTTTCGATGTTCTCCTCGTTGGCAATGCCCCCCTCGACAAATCCGATGGTGCAGCGCTCCGGGATACGTTTGATGTCGGTAATCGAAGAACGTGTGATGGTGACTTTACCCAGCAAGTCCACCAGGCGGCTGTCCATATCCAGAAAAGACAAGGTGCAGCCCCAGCAGCCACAAAGGCCAATCATGGCGACTTTTATCTTGCCATCGCGCAGCGCTTGGGTTTCTTCATCCAGTGGCGTGCGTGGTAAGTCGTGGGAAAAATCACGTTACTGTTGTGAGAATGGTTACTCATTTGCTTTCCCTCCCAATCGCACGCTCGCGCACAGATTCAATATCAAACTTGCGTTTACCGATTGGCGCATCAAAGCCTACGGCTTTTTTCAGGATGCAGCGACAGGACACAGTTCCATGGCTTCAGTCACCTGCTGGTCACTCATTTTGTCAGCCAACGCGACATCGATTTCGATACGGGCGTTTGCTCCACGGCCGCTGATGTTGAAGATCTTCCTGCCGGACTCGCGATCTTTCACGAACTCCACGCAACGCTGGCAAAAATGCAGCGATCACGCTCCAACCAGATCTTTTCTGATCGGAAGTCGTTCTCGGTAACCGGGAAACGGTAAGGAAAACGCGAAACCATCATGCCGGTTTCATAACCCACCGCCTGTAAGTCACATCGACCGCTCTTTTCGCAGCTTGGGCAATTGTGCTTACCTTCGACAAACAGCATTTCTATCAATGCCTTGCGGATGTCTGTGGTTTCCGGCTCGTTCACTTCCACCACCATGCCTTCTGAAACCGGCATGGTGCAGGACGCCACATTGCTGCCATTGACTTTGCAGGTACAAACCCGGCAGGTGCCAGGCACGGCTTCCCGCGCTGGTAGCAGAGCGTTGGGATATACACACCGTTATCGAGTGCGACATCCACCAGCATCTGGTTTTCGTCTGCGGTCACTTCCTTGCCGTCGATGGTTAATTTGATGCTCATTTCGACACCTCCGTTGCTTGGTCTGCCCCTGTATCATCCATCAGGGCTTCGGTGGCTATTGCATAACCTTCCAGCGCCTCGTTGAGATCAAACGACGCCAGCAATGGCCCGCTCTGGGTGATTAGCTTTTTGTGGTATTCCTCGGGGAACGCACTGAGCGACGTCAGGATAGGTTTGGGGGACGTAGTGCCCAAGCCACATCGGCTTGCACCACGGATGATCTTGCTCCAGGCGATGATTTCATCGAGATCCTGCTCAACCGCACGCCCTTCGATGATCAGGGAGATCTTGTTGTGAAGCTCCACATTACCGGCGCGGCATGGCACACAAATCCCGCAGGATTCTTCCATAAAGAAATGGATAAACTGCCTGATGATATCCAGCAGGTTTCGCTCATAACTGAACACCATCAACGAACCGTTACAGGAGAGGTCTTTGTATGAGAAGACACGGTTACCGTCTTTGGCGGCAGAGACGCACTCACCAGATGGACCACTGACCTGCACGACCCTTGGATTTCGTGCGCCGACGGTTTCCAGTACATCCTTAAGGGAAATACCCCACTCAATTTCGTAGATACCGGCTTTCTCTACGTCACCAGACACACTGATTAAGCGCGTACCGGCCGATTCAGAGGTGCCCATAGCTTCATACCAGCGCGCACCTTTTTCAAAGATGCGGGTGACGTTTGCCAGGGTTTCGACGTTATTGACTGCCGTTGGGCAACCCAGATACCCCTGATGAACAGGGAACGGCGGCTTGACACGCGGCGTGCCGCGCTTGCCTTCGCAGGACTCAATCAGTGCTGATTCATCCCCACAAATGTAGGCTCCCGCGCCCAGCTGAATGCGGATATCGAAGTCAAAGCCAGTGTTCCCGCCAATCGCTTTACCCAGCAGATTGCGTTCGCGCAGTGACTGCAGTGTTTTTCGAGGTACTCAACCAAAAAGCGGTATTCGTAACGAAGGTAAATGATCCCTTCTTTTGCGCCGGTGGCGTAGCGCCAATGATCATACCGGCAAAGACCTGCTCTGGTGCATGAGTCAGGATCACCCTGTCTTTAAAGGTGCCTGGCTCCCCTTCATCGGCATTACAGATGACGTATTTTTCACTGCCGACTGCGTCATAACACAAACGCCATTTCAATCCGGCAGAAAAACCCGCACCACCGCGGCCACGCAGTTTGGATGTGCTGGTTGCATCAATGATTTCAGCAGGCAATTGAGTGACAACGTCACGGATGACGGTGTCCACATCAATCGCATCAGAGAAAAACACAGGGCCAGACTGGCGTATATTGGATTCAACGAGTTCCTCAATATACGCAAGGCTATCCGCAGCCAAACCTTTGGGGTTTGCCAGCGACGCAGGCGATACCCCGGCATTCAGGGCGGCAATCAGGGTGCGGGCTTTGTCCGGCGTAAGGTGCGTAAACGGGATGCCGTCCACCAACATCGCGGGTTCCTGATCAGACAAGCCGATACAGTGAGTGTCATAGAGCCCAAAGCGGCCGTTGGCGGACACCGAACCAAACTCACATCCGGTGGCCTTTTCCAGCGCTTCCCTGACCCCTTCATAGCCGTTCATTCGCGCTATGACGGTATCGGCCAGATAGATTTTGTGCTCTCCGGCAGGTTCATCGTGAAGGAAGTGATAAAAAGAAAGTGTTTCTCTCACGTCCAACGGCGACAGATTCAGCCCGTTTGCCAATACATGAACTGAGGAATCAGAGATATATCCATCAGCATCCTGTATCGCGAGCAGCATATCAATCAACCGCTCACGGCGGTGTTGATAGCGCGTTAATATCGCTTCTACGTTTTTGCTCATTGCTTACTCCTTTGTGCTACTTCCTGTCCGCTGCGGTATTGCTTACAACGACAGAGCCAGCGAAATTTGGGCAAAACGGTGCTTACCCTCTTGCGATGTAAGTTGGGCCAAAGTGTCAGTGACTTATTGTTATTGGGCGCTTAGCGGTGACAAGCGCCTGAATATTTGTCGGCTTTATCCAGGGTCATTATCCAGGGTCAAAGATACGTACCCCGCTGTTTTGTCCGGTTTTTGAAGTGACGAATGGCGATAACCATTGCTGCCATTGTTTGAACAGCACAGGGTGTGAAGCGGCAAGTACGTTGCGTGATGCCAGGGCGGGCTTGAAAACCGGTGTGCCATCAAACGAAGAGGATTCGCCACCCGCTTCTTTCAGGATCAGCCACCCCGCTGAGTAATCCCACAGCTTCTGCCCGCCATGCAGGTACAACTGACAGCGATTAGCTGCAATCCAACACCAATCCAGAGCACTGGCACCAAAACTGCGCTGTGAACGGTAAGGTGGCGTGGAAGCCAGTGCGGTCGCCAAAACCGGTGAAAGCCGTTTGAAATCCACCAAGGCCATGACGTTTTCCAGCTTGGCTGGAACATTGAGCGCAGTGCTGTCCAGGATCTCGCCATTGAGGCTGGCGCCGCCTTGTCGGGTGGCAAAAAAGCACTCGTCTCGGATGGGGTCGTAAACCAGCCCCAACTGCACCTGGTGCTCGTAAACCAGTGATAGCGATGTACAAAAATAAGGAATGCCAAACGCGAAATTGCTGGTGCCATCAATTGGATCCAACACCCAGAATGCGCCGCTCCCGGTCTGCAAAATGGCTTGTTGGACTGCAGCTGCCTGCTCTTCACCCAACACGGGAATATCGGGCCAGATTTCGTTCAGGGCGTCGTTGATACGTTGCTGCATATCGACATCCGCTTCAGTCACTATGTCGTTGTTGCTTTTGAAGGAAACATCAATATCACCGTTCAAATGCTTAAAACTGGGAACGACTGCCTGTTGGGCGGCTTCACGCACGATGCCACTCAAGCACTCCCTCACGGCTTGTTCAGACATATTCAGCAACGTAAACAACTGCAACTTTGAAACCATATTGGATGACTTTCCTTTCATCGCTGTTTCCTCCAATTAGTAAGTGCAAACACAATGCCAATTGTTGATGCAATGTTAATTCGATAAATTTCAATAAATTAGAATCAGAGCAAGGCAAAGGCTTCGCGTTTTCCTGTCAGTGACTATCCAGTTTTGGGATGAAGTGGTAAGGGAACTTCCAGTGATAAAAAAGCCCACATTAAGTGGGCAAGGTGTGGGCTTAAGTAGTGGGTTCCATTTGCCGGTGAGGCACGGCTTGCTCACCCAATGTTGCATCCATTTCGCGGTGATATTGCTCAACCCGCTCGACTTCTTCTTTCGCACCGATGATCACAGGGATACGCTGGTGCAAACTGTCCGGTACGACAGAGAGGATACGTCCTCGTCCTGTAGACGCTGCACCTCCGGCCTGCTCGATGATAAAGCTCATGGGATTGGCTTCATAAAGCAGGCGCAAACGCTTTGTGCACATTCTCCCGCCCATCTTTCGGATAGAGAAAGATACCGCCACGCATCAGGATCCGGTGCACTTCCGCCACCATGGATGCTATCCAGCGGGTATTGAAGTTTTTCTCACGCGGGCCGTCATCTCCTGCAATCAACTCATCGATATAGCGTTTAATCGCCGGTTCCCAGTAGCGTTGGTTCGACATATTGATCGCGAACTCTTTGGCCGTCGTGGGAATTTTCAGCTTGGGATGGGTAAGGATAAACTCGCCGATATCCTGATCCAGCGTGAAGCCGTTTACCCCTTGCCCTGTGGTCAGCACCAGATTTGTCGCGGGGCCATAGAGCACATATCCCGCGCAAACCTGCCGCGTGCCTGGTTGTAAAAAGTCCGCTTCCGTCGGATTGGTGATGCCCTCAGGACAGCGGAGAATGGAAAAAATGGTGCCGATAGAAACGTTAATTTCTGTGTTGGAAGAACCATCCAGTGGGTCAAACACCACCAGATATTTCCCTTTTGGAAAGCGTGCCGGGATCGGATAAACGTCCTCCATTTCCTCAGACGCCATACCAGACAGGTGTCCACCCCATTCCAATGCTTTGAGCATGATTTCATTGGAAATAATGTCGAGTTTCTTCTGGGTTTCACCCTGCACGTTTTCTGTATCGGCGCTGCCAAGCACATTGATCAGCTGGCCGCGGTTTACGCCATCGGAAATCTCTTTGCAGGCGGTGACGATGGCACTGAGCAGCAAGGTGAACTCACCGGTCGTGTTGGGAATGCGTCGCTGCTCTTCGATAATAAAGCGGGTAAATGTCGTCCCTTTTCTCATCATAATGAATCTCCTTATACGCTCACTTCACGCTTGGCAAAGCGATCGTGTGTGGTGGCAACACTCACCCGGTTGGATCCACTGAATACCAACTCCTCAATCAATGGCTGCATGACAAGTTCCATCGCCAGCCCCATTTTCCCGCCGGGCACCACAATGTTGTTTCGACGTGACATGAACGAGCCATCCACCATGTTCAACAAATATTGGAAGTCGACACCGGTTTTTTTCGGGTCGCGGAAGCGGATAACCACCATGCTTTCATCCAGGGTTGGAATGTCGCGGGCGATAAACGGATTCGAGGTATCGACCATGGGCACACGCTGGAAATTGATGTCGGTAAGGGAAAACTGCGGCGTGATGTAATGCACGTAGTCATGCATACGGCGCAATATGGTATCCGTTACAGCGTCACGACTATAGCCCCGCACATTGGTATCGCGGTGGATTTTTTGAATCCACTCAAGATTCACAATGGGTACCACGCCAATCAACAGGTCGACATACTGGGCAACATTGTTTTTCGCCGTTACCACACCGCCATGCAAGCCTTCATAGAACAGAAGGTCTGAACCTTCGGGAATGGGTTGCCAATCGGTAAAGCCGCCCGCTTTTTGATTGTGCAGCCGCGCCTCTTCTTCATTGTGAATGTAGTAGCGGCGCATCGCTGAGCCCGTTTCTGCATAGGTGCGGAAGGTGTTTTCCAGCTCGTCAAAATTGTTCCCTTCCGGGCCAAAATGGCTAAGGTTTTTGCCTTTCTCCTGCGCCCGTTTCAAGCGCTCGCGCATCTCTGCGCGGTCATACATGTGGTAACTGTCGCCTTCTACCACGGCAGCGTTGAATTGATTGCGTCGGAAGATTTGCTCCATCGCGTTTTTTACGGTCGAAGTACCTGCACCGGATGAGCCCGTTACGGCCAAAATTGGGTGTTTTACAGACATAACTCTTCTCCTTGCTAAAGATATGAACTGCCTGCCGTTAATGGACGGACGGATTCAACTCGCCACTGGCGTAGCGCAATGCCATCTGTTCGAGGTTAATTGGCGTGATTTTGGAAGCCATGCCGACACAGCCAAACGCTTCATAGCGATCCTGACAGATGTTCTGCATCCCTTTGGTCGCGGCACTGAGGAATTTCCTGGGGTCGAAGTTCGAACCGTTCTCTGCCAGGTATTTGCGCACGGCTCCTGTGCTTGCCATGCGAAGGTCGGTGTCGATATTCACCTTGCGCACACCGTGGCGGATCCCTTCAACGATCTCTTCTACCGGCACGCCATAGGTTTCACCCATGTCGCCGCCGTATTCATTGATGATCTTCAACCATTCCTGCGGCACAGAAGACGAGCCGTGCATCACCAGGTGGGTATCGGGAATGCGTTCATGAATGGCTTTTATACGGTCAATAGCAAGAATGTCGCCTGTCGGTGGACGGGTAAATTTGTAGGCGCCGTGGCTGGTGCCGATGGCAATGGCGAGTGCATCCACGCCAGTCTGACGGACAAACAAGGCGGCTTCTTCCGGGTCTGTCAGCAACTGCTCGTGACTCAATATGCCTTCTGCGCCGGAGCCGTCTTCTTCACCCGCTTCCCCTGTTTCCAGTGAGCCCAGGCAACCCAACTCCCCCTCAACGGATACTCCGCATGCATGAGCCATATTCACGACTCGGCCTGTCACGTCGCAGTTGTATTCGTAGCTCGCTGGCGTTTTCATATCCTCCAGCAATGAACCGTCCATCATCACTGACGAAAAGCCCTGTTGGATTGACTGCACGCAAACCGCCGGAGAAGCACCGTGATCTTGATGGACGCAGACGGTATATGAGGCCACTCTTCCAAAGACGCGAGGATCAGGTGACGAAGAAACGGCGCGCCTGCATAGCTACGCGCACCGGCTGAGGTTTGTAAGATAACCGGGCTGTCACAGTGCGCTGCCGCGCGCATGATGGCCTGAACCTGTTCCATGTTATTCACGTTAAACGCCGGCACGCCGTAACCGTGCTCTGCCGCATGGTCTAGCAATTGCCTCAGGCTGATTAATGCCATAACTCTCTCCTTGTCCGTTTTCGTTGTAATGCATAAAACCGCGAAATCTTTATGGCTTTCACGTTATCGGGAGAGAAAGAGCAAGACCAATCAGGAATTAAACTGGCTTGGATAAGTTATTTTTATATGCACCAAATAAGGCAAAACAGGCCAATAAAATCAGCCTATTGAGTCATTATCACCAAGGGTAAAACGGACTTTTTACGGGAAGTAGAAATGTACGGACAGCGAGATTTGTGGGCTTTTGCCCGTGACTGGCACGGGCAGAAAACTAGCCTTGGTATCCCATCATTCTGGGAATAGCCAGTACCAAATCAGGGGAAAGGATCATCACAAGCAGCGCGGCAAGCAGCACAAAAATGAACGGGACGACCTGTTTCACAATGCCTGCCAGCGGGATTTTGGTTGTGCCGTTAATGACAAACAGCAACACACCGTAAGGCGGCGTGATAAGGCCAATCATCAGGTTTACCACGGTCACCACGCCGAAGTGCACCAGATCGATGCCCAGCTCGCGGCAAGCCGGTATAAACAGCGGGACAATCACCAAAATGACCGTTGTAGCGTCCAGCAGAAAACCCAAGCCCAGATAGATAAGGTTCACCATCAATAAAAACGCCAGCGGGGAGAAATCTGACGCCCCTATCCACTGCGCGATAGCGGTTGGCACATTCTCTGTGGCAATGATGTAGTTGAAGATAAGCGCCGAACCAATCACCAATCCCACAGACGCTGAGGAATACGCACTTTCTTTCAATGCGTGATAGAGCTGTTTAAAACTGATGGAGCGATAAATTACCGAAAGGATCAACGCATACGCCGCTGCTACTGCTGCCGCTTCTGTCGGTGTGGTGATCCCCCCATAAATCCCGAAGAGTAAAATGCCCGGCATCATCAGGTCGGCAAAGCCGCAGCGTAATGCCGGGTATCTCTTTGGTGGGTGTTTTTGGCTCTTTGGGAATATTGAGTTTGGTCGCCATGTAGGCATTAAACGCCATCAGCACCGCGCCCATTAAAAGCCCCGGTAAAAGCCCGGCCATAAAGAGATACCCAACCGAGGTATCTGATACCAACGCATAAATCACCATGGGGATCGAGGGCGGAATGATAGGCCCGATGGTCGCCGAGGCCGCAGTAATGGCCGCCGCGTAGTTGGGAGGATACCGGCCATCTTTTGTCATCATATTGATGATGACACGCCCAACCCCTGCCGCATCAGCCACAGCAGAGCCTGACATGCCGGAAAAAATCAGGCTGGAAACGATGTTCACATGCCCAAGCCCGCCGCGAAAATGTCCGACCATGGCAACACAGAATTTGAGAAGCCTGTCAGTAATACTTCCCGCATTCATGATGTTGGCCGCCACAATAAACAGCGGCACAGCCAAAAGGATAAAGCTGTTATAGAAGCCCTGGATAATCTGTTCGCCAGCTAACGCCAAGTCCTGACCACTGACTGCCAGATAGACAATGGCACCAATAATCATGGAAAACGACACTGGCGTGCCAATACCAGCCAGTAAAAATACCGTTGCAAGACAGAGCGTTAATGCCAGGCTCATTCGTCCACCTGCCCATCTTCGTTTGGTAACTTATAACCTGGGTTCAAATACTGAATAAGTGTGACTGTGTAACGGATAATAATCGCCCCGAGGAAGATGCCATAAATGCTGAATACGTAGTTCAAGCGCCATTTCAATATCGCGCTCTTTTTGATTTTGTAGAAAGTGATGTAGTCCCAAGTGGGAAGAAAACTGGCACCGAAACCAATGATTAAAGCCAGCGCTGAAAGGATGAGGAAAATACGCTGCGCTTTGCCAGGAACACTGTGGAATATGAGATCAAAGCGAATGTGGTCTTTTTCACGAAGCAAAACGCCCCAACCCAGAAAATCACCCACAGCCAAAGCGTCAACAATAATTCCGCTGACCAGCCAATGGGTTCATTCAATACATAACGGGAGAAGATCTGTGCGCAGAAAATGAGGAACATCGCGGCCAGCATCAGGACTGCGACGCCATCGGCAATTCGTTTCAGCCAAAGCAAAACCCACTTCAAGCTAAGATCCCCCAAACACTGAGATCTCTAAACGCTGCCCAGCACGGCATTCCTTGTCCTTGCTTACTACCAAAGTGCTTTCCTTAACTCTCGATAAAACGTCTTTTTTATTGTTTTCAGGGCACGAGCCGTCGCTGCACGCCTTTTGTGCTTAGCCTAGACGAATTAGCTGCTGGATTTCGGCCAAATGTGTCTCAGAAGTTAAAGCAAGCGTGAATTCCTTCCCCGTTAAGGCTGGTGTTTTATAAGAGATTCAGGAAAAAGAGACACGCAACCGTTCCGCAAAGGCTGAGAATATGGCACTTAATGGATAAAGTTGTTCGGGATGAACCAAAGTGCAAATGGACAAGCCAAAGATCGCCGTGGTTGGGGCAGGATTAATTGGAAAAAATCACATTCGGTTAATAGCCGAAAACCCGAATTGTGATTTGGCGGCAGTCGTCGATCCATTCGAAGCGAGCCAAGTCATTGCACTCGAACACGGCGTCCCCCATTTTGATGAACTGGAAGCGCTGTTGAATGCCAACATTGCCGACGGTATTGTCCTTGCCACGCCTAACAACCTCCATGTCCGGCAAGCCTTGATGTGTATCAAGCACCGCATCCCAACCCTGATAGAAAAGCCCGTCGCCCAATCGCTGGAAGAAGGCAACACCCTGCTGGAAATCGCCCAGATTGATCCATTGATCGATGATTCACTTCTGGTTGGCCATCACCGGATGCACAGCCCAATCATCAAACAGACCAAAGCGCTGATCGATTCTGGCAAGCTCGGCAATCTGGTGGCGGTTCAAGCAGCGCCCTTTTCTATAAGCCGGATGATTATTTCGAAGCCGCGCCTTGGCGAACCCAGGCAGGCGGTGGTCCAATCCTGATCAACCTGATCCATGAAATTGGCAACCTGCGTTATTTGTGTGGGGAGATTGTGGACGTTCAGGCAATGGCTTCCAACCACCAGCGCCAATATGAAGTCGAAGATACCGTGGCCATCAATTTGCGCTTTGCCAGCGGCGCATTGGTACCTTTATTCTCTCTGATACGGCAGCGTCCCCCCGCAGTTGGGAGCAAACGTCACAGGAAAACAAATCTTACGCCAGTTACCCCAATGAAGAGTGCTACCACATTGCAGGCACCAAAGGCTCAATCTCTGTCCCATCGATGCAATTGAAATACTATGCTAACGATGACGACCGCTCATGGTGGAAAGCGTTCGAGTGTGAAGCGATGGCGCTTGATCGAAAAGATCCTTTGGTCGAGCAGCTTAACCACTTCTGCCGGGTGATCCGCAAAGAAGAAAAGCCGCTCGTATCAGTGAAGGATGGATTGCAAAACCTAAGGGTGACAGAAGCAGTGGTTGAGGCAGTGAAATCGGGGCAAACAGTTCACCCCAGTCACCGTGACGTGTATTAAAGGCGATCCCTCTCCGAATCCATCACCTTCATCACTGCTTCCGCGTAGCGGGTGCCAGTAACATTCTCTTCCCGGAATACGGAAGAGAGATGTGAAACCACATCTGGTGTCATGGCGACATCCAGTGCACCAATATTTTCACGCATGTATTCGATATGTTTGGTACCGGGGATTGGTATCAGCGTTTTATTACCCTGCCCGTTGGTTTGATGGATAAGCCATGCCAAGGCGAGTTGCGCCAGTGAGCAGTTCAGTTCATTTGCAACGTCCTGAAGCGGTTTCAGCAACAGACTGTTTTGGATGAACGCCTTCGCTTCAAAGCGGGGTTTGGCGTTACCGGTGCGGATATCCCCTTCGGTCAAAAACGAGGAATCTTGCGCTTTCCCAGTCAGGAACTGGCGGCCTAGCGGCGAGAAAGGCACAAAGGTCACGTCTAACTCTTCACAAGTCGCAAGCATTTTCAGCTCTGGCAGTCGTGTCCACAGCGAATACTCAGATTGTACCGCTGCAATAGGATGAACAGCATGAGCGCGGCGTAATGTCTCGCTTGAAATCTCAGACAGCCCGATTTCCCGAATCTTCCCTGCCTTCACCAAATCGGCCAGTGCGCCGACGCTTTCTTCAATCGGCACATTGGGATCGAGTCTGTGCAGGTAATAAAGGTCAATCACATCCGTTTGTAAACGCTGCAAGCTGGCATCACAGTGGCGCTTAATCGTCTCTGGACGGCCGTCGATCCTTGGTTTGCCATCATGGGAATAGAGGGCGCATTTACTGGCAAGTACGTATTCGTCGCGGCGGTGTTTAATGGCTTTGGCGATCAATTCTTCATTCTTGCCTGCGCCATACATGGTCGCAGTATCCAGAAAGTCGTAGCGAGATCCAAGGTTCATTCAGTAGGCGGATAGACGTGGTTTCGTCACTTGGCCCATAGCCGTGGGACATACTCATACACCCCAATCCAATGGGTGATACGGTCAGTGAACCTATTTTGCGCTTTTCCATTTTGTTTATTCTCGTTTTTGATTGTATTGCCGCTTTGCCACATTTTTAGCGTGATGCACGCTTCCATTCCCACCCAACACCTGCGTAATACCGGATTTGTCTCACTCATGATGAAACTAACATTTCAATAACATGATTTGATGAAACAGAAGAAAGGAATGAACTAACAACACTATGCAGGGGTATCACGCATGAAATCAATAGCACGACCAACTCTGAAGCAAGCTGTTAAAGCTGCAGCCTTGGTTTTTGCAGTAGGTGCGACATCATTCGTTAACGCAGCAGAAACAAAACTTCGCCTATCGGGCCCTATGTCAGCCACAGACGAACGTGCCATCGCCATGACGGAAGTTTTCGCACCGGCGGTTGCTGACTTTGCGGAATTTGAAGGCCACTGGAACAGTTCTTTGTTCAAACAAGGCACGGACCTGGAAGCCATTGCCCGTGGTAATCTGGACATGACCATCACCTCTGCGCAGGAGCTTGCTGAGTTCATTCCTGCGTTTTCCATTTTTGCTGCAGGTTATGTCCACCGCGATGCCGAACACCAGAAACGTGTTTTCTCTGCAGACTTTATGGATCCGCTGAAGGAAGAAGCTGAAGACTTGTTGGGCGTGAAATTGCTGAGCGTGATGTACCTTGGCCGCCGGAACGTCAATTTACGCACCGATCAGGAAGTGAAAACGCCTGAAGATTTGAAAGGCGTAAAACTGCGCATGCCGGGCTCAGACGCGTGGCAGTTCCTGGGTAAAGCGCTGGGTGCGAACCCGACTCCAATGGCGTTTGCTGAAGTCTATACCGCGTTGCAAACCGGAGCCGTTGACGGTCAGGACAACCCTCTGCCAACGACCAAAGACGCCAAGTTCCATGAAGTGACCAAGCAAATTATTCTTACCGGTCATTTGGTGGATCTGAATTACATTGCGATCTCCAAAGAGGTTTGGGACAGCTTTACGCCTGAGCAACAAGCGATATTGCAAAAAGCCTCGGATGACGCAGCAGAATCTGCCCGCCAGAAGCAACTGGCGCAGGAAGCGAGTCTGGCGCAATTCTTCCGCGATCAGGGCTTGAAAGTTTACGAACCTGATCTGAAAGCGTTCCAGGAACACGTTCAGGCTGCCTACATGGATTCTGACTATTCCAAGCAATGGCCGGAAGGTTTGCTTGAACAAATCAACGCGCAATAATCCCGCTTTATTGCGTTTTTAATGATCGCGCAATCAAGTTGCCGCGATTTTTATTTGTCCTACCAACAAAATATATCCAGCCAAATCTGTTACTTGCCAGCCTTTCTGCGCGTACAAATAATTCCTTATCCTGAACATAAGAAGAAGCAATTTCACTTATTCCCGCCACTTTCCAACAATGGAATGAATCTTCATTTGAAGGTTCCAGCACGGAGCTGACGATTTGGGCTCTGACCGACAGAAGGAATTTGGCTATGGCGAAAAGTTATCAGGCAGGTGTAAAAGAGTATCGGGAAACCTATTGGGAGCCGGATTATAAACCTGCAGACACGGATTTTCTGGCTTGCTTCAAAATCGAACCCCAACCGGGCGTTCCCCGTGAAGAAGCTGCAGCAGCCGTCGCGGCGGAGTCATCAACCGGTACATGGACAACCGTCTGGACCGATTTGCTGACTGACCTCGATTACTACAAAGGACGCGCTTACGCGATTGAAGACGTACCCGGCGATGATACGGCGTTTTACGCTTTTGTCGCTTATCCCATCGATCTGTTTGAAGAAGGATCAGTGGTAAACGTACTGACCTCTTTGGTGGGTAATGTATTTGGCTTTAAAGCATTCGTGGTCTGCGTCTTGAAGATGTGCGCTTTCCAATCGCTTACGTGAAAACCTGTGGTGGCCCACCAAACGGCATCCAGGTTGAACGCGACAAACTCAATAAGTATGGCCGTGCCCTGCTCGGTTGTACCATCAAACCGAAACTTGGTCTTTCAGCGAAAAACTATGGCCGCGCCTGTTATGAAGGGCTTCGCGGTGGTCTGGATTTCACCAAGGATGACGAGAACGTTAACTCCCAACCTTTCATGCGCTGGCGTGACCGTTTCGAATACGTGGCGGAAGCCATTCACCGTGCCGAGCGTGAAACCGGTGAACGTAAAGGTCACTACCTGAACGTGACCGCTCCAACCCCGGAAGAGATGTACCGCCGCGCGGAATTTGCCAAAGAGCTGGGCATGCCGATCATCATGCATGACTTCCTGACCGCAGGCTTTACCGCGAACACTGGCTGGCTAACTGGTGCCGTAACAATGGCATGTTGCTGCACATTCACCGCGCCATGCACGCCGTGTTGGATCGGAACCCGCGTCACGGTATCCACTTCCGTGTGCTTTCGAAATGTTTGCGCCTGTCAGGTGGCGACCACCTTCACTCAGGTACGGTTGTGGGTAAGCTCGAAGGCGACCGCGAAGCGACGCTGGCTGGATCGACATCATGCGCGATCGGGTGATCAAAGAAGATCGTTCCCGCGGCATCTTCTTCGATCAGGACTTTGGCTCAATGCCCGGCGTATTCCCGGTGGCTTCCGGTGGTATCCATGTTTGGCACATGCCTGCACTGGTTTCCATTTTTGGCGACGACGCAGTATTCCAGTTCGGTGGCGGTACGCTCGGTCACCCATGGGGTAATGCCGCAGGTGCTGCAGCAAACCGTGTTGCCCTTGAAGCGTGTACCCAGGCACGTAACGAAGGCAAGGTGCTGGAAAAAGAAGGTAAGGACATTCTTACCGCCGCGGCGAAACATAGCCTGAGCTGAAAGCGGCAATGGAAACCTGGAAAGAAATTAAGTTTGAGTTCGACACTGTCGACAAACTGGATAAGGCTCACGCCTAAGTCAGCCAGCGAGGAGAAATGATAATGAGTGAAGTAATGGATTATGGTTCGCGACTGACGGACGCACACAGCCGCAAGTTCGAAACCTTTTCTTACCTGCCCCGTATGACGGCCGAGCAGATCCGCCGTCAGGTGGAGTATATCGTCAGCAAGGGTGGAATCCGGCGATTGAACATTCCGAACCGGAAGAAGCCGGTGGCGCTTACTGGTATATGTGGAAACTGCCAATGTTTGGTGAAACCAACGTCGACCAGATCCTCAACGAAGCGCAGCTTTGCCACAACCAGAACCCAAACCATCATGTCCGTTTGGTCGGTTATGACAACTTCAAGCAAAGCCAAGGCGCGTCGATGGTGATTTACCGCGCACCGGGATTTGAGTGATTTGAGTTAGCCAACTTATCGAATATTGGGGTGAATATTGGGCATGACAAACAATGCATGCCCTATTCGCTTCTTCCCGCACAGCAAGAGAATCCGGAGGCGATGATGGATAAAGCGCTAACGGCAATACCCATTGAAAACCAATATTGCATTGATAAAGAGCCCTACTATCAGGAAGCCGGTAGTGAAATCAGCCTTTATGAAGCGGCATATCAACTGCGCATTCCCATGATGCTCAAAGGCCCAACGGGTTGCGGTAAGACCCGCTTTATCGAACACATGGCTTGGCGACTGAAAAAACCATTGATCACCATTTCCTGCCACGAAGACATGACAGCGTCAGATCTCATCGGCCGCTATCTGTTGGATGCCAATGGCACGTACTGGCAGGATGGCCCTTTAACACTGGCCGCCAGAATTGGCGCGATCTGTTATTTGGATGAGGTTGTTGAAGCGAGACAGGATACAACCGTTGCTATCCACTCCCTGACCGATTACCGCCGCACTCTGTCACTGGAAAAGAAAGGCGAACTGCTTCAGGCACATGACGATTTCCAACTGGTCATTTCTTACAACCCCGGTTATCAGACCTTGATGAAAGATCTGAAAACCTCGACCAAGCAACGTTTTGCGGCGCTGGAGTTCGGCTATCCCGATGAAGAAACAGAAACGGCGATTGTCTGTCACGAGTCTGGCATTGATGCCGAAATGGCAGGCCGCCTGATTCAAATCGCCCGCCATGCCCGCAATTTAGTCGGCCACGGTTTGAGTGAAGGTATCTCTACCCGGCTTCTTGTTTACACCGCGCAACTTATCGTTCAGGGAATCGCCCCCATTGCAGCCTGCCAAATGGCGTTGGTAAGACCAATCAGTGATGACGCCGACATCCGCGAAACGCTGGATGCCACCATTCAGGCGTGCTTCTAAAACAGGGACAACCGCGATGACTGCCAGACTAGAACCACTGTTGAGAGATATTGAAGCCCAACTTCATTCAGAACCGGAACTCGCGCTGTTTCGGGAATTGTCGACGTTAACGCGGGAGACCGTTCCCCATCTTGGCGAAAGCGAGGCAGCGGATTACCTAGAAATGTTGGAAAATGCATTTCAGGATACCCGCCGGTTTGATGTAAATATTGTCTTGCTCCGCATCATTCCGGAGCTGCATCGCGTTTTAGGTGACAACGTCACTAAAAAGACGTTCAACGCCGTGGTTAATCTTAAAAGTTGGCTTTCCAATCAGAGGCTTATACAGTTCCTTGAGGTACTACCCTTAACCGCTCAGAAGCTTCAAAGCCTCAGTGCATTTCAACGCTATCTGTCTTTGAGTGAAGATCTTGCGGCTTTGTCTCCCCGTTGTATTCAGCCTTTTCTTTCTGTTTCCAGCACCATGTTGAACAAGGTCAATATTAGCGGGTTGCGTCATTGGGCAATGGTGGGCGCAAAATCCCACACCCATAATGAAGAAGCGCTGGTGGCGTACTTTTCGCTTCAATCAGCGGATAGCCAGGCGGTGTTTCAACAACAACGGCGCGGTTGTTTGTTTATCGATATCCAGCGCCAACTCGGATTTTTGCTCCGCGCAGTCTGGGAGCAGACCTTCTTTCTCCGCCCACAAATCGCAGAGCTGGAAGATGATTCACGCACCACTTTCATACCGCCCAACATTCAACAAGGCGTGATTCATCTTCCCGATGCGTTGGAAACGATTTACTTCAACGGCAAATCGATAGCGCCCAAATCGCTATACCGCGCGATGGCGACACATTGCGGTGCGCACCTGATCTATGGATGCGCAAGAAATGCGCAGCGCTACAACCTATTGCAACAACAGTGCATTGGGTTGTTTGAAGATGCCTATGTTGAAGCTCTGGCGATGGAAGACCATCCGCTGCTTCGTGCAATCTGGCAGCCGTTCCATCGACAGGATAAACACCAAAATCCGCTACTGGATTTGGTTCACGCCCTCTTCTTAAACCAGGGCGCGTCCCTCACTGAACCATTCAACGAACTGGCAACAATGTTCAGCGATATAGTGAATTTTAACGGTACTTTACAAGCAAAAGCCGACAAAATCTCAGTGTTAGGCATGAGCTCGCCGGGCTACTGGAAAAAGAATCCAACGCAGAACGTTGGCTAAAAGAAGCGGTTTTACCCTATCGGGATGACAACCAATGCCTCTGGCGCGAACAGGATGAAACCTACATTTTCATTGAACCTGAGCAGATCAGCCGCACGGTAAACGTCATGGAAATGGTAAACGAGATCGACTGCGAGCTGGCTGACGATGATGCGCAGGAAATCTGGCATTTGGAAACACCGTTTTATCGCGATGGTGATCCTGAAAATGTCAGCCTGAACGAACTGGAAGGCAAACAACAAAAGTCTGAGCCCTTTCTTTATCCCGAATGGGACTATACCTCCCGCGCTTTGCGTCCGGATTGGGTGACGCTGACAGAATACTCACCGGTAAAAGGCGACCCCAATTTCATCGATCAGTTGCTTAGCGAACGGAAACAACTGGTGGGCAAAATAAAATGGCTGGTTGAAGCAATGCAGCCTAAAGGGTTGCTTCGCATGCGCAAACAACGCGAAGGTGACGATCTCGATTTGGATGCCGCGATTGAAGCAATGAAAGAAATCCGCCGCGGCGCCCTGCCGGACATGAACATTGACATCCGGCTCAAACGACAAGAGCGTGATCTTGCCGTATTGGTGCTGGTCGATCTATCACATTCTGTTACGGAACCGCTCCCGGATTCTGATGTAACCATTCTGGATATAGAAAAAGAAGCGACGGTTATGCTTGCCAGTGCCATTGAAGGCATTGGTGATCCCTTTGCGATTCATGCCTTTTCTTCTGACGGGCGCAGCGATGTGCAATATCAAAAAGTGAAAGACTTCGATGAATCTTTTGATGAGAAAGCCAAAGCACGCTTAGCGGGCATGAAGCTGGACTATCAACCCGCATGGGCGCTGCGTTGCGCCACGCCAAAACATTTTTGTCTCAACAACCTGCGCGCAAAAAACTACTGTTAATGATCAGTGATGGCATGCATCCGATATTGATGTGCGCGACCCTGTCTATCTTCAGGCCGATACCAAGCAGGCGATTGACGAAATCAGCTTCAAGGGATCACACCATTTTGTCTGACCATAGATCCGAATGCAGACAACTATATCGAGCAAATATTCGGTTTTGGCCGTTTTTCTGTGTTGGATGACGCGAAACGCCTGCCCGATATTTTGCCCACATTATTTGCGTCGATCACGCGCCACGCTTCATAAGCCCTCCGTCAAGAGAGGTGTATTTCAGACAGCACAGAGGACGTGATGATGCACCTGACTTTACGCCAGCTAAACATTTTCCAGGCGGTAGCAAACCATGCCAGCTTTACGCGGGCGGCAGAAGAATTGCACCTCACTCAACCTGCAGTTCCATGCAAATCAAACAGTTAGAAGATAATGTCGGCTTACCACTTTTCGAACACTTGGGGAAATCACTGTTTTTAACTGATGCCGGTGAGGAGTTGCTGGGATATTGCCAGCGGATTTCGCAACAAATACGTGAAGCGGAAGATGCCTTCGCCAGCATGAAATCACTTTCCACTGGCAAACTGAAAATTACAGTTGCCAGCACGGCCAACTATTTTGCGGCGACCCTACTTGCCGCCTTTTCACGGGAACACCCGGATATCGGCATCAGTTTGAAAGTCACCAACCGGGAACAGCTTTTAAAAGACCTTAAATGCAATGACTGTGATTTAGTGATCATGGGAAAACCGCCAGCAGAACTCGACGTAACGTCCACCGTGTTTATGGAAAACCCTCTTGTGGTGATAGCCCCGATTAACCACCCCTTCTGCAGCCAGAAAAAGATCCCACTCAAAGCCATAGCGAAAGAACCCATGGTTGTTCGCGAAAAAGGCTCGGGAACCCGTTTTGCTATCGAGCGTTTCTTTGATAGCCATAAACTGACCCTGAATGTCGCTGCCGAAATGAGCGCCAGCGAAGCCATTAAGCAAGCGGTGTCAGCCGGGTTAAGCCTGGGAATTGTCTCCAAACACACGATTGAGTTGGAACTTGAAGCAAAAAGATTGTGCGTATTGGACGTGGAAAATATGCCAATTATCCGCAATTGGTATTTAGTTCACCGAAATGACAAGCGGCTATCTCCCATTGCATTGGCATTTCAGGAATATCTACTCAACTATGGCCAATCTGCTGAAAATAACGTCAAATACGTTACAGCGTAACACTTTAAAAGTGACAATAAATCAGAGTGATAGCCTTAATATAGCAAGAAAAAAGCCCGCGGAAATTTCAGCGGGCTTTATCATTTTGATTGTCGGTGTGATTGGGTATAAGTTTACTCTTGCCCACCTGAGTGACGATGTAACGTTTTCTTCAACACTACGGCACGAATCGGTTTAGTCACAAAGTCATCCATTCCCGACGCCAGGCACGTTTCTTTATCTTCGTTCATCGCATTTGCCGTCAGCGCAATGATTGGCAAGGTGTAACCGAGTTGACGAAGGTGTTTTGTCGCTTCGATACCACAAAGTACCGGCATCGACATATCCATTAAGATGATGTCGAAAGGTGTCGTCGTTGTTTTCACTGCATCGATAGCTTCAAGGCCATTGTTTGCAACAACGACATGATGCCCTGCTTTCTCCAGCATCAACTTAACCACCATTTGGTTTGCTTTGCTGTCTTCGGCGACCAAGACATTCAGTTGGCGGATATCTTCGAAGTCTAATTTCTCTGTCGTTGCATTTTCTATTTCAGACGCTTCCGCAAGCGGGATGTTGATGAAAAAGGTTGAGCCTTCTTCAGGTTGACTGACAAAGTCGATACTGCCGTTCATTGTCGATACCAATCTTTTACAAATGGAGAGTCCGAGCCCGGTTCCCCCATATTTACGGGTGATACTGCCATCCGCTTGGGTAAACGGCTGGAAGATATTTTTTCTGTTTTCCTGGCTGATCCCTATGCCTGTATCTTCCACTGCGATTTTCAGTACGTTGTCTTCACAACTCATTGAGACATGCACACGCCCCTGCTCTGTAAACTTGATGGCGTTGCCAACCAGGTTAAGCAGTATTTGGGTAAAACGGTTTTCATCCTGATAGATTGAAGTTGGCACGTTATCGGCGATGTTCACTGCCAAATCGAGCTGTTTCCGTGCAGCTTCATCTTTAAGCTGGTTTAGTACAATTGTGACACTGTCACGTGGATTAATAAAATCCGGAGACAAAGAGAAGCGCTCGGACTCTATACGCGAGAGATCAAGGACATCATTGATGATGATAAGCAGCAATTGCGCTGACTTATCCATTTGCGATATCCAAGTTTGTTGCTCTTCATTCAGTGAAGAAAGTTGCAACATGTCGAGCAATCCCATCACCGCATTCAATGGCGTGCGGATCTCATGACTCATCATTGCCAGAAACTGTGACTTGGCAGCGTTAGCGGATTCTGCCTGTTGTCTCGCCTGTTGCAGTTCCTGCAAACGCTTTTTGCGCGCGGTAATGTCTTTCGCCGTTCCGCGAAAACCCATGCAATTCCCGCGTTTGTCATAGTAAGGCCGCCCGGAAAGGCTGACCCACTCTTCCTCTCCGTTCAGGATGACATTCCATTCCACATCAGAAAACGGTTGCTCAACCTGAATCAAATCGAGCAATTTGTTTCTCACTTCTGGCTGGCGGTTGAGCTGATTCATGATCGCCTGAGGATCAGCCGCCAAAGTTTCGTTCGAGGGTGCTGACAGGTAAGTAAACTGAAGTTGGTTGTTCAATTCCCAAAACCAGTCACCTGCCGTTTTCGCAAAATCTCGGAAACGTTGACGACTTGCCGTCAGCTCTTGCGTTTTAACGGACACCAGACACTGCAATCGCTCGCGGTAGTCGATATCGATAATAGTACGTTCAATCAAGGGTCTGAAACGTTGGATTACCTGCTGAGCTTTGACATCGAATCCACCAAACGTAGAAGAAAAAAGGATGAGGATGGATTCGCTGGCATTTACAGACACGCCGGTGATC
Organism: Enterovibrio sp. JCM 19048; assembly: GCA_001310415.1. Classification (GTDB taxonomy): domain Bacteria; phylum Pseudomonadota; class Gammaproteobacteria; order Enterobacterales; family Vibrionaceae; genus Enterovibrio; species Enterovibrio paralichthyis. The sequence continues at coordinate 452,094 of BAXE01000001.1, read as the reverse complement.
AAGGCAGAGCGGCAGGTGTCGAAATCTTCTGGATAAAGCAGGGAGAATTCATGCACCCTTTCCGGCGCATAAAGGATAACGGTTTGTCCATTGACGCAGCGTGAGAATGTGTCGCCATCACACCACTGGAAATTCTCGACATGTGCAGAGGTAGAAACTAAGCAGGAATAGACGTCTTCCGTTTCCTTGTTTCGCGTAAGCACCAAAGCATTATCAAAAGAGACGTACCGTTCAATCACTTTCAATAGTGTGTTGAATACTTCTATCTTGTTACTTGCGCCAGACATAGCAGAAATCGCGGAGAGAATAGCACGGTTCTCTTCCTTAAATTTTTGCTCGCGCTCTTCAACGCGGTTCAGTTCGAACAGCGTTTCCTGCAGTTTTTCAGAAATTGCGCTGGTCATAGCTCGTCCTTATGGAACAAAACTGTGGAGATCATAAGATTGCCGTGGGCAATTTCGCCGCCGAGGAACTGTCCCTGTTCGCCAAAGGTGAAAGGACAGATAAATGGTGCATGATGCATGGCAACACTCATGTTTGCCGCCACATCGTGCAGAGCTTCCCTAACGTGAAGCATGCAACCGGCACAATAGATCGCAATCCCACCTATAGGGTCGTAAGTATTCCGGTCATGCTCATTGGCAGAGTCGACAACACGACCCGCCCGGGATACCAACATCTCTGTTGTTCCGGACATAAAATGGACCCGTTCCCCTTCCTGAATATTGCAGAACATTTCAATGCCGCGCGCGGAAGAGACGGTTGCAGGGTGTGACAAGGTGTAATACGGCATGCCATGTATTTCACCGGTTTGACGCCCCAATGGGTTGAGGGTTGATTGCGCAAACAGATCTTCGCTGTCAATGATCCGCTCTGTTGCTTCGCGGTACCAATCACTGTACACATCCGCGGCAGGCTTGCCATCCAACTCAAGTAATGTGCGCCCTTCCACTCGGGTAGCGACAGCGCTTTCACCGGTCGCAGCATATCCGCTATGGAATGAGTAACTGACTCGGGCTGTCGGGAAGAACACAGCCATGGCGATACCTTGCGAAATTACCCGTGTACCGTCCAGTAATGTCCAGTTTCCACATATCTCTTCATCCGCTGCTGTGCCGCCAATAATGGGAATATTGACGCCAAGCTCGTTGCGGATAGCACGTAGAATGGTTTCTTCATATCCGGTGGTTGCATGCAAAGCGATAAGCGATGGTAGCTCGCCAGGACGTCCACTTTGGGCAATAGCCTGTCGAAGAACGTGTTTAGCTTTTGTGTGCACATCGCAACCCGGCTCCACTTCGCACATCGCAGCGCCATAGGCACCCTGCTCATCTTCTACAGCCCATACTGAAAGCGCATGGCCACCAATGTAGCCCTTTTCAGTCATGGTGCCTTTGCACGATGAACAACCGATTATCGATGAACGGGGAAACTGCTGTTTGAGCGCAGTGTTCAGTGCATTCTCATCCTGAGTTTCTGTGTAGTAGGCCAGGATCAGGGAAGGCGACTGAATCGTTCGCTTGATTTCTTCGCTTATTTCACACACTGCATCGTGCGAATTGGGATGAACTGACGATGACGTCGCGATTCTCATGGGCTTAGCTGTGGTCTTGTTTAGCGGCAATTCTGTCAATAATAGCGTTCACCCTTCCGGAAACTCCAGCTTTAACATCGATTCTTTTTGTTTAATCACTGAATTCTCTGTAGATAGACGCTAATATTGGCGCAAATTTCCGCATATGACCTGCAAGCCATGGATAGCCAGTTATATATTGTGATAAATCCTCACCTGCCGCTTGGCCAAATCATCAGCAAACGTTTGGCTCAGAAAGGCAACACGGTTGTTTACCTTACGGAAAATGAACAGGAAGGTTACGCGATTGCAGCCGAGGAGCCGCGGGTTCGATACCGAAGCTGTAACCCTAAAAACCTCTCCATGCTCGAAGAGGAAATGGCTTGGGTTTCTCAATGTATTTCGACTATCAGCGGTGTCGTGGTGATTACCTCTGAAAAGGAATTTAACGCGAACTATATGCCGTTGAATGAGGAATTTTTTCGCCGCACCGCTGCCCAGATTGGTATGCACAATGCCACGCTAAACCTGACATACGTGATCGTCTCCGAGGAAGCGGATACATCAAGGGAAGCTTTGCGTGCCCTTCACCTTAAACTCTGCCAGCTCGCACATGAGCCAAAAACAGACAGTGATTGCGTTAACGTAAACCATGTATTGGTGTCGTCAATAACTTATGATGGTGAAAGTTGCTGCGTTGATGTTGCTGCGGATACTACGGACTTGATCCACTACCTCACCTCGACCACATTCAAAACCGTCAGCCAACAGGCCTTCTATTTTGGAAATAACGCCTGATAGCAATCAACAAAAAAGCAGCTTACAGCTGCTTTTTTGTTAAATTCAGGCCATTAGCCTTCATTTGCATATCAAATGGTGAAATGTTAATTAAAATCGCACAAACATTAATTTGCGGTTAAAAGTTAATTTCAATTTGATCCTGATCAATGACCAACAATAGTTTTTGCGTTTGGCTAATCTCAACATCGTCTGGCAACGTATAAACGTAGCGTTAATCCCGTCATTTTTGTTATCTATTCTCGCGGTCAAATCGATATTAGTTTTAGGGAAAGTGGACGTCAGAGACGAGGGTTTTTCTGGCGAATCAACCCGTAACGCCACACCTCCATCCTCTTGATTAAAAAGCATTATTTCGACCGTACCGCCAGAGACATCGACGCTGCAAGCCCCTGAATTCAAACTGCATTGATCTTTATTTTGTGAATTGGAGTAATTGAAAGTACGCCAAGTAAATGCAGCGATTAAAAGTGTCAATACGACTAATATTTGAACTAGACGTGCTGTGGTTAGTTTTTCTGCAGCCATGTGTTCTATGCGATTCCCGTGTTACAGAGCTCAAAGTTTTAGTAGAAATGTTACCTGAGGGTAAACCGACTGTGGATTGAGTCCTATATTTAACTGATTAACTGGAGTATTATCTTCAGTGAAAATGCCACTTTTACAATGAAATAGCAATGGAATGCACCAAGTGGACATAATTCGAACACTATTCGCATTGCATTGCTTCTGGGTGGCATTGTGGCCGGTTGGCCACATTGGGTATACGTGAGTGTAGTAATCAAAAAGTGGAAGCATGCAATATGAGCCAAGAAAAGCAGCTTGAACTGGAATACAACTACCGCGTTGTCCGTCAATTCACCGTAGTAACCATCCTATGGGGTATTGTCGGCATGGCAGTTGGTGTTCTAATCGCCGCTCAGCTGGTATGGCCTGCGCTAAACTTCGATATTCCTTATTTGACATACAGCCGTTTGCGCCCACTGCATACTAACGCAGTGATTTTTGCATTTGGTACCAGTGCACTGTTTGCGACGTCCTATTACGTTGTGCAACGCACCTGTCAGACAAGACTATTCGGAGGTTGGCTGGCTGGGTTTACCTTCTGGGGATGGCAAGCAATCATCCTCTCAGCAGCAATTACGTTGCCGCTGGGGTACACCACCAGTAAAGAATACGCTGAACTGGAATGGCCAATCGATATCGCTATCGCCGTTGTGTGGGTGGCGTACGCGGTGGTGTTCTTCGGTACGATGATCAAACGGAAAACATCGCACATTTATGTTGCGAACTGGTTCTTCGGGGCATTCATCATTACCGTTGCCGTTCTTCACATTGTAAACAGCATGGCAGTTCCGGTAGCACCTATGAAGTCCTACTCCATTTATTCCGGCGCTATCGATGCAATGGTTCAATGGTGGTACGGACATAACGCCGTAGGTTTTCTGCTAACAGCAGGCTTCCTGGGTATGATGTATTACTTCGTACCTAAGCAAGCGGGTCGTCCAGTTTACTCATACCGTCTATCCATCGTTCACTTCTGGGCGCTGGTTTCTCTCTACATCTGGGCGGGTCCTCACCACTTGCACTACACTGCGCTGCCAGACTGGACGCAGTCACTCGGTATGGTGATGTCACTCATTCTGTTTGCTCCATCCTGGGGTGGTATGATCAACGGTATCATGACGCTGTCCGGTGCTTGGCACAAACTGCGTTATGACCCTATCCTTCGATTCCTCATCGTTTCCCTTTCTTTCTACGGCATGTCGACGTTTGAAGGCCCAATGATGGCTATCAAGACGGTCAACGCCCTTTCGCACTACACGGACTGGACTATTGGTCACGTTCACTCTGGTGCCCTGGGTTGGGTTGCGATGGTATCAATTGGTGCGGTTTATCACCTGATTCCGAAGCTGTTTGATCAAGAACGTATGTACTCAATCAAACTGATCAACGTGCACTTCTGGCTGGCGACAGTCGGTACTGTTCTTTACATCGTTGCGATGTGGATCTCCGGTGTAATGCAAGGCCTGATGTGGCGTGCAGTTAACACCGACGGTACGTTGACTTACAGCTTCGTGGAATCTCTGGAAGCATCGTACCCATTCTACTTCGTTCGTTTCGTTGGTGGTGCTATCTACCTCACAGGCATGCTGCTGATGGCTTATAACGCGTATAAGACCATTTCCGCACCAAAAGAAAGCCTGAAAGCGATTGAGCAACCAGCATAAGGAGACCAGCGAATGAGTTCTAGTCGTCACGAAATTGTAGAAAGGAACGTTGGACTTTTTGCAATCCTTACGGTTATTGCAATCAGCTTTGGTGCGCTTGTAGAAATCACACCTCTGTTGTTCCAGAAGCAAACCACTGAGCCTGTGGACAATCTTCGTCCCTACACTGCATTGGAAATGGAAGGCCGAGACATCTATATCCGTGAAGGATGTAACGTTTGCCACAGCCAAATGATTCGACCTTTCCGCGCAGAAACAGAGCGTTATGGTCATTACTCTGTTGCAGGTGAAAGTGTTTGGGAACACCCATTCCTGTGGGGTTCAAAACGTACTGGTCCTGATCTGGCGCGTGTAGGTGGTCGTTATTCTGATGAATGGCACCGTGTCCACCTGATTAATCCCCGCGCAGTGGTACCCGAATCGAACATGCCTGGCTTCCCATGCTAGCCGAGAATGTTCTAACCGGTGACCTTACAGCCCAAAAACTGACCGTGTTCCGCGATATGTTTGGTGTACCTTACACCGAGGAGCAGATCGCGACTGCACAGCAAGATGTACAGGGCAAAACAGAGATGGACGCACTGATTGCTTACCTGCAATCACTTGGTCATGCAATGAAGTAAGAGGGTAAGTTATGGACATAGTTTCGTTCCATAGTATCTGGACACTCGCGATTTTCGTGTGCTTCATTGTGATCGTGCTTTGGGCATATAGCGGCCGTCGTAAAAAGGAATTCGACGAAGCTGCAAACCTGGTCTTCGCTGACGAGGAAAATGCCGCACAAAAAAGACAGGAGACGATAACAAATGACGACATTTTGGAGTCTATTTATCACTGTCATTACCCTCGGGACTATCGCCGGATGCGCAGTGCTCCTTATCTGGTGTGGTAAAGACATCAAAGAAATTCCCGATGGTGAAGATATGGGCCACGAATATGACGGTATTCGCGAGCTCAACAACCCACTGCCAAAGTGGTGGTCCTACATGTTTTGGGCAACCATTGTTTTCTCACTGGTTTATCTCGCCCTTTACCCTGGTCTGGGTAACTGGCAAGGCTTCTTTAACTGGAACAGCTCTGCTCAAACAGTTAAAAACCTGGATGAATCCCGTTTGGCACTGGAAAACTCAACCGGCATCGACCAATACGCCCGTGAACTGGATAGTGCGAATGCTGTGTTTGGTGAAACATACCGCCAGCTAGCCTATAAGCCAGGTAGCGATGAACTGTTGGAAATTACTGAGATTGCTAAGAATCCAGAAGCAATCAAAGTAGGCCAGCGTCTGTTTATCCAAAACTGTGCTCAGTGCCATGCATCTGATGCACGTGGTCAAGCGGGCTTCCCTAACCTGACTGATAACGATTGGCTGTACGGTGGTGAACCAATGACCATCAAAGCAACAATCCAAAACGGTCGTGTTGGCAACATGCCAGCATGGTTGGATGCGCTGGGTGAAGACGGCGTGAAAGAAGTTGCCGCCTATGCACTTAGCCTGTCAGGCCGCAAGGTTGATGCACAAGAGGCTGCTGCAGGTAAAGCACGTTTTGTTGTCTGTGCAGCATGTCACGGCACGGATGGTAAAGGTAACCCGGCATTTGGTGCACCTGACCTGACGGACAACGTATGGCTGTTTGGTGGCTCACGTAAAGCGGTTGAAGACACAATCCGTTATGGTCGCCAAGGCGTAATGCCTGCTTGGAAAGACATCCTGGATGAAGACAAAATCCAGCTGCTGTCTGCCTATGTATGGCAACTTAGCAACGCTCAAAACCAATAATAAAACGTCAAGTTCAAGCCCCTGACTTCAGGGGCTTTTTTACCCAAGATTTTCTTGTTACAGGAAAGCAATATGAACAAGCCATGGTATAAGCAGTTTTGGCCTTGGTTTTTGATAGCACTACCTGCGAGTGTGGTCGTAGCCAGTCTTTTTACTGTTACCCTTTTCACTAAAAACAAAGTTTCGCTTGTCGCAGAGGATTACTACAAAGAAGGTAAAGGCATCAATATTGACCTTTCCCGCCTGCGCAAAGCCGACGAGCTCGATATATCAGCGGAACTGGCAGCCGATGACGAATCTGCCATATTCACGTTGGACAAAGGTCAGCTTGACCAATTCCCTACTCTGAATGTCACTTTCCAGCACCGAACGCTGGCAGATCGTGATATGGAAATGATGGTCAACGCGGATGCTACCGGTCGTTATCGTCTCACCCTCAACGAGCCTCTTAGTGGTCCTTGGTATGTCGAAGTTAATTCTTTTGATGGTGCATGGGCGCTGAATGCCCGCGCAAACTTCCCTTCATCAGTCCCAGTTAAGTTGTATGGTCAAAGCAAGGAATGACAAAAGAATGTTATCACTGTGGAGAACCGGTTCTTACCGGTGACTCCTACCAAGTTGATATCTTGGGTGACACCCGCACTATGTGCTGCCCGGGATGCCAAGCGGTCGCCTCAACCATCGTAGCCAACGGCCTCACTTCCTACTACGAATACCGCACTGCACCGGCTGAAAAAGCCAATCTCGTCCCTGATGAACTTCAATCGCTTAGTCTTTATGACAACGAAGATGTTCAACAAGAATTTGTGCGCCATGAAAACGGCACCGATGAAGTCGTACTCTCAGTGGATGGCGTCTCCTGCGCAGCCTGCGCATGGCTGATTGAAAAGCAACTGGGTAAACAGGAAGGTGTATCCCGCATCAGCGTGAATACCACCACTAACCGTGCGACCCTGCGCTGGGATCCAGAAAAAACCAAACTCAGTACCCTTCTGAACAAAATCCATACGTTAGGATACAAAGCTGCGCCTTTTGAGGCGGACAATCAGGAAGCCCAATACCATCAGGCGATGAAGCACTACCTTTATAAACTGGGGATTGCAGGGCTTGCTACCATGCAGGTTATGATGCTTGCTGTCGCCATGTATTTCGAAGTATTCGGTGACATGGACGAAGCCTTCCGTAACTATTTCCGTTGGGTTAGCTTGATCTTCGCCACGCCGGTTCTCCTCTATTCGGCAACGCTTTTTATCTCAACGCCTGGCGAAACCTGAAAGCACGAACGCTGGGTATGGATGTTCCCGTATCCATTGCCCTGCTATTTGCCTATTTTGCCAGCCTGTATGCAACAGTGACTGAAAAAGGCGAGGTGTTCTTTGAATCCATCGCCATGTTCACCTTCTTTCTGCTGGTTGGTCGCTTTCTCGAAATGCGAGCACGACGCACTGCAGCAGCGGCCAGTGCTAACCTTTTAAAACTTATCCCACGACTGGCGACCTTGGCGTCCGGGGAGCAAATTCCAGCGAAATCTCTGAAGCTCGATAATGTAGTAAGGGTTTTGCCCGGTGAACCGTTCCCTGCTGATGGCCTCGTTGTTGAGGGCGTCACCACGGTCGACGAGTCCATGCTGACGGGTGAATCACTGCCAGAAACTCGCCAATGTGGTGATGCTGTCTATGCGGGCACCATGAATATCGACGGAAACGTCAATGTTAAAGTAACGGCTGAGAAAAAAGACTCTCTGATTGCCCACATAGTCCAGCTACAAGATGCCGCGCAATTGGCCAAGCCCCGCGTCGCTGAAATTGCCGATATCGTCGCACGCTACTTTGTTGCCGCTATTCTGCTGATTTCCGCATTGACATGGTTGTACTGGCATAGCCACAAGCCGGATGACGCATTCTGGATCATGCTGTCAGTACTGGTTGCTACCTGCCCTTGTGCACTCTCGCTTGCTACGCCAACCGCACTCACCTGCTCAACATCCACCTTTGGCAAATTGGGCATCTTGCTTCGAAGCGGGCACGTATTTGAAACGCTGACAAAGGTGAATCACCTTGTCGTGGATAAAACCGGCACGCTGACCGAAGGCAACGTCACCATTGCCGACATCCATTGCTTTGGTGACACCCGCAAAGATGAAGCATTGGCAGTTGCAGCAGCACTCGAAGCTTATGCGAACCACCCTATAGCTCAAGCCTTCAAAGACTACCCCACGGGCGTAACGTTCACGAAAGTGGAAAACGTCATTGGCCAGGGTTTGCAGGGTTATTATCAAGATAAGCTTTGGAAGATTGGCAAACCGCAGTTTGCTTTGAATGACCCAGGTAGCGCTGAAAACAGCGCACATCAGGTTTGGCTTTCCTGTGCCGGAGAACCCGTCGCATCGTTCCAGCTTGTCGACCCAATCAGAAGCACAAGCCAAGCACTGATCGACAAGTTCCACGAGTCCGGGCTCAAGGTCACCATGCTTACCGGCGACAACTCGGCAACTGCACGCGCTGTCGCTGACAAGCTTGGGATTGACGAGTTAGTCGCCGGTGTCACACCGGAAGGTAAACTTGCTTATCTGAACAGCCTTCCAAAAGACCAAATAACGATGATGATTGGTGACGGTGTGAACGACGCCCGGTACTGGCCGGTTCTCACCTTTCTGTTGCGATGGGCGGCGGCACAGACGTCGCGAAAGCGTCTGCAGACATGGTGCTTTTGGGCGACGATCTGACAAAATTGATGGATGCTCGCAGGCTCGCTGCGTTTACCCAAAAAATCATTCGCCAGAACCTTGCATGGGCACTAGGATACAACCTCGTGATTTTGCCTCTTGCTGTCATGGGTTATGTTGCGCCATATATCGCTGTTGCTGGAATGTCCGGCAGTTCGGTTATCGTTGTTACAAACTCATTGAGACTGTTTAAGAGCGACATTCTGGACAAAATTAAGGCCGCATAAGATGGAAAGCCTCTACATTCTCATCCCTATCGCGATTGTGCTTGTCTGTGTGGCTGTGGCCGTCTTCATTTGGGCCGTAAAGTCAGAACAGTTTGAAGATTTGGAACGCCAAGGAATGAGTATTCTTCTCGACGACGAAAAAAAGCCCAAATCACCAGAGACAGAAAACAGTGAAGATGAGGCGAAATAGCAGTAATGCCTCTATCTGATCTCATCGCTGCGTTTGGCGTTGGCTACTGGGAGCAGGCCATTGCTTGGAATGTGTGGCGGCATCGCGGCTGCAGTTTCCTTTGGTACACCACAACAGAAAAACAAGTTTCCTTATATTGCTCTCTATAATTTCGGCAGATTGCTATCCTATGGTCTGTTTGGCGCCATTGCCGGTGGTATTGTCTCTGGCGTTATAGAAGTTACCCAGATTTCCCAAGAGTTGCTTTGGCTTCGCCTTGCTGCCGCTATCATGATGATATTACTGGCACTATACATTGGACGATTCTGGAACGGCCTGACCTACATTGAAAATGCAGGTCATGTCATTTGGAAGCACGTATCCCCCCTCACCAAGAAATTTTTACCATTACAAACCCCGATTGCCGCTTTACCTTTTGGCTTTCTTTGGGGATGGCTACCATGCGGGTTAGTTTATTCTGCCTGAGTTGGGCCGCTGTCGCTGGAAATGCATTGCACGGATTATTGATAATGCTCGCATTTGGGCTAGGAACCCTGCCAGCAATGCTATTTGTTGGCTCGGCAGCAGAAACAGCCAAAAAGTTACTTAACAATATGATATTTCGAAGATTCTCATCATTGATACTGCTAATGTACGGAATAGTTACCGCTTATTCTGTATACAATCAGTTGTAGGAAGTCTCGATTTCTTGTCTGGAAATGGTAAAATATTGACTCAAATCAATTTGGCTAAGCAGGCTCATGATTCAAGACAAAATACCCACTAAACGTGTCCAGTCCGGCGGATGCGCTATCCATTGTCAAGACTGCAGTATCAGTCAGCTTTGTATCCCTTTTACACTGAGCGATAGTGAGCTTAATCAGCTTGACCAAATTATCGAGCGTAAAAAACCTATCCAAAAGGGACAACCGCTATTTCAGGCGGGTGATCAACTTCGCTCTCTCTACGCCATTCGCTCAGGTACCATCAAAAGCTACACCATCACCGAACAAGGTGACGAGCAGATTACAGCATTCCACCTTGCCGGTGACTTAGTCGGTTTCGACGCCATAAACCATATGATGCACCCGAGCTTTGCTCAGGCGCTGGAAACATCGATGGTTTGTGAAATTCCTTTCGAAATTCTGGATGACCTGTCCGGTAAAATGCCGAAGCTTCGCCAGCAAATCATGCGTTTGATGAGCAGCGAAATTAAGGGCGACCAAGAAATGATCCTGTTACTTTCCAAGAAAAATGCGGAAGAACGCTTGGCTGCTTTCCTACATAGTCTCTCTACCCGTTTCTCGCAGCGCGGCTTCTCTCCAAAAGAATTCCGTCTCACAATGACGCGCGGCGATATTGGTAACTATCTGGGTTTAACGGTTGAAACCATCAGTCGTCTGCTGGGTCGTTTCCAGAAAAGCGGGATGCTGAGCGTGAAAGGCAAATACATCACGATTCTTGATCATGATGAACTGAGCCGACTGGCAGGTATCTGCAAGTAAGACTGCACTGGTCTACCCCCTTCGAAATGGCGCTTTATGCGCCATTTCTCTTTTTTTATCACTTATTTGACTGAATTGATCGCAAACCTCCCGCACTATGCGTTACATTAAAGTATCGGCATTACAAAGCTGGAGGTTGTTATGAACAGATACACAAACTTGCTCGTGGCTATCGACCCTGACCACGACGAACAACCCGCCTTCTCCCGTGCGTTAGACATCGGAACCAAATCGTCTTCCCCTGTCAAAATCACCGTCATCCTCGCTATTTATGACTTCTCTTATGAAATGACCTCAATGCTTTCTTCTGAAGAGCGACAGGCCATGAGAGCAGGTGTTTTGCAGCAAAGAGAAGACTGGATAGATTCCGTCATTGCCAAGTACGACACCAGTCATGTGGAAGTGGTTAAACACGTGGTTTGGCATAACCGTCCTTATGAGTGCATGATTGCCAAAGTCTTCGACGGCAACCATGATCTTCTGATCAAAGCGACACATCAGCACGATAAGCTCGGCTCGGTGATCTTCACACCAACGGACTGGCATCTACTGCGCAAATGTCCTTGCCCTGTGCTGCTCGTTAAAGAACGTGGTTGGCCAGAAAACGGCAAAATCCTCACCGCGGTTAACGTCTCTTCTGAAAACGAAACGCATATACCGCTCAACGATAAACTGATCGAAGAAGCACAGGCAATGAGCAAGCTATTGTCTGCACAGGTGAACCTGGTTAACGCCTACCCTGCCACACCAGTTAACGTCACTATCGAACTGCCTGAGTTTGACCCCGCTTCCTACACAGATGCTGTACGTGGTCATCATCTTCTGCAGATGAAAGCGCTGAGACAAAAACACGGCATCGATGAAGAGCAAACGTTCTGTCAGGAAGGTTTGCCAGAAGATGTGATTCCTGCGGTTGCCAAAGAATTGGATGCCGAACTTGTTATCCTTGGCACCACGGGACGTGTGGGTCTTTCCGCCATCTTTATCGGTAATACGGCAGAGCATACAATCGATCAGCTGAACTGTGATGTTTTGGCTATCAAGCCAGACGGCTATATCAGCCATTAGCGCCTAATCTGGAGCCTGAGGAAGGCTAAGGTCATACTGCAAAGTAAAATCAAAAAAGGGAGCATTCTATGCTCCCTTTTCAGTTTTCAGTTTTCAAAATCAGATGTTAGTAACATCGATAAACATAGATTCATCAATGTTGGTTGATGAAACTGTGGCTTCACTGAATTCGTATTCTTCACGGTTACCTTCACGATCCAAAGGCAGGTTCACGAAATCGAACAGTTCGCGGTCAGCAAGCTGGCTTGGGCTAACGTTCTGGATCGATTTGAAGATGTTTTCAACGCGACCCGGAGTTTTCTTGTCCCATTCTACCAACATCGCTTTAATAGCCTGACGCTGAAGGTTCTCTTGGGAACCACACAGGTTACACGGAATGATAGGGAATTCTCTGTGTTCCGCATACTTGATCAGGTCTTTCTCGCGGCAGTAAGTCAGTGGGCGAATGACCACGTTACGGCCGTCATCTGAACGCAGCTTTGGTGGCATCGCCTTCATGCGTGAACCGTAGAACATGTTCAGGAACATGGTTTCAACGATGTCGTCCATGTGATGGCCCAATGCCAGTTTGGTTGCACCAATCTTTTCAGCAAAAGAGTACAGAGTACCGCGACGAAGGCGCGAGCAAAGACCACAGGTAGTTTTACCCTCTGGCACTTTCTCTTTTACTACCGAATAGGTGTCTTTATCCACGATGTAGTATGGAATATCCAGGCTCTTAAAATAATCAGGCAGGATATGCTCTGGGAAGCCTGGCTGTTTCTGATCCAGGTTAACCGCTACAACATCAAATTTAATCGGTGCCGCTTTTTGAAGATTCAATAAGATATCGAGCATCGCAAATGAATCTTTGCCCCCGCTGATACATGCCATGACGACATCGTTCTCTTCAATCATGTTGTATCAGCAATTGCACTGCCAACATTTCTCCGGAGACGTTTCTGGAGTTTGTTGAATTCAAGTGTCTCTTTTCGCGTATCTTTCTGATTCATTACGACTTCTCAAACTGTCAGCCTCAGCCAACGGTAGATTTTGTAGGTGGATTTTAACAGGCGGTGGATTATACGGATCTTTTGATGCGGTTGGAACGTTTGTCACATAAATTAGCGTCAATTGGGTTTCATCTAAACGACTAAAAAACCAATATAACAAAGCCCGGACGAGGCCGGGCTTTGTTGGGCAACACAAAATGGATCAGCTTTGTGGTATCCAGGGTGTCACTTTCAACGGCGTTTCAGGGAAGTAGATCTGCTCGCCTTTTTCCAGTTCACTGGCTCGAATAACGGCGACTTTACCATCCACAGAAATATTGCGTCCGGCAGATGTTTTCAGCAGGGATTGTGGCTCATCGAAATGAACCATCACGCCCTGCACTTCCGGCATAAACCAAGAAGAAAACATACCGCCAAGGTCCTGCATCATTGCCGACATTTGAGGGAGCAGGTTTGCGATCTCCGATTGAGAGATTTCAGACTCAAACTGCGCTTTTGCCATCACCTGGAAAGAGATATCACATACATCATCGCCGGCCGTCTCGATAAAAACGTCCGGATTGACTTTGCGTAAGTGGTTATCAATGGGCAGTGGCAATTCCTGTGATGCAGGAATTGCCAGCTCTTCGTAGTTCTTTTTCTTGGTCATCCAAGCTTTGGTGATTTTGCACACTTCACCGGATGTGGGCGAAATCATGAAGTAACCAACTTTTACATCCGGGTGATTTTCACCGTAGTTGTGTTTTAGTTGGGTAAACAGCTTGCTGTAACTGAATTCCACCTGCGCTGCTGCAGAGGGAAATGAAATTACAGCTGCCACAATGGCAGCCGTAAGTCCTTTGATCATCCTTGGCTCCAATAGTTCTCGTTATAGCGAATCATGCCTTGTACTTCGTCGACATAAGCTTGACCGCGTTCAGAGTAACTAATTAGACCATTCGCCAACGCTTCACCGGAAAGAGGTTGATTCGACTTTCTCAGCTGTGATCGAATATCACGCAATCCTGCGTAGGCACGGTTGCGGTTTACGTTGAGGAAATAAGCGCGAATGGACTGATAAGCATCATCGAACACGGCCACTTCGTGAGTCATACCTTCTGTGCGGGCACCGGGGACCAGGCCGCAACCCGCAGTGTAACACCACTGTCCGAAGTAGTTATTTCCTTCACGGGCAAAGCGTGATGTGCCCCACCCTGATTCTTTTGCTGCTTGGGTAAGCACCAAATCTGCCGGGATCACATCAACACGTTTCAGCGCTTCTTTATACCAAGCTTTGTCTGGACCGTTTTCTGGAAGAGGATGATTAAAAAGTTCAGAAACACGGGATAGGAACTGCTTGTCGTCTTCATTCATTGAGCCCGACTTTTCCAAAGCGATAAGACGGTTGTGCGCACTCACCAATAACTCATTGATGTAATCCACACCTGGTTTCATGAAACTGACGAACGCCTTTTTTCTTTTCATCTACCAACTGGAACTCACGAAAATCAGGCTTCACATCCATTGATGGCGGAGGTGAAGCCGGTTGGAGTTTAGATACAGTCAGTGATTCATTAGGAGCGTCGCTACACGCAGAAAGAAATAGAGCAGCCGAAGCCAATACAGCACGAGAAAGCTTCATTAAGCGTTGAAAACCTCTTTATTACCATCGCCGGAAGATGAATCATCATCGCCTTCCTGAGTGACGGTGACTTCAATACCTACACCGAACATCTCGCGATAGAGGACGCCTTTTACGTTAAACATAAACGGCAGCGCCCACACCAAAGCGAGGCCAGCTGTCGCATAAGAAAATACAAACAACACAGCGATTACGATGTAAACCAGTGTTAATGGTATCATTTTTTTTGTGATCGCCCTAAAAGAAACAATCATCGCTTGAACCGGTCGCAGGCGTTTTTCACAGATAAGCAAAATCGTCATTGAAAACGCGACACCCAGAAAAATCCCCAACAACGGCAGTAACTGACTGCCAACGCTCTGTAACGCTGAAATAAAGCTCATCGCCAACGTTACGGCTATTGCATATGCCAGCTTTAATGATGTGCCGTGGCTTCGTCCTGAATCCTATTGCGTGACTTAACCCCATCAAGCTCGCCCCAGCATAAAGCGGTGCGCTGAACACAGTAGATAGAAAGATAGCGATTCTGCTGACGCCAAAATATCCGGTGTCATCTCTTCGCGCCCCACGACGGCGTCAAACAGCACGTCAGGGTGGCCTTGCAAGACCGTTAACACCACGAGGAATATCGCCAGATTTGCCCCGGTCAGGATCAATGTCGCGGGCAAAAATGGCCAAAAATTCTTCTGTGTCAGTTTCATCGCTTCCTGCACCACGCTGGAAGCACTTAATTTGTAGTTCCCGGTCAACGCATTTTCCAGAGAACCGCCGACATGAAGTGCATTGCTCAACTCTTGTTTATTCATAGCTAAGTAACTTTTGTCTTCTGCCTAAGAAATCTTCCTTCTTATAAAGTTATAGGTGAAAATTTTAGAGCTCGTCTCAATCTGGTGTATTTTTAGCCACTCACTTTAGGCGCTATAATGCTGAGCTACTTGTTTTATGTTTTCATGATGCAGTTCACAGTTTGACCGGTAGCGTTGCAATTTGGTGAAATACTGAGTTTTGTCAATTGCGGGCAGATTTTTTGCCGTTAGATCACAAAAAAACGCTTTAACTTCATGGTTTGCACGTCTATCATGCGCCGTCTATTTTTAGGGGAATTTTTACTTAGCTAATCGCCCGCGGTTAAGGAGTGAGAGTAGAATTGAACGCAACACAACCAATTAAAAAACCCGTTGTCCAGCTGAAAGGACTTTGTAAGAGCTTTGATGGCAAAGAGATCATCTCTAAATTTGATCTCGAAATTAACAACGGTGAGTTTTTAACAATTCTAGGTCCGTCAGGTTGTGGCAAGACCACAGTACTTCGTTTGATTGCTGGTCTTGAAGATGCAGACGATGGCCACATCATCATCGACGAACAGGACGTAACTGCAATCCCCGCAGAACATCGTCATGTTAATACCGTCTTCCAGAGCTATGCGCTGTTCCCTCACATGACAGTGTTCGATAACGTTGCTTTTGGCCTGCGTATGCAGAAAGTGGCTGAAAGCGAAATCGAACCGCGTGTGATGGAAGCCCTTCGCATGGTTCAGCTTGAACAATTCGCGCCTCGCAAACCGCATCAGCTTTCCGGTGGTCAGCAGCAACGTGTCGCTATTGCGCGTGCTGTTGTTAACAAACCTAAAGTTCTGCTGCTGGATGAGTCGCTGTCAGCACTGGACTACAAGCTGCGTAAACAAATGCAGATCGAACTGAAACAGCTTCAACGTAAGCTGGGTATCACGTTCATCTTCGTTACGCACGATCAGGAAGAAGCCCTGTCCATGTCTGACCGCATCATCGTTATGCAATCAGGCAAAGTTGTGCAAGATGGTACGCCGCGCGAAATCTATGAAGAGCCCGCGAACCTGTTTGTTGCCCGCTTTATCGGTGAGATCAACGTATTCGATGCAGACGTTATTGCCCGCATCGATGAAGATCGTATCACTGCAACCATTGAAGGCCGTGAATGTCAGGTTTACTGCAAACTGGACGTTAATGCTGGCGACCGAGTGAAAGTTCTGCTTCGCCCAGAAGATCTGCGCATCGAAGAAATCGAAGCGGCAGATTCTGGCAATGGCATTATCGGTTATGTTCGTGAACGTAACTATAAAGGTATGACCCTTGATTCCGTGCTTGAGCTGGAATCTGGTATGTCTGTCATGGTCAGCGAATTCTTCAATGAAGATGATCCGGATGTAGACCACTCTCTGGACCAGAAAGTTGCGATTACCTGGGTTGAAAGCTGGGAAGTGGTACTGCCTGATGAAGAAGATTAATCTCCAGAACGCCATCATTGGCGTGATTGTAGGTTGGTTACTGCTGTTTGTGTTCATCCCTAATCTGATGATCATTATCACCAGTTTCCTGACACGCGATGACGCAAACCTGATCGAGATGACCTTCACCTTGAGCAATTATGCCAAGCTGATGGACCCTCTCTATGCGAAGGTGGTCTGGCATTCGTTCTACATGGCAGCCATTGCAACCATGCTCTGTTTGGCTATCGGTTACCCGTTTGCATACTTTATTGCACGTATGCCTGCCAAACTGCGCCCGTTCATGCTGTTTATGGTGATTGTTCCTTTCTGGACAAACTCACTGATCCGTACCTATGGTCTGAAAATTTTCCTGGGTACTCGCGGATTGTTGAACGAAGGTCTGCTGACGCTGGGGCTTATCGATAAGCCGCTGCGCATCATGTACACCGAATATGCAGTAATGATTGGTCTGGTTTATATCCTGTTGCCTTTCATGATCCTGCCGCTCTATTCAAGCATTGAAAAGCTGGATAACAGCTACCTTGAAGCTGCAAAAGACCTGGGTGCAAGCAAACTGCAAGCATTCATCAAGGTTATTTTGCCGCTGACTATGCCTGGTATTATCGCAGGCTGTGTTCTGGTACTGCTGCCTGCGCTGGGTATGTTCTACGTTTCTGACCTTCTGGGCGGTGCGAAGAACTTGCTTATCGGTAACGTTATCAAGAGTCAGATCCTGAATGTCCGTGACTGGCCATTTGGTTCGGCGGCGAGTATTTCACTCACCGTATTGATGGGTCTGATGCTGTTTGCGTACTGGCGCGTCGGTAAACTGATGAACAAGAAGGTAGAGCTGGAATGAGTAAGTTTTTCAAAACCAGCTTTATGTCGCTGGTCTATGCGTTCCTCTACATCCCTATCGTTATTCTTATCGTTAACTCATTTAACGAAAGCAAATTCGGGATTGAGTGGAAAGGTTTTACCACCAAGTGGTATTCCCTGCTGCTAAACAACGACAGCCTGGTTCAAGCTGCGGGTAACTCCCTGACGATTGCCGTGTTTTCTGCAACTGCAGCGGCGATCATCGGTAGCCTGACCGCGGTAGCCCTGTATCGCTACCGCTTCCGTGGCAAAGGTTTCGTAAACGGTATGCTGTTTGTTGTTATGATGTCGCCTGACATCGTGATGGCGATTTCACTGCTGGCACTGTTTGTATTGTTAGGCGCGCAATTGGGTTTCCTTACCCTGCTGCTGTCTCACATTACATTCTGTCTGCCGTTTGTTGTGGTAACCGTATACAGCCGCCTGAACGGCTTTGATTCACGTATGCTGGAAGCGGCGAAAGACCTTGCTGCCAGCGAGTGGGTAATCCTGACAAAAATCATCCTGCCTCTGGCGGCACCAGCCGTTGCAGCAGGTTGGCTGCTGAGCTTCACCCTGTCACTTGATGACGTGATTGTAAGCTCCTTTGTGACGGGCCCAAGCTACGAAATCTTACCGCTGAAAATCTATTCAATGGTTAAGGTTGGCGTTTCTCCAGAGGTAAATGCCTTGGCAACGCTGATGCTTATCGTCTCTCTCGTACTGGTGGTTTGCTCTCAACTGCTGGCACGCGACAAAGTGCGTTAATACCCTAAGGGGAGGTCTGTTTATACACCTCCCCTTTCGTGTTTTCGCATTTTTCAGTCATGCTGGTTCATTCCAGCCATTATTCTAACTAACCAATACCAACGAAAAACTACAGGAGTTGTCGATGAAACCCTGGTCTAAGTTTGTGCTGGGAAGCGCATTATCCTTCTCTCTCCTTTCCAACGCTGCTATTGCTGCTGAAGATGAACTCTACTTCTACAACTGGTCTGAATACATTCCAACTGAAGTACTTGAAGAGTTCACCGAAGAAACCGGTATCAAGGTCATTTACTCAACCTATGAGTCAAATGAAAGCATGTATGCCAAGCTGAAAACCCACCCAGAAGGTTACGATCTGGTGGTGCCGTCAACTTACTATGTGAAGAAGATGCGCGATGAAGGCATGCTGCAAAGAATCGACAAGAGCAAACTGCCACACTTCGATGGTTTGGATCCAAACAACCTGGACAAGCCTTTCGATCCAAACAACGAATACTCAGTGCCATACATCTGGGGTGCGACCGGTATTGGTGTGAACACAGATTTCATTGAGAAAGACAGTGTGCACTCGTGGGCGGATCTGTGGAGCCTGATTACAAAGGCCAACTGCTGATGATGGATGACGCACGTGAGTTCTTCCACATTGCACTGACCAAGCTGGGCTATTCTGCAAACACTACAAATCCAGAAGAAATCAAAGCCGCGTACGAAGAGCTGAAGAAGATTATGCCTAACGTACTGGTGTTCAACTCAGACTTCCCTGCTAACCCTTACATGGCCGGTGAAGTGGCACTGGGCATGCTGTGGAACGGTTCTGCATACATCGCACGCAGCGAAGGTGCGCCGGTTGATATCGTTTGGCCTGAAGAAGGCGCGATCTTCTGGATGGACAGCCTGGCAATCCCTTCAAGCGCGAAAAACGTAGATGCTGCACACAAGATGATCGACTTCCTGCTACGCCCTGAAGTAGCAGCGCGCCTGGCGATTGAAATCGGTTACCCAACACCGGTTAAAGCAGCTACCCACTTCTGCCAAAAGCATTTAAAGACGATCCAAGCATCTACCCACCACAAGACGTGATGGAAAAAGGTGAATGGCAAAGCTCTGTTGGCGAAGCAAACACGCTTTACGAAGAATACTTCCAGAAGCTGAAAGCAGGCCAGTAACCTGACAAAAACGAGAAAAGCGGCCGAGGCCGCTTTTCTTTTTCCCTTAGGCGCTAATCCTGCAGCGCTAAAATCTCATTTACCAATTCCGGCACCAGAACACTCGCTCTGCCATAGCGCTTCTCGTCGAACTCGCTTTCTACAGCACTCGGTTCCAAATTCACTTCAATGGTTCTTGCGCCGTGAATAGCAGCCTCATGCACAAATCCTGCTGCCGGGTAAACTGCGCCGGAGGTACCAATTGAAATAAACAGATCAGCCTCCAGCAATGCCGTATGGATTTTGTCCATTTCCAATGGCATTTCTCCAAACCAGACAACATGTGGCCTAAGTGGTGAAGGCATTTGGCAACAATGGCAGAGGTCACTTTCGTTAATGTCTTCTTTCCATTCAATGGCCTGTTTGGACTGCCCACAACGTGCTTTCAACAGCTCGCCATGCATGTGAAGAATATTTTGGCTTCCCGCGCGCTCATGAAGGTTATCGATATTTTGCGTTACCACGGTCACACTGCCATCCAACTCAGCCTCTAACCGTGCCAGTGCCAAATGTGCAGCATTAGGTTCAATAGCTTCTGATTGGAGCTGCCTGCGACGTTCATTGTAAAATTTTTGGACAAGCGCAGGATTGCGTGCAAAACCCTCCGGCGTTGCGACATCTTCAATATGGTGTTCTTCCCAAAGGCCATCCTGAGCGCGGAAAGTACGAATACCAGATTCAGCAGAAATCCCGGCTCCAGTAAGTATCACGATGTTTTTATAAGGGAAATGCATGACACGGTCCTTTGCTGTCTTGTTTAAAAACCTTTATATCATTGTTGGAAAATGCAAAACAGCGATCTGAGACTAGACCATGGTCGAAACTGATATGAATTGATGAATTTACGGGAGAAATTCGAAATATGTCTTATAGTTTAAATATGTCTTAAATATGATTCCGGACTATGTTGCCAACCCCTTTCAAATACGCACTGATTGCAACGACAATAATTGGATGCGCTCCTGCTATTGCAGCAGCGCACGATGGCGTGCATTTCAGCGGTTTTGGTAACGTCAGCGCGATCCATTCTGGTACGAAAGATTTCGGCTATATCTATGATCTGACAAAAGAGGGCGTATTCGACACCTGGAGCTTGAAAACGGGCTCGTCTATAGGCTTGCAAATGAACACTAGCCTTACGGATAACCTGGATGCGGTGATTCAAGGTGTCGTACAGGATCGTATCAATAACGATTTGAACAAAACGATTACCTGGCATTCCTCCGCTACAACGCATCGCCTGACCTCACAATACGTGTTGGACGGATTGCAACGCCGCTTTACATGCTCTCGGAATACCGTGATGTCGGTTTCGCGTATCTCTGGACAAAACCTATCACAGACTTTTACTCCAACATCCCGGTCACAACACTGGATGGTGGTGATATCGCATATACCACACCATTCATGGATGGCATGCTGGAAACCCGCTTCTATGCTGGTCAGTCCGAAGTAGCAATTGACAACGTAACCAACACGACAGATGTGACATTGTCACCCCTGTTTGGTACCCGACTGACTTATTATATCGACCGCTGGACATTCTCTGGTTCCGCGGCGACGGTGAAAAATAAGAAAGGCGAACCAGCCGCGCAACTCTCAGCTTTGTTTTCCCAAGACCCAAGCATTTTTTATGCATGGCCTTCTTTGCAGTCCACACTGAATGATTTCCAGTTTGTTGACACCCGTTTTTACTACTACTCTCTCGGCGCGCACTACGAAACCGGTGACTGGAACGTACAGTCCGAGCTCAGTTACTCCGATGCAGAATGGCCCTTCTTCCCAGATCTGGCAGCGGGCTACATCAGTGTCGGTAAAGCCTTTGACTCATCAACAGTCTACGGTTTTGCTTCTAAAGCCAAATCTGTTGGTGACTTGTATACCGTCGAAGCACCTCCCGCTATCTCATTGCTTGTTCCTCAAATTGCTTCCGCCTACCAGACGCTAAAAGGTGCCGTAAGTGCGCGGACAATAAATCAGGAAACGTTGGGGTTCGGTGTTCGCTACGACATAAACACACAACTATCTCTCAAAGGACAAATTGAACGTACCTGGTTGCTGGACAACAAATTTGGCGCGTGGTCTTACTCGCTGGAGGGTATCAATGCCCCAGTGCCCGACCACATTGATACTATCTCGATTAGCCTGAGTTTTGTGTTCTGATATGAAAAGACTTGTATTAGCACTACTCACCGTATCCTGGCTAGCATGGGGTTCACCATCATGCCGAGTTAGTCGTGGTTGTCAGCAAGGACAACCCTATCAGCCAGCTCTCTTCACGCCAGCTGATTGATCTCTATATGGGTCGCTACAATGCCTACCCGGACGGCCGTGCTGCCTCAACAACAGACTTGCCGGAAGATAGCCCGCTGCGTGAAATGTTCTATAAAAAACTCGTTGGTAAGTCGGTCGCTCAGGTAAACGCCTATTGGGCAAGACTGCTGTTTGCGGGTAAATCTGAACCACCATTGACGAATGACTCTTCACAAGACGTCATTAACTACATCATGAACAATACAAACGGTATTGGATACTTAAACGAATCGGAATTGGTTGACGGTTTAAAAAGTGGTATATCGTTTTGAAGATACTCAATAAGCGCATTCATATTCGGGTTGCCGCCGGTGTGGCCGGTGGCGCAATCCTCTTCTCTATACTCGCTTCCCTGGCATGGTTCTATATCTCCTACCACGAAGAGGTTGACCGTTCACGAAGCCAGATCAAGCAGATCATTACTACGGTAGAACAAACCGCTTCTATCGCCATGTATCTGGGTAATAAAGAACTGGCGGAAGAGGTGTTACGTGGCCTCGAAGCTAATGACATTATTTCAGCGGCACGGTTAACCAGTCAGGATGGGCTTTCAGCCTCTTTTTCGGGTTCTGAGAACCTCGCCCAATCCGAAACCGCCATCATCTTTCCCATTCCATCGCCCTTCGCCTCCAATGAAGTCGTCGGCGATCTGCTGATTTATCCAAATCAGCAATACATTGAAGACAATGCGATCTCCCTGGCGAAAATCCAGGTCATCGTGCTGCTATTTTACCTTGTTATCATCACATTGCTGACCCTTATCATCGTCAACCGGATTCTGACCGAGCCGATGAAAAACATCGCCAACCGTTTTCACTTGATCACGCCTGGAGACACCACACGGATTGAAGTACCTGCCGCCCACCAGCAAAACGAGATTGGCGCTTTGGTTGACGATATAAACGGCCTTCTCGACGCAGTAAACACACAAATAGACAATGAACGTGAACTACGCGCTGAAACAGAAAACCTGTCGAAGAAATTCCGTTTTATCTTCGAGCGCGCAAGTGCCGGGATCGGGCTCATCGACAGCAATAATGAACTGATTGTTGCCAACCCCGCATTGCTCAGGTTGCTCGGCCAAACATTTATTGTCGACACAGACCGCTACGACAAAACAGATTTCATCGCGTATTTTAACGATTCGGCGGAAATGAAAGAGTTTATTGATGAATTCTGGGCAAAGCCCGGTAACCAATTCAGCGCCATGGACGTGCAGTTAAAACACAAAGTAAGAGCGGCAGACCGTTGGGTGCATTGTCTGTTTTCAAAAGTCGAAGATATCAACAATCCTGATGACAGCTTGATGGAAGTGGTGGTTTATGACATCACAGAACGGGCCGAGCGTGAACAAAACATCATTTACGAAGCCGAGCACGATCCATCACGCAACTGCTCAACCGTCGCGCGGGGATGGCGAAACTGGAAAGCTCACTGGTTGAATCAGAGAAGAAACAGCGCAACTTTGCCATCCTCATGATTGACCTGGATGGATTCAAACACGTCAATGACACATACGGTCACGATGCCGGTGACAAGGTGATTATCGAAGTCGCAGCCCGTATAAACAGTTCTTCCGAGGCTCGGATGTGGTGGCGCGTTGGGGCGGTGATGAATTCCTGATTGGTTTTTCCTATAACCCCAACTATGAAACTGCCGTCTCTGATATAGCTTCAGACCTTCAGTTCCAGATTGCCCTTCCCGTAGAAATTGGACACGAGCAGACAGCGACTGTGGGTTCCAGTATTGGTATCAGCTTATTCCCAGACAATGAAATCGCCGTCGCTGGCTTGATAGAGCAAGCTGACGAAGCGATGTATTTTGTCAAAAACAACGGCAAAAACTTCTTCAAGTTCTATCAACACCTTGAAAAAGAAGCGGTGCAGAAATAGCCTTTAATGGATTCCACCCTACATATTGGTTAACCTCGTAACCACCCTACTTTCAACCAGGACGTTGATATGCACCCTCTTCGCGTGTCCGTGCGCGCCGTCTGCTACCGGGATGATACCCTGCTACTTGCCGAGCACAGGGACGACCGCGGGCTTTGGTATATTCTTCCCGGCGGCGGTATCCAACACAATGAAACGCTGGATCAAGCCTTTAAGCGTGAAATGCTTGAAGAGACCGGTGGTGAAGCTGAAATGGGAGACGTATTGTTTGTCCGTGAAGTGATCGCCGACAAATTAGATACCACCTACTTACCCAAGCACCTGCACCAAATAGAGTTGTTTGTTGAAGCAAAACACTTCCGCCAAATATCCCAGCCAAGTGACATGGATAAAGACCAGATTGGTATTGTCTGGATGCCATTAGAAAAACTGCCTGATTTGCTCTTTTTCCCAAGCACCATGGTCAGCGCCTTACAAACGCGTAGCTTCGACAAAATCTATCAGGGTCATATTCTCTAACGTTCCAGCTGGCGCGAAATTCTTCACCCGCGTCCAACTGGCTAGACCATTATCTATTGCCCACTCAGTTACAATGCGGGCAATGTTAACAGTGGAAGTCCACCAATTAGATATCATGCAGTTAGAAAACTATTTCTCTCATAAAGACGGCCAGTATGTTTTTACCCGTCAACAAGCCAGTCATTTTGCCAAAATCATCGCGGGCGATTTCAATCCAATTCACGATGAGGACGCCAAAAGATTCTGCGTACCCGGCGATTTGCTGTTTGCTGTTTTACTGGCAAAAGCGGGGATCAGCCAGAAAATGCGCGTCACGTTCGCTGGCATGATATCTGACAACCTTGGTCTGCTCTTCCGTGAAGACAGCGAAGGCAATCTGGAAGTGATCGACGCCAACGATAAGCTTTACCTAACCATGGAACGCGGTGGCGATTCTAAGTTGGATGAAACCTTAGCGGCTCAGGTAGCGGAAAACTATGTGAAGTTTTCTGGCATGAACTTCCCGCACATTATGGTTCCACTGATGGAAGAGTGCGGCATGATGATCAACAGAGCGCCCGCTTGTGATGTATGAGAGTATGGAGCTTAACTTCAACCATCTCGACTTTACTTCCCCTAGCGTGGAATTGACCGATTCTGTCATGGAAGTATCAGGCAAACGCGGCACCGTGACACTGGCGTTTTGCTTTAAAGAAAATGGCGAAGTGATCGGCGAAGGTAAAAAGAAAATGGTTTGTAGCGGTTTGCGTGAATTCGAACCTCAAGCTGTTGAAGCGCTGGTAGATAAATTTAACCAACGCAAGTCTACATTTTTATCCAGCATGACTGCATAATCCGCCCATTTCGTTAATGGGATGTAAACACAAAATTCCCCAAGAGCCCAGTTATAACGGGCTCTTTTCATTTTCCCCCGTTCCATTTGGTCTTTCTTTTCGTCATGCCGGAACATGAATAGATGTAGCGGATCCTCATTAAGGTCAATGTCTTAGTTACAATTTCGCACCCCACTTTTGAGACCTTGTTCTATATTTAGAGAAAGGCAAAAGCAGCGGAGCGAACTATGTCTACAGAACAACTGCTAAAACATATCGACAAACTTCCAAAAGTGCCAAAAGTCGTTCAAGAACTGATGGAACTTGTTAATAGTGAAGGCTCCGACATGAGCCAGATCTCCAACAAAATCGCGCTCGACCAAGTGATTAGCGCCCGAGTTTTAAGACTCTCTAATTCTGCCCACTTTGGCCGCAGTCGCTCTGTCGCCTCGGTTGACGAAGCGGTTATTCGATTGGGTCTCAGCCCAATCAGAACCTTGGTGACCGCTTCTGCGTTGATGAGTGCCTTCCCTGAAATTGAAGGCTTTGACCTCAACGAATTCTGGGCAACAACATTTGAAGTCGCGACGCTGTGTAAAGTGGTCGCCAAGGAAGTGAAAGCCGACCAGAACGAAGCGTTCACCGCAGGCATGCTTCATAACATCGGGGATCTGCTGATTTACAGCGCCTACCCGGATAAAGCCTCCAAGGTGGAACTTCACATCGAAACCGGCAAAACCAAGCCAGAGGCACAGCAGATCGTGCTGAATACCGACAATGCCGAACTGGGTGGCGCATTGGCACGTAACTGGAAATTCGCAGATTCACTCGTCGATGCCATCGCCCATCAGTACCGTGCAGTCCAGGGCGACTCGTTCTCACAACTCGCCGCAATCATTAACTTTGCCGCTAAGGTTGATGCCCATTGGGATGATCTCGTTGACGGAGAGGCCAAGCTCACCTGGCTTAACCACCAACTTGAATACAGCATGTTGGGGCTAAGTGAGAATGTTATCGATGTGATTGAAGAAGCCCGGGGAACCGGACGTGACATGGCTAATTCTTTGCTCTAAGGACAAGCCACATTCACCAAAAAGCGCCTAACAACAGGCGCTTTTTACGTTAACGCGGTTAAAAGCTTTGATCAACCCAGCATTCACTTTGTTTCTATTGCGTTAAATTGAGAAACAATTAATTCATTATTTTCCATTTATCCCAATATCACATCTCTTTAAGCTGACTATCTAACAATTAATAGAACGGTGGAAATGCCGTCATCTACCCTAAATGGATGCCATGTTGCGAGGACGAGCAATGCAACACACGCGAATTTACCCTGCGAAACCGCAAAAAGTTTACCTCTACGCTACCTGCCTTGTTGATGCTTTTGACCCCGATACAGGTATCGATGCGATTGCCCTGATTGAGCAGCAAGGGATTGATGTTGAGTTTGTCCCCAAGCAAACCTGTTGTGGGCAACCGGCATACAGCTCAGGTTATACCGAAGAAGCCAGAACTGTTGCTGCGCATCAAATGTCGCTTTTCTCCGAACGCATTCCAGTTGTGATTCTTTCTGGATCCTGTGGCGGCATGATGGTTCACCACTACCCCCGGATTTTTGAAAGCCACCCGCTCGAAAACGAAGCGCGAGATTTTGCTTCCCGTGTATTTGAGTTCACCGAGTTCCTGACCAATGTTTGCCGAGTAGAACTGAAGGACAATGGTGAGCCTACAACAGTTTCGGTGCACACCTCCTGCGCTGCCAGACGCGAAATGAACGTTCATGTCTACACCGAACACCTGCTCGGCCAACTTGATAACGTAGACGTAAAGCATGCCGCGTATGAAGAAGAATGCTGTGGGTTTGGCGGTACTTTTTCAGTCCGTCACCCGAACATCAGCGAAGCCATGGTAGGTGATAAATCCCACAATCTGATCAGCACTGGCGCGGCTGAATTCGTCAGTGCGGATTGGGGCTGCATGCTGAACATCAACGGTGCCTTGAGTATCAAGGGCAAACCTTCAAGGGTAAACACATCGCCAGTTTTCTTGCCGAGCGCACAGGCGTGAAAGGAGGCAACCAATGAGCCATAACACGCCAGAACATTTCCACCAGCAAGCGAAAGAAGCGCTGGCAGACAAGGAACTTCGCCAAAACTTTCGCGGTGCCATGGATTACCTGCGAGGAAAACGCCGTGATGCCTTTCCCGACCCCGCGGAGGAAAAAGCCGTCAGGGATCGCGCCGAAGCGATCCGCCAACGTTGTTTGAGCAAGTTGCCTGAATTGCTTGAAAAGCTGGAGCAAAACCTGCAACGAAATGGCATTCAGGTGCATTGGGCGCAAAACGCGGATGAAGCGAATGAGATTTTCAGCGCACTCGCCAAGCAGCATCAGGCAAAACTGATGGTGAAAGGCAAATCCATGGTGAGCGAGGAAATCGGCCTCAATCATTTCATGGAAAAGCACGGCGTACGCTGTCTGGAAAGTGATATGGGGGAATATATCGTCCAGCTGGATGGAGATACCCCGTCGCACATCATCATGCCCGCTATCCACAAAAACAAACAGCAGGTGTCAGATACCTTTGAGCACAACATTTCTGACTTTCAGCCCACAACCGACGTTGACCGTCTGATCCAGACTGGCAGGAGTGCACTTCGTAAAGCTTATCAGGAAGCAGAAATTGGTGTATCTGGTGTCAACTTTGCTGTGGCTGAAACTGGCACTCTTTGTCTTGTCGAAAATGAAGCAATGGCCGCATGTGTACCACCATCCCCAAGGTGCATGTTGCCATTACCGGGATTGAAAAAGTGGTGGAGTTCTTGTCAGATGTTCCTCCCCTGTACAGTGCCCTTACCCGCTCTGCCACAGGTCAGAACATCACGACCTATTTCAACATGATCAGCAGTCCCCGCAAAGACGGCGAGCTTGATGGCCCACAGGAAGTGCACCTTATCCTGCTCGATAACGGACGCACGCAGGCGTATCACGACAACGAGCTGAGAAAGACCCTTCAGTGCATCCGTTGCGGTGCCTGTATGAACCACTGCCCTGTGTATACCCGCATTGGGGGTCACGCCTATGGCACTGTTTACCCTGGCCCGATAGGAAAGATCATTTCACCGCATTTGATGGGCATCGACAGCACGCAAAACCTTATTACGGCATCCAGTATGTGCGGTGCCTGTGAGGAAGTCTGTCCGGTACGCATTCCGATCCCATCATTACTGCAACGCCTCAGACAGGAATCAAAGCACAACGCTGAGCCAAACCATGATCCATTGAATGGCCAAAACGCCGCGCACAATACTTTAGAAATCGCAGCGATGAAGGGGTTTGTATTCGCTGCAACTCACCCGACCTTTTATCACGCCGGTTTAAATGCCGCCCGTAAAATGAATGGCATTCTCCCTGAACATCTCGGCAATTGGACCCAATGCAGGGTGAAGCCCAAGTTAGCGAAAACATCTTTGAAAGCGAAGTTGGCGAAACGCCAGGGAGGCAAATAATGAATTCGAAAAGCCAACAGGCGCGTGAAGCCATCTTTGCCAAGCTAAAAGCCGCACCCGTGCAAACCAAACAGAATGAAATGCCTGATTGGCAAGCCTGGTCGTCCGTCAACGCTGATGAGCGTGTAGCGAGGCTGGTAAGATGTATGGAAGCAAGCCATACGGAAATCTTCCGTACAGACAGCAATAACCTTGAAAGCGACTTGATAAATTGCATTGAGAGCAATCAGTTTGGTTCCGTGCTGTTCGGAAAAACAAATCCCTACATGGAAACAGTTCAGGCAGCGTGCCCGAATGTAGAAGCCAAGGTCTATGACCAGCCAATCGAGGGATTTAAAACTGCGCTGTTTGAAAACATCGATGCAAGCGTCAACCTGATTCAAGCCGCCATCGCGGATACGGGAACCCTCGCAGTTCTGACGGGAGAAAATGAACCGCGAGCTTTGTCACTGGTTCCACCTACGCACATTGCCATTTTGCGCGAATCTGACATTGTTTCAAATTTCAGCGAGTTAATGCAGTCGCCATTCTGGCAGCAGGGAAATTGGGGCGAACGTCCTCCAACCAATATGCTGCTGATTTCTGGACCGTCTAAAACGGCTGATATCCAGCAAACCCTGGCTTACGGCGCGCACGGCCCCAAACGGCTGATCCTGTTTCTGGTTAAGGAGTAACCATGGCGACAACACCTTCTGAAGCGACATATCAACGCTTGCTGTCGGCGCTCGAATCCCGCATTCACAAATCGAGGTTGATAACAGATGATGTAAGGCGATTAGCCTATGGTACGGATGCCAGTTTTTACCGCTTGATCCCTAAGCTTGTCGTTCAGGCAGAAAGCTTGATGAAGTCATTTATATCATCACTACATGTGGTGAATTGCTGGTGCCGTTTACCTTCCGTGCCGCGGGTACCAGCTTTCCGGCCAGGCAGTCTCAGATTCTGTGTTGATCACTCTGACCGACGACTGGCGCAACCATGACATTCTGGATGATGGGAAGAAAATCCGTCTGCAACCTGGCGTTATTGGCGCAGATGCAAACCGCTACCTCGCCCCTTTTCAGCGCAAAATAGGCCCGGATCCCGCTTCAATCAACAGCTGTAAGATTGGTGGTATTGCAGCAAACAACGCCAGTGGTATGTGTTGCGGTACGGCACAGAACACCTACAAAACTGTCGATGCCATGAAGGTGGTATTCCACGACGGGACGTTACTCAATACAGCAGATCATGACTCTGTCGATGCATTCCGCCAAAGCCATCAAGTGCTGCTTGCCGGTATTCAATCCCTGTGTGCCGATGTTCAGAAAAATGAAGCGTTAAAACAGCGGATCCAGCACAAATACCGTCTGAAAAACACCACGGGCTATGCACTCAACGCTTTGGTTGATTTTACCGATCCCATCGATGTATTGATACATCTGATGGTAGGCTCGGAAGGTACCTTGGGTTTTATTGCCGAGATTACTTATAACACCGTTATCGAACATCCTTTTAAAGCTTCTGCACTGCTGGTTTTCAACGATATTGAGACGCTTCCAACGCCGTCACCGCCCTGTCCAAAACCCCTGTGTCAGCCGTTGAAATGATGGATGGACGTGCACTTCGCTCAGTTGCTGACAAGCCTGGCATGCCCGCCTTTTTACCAGCGCTCACCTTGGAGCACTGTGCACTGTTAGTGGAATCCCGTGCCAGTGAGGAACACACGCTAAACAGCCAGTGTGACACCATCATGTCTGCGCTCTCAGCGTTTGAGATTCCTGAGCAGGTGGCATTTACCACAGACTCAGGCACTGTCGCCACTTTGTGGGGGATCCGCAAAGGCATGTTCCCGGCAGTTGGCGCGGTGCGTGAAGCAGGAACCACGGTCATCATTGAAGACGTGGCATTTCCTGTCGAGCGCCTCGCCGCCGGCGTCCGAGAACTTCAAGCTCTTTTTACCGAATTCCAATACAACGAAGCCATCATATTCGGCCATGCCCTCGAAGGTAACCTTCACTTTGTGTTTACCCAGGGTTTTGAAAGTCAGGCAGAAGTGACCCGCTACGGTAAATTTATGGATGCTGTCGCCCAGTTGGTCGCGGTGAAATATGAAGGGTCACTGAAAGCGGAGCACGGCACCGGCCGCAACATGGCACCTTATGTCGAGCTTGAATGGGGTGCGGATGCCTATCAATTAATGCAGCGTATTAAATCCCTGTTCGATCCCAAAGGCCTGCTCAACCCCGGCGTCATTATCAATGACAATCCAGATGCCCACATAACCCATTTAAAACCCATGCCCAAAGCGGATGACCTGGTCGATCGCTGTATCGAATGTGGCTTCTGTGAGGCTGTCTGCCCAGCACGCACGCTGTCCCTTTCCCCAAGGCAGCGTATTGTGCTTTATCGCGAACTGAGCCGCCTGGAGCGCGAAGGCAGTACAGACAAACACGCAGAACTGCAAAAGGCATTTGATTACCTGGGTGTCGATACCTGCGCTGCAACCGGGCTTTGCGCTGAACGTTGTCCCGTGGGCATTAATACCGGCGATCTCATCAAAAAAGTGCGCATCGCCAAATACCAGCGCTTTGTCCCTATTGCCCGCTGGACAGCCAATCACTTTGATACAGTCACTACACTGACCCGCGTCGGTTGTCCACCAACAGCGCGATGCAATCTGTTCTCGGTGAAAAAGCCGTGGGCAGCATGCTCAATAGCATCCGTAAACTCACCAAGGGCAAAACACCGGCGTGGAATGAAAGCTTCCCCCGCGCCAACCCTTACAAAGCCGCTCCTACTGAAACGGGCGGAACCAAACAGGTTGTTTACTTCCCTTCCTGTGCCAGTCGCAATATGGGCAACGAAGTCGGCAGTGAAGATAAACGCTCACTGACTGAAGTCACGATAACGCTACTGAAACGTGCAGGATACAGCGTGATACTGCCGCAAAAACTGCCGTCACTTTGCTGCGGCATGCCCTACGACAGTAAAGGCATGAATGACATTGCCGACCAAAAGAGCCAGGAATTGCAGGCGGCACTTTGGCAGGCGAGTCAGGAAGGAAAGATCCCGGTACTGATGGACACCAGCCCCTGTTCGAAGCTGAGCAAAGAAAAGTTTGAACAATCGATGGAAATCCATGAGCGGCCGGATTTATCCTGAAATACCTAATGGAAGACTTAACCATTAAACCTGTCGACGAAACGGTTATGCTGCACATCACCTGCAGTGCGCGCCGGATGGGTCTGGCGGATACATTACTTAACGTTGCCAAAGCCTGTGCCAAAGACGTTATCGTGCCAGAACATATCGAGTGCTGTGGCTTTGCCGGGGATAAAGGCTTCTTCACGCCTGAACTGAATGAAGCAGCATTGCACCCTTTGAAAGCGCAAATTCCGGCAAACTGTAAGCGCGGGTTCAGTAACAGCCGCACCTGTGAAATTGGATTAACCCATCACAGCGGTATTCCTTACCATTCCATCCTTTACCTGCTGGAAGAAGTGACAGCGTAACACAGACTGCCGAGTTTTAGCCCAAAACAAATAGCCTGATGGTTTCTCATCAGGCTTTCTTTTTGCTTTATTTGTCTGATTACTCTTGGGTTTCTGCCAGAAGGCTCGCCCCTGCGTCCAGCGTAAAATCAAGCGGTTCAGCGCTGAATGCCACACCTTGCAGCTCACTGATGAGTGATCGCGCTGCATTTTCGCCGGTTTCCCTGTCTGGAGTAACCACACTGGCTAACCTCGGCATCATTGATTGCCCGATATCCAGCGCATGAATGCCAGCAATGCCTATCTCCTGCGGCACGTCCAACCCTTTATGCTGGCACTCTAACAACACCCCAGCCGCCAGTTCATCATCCGTGCAGAAAAACGCGTCTGTTTCTGGGTATCGTTCCAGTACTTTCCGGGTCATCTTACGCGCCAATGAAACAGAAGATTCCGCCTTTGCCGTAAGACTGCGTGGAGTGAGTGCATTTGCTTCCATGGCATCGAGGTAACCCTGAAGTTTGTCCGGCGTCCCTATTCCCTTCTTAACGCTCAGACACACGATATTGCGGTATCCGCGCTCTATCATCAGCGACACCATAGAAAACGCCGCCAAGCGATTATCGATACCGACAGTGAACCTGCCACCATTTGTATTTTTCATGATTTCCACGAATGGAAGGCCAGCCACCTTGAGCATTTTCAGCGTGCGCTCTGTGTGCCCATGCTCGGATAAGATCAGGCCATCGACGTTGAATGAGAGTAGTGATTCAATACGCTGCTCTTCCAGTTTTTCGTCGTAACCGCAATGCGCCACCATGACCTGATACCCGCATTCGTCTGTTACCGCCTCAATGCCGGCGATGACTTGCTGAAATACAGGATGATTGAAAGAAGGCAGAACAACACCGATCGTTCGGCTGGCCCGGTTGGAAAGAATGTCCGGCACGCGGTTGAATATAACCGATGTCATCCAAAGCAATCTGGATTTGTTCCCCGGTTTTTTTAGCGACTTTTTGAGGGTTGTTGAGGTAGCGGCTGACGGTCATTTTGGTGACCCCGACCTGTTCAGCCACATCAGAAAGAGTGGGACGACGATTCTTCCCCATTGCGCAATCCTTACTAAATGCTCCTTCTTTAGTTTTTAAGCAGATACGCAATATCGCCAGTGCGGATATGCAAATTGTGACTTAAATAGGAAGCACTATTGTTTGGTTACATCCACATGCAGGTAGCGGGCAAATTTCGGAATGCCATTTTTGGTGAAGCCGTTGTAACGGTATGTCACTTTCGCGCCAATTTCAGGTGGATTTTCTCGCTGGTTGTCTGAAAATCCAGTTCCGATTTTAAACTCTTTACCATCTGGCATTTTCACCAATAATGCGCCCAGTCTGCCAACATGCTTTCCTTTTCCATCAATATGGCCGATGACTTCCGCTTCAGCATCTTCAGCGACTTTCATTTTAATCACATTGCTTGAACGGCCACCCATATAAATACCATCACGCTTTCTCAGCATCAGCCCTTCTCCGCCTTTGCGTTGATCGACGCCAACACCTCCCGCAACGCCATTTCACTCTCAACAGGGTAATGTGTGACATACCCAAGGTGGGGCAATTTCATGGCCTCTGTCAGCCCATTCATTTTTTGGTAGCGCTCGTCAAAACTATCCAGGCTGGCCGGTAAATCAAACACCATAAAACGAACTTGTCGCCAGGCTTTTTCATCAGGCTTGCTGTCCATCACCGTCGCATGGTCTCCTCAAACTGGCCGCGCCCAA
Organism: Enterovibrio sp. JCM 19048; assembly: GCA_001310415.1. Taxonomy (GTDB): domain Bacteria; phylum Pseudomonadota; class Gammaproteobacteria; order Enterobacterales; family Vibrionaceae; genus Enterovibrio; species Enterovibrio paralichthyis. The sequence continues at coordinate 418,035 of BAXE01000001.1, read as the reverse complement.
TCCAAAGCTCCCCTTCCAGCGCAATAGGCGGCAGGCTATCAGTAAACCAGGACGGAGCGTAAATCAGGTTACCCTGGCGGGTGAACAGGAACTTCCCGCTCCAATAGGCGCGGATACCGTCCAGCTTTTCGCTATAGACGTAATCTTGCCAATCAATGACCATTTCATTTTCATAAGGCACAGCCAATTGGGGTTTGTGGTGAAGGCAGCTGGTGGCCAGTGCGTGTTGCGATGTTGCAACACTGACACTGGCGATTAGTGCGATTTGAGTCGGTTTCATCCTGTCTCCCGGTTTGATGAGTGCAGAAGTCATTTTCCTTGTGTAAATTGCCGTTGCTACTCGGGATAGTTTTTATGGGATTGGGCAGGAAATTCGGAAGATGGGATTACATCAGCAGGCAAAAAAACGGCGCATTGATCAGAATGCGCCGTTTCATCGATTCTTGGAGTTCGCATTTCAACCGTATGCGTAGATGTAAGTGCCGTTTTTAATGGTGTCGATAACCTTTTTCGACAGGTAGCTCGGCAATGCCGGGCATCCCCAACTGCGTCCTAACTGACCGGTTTTCGAGATCACTTTCGGGTTGGCATAGGATGCACCATGAATGACGATCGCGCGTCTGCGGGCGTTGTCATTTAATCCTTTAGAAAGGCCATCCAGCCTCAGTGAATAACCGTGTTTGCCATAGTAGGTTTCTGCCGCCCTAAAGATACCAATCGACGTTTTCCGTGAGTTGACGACGTTGGAGAACTTTTTGGCGTATAGCGAGCCACTGTTTTTTCCGTGGGAAACATAGGACGAAAACAGCACCTTGCGTTTGGCAATATCAAAGACCAAAACCGTTTTTGATGATGGCTTACTGTAGTCAATCAAAGTAAAGATTGGCTTGCCGGATCTGTGAGTTTTGAAGTGGTCATAGGCTTGCTCAAACTTGTCAAACGCCACCTCGTGAGAAAGGTGTAGCTGACGATACATGGTTTGAGCATCAGGAAGCGTTGTTGCAAACACATTCGCTGAAAACACTAATAAAAGAAGCGCAAGTGCTGCTCTTACAGCCTTATACATAGCATTCCCCAATCGGTATTGATTAAGACATCGTGTTTCATCCGGCATTGTGCGAATCAGAATCTGTCTTAACCAAACCAAGATTTGTGCCAGCTCATAGCAGGCATAATGTTGTTATTAAAATTCAATATGTTGTGACTATCTTTGGCTTCGTACACCTTATAAATGGTGCTATTGCTGAAAGATAGCGGAGGAAATTCTGGCAGCATTTTGCCGCCTGTTGTGACCTCTTGGCGGATGTTGCCACAGGGATAAAAAAGGAAAAAGCCAGCAATCATGCTGGCTTTCTTTTTTTAGGGAATTTTGACTCCCTGCTGACACAGGGTGTAAAACATACCGATTCGCTATACAGCGTCGATAGCGTTCTTAATCCGTTTGTCCGATATCGGATATGGCGTCCCAAGCTGCTGGGCGAAGTAACTCACGCGAAGCTCCTCTACCATCCAACGGATTTCTTTTACCGACTCTGGCACGCGCTGTCCTTTCGGGATCTTATTCAGCAACTCTTTGTAGTCCTTAGTCACCGCTTCAATCTTCAGCATGTGCAGACGGTCTTTATTAGGATCTATCGGCAGTTTTTCCAAACGGCGCTCTACAGCGTTAAGGTAACGCTGAATGTCCGGCAGCCGCTTCCAGCCGCACTCGGTCGCAAAGCCTTTGAAAATCAGCCTTCGATCTGCGCCTTGATGTCTGACAGGGCAAACGCCATGGTGAAGTCGATTTTGCCCTTGAGCTTCTTGTTGATGTTGAACGCCGTTGTCAGGATTTGTTCTACCTGCTTGGCGATGTCCACCACGGTATCGCCCAGTTCAGCGCGAACATACTCTTTCAGTGCTTCAAACTCTTCCGGTTGCCATTTCAAGCCACCCTGAGACTCAACCAGCTTATCGACGCCACAGGCTATACAGTCATCAATCAAATCCAGCACGCGACCATACGGGTTGAAGTACAGACCCAGTTTGGATTTATTCGGCAAATTATCGTGAAGATACTTAATCGGTGACGGCACGTTCAGAAGGATCAAACGACGTTGACCTTGCTTCATCGCTTGATGTTGCTCTTCTTCTGTTTCGTACAGCTTGATACCGACGGAATCTTTGTTATCCACGATCGCAGGGAAGGCTTTCACTTCAAAGCCACCGCGTTTTTGCTGGTACATCTTCGGCAGTGGGCCAAAGCTCCAGGTGGTCAGCCCTTGTTGCTCGATATCGTCATCCGCTACCTGCGACAGGGTTTCCTGTACTTTCTCTTTCAGGCCGTCTTTCAGCTCATACAAATCGTAGCTTTCATTGAGCTTGCGGTTTTTATGGTCAACCGCGCGGAAAGTGATTTTCAGGTGCTCAGGCAACTGATCCAACTGCCAGCTTTCACGCAGCACCGTCACGCCTGTCATGCGCTTCAGCTCTTTTTCCAGCGCATCCAATAGTGGCGCTTCCATCGGCGTTACACGCTGCAGGAAAGCCGTGGCATAGTTTGGCGCAGGCACAAAGTTACGTCGTAACGTCTTAGGCAGCGATTTGATCAAAGCGACAATCAGTTCATGGCGCAGACCCGGAATTTGCCAGTCGAACCCTTCTGGTTCAACCTGGTTCAATACCGGCAACGGGATATGTACTGTCACTCCATCATGGTCTTCGCCCGGCTCAAACTGGTAGCTGAGTTTCAGCTTCAGGTTGCCTGATGCCAGAAGTTCGGGTAATCCAGCTCTGTAACATGGCTTGCATCACCCGCCAGCAGCATGGCCTTTTCGAAGTTCAGCTTTTCAGGTTCATCACGGCTGACTTTTTTCCACCAACTGTCGAAGTGACGACCGGAAACCACAGTATGGTCGATACGCTGGTCATAGAATTCATACAGGGTATCGTCGTCCACCAGAATATCGCGGCGGCGTGATTTCTTCTCAAGCTCTTCCACTTCCGCCAGCATTTTGCGGTTTTGGTGGAAGAATTTGTGTTTGGTTTCCCAATCCCCTTCCACCAGCGCAGAGCGGATAAAGATCTCACGGCTTACCACGCCATCGATATTGCCGTAGTTCACCTTGCGCTTAGGCACGATTGGAATGCCGTACAGCATGACTTTTTCAAACGCGAATACCGCCGCCTGTTTTTTCTCCCAGTGCGGTTCAGAGTAGCTGCGTTTGATGAGATGTTTGGCTAAAGGCTCAACCCATTCTGGCTGGATCTTGGCGGCAACACGTCCCCAAAGTTTGGAGGTTTCCACCAGCTCTGCCACCATCACCCACTTCGGCTGCTTCTTGAAGATGCCTGATGCCGGGAAGATATTGAACCGGGCATTGCGCGCACCCTGATATTCATTCTTCTCCTGATCTTTCAGGCCAATATGGGAAAGCAGACCCGCCAGCAGAGCCATGTGTACGGATTGATAATCTGCAGGTTCTTGATTGATCTTAAAGCCCAGTTCGTTGACGACCTGACGGATTTGGTAATGCACATCCTGCCATTCACGCACACGCAGGTAGTTGAGGTAATCCTTCTTACACTGTTTGCGGAACTGGTTGCCGGAAAGTTCCTTCTGCTGCTCTTTGATGTACTCCCAAAGGTTTACATAAGCGAGGAAATCCGACTCTTTGTCGTTAAAACGGCGGTGTTTCTCGTCAGACTGCTGTTGTTTGTCTGAAGGGCGTTCACGCGGATCCTGTATCGACAGTGCTGAAGCAATCACCATCACCTCATGCAAGGCGCCGAGGCGCGCAGCTTCCAGTACCATACGTGCCAGACGCGGGTCGATTGGCAGACGCGCCAATGCACTGCCGGTGTCGGTTAAGCGCTTTGGATCGTCGCGATCTTTACCCTCTTTCAGTGCACCCAACTCTTCCAGAAGACGGACACCATCAGAGATGTTGCGGCTGTCAGGTGGCTGTACAAATGGGAAAGCGGAAATGTCGCCCAGACCAATCGCCGTCATTTGCAGGATAACCGACGCCAGGTTGGTACGCAGGATTTCCGGATCGGTAAATTCCGGACGCGACAGGAAATCTTCTTCCGAGTACAGGCGGATACAGATACCGTCAGAGACACGACCACAACGGCCTTTACGCTGGTTGGCGCTGGCTTGAGAGACAGGCTCAATTGGCAGGCGCTGCACTTTCGTGCGGTAGCTGTAACGGGAAATACGCGCCGTACCCGGGTCAATCACGTATTTGATGCCAGGTACTGTCAGCGAGGTTTCTGCCACGTTGGTCGCCAGTACAATGCGGCGGCCACCGTGAGATTGGAATACACGGTTTTGTTCGGCAGACGACAAGCGCGCGTACAGCGGCAAGATTTCGCAATCACGCAGGTTACGCTTGTTAAGCGCATCTGCGGTATCACGAATTTCACGCTCACCGTTCATGAAGATCAGGATATCGCCCGGCCCTTCATCATGCAGTTCATCGACAGCATCGAAAATGGCCTGAAGCTGATCGCGGTCGGTATCTTCGCTGTCTTCCACCAACGGACGGTAACGCACTTCCACCGGGTAAGTTCGGCCAGACACTTCAATGATTGGCGCACCACGGAAGTGGTTGGAGAAACGCTCAGGGTCGATAGTTGCTGATGTGATGATCAACTTTAGATCAGGACGCTTCGGCAATAATTGCTTGAGGTAGCCAGAATAAAGTCGATGTTCAGGCTGCGCTCGTGCGCTTCATCGATAATGATACAGTCATATTGGTTCAGGTAGCGGTCGTGCTGGATTTCAGCCAGCAGGATACCGTCGGTCATCAGCTTGACGCGGGATTCTTCCGACACCTGATCGTTGAAACGAACTTTGTAACCGACGGTTTTTCCAAGCTCAGTTTCCAGCTCTTCGGCAATACGGGTTGCAACAGAACGCGCGGCAAGGCGGCGTGGCTGGGTATGTCCGATAACACCCGATACGCCCAAGCCGAGTTCCATACAAATTTTTGGCAGCTGAGTGGTTTTACCCGAACCGGTTTCACCGGCAACAATGACCACTTGATTGTTGGCAATGGCCTCTGCGATGTCGTCTTTTTTCTGGCTGACAGGCAGTTGTTCCGGGAAGGTAATGGTTGGCGTACTCGCCTGACGCTGCATACGCACCTGCATCGAATTGGCGATGTCGAGTGCGATTTCATCGAAGACAGCCTGACGGGCATCATCTTTCTTGATGCGTTGTGCGCCTTTGATGCGCTTGCTGAGACGGAATTTGTCTTTCAGCATGCAGTCATCAAGCGCCTTGAATAGCGTTTTAGCGTTATTTTGATGGATTGAAGCGGTCAAATCGTTATCCAGAGAAATGCTATTTGTGAAGAAAATCCATTCACGGTACGTTGGTCGGCGTTTTATCGCTCAGTACCGTCAGAAAAATTGTGACGATTCTACCATTCATTGGCGGTTGTCGTAATAAGAACCCGTTAAATCCAAAGTATCAGCCAGATAGAACAATGTGATTATCATCACATAGGCTTATGCTATACTCCGCGCCTAAGTCAATCACAGTGGTCGATTACCATGAGCATGAAACAAGAACTACAACAATTGAAAAACCGTCTGAACAAAAGCCAAGTAAAACTGGATGCCGCTAAGACGCGTGGTGACGACGTGATGGTGACTAAGTTCACCGACGACATCGAAGATTTGAACAAGAAAATCAGCCAACTCAGCCACAAGCAAAACTTTGAGCTGAACAAAGAGCGCAAGAGCTTGCTTGATATGCCTTTTTCCCGCGAAATCACCAAGCAAGAACAAGCGGACATGGGTAAGCTGAAAAAATCCGTTCGTGGCCTTGTTGTTGTTCACCCTCTGACCAAACTGGGTAAAGAACTGAAACTGGAAGTGGTTACCGGTTTCGCACCAAAAGCCTTCTGATCGACCGCTTTGCCCCTGCGCCATTCGCACGAATGGCGCCCGGCTTCAACCGTTAGTCCGATTCAGTCTATCTTGAATCAAACTGCCCCTCCGAGGCTGCACCTCTGTAATTTCCGTATAACACCTCTTTGCTACACGGGTAACTGCTTAACCCCGCTCGCTATTTTCTTCGAACGCTCTCGCCTAAACCCCGCAGAAAACGCACAAGAAAGGCTATGTGCCACAGGTGATTTCAGCGCTTTCAATCTCGTCCAGCGTAAAACCGTGCAGAAGTGGCTCAATACATATCTATCGTGTACCAAACGAGACGGTGATCAGAGGAAATATCTTTACCATCGCCATAGTTGCCTACCTGTCATCGTTCATCAACAAGCGTCCTGGCTCACCGGTTGCAGGCCAAAAAACGCCTGAAGATTCCACCTCCAGGGAAGCTGAAGGAAAGGCATAGTCAACACGCAAGCCAAACGTACTGGTGACGCGCTCTGGGTACGGAACATTGTTTGCCGCTTCCAATGCGCCATTGCTGGTTGGCGTGAATTCACCGGTTGTTGCTGCCTGGTTTACGCGAGGATTTTCGAGCAGCGTTGCTATGGTTTCCCGAAACCCTTCACCCGCCTCCGGGTCAGCGTTGAGATCACCCATAACGAAAAAGTGGGCTTTTTTCTTCAGGCCACCCTTTTTACCTTTATCGTCGTACAGGAATTTCCCGCCGTTGATGTAATCAATCCAGAACTGGATTTCGTCGCGGTTTCTCAGTTTGTTGTTCTGGGTGACAGTGTCAAACACCGGTGGCGTAGGGTGTGAAAGTAAAAGATGAACCACTTCTTTACCAAACGGTGTAGGCACAACCACAGGAACATCGACATGGTTTTTCGATGACAGACGCATCACTTCCCATTCCTCGTCTGTGTACCAGTTGTCGCCGCAGCTTAAACCTGCAGGGATCGGATTATTTTCATCGTTACAGTTAGTGATTGTTGGAATGGTCGCTGTTGGCAGGTCTTTCCATTTGAAGTTTTGGAAAGTACGAACCTTGCGCGTTTTAATATCAAACCTGGACATCAGGCCAAAGGCATATTGTCCATGATAGAAACCAAAGCCCCACGCATCGCCCGGCAGTTGCCCTGCTATGCCGTTGTTGTCCAAATCCAAGCCGCTGTTTAAGCCGGTATTCGTTGAGAAGGTTTCCATCACGGGGTAAACAATCGGTTTTTGCCAGTCACCGCCATCAATGCTGTTCAGGCTTTGTTCGTGTGACAGGTAATTACGCTGAAACCCGTGCATTGCGGATAGATCGTCGCCATTGCCGTCATTATTGAACTCCGCCATCATCAGAATATCCGGCCTGACATGCTGAATAATGGCGGCCACGTTGCGGATTTGAATCACCTTTTCCGCCTTTTCTTTGTCTTCTGCGTCCATTGCATCCTTGTTGCCGACATAAGCTGCAACCAATGCATCCTGCTCACTGCGAGACGTCGCCATTTCATCCTGCAATTGCTCAAAACTCGGCCTGTCAAAAGAGAGATTGAATGAAGCAACGGTAATTTTTTCGTTTTGACATCCCATCAAGCCCACAGCGATAAGTAACATCAACACCCACTTAAAGCCTTTCATATATCCACCTTTTCAGACAAAAAGAGATTTCGATAATAACCGATGCGCTTGACGAACGGGTTAACCACATATTAAAGGAATAAGAACCGCCAACAATTTAGACATGTCGCCGACATGCGACTAAATTTCTTAATTTAAGAGCAACTGCTTTAGTTTCAAAGTTACATATAAAAATAAACTGATTGACACAATGTACTTCTGGCTAACTTTTACACTTATTTACCGTCATGCTCATTAAATTCTGAGCAAGGTGAAATAACATTAGGAGTTTATGATGAATACAGTAAATGGAATTCAGTTCGACAGCATCAAGTACGGCTCAGATTTGGATGAAAATCTGGCAGGAACAAACGGTGATGATTTTATTAATGGAATGGACGGTAAAGACACCATCGTTGCATTTGGTGGCGACGACCTGATCTTGGGAGATGACATTCCTCTTTCCGATTATCTGGACGTTAGCAATGAAGTTTTCCTGGACACTGCCAGCACACTTTATGAATCATTGAAAGCGCGCGATCTTACTTGGTTAACATCTGAAGATATCCAATTGGCAGCATTTAATATCCAACAATTCGTGATTAATAACCCTTCTTTCTTTAATGAAATAGCCACCATTGGTGACAATGATTTTATTGTTGGCGGCTCGGGTGCTGACACAATAATTGGTGGTGCCGGAGATGACTTTCTTGGTGGCGGTCTAGGTGACGATGTGCTGGTAGGCGTCGCTGGAAACAACGATTTGCTTGGCGGAACAGGCAGTGACATATTGATTGGTGGCATTGGCAATGACCGCTTGTTTGGCGGCGATGATAGTGACTACCTTGTCGGGACAAGTGGTGATGACTTTTATATTGGTGGTGCCGGCCAAGACTACTTTGTTTTTACTTCTCTCTTTGAAGGTGTGAGCAGTAATGATCGCATTGTCGATTTTGTACAAGAATTAGACAAAATAGTACTTTTCAATGTTGCTGAAAATTTTGAACAACTGGATATACAACAAGTTGGGATCACCGTTGTGCTTACCGTATCAGAAACTCACACTATTACTTTCAACAACTCTAATATTAATGATTTTTCAGAACAGGACTTCATATTCAACAACTTCTAATTAAGAACAACCTTATTTATCTGACGATATATTAGTAAGGAAGATTACCCTTTTAATAATCGTTAAATAGTAATTTTCGCATTAGACTTTTGGATAATGTCTTTAGTCTGGTACAGAAATTAATTTTAAATAAGGTTTAATTACCCTTGTCATTTAGACAAGTTTGACATCATCCTTTCGGTTTCTTAAACGCGGTCGTCAAAGAAACTGGTTAGCGCGCACTTGTGGCGCGCATTTCTTTTTACTGAAATCATCGAACATACGCTAACCATCTGATCTAACACTGTTCTCATTTTTAAATGTTTCATCTCTCGCCTGTTTCGCTCATACTTCAGTGCAATGAATACTGATGTGAGAACGTGTCTATGCTGTCAAAACTGGCATCCATCCTAAAAGAAGCTTTTACTGATGAAGGGGGAAGCGTTGCCGCCAACGAATTGCTCTATCACCGTGCGATGGCAGGTTTGTTGTGTGAAGTAGCAGGTGCAGATCATCAAGTTGATGCGCGGGAAGAATCAGCGAAAGTAAACATGCTGATGTCACTGCTGGAGATCGACGAGCCTGAAGCCACTCAACTGGTTGATTCAGCCAAATCAGATGCTAAGAAATCAGTGTCACTTTATGACTACACAGATAAGCTTCGCCAGCTCGATCAGCCGCAACGCTATGCGCTGATTAAAGCCATGTGGGAAGTTGCCTATGCTGATGGTGTTCTAGATCCGCTTGAAGACTCCGTAATCCGGAAAACGGCAGAACTCCTTTACCTCGACCATGCTTTGTTTATTAAGGCAAAACTTGAAGCGGGTTCGAATTGAAAACGGCGCCGGTGGGCAAAATATGATGCCCATTTATCGGCTACTAGTTTGTAGCTGATAAGTGGCAGCCGACGATATCGAAAAACGATGGAATCAAGTTGGAGTTACACTGCTTAGCTAAGTATCACTCGTTCACCTTCCAATTCCACAATCCTTAACTTTGCCCCATAGACCGTTTCCAATATCCCGAGATTCATTGTATCCGCAGGTTTGCCATTGGCTATAAGAGTGCCAAGTTTTAGCATAACGACTCTGTCCGCCTCGCTCAGTGAGCGGTTAAGGTCATGATTAGACATGACCACGGCAATACCTCTATCAGCCAGCATTCGCACCATCTTGTACATAGCGCTTTGCTGGGCAATATCCAGGGCTGTGGCAGGTTCATCGAGGATAAGTAACCGTCCATCGGGATTGATATCGGGCCAAATCTGCAAACACACGCCCGCAAGACGAACACGTTGCCACTCCCCACCGGATAACTGATCAGTATTACGGTTCAGCTTGTCAGCGATCGCCAATGTCTCACAGACTGTAGCAACCGCACTCTCAATGGCCGTAACGTCTGCCCCTTTCAGCGCGGAGAGACTCAATGAGAGGTATTGGTATACACCGATAGCAAATGCCGGCTTTTGCTGCTGACTGAGATACGCGCGTTGGCGAGCCAACGATTGGCTGTCGATATCTTGAATATCGACCCCATCGATACAAACATTTCCCTGCCCTTCCACAAGCCCTGAAAGCAACTCCAGCAATGTGCTCTTTCCGCTGCCATTCGGCCCAAGCAGGTGCACAATTTCGCCCGCGCTTACTTCAAAGCTCATTGGCAACAGGCGCGTCCCCAACGCAATATTTTTCGCCGTGATCATACGCGCCTCATCAACATCCAGATAAACAAAGGTGCGCCGATAGTTGTCGTCACTGCACCAACAGGAAGCTCGGCGGCATCAATAGCCAGGCGGCCAATCGTATCAGCAAGTAGCAAAAGTACTGCGCCGGCAATAGCTGAAAGCGGGATCAGGTATCGGTTATCAGTCCCAAGCCACAACCTCAGGAAGTGAGGTACAACCAGGCCAACAAACCCAATCACGCCAGACATAGCCACTGATGCACCAACCAAAATGCTAATCATCATGATCAACTGCCAACGAAGCGCCTGCGTATCCAAACCCAGTTGTCTGGCCTGCGTTTCGCCCAACATCATCAGATCCAGCTTTTTCCCCTGAAAGCAGAGCCAAATCAGAGCCGGAGTGACAATAAATGCCAGTGAGAGTTGAGGCCAGTGAACGCCGGATAAACTTCCCATCAACCAATACATAAGCTGGCGGAGATTTAAATCAGAGCTGAAATAAAACGCCCAGGTCACCATGGCACCGGACAAAATGCCAAGGGCGACACCTATCAACAACAGACGCGCCGTGGACATGGTTCGCTTGCGGGCGAGAAAAACCAAAATAGCGGTAAATGCCAGAGCGCCAATGAGTGCTGCCGCCATCAGTCCATAAGGCTGGCCAGCGCCGGGAAAAGAAACATGACGATAACCAAGGCCAAGCTGGCTCCGCCTGAAATCCCCAGCACACCGGCTCTGCCAGAGGGTTACCCAACAACACCTGAAGCACACCACCTGAGACAGCCAATGAGGCACCTATAAGGATGGCGGCAATCATGCGGGGCAAACGCAATTCGACAAGCAATTGTTGCTGCAGCGGTGAATCACCGAAGAAAGGAAAAAACCAAATTTCACCGGCTGATAAGGAGAGCAATGCACTCAGCACAAGAAACGCTAACGCGATGATATTGGCAATATGCCAGCGCCGCTCACGGCGCTGTACGAGAAGATTTAACTGCATGGATTCAGGGTGTAATTCGCAATAGCCGCAACCATACAGATAACCTTAGGAAATGAAAAGTGTTAGCACGGCACAAAAGGCCCAGGATCCTTGTCTTTATTGGCGCAAAGGGGCTGATTCATGTCGGGTTCAAAGGGCTGCACTAACAAAGCGGCTCTTTGTCCAATCGCGACTTTAGAGTTGGGAAAAACCACTGCTTCGCCACGAGGCAATGCTCGATAAACCACGCTATTTTCTTCCGCCAGCTCTTCACCTTCGGCAAAGTAAGTGAAATTGGCTGCATTGTCAGGAAATGCCAATTTAAACGCGGTATCGGTCTTGGTGATCGTTCTGGTAACCCGATAGATGGAAAACGGTTTTTTGAGTGAAGGTGCAGGCAACACGGCTCCGGTAATCAGCGATACCAGTGCGTCTCTGAGCGGGGAAAACTCCGACATGTTGTTTTGGTACAGCGGCGCTACCCTGCCCATTTCAAAGGTTGCAGCCTGTGCACCAAAATTCTCTGCGCTGAACCAACTAAAGGTTGAGGATGGCGTTCTGCTTATCAACATAGCGTCCATGTGCGACGCCTTCAGAAAAGCGACTAACGGTCGGATATCCGTTCCTTTGGTCGAAACCGGGATTACCCCAAACATATAATGCTTTGAGTCACGTATGGCACTGTGAAGGTCGAAGTGCCAACGCTGACCTTTTGCAGCCTGGAAAAAGGTTTCCACATAAGCTTGCAAGCGGTTGGCGAGCCCACATTCTGCGTTTCTTTCCGGATTTTTTTGTGCAAACAGACGGTTTAGGTTTTCTTCAATAAAGCGTGTGTGAGCATGAATCGCGGCTGGGTGAGCAATAATGAACAGCACGCGCTGCGTTGGAACCAATTCTTCATTTATTACCGCATTGACCAGATCATCAACCAGTTCAATGGGTGCCGTTTCATCACCGTGGATCCCCGATGATATAACCACTGAGTCTTTGGCCGCATGTGGAACAACTTCAACGACACCGATATCGCGATGATGCAGTTCAATACCGTTTTGCAATTTCACACTGTATGGAGAAAAATCGGCAGGAGGATATAGTGTGTGCTTGAGAAACCCGCAGGAGAGTTGACTATCCATTTCCAGCATTCCTTATTATTCTTTCGTATCTCGGGCTTCACTATACAAAGCCAACAAGTCGATAACAATTGATTTGCTGGGAAATTTGGCGTTGAAACGTGGATAACAGGCAATAAAAAACCGTGACACTTGGTCACGGTTTCTTGGAAGACTCGTCAGACGATTAGTTGTCGACTTTGGCTTTTTCAACGCGAGCTTTCAGCTTTTGTCCCGGACGGAACGTAACTACGCGACGCGCCGTGATTGGAATATCTTCACCCGTTTTTGGGTTACGGCCAGGACGTTCATTCTTGTCGCGAAGGTCAAAGTTTCCAAAACCAGACAACTTAACTTGTTCGCCACTTTCCAGCGCTTTACGAACTTCTTCGAAAAACGCTTCGACAGTGTCCTTGGCGTCCCGCTTGCTCATCCCGACATTTTCAAACAGGTTCTCAGCCAAATCGGCCTTGGTGAGCGCCATAGGTCTTTCCCTCAAGAAATGTTGAACACAAATGTGATACACCGTATCTACACCATGGATTGCATACTAGGGAAAACGTTACTTGCTCCATCGTCGGGCAACCTATTCCCCTAGCGGCAACTTACCAACAGTGTAAGCCAACTGGCTGATTTGCGCCAACTTTTTTCCATATCATTATTTAGAACAATGCTCTGTTTATGAGCTTTCCATGCGGCGTTCATGCATAAAAAGTGAGACAGTAATTTTATGGTTTTCTCATTAGATGATGTTTTTACTCAATTTTTAACCGATGAATTGCTGCAACTTGTTAACACTTTGATAAAACGCCGATTTATCAAAACGATACGTGTTAGAACTTTTAGACATAAAAAAAGCAGCCAAAAGGCTGCTTTTTATTAGTGATTTATTCATCAGTCACGCAGGTGCGCGCCGAATTTCTCACCCAATAGTGCTACAACTGCTGCAACTGCCTCAGAAATATCACTTTCTTCAAGCGTGCGTTCAGTTGACTGCAGGCTCAGTGCAATCGCAAGGCTCTTCTTGCCTTCTTCAACACCTTTACCTTTGTACAGGTCAAACAGCTTGGAACCGGTCACCAGCGCGTTGTCAGTATCCAGACATGCACGAACCACGTCTTCTGAAGCAACGTCGTCAGCAACGATAACTGCGATGTCACGACGGTTAGCCGGGAACTTGGAAATCACAACTGCCTCTGGGATAACACGGGTGTTGATCGCAGACCATTCGATTTCGAACACGATAGTACGGCCGTTCAGACCAAACTTCTTCTCAAGCTCTGGGTGAACCGTACCGATGTAGCCGACAACTTCACCGTTCACTTCGATTGCTGCAGATTGACCCGGGTGCAGTGCTGGATGCTTCGCCGCTTTGAAGCTGTAGTTCAGCTCGTTCGCAGTCAGCTCCAGGATCGCTTCCAGATCGCCTTTCAGGTCGAAGAAATCTACTGTGTTCGTTGCAATATCCCAATGCTCTTCAGAGCGAGGCCCCGCAATCACACCAGCCAGCATCATCTCTTGCAGCATGCCGTTTTCAGCATCTTCACAAGGAATGAAACGCAGACCTGCTTCAAACAGGCGTACACGTGGCTGTTGGCGTTTCTGGTTGTAAGCAACCGTGTTCAGCAGACCCGTCCACAGGCTCAGGCGCATTGCTGACATATCTGCAGAGATTGGGTTTGGCAGGATCAGTGCTCAACATCCGGCACAATCAGTTTCTGTTGGTTTGGCTCAACGAAGCTGTAAGTAATTGCTTCGTGGTAACCACGGTCAACCAGCAGGTCACGAACACGTTTCAGCGGCTGTTTCGCTTCTTTGTGCTCGTTCATGTTCAGAGATGCAACAGGAGCCTGATTTGGAATGTTGTCGTAACCGTAGATGCGGCCAACTTCTTCAATCAGATCCTGTTCGATCGCCATGTCAAAACGCCATGAAGGCGCTTTTGCAGTCCAACCCTCTTCAGAAGCTTCAACTTCGCAGCCCAGACGGGTCAGGATATCAACCACTTCTTCTGAAGGAATATGGTGACCCAGCAGGTTGTCCAGCTTGATGCGACGCAGAGAGATTGTCTTCGCCTTAGGCAGGTGCTCTTCAGACTCCTGGCCTACGATTTCGCCTGCTTCACCACCACAGATTTCGATCAGCAGTTGTGTTGCGCGCTCCATTGCCTGCTGCTGGAGTGCTGAATCTACGCCACGCTCGAAGCGGTGTGAAGAATCTGTGTGCAGACCATAGCTACGTGCACGGCCACGGATTGCGTCAGGTGCAAAGAATGCAGACTCCAGTAGTACGTCAGTGGTGGTTTCAGCATTTACGCCAGAATCCTGACCGCCAAAGATACCTGCGATTGCCAGCGCTTTGTTGTGGTCAGCAATCACCAGAGTATTGTCGTTCAATTCAGCTTCAGTACCATCCAGCAGAGTCAGTTTCTCGCCCTGCTTCGCCATACGCGCAACGATACCACCTTCGATCTTCGCCAGATCGAATGCATGCATTGGTTGACCTTGTTCCAGCATCACGTAGTTAGTGATGTCAACGATTGGGTCGATAGAACGGATACCGCTGCGACGCAGTTTTTCCTGCATCCACAGAGGGGTTGCGGCTTGAACGTTCACACCTTTAACAACACGGCCCAGGTAACGTGGACATGCCGCAGGCGCTTCGATAGCAACTGACACTTTGTCTTCGATGGTTGCAGCAACGCTTTCGATAACCGGCTGACAAACTTCTGCACGGTTCAGAACGCCAACTTCACGCGCCAGACCTTTGATACTCAAACAGTCTGCACGGTTAGCCGTCAGGTCAACATCGATAGTCACGTCGTTCAGCTTCAGGAACTCGCGGAAATCAGTACCGATCACTGCGTCCTGTGGAAGCTCCATGATGCCGTTTGATTCAACGTCGATGCCCAGCTCAGAGAAAGAACACAGCATGCCGTGAGATGGCTGGCCACGCAGTTTCGCTTTTTTGATTTTGAAATCGCCTGGCAGTACCGCACCCACAGTCGCCACAGCCACTTTCAGGCCAAGGCGGCAGTTTGACGCGCCACAAACGATGTCCAGCAGTTCTTCACCGCCAACGTTAACTTTGGTTACACGCAGTTTGTCTGCATCAGGGTGCTGGCCACACTCAACCACTTCACCAACCACGACGCCGGTGAACTCACCCGCTACCGCTTCAACGTCGTCTACTTCCAGACCCGCCATGGTGATTTGGTGTGCCAGTTCTTCGCTGTTTACCGCAGGATTAACCCACTCGCGAAGCCAGGATTCACTGAATTTCATTTATCAATTACCCCAATGCTTACTTGAATTGTTTCAGGAAACGCAGATCGTTCTCGAAGAACGCACGCAGGTCATTAACGCCGTAGCGCAGCATGGTCAGACGCTCTACGCCCATACCGAATGCGAAACCTGAGTATTTTCTGGTCGATACCAACAGAACGCAGAACGTTCGGGTGAACCATACCGCAGCCCAGTACTTCCAGCCATTTACCGTTTTTGCCTTTTACGTCTACTTCTGCAGAAGGCTCAGTGAATGGGAAGTATGAAGGACGGAAACGCACTTCCAGATCTTCTTCGAAGAAGTTACACAGGAAGTCGTGCAGGATGCCTTTCAGCTGAGCGAAGTTAACATTCTCGTCAACCAGCATGCCTTCAACCTGATGGAACATTGGGGTGTGAGTTTGGTCGTAGTCGTTACGGTACACACGGCCAGGGGCGATAAAGCGCAGTGGCGGTTGTTTCTCTTCCATAGTACGGATCTGTACACCTGAAGTGTGGGTGCGCAGCATCAGATCTGGGTTGAAGAAGAAAGTATCGTGGTCAGTACGTGCTGGGTGATCTTCCGCAATGTTCAATGCATCGAAGTTGTGGAATGCGTCTTCGATTTCCGGACCCGTTTCTACCGTGAAGCCCAGCTCACCAAAGAAGCTCTCAATGCGCTCGATAGTGCGGGTAACAGGGTGAATACCACCGTTTTCAATGCGACGGCCAGGCAGGGTCACATCAATCGTTTCAGCAGACAGTTTCGCTTCCAGCTCTGCGCTTTCCAGTGCAGTTTTGCGCTCAGACAGCAGTTGCTGAACAGCTTGCTTCGCTTTGTTGATGCTTGCACCCGCTTCGCGGCGTTCTTCCGGTGGCAGTTTACCCAGCTGTTGAAGCTGCAGGGTCAGCTCACCTTTTTTACCCAGGTACTGTACGCGTACCTCATCCAGAGCCGCAACAGTATCAACCGCTTCGATGGCAGCCGTTGCGTTGGATAGAATCTCTTCTAGTTGTTGCATCGTTTCCTCATCCACCACATGGGCAGTGTCCTACAGGGAGTAATAGATATACCAATTCTCGGAGCAAAATCAGCGCTGAACTTGTGGTAAAGCGATAACAGAAAATGCTCTGGGAATTGGTATAAGACGTAACGCTACATAGTAAATAAACCGAAGCCTAAATCCAATCTGAAATACACGATAAGTGCTTGTCATGCTTATTTCATCGCCATATTTATTCACTGAAATCAGGTTCATTCAGTAAGGTGGCTAATTGTTGACACAAGAAGGTGATTTTTCGCGGATTTTAGGCATAGAAAAAGGGGAGCCGAAGCTCCCCTTTCTCACAAAGTCTATTCTGTAATAAATTACAGAGCAGCTTTCGCTTTCTCTACCAGAACAGAGAATGCAGCTTTGTCGAATACAGCGATATCAGCCAGGATCTTACGATCGATTTCGATAGACGCTTTCTTCAGACCGTTGATGAAACGGCTGTAAGACATACCGTTTTGACGAGCCGCAGCATTGATACGTGCAATCCACAGTTGACGGAATTGACGTTTTTTCTGACGACGGTCACGGTAAGCGTATTGACCAGCTTTGGTAACTGCTTGGAAAGCTACGCGGTAAACACGTGAACGTGCACCGTAGTAACCTTTAGCTTGTTTCAGAACTTTCTTATGACGTGCACGAGCTTGTACACCACGTTTTACGCGAGGCATTATGTCTCTCCTAAACTAATTCGTTAAAAATACTAAGAAAAATTATGCGTATGGAAGCATACGAACAACTGCACCAATTTCGCACTTAGGCAGAATTGAGTTTGGACGCAGTTGACGTTTGTTCTTAGTAGAACGCTTAGTCAGGATGTGACGCTTAGTAGCATGCTTGTACTTGAAACCGCCGCCAGTTTTCTTGAAACGTTTAGCAGCACCTTTGTTTGCTTTCATCTTAGGCATGATGAATAACTCCGCATTGTATGCAATTAATAACAGTGTAATTTGGCGAACAAAGAGGCTATGCCCGAAGGCATAGCCTCTCGTTACTTGTATGCCGAAATTACTTCTTCTTAGGGGCAAGAACCATGATCATTTGACGACCTTCGATCTTCGTTGGGAAGCTTTCTACTGAAGCGATTTCAGCAGTGTCTTCCTTCAGACGATTCAGAACGTCAACACCGATATCCTGGTGCGCCATTTCGCGACCGCGGAAACGGATAGTGACCTTGACCTTGTTGCCCTCTTCAATAAAGCGAACCAGGTTGCGTAGTTTTACCTGATAGTCGCCAATATCGGTTCCAGGACGGAATTTAACTTCCTTGATCTGGACAATCTTTTGTTTTTTCTTCTGCTCTTTCGCAGCCTTACTCTTTTCGTAGATGAACTTACCGTAGTCCATCACACGACATACTGGTGGCTCGGCATTAGGCTAATTTCTACCAGATCAACACCAGCATCTTCCGCTACTTTCATTGCTTCATCGTATGAAACAATACCAAGCTGTTCACCGTCGATACCTGTCAGACGTACTTCACGCAGACCACGAAGTTCTTCGTTCAAGCGGTGAGCATTTTGTTTAGCCGGGACTTTTCTTGCGCCTTTAATACCTTATTCCTCCAAAATATTAAGAGTTCGGGTGCGAACTTCGTTCTCGAGCAGAGAAACGAATTCGTCAATTTTATATTTACCCAAGTCTTTACCTTTGCGTGTACGTACCGCGATTTCGCCAGCTTCCATCTCTTGGTCGCCGCAAACCAGCATATATGGTACGCGCTTCAAAGTGTGTTCGCGGATTTTAAAGCCAATCTTCTCGTTTCTCAAGTCTGCAGACGCTCTAAATCCTGCTTTTTGCAGTTTTTTCGCTACTTCCTGAACATATTCTGCCTGATTGTCAGTAATGTTCATGACTACAGCTTGTTGAGGAGCCAGCCAGCTTGGGAAATGACCTGCATATTCTTCAATCAGAATACCAATGAAACGCTCCAGTGAACCCAGAATCGCACGGTGAATCATTACAGGTGTGTGGCGTTCGTTGTCTTCGCCAACATAAGTTGCGCCCAAGCGCTCTGGCAACGCAAAATCGAGCTGCACAGTACCACACTGCCAAGCGCGATCCAAACAGTCATGCAAAGTAAATTCAATCTTAGGACCGTAGAATGCACCCTCGCCTTCCAGAATCTCGAATTGAATGTCCATTGAATCCAGTGCTTCCGCCAGCGCTTTCTCTGCACGGTCCCACATTTCATCAGAACCTACACGCATTTCAGGACGGGTAGACAGCTTAACCACGATCTCTTCGAAGCCGAAGGTCTTGTAAGTGTCATAAACCATCTTGATGCATGAAGTTACTTCTTGCTGTACTTGCTCTGGTGTACAGAAGATGTGTGCGTCATCTTGGGTGAAACCACGAACGCGCATCAGACCGTGCAGAGCACCTGATGGCTCATTACGGTGACAGCTACCAAACTCCGCCATACGCAGTGGCAGATCACGGTAAGATTTCAGACCTTGGTTGAAGATCTGAACATGGCCTGGGCAGTTCATCGGCTTCAGTGCATATTCACGGTTCTCAGACTGAGTCGTGAACATGTAGTCAGCGTATTTGTCCCAGTGACCAGAACGTTCCCACAGAACGCGATCCATGATCAGCGGGCCTTTCACTTCCTGGTAATCGTATTCATTCAGTTTTGAACGTACGAATACTTCTAGCTCACGGAAGATAGTCCAGCCGTTGTGGTGCCAGAACACCATACCCGGCGCTTCTTGCTGCATGTGGTACAGATCAAGTTGCTTGCCCAGTTTACGGTGGTCACGCTTCGCTGCTTCTTCCAGACGCTGAAGGTGTGCTTTCAGTTCTTTCTTATCGTTGAACGCAGTACCGTAGATACGTTGCAGCATCTTGTTGTCGCTGTTACCACGCCAGTAAGCGCCAGCCACGTTCAGGATCTTGAAGTTTTGGCAGAAGCCCATGTGCGGAACGTGTGGGCCACGGCACATGTCGATGTATTCTTCGTGATGGTACAGACCTGGGCGATCGTCACGTGAGACGTTCTCATCCAGAATTTCCATCTTGTACGGTTCGCCACGTGATTCAAACGTATCACGCGCTTCCTGCCAGCTTACGTTCTTCTTAACAACCTGGTATTTGGTTTTTGCCAGTTCCTGCATGCGCTTTTCAATCGCATCCAGATCTTCTTGGCTCAGTGAACGGTCAAGGTCTACGTCGTAGTAGAAGCCATTGTCGATCGTTGGACCGATCGCCATTTTCACATCTGGGAACAGTTGCTTGATAGCGTGACCCAGCAGGTGAGCACAAGAGTGACGGATAATTTCCAGACCGTCTTCATCTTTCGCGGTGATGATTTCAAGATTTGCGTCTTCAGAGATCAGATCGCAAGCATCAACACGTTGACCGTTAACACGACCAGCGATACAGGCTTTTGCCAGACCAGGGCCGATGTCAGCAGCGACGTCGTAAGTGGAAACAGGGTTTTCGAAGGAACGCTGACTACCGTCAGGAAGAGTAATTACAGGCATTATTTCGTCCTATATACAGTGGTGCTACACACGCAGTAGCACTTGTTTTCATGAATTTGGCTCAGCGGAATAGGAATTGCGCCGCTGAGCTTGCAGGTTTTCCCGGGCGCGATTTTGTTACCAATCAAAATATCATCGCCAGAGCGAACAAGGATTGTACCCCCATTCAAAAAGAACGCAACTCAGATTAATACACTGTTGCTTACAGAGGATTTTATAGTCACGACGCTTCGACAGGGATTCGCTACAAACTTAGAACACCGCCCAAAATACCGAGTGAAAAACGTACAGTTTCATGGGCTGTTTGAAGTGGATTGGCAATGGAGAAACAAACACAGTGAACCAATCTTACCTGCTGCGCGTATTGGGGTTTGATGTTGCAATGCTAGAAATTTAGGCCTCGTTGGTACTATCCAAACAACGAGGCCTCTTTTTATTTGATGTTCATGCAGTTAGCATAAAAGGTCGTGGTTGCCGGCCAGTCCGAGAAAACACCTACCACACCCACATCTTTAGCCAGTACATCCAACAACTTCAGTGCATCCCCATCATTATTGGTGACGTCTTCGATGGATTGGTAATACCAGCCACCACCGCTTGCCAGCGGGCCCGAGCGTTCCAGCGTCCACGCTATCATTTTCAAGCCAGCAGCTTTTGCCTGTTTGGCATAATCCGAAGGAACAATTTCGCCATTTTCATTTACCGTCACCATCGCAAACAGCGGCGGTGCAATATATTCAACACCGGCCTCCTTCAGCGCTTTCATATCTGCTAATGATGACGTCCAGTTCTCATCATCGTACATACGTGAATCCAGATAGACTGCCTGCTCGCCAAATTTCGGCTCGTTGGCAATCCAGTATTTCACGTCTTCTATATTAAAGGACTGAGGGAAGACCTCAGAAGCTTCACACCCGCCGCTTTATATTCGTCCAGCATTTTCTGAGCATATTCTTGCTGGCTGAAGCCTTGAAATGGCATCTCAACCGCTGGCGCTTTCAATTCTGGCGTCATTTTCACACCCAATTCTTTGAACAATGCAATGCTCTCAGCATGGGTCATCAAAGTACCGTTTGAGGCATACAGATCTGTACGCCAACCCGGTGTACCATTCATGTACTCTTCCGGTGTTGTCGCCATAGGGTTTCCACCATCCATTTTCCCTTTCAGGCGTTTAAATTCTTCCAGCGTGAAATCAGAAGTACGGCATTCCACTTGTGCTTTCTCGCCCGTATCAGGATCGGCAGGGGTAAATGGTACTGAACATTTTGCAGCAAGATCCGGATATGCAAGTACGTCCGTCGTGGTATGGAGGTCGCTCTGGGAGTGGCGGCAAACGAGTTGTTTATCTTTAGTGAAAGTCACATCACACTCGACAATGCCCGCCCCCATTTGCGCTGCTGCAATGTAAGATTCCTTAGTGTGCTCAGGAAACATCAGCGCCGCCCCGCGGTGACCGATAGAAAACTCACTCTTCTTTACGGGTTTGCCCAGACATTTTTCGAGTTTTGCCTTCAGCTCGCCCTCGTCCATGTCTGCCACCAAATACGCCGGACGCGGGCCTAATGTGTAATCAGATGAGGCCATTGCAAAACCAGATGATAACAGTGAGACGGCCACGCCAACCTTGACGATTCTTTTCATGCATACACTCCTTAATTTAATGCGCTAACACAATGCGATGCTGGCGCATTCTGTCCTACCAAGATGACTGATTAGCGACAAAATCTTTACCGTTACGTGTCTGGTTAAGCTGTATTCTTTCTATTAATACACGCCGTGTAATTTGAACTGGCCATGAAGCTTGTGGTTGATACCCAGCAAAAACTTGATTTTGGGTTAAGTGTCATACAACATGATTTGTATATACGAAACAACCGAGCAGATTGATGACAAAAGCGCCCCGCTTCCTACAAATCAAAACTTACATCGAAGAGCAGATCAGCAACCACACATGGGCTGTCGGTTCTCAAATCCCGACAGAAGCAGAGCTTTGCAAGCAGTTTTCGGTCAGTCGAATGACGGTGAACAAAGCTATTCGTGATTTGGTCAATGAAAGAAAGCTTGAGCGCACGCCACGCCTCGGAACATTCGTTTGCCAACCCAAGGCAGAAAGTCCTTTGATGGATATTCGCAACATTGCCGACGAAATCATCGCCCGCGGGCAAAACTATAACAATCAAATCATTAGCTTGTGTGAGATAAGCGCGCCAGAAGATGTGGCAATGCGATTAGGTATCCTACTTGGCAGTACCGTATATAAAAGTGAAATCGTCCATTTTGCTGATGGGATACCGGTACAGTTAGAAGTACGGTGGGTAAACCCTGCATTCGCGCCAGATTACCTGCGACAGGATTTTTCGAAGATCACGCCAAATCAATACCTTGTCTCAAACTGCCCCCTCAACACTATTGAACATACCGTTGAAGCGATCATGCCAACTGAAAGTATCGCCCGTCTGCTGCAGATGACCGTAAAACAGCCTTGCCTGTTATTGCATCGCCGCACCTGGAGTAATAACCAGCTAATCAGCGCTGCATTGCTTTACCATCCTGGTGATCGCTATAAATTGAGTGCGCGGGCCGATCTCTAACTTACTCTGCCAGTGCACAATTTATAGAAACTGGCCACTAGGGTTTACACCTTTTATCACATTTTCATAACACAGCATCTTGAATCCATCCTCTCATTTGTCTATACATTTATATATACAAATGACAGGTGAGAGTTATGAAACGGATATTCACTGACTGCCGGGTTGTTGCCCTGGACACAGACATCAGTCAGCCTGACGGATATCAGGTTCGTGAGAACCAAATGATAGCGACAGAAAACGGTGTCATTACCGCTGTGGGTGAAAACCTGCCAACAGCGGGACATAACTTGGTCTCACTGCAAAACAAACTTGTGACTCCCGGGCTGATCGACGCCCATACACACCTCGTCTTTGCCGGTGATCGCTCCGGCGAGTTTGAACAACGTTTGCAAGGTGTGCCTTATCAACAAATCGCCTTAAATGGCGGTGGAATCCTCTCTACTGTGAATGCAACCCGAAACGCCTCACTGGAAGATTTGGTGAAACTTGCCATTCCCCGCGCCAAAGCGTTAATGCGTGACGGTGTCACAACTATAGAAATAAAAAGTGGCTATGGCCTAACTGTTGAACATGAACTCAAAATGCTGCGCGCCGCCAAAACATTAGAGGATTTGTTGGATATCAATGTCACCACAACCCTGCTTGGTGCTCATGCCTTACCACCCGAGTTTAAAAACGACAGCAATGGCTACATCGATTTGGTCTGCTACGAAATGATCCCTGCGGCAGCTCAGGAAGGATTAGCTGATGCTGTCGATATTTTCTGCGAAGGCATTGGCTTTTCACCTGATCAAATGATGAAGGTTTTCGAGGCTGCTCAACGCCATGGTTTGCAAATCAAAGGACACACTGAACAACTTTCCAACCTTGGCGGCAGTGCACTGGCCGCAAAAATGGGCGCTCTGTCTGTCGACCATATCGAATACTTGACCGACGAAGACGTAGGAGTTCTGGCTGAAAACAGCACCGTTGCCACCCTGCTTCCCGGTGCTTTCTATTTCTTACGCGAAACGCAACAGCCACCCGTCGACCAATTGCGCCAACACCGCGTCCCTATGCTATTGCCACCGACTTCAATCCCGGAACATCACCGTTTGCCAGCCTGACATTGATGATGAATATGGCCTCCACCCTGTTTGCTTAACGCCGCAGGAAAATCTATATGGCGTTACCCGGCACGCCGCACAAGCACTTGGCATGGACAACAAAGGGCAAATTGCCGCTGGTTTCGACGCTGATTTTGCCGTGTGGGATTTAACCTCCCCTGCGCAATTGAGCTATCAAGTCGGGTTAGCACCACTTTGTGCGCGTTATCTAAAAGGAGAGCTCGCCCATGACGCTTGATCGAAGAATCTGGCAGGGTCGGACAGACCCTGAAGACGGTGAGCTAGGCCAGCGTTTTCACCAGAAAGTCAAAAGTGCTGAAGACGCCAAAACGCCCGGCGTTATGCTGATGGGCTTTGCCTGTGACGAGGGTGTAGCGCGCAATAGAGGTCGCGTTGGCGCTTATGGAGCGCCTGTTGAAATCCGCAAAATGCTGGCCAATTTGCCCTGGCATCACGGTTCGCTTGCCCTTTACGACAATGGCGATATCCATTGCGATGACCACGACTTAACCCGGGCACAAACACTGCTTGCCAATCAAGTCGCTGAAGCGCTCAAGTACAAACAGTTTCCGCTTGTTCTAGGTGGTGGGCATGAAGTGGCCTGGGGATCATTTCAAGGCCTGGCTAACTACGTTGCACAAAAATGCCCGAATATCGCGCCAAAAATTGGCATCATCAATTTTGATGCCCACTTCGACCTGCGCACACCATCTGGCGCATCACGGGCTGGCAGCTCGGGCACGCCTTTCTCGCAAATCGCCGAACACTGCCAAAAGCGAAATTGGCCGTTTCATTACGCCTGTCTTGGTGTAAGCCGTGCCAGCAATACCGAGGCCTTGTTTAACAAAGCCGAATCGCTGAGTGTCCTTGCTGTCGAAGATACTGACTTCTCAGCAGCTAACTTCACGGCAATTGAAGATCAGATCAGCACTTTTATAGCCCAAATGGATGCCATCTATCTGACCATCGATATGGACGTATTCCCTGCAGCTACAGCACCTGGCGTCAGCGCGCCTGCTGCCCATGGTGTTGACTATTCACTGATAGAAAAACTTATCCGCACGATTACCGATGCTAAAGATGCCGACGGTAACCGAAAACTGAAACTGGCCGATATCGCAGAGCTTAACCCGCGCTACGACATCGACAACCACACATCACGGTTGGCTGCCCGGCTGGTCTGGACGATCACCCGCAGCCTTTCAACCCCAGAAGAACCTCAAGGAGTGACGCAATGAACGACCCACGTCTGGATTTGTCGCGAACCATCAAATCGCCAACAGGCACAACGCTGACTGCCAAATCCTGGTTAACTGAAGCCCCGCTTCGTATGTTAATGAACAACCTGCATCCGGATGTTGCCGAACACCCGCATGCCCTGGTGGTGTATGGCGGAATTGGTCGCGCTGCGCGTAACTGGCAATGTTTCGACAAGATCGTTGAAGTTCTGACCCGACTTGAAGATGACCAAACCTTGCTGGTGCAATCCGGCAAACCTGTGGGTGTATTCCCTACTCACAAAGATGCGCCAAGGGTTTTAATTGCTAACTCCAATCTGGTGCCACATTGGGCAAACTGGGAACATTTTAACGAGCTGGATAAACAAGGCCTGGCAATGTACGGCCAGATGACCGCGGGTAGCTGGATTTACATCGGCTCTCAGGGCATTGTCCAGGGTACTTATGAAACCTTCGTCGCGGTGGCAAAAAAACACTTCGGCGGCGAAGCAAAAAGGACGCTGGGTATTGACCGGTGGCCTAGGCGGCATGGGCGGCGCACAGCCGCTTGCTGCGACCATGGCAGGCTTTTCAATGATTGCTGTTGAATGTGATGAAAGCCGTATCGACTATCGCCTGCGCACCGGTTACGTCGACAAAAAGGCAACAGATCTGGATGACGCGCTCAACATGCTGCAGCAATCACTGGATGACAATAAGCCGGTTTCCATTGGCCTGCTGGGTAACGCTGCAGATGTGTTTGCTGAAATGGTCAATCGCGGTATCACGCCAGATGTGGTAACCGACCAGACTTCCGCCCATGATCCGCTAAATGGCTATCTGCCGCAGGGCTGGACGATGGAAGATGCGGCTGAAAAACGAAAAATCGATGAAGCAGCCGTTGTCGATGCTGCAAAAGCCTCAATGGCCGTTCAGGTTAAAGCGATGTTGGCGCTGCAATCACGTGGCGCAGCGACCTTGGATTACGGCAACAACATCCGCCAGATGGCACTGGAAAAAGGCGTTGAAAATGCGTTTGATTTCCCAGGCTTTGTACCGGCTTACATTCGTCCGCTTTTCTGCCAAGGTATTGGCCCATTCCGCTGGGCGGCACTTTCCGGTGACCCGGAAGATATCTACAAAACCGATCAGAAAGTGAAAGAGCTTATCCCGGATAACCCTCACCTTCACAACTGGCTGGATATGGCGCGCGAACGCATCCAGTTCCAGGGCTTACCGGCACGTATCTGCTGGGTTGGATTGAAAGACCGCGCCCGCCTTGGTCTGGCGTTCAATGAGATGGTGAAAAACGGCGAGCTGAAAGCACCGATCGTCATTGGGCGTGACCATCTGGATTCCGGCTCCGTTGCCAGCCCTAACCGCGAAACAGAAGGCATGATGGATGGTTCAGACGCAGTCTCCGACTGGCCCCTTCTGAACGCCCTGCTCAACACTGCGTCGGGCGCAACATGGGTCTCGCTGCATCATGGTGGTGGTGTCGGCATGGGCTTTTCGCAACACTCTGGTGTCGTGATCGTCTGTGATGGTTCAGAAGACGCCGCAAAACGTGTCGGTCGCGTGCTTCACAATGACCCGGCAACCGGCGTGATGCGCCACGCCGACGCGGGTTACGGCATTGCGATTAATTGCGCCAAAGATCAGCAACTGGATCTGCCATTGCTTGATTTACCCAATGTCCCGGTTAAGAAGTCATAAGGATCAAGGATGAACACGTTAACTATCACCCCAGGCGCGCTGACACTGAAACAACTCCGTATGGTCAGCCGCGAGCCATCCAGATCGCTTTTGCTGACGGAGTACAAAGCCTGATGCAGGAAAGTGTGGATACTGTTGCCAGTGTCTTGTCTGAAGGCCGTGTCGTATATGGCATCAATACCGGCTTTGGTCTGCTGGCCAATACCCGTATTGACCTCGACGATCTGGAAACGCTGCAGCGCTCTATTGTGCTTTCCCATGCCGCGGGTATTGGCGAATTTATGGATGACAAAACCGTCCGTCTGATGATGGTGCTGAAAATTAACAGCCTGTCCCGTGGCTATTCCGGCATCCGTTTTTCCGTCGTTGAAGCCCTGGCTCAACTGATCAATGCCGAAGTTTTCCCCTGTATCCCGAAGAAAGGCTCTGTCGGTGCATCCGGGGATCTGGCACCCCTCGCCACATGAGCACAGTGTTACTGGGTGAAGGTCAGGCGAGACACAAAGGCGAAGTCGTTTCAGGTGCATGGCACTAAAAATTGCAGGACTTGAACCTATCACACTTGGGCCGAAAGAAGGTCTGGCACTTTTGAACGGTACCCAGGCTTCAACAGCCTTTGCATTGGAAGGACTGTTTGCCGCGGAGGATCTTTACGCATCTGCACTGCCTGCGGCGCCTGTCTGTCGAAGCCGCACTTGGTAGCCGCCGACCATTTGACCCGCGCATCCACCGCGTTCGTGGTCACCGTGCGCAGATGGACGCCGCCAACGCTTATCGTCACCTACTGGAAATGAACAGTGAAATTGGCGACAGTCACCAAGGCTGTGAAAAAGTGCAAGACCCTTACTCACTGCGTTGCCAGCCACAGGTTATGGGCGCTTGCCTACAACAAATTCGCCATGCTGCGGATGTACTGGAAATTGAAGCAAACTCGGTGTCCGACAACCCCTTGGTGTTTTGCGATGATGGCGACATCATTTCCGGTGGAAACTTCCACGCCGAACCTGTTGCGATGGCAGCGGACAACCTGGCCTTGGCCATTGCGGAAATTGGCAGCCTGTCAGAGCGAAGAATGGCGCTGCTTATCGACAGCAGCTTGAGTAAACTGCCACCGTTCCTGGTCGACAATGGCGGTGTAAACAGTGGCTTTATGATCGCGCAGGTTACCTCTGCGGCGCTTGCCAGTGAAAACAAAACGCTGGCACATCCCGCATCGGTTGATAGCTTGCCAACCTCCGCGAATCAGGAAGACCACGTTTCCATGGCCACGTTTGCCGGCCGACGCCTTACCGACATGGCCGAGAATACACGCGGCATATTGGCCGTTGAATTACTGTCTGCGTGTCAGGGGTTGGATTTCCGCTCCCCGTTGAGATCCACAGCCAAGCTGGAGCAAATAAAAGCAGAGCTTCGCAGCCATGTACCCTTCTACGACAAAGACCGGTACTTCGCACCGGACATTGAAAAGGCAAACCGCCACCTGATGGAAGCTTGCCACAATAAATATATGCCCAGCGATTTACTCCCGAGCTTTTAATGACACTTAACGCCTCCTTTATGGGGGCGTTGCTCAATTTTGAGTAGATTATTCATTTCCAATGCAGAATGTGGGGTTTACCACACTTCACTCTTGCCAGATTGCGCTACTATTTTGTTATCACACCAATTTTGACGCCTGACGAGGTAGATATGTGGCATACGCTCTCGGTTCAACTCTCGCTTGCCCTGGGCCAACAATTCGAAGTAGAAGAAAAAATGCCCATAGATGGCGGTGACATCAATGAGTGTTACAGCATTGCCTGTGGCGAAACCCGATTCTTCGTCAAAATCAACGCAAAAGAAAACCTCCCGATTTATGAAGCTGAGGCAGAAGGATTACGCCATCTAGCCAATAGCGGTGAAGTTTCTGTTCCGCAAGTTATTTACATTGGTGTGATAAAAGAAAAAGCGGTTCTGGTGCTCGACTTTATCGTGATGAAGCCACTTAACGATGAAAATGGCTATCTGTTAGGCAAAGATCTCGCCCGTCTACACAAATGGGAGAACAGCCGGAATACGGCTTTGATATAGATAACTTCATCGGCACCACTGAACAGAGAAACAACTGGCACCGTAAGTGGGCACAGTTTTTTGCCGACCACCGCATCGGCTTGCAGCTCAAACTGGCGGAAGAGAAAGGCATGTTCTTCGGGGACATTGAAACAATCGTAGAAGCGGTAAAGGAAAGATTGAGTAACCATCAGCAAAGCCAGTCTGCTGCATGGCGACTTATGGTCAGGCAACGCCTCCTCCACCATGAACGGTCCCATTCTCTATGATCCCGCCTGTTACTGGGGTGATCGCGAAGTGGATGTCGCTGCCACTCACCTTTTTGGCGGTTTTCCTGAATCCTTCTATCGCGGTTACAACGAGGTCTGGCCGCTGGATGAGGGGTTCGAATCGCGCAAAGATCTCTACAATCTTTATCATCTTATTAACCATTCATTGCTGTTTGGCGGTCACTATCTGGCGCAAACAGAGGCATTGATCAACAAACTGGAACTCCTTAACTAGAGCGGTTTACGGTCAAATACAATTTCTTCAGAATAGGCGCCAATCAGCGCCTTTCTTTTTGCGCATTATTCGACATTCGTTTTAGGAAAACCCTTCACTATGATCCAAGCTGCGATTTTTGATATGGACGGCCTGTTGGTCGACTCAGAGCCGTTTTGGCAAGATGCCCAACTGGCAGTGCTCAATGATTTGGGACTTCACGTCACCCGTCAGGACACCATCGACACCACAGGCATCCGCATTGACCAGATCGTCAAGCATTACTACAAAACCCAAGGCTGGGAAGGCCCAAGCTGCGACGAAGTGTGCGACATGATCCTGGATAAAGTGATTGAGTTGGTTGGCATTCATAAGCCGATGATGCCGGGGGTAATGCATGCACTGGAGTTGTGCAAAGCCGCCAACCTGCGTATCGCGCTCGCCTCTTCTTCCCCGCTAAAACTCATCAACGCCACACTTAAAGCGTTGGATCTCGAAGCTTGGTTTGAGCAATGTCATTCAGCAGAGCACCTCAAATATGGCAAGCCGCATCCTGAAGTGTATTTGAACGCAGCAGAAAGCCTGGGCGTGCCTCCACAGAACTGCATCGCCTTTGAAGATTCTTTTGCCGGTCTCCTTGCTGCGAAATCTGCCCAAATGCGCACAGTGATCGTTCCTGAGCATTCAGTCGCCAATCAGGCTCGCTGGGTGATCAGTGACGTAAAACTTCAATCGCTTAACGAATTAAGACCATCAATGTTGGGCGAATAATGCGCACCATTCTGGGCAAGTGAACGAAACTTGCCCAGTCTTTACATTTTTCTTCGCTCAGCCGCTCACAGCTTTAAAAACTGAAGTACTCCTTTCCGAACCTTCTTTCGTAATTCACCTAAGTACATTTATGTTTCGACACATAAATATACATAGCTTCGAAATTCACTAACAAAATCATGCTGAAGGTCATAGTTTGGTCTTATTTCACTGAGCAAACCTTTGGCGGTTCTTAGAATGGGAACACATGGACGGTCTAAGAAACAGCTATCTTTCTTGCATCGCCGTGTAGTTGGGCCCGCAGTTCATATAGGGAGTTGAACATGCAAAACTTTACAGAAAGAGGGATCGACTGCCCTCATTGTGGACACCGAATTCGTATCACACTGGATACCAGCGGCGGTGATCAAGAATTTTATGATGATTGTCCGGCCTGTTGTAATGCGATCCATTTAAACCTACAAATTGATACGCAACACAAAACGATTACCCTGTTTGTAGACGCAGACGACGAGCAAATTTTTTAAGTGACGGTGCGGTGAATCATCCCGCTTTTAAACCGAAATTCCGGTAAAAGGAAGCCAGCCCAAAGCTGGCTTTTTTATTTATCCCTGCCGCTTAGCCAGAACCCTTTCTACTGTATCCACAACGGCTTGAGTTTGCGGATCGACCTCAATATTGACGATATCACCAACCTTTCTCCAACCCATGTTGGTGCGGTTTAAGGTTTCGGGTATGAGGTTGACACAAAATTGCTCTTGCTTCACATCGCCAATCGTCAAACTGATCCCATCAATGCCGATGTAACCTTTGTCAAAGACATATTTATTAATGCCCTGCGGCAAAGCAAACCAAACTTGTCGGTTGTTTTCCGTTTCAATAATGTCCACCACGGTTGCGGTACACATGATATGGCCCGACATTGCATGACCACCGATTTCATCCCCAAACTTCGCTGCCCTTTCAAGGTTTACGCTGTCGCCCTCATTCAAGCCACCCAGGTTAGTCAGGGCTAAAGTGGCTTGCATTAAATCGAACCACACAATATCGCCTTCAATGCGGGTGACGGTGAGGCAACATCCGTTATGTGCCACGGAGGCGCCTATTTTCAGGCCTAGCAGCAATTCTGGCTGAACTTCACGCCGTGGCTTTGAAACTGGGCTTTTTTAACGATAGAGACAACTTCTGCAGTAGTCTGAACAATTCCTGTAAACATGAAAATTCCTGTTGGCAGTATGAATACTGAGGCAAACGAATAACTGGATATAGCGTATTTTCCAAAAGTATCGATTGTCGCTTTGGTTTGCAAACGTATAATACAGCGTCCTTTTATAACCAAATCTATCAACCTTGAATCAAGCGAGGTTTAGGTTCGATTTGGCCGTTTTTCCCCTTTTCTTTTTCGGAGTCATAGGTGCAAAACTATCGCTAGAAGCTAAATCCATCATCAAGTTAGGCATTCCCGTTTTTATTGCGCAACTGGCGCAAACTTCGATGGGTTTTGTAGATACTGTGATGGCTGGTGGTGTCAGTGCCACTGACATGGCCGCTGTAGCCGTTGCAACCAGCGTCTGGCTGCCTTCCATTCTGTTCGGTATCGGCATTTTGCTGGCGATGGTGCCTATCATTGCACAGCTCAATGGCTCTGGACGCAGTGCAAAAATCCCGTTCCAAGTTCAGCAAGGCATCTATATGGCGCTGCTGCTTTCTGTGCCGATCGCGCTGGTTCTCTACAATGCAGGCTATATCGTCAATTATATGGAAGTGGAACCGGCTTTGGCCGAGAAAACAATCGGTTACCTCTATGCCGTTATTCTTGCCGTTCCTGCATTTTTGCTGTTCCAGGTCTTGCGTAACCTTGCTGAAGGTATGTCGCTGACCATTCCAGCCATGGTGATTGGCTTTATTGGCCTCGCCGCCAACGTGCCGCTGAACTGGATTTTTGTTTACGGTAAATTTGGCGCACCTGAACTGGGAGCGGTCGGTTGTGGCGTTGCAACCACCATGGTGTACTGGCTGATGCTTATCGCCATGTTTATCTACATCAAGATAAATAAACGTCTGAGCAAGGTCGGCGCTTTCCAGAACTTTGGTGCGCCCGACTTTTCAGCGCTGAAGCGCCTGTTCAAGATGGGTTTTCCGGTTGCAGCCGCGATCTTCTTTGAAGTGACGCTTTTTGCGGTGATTGCACTTTTTGATTGCGCCACTGGGTTCGACCGTGGTGGCTGCACACCAAATCGCCATTAACTTCTCTTCGATGATTTTCATGCTGCCAATGAGTTTGGGTACCGCGGTAAGCATCCGTGTCAGCCATCAGCTGGGCGAAAAATCGACGGAAGGTGCAGCACGCGCAGCAAAACTTGGCATTTTGATTGGCCTTGGCACGGCGGTGATCACCGCGGCGCTGACTGTTGTTTTCCGCGAACCCATCATTCATCTGTACAACAGTAACCCAGAAGTGGTTGCGATTGCCGCCAACCTCATGCTGCTGGCTGCTGTTTACCAATGTACCGATGCGATTCAGGTTGTCGCAGCCGGTGCGCTTCGTGGTTACAAAGACATGCGTGCAATCTTCGAGCGTACTTTCATTGCGTACTGGATTCTGGGTGTGCCAATCGGCTACATCCTGGGCATGACAGACTGGATTGTTGAACCAATGGGCGCTTACGGTTTCTGGATTGGTATCATTATCGGCCTAAGTTCAGCGGCGTGATGCTGGGTCAGCGTCTCCACTGGATACGCAAACAATCTGATGAATTCCAGCTTGCAATGGCTGAGAAGTAACACCTCCCCAATCCCGGCCTAGTCCGGGATTTTCTTTTCTGCACAACCCAATACGATCGCTCCTGCCTTATACTTCGTATCGTCTACATATATGGCGCTCATCAATCAAAGTATGACTATCCGAATTTTGTGGGTTATCTGTATTGCTTTCATGCTCTCCGGCTGTCTGGAGAATGATAAGGCGCGCGCACAATTCGAAAATTATCAATCACGCCTGGCCAGTGTGCTCGACACAGAGCCTCTCCCGCTCAAAGCCCCTTCATACATCGAGCTTCCCCGTAAAAGAGACTTGGCACTGCCGGTTGAAGATGTTCGTATGGGGTTACTGGATGCCTACGAGTTACGAGCCTGCGGCTTATTCCAACTGATTGCAGATCGTAATTCGATTCTAGGTAAAGTGCAGGATGGCTTTCGCCAGCTTCAATACGAAATAACGCTGCTCAGCACACTCGAAAAATGCTTAAACCAGGTCGAAACAGAAAGTCTGAAAGCCCAGCTTGAATCCGCGTATCAACAAAAACGCGAACAACTTCCAACCGTATACTGGAATACCCTTTCAACCTCCGACGCATGGCGTAAGCAACTGACGCCTTCCTCAAGTTCCTTGATTTTGCCCGGAGAACCATTCCCGCACAGTGATGCACTGGTTGCGCTAACGGGATATGCCAATCTTTCAGAAGATTCAACGGATATCGTTACCCTTCAGGAGCCGCTGGAGAAACAGCGCTATCTGGGCAACGTTTTTTACTCCATGGATGAAAGCACCCGTTGGTTGACAGCGACTACACGTCAACTGTATCGAGATGATGCTTTAATTGTATGCGGAGCCAACCGAGACCCTACCCGACTCAACTATATAAGGAATGTTTTCGACAAGTTTTTTGTCGGCGAAGTACAACCGTATCTTTCAAAGATCAACAGCCTGTACCTGGATGCCCAGCCAGCATTATTACAATTGAACGAGAAGTTACCCGAACATCCTCTCCTCAAGGAGTACAGAAACGCCTATTTCGCAGGCAAACACTATCAAGCGTTCCAAAATGCAACCAAAGACCATGTCCAATACTGGCAACGTCTTTTCCAGAGATGCAACATTCAGGTCGGTAATTAACTCGTTCAAAAACAAAAACAATGGTGCAAGAAACGCCAAGTTGTGCACCAAAGCAGCAAACGCGCATTCTCACGCAAAAAAGTCCCTTTTTACGCTTGCGCCCTCCCGCCCTACTCGCTAATATTCACCCCGCTTTCAAGGAAGCGGTGCTGAACAACAGTGCAAAATGCGTCTGTAGCTCAGTTGGTTAGAGTACTACCTTGACATGGGTGTGGCGTAACGATTAAGTTACTGAATTATAAGTGTAGTTCATAACAATCAGCGACACCATCGACACTTTTAGTGTCGACGAAGGAATGGTACACTTTGGCTGAAAGCCGTCGACAAAAAATGACACTCCATTTTTGCTGTGATTTTTTCTATTGATTAGCACCCGTCGACACAATGTTTTGTCGACGTCGACACTTTTTTGTGTCGACAAATAAAAAAGCGTCTGTAACTCAGTTGGTTAGAGTGTCACCTTGACATGGTGGAAGTCGGCAGTTCGAGTCTGCCCAGACGCACCAAGCGCCTATAGCTCAGTTGGTTAGAGCGCCACGTTGACATCGTGGAGGTCGGCAGTTCGAGTCTGCCTAGACGCACCATACACCCGTAGCTCAGTTGGTTAGAGCGCGTCCTTGACATGGACGAGGTCGATGGTTCGAATCCATTCGGGTGTACCATAACTTATTGATAAATAATGATTTGGGTCTATAGCTCAGTTGGTTAGAGTGTTGCCTTGACATGGCAAAGGTCGGCAGTTCGAGTCTGCCTAGACCCACCAAATTCCGATAAATGCACTACCCTTTCAGGGATTCCCAAGCATTTATTTGGGCGATTAGCTCAGTTGGGAGAGCACCTCCCTTACAAGGAGGGGGTCACTGGTTCGAGCCCGGTATCGCCCACCACTTCAAAAGCCTGCTTTCGAGCAGGCTTTTTTCGTTAGTAAGTGTGCAGCACCGTCGGACTTTTCGGCGCTTCACCTATGTTCAATACCTAATGCTGACAACTATGACCATTCTCGAGCAACTCGCATATACTCAAACCTATTAAAATATATTTCCTTAATATGATGCTTCCATATTCTTTTGTAAATCTGAAAGCTTCTAGTTGAGGATAAAAACTTCCTTTGTACTCAAACTGGTCAAATTGAATTTGATTAGGATGCTCTTCAAAAGAAACATCAAATTTACAACTAAAGTTTCTTTTAACAAGTGACTGATGTTTGCTTTGATTTACATATGCACTCAAATATTTGTATTCTTTCATTTCAAAAAGTGATTTTAACTCCGCGCTCAACGGGTCACTAACCATATCTGACAATCTAAATAGAGTCACTTGGCTCTTTCGCGGAATGACTTCACGCAAGTCAGGGAATGCCAAGTAAATAAACATAGCAATATTATCAGCGATAGAATGCAATTGATGCGCAAATGCTTCAATATGAGCCTCGCATTCAAATACATTTGAATGCGCTTTAACAATGGTTTCCTGTGGTGTGTTGGTAAACGTTGCGAATGCACTAGATAACTTGATGAAAGGTGAACCGCTTTGAAGTCACCGTCTGAAAAATCCTTATATAGACATTCTTCAGCCTGCATCCGATGATAAGTCACTAGCCTAAACTTCTTGACAAGTGACGAAGCAACTAAGTCAATGACATCAACATCTACATTTGATTGTCTCTTAATCCTGGTTACCGTTTGACCTACATTCCAACGCAATAAAATTCTCCGACAGCCGAACTACAAAATTTATTAATATTTTTCAGTATGATACAAAATCGCATCTTACTATTAAAATGAGACACGATCATTCCAAAACTCATGTATCAATGCACTTGCACCTATATTGTTCTTCAGTTTTGAATCAAAAATCACTTCTTATTGCTTTATTCGGTTGCCAAAAAATAGTAGTGTTGCGACATGAACAGTGTATACATATTTACACATAACCCCATATAATCAAAGAGTTACAAGCACGACACATACCCTTGACATGGTAGGGGTCGGCAGTTCGAGTCTGCCTAGACCCACCAAATTCCAATAAACGCACTATCCCAATAGCGTTTATTCGGGCGATTAGCTCAGTTGGGAGAGCACCTCCCTTACAAGGAGGGGGTCACTGGTTCGAGCCCGGTATCGCCCACCACTTTCGTAAGAAACAAAAAAGCCTGCTTTCGAGCAGGCTTTTTGTTTTGGTTTTCAAAACAGCTGTCAATGGTTTCACTTTGTCGGCTTCAAGATAAGTCTCAACTGGATTGGTTGCTCCCACAATACATCGCCGCTCTGACACTACCATCTTTCAGTGACGTTGTGAAAGTAACCATCGTATTCTCCCTTTTCTGATCTAGCATTAAACTTAAAATGGATTCCATCTTTTATCAAAGACCCAAGGCAGCATCTGTTACCTCCACTAGGCTTTTAAAAAACTTAATGCACTTTTCAGCCTCAGGCTTACTGATCAGATGAGTCGTCTGTTTGTCTGCTACTGACCGATGAACAGCATCTCCGCGTTTCTTTATCCACTCATTTAGTTTTGCACGAGCCCTTTCAGAGTCCTCATACCCGGGCCACGACCAAGATTCAGTAACATCAATACCGAGAAAACGTTCAAAGAGATCTTTTGTCTTTTTACTGTTTGGCGTGTGGAAGAACTTTAGTTCTTTTTCCAATGAGCAGTTATGAAGTGCCCTATCTGTGAGCCTTGAAGCACCTTTGTTTGTAACTCAACTTCTTCGCTGATCTTGTCCTCTACATAGGTTTCCCATGCAGTTAAAGACATAATAAGCGCAGCACGTTTAAGTTCTTCCGGATCGCGCCCCAAATCTGGGATACTTTTCATGTGTTCGTAGGCTTCAAGAATCCTTTCAGCGTCTTTAATAGATACATCAAAGACTTTTTTTGCTTGGCACATAATAATCCTTTAATTTTGCTATCGTTTTAAATCAATCCAATCTGAAAGATAATGCATAGGGTCACAGATTTTACCCATCGATGTGTAATGAGAGTTACCGATTTGAATACCATGGACTTGCAACCCCTGCCTCTCTCTTCGGTTGCTAATTTTTCGACTCAACCCTGAAGTCACCGGAAACTCACCATCACTCACTAGCAAGATATCGGCTTTATACCACTCTTCTGAGTCACATTTTTCCAGTGCGTTATTAAGTGGTCCTTCAGCATCTGTACCACCTCCAAAAGACATCGTGAGAAAGTTAAGCAAGTCATTAAACCCAGAAGCATCTAGCGTCAGATCGAGTTCACTAACCTCCTTCTGACTTCCAAAAAGATAAACGTAGCATCGCCGCTTTTCCTTGGAGGCTACTTTCAAGCATTCCAGAACCGTCGCTTTTGCAATGTTTTCTGGCATCCCTTGCATAGAGCCTGAAGTATCCAAGCAAATCACCATCGGGCCTCGCTTCTTATTGGTTTGATTGCCCTGCTTTTCACTAACAGACTCTTGTTCTACTAGTTCTTCTGTCTTCAGAACTTCAGTCCCTTCCACTGAGTAAGTAAGTAAAGCATGCTCTGCTCGCTTAGCATGCCAGAGTTTTTTAAGCACAGGATTGGTTAACAGTGAGGCTTCTTGAGGTAACATTCTAGATATCGAATCCGACCGCGTAATGCCTTTAGTCTCCATTGGAACTAGAGGTGTCGTTACATACTTCTCATGACGAGAAGCGAAACTCATTTTGATGACGATTTCTTCAAGTACTGATCCTTCTGCTTGATCTTCACGCCCTAAGTCTCGAATCAAGCTTTGTAACTTGGGAAGCTTTTTAACAAGCTTGTTTAACCGAACAATATCTAACCAACCATGCTTTGAAAAACACCTTTTGATAAGTCAAAGCCTAAACCTGTGATCAACCCAAGTTCAGTAAAAACCTCTTCTAATTGAGCCCAAACTGCTAGCCTCTCTTGCCATACAGCAGGCAAGATACCATTACCCTCCTGCCCAGAGAGCATTTGCTGCCAAGCTTCCTCAGAGGCCGTTTCAGTAATGCTTGCCCGCTGTGCATTAGTCAGAGACGGAGGTTTAGTCGACTTACGCTTGCTCTTTTTCTTCTCCAAAGCTTGCTTAATTTGGTTTAACGCTTCCTCTTCTAACTGCTTAATCAGATCACTTATCAGAGGAGAAGCCTTAGATTGAAGCTTGTCTATTACAGCAAGAATGTCAGATAGCAGAGCATCTGTGACTTCTTCACTTTGAGCGCAGTACCGACTTAATCCGGTTTCTTCTACCACTTTACAGATCGCGTTGGCGAGTGGCTGCGGCGTTAAGGGAAATAGACTTGCTGGACTCTTTCCTCGTAGAAGTTCATTTCTGGAATTCACTAAGGACTCGCACCGCGCTACTAACTCACCATTAGTACTTGTAATAACAGCCGGAAGAAACTTCTCCGGCACATTATCGAGGCATGTTAATTGGCTATCCAAGTTCAATAACGGAGAGCTCATCTGATACAGTTCTCTAATCACACAACTCTCCTTCCGCCGGGCCATCAGAAGAAACTAGCTCAGCAATCTCAATGCTTGGGTCTTCCTCCAAAGGCAAACGGCTAAACCCATCAACAAGTTTATTAGCTCTATTTAACAGCTTTTCAG
Organism: Enterovibrio sp. JCM 19048; assembly: GCA_001310415.1. GTDB lineage: Bacteria > Pseudomonadota > Gammaproteobacteria > Enterobacterales > Vibrionaceae > Enterovibrio > Enterovibrio paralichthyis. The sequence continues at coordinate 379,439 of BAXE01000001.1, read as the reverse complement.
CCTGCTTTAGAGACTCGTTGAGTGAGTCGACAATTTCTGGTAATAAACTGCAATCTAACCAAAGGTGACTATTGAAGTATTGTGCAACTGTCTGCAATTCTTGCTTAACAGTATCAATGTGCTGCTCGATGTTAATCACTATTTCTTGAACGCTTAATACTCTGCTTTCGATATGAGCATTGGAAAATCGAGTACTACCAATCAATGGATTGTTCTCCACTTTTTCCATCCAAGGTTCGAACCGACCATAATTGTTGTTCGTAGTTTTACTTCCGTCATAGTCTTGATATAGCAATCTACCGTTTTTATCCATCGCTTGACGTTCACTAGACTTTTTAGTCGTTTCATTACCATCACAATCGATATAGAGTAGTTTTCCTTGAGTATCTTTTTTATGCGGGCTGCTTTCTTCTGTTAGCCTACTTTCCCATACACTCAAAACTTGTAATAGGCGTGATGGTGGTGTTTTTCCATCAACAGTCACCAATCGCTTGTAGAGCTCTTGTAGGCCTTCAAATTGCCTGGTTGTTCCCATAAACAATGTGGAAAAATCCATGTGTCGTAAATACTGGTTTCATTAAAGCCTGAAGTAAAAGCCGACACTTTCATTAATTTCACCAGCTTACGCCAACGGCGGTCAGATACTTTAATATCTTTCGATTTCAGGTAGTTCTTGAACTCTTTGCACGCCTCAATCGTAGTTGCGTTTAACTCCACTTTTTCAGCTAACTTCTGAACTTCATCTAGGTCTTCTATCTTTAAGCGAATATTCAACTCGGGATCAAACTCTTTCAAAGCGCCACTCAGAAGTTGTTCAAATGACTCATCTGAGACAGGTGAAACATAAGAACGCAGAATGAATCGATCATATAGTGCACTTAGTTCTTCTCCCTCAGGTAACTCGTTACTTGCTGCTACAACAGAGATTAAAGGAACATTAACTCTTCGATTTCCATTATCAAACTGACGCTCATTTAACAGTGTTAAAAGGCTATTCAAAATTGCACTATTTGCCTTGAAGATTTCATCAACAAAAGCCACTGATGCCTCAGGAAGATAGCCACTGGTGAGCCTGTTATAACGATCTTCTTCTAAAGCTTTGATTGATAGCGGACCAAACAACTCTTCTGGTACAGAAAAACGCGTCACCAATCGTTCAAAGTAATTAGCCTCGACAAAGACACTTTTCAGTCGCTTTGCCAATTCACTTTTAGCCGTTCCTGGCGGCCCAACAAGTAAAACATGCTCACCAGATAGTGCCGCTAGCATCATTAGTTTAACCTGATGCTCTCGTTCTAATAGTCCATCACTCATCTGAGCCATTAGGGTTTGAAGTTTGTCTTTTCTGTTCATCGTTGTTGCGCATACTGTCGTTGTCACAATAAATTCCTTTTTAATTTTGTTGCCAAATCACACACGTTATAAACTCACGCTATTGCCGTTGTTACTAATCTTTGCCCTGCATTTCTAGCTGCAAGTGAAAAGCCTGCGATGGCTACCGCAAACACCCACAAGGATTGATAACTCACTTCTAAAAACTGCGCACTGAAGACTTGCTTTGCTACGATCAATGCAAAGGCACTAACAAAAGAAAACTGCGGCCGCATCTCGGTATAGCAAATAAGATCTGTGCCTCGAAGCCACTTCCTGCTGCTTATTGGCTGGGCGATAAAACTCTTTGTACCAAAAGCAGTTCTACTCACAGCCATTGAGTTTTAACATTTCATATTCGGAAACTCGGGCTTTTAAAGCCACGATATCAATGCGTCGATCTCTTTCTGATAGCTGTATAAAGTGATGACCTGGTAACACATTGCTCCATCGCCAAAACACTAATACGCTCTTAAGATTCGCAGGAATGAGGTAGCTAAGCCACCCCGAAACCGCTCCAATCGCTAACATCGCGCCACCGGTATCTTTTAGAATGTTGATATAACTGATATCAAAAGCACCTTGATTAACGAGGGGTATCGCAGCGAACTGAAGAACCGTCAATACCGAGAGCTGGATAATGTTGTTGGCATTCATTGATATCCCAACCATTAAGCTACCTCTTCTTTATAATCGAAGTGATATGGCTCAGGGTTTAAACTATTCCAACCATCACTGCCTGGCGCATTGTAATGGTGACCAATACCAACCTTCTTGTCGCTAACGCTTTAATGCCTCGGTGAGTGAAAGCATTCATTACCGCTTTCCGTGGGTGCTTGGACTCGCCATTTTTAGCCATAGAAGCAATAGCCGTAATGTTACGTGATGAGCCTTGGCTGATTGGCTCGCCAACCAAACGGTTTAGAACTGTCGTTCCGATGTTACGCTTGCATATTCAAGGATTCATCCTGTTTCAGGCCAAACAGTAAAAGTAAAGTCCCTATTTTAATAAGAAACACGAAACATCACACAACTTGAAGTTTCCCATGACTAGTTTCTAGGAGTGCCGTTCTTACAATATATGGATTCTTAGGAAAACAAATTTTTTCAGGAAAAACAGGGTAACCGCTGGAGTTAAATCCACTATACATAGGATGATCGAATTCACGTTCAACTAGCTTTAGCTTGTCTTCAATAAGACGAAAGAAGTTGTCATTAAATCCATTTATCGTTACTGCACCAATCTGCTCGTTACCATCCCAGTTCAGTACATATTCATCGGGGATAGCAACTAACGTCGCTGTACGATAATCTGTTTTAGCTAAGGTTGATAAAACATTGGATATTTCATCGTCACTTGCATCCATAGCATAGGCTTTAATAAAGTAACGTTGAATCACACCAGTATACTGATCTACAACAGGCCAAATATTTGCAACTAATTCCATAACACACCTTAAGAACAAACACAAAAAATCGATTATTTATATATACCAAAGTAAATCAAACACCCTGTAAATCTCAAAAAACACTAACAACTCGTATTCAAACATCCTCACACCGATATGCATCTAATTCGCTCACTCCTTGCTCTCCGGTTTCAAAAAAGCGTGATCTGCATGTGTTTCTCACACAGTAAATGGCTATTCTGACGTCGCTATCTTTCACTGACGTTGTGAAAGTAACCATCATATTCTCCCTTTTCTGAGCTAACGTTAACACTCAGTGCATCAGAACCACACTGCGAATAAAATGCGCTGGCTTGTCCATTATTTAGAAATCAGTGGCGTAATCTGCGACAATTCCCCTCATTGCTACCGGAAGAACCGTCACATCAACGTTGTTTAAATCTGCGCCTTCTAGCCACAATGGCAATGCAAGCCGCGCTGTCTGCTCATCGTCATCCGAACTTATGATGATTGAAGCGCGATCATCCGCCCATTACAGCAGATACTCCGCGTCAACAATAAGGCGACAATGAAAAAGCGCATTGGGAGCGATAATTTCTACCCGCCTGAGCACTGCGGTAAGCCATTGAGATATTCGTCAATCGCTGAATCAAAATCATACGGTTTGTATTGCCGCGCATCCGAGCAGCGCTTAATCGTTCGGATCAGCATAAAGCCGCCTTTTACAGCCCTCGAACCACTCGTGAATGATCTGACGTGTTTCTTCTAAGGGCAAAGCATTCCTATATCCCCTCACCTGCTCAATATCAAAGGGAAACTCTTTTTTACGATTAATGGTTACGCCAATCGTCATGCGTTCAGGACTCGTCAGGCGAAAAGCGCAATATAGCCTCTCGCAATTCGATTGTGATACACGCGAATACAGTGTTTTTGAGCCTCTGCTTCGTGGCACAAATCCTGATAATCGACAATCTGAACAATGCCATGTGTTTCAGCTAACACTTTTGAGTAAGGTATGTCTGCGTCAATGGGCTCCGCGTCGCCTGACCTCAACGCCAGTTGCTCGTCAACCCATCGGTCATGAAGTTCAACAAGCTCTTCCAAGGAAGAAAGTATCTCGATATTTCGAATGGGATCTAACACACCAACAGCGTGCCCTAACGCCAATGTATCGCTCAAATACGCGGAAAGATTTCTGAACTGTCTATGTGTTTGCTCAACAAGTGCCTTGCCTAAGCGAGTGCCTGTCAGAAACGGATAGCTTTGGTCTAGCGTCAGTGCCTGCAAATTGACCTTTAGGTAATGGCTAAAAACACGATATCGGCGAAATGATGCGTCCAATTGCTTTACCACATGCGCCATTTCACTCTCTCGTTCATATGTTAGATCCAGCTTATCAATAAACTTAAGCGCTGATTTTGAGCAATCGAGACCCAATGCATGCAGTATTTCTCTTTGGCCTAAACGAGCAAGAGCAAGCGCAGCATCGTTATCCAGACTGTGTTTTTCACATATCAGAGCCAGTAGAAGCGGTCTGCTGCAAAGCAATTGCTCTGCTTCCCTCAAATTGGCGGCTAACCACAACATTTGGTATTGATGTTCAGGGAAAACGCTTGTCGCATGAAGCAGGTTAGATGGGATTTCTGACATCCAGCTATCTGCGTCCGTATTACCAGAAACAAATTCTAGATTGAGCCCCAACCCACCCTCTAGTTTTTCGCGCGCTCCATCTGTAAATACACGAAATCCATGCAGTTTTTTCGACCAACTGTGAAGTTCAATGTTGTACTCAAAGCCAAGCATTGTTGTAGGAATAGTAATTTCTGTTTGGTTCATAATTTTCGAATGACGACTAGCTAGTGGCAGCATGATGTTGAAATAGCACAAAAAAAGCCGAGTTCACACTCGGCTTTCAATTGTTACGCAGCAATCGACTAAATTCCACCCTTGGAGACAAGGTGTTCTTGTTGCAGAAGCTCTGCAATTACCGCCTCGGCTTTTCCAATCTCGCAAGCACATCAGCAATGGTCGCGTTAATTCTTGCGCCAGCGCGGGTTGCCCCAACGGCAGAGAGTAGGCGTATTGTCAGCAGCTTCGTGTGCATTGTTGTATTTGGCCGATAAAGGGGGTGATTAACCGCGAGCACATTCTCACTGGCTTGCCGCACCCTTCAGGCGCAAATGCGGAACGAATCGCCTATTTTTGTGGTGATAAGGCTTACAGGCTGAAACGAAGACACAGACGGCTTCGGCACTAAACATGTGACGCCTTATTGGAGTCCAGTTCTAAAGCCACAATTGGGGTGCAAGGCTATCCTTACGTTTTTGCGCTCTTTTACACTTTTCCATTACAGTTTCTGCTTTAAATAACTGCTTACAACTCTTCACTTTCAGTTCAAAACACTGTACTTTATGCGCCTTTCTTTTCCAACCACACCTAGTATCTTCCCTATGACAAACAAAGATATAGAAATAGTAATCGGGAATTTCACATGGGAAGTGAATTCGAGACAGTTAACTCTCGGTAAGAATGATGGCTCTAATCCGGAGTCAAAAAGTACCGTTCTAACACCAAAGCAGTATCAGCTACTAAAGTGCCTATATGACGCTTACCCTGAAACCGTTCAGAATGACCAAATCATTGAGTCCGTTTGGGGCTCAAAACACACTTCTCCGGAAAGTTTGCCTCAACTAATTATAAGAACACGGCAAGCAATTGGTGATGTAGACAAGACGATTCTGGTTAACGAGCCTGGTGTCGGTTACTCGCTCGTCTTCAAGCCCAAACCAGTGCAAGAGACGTTGGTACGTGACGAGCTTGAGTCCTGTACGGAGGTGGAAGCGAAGGCGGAGCCCGAACATCAGCGGAGCAATATTGCCTGGCTACTCGTGATGGTGCTGCTTTCCTGCGCTACCATTTACAATCTCTGGGTTGCGGGAGAGTCTCTATACAACCGTGCGGATTTCATTGAACTGCACCATCTCCAACCCTACCCTGACATGGAACAGTCTGAAAACGGTGACATTAAACTAAAGATAGACAACCATGACTGCCTATATTCGAAAGATCAGCTCTTACTTCAGTGTTAAAGCAACCAGAATAAAAATCGTTGTTTCTATTGTTTTACTCAATGTTTTTTTGTTTTACGTGCCTACGCTTTTCTCCATTCAAGCATTTGGTAAAGTAGAAGCTATTGGGTTCAAGTGGGAAACGTATATTGAACTTGAAGGCGACCAACTGACCTCACGAGTAACTTATTCCGATTTAGACGATGATGAGCTGGGTATTCAAGTGATTGACTATAGTTACGATTACGAAGCCAGCAATTCACACAGAAATGCGTACCTTTCGGTAGGAAATCAGGAATCCCCTATCATTCGGCTTAGTCGAGCATACTATCTTGATGATCAGTGCAGCCTGGTATTCAGCGGGCGTTCTGAAATGACATTGTTGAACGTTTCACTACGCTGTTTTTATTAAAAAAGCCCCGCTCTTTCAAGCGGGGCTTTTTGCTTACGTAGGGTGTTTTATTGGATTATTCTTCGATTTCCGCCCAAATCTGGGCGCATTTGACTGCTCGTTTCCAGCCTTTGTAACGTTGGCTGCGTTTCTCTTCGTTGCCGTCTGGTGTGAATGAACGATCAACGACTGCTTTGCCCTGCAACTCATCAATGCCATTCCAGAAACCAACCGCAAGGCCTGCCAAGTACGCTGCACCCAGCGCTGTCACCTCTGTCACTTGTGGGCGGTGAACTTCAGTGTTGAGCAAATCTGCCTGGAACTGCATCAGGAAATTATTGTGCACTGCCCCGCCATCTACACGCAGCGCGCACAGTTCGATGCCAGAATCAGCCTGCATCGCATCCAGTACATCGCGGGTTTGGTAAGCAATACTTTCCAGTGTTGCACGTACAATATGGTTCGCATTCGCGCCGCGGGTTAAACCAACGATAGTGCCACGTGCATACGCATCCCAGTAAGGTGCGCCCAAGCCAGTGAATGCCGGAACCACATACACACCGTTCGAGGTATCCACTTTCGTCGCGAAGTATTCAGAGTCACGTGCATCTTGAATCAACTTCATTTCATCGCGTAGCCACTGAATTGACGCACCGCCCATAAACACCGACCCTCTAGTGCATAAGCCGGTTCGCCTTTCGGGCCACATGCCAGTGTCGTCAACAGGCCGTTACGTGAAGTCACCTTTTCTTTGCCGGTGTTCATCAGCAGGAAGCAACCCGTACCGTAGGTATTTTTCGCCTGACCTGCTTCCACACACATTTGACCGAACAACGCTGCTTGCTGATCACCAGCAATACCGGCGATTGGAATACGGGTACCGCCTTTACCGCCAATGTTGGTTTGGCCGTACACTTCGGATGAGCATTTCACTTCCGGCATCATGCTGGCTGGAATACCCATCTCATCAAGGATCTTAGCATCCCATTTCATATCGTTGATATTAAACAGCATGGTGCGTGATGCGTTGGTGTAGTCGGTGACGTGTACGCGGCCTTGGGTCATTTTCCATACCAGCCAGGTATCCACGGTACCGAACAGTAGTTTGCCTGCCTGCGCATCTTCACGTGCGCCTTCCACATTATCCAAAATCCATTTTACTTTGGTGCCAGAGAAGTAAGGGTCAAGCAGAAGGCCGGTGTTTTCACGCACATACTCTTCCAGACCACGGGCTTTCAGCTCTTCACAGATTTCCGCTGTACGGCGGCACTGCCATACAATCGCGTTGTATACAGGTTTGCCGGTTTCTTTGTTCCAGACGATGGTGGTTTCACGCTGGTTAGTGATACCAATTGCGGCTACTTCATCACTGCGGATGCCCGCTTTCGTCAGGGCTTCCACCAGAGTTGAACTCTGGGTTGCGTAGATTTCCATTGGGTCATGCTCTACCCAACCTGCTTCAGGATAAATCTGGGTAAACTCACGCTGTGAGCTGCTGACGATATTGGCATTGTGATCCAGAACGACTGCACGGGAGCTGGTAGTGCCTTGGTCCAGAGCGACGATATATTTTTGATTTGTCATTGTTCTATACCTTTTGTTTTTATTCGTTATTTAGATTTGAGCAGCTTCAGTTGAATCATCACATTGGTTCGGAATAGTGCAACCTGTACCAACGGTTGGCAGAAAGAAACCAACGGCTTTCGGGTAAACCCAGGCACCAAAACACGCACCGGCGATTGGGCCAAGAATAGGCACGATGAAATATGGGATGTCTTTCGCGCCAGTCAGTGCATGGTCCAGCCCGCGATAAAGGCGAAGAATTTAGGGCCAAAGTCACGTGCAGGGTTCATTGCAAAACCGGTCAGTGGGCCAAGGGAGCCACCGATCACTGCAATCAAAATACCAATCAGCAATGGGTTCATTGCACCGCGGTGAGCACCGTTGTTCTCATCGCCCAGCGCCAGAATGCCGAACATCAGCACGGCAGTAATGGCGAATTCCACCATTGTTGCGCCAAAGAACGACAAAGATGCGTGAGGATACGTAGAGAAAATCCCCGCTGTTGCCAATCCTTCTACACTTCCACGTGTAATACCGTTTGCGACTTCGTAGTCGGTAAACAGAGGGCCATAGAGGAAATACACCAAAGCCGCCGCAGAGAAAGCACCCAAAACTTGGGACAAAATGTAAGGCGCGACTTTAGACTTATCGAAACCGTGGAATGCGGTCAGGGCGATAGTCACTGCCGGGTTCAGGTGAGCCCCCGATACGCCAGCGGTGCAGTAGATAGCAATCGCCACCCCCAAGCCCCAAACAATACTCACTTCCCATTGGGTAAACTCTGCACCGGTTAGCACTAATGCAGCGACGCATCCCACCCCGAAAAAGATGAGCAGTCCTGTGCCGATAAACTCTGCGATGCACTGACCCAGCAGCGTATGTTGCCGGTTATTAGCCATGATGGCCTCCTACTATGTGTGGTTAAAAAGCGCATTCACCTTTGCGGCCTGCAAGTCTCACCTCAAGCGGCAAAGGTCACCCCTCTCTCACCAGTGAGACTCAATATACGCAGAACTGGACAAACCACTACGGGACAAAATCACAACTGAGCGAACGAGCACATATTTTGAAACAGATGAACGAAAATTTGTTATCTGGCTCAATTTTGATGCCAAATTAGACAGGTGATTTTCATGAAGATTAAGAATTTAAGGGAGTCATAACGGCGTTAACCAGCCGTTAAAACTGGACAAATAGCACTCAATCAGCATTTACATCGCCTCGATAAGAAAAATTCCTTATTCGTTCCCATCAAACTTTTAATGTTCGTTCGCGCATTTGTGTGAGTGGATTCATATCAAAGCGAAAACAGAGGTGCCACAATAAAACCATCAGTTATATGAGGATTTAGACATGCCACGCTTTGAGACGGATGTCGTTATTATTGGTGGGGGTGCAACAGGCACTTCTATCCTGCGCGATTGTGCGCTTCGTGGAATCAACGCGATTTTGCTGGAACAGGATGACCTCGCTTCCGGCACTACCGGACGGAACCACGGTTTGCTTCATTCCGGTGCCCGGTATGCCGTCACCGATAGCCATTCCGCTAAAGAGTGCATCAAGGAAAACAAAATCCTTAAACGTATTGCTCGACACTGCGTTGAAGAAACCGACGGCCTTTACCTGACCCTGCCGGAAGATGACATCAGCTTTCAGCCAACATTTATTGATGCTTGCAAAAAAGCTGGCATCGATGCTCAGCGTCTGACACGGGAAGAGGCGCTTCGTATTGAACCAAACGCCAACCCTTCCCTACTCGGCGCAGTGCGTGTACCGGATGGCACGCTCGACCCATTCCGCCTCTGCTCTGCGAACATTCTGGATGCCAAGGAGCTGGGCGGGAAAGTATTTACCCACACCAGAGTGACTGGATTGATCCACGAGCAAAACCGGGTAATTGGTGTGCATTGCTATAACACCCGTCAGCGTCAGGCATTTGAAATTTACGCTCATCAGGTGGTAAACGCCGCAGGCATCTGGGGTCAGGGCATCGCTGAATACGCCGATTTGAAGATCAAAATGTTCCCCGCCAAAGGCTCACTGCTGATCCTCGATTACCGCATTAACAACGTTGTGCTAAACCGCTGTCGACCACCATCTGACGCCGATATCCTGGTGCCGGGTGATACCATTTCCCTGATTGGCACCACTTCCAAACATATTGATTACAGCGAAATTAATGACTTACATGTCACCAGCGATGAAGTCGATATTCTGCTGGAAGAAGGTGCGAAGCTCGCCCCGATTATGGCAAACAGCCGTATATTGCGTGCCTACGCGGGTGTGCGACCTCTGGTGGCTGTTGATGACGACGGCAGTGGCCGCGATATCAGCCGCGGCATTGTCTTATTGGATCACCAAGAACGCGATGGCCTTGAAGGCTTTGTTACCATCACTGGCGGCAAGCTGATGACCAGCCGATTGATGGCAGAATGGACAACCGATCTGGTCGCCAAAAAGCTTGGAAACAACACGCCTTGCTCCACCCATACCCGCTTGTTGCCGGGTGCCGCTACGCCGCCAAAAGCAGCCAAGAAAACCGCCAGCCTTGCCAAACCGGTTTATGAAAGTGCGGTTTACCGCCATGGTGAGCGAGCCGCTGCGTTCCTTGATAACGGGAAAGGCAGTGACACCGTCATTTGTGAATGTGAAATGGTGACGGCGGGCGAAATTAATTACGCCATTCAGACGTTGGATGTCCATAACCTTGTCGATTTACGTCGCCGTACCCGCCTTGGTATGGGTCCTTGTCAGGGTGAACTGTGTGCCTACCGCGCAGCCAGCCTGTTCCAGAAATATTCCGACGCCAATGCCGCTCATCTGCTGGTCGATTTCCTCGAAGAACGCTGGAAAGGCGCAAAACCTATTTTGTGGGGTGATGCGCTGCGCGAATCCGAATACAGCTATTGGATTTATGAAGCATTGATGGGTGGTGACGAGCTGCCGGGAAAGAAAACAACCATAGACACCGAAATTCAGGAGAATACCCATGCTGACGTTTGACACCATTGTGATTGGCGGAGGCTTGGCGGGCTACTGCGCTGCAATCAAAAGTGCCCAGAGTGGCCGCAAAACCGCATTGATCAGCCAGGGCGAAGGAAGTTTACATTTTGCTTCCGGCTCCATCGATGTTTTGGCAAATGACCCAAAAACACAAGCGCCTGTCCGCTACCCATTTGAGGCTATTGCCCAGCTTGCGAAAGCGCACCCTTACCGTAAAGTCGGCGTTGAAAGTACCCGCGACGCATTGGATTGGTTCCGTCAATTAGTGCATGCGCAGGGGATCCATTTCCACCAGTTGGATGCGTTTCAGAATCATTGGCGTATCACCCCGTTCGGTACGCTCAAAGCCACCTGGATGTCACAGGTTTTCAGCGTATTGCTTGATGACACAACGCCCCACGGATTCGAGCGCGTCATCGTTGCAGGCATCGACGGTTTCCGTGATTTCCAGGCTGACGTAGCAGCCGAAAACATCGCCCAACTCGAACAGTTTAAAGGTATTCCTGTAAAACCTGTTTCCATCGTATTGCCAGACAACCAAAGCGACGGTATGCGCGCCAAACGCGCAATAGATTATGCCAGGGCGCTACGCGATCCCCTTTTGTATAACGCGTTGCGTGACCAGTTGCTCCGCTATGCAACGCCCCGCGATCTAGTGATCTTGCCATGCGTCTTTGGCAATGGCGACGGACAGGATTATATGGCCCGTCTGCAAAAAGAAACCCAACTGAATTTCCATGAAGTACCGACCATGCCGCCTTCCCTGCTCGGCATCCGTATTTCAGATGCCTTGCACCGCGCGTTTACCCAGGCAGGTGGCACCTTGCTGAAAGGCGACAGCGTGATTAGCGCAAACATGGAAAAACACGACAGCGTTTGGCGTGTCGCGGGTATTCACACCCAGAAAATGGGTGACTTCCCGCAGAAAGCATCAGAGTTTGTGCTTGCCAGTGGCAGCTTCTTCAGCCGCGGTTTGATTTCCACATCAGATCGTATTTTCGAGCCTGTGTTTGGGCTGGATGTTACGGCACCAAACCATCGCGACAACTGGTACAGCGCAAAGTTTTTGGATGCCCATCTACATCAGCAGTGGTGTAGTGACCAACGACAACCTCCAGCCTTTCATTCAAGGAGCAACTGTCTCCAACCTTCGCTGTATTGGGGGTGTGCTGGGTGGATTTGACCCGGTAAAAGAAGGTTCAGGTGGCGGCGTTTCCATCGCAACCGGATTTGCGGCCGCAACAAAACAACAAGAAACAACAGAGACAACGCAAGAGGCAACAGTATGAACACAGCCCAACACACATTGCATGAAACCCGGTTCGAACAATGCCTGAAATGCACCGTTTGTACTGTGTATTGCCCTGTTGCCAAAGCAAATCCACTCTACCCTGCCCAAAACAATGCGGGCCAGATGGTGAAAGGCTCCGCCTAAAAGACGCCACCTATTACGATGACGCACTGAAAATGTGCACCAACTGTAAGCGCTGTGAAACGGCGTGCCCTTCAGGGGTAAATATTGGCGATATCATTGCTGTTGCGCGAAAAAATCATGAAAAGGCACCTGTCAGCCCCAAACGCCTGCGTGACTATGTGCTCAGCCATACCGATCTTTTCGGCTCTTTGTCTGCCCCGCTCGCCCTGTGGTCAACACACTCACTGCGATAAAGCCGGTCAAAAAGCTGATGCACCACACAGTAGGCATTGATGAGCACAAATCACTGCCGAAATACAGCCGTACTTCATTCCGTAAATGGTTTGCTTCACAGGAAGAAAGCCAAAAACAATACGCCGAACAAGCGTGCTTCTTCCACGGTTGTTATGTGAACTACAACAACCCGCAGCAAGGCAAAGATCTGGTTAAGGTACTCAACGCCATGGATATAGGCGTTCAATTGCTGGATAAAGAGCGATGCTGTGGCGTGCCATTAATTGCCAATGGCTTCTTCAAAAAAGCCAAGAAAAACGCAGAAATTAATGTCGGGAGATGAGCCAATTACCTCAAGCTATGCCCGTACTTTCAACGTCTTCGACATGTGCATTTACATTAAAACAGGAATACCCGCATGTACTCGATGTCGACAACAGCGCGGTAGCCGACCAGATCTACTACGTCAGTCGATTCCTGCTCAAACGGGTCATGGAAGGGAAAACGCTCAAGCTGAAATCGACGCCATTGCGGGTGCTTTACCACACGCCGTGCCATCTTGAACGAAGCGGCAACGTAATTTTCACTTTAGAACTGCTAAAACTTATCCCTGATCTGGAATTGATTGTGTTGGATAGCCAATGCTGTGGCAGCGCAGGCACTTACGGATTCAAATCAGAAAACTACGACACGTCGATGAAGATTGGACAGTCTCTGTTTGAGCAAATCCGTTCGCAACAGGCTGATTTTATTGTGTCTGACTGCGAGACCTGTAAGTGGCAATTGGATGAAAATACCCAGCTTGAGACCCTTCACCCCATCACCCTGTTAGCAAAAGCGCTGGCAGATTAAACAGCTAAAGTATTGGAAAAGGCCGGCTTAGTCCGGTCATTTCTTATCAAGTCGCCAAAATCACAAAATTCTTGTTCCAAAATTAGGTGGAAAGCACTATTATTCTCCCGTTTTGGGGAGTAGTCATTTCGTCGCGCTGTCGTCATCCCGTAGCTTTCGCTTCCGGCACGCGAGAACACAAATCATTGTGTTCTGACAAGACCAACGCACTTACTTAACTATTGTTTTAAGCTGTGCGGCTGGTCAGGTGATTATCCTCGTCCTGTCACCTCCGCACGCTGGAGGTATCATGTCCTTCGAACTATTTGCTGGCTATAACGGCCTTTTAGTTCTTACCCTTTTGATGCTGGGTATCGACCTGTTGTTGACGCGCGGAAAAATCAGTTTCCGTAGTGCGGCAATTTGGAGTGTATTCTGGTTTTCACTGGCCTTTGTTTTCGCCGGTGCGATTTACTACTTTTGGCCTCAAATGTCACCGCACAGCGGCCTGACAAATGGCGAAGCAGCAACATCATTTATTACCGGTTATTTGCTTGAGAAATCACTGAGCGTAGACAACCTGTTTGTGTTCGCCCTGATCTTTACGCAGTTCAAAGTGCCGGAAAATAACGTTCCACGTATCCTGATGTTGGGTATTGTTGGCGCGCTGGTGCTGCGCGGTATTATGATCTCGCTGGGTGCGCCGCTGATTGCCAAGTTCCACATCATCCTGTACGTGTTCGGTTTCTTCCTGATCTGGACAGGCGTTCAAATGTGGCGCCAACACGGTGAAGATAATGAATCATTCTCAGACAGCTTTGCAGTGCGTTTGATCAAGCGCTTCCTGCGCGTGAGCTCGGATTATCATGGCAACAAACTGTTCACCCGTGATTCGATCGGCCTGATGGCAACACCAATGCTGGTTGTGGTGATGGTGATCGCGATGACAGACGTGATGTTCGCGCTGGACTCAATCCCGGCTATTTTCGCGGTAACACAGGAACCATACCTGGTACTGGCTGCTAACGTGTTTGCCCTGCTGGGTCTGCGTTCTCTGTACTTCGTGCTGGGCGGTATGCTGAACAAGTTTGCTTACCTACACCACACACTGGCGTTCATGCTTTGCTTTATCGGTGTGAAGATGCTGCTCATTGATACCCCGTTCGCCATTGCGACGCCGGTTTCTTTAGGTGTGATTGTCAGCTCACTGGCTATTGGTATCGCCGCTTCAGTATGGAAGCAGCGCCAGCTTGAAAAAGCGCCTCTGTAACGAACAAAAGAAAAGGCACCTTGCGTGCCTTTTCTCTTTTCTCTTTTCTCTTTTCTGAATATCTTGCCTGCCGCGTTAGAGATTGCCGAGATACACGCCGAGTAAACCGCAACTGATCCCCGCCAATGTGCTGGCAAATGTCCCCAACATGACATATTCGGTAAACATCCTGCTGCCGTGATCTTTCAGGTCACCAAAGCGGAATACCGATTTTGCCGCCAACACCAGCGCTACGCCCGGCAATTGTCCCCACAACACAAAGGTCACCATCAGGTTCGTTCGAAATAGCCAATATAGGTTCCCGCTTCTTTCAGCGGCCGGTTGCGGCCTGTGTCTTCTGTTTCAGAAAGCTCATCAGTCCAGTTTTTCAGCAACAGGGAAATCGCGGTTGATGAAGGCTTCAATGCAAGCAAATAAGCCAGCCCCCAACACAGCAACAGTTGTCCATTCAGGTTATCAAGCACAAGCCAGGCATGCTCCCGAGCATCTTGCCCTACCACCAGCAACACCAAAACAGTAATACAGGCAAGATGTATCAACTGCTTAAACAATAACCCTTTCAGAGACGCTGCCAACGGGGCCAGCAAGCCGGTCAGTATCCCGTATTGCAGCATCAGCGCACCTGTCGCCAATGAAGTGATCAGAAGAGGAATGCCGGATATCGCCAATGCCGCGAATGTCACCACCAGCTGGAAAGCCAATGCCAGCACAAGCGGTGATTTCTTATCCGCAAATTGAGGTGCTAAATAAAACTCAGTGACGACATGAACGACCACGAGCACCAGTAAAAGGGTTACCACCAAAACTATGACTCCTGATATCGCTTGATTCGGTAGACGTACCATTTAAGCGCATCATCAACGCGCCCGTAGTTTGCGCGGTTGATGACCCGAGTGAACGCACTTCGGCTGATCCCTAGCTTTTCTGCCAACGCAGCATGTTGCAAGCTCGGATTGTCCATCCAGAGCACCAGCGCCTGCGCCATTTTGGCCGTCACCTGGCTGATCTGGTCATCCAGAAAACCGACCATCATGCCAACATCACCGCTGAAACTTTCTTCGTCTGCCGCAAAGGCAAAGCGTTGACTTTTCATGCCGTCGAGCAAGCGTCCGGAGAGCGTAAATGCCTCAGAATTGTTGGCGATACGCACCGGCAACTCGCGATCTTCTGCTTCTGCTACAGCCATCGACAGGCGGGCATCCAAACCCCGTTCAATCAATGACAGTCTCAGCTTCAATGCCATAAAGAGCAGCTTGTCCGGTGACGTGGTGTACAACTGGAAAGCATCGCCGCGGTAGATTTCCCCGCTGCTATCACCGGTAAAGGCCGCAAAACATTGTTGAACCGCTTCAAGTCCTTCCCGCCGGGCCGACTCAGTGACCTCGGTAGAGCCCACCAAATCGCCGGTTATTACCCCTGCATAGTTCTTTTTCACACACACCTCAGTTACGCATACATGTAACAAGCTAAATTGTTACGCAATAACGTAACCTTGTCAAAAGTTACCCAATAACGTAACCAGGATGAATGTTACGCCATTTCATCACTTGCAGGCTCTTTCGCTTCTACTTCCAGGCTGTCATAAAGCACCTGAAAACTTTCTGAGAGCTTGTGTTTAGGGGCAAAGTGCACCAGAGGTTTCTGGTGATAATGGGATTCCTTCATCTTCACAGATTGGGGAATAAAAGGCTCCAACAGAGGTAAACCCAAATCCCTGACGTTCTCGATGATCTGTGCCGGGAATTTGGCCTGCGCGTTGAACATGTTCACCACCACCCCTTCAAGTTTCAGGTTGCGGTTGTGATCGTCACGCAGCTCAGCAAGGTTATCCATCAATGTCAGCAGGGCTTGGTGGGAAAAGCTATCACAGTCGAACGGGATCAACAGTTTATGCGCTGCTATCAGCCCCGCTTTACTGTAGAAATTGAGATTGGGGGGCGTGTCGATATAGATCCGCTCATATTCAGATTCAAGTTCATCCAACGCATCACGCAGCTTATAGATTTTATAACGACGCTCCAACTCAGGTTCTAACGCAGCCAGACGCGGGCTTGAGGGAATGATGTCGAGATTCTTGTAAGCTGTGGCTTGGGGAAACTGCTTGATAGGTGTAGAAGTCGAAAACCAGGATACCGTCTGGTCGAGCAGGTCTGCCACGGTACGGTCATTTTTAGCGTTGATATCTACACCGAGGTAGTGACTGCTGTTGCCCTGTATATCCAAATCAATCAGCAGCGTCTTCTTTCCGCTCGCAGCACTTAACGCAGCCAGATTAACCGTAATACTGGATTTACCGACTCCACCCTTCTGATTGAAAATTATGCGTCGCATTTTCCGCCTTCCATTGTCTAGAAAAAGGATTTGAAAAAGCACGACTACAAACTGTGCAAACTAATAGGCGATGGTAACAGTCTGAAAAGACCAATACATGAAGATGGATCCCGATTACCTCCGCCAGAAACAAAAAACGCCCGCAAAGCAGGCGTTTCAAAGCAATGTATGGATTAAGATTTTCCAAGCATACGGGTCAATGTATTATCTTTCATCAACACGTGGTGTTTAATGGCGCCCAACACATGAAGCAAGATAGCCGCAATCATGATCTTCGCCAGCACGCCGTGGGTCGCGCCGCCTAATTGGCCCAGCCATTCGATTTTTTCACCGGCAGCAATCAGGTTAACACCAAACACATCCAGACCACGACCGCCACCAACCGACATCATAATGCCGGAGACTGGCATTAAAATGGTCGCCAACAGTAACAGGTGATGAATGCCTTTCGCCATTTTCTCCTGCCAACCTGAAGCATCGCCGATAGCTGGAATTGGGCCCTCTTTAACTCGCCATACAATTCTCAGCGACGCCAGCATCAGTACCAACACACCAAACGATTTATGAAGTCCCATCAATTCTCCCTTCTCAGGACTTCTCGGCAAATCTTCCAAATAAAGGCCGAAAGCAAGCATACCAATGATTGCGATAGCGACAATCCAGTGGAACGCAATGGTAGGCTTGGATAAAGCCGAGGGCGTACTCATTTATTGAACTCTCCATTTCAATTTAAGATGCTCAACAATTGTGCGCCCACTTTGATTTGCAAACAACCAACCTAATGTAAAGTAGCGTAAAACTCGTCCATTCAAACCTAATTACAATGACGACAGACGCCTATGTGCAAATGTGAGAGACACAACCGATACCGGACGCGGTCTGATTTGCCATACTTGCAGTCTTAACCTGAAAGATGATGGAGACGCTTTCATGAAGTCCCGCTTTGCCAACCTTTTCGTTTTGCCCTTTTTACTGTTCACATTATTCGTTGCGCCCCCATTGTTCGCATCCACGGAAACCGCCCCATCGGCTGCGCCTGCTGCTTCAAGTGCTTTCGAGCAATGGAAAGCCCAGGTAAACGCCCTTCACAAGGAACTGGAAGATCTAGCTGCCTTACAAAACAGCGCCAGCGGTGAAGATAAGCTGGCATTACAACTGCAAATGTTCCAGAAAAATGCGGAACTTCGGAGTTTGTTAGCGGCTGGCGTGAAAAATAGCGACTATGACCGCGCCTATTTGATAGAGCTGGTCAAACAGCAACAACAGTATGACAACCAGGGAATGAAGTACCTGTCCGAGCGTTCAACACAGCTTTCAGAAGAGCTAAGTAACGCCAACAGCGAAGATAAGTTCGCTATCCTCGGTGATTACGAAGAGTCGAGAAAATACCTCGATAGCATGTATCAGGAACAGTCGCAAAACATCGTTTGGCTAAAAGCGCTTGATGCCCTCCCACCGAAAGCCGAGGAAGCCTTTAAGAAAGACGTCGATCGCCGCATTGAACAACTGGGTGCCAATGTTGAATACCTTCGCCAGCAACTCAGCGCCGATGCCGCACAACTGAAAGTTGCACCAGAATCTGAAAAAGCCTCTATTCAGTTAAGGCAATTGATCACCCAACGCAGAATGGCAATCACGACTGAAAGCCTGTCAGTGATGATCGAACTGGCTGACGGTGTCGGCATTGAAACTGCAGAGTACAAACGCCTTTATTTCGAGGTTACGGGCAGCGTTACTCAGGATTTGCTCAGCGGCGACGTACTGCTTTCCATTGTTAAAACCTGGTCGTCCAAATTTTGGAACTGGCTGGTTGAAAACGCCCCCCAGCATATTTTCCAATTGCTGGTATTCCTGGTTATCCTGCTGATTGCGCGCCAGATCGCCCACTTGACCAGAAAAGTCGTGAAAAGAGCCGTTGCAGCCAAGAACCTAAAGTTCTCGCAGCTCATGCAGGACTTCTTTATCTCCATGTCCGGTAAGGCTGTCTGGTTTATCGGTATCCTTATCGCGCTTTCGCAAATTGGCCTGAACCTGACGCCAATCCTGACAGGTTTCGGTATCGCTGGTGTGATTGTCGGTTTCGCGTTGCAAGACACACTCTCCAACTTCGCAGCGGGTATGATGCTTCTGATCTACCGCCCCTTTGACGTTGGCGATTACGTTGCAGCCGGCGGCGTAGAAGGCAAGGTCAGCCATATGAGTCTGGTGAACACCACCATCAAAACCTTCGACAACCAGATTATTATTGTGCCAAACAGCAAAATCTGGGGCGACGTGATTAAGAACGTGACTCACGAGCGTGTGCGCCGCGTTGATATGGTTTTTGGTGTGAGTTACAGCGACGATGTACTGTTTGTCGAAAAAATTCTGACGGACATCGTCACCAATCACCCTTCAGTACTTCGCTCGCCAGAGCCGATCATTAAAGTTCACGTACTGAACAGTTCTTCGGTCGACTTTATTGTGCGTCCTTGGGTTAAAACCGATGATTACTGGGATGTTTACTGGGATGTCACCAAAGAAGTGAAAATCCGCTTTGACAAAGAAGGCATCTCTATTCCGTTCCCACAACAGGATGTCCACCTGCATATGGCATCGGGGCAATTGCCGCCAGCCCAACAGAAAGATGCATAAGCTCAAAGCGCCTCAAATGTGGCGCTTTTTCTATTGGCTACTTGACAGCAACTATCCGCATCTCCACCAGGCATTGTCTGGTATGAACTCAACAACACCAATCGCAGTCCATGTTGGATATGGTTCTTTTATGTACTTATCTTTCACGCTTGCAAAAAGGGGCATAAGCTTTTTGATATCGACATGATATGTCGTCATTTCAACTATATGCTCAAAGCCTAGGCCAGCTGATTCAAGGTAAACGCCCAGCTTAGAAAAGGCATCGTGGAACTGTTCTTCGGGATCAGAACTTATTGGCTTATCCTTCCGAGCAGCTGTCACGCCCGAGAAGTAATAGGTTCCGTTTTTTTCAATCACCGGGGAAAAGTGCCAGTCTTCGTAATAGTGCTTGAATGCATTAGGGACAATAGATCGTTTCATAGAATCCTTACCTATTCATTGATTTAAACAAAAAGGGAGGCGCTTGCCTCCCTCTCTGTTGTTTTTTGGTTTATTTGGCTTTACCGAACAATCCCATCAACCATTTTTGAATTAACACCAGGCTATAGAACGGGTTGGTTGAGGTGTTGTACTCTTCCAGCGCATAAACATAGTTGGATTTGTACTTTTCAACGGCTTCTTCTGCATTTTCCGCGTAAATAGAATCATCCTCGACCTCAAAACCCTGCTCCAACAAGCTTTCTTTTTCAGCGAGGAAGGTTTCAGATGCCATATCTAGAAATGTAAATTGTTTGCGGTTTGAATCCGGCATCGTGAAAATTGATATTTGTTTGTCATAAGCACTCCATTGAAATTCCGTTCCAGCAGAATTCAAACAACCCGTCTAATAAACGTCTAAATGACGAAACTTGAGTAGTCTGAAGCCCATCCATAAGACTTACTCAACAACATATCACGCCCTCAAAAGCCGGCAGCAAAAACAGCACTGATGGATAGCTCAACACCCTGACATTTAGGTACAAATCACCAAAAATTGCAGTTTGGTAACCTGTTACACTAACCAGAATTACTTATCGGCAGGATGGTTAACCCCATCATTGGTGACCACCTCACCTAAATCGAACGGGTTTACGCCCTCAAGACAACCGACGTTAAATCCATACTCTGAGGGGTCAGAACGACGCTGGTGATGGGTATAGATGCCGCATTCCGAACAGAAAAAGTGCTTCGCGGTTTTGGTGTTGAATTGGTACAGCTTTAACAGTTCTTGCCCTTTCACAATGTGGATGCCATCAAGTTTGACCGACGCCACAATCGCCCCTTTACGTCGGCAGATTGAGCAGTCGCAACGACGTGGCTTTTCTATCCCATTGGGTAAAGACAATTCCATTTCCACACCACCACAATGACAGGTGAGTTTGTGCTTTTCTTTAATCTCTGTTTCGCCAACTTGTTTGATCATTCTGTTCTACTTCCTTGTTAAACATTTTTAGCTGATGAAAACCAGTGCGTGTTTTCATTACTTAACACTGTTTACTTTAAATATCATTCAATGTCTCGATTACAGCACACACATGACGACTGCTTTAATGTTGTTAACTCTGCCAGCTTTGCAATATTTTGCTAAAATACTTTCAATTCACCACTATTTATATTCATGGAGTTTCATGTCTCAACCCTTACCGAAGAACCGCACTGAGTGGCTGATATTCTTTCGTCGCGCAAAGACTGTCGATACGTTGGATTTAATGCTGGATGGTGCGTTGAAAAAACTAAAAACGCCTGCAGAACAGGCGGATGCAATTCTAGGCCATGAGGCCAGATTAGATGAACTGGAAGGTTCCCGTTAAATGAACGATATCGAAGAAAACTTTCATTCAATTCCCCGCCAAATAGTCATGCAGACTGATTAAAATTTCCGACACCTTGATTGTTGTCAGGTTGCGGCGTGGCTTCAGGCTCGACTGGCAAATCAGATTCCGGCGCTTTTTCTTTAGGCTTCATGTACTCCTCGGCTTTCTTTTCGGCTTCATCCACCAGCTCACCGCCTTTCTCTTTGCCTTTCTCCCAAAGTTCAGCGCTTTTCTCTTTGGCGCTGTCCCAAAGATCGCCCCCTTCCTTTTCCGCATCTTTCATCAGCTTTTCGCTTTTTTCTTTTGTCGCGTCCCAGGCGTTTTTACCGGCTTCCTTGGCAGACTCCCAAGCTTCGCCAGCTGACTCTTTTGCTTTGTCCCAGCTGTTATCTTCTTCGGTTGCCAATGCTGGCGTGGTAAGCATTAGTGAAACCAATATGGGCATGATCAGCTTCATCATCTCATTCCTTTTAAACAACGCTGTGTGCGTTTCAGTCTAACAATTCTATATCCAAAACACGTTAGCAAAATGTATCAAACTGCTTCCGCGCTTTGCCATAGAGACAAAAAACCTTCGGTAAAGGTCACTCTACCAAAAATAAAAAACAGCGTTCAATAGCAGACCCAAAAATAAGCCCACCAATTGGTGGACTAGTTAGGCTCTCTTTTCTGGGGGCCGTCATAGGTCCACAGTAAATCACGTGGAATGGGCCTTTGTTGCGGCCTCCCTGTTGTGTCTGCTCCCAGGCGTGGGCGAGGATACCGACTGAGCGTGAAAGGCAAAACAATCCCCGTGACAGTTCAGCAGGAACACCAAGCTCTGCATAGATAACGGCGGTCGCGCCATCAATGTTCATGGGAATAGATTTTCCCTTATCCTCAAGAAGCTGCTTTTCAACCTGCTGCCCAATCGCCAGATAACGCCCTTCGACAATGCCTTCGCCAACTGCATTTTCAACCAATTCCATCAAGCGCGGCGCACGCGGATCAACCGGATGGAAGCGGTGACCAAAACCCGGGATAAATTTGCCGAAATGCTCCCGTTGGTATGCCAATCCCTTTTGGGTTGCCGCGGCAACGTCAAGCTGCTCATCCTGCATGATGTTATAAATCATCCGGTAAAGCGAAACGGCTTGTTCACCGGCTCCACCATGTACATCGCCCAATACGTTTACCGCTGAGGCCATCGCATTGTTAAGCCGACGCCACAGGTCGATGCCATACGCGCGATGGCGATACTTGGCGCCTGGGGGCCATGGTCGACGGCAGACATCAAGGCCGCATCCAATAACTTTGCCTTATCAGGTGAAGGCAACTCGCCCTGCACCATCAGCCAAATCATTTGGGTGAAACTGACATTGCCAATCAAGGATTCAATCGGGTAGCCAAAATAGCTGATCTCTCCGGGCTGCATATCTATGATTTCAGTGCGCCACCAATCAGCGACCGCTTTTTCTGGCCCTGAATCCGGGCGACGAATACTCATATCACACCTCGCTCTGCCAGTTGTTCAATATCAGCATGGCTGTAACCAAGGTCATGAAGAATAGCTTTGGAATCTACACCCAGTGCAGGCGGAGGACAGCCCACTTCCGGGCGTTTTCCGTCGACCAGAAATCCCGGACGGGCAACATGTACCGGTTGCTCAACGCCGTCTACATCATCAAATACTGCTTCAAACTCCCTCTGCTTAACCTGCGGAAGATCCAGCGCTTCAGGTACCGACATCACGCGACCGGCAGGCACTCCGTGTTGATTCAGCACAGTTTCCCAATGTTCAGCAGGATGAGAGGCAAAAGCCGCTTCAAGAATCTCCGTCATCGCTTTACGGTTTTGCAGCCGAGCCTGTCTTTCAGAAAAACGAACGTCGGTTTTAAGCTCAGGCTTTCCTATCACCTCGCAAACCGATTCAAACTGCTCCTGCTTGTTCGCTGCAATGTTAATAAGGCCTTCGCCAGTTTTGAATGCGCCGGATGGGCTGGCCGTAAAGTTGTCATTCCCCATCGGTACCGGTGTTTTCCCGGCAATCAGATAATTGGAAACTACCCAACCCATGGTGGCGAGCGTCGACTCAAGCATAGAGACATCGATAAAACAGCCTTCACCGCTTTGTGAACGACCTGCCAACGCCGTGGAAATCGCAAACGCTGCCGTCATGCCGCCCAGCGTATCGGCGATGGGATATCCTACCCTCAGCGGCGCACTTTGTTCGCTGCCGGTAATCGACATCACGCCCGACATGCCCTGGATGATCTGGTCGTACGCAGGCAGGTTTTTCATTGGCCCTTCCGCGCCATAGCCCGAAATCGCGCAGTAAATCAGCGCCGGGTTTTCCGCTTTCAGTACGTCATAATCCAGCCCTAGCCGCTTCATTACTCCCGGCCTAAAATTCTCCACCAGCACATCCGCGGTTTTTACCAGTGCTTTAAGCGCGGCTTTGCCTTCCGGATCTTTCAGGTTCAAAGTTATAGAGCGTTTCCCGGTATTTTGTGCCAGGAAAGAAACACCCATTTTCCGGGCATTCAGTTCTGGATCTGCGCCTAACTGACGAGCCAAATCCCCACTACCGGGAACTTCCACCTTAATGACGTCAGCCCCCATGTGCGCAAGTTGGTGGCAGGCAAACGGGCCTGCCAATACATTGGTTAAATCAAGTACGCGAAAATTAGACAACATCCTACTCATTCGCCCACTCCTAACCTTCGCCGCTGTCAGCACTTGCACCGGTTTCCATCGGTTTGGCTTTACGACCCAGTCCCATTTTTTCTGCTAACACACGAAGCAGCGGCAAAATAAGCACAAAGACGGAGATAGACATAATGGTCAGTGTCAGCGGGCGCTCCCACAGGAAGCTCAAGCTACCGTCTGAAATGGTCATCGAGCGGCTAAGGTTGTTTTCCATGATCCCGCCAAGGATAAAGCCCAGTAGCATTGGCGCCATAGGGAAATCCAGCAAGCGCAGGAATATCGCCACAATCGTGATAATCACCATCATATTGATATCAAAGGTGTTGAAGCTCACCAGATACACACCCGTGATGGAGAAGAACAAAATCAGCGGGATAAGGATTGGACGCGGGATCACCAGCAACCGTGAGATGTAAGGGATCAGCGGCAAGTTCAGGATCAGCAACACCAGGTTACCGAAGTACATGGAGATAATGACCGACCAGAACACATCCGGATTATCGACAAACAGGCGCGGGCCAGGTTGGATGCCATAGGCGATCAGCGCGCCAAGCATAATTGCCGTGGTGCCTGAGCCCGGAATACCCAGCGTCAGCAGCGGAACAAATGAACCGGTAGATGCCGCATTGTTTGCTGACTCAGGCGCTGCCAGACCACGCAATGCCCCTTTACCGAATTTCTCTTTCAGCCGTTTTGGCGCGAGGTTTCGCTCTAGACCATATGCAAGGAAAGAGGCAATGGTCGCACCGGCACCAGGCAAAACACCAACCAAGAATCCGAACACTGAAGAACGGGCAATGGTGGGTGCCACTTCTTTCACTTCCTCTTTCGAAAGCTTCATGCTGCCGAGCGCCGCCATGTCCATGTCAGGCTCTTCTTCCTTGTGCTGGCCTTTGAGCACTGTCATGACAACTTCTGCCAGCGCAAACGTCGCCATTGCCAGCAGCAGGAAGCTGATACCGTCGACCAAATCGATATTGTTGAACGTAAAGCGTGGTGCGCCGGTGATCACATCCGTCCCTACGGTCGCTATCATCAGGCCAAAAACTGTCATCGCCATCGCTTTCAGCACTTGCCCTTTACCGGCAAATGCCGATACCGCCGTCAAGCCAAGGATCATCAGGCGAAATAGTCTGCCGACTGGAAACTCAGGGAGACTTTCGCCAATGCTGGTGCAGCAAACAACAGAATGATCGCGCCAACCGTACCGCCAGTAAACGAGGAGTACGCCGCCAACGCCAGTGCTTTACCTGCCTGACGGTTTTGCGCCATAGGATAGCCATCAAACGCGGTCACGACCGTACTTGAACACCCAGGTGCGTTGATCAGAATAGAAGAGGTTGAGCCACCAAAAACGGCTCCGTAGTACACACCCGCCATCAGGATAATGCCTGACGCAGGATCCAATCCGTAAGTAATCGGGATCATCAATGCGACCGCTGAAATCGGCCCCAAACCCGGTAACATGCCGATAAATGTACCGGCAAAACAGCCAACCACAACCATCAGGATGTTAAAAGGCATTGTCGCTGTGCTTAAGCCTGTTGCGATTCCTTCCCACATAGCCTTAGCCTCCAAACACTTGGGTAAACAAACGACCCGGTGCCAGATAGATATCCAGCAGTTTTGCCAACGTGAACCAGATGCCTACCGCAAATGGCACTGAGGCAATAAACAAAGTTTTTGGTTTTCTCTCACCGAGGATCCAGTAACCGCCAACCAAAAAGAAAATGGTGGAGAGCAGAAAGCCAACCCACTCCAACGCAAAAGCAAAAGCAACAATCAGCACCAACAGCTTGGTAACCAGAACAAAGTCCAACCCCGCAAGGTTGAGTTTGCTTTCAGCACCGCGCCGTCCTGTCACCAGCATCAATATGCCGAGTACGCCGCCCATGTATGAAAGCGCAATAGGTAAAGTCTGGGCATTAAAAGGTTCGTACTCATCGCCGGGAAGCATGGGAATTACACGGGCGTAGTACCCGTATGCCACTGAAAGACAGAGAAATATGAGACCACCGATATGGTCTTTAGTGACAACCATCTGACACTCCTTGAACTACAGAAGAAGACGGAACATTCCGTCTTGTTTACGCGGTTGAAGCCTTTCCATTGGCTTCAATTGAGGGCTCAAATGAGCCCTCGGTCTGTTTATTTATTTGAGGAAGCCCAGCTCTTTCATCAGCTCGCCTACTTCCTGCTCCTGACCTTCAAGGAAAGTCACGAACTCTGCACGTGGCTTGTAGATTTCAGTCCAGCCATTGCGGTCACGCACTTCTTTCCATGCATCCGTGGTGTACATTTCTTCCAATACAGCCGCATACTCGTTCGCTTGTTCATCCGACAACCCAGGTGCACCAAAGAAGCCGCGCCAGTTGGTGAACTCTGCGTTATAGCCCAGCTCTTTCAGGGTTGGGACATCCGCCGCCGCAGGTGAACGCTCAGGGCCAGTCATCGCAAGGATGCGTACCTCACCGGCGTTTTTCAGCGCCAGCGCTTCAGAGAAACCGGTAGACAACACCTGGGTTTCACCCGACAACATGCCTGCCATTGCTTTACCACCTGCATCGTAAGCGACATATTTCACGCGCTTTGGATCACCGCCTGCTGCTTTAAAAGCCATTGCTGCAACAAGGTGGTCCATGCCGCCACGGGATGAACCGCCAGCCACAGACACAGAACGAGGATTGGCTTTGTAGTCATCCATCAACTGCGTAAAGTTTTGGTATTTGGAATCTGTCGGCACCACAAAGGCAGCGTAATCACCGATGGTGGCCGCAATCGGCGTCAGGTCGCGGAACGATTGAGGGAAAACTTTCGACAAAGAGCGAATAACAATAGGGGTTGAGTTCACCATCAATGTGTTATCTGCCTGATCCGCCACTTCAATCAGGTGCGCAATGGCTTTACCGCCACCACCGCCAGACATGTTTTCGTAAGAAACCGTCTCGACAAGACCTGCTTTTGACAGTGCTTCACCGGTACCACGCGCGGTGCCATCCCAACCACCACCAGCACCACCAGGTACCAGGAAGTGAATTTCCTCAACGGCCGCATTGGCCATGCCTGCACTCAGTGCTGAAGTGAGCGCCAATGCTGCAACGAGCGAACGTTTTTTGGCGAACAGTGTTGAAATCATAGGTTTTTCCTCATGTCGTGCCGTCCATTGGACGAGATAGTTTTATTCCGAACTACACGCTCAACCTGGCGTTTCAGTGCAATGCACCTATTCGGTTTCTTTGCCCTACGCTTTCAAACCTATTGGCAGGATGAATATCTGGAAAGCTTGTGTGTTTAATGTTTTTTAAACTTTAAAAAACATTTTGTGCATATTGTTCACTTGCGTGACACACTACAAAGAATCACCATTTCAATAAGATAGATTGATAGACTCAGGTAACCTGAAACTGCCTGGACATAAACGCGGCCACTGCGCCTGTTCGATGGTTGTAACTAAAAGGTGCTGACTACCCATGCTTTCCCTTCGCGCACTCAAGCTGAAAACCCGTATGATGCTCATTCTGGGCATGATGGCGCTGCTACAAACCGGATTTATCGGCTATTTTGCCCTTACCTACCTGACACAATCACTGGATGAACAAATAGGCCTGCGTGCATTGCACGTCGCCAAAACCATTGCCTCGATTCCTGAAGTGATTGAAGCGGTTGAACAGCGCGACAGCGAATTGCTACAGCCCCTCACCCTCGATCTTGCTTCGGTCAACGATGCCCGTTTTGTCGTGATTGGTGACCGCAATGGCATCCGGCTTGCCCACCCTTCCTGGCAACGCATTGGAAAGCCAATGTACGACGACGATGGCGACCGCAACGAGCCTGCGCTGCTCTATGGCAAGCCCTATATCCAGAAAGCAGTGGGAAGCCTTGGGGCATCGGTTCGGGGCAAAGCCCCTATCTTCGACCGCAGTAGCGAAGAGGTGATGGGCATAGTGTCAGTTGGTTTTATGCTGACGTCTGTTGAAGAAACCATTGATCGATACCGGGATACGCTTTACGTCGTTATCGTCATCAGTTTTGTGCTGAGTGTGCTGACAGGGCTATGGTTCGCCAGCCATTTCAAAAAGCCATTTTCGGTCTTGAGCCTGAGCAAATCGGCCGACTGTTTCAGGAGCGGAATGCAACGCTGGAATCCGTTCGCGAAGGGATCATTGCGGTAAACAGCGAAGGCCGTATCACCACCTTTAACAAAGCTGCGGTAGACACGCTGGGGTTGGATGCCAACAGCCGCCTGACAGATCGCCCTATAGAAGAGGTGCTGCCAGACAGCCGCTTGATGGAAGTGCTGCGTTCCGGAAAACCACAGTTCGATAAAGACGTCTGGCTGCAGGACAGAAACCTAATAGTAAACCGCCTTCCCTTGGTACAGGACAACAAGATCACCGGCGTGGTTTCCAGTTTTCGCCGCAAGGATGAACTGGATGCGGTGAGTAAGCGGCTATCTCAAATCCAACAATATGCCGATACCCTGCGCAGCCAGTCCCACGAGTATTCCAACAAGCTGCATACCATCGCCGGACTTATCCAGATTGGTGCAACCGATGAAGCACTCGCTTTGATTGGGCGGGAAACACAAAGCCACCAAGCACTCATTCAATTGATGGTGGAAGCCGTGCCCGATCCTATCCTTGCCGGTTGCCTGCTCGGTAAATATAACCGTGCCAAAGAGCTTGGCTGAATCTCGAAATTGACCCAGAAAGCAGCATGAAAGAAATCCCCGATCACATCGCGCGGGAAGAGCTAGTGAGTATCCTCGGCAATCTGATCGACAATGCATTGGAAGCAACACTTAACAACAAACACAAAGAAGTACGGCTCTCGATGACCGACCTCGGTAACGACCTGATCTTTGAAATTGAAGACGAAGGCGAAGGAGTGTCGGAGCAGGATCAGGCCCGTATTTTCCAAAAAGGCGTCACCAGTAAAAGCGGCGAAGGACACGGTTACGGACTGCATCTGGTCATCAAACTGCTGCAGAAAATGGGCGGAACAGTCACGCTGGAGCCGGGTGACCAACTCGGCAGCCGGTTTACCGTCTACATCCCGAAGGCTGACATTTCAGCAAGCTAGCTTAGAGCAATATAGAATTAAGAGAGAAGCAAGGAGTCAGCTGTATCTATGACTGAAAAGATCCGCGTGGTCATCGCTGAAGATGATGTGCAAATTGCAGAAATACAGAAACGCTTTCTGGAACGTATCGACGGCGTCGAACTGGTTGGCATCGCCACACATTGGAAGATGCCGAAGATCTCGTTGACGTGTTCAAACCTGAACTCTTGCTTCTGGACAATCATTTCCCCAACGGCACAGGCTCGATCTGCTGCGTAAGTTGCGCGCCAATAACAGCGCCACCGACGTTATCCTCATCACAGCGGCAAAAGAAGTGGATACCCTGCGCGACGCGCTGCGTGGCGGCGTGTTCTATTACATTCTAAAACCGCTGGTGTTTGAGCGTCTGCAGGAAGTGATTGGGCAATATACCGCCCATTTGGAAAAGCTCCACGCGATGGAAAACCTTGCTCAAACTGATGTCGATACGCTGCTCCCCCAGCGCGTAACGGGCAACACGCCTGCACCAGACACACCCCAGCCCAACATCACCCGCCTGCCAAAAGGTATCGACGGCATCACGCTGGATAAAATCCGCTCGGTGTTCTCCGGCTCTACCGAATCGTTCAATGCAGAAGAAGTCGGTGCATTAATTGGAGCAAGCCGCACCACGGCAAGAAGGTATCTCGAATACATGGTCAGCACCCAGGAACTCGAAGCGCAGGTAAATTACGGCAGTGTTGGTCGCCCGGAAAGGCGCTACATTCAAGCGACCTGAATGCGGCTGAAAACTACCACGCAGCCTTCTTTTTAAACCAGGCATTCATGACAAGTCAGGCAGTTCAGCTTCTTGCCAAGCCCATTGGCATTGGCGCTGCCTGTGATCCTGGTCGTACAAATGATAAACAACACATTTAGTTATAGTGCGCTAGATGCACTCTCCTCGATTTCTGATCCCCAACCCGCTAGGCTCTGAGGAATATCCCGCCAAATCTAGATATACACGATGAATCGGAACACCAAGACGCCAATCTCAAACCACCCGCATCAAGAATTGACGGCACGCGTTACCCTGCCTGTTGATTTCCGCCTTCAGGATTTCCTTGCCTTCCATCGACGCGACAAAACCGAGCTTTGTGAGAGGGTTTCTGACAACAGCGTTGAAAAGGCGATGCTGATTAACGGCGTGCCATGCTGCCTTATTCTGACGCTGTCGCAAAACAGTGCTGAAATCGCGCTGGCCGTTGACGGTGATACCGCTCCCCTCACCCCGCAAGCACTGGAAACTTTGCTGCGCCATATGCTCGGGTTAACGCAGGATATTTCGGCGTTTGAGGAAGCGTACAAAAACGATGCGAATATCTGCCGGCTTCTCAAACACAGTCATGGGCTGCGCATCCCGCAAACTGTCACACCGTTTGAAGCCATTACCTGGGCAATTACCGGACAGCTCATCAGCGTTGAAGCTGCGGTGTCTATCCGTCGCAGGCTAATAGAGAAAACCGGTGTGCCACACAGTTGCGGAATGCTTTGCCAACCGGATGCTGGCTTGCTTGCCGCTACGGATATCAGTACCTATCGCGAATGTGGCTATTCCAACTCCAAAGCCACGACCATCCAGCGCGTTGCGCAGCTTATCGTGAGCAAAGAACTCTCCCTTTCTCTGAATGATGACCCAGCTGCAATTGCCAAAAACCTGCTGGCGGTTAAAGGTGTCGGCCCTTGGACAGTGAGCTACACCCTGCTTCGCGGCTTTGGTTATCTCGATGGTTCGCTGCATGGTGATGTGGCTGTCAGACGCAATTTACAGCGGCTTTTGGCACTTGAAGATAAGCCTTCAGAGAAGGAAACACAGCAATGGTTGGCGCCGTTTTCCCCTTATCGCGCACTGGTTGCCGCCCATTTATGGGCGATGCAATCCGATCAGGGATACTAAAGCTGGTTAAAACAGGAACAATCTGGTGCTGAAACAAGCAGTTGAACGTTCCAACGTGCCACAGTTGCAGAACCTCCGTCATCATTGCGGTATGCTCCACCGACCTTCGAACCGTGATCAATGACACATTTATGCTTTATCAGAACATGCTGGGATACCGGTATCCCAAGGGACCATTCGCCATGGTCAGCGTTTACACCTTCACCGGCGCAGCGGTGGTCACCTCGACGGTTTTCTCACTACTGTTGTTTCTTTCCATTGACGATAACCCGTTAATGAAGGCCCTTTTCGGCACACTGGCGATTATTTTTGAGGCGGGTAAATTCTACGCCTGGTATGAATATGGCGAGCGCCGCGCACACCGTAATTACACCGGTGCGCTGACGGCTCTGGTTTTCTATCTGGTACTGGCAGCCATTTCTATTGGCGGCAGTATTGGCGGCATTAACAGTGCGACCAATAAAGCGCAGGGCGTCATTTCGATTCAAGAAGCCAAAGTCGCCGCGTATGACCGTCAAATCGCCGCGCTTGATAAGCAAATTGAGCTTAACAACCTTGCGGCCCAGAAATACATTGAAATGGAACGCATTGCGACGGGCGTGACCCGCATTCAGGAACAAAACAACCGTCTGCGAGAGGAACAGATCCGTCTGGCGACTGAACGCGATTCCCTGCCGCCGGTATCACAAGGTTCGGCAATCGGCCTCATTGATAGCCTGGCGAAAGCGTTTGACGTTTCCCAGCAAGCTGCGCAATTTGGTTTGGTGGTGTTCCTTTCTATCCTGCTGGATCTGTTTGCGGCGTTTTTTGTGGGTGTGATTGGTGAAGAGTTGCGTTTCCGCCGCTTCTACCAAAGCCATGCCGACTTTGATGTTACGACCAAGGATGTGCCTCAGCCGATTGGCTACCTTGAGCACAAACCGGATCTGAATGCAGATAACATTGCATCCGCAGAGCCAGAAGTACCGCTGACCATGGAAGAAAAATCCGCAAGGCAGTCGGAGATGGTGTGATCACCTGCTCGAAAAAAGCGGTGGCAAAACACTTCCTGATGAACAACGACGACGTCGACCAACTGTTTGAACAAATGATGGAAGCCGGCACCATCGGCCAGAAGGCGAACAAGCACTACTATCTGGTTTCATGATCAAAGAGAGCGCCCACCGGCGCTCTTCTTTTCTCTGCTCAAACACCCCTTAAGCTTCAGGCTCTACCTTTTTCATCCCGCTACTCTCCATCATATTCGCTGCCGGTTGAGCCTTTTCCATGGTCTGCGGTTTGATGGTATCAATCACCATTTTCAAATCATCGATCAAGCCTTCGTTCTGGCTGTTTTTCGCCTCCAATGTTGAAACCTGGGCAGACAGGGTTTCTTTTTCCTGTTGCGATACCGTCAGGTCAGCCTGAACGGCATCCAGCTTTGCCATCAACGCAGCGAGTTGCGGATCCACATCGGTTGAACCGGTCAGCGACTGCGCTTTCTCTTCCATTGCCAATGCCTGTTGCTGCATAGGCTGGTCTCGGAGATCATCATGCTGCATTGCCTGCGCAATCGCATGTAGCTGGTTTTCAAGCTCCAAAATCAGCGGTTCAAACTTACCGTCGTCAACGTTTCGGAAACGCTTCACCTCCTGACCGATATGTTTAAGGTGCTCAATTTCAAAGGTGACATCACCAACAGCAGAAGCAATGACGGCGTTATCCCGAGGTTGGCAGTGACGGTTACAACTGCCTGCTCCAGCGCCGCATTGGCTTTGGTAAAGCTTATAGGAGCCGCGGTTTTAAACCCTTCCTTTCTCAGCAATGCAATATCGCTTTTCAAGGGTTCGATATTCAGTTTGACCGCAACGGCCACCTCAAGCTTCTTCGCATCGGCAAGAAACTCAGCCTGACCAACCTGCGCATCGTCGATATCGTTATCCGCCACGTCTTCAAACAACGCCCGGTAGTCAGAGGCCAGTCGCTTGTAGCGCGAAGCAAAATGCTGTTCAGCTTCGATACTGTCCAGGTACGCCATCTCCGCAATTGCGGGGGCTAACAATGAATCCGCTTCTGATTTGAGTGACTGCAACTTGTCGTAGAGCGAGGACACCGCCAAAAGACGTTTATCAAATACCTCCGCATAAGTGCCGGATGAAAATACGGAGTAGCTTTCTGTCGCTTTGCCAGGATTGGAGGCAAAGTCTTCATAAACATCGACGGCTTCAGACCATGCATCAAAAAGGTCTTCCACAAGATCCTTGTCGTAAAGACGGAGAGATTTGCTCTCTTCCATTTTCACCAACCAGGATTCATAGCTGGATTTTGAAGCCTCATAAACCTTCAAGGTGTTCTGGCTTTCCTGCGATGCTTTGTTGGTTTCGGATGCAATCTGACGTGGTTCTGTGGTTGACTGACAGGCACTGAGCAAAGTGGCTAACGCAACGGCGCACACAGTCGCTTTGACGAGTTTCATCGGCTAATCCCCATTTAATGACAGAAACCGCACCGCGTACTTCTTATTATTTGTTGTTTTATATGAATAATTTTCACTGCTTGGCGGGCGGAGTATTTGAATGACACAGGTTAAATTTAGCCCTGAGGCTCACGCCCCATTCGCATTTTTATGTGACATTAATCACGTTAATTCTTGTAATTCTTACACCACGAAATCCGGTATTGATAATTCATTGAATAGGCAATGAGTTACCTCAAAACGTGATAAAAACACGTGCCAGAGAGGGCAATTACCGGGACTGTTTGGGTCAGACCCAGTAAGCCACTGTTCATTATATTGCACACGAAAATCACAAAACGGTTAATGGAATCACTGTTTTCCAACGGTATGCCTCCCACGGCTTGCACTGTGATGATTCCGCCGTTAGTCTGACATTTAGCGTATTCACCCATACATGGACACGGATAATGGATCAGATTAAAAACCTATCGTTGCTTTCTGCAATGTGCGAAAACGTGAACAGTGCTATCGCTGTAACCAACCCGGCAGATGGAAATGTATTGGGCTATGTCCCGTCACACAGCCGCGAGACCATAGAAAGAACCATCCTTGCCGCCGAGTCCGCACAAAAAGAATGGGCGAAAACAACCGCAAAACAGCGCGCCGAAATCCTAAACCATTGGTATCAGTTACTAATGGATAATCAGGAAGATCTGGCGCGGATCATGACGCTGGAACAAGGTAAACCACTGGCAGAATCCCGTGGTGAAGTCGCCTACGGTGCTTCGTTTGTTCAGTGGTTTGCTGAAGAAGGCAAACGTACCTACGGCGAAACCATACCGGCACCACTGGGTGACCGACGCATTATGACTATCCGCCAGCCAGTGGGCGTTGCTGCCGCTATCACGCCGTGGAACTTCCCGATTGCAATGATCACCCGCAAAGCTGCCCCTGCTCTCGCAGCAGGTTGCGCCTTTATTGCCAAACCGGCTGCGCAGACGCCACTTAGCGCCTATGCCGTAGCAGAATTGGCTTACCAAGCGGGATTACCCCGTGCTTTGCTGCCTATCGTTACGACTACAGAAGCAGCGATGGTGGGTGAACTGTTTTGCAGCAGTCCGCATATCCAGAAAATCTCCTTTACCGGCTCTACCAATGTCGGCCGTATCCTGATGAAACAGAGTGCAGAGACCGTGAAGCGTGCTTCTATGGAGCTGGGTGGCAATGCGCCGTTTATCGTCTTTGACGATGCAGACATTGATTCGGCGGTAAAAGGGGCTATCGCGTCTAAATTCCGCAATGCCGGTCAAACCTGCGTTTGTGCCAACCGTTTCTATGTTCATGACGCCGTTTACGATGTGTTTGTGGCGAAATTCGTTACTGCGGTTGAAGCACTGAAGGTCGGCAATGGCCTGGAAGACGGCGTGGCTATTGGCCCGTTAATTGATGAGCCAGCTAAAGCCAAAATCCAGTCTCTGCTCGACAACGCCGTCACCCAGGGCGCGAAATTGGCCTGTGGTGGACGTGATTTGGGTGGTCAGTTCTTTGAGCCCACGGTGCTGACTGACGTCAGTCATGATATGGCTATCGTTCAGGACGAGATTTTTGGCCCTATCGCACCGGTTATCCGCTTTTCTGACGAGAACGAGCTGGTTGAAATGGCGAATGACACCATTTATGGCCTTGCCAGCTACTTCTACAGTAAGGACATCAACCGCGTGTTCCGCGTGGCAGAGGCACTGGAATATGGCATGGTTGGCGTGAACGAAGGCATTATTTCCACCGAAGTGGCCCCCTTTGGCGGGGTAAAACAGTCCGGCATTGGGCGTGAAGGCGCCCGTGAGGGTCTGGATGAGTACCTGAACACCAAATACATCTGCCTGGGCGGTATGTAATCACTGTTCATCATCCTTACAAAACAGGCAGAGCTACGGCTCTGCTTTTTTATTCGCTGTGTTGCACATTGCCTAATTCAGCCAATCCTAACTATGCTTCTATTAATCAACAAAATACTTGGTATTGCTGCATAAGATCGGAGGATATAAATGGCGATTATGGATGAAATTGACGCAGCCGTAAGTGCCCATGGTAAATGGAAACACAAACTACGAATTGCCATTGATACAGGAGAATGTGAATCCACCCCTGCCCGCGTGAAACTCGATAACAATTGTTCGTTTGGTAAATGGCTTCATTACCGCATGGACGAACAATACAAAGAAACACCCCACTACGACGAAATTGTCACCCTGCACGCCGCCTTCCACCGTGAAGCGGGCACTATTTTGGAAATCGCGTTAAACGGCGATAAAGAGACCGCCAATCAGCGCATGAAAATGGGCAGTGACTTTTCTGTGTTGTCAGCAAACCTCACCGCCAAGATGCGCGAATGGCAGCATTGGCTGCAGAAAAACGGCGTGAATTAATTCCAACGTAAAAACAACCTCTTGGGTTTAACGCAGCCACAACGCTAAATGCATAATTTACCGCATGGTATTCACCAAAAATTAACCCACCTCCGGCTCACGCTGCTGCTAAAACTAGCAACCCGCATAAAAATTCCGCAAACGGTCTTCCCAAACGCGCCCACTTTCCTTTAATGTGAAGCCCGACAGCGTATTTTCGTTTAACAGTGCGAAACTACGCGACATTGAAATGAGAACAACAAGGTAAAACGAGATGTCTGACGTACCTTCAGCTGCAATCGAAGTTGCAGCAACTGCGCAAACTGCTGCTGAATCTTCTGGCGCAATCTGGCCATACGTGGTGGGTGGTATCGCCCTTGTCATCGCAGCAGGCTACTGGGGCTTCAAGCGTATGAATCGCCCAACTTTCCTTATCAAGCAGATTCGTCGCCGTAATCTGAAAGCGATGAAGAAAGAAGGTATCGAGAGTTCAGAAGCGACAGCGGATCTGGACCGACTACTGACTTCTATCGAGTCGTATGCGGTAGAAAAAGAAATGAAAGGCTCAGACATGCTTAAGCTTCTGACGCCATTGAACGACCAAAACCGCATGAAAAGCGCGAAAGATATGTACCTCACCATGCAACACATCGCCCGTGAAATCGGTGATACACGTCTGGCTGGTGAATTCAAATCTAAGTCTTCCGGCGTGAAATCAAGCTCTAAGCTGATGGCTGGTCTGCTGAAACGCGCGGTATCTAATCCCTCACCTTCCGTGCAACACGAATTTAAAACGGACGCCCAAGGGTGTCCGTTTTGTTTTTGCGTCTGCCGCGTTACTTCATGGCCACTTTGCCACCAACCA
This sequence comes from Enterovibrio sp. JCM 19048, assembly GCA_001310415.1. Classification (GTDB taxonomy): domain Bacteria; phylum Pseudomonadota; class Gammaproteobacteria; order Enterobacterales; family Vibrionaceae; genus Enterovibrio; species Enterovibrio paralichthyis. The sequence continues at coordinate 342,735 of BAXE01000001.1, read as the reverse complement.
CTTTAAAGGCGGGTGTTCCCCGTACCAAAGTATCTCTGGCAAACACACTGCCACATCCCGGACATTGGCAAGGTGTGGTGGTGTAATCCGCCACAATTCTCTCTTTCCAACACTTCGTCAGCGCCCCTTTTCCGCCCTTTTTATATTTGAACAACAGGGTTTTACACTTGGCGCAAATGATATCAACGGAACGCTCCGGCATCTTTTTATTTGGTTTAGCCATTTGATCCCCCGGATAATTGCAAGACGCTCATTCTACTAAAGTCGAAACCGGAACGAAAAACTGAGATAGCGCTTAGGTTTATCACTCTCAAATTAACAGTCCGTTTACATTTTTAGCTATCCTTTCTCCGTTTACTGCGCGAGCCTGTACCCCACCCACGGCTTCGCTTCTCAGCCAACGAAGGAACTCTTCCACAACGGAGTGTTATATGAAAATCAAAGCGTTGCTCAAATCACTATCCATCGCCACCGTGATTTCATTTGCCGGTATGCAAAGCGCCGCGGCGCAGGATCGCGACTACATCCTCGCTACCGCATCCACAGGCGGAACTTACTATCCTGTGGGAGTCGCACTGGCAACCCTGAGTAAAGTAAAGCTGGAGCCTCAATATAAGTTCGCACTCTCTGCTATCAGCTCTGCCGGTTCCGGTGAAAACATCAAACTGCTGCGTGAAAACGAAGCGCAATTCGCCATCCTTCAGGGTTTGTATGGTGCCTGGGCATGGAGCGGTGAAGGCAAGCTGAAGCAATCCGGCCCTCAGAAGGAACTGCGTTCTGTCTCCATGCTTTGGCAAAACGTGGAGCACTTTGTTGTGCTGAGTGACCTTGCTAAAACCGGCACCATGTCGGATATGAAAAACCTGGACGGCAAGAAGTTCTCTATCGGCAAGAAAAACTCAGGTACCGAAGGTTCTGGCCTCCAGATCCTGGGTGGCCTTGGCATTGATGCAGACAAGCTGGATTTTGCCTACCTCGGATACGGTGCGAGTGCTGACGCCATGCAAAACGGTACCGTCGACGGCATGAACACCCCGGCCGGTGTACCGGTCAGTGCCGTAACCCGCGCCTATGCCGCTATGGGTGACAAAATCACCATCCTTGGTTTTACCGACGAGGAAATGAAAGAAGCCAACGGCAACTACAACCTCTGGACCCGCTTTGTCATCGCACCTAACACGTACCCAGGTCAGACAGAAGCGGTAGAAACGGTTGCACAGCCTAACTTCCTTGCAGTTCGCAGCGATGTGACCGATGAAGATGTTTACCTGCTGACAAAAACCATCTACGAAAACCTCGCTTTCCTGAATGGTATCCACAAAGCCACAACCGCGATGTCACTGCAAAAAGCCATCGACGGCCTGCCAGTGCCACTGCATCCGGGTGCGGCGCGATACTACAAAGAACAAGGCCTGACGATCCCGCTCATCTGATCGCCGAGTAAACCAGACAGCGCCGGCTCCGGTCGGCGCATTGCTGTTTAGCCACACCACCCAAAAGGACGTCGTGCCTTTCGCACGCTAGAGGGAACATGACAAATACTTCTTCCCAACCATCGACACAGGAAAAGGATTCCGACCTCTCCCAGTTTGAACTGACACAGCGAACGGATTTCCCCCTGCTGACCCGCGTTGTTACGGTGATCGGCATTTTGCTGTCTCTGGTGCATATCTGGTTCAATACGTTGGCAACCCTGCCCGAGCTATGGGTTTCTGCCGCCCACTTCGCCGGATTTTCGGTGATGTGCGCCCTTACCTATCCTGCAGCCGCCAAATGGCGTACCAGTCGCTTCGCCCTAGCGATTGATATCGGTATCGCTGTTGCTGCGGTTGCCTGCCTGGTTTACCTCATTCTGGGGGAAGATGCGCTTTACGAGCGGGGCGTAAAGTTTGTCACCTCTGATTGGGTGTTCTCGATTATCGCGATTCTGATCGCGCTGGAACTTATCCGACGCACCATGGGTTGGTTTATTCCCTGCCTGATCGTCGTCGCGCTGACCTATGTCATTTGGTGGGGAAGTTGGATTGACGGCATTTTCGCCTTCCCCGGCCTCTCTGCAGAAACCGTGCTTTACCGCGCTTTTTATAGTTCGGACGGCATGTTTGGCCCCATTTCGCGGATCTCATGGAGCTATGTCTTCATGTTCATTCTGTTTGGGGCATTTTTGGTGAAATCCGGCGCCGGCGACTACATTATCGACCTTTCCCGTGCTGCTGCTGGCCGCGTTATCGGTGGTCCCGGTTTTGTCGCTGTTTTAGGCTCTGGCTTGATGGGCTCGGTTTCCGGCTCTAGCGTGGCAAACACAGTTTCTACCGGCGTTATCACCATTCCTATGATGAAAAAGGCGGGCTTTCCTGCCCGTTTTGCCGCTGGCGTCGAGGCCGCCGCGTCAACCGGGGGGCAATTGATGCCGCCGGTGATGGGAGCCGGAGCCTTTATCATGGCGTCTTACACCCAGATCCCGTATGTGGAAATCATTGCTGTCTCCTTTGCCCCAGCGTTGATTTACTTCCTCTCCGTTGCATTTTTTGTGCGTATTGAAGCCAAACGCTCTGGCGTCCATCAGGTTGAAACTGACACGCCATCGGTGTTTTCCGTGTTTATTTCGGGTTGGCATTTCCTGATCCCGCTGGCAGTTCTGGTTGCCTGTTGATCATGGATTTCACCCCGACTTACGCGGCGGGTATTTCGATCATTTCGGTCATCCTTGCCTCCTGGCTCTCCCCCAATCGCATGGTTTTGCCGACATTCTCGATGCGCTGGCACAGGGGGCGCGCAATATGGCAACCACGGCGGTGCTCCTCACCGGTATTGGCCTTGTCGTGAACGTTATCAGTACCACAGGTATCGGGAATACCTTCTCCCTGATGGTGAATGACTGGGCAGGAGGCAGCCTGTTTGTCATGTTGCTTCTGGTTGCGGTTGCTTCCTTGATTTTGGGAATGGGGTTGCCAGTTACTGCATCTTACATCGTGCTGGGTACTTTCTGCCCGGCGATATACGGCCTGATCGCGGAACAACAATTGCTGGATCTGCTTGCAAGCGGCCAGCTGCCGGAGGAAGCCAAAACCATCTTTATGCTGGTTGCGCCGGACCAACTTGCGGCCCTCGGCGCCCCCATGTCGTTTGAATCAGCCATTGAGCTGCTCGGCAAAGTACCGGAAGATTTCAAAGCCACGCTGCTGGAACAATCATTGGGGCCTGCCACTGTCGGCCTGGCACTGCTTTCTGCGCACCTCATCATCTTCTGGCTGTCGCAGGACAGTAACGTCACACCGCCGGTTTGTTTAACTGCCTTTGCCGCCGCAACCATTGCACGCACGCCGCCCATGGCGACGGGGTTCACCGCATGGAAAATCGCCAAAGGATTGTATCTGGTGCCACTGTTGATGGCTTATACGCCTTTGGTTGCCGGTGATTTTGAGCAAGTGGTGGTGATTACCGTGTTCGCTATTATTGGCGTGTGGGCGCTTATCGCTGGCTTGGAAGGTTATCTCGAAGGCCCTATCAATATCCTTCTGCGGGCAGTGGCGTTCGGGTTGGGTGTACTGATGATGTGGCCGGGACTCGACCTATTTATCAGGATAGCTGCTGCGGTTGCTTTTGGTCTTCTGGTCGTTTATAGCTCGCGAAATGGTGCGCAGCCCAGCCCTGCTTAACTGACACAACAGCACAAACTCAAAGCGCGCCTTCCGGCGCGCTTTATGGTTCACGTAGTTGTTATTTTTATCGCAAGGCTCAGTCTTTCAGGATAAAGCTGTCCATCAAGCCGACCATACGGCCGATCTCCGGTTTGGTAATGGTGTCATTCGCACCCAAATCCATGGCTTTGCGACGGTTGTCATCACTCATCAGTGACGAGAACATCACGATCGGAATGGTCTTGAACTCTTCAATTTCCCTTAGCCGTTTCACCAGGTGCATGCCATCCATTTTTGGCATTTCCACGTCACTGACAACACCGTCGACGAACTCGGAAATCGGTAAGTTCTCTTCGTTACACAATTTGACGAATTCCATCATATTGTCCAGGCCTTCCTGCCCGTCTTTCGCGGTGATCACGTTATAGCCCGCAGAGCGCAAGGTGTTCTCAATCAAGCGTCGGATAAAGGCGGAGTCATCAACCACCAGCACAGTCTTGGCTTCACGCTTTGCCACCATGGCATCGTCGATAACCACACGCTTGTCTTTGGTGACATCGTATTTTTCCATGCTGAGTTCAGGGTTGATATCAGCGATGATTTTTTCGAAGTCGAGGATCATGATGAGGTTGGATTCCTGACGCACCACCGCCACAACACAGTCCTGATCAGAAGCCTCAAGAAACTGGCTGGGAGATTCCACTTCTTCCCAGGAGATACGGTGGATACGGCTGACGCTGTCGACCAGGAACCCATTCGACATGCGGTTAAAGTCGGTGACGATAACCACTTTGCTGTCAATGCTGTCTTTGGTGGGAACACCGAGCCAACCAGCCAAATCCACCAGCGGGATCAGCTTTCCGCGTAACGAAAAAACGCCCAGCACATTGGGCTGTGCGTTGGGGTAATCCGTGGTCTCCGGTACCCGGATAACTTCACGTACTTTGGCGACGTTGATGCCGTAGTAACAGACTTTCTTGGTGCCGTCCGGTAACATTTTTCCAGACGAAATTCAATTATCTCAAGTTCATTGGTTCCGCTTTCGGTCAGAATGGTTGTTTTTGGTTCTGTACTCATACCAAATCTCTAGGCTGATAGAGGCAAAAGGAAATATGTCCTCTATCAGCATAGTCTTAATCTGCAGACAGATGCGTCATTTGGTAAATTTATTCCCCGCCATCAGTAGACTGGGTGCCGTTTCGCACCGCTTAATCAAACTTGAAAGCATCGTGCTGTTGCAACGCCGTCACAATCTCTGCAGTGCTCGCACCCATCGCCAAATCCAGTCCAGAAGGAGAAATATCCATATTTTCCAGAATGATGGTTTGAGATTTCCCTGCTTCAGAATGCATTGCCAGTGTCACTGTGCCATTACCTGCCACAGTCGCATCATCGAAGTACGGCAGAATGTCGCCCACATCCGGCGTGGTAGTAAAGTCCGGCAACAAATTGCTGATATCCAGCTTATCCTGACCCAAGACAAGATCCGTTACCGTATCAGTGTTTGCCGGATCGCTCAGCGAAGCGGATTCCCATATAAAGAGATCGTCGCCCTCACCGCCTGTCAGTATGTCATTCCCCGCCCCGGCCAGTAAGGTGTCGTTACCGTCCATACCGAACAGGCTTTCCCCGGCCGAATCGGCGACAAGGTTGTCTTCTGCCGCTGAGCCCATGGTGTCGCCAAGATAGAGCTGTCCACCATTCACCAGCGCCGACAGGAGTTCAGCTTGGGATAAACCAGACGAAGCGCCGTTGATTAACGCATCGAGCGACACATCGTTAAACACAATGTGCTGCACCGCGTCACCGCTATCCAGAATGCTGAGTGTAGTGGTGCCGCCAGATTCCGACAGCGAGAGGATGCTGGTCAGGTCGCTGAAAGCAGTCAGGTGGGTTACATTGACTGCTGCGCTCAAATCCACCACATCGCTGGCGGGATTAAAGTCCCCGATGGTATCGGTATAAGCAGCCCCCACGGAGCCCAGATCGCCCGAAGACCAGACAAAGCGGTCGCCGCTGCTATTCCCAACACCCTCATCGCCACCCCAGAGCATGTCATCTCCAGCGCCGCCGGTAAGGATATCCCCCCAGTCCGCCGATTAGCAGATCATCACCGGCACCGCCATTTAGCGCTGCACTTTCTGCTCCTGACGCAACCACATTGGCCACCGCCAAATCAGAGGCTTCAACCGCCCCTGTTGCAGGGTCAACCACATCTATCTGCAAGGAAACAGGTACTGATTCTGCCGTTTCCCCAGTGCTGGTTTCGGAGATTGCCACCACTTCCACTTGCTGCGACAACACAGCAGAACCAGTGACATGCAGTTGGCTCAACTCGTCTGCGGTTAAGGTCAGCACGCCGTTTACCGGGCCTGTTCCCATTGCAGCACCGTCTGCGTCGGTAAAGGTTAACCCAGCGGGAATATTGCGAATTTCTACCGACAGGGTTTCAGAAGGATCCGTCAATGCCGCCGCCAGCCCCAGCAAGGGGATGAGCGCCGAAATGCTGCCTGCAGCCGCTGCTGTTTGTGCCGCATTCAACGTCAGGGTTGGGATATCCGGTTTAGGGGCAACATTCACTGTGATGGATGCAGTATCACGTAATGCACCGCCTGACCCCGTACTACCATTGTCATTGACGACAACCGTCACAGTGTCCTGACCGGAGAAGTTGGTATCCCCAAGATAGGTAACCCCACCAGACAAAACAGCGTTGATATCATCCAGTGTGCCATTGAGGATCATGGTGCCCGAATCCTGACCCGTGACCGTAACACCCGGTGGAAGCGGCGTAGTCGAAGGTAGACCGATAACACCATCAATAGCGCTCAGGCGCACCGTCACTGCATTGCCTGCCTGTTCGCTAGCGTCAACATCCTTGACCTGAATGGACTCTATCAACAGTGGCGTGTCTTCCTCGGCATTCACCGTGGCCGGTGCTGTCAGTTCCGGCGCATCATTAACCGGAGAGACAGTGACATCAATGGTCTGGTTTACCCAAAGTGAACTCTCTGCCTCCACACCGTTGTCCACGGCGCGGACAGAGATCTCCAGCTTGCCATCCAATTGAGTGTATTGGCATCACCCGGCGTAAAAATCAGGCTAGAGAGCGTGCTTTGGTTGGCAATGATCACCCAACTGCCATCGCTCTGTTTTTCCGCTGAACTGCCCGGTGCAACACCGGTTGGCAGAGAAATAGATGCGCTGTCAGGCACGTTGGTCAGTACAACCTTGATGGTTTCAGGTTCATTTTCCGTGACAGACAGGCCGGTGCCATCATAGGTGGGCTTGTTATCCACCACGCTGATATCCAGTGGCAGGACAATGTTGTCATCCTCAGAGCCCGCCACCGAAGGCGTAATCTCAGCGTCTACGCCGTCGCCAACCGGATTAACGACCACATCAATACTTGTTTTGTAGGCTTCCGGTGCGTCAAGTGCCGTTTCTCCTGCGAAGACAACCAGCTCGACGGTCATTTTTCCGCTGAAGTTTTCCGGTGGTACAAACGCGATGCTATCCAGATTGAGGCTTTGCGCTCCCGCTGGCACGCTTACCGTCCAGATCCCGCTTCCGCTGTTTTGCACCAGTTGGCTGCCTGTTGATATCACCTGGAAGTCATCGGGCACTCCCACCAGCCGGATAGAGTATATCTTCTCTGAACCGTCGGTATCGTTAAGCTGCGCCATCACGCCTGTGAGCGGAATAGCGCTGTCCTCGTTACCCGAGATTGGCGTGGTATTACCACTGAAAGTCACCGGATCGTTTACTGGCTGCACCTCGAACGACACGCTTGAGTTGACGGTGTCAGTAACGATTGAATCCGGCTCGCCAGTGTCGTCATTCACCGCTTTGTCTTCAACCGTGGTAGCCATGGATACCGAGACATTTCCGCTGAAATCTTTCGCTGGTTTAAAGTGAATCGAAGAAAGCTCGCTGACGGAGACCGAAATGCTGCTCTGCGGGTTTTCCCCGTTGGCATCGACAAAGAAACCCATCGAAGTGTCAACACTCAAAACCACCGAGGTGACCGACTCAACGCCGGACGTAGGCGATGTATCGGGGTCAATCAGTTTTGCACTGAAGTCCAGCTCAATAATGCCATCTTCCAGCGCTTTTCCGGCCACTGGCACCCAGTCAGTCTGGTTGTCTGTCGGCTGTTCTTCGCTGTCCAAACCGTTGGTTTCAACCACGGAAACGGAGGTAGTCACACCATCCACCACAGGGGTAACCAATACAGACAAGGTGGTCGACACCTCTTTTACATGACCGCTGAGCAAGTCGGTTGTTACCAGTTTGATTGGCAACGATACATCACCGGCAAAGTGTTCCGGCAGGTGAAGTGACACACTGGAAAGATCGACGCTGCCATCAGACCCGACCGGCACTTTGACTACGTATTCGCCGGTGGCAAAGTTAAAGTCCATGCCGGAGACCGTGCCGCCGATAGCCGCTAGGTCACCGCTTGAAATCACCAGTGTCAGCTCATCATCACTGACATGAAGCGCTTCAACGCTGATCTGTCCGTCCAGTTGATCACCAAGGTTGATCGCTTTGTCTTCAACCCCAGTAATGTCCTGTGGCGTGACGGTGATATCCCCAGCCTGCTGGTTGTTATCAACGCTGCCCTGAAAATCCAGGGTGAGGATAAGTGGTGTCTGCTCGACTTGGGCACTGACATCCCCCTCGCCCGCATCGCCCTGATCCTGAACCCGCGCAGTCACTTTGATATAAACAGGTGTGGAAATCGGAACCGTCGTTGATATGGCGAGCGAACTGAGGGCACTTTCGGGAACCGTCCAACTGCCGTCGCCGTTATTGATACCGCCGGCAACGGTAAACTGGTCAAAGAACGCCTGATCAGCCAGAGTCAGCGGCGTACCTTGCGCGTCTTTCAGGAAGGTTACGACTACCTGCGTAATAATTTCTGCGCTGTTGCCGTCTGTGTTAACGCCTTCCGGCGTGATAAATGCCAGATGCTGATCGGCTGCAGCCAGCGAAATCGTACCTGTGCCGTTATCACTCACGGTCGTTGAAAGCGGGTCATCACTGCTGTTCACCAGTTCAATGCTACCGTCATCTTCCACTGCCGCCACGATACGCACATTCAGGGTGCCAGTAATTTCGGCTGTGTCGATGGCGGTTGAATCTGTGTCGGGTTGCTCGACTGTCAGTTTGACACTGAGATCAATATTTTCATCCTGATCGACATTTTCCGGCGCGCGCAACAGTAGCTGAGCGCCACCCAGCAAAGCCTGCACCTGAGCTGCACTCAATACGGCTTCTCCACCACTGAAGCCAAAGGCGTTGATTCACCGGAAACGGTAAGGGTGTAACCAGCATCAATCGCGCTTTGCGCCATGCTGAAGGTGATGGCCGTGATCTCTTCGTTGTTATCCGTGTAACCCTGGTCGGCATCCGGTCGCCAATTCACCACCACATTCTGGTCTTCAACGCCCCGACTGCTAAGGCTGTAATCCGTCGCGTCAATTTTGGGTTCGATGTGGATAATCACGTCTTTGTTGACCGTCAGCGAATTGCCGTCATCTTCTGTGACAACAATAGTGACGGTGAGGTGAATATCGTCCGTGCTGCCTTCCGGTGGCACGACTTTGATATCTGAAAGGCCGTCCGCCTTTGCCTGGTATTGCGGCTCGCCATTGGGCCCGATACCTGCATAAATCAGGTTGATGCGTTCTCATTGGTATCCAATAGAGTGACGCCGGGCGGGATGTTTGTCACCAAGGTAGAAAGCGTTTCTGATTTGTCACCAGACAGGGCTGTCCCTGCTTCACCGGACGAGATATTGAATGAAAGCGACACTGAACTGTCTTCATCAATGGTGGTTTCAATACCGGTATCGACGCCGTTTTCTATAATAGGCTGCCATACATTTCCGAGGTCAGCGCTGATCACCGGCACATCGGCTACCCCTTTCAAGGCAACATTCAGTATTTTCGATGACGTTTCATAAACATGGGTGGCAGTTTCAGGTACACCGGAAGCATTGGTAATGGTCGCGGTATCTTTCACCACACCCTTCACTGTCAGGGCAAAATCAACATTGCTCTGTGGTGGCGGCAACAGTGAAAGCCCGCCGATATCTGTGTAGGCGATTTCATAAACGCCATTTTCCTGCGGCACTTCCGTACCATTCGCCAGCAAGAGCTTTGCGCCCGTCGGCAAATTGGTGATCCAGACATACAGCGCTTCAGAATCATCCAAGTCCGCCGTGTCCGTCAGGCTGATATGCGAAGAGAGCGGAATAAGCTCATCTTCCAATCCATTGGTCCGGGTCACCCGCAATGTCGTCGAATCTGCAATTGGATCGACTGCCACCGTCAATGTCCGGGTTACCGAATCGGCCGTTTGCTGTCCGTTCACATAGTTGGCGGTTTCCTTGCCCTGTGCTGTTGCTGTCAGCACCACGTCGCCGGAGAAATTGGCATCCGGTTTGACCACCACCTGATTGATATCAGCCGCGGCAATCAGATATACCCCGCTTGCATCGGGCGAGAGTGTGGAGCCATCCAGAATCAGGCTGGCACTGCCACTGTCTATGGAGAGCAGATAATTCAACGCTTCAGAGCCATCGTTATCCTGCAAGTCTGCACGTATGCTGAGGGTTGCGCCGTCACTGTCTTCATCAACGGAGTAGTAGGTGACCGTGTTGTCATCGTCCCACTGTGGTACGTCTGCAATGCCTTCCACGGTGATGGTGAAGCTTTGTTGGGCTAAAGCGCGCTCCGAACCATTGCTGTTGTCGACGTAGGCATTCACGGTAAACGTTGGAATACCATTGCTGGCGGAGTAATCCTGATCCGGCACAAAGGTCACGCCCTGCAGCGTCCACAACACATTGTCAGCATCTGGCGTAAACAGACTTCCCGGCAGTGTCACTACCCCGTTGGAAATGGGCAGCTCGCTGCCGTTGGCATAAAACGTACCGTGCGCATTGGCAGGTAAGGTGATGGTGACACGGTCTACGTGCTCGCCCTGATCATAATCGCCGATATCCACTGTCATCTTGATGGCAATACCATTCAGCGGGTTGGCGACTTCATCGTCATCCGGATCATCAAGACGCCCTTGGTCTTCAATGCCTCCCGCGTTGTTGACGATAAGTTGTGGCTCATCATCCACCACAATAATTTGGGTAGTGCCGACAACAATATCGCCATCCCCATCAAGAATTTCATAGCTGAATGTTTCAACGAACCGGTTGTTTGTTGCGCTGCCGTGGTCAATGCTCGGGTCTGCGGTGAACCTGATATTCCCGCTGGATTGGACAGTCAGGGTGCCGAGAATCTGTCCGCCAACTCCCTGCGTGACGGTAAAGCTGTTGTTCAGACCCTGTGCCAGTTCATGCTGCTCACCATTAATGGTGACCGATTTGATTACCGCATCATCCGCGCCACGGTTACGTGCAGGCAAGACGGTCAGCCAGCCGGAGTTTTCTCCCTCTTCTGCCGTCACACTGCCACCGCCGACACCAACATTGTCTGTTTCCAGCGAGAACGGCACATCATCGAGCACGTTCACAACGATCGTCGCTTCCGCTACATCGCCGTCGCTGTCTGTCACCTGCACAGGGAAATTTATCGCCAGGCTGTTTTTTTCATCGCCACGGGGATGGTCGAGCGCGCCTAACAAGACGAAAGCGTAGCGCCCATCCGGGTAAACCGTCAGGGTAAACACCTCGCGGCTTTCGGCGAACCCTGTGTAAACCTTGCTGGTTGCCGTATCACTGGTCAGTTCCAGAGAGACAGGCTCGCCGCGGGAGCTGAGTGGGATATCGTTGCCGCTTTTGTTCTGGCTGTTGTCACTGTTTTGCGCCGCAAAGCCGGAAACGTCAATGGTGATACTTTCAATCTCGTCGCTGCCGGAATCAATCTGAAGCTGTCCGCTGGCGCTGTCCTGATCTGTACCCACTCCGCCCGGCGTGGTACCGGGGCGGTTGGCATTCGCGCCGCTGCCATTGGCGTTGATGTCACTCTCTTCAACATTCAATTCGGGCGCTGCGGTAACAACCGGTGGCTGCCCGTCGACGATTTCAATACTGAACAGGGCGACGGAATTAACAGTGTCACCGTCACTGTCTTCTGTCTGCAGCCGCACGGTGAAGACAAGTCTATCCCCTTGAACGAGACAAACTCAGTGGATTGACTGTCTGGCAGGTGGTCGATGGGCTTGAACAGCGTCAGTGTCGGCGTGATATCCAGATTAAAACCATCACTTGCCTGTTGCGCACTGAAACTCAGTGTCATGGCAGTTTCGCCATTCACTGTGCCTGTCAGCGTTGCGGTAGAAGCATCGTAGGTAAATGAAAGCGCCTCACCACCACTGGTCAGTACGGCGCCCAATCCGGTGATCAGTTCCTGCAATTGCAGTGAATCAATCCCGATTTCAGACGGAAGCAGGCGGTCTGCCGAGGCTTTTGCCTCGCCAGTGGTGAATGCAGATTCCGGATACCCCTTTTCACCGCCATCAGGCGTTAAATCCGGCTCAGTCAGCTCGACAATGCCGGTCACGTCTGCTGGAGCAATGGCGCTATTGTCGTCATTCAGGGTGACCATAAACTCGCCGGTTGTTTCATCGCCGTCGGTATCCACCACTTTCACGCCTATCGGCAAAGTAATCGCAGCATCGCCTGATCGATGGCATAAAACTGGGTGACTGTGTATGAGCCTGACGGATTGCCATCGCCGTCCAAATCAAGGGAAATAGTCAGCACTTTAGTGCCATTGGCGGGTGTGGAAGTTGATGACAACGAAGGATCATCAAACACCACGACAATTTCGTCGGTAAGCGAAGAAAACGGCTGTGGTTGAATGGACGTTTGGTACCCGTTACTGGTGAGTGCATTCAGTGCATCTTCCAGCCCCGGCACAGCAAATAGCGAGATGGATTTGACGGCATCAGAACCCTGCGTCAGCCCCAGACTGACACTTTGGGACTGACTAATCGTGTTAAGGCTGGGTCAACCAATTCAGCGTTAGTTGGGTCAACACTCGGCGGAGAGCCATCTAGTACCGTGACATTGAAATCGGCCAACGTGATATCGCCGTCTTTGTCTTCAACCCTGACCGACAGCGGGAAAACCACCTTCTCGCTGTCAGGCTGGTCTATAGCGCGTGACAACGTCACATCATAGGAGCCGTCTGTCGGGTCAAGCGTGATATAGAGCACCCGCACCCAATTGCTGTTGGCATCAAAATACCCGAGGTCAATAGGTGTGGTTGTACCATTCACATCAACACTGCCCGGCGCGAGATCCAGCGGATGGCCGTCACTGGTTAATCCGCGCAGTGAATCGGAAAACGGTGCACTTAACGCCCAGGTTACAGAGTCAATTTCATCACTGCCGACCTGTAAGCCCAATGAACCTACTGCTTCAGACGGTGCAGCATTGAAGCCAGGATCGGTCAGTTCAACACTGGTGGCATCTGTGGTGGTGCCTCCTCCGTCTTTTACGGTGTACACGACATTAATGGGGGCATCGAGAAGGTCATTATCTGAATCGCGGATCTGCAGTTGAAGATCTATCTGTAGCTGTCTTCCCCTTCACCTGTCCCTTTTATGAATTTGACCCAACGGTTGTTGGCATACTCATCTGGGTCGTTTTCATCCAACGGCTGGGACAGCACAAAATCAGACGCCACGCTCACGCCTGTTGCACCGGTTCCCGCTTCCTGCGTGGCTGTCAGGGTGAAACGCATCACTTCACTGCCATCGCTCTTGCTGCCCACCAGCACAACCACATTCGGATCGGTGCCCGCTTCCACGGCAAATGTTAACGCCGCACCTGAAGACGTCAGTGCGTTCAGTTCATCCAACAAACCGGATTCACCGTTTTGCGCTTCCAGATTGGAGATATAAAGGGTATCCGGCAACAAACGGTCAGCACCGGCATCCAGCGTGACAGTGCCTTCCGCCGTCTGGGCGGGTGAACCGAGTTGGGCTTCCGTCAGGGTATAGTCACCGGAGATTTCCGCTGCATCCCCGGATGCATTCCTGCCATCTTCCAGCGTGACGGTAAAAGAGCCTGTTTCGCTGTCACCGTCACGATCCACCGCTTCAACAGTGACAGGGATGGCTTCTACATCCGACGCGCTCTTTTCATCAATTGAGGCGTACTGGGTAACCACATAGCCATAACCACCGGTGTCATTTCCCGCCAGTTTGGTCGAAGGCAACTCAACCAACGAAATAGAAAGCACCGTAAAATCCGGGTCGGAAGCCAACGTGACCTGAATCTCGTCATCCGTGACAGTGTAATTTGTTGCGTGTCCATTACTGGTGATGCTGCTAAGCACGTCAACCAGCGCGGGTGTAGAGACAATCCTGACCACTTCGAGCGCGTCACTGTTCACATCCACATTCAGCGGGATCGGGTCGGACACATACTCCAGAGTATCTTCGTTATGGTTGGTGTTGTTGGGGTTCACCGACGGGTTGGCACCGTCGAGCAGTGTGACCTTGATTTCGACGGGCGAATCCAGTTCATTGCCGCCGCTATCCTGCCCCTGCACCGCGATGGCAATCGCAATACCGGCCGGCGAGACGGTGACCAATCCGGCGCTGTCGCCGCTTATCTGGTCGAGTGGCGCGTTCAGTGACGCTGTCACAGTCAGGCTGACATCACGCCCACTTTGGGTAGCTTCAAGCGAGATGGAGACAACCTCTGCCCCATTCTGGCTACCGATGATGGCTTTGCCGTCGTCAGAGAGCACATAGGTTAAAGGTTCACCACCACTGCGGGTATCTGTCGTCAGCTCTTCAATTAATGTCGCAGCTACAGCGGGCTCAATCACAAAGGAATCAGCCTCTAGCGGCAAGGTTCCTGCCGCAACATCAATTTCCGCGGTAACGGTTTGCGGATAAGGCTTTCGCCATTCAGGGGGTTCAAATCCCCCTCCGTAATGGAAAGCGAAATTGCTTCACCGCCACCGGGTGGGACAATCACGGAGTCATCTTCAACCGCTACTTCGGGTGCTAACGGTTCATAGGCGGTTTCGAATCCTGCGCGGGCAAGCACGCTCGTATTGTCATACTGGATGATGGCATAACCGCCGATAGAAGAACTCAGCCCGTTGCCGCCTGCTGCGGGGGCTTCAAAATCAACCGTTGGGTCTTCACCGGCCAAAATCGCCTGTTGCAAGGCGGCGATATCCCCTTCCAAGAGCGCCAGAGGGTCGGTGCTCTCAATCAGCGAGACGTTTTCCTCCAGCCCGATAACTTCTATGCCCGCATCGTTCAGACGCACACAGGTCGCACAGCTCATTGACCACAACCGGCACGCCATTTTCATCACGACATATTTGGCACCGGGCGCTGCGACGATTAAATCATCCTGCTGCAAAGCGGTTTCATCACTGAGAGGCGTAGCAACATCGTTGCGAACAATGTACACAACGCCTTCAGGGTTACTTGCTATTAAGGGGGAGTTTATCGCTTCTGAACCATCTGAAGCGGTTTCAATTCTGTAGCTCGCCATTCTATCTCCAACGCCAATCCCAATTTGACTGAATACTGCCTGGAAGAAGATTTCCAAAAGCGGAGAGTTGAACCTTAGCAAAGGCCAAGTAAATGGATTGACGAGAGTTTGAGACAAAAAACAATCATTTTGCCCCTTCTGCCCTCCCGATTAGTCGAAAAACCTGTAAGTGGCTGTCTGAATTGTCTCATTTACGATAGGAACGCGATAAACCGCCGTTTAGGGGGTCAAAATTGCCCCAACATGCCCTAAGTTTACGGGGCGAACGCAATATGTGACTGGAAGCATGTGGGTTTATACACACATGACTAGATACACATGCATTACTTGTGTTCAGGGAAAGCGAAATCGTTCGGAGATCACAGCACTCGTCAGGACGTAGCCTCCAGTTTTCCCAATTTAAATTTAAAAACGTGTCTCAATTCGGTTTGAGGGAGTATTCATGAAGAAAAATAAGATCACTGACGGAACAGGTCAAAGGACGCATACAGCGTTTCAACATACGTTGAAGCCCGCATTGAGTGCACTGACCTTGGTTTTTGCCGCTCTCGGCAGTTCGGCAGCGGTACAGGCCCAATCTCTCGAGCAAGCCGTCGCAACTACGCTGACACAAAATCCAACCATCCGCGAAGCCTACAACGAGTTTAAAAGCCGTGAAGAGGATATTGACGCTTCGCAGGGTGGGTATCTGCCCGCATTGGATGTGGATGCCGGTATTGGCTACTCAGATTACAACAGCGATGCCACCAAAGGGACGTTTCACCCGCGTGAAGTCGGTATCAGCCTGCGCCAGTTGATTTGGGATGGTGCCATTACCTACAACGACATCAAACGCACAAAATCCGAAGCAGAAGCACAGCGCTACCAATTGCTGGCAGACGCACAGGATACCGCGCTGAGTGTGGCAGAAGTCTATATCGATGTACTGCGCGCCGAAGCGATCCTCGATTTGTCGCAGAAGAACCTCGTTACCCACGAACGTATTTACGCAGATATCAAAAAGCGTACTGACTCCGGGTTAAGCTCTACCGCTGATTTGTCGCAGGCTGACGGCCGTCTCGCGCAGGCGCACTCCAACCTGCTGTCTGCGCAGAGTAACCTGCAAGATGCCATGATCCAGTTTGAGCGCGTCGTCGGTGACACGCCTCGGGATCTTGTCCTGCCAGAAGTGGATGCCCTCTTTATCCCCGCGTCACTGATTGATGCCATCACCACCGCCAAAGAAAACAATCCGGTGATCAAAGTGGCAAACAACGATGTGGATGCCGCGCGCTACCAGTACGAGCAGACCAAAGGTGATTTCTACCCGACCTTTACTGTTGAAGCCTCACAACAATGGGTGAAGAACTGGATGGTACGCCGGGTGACACCGATGAATTCCAGGCCATGGTGCGCATGCGCTATAACCTGTTCAACGGTGGCACCGACGCCGCAGAGGCGCGCAGCGCTGCCTTTCAGGTCAACAAAGCCAAAAACATTCGCCAGAATGCACATCTGCTGCTGGATGAAAGTACCCGTCTGGCATGGACAGCCAAAGAGCTGGCGGAACGTCAAACTGTCTTCCTGCAGCAACATGTCGATGCTTCAGCCAAAACACTGCAAGCCTATGAGAAGCAATACCTGATTGGCCGCCGCTCATTGCTGGATTTACTGAATACAGAAAACGAGCTGTTTGATGCCCGCCGTTCGTACATTGATTCCCACTACTCGGGTATCTTCGCCAAATACCGCGTCCTGAATGCTACCGGTCTGCTACTTTCAGAGTTAAGGGTAGACACGCCACAAGAATGGCAGGCGTCTATCTATAACAACCAAAGCAATGAAGGAGAAACACAATGATGAACGCTGTATGGCAGCCCTCTGCCAGGTTCAAATGGCTTCTCAAAGGCACAACCGCAATGGCAGCTGCACTGTTGCTCAGCGCCTGTTCGGTGAATGTCTCTTCACCTCCGGTGGCAATGCAACAATCAGATCTTTATGACGCAGACAACGATGGTGTTATCAATGCCCGTGATGCCTGTGAAGGCACGCCACAGGGTGCTGTTATCAACAATGAAGGCTGTTCTGAAATTATCGATATTTCCGCGCGGGACGATCTTCACATTCTGTTCGCCAACAACTCCGCGGAAATCCCGCAAAGCTTCAATGAAGAAGTGACCGATCTGGCGCGCTTTCTGGCCTCGTTTCCGCAAATTCATGTGGAGTTAAAAGCTACGCCAGCAAAGTGGGGAACTCCGCCTATAACCTTGCCCTGTCAAAACGCCGCGCAGATTCCGTCAAGCGTGCCTTGATTCGCGCTGGCGTATCGGCTGATCGCATCAAGATTGTCGGCTATGGCGACAGTGACCCAGTAGCAGCAGACTCACAAGATAAATCAGACATGCTCAGTCGCCGCGTGACAGCCAGTGTGGCGATTTCTGAATCTGAGATTGTGAAGAAATGGACAATCTACACCTCCCGCCAGTAATGCTATTGCGGATATAACGAAAAAAGGGCCAACTGGCCCTTTTCCTTTTTGCGTTGACGTGTATGCGCTACATCACCCGTACCGGACTAGTGAAACACGATAGGGTCAACGGTTCCCTGATTGGTCGGCAGCGCCAGCAACAACCAGAAATCGAGGTCTGTTTCTGTGCATTTACCCGGCTCAACAAGGACAACTCCCTTACAGCGCTTTCCGCCAGGCTGCTCAAGCAAGGCACCCGGACGGCGTAACGCTTCAGAAAGGCACTCTTCGCCGACAACAAAATGGAGCCCTGAATCATCAACAATGCTGAATAATCGGCCATGTTGGTAAAAATAGACTCGCTCGTTATCAACTTCTTCACGAATCCCCGAGACACCCATTAGCGCCTTACGCACGGACTCCGACAATTCAAGTCCTGTCACTTTCATTTTGTGTCACCGTCTATGTTATCTTTTCCACCAATATAGAGACGGATTCGGGTCTGTTAAGAAGCGTATGGGATATTCGGTCTAAAACCGTAAAAAAGGATGACAGACTTATGTATCTTCCGTCGATAAAGGACTCATTCATCGACTATTTTGCTTGAAAAAGTATCACCCGCGAGTATGACTATCATCCCAAAGTGACATTTCACGTTAGACAGACTTAAATCATTTAAGTGACAACAGCTTCAGGTTGATCCCACACACATTTCGTTTTTTTGCTTGCCCCTGTTCATTAACTCTGCACTACGCTTTAACAGTGAGATAAATTTCTCAATAAGTTACCGCAAAAAATATCGCTACCCGTCATTCCTACCAAGGAGGTTGCTAAGCCAATAAGACATTTCCCCCTTCGCTTCGTATATACCGCTAGCTAGTCAAAAGGAGAGACTGTATGAAAGGGCTTTTTTGGTTTAGACATGATTTACGTATTGCAGACAACCCTGCGCTCGTCGCCCTCTCCCGGCGTTGCAACAAAGCCCTGATGGTATATGTGATTGACCCGGACTGGTTCCGTCCTACCAATCACCACTCCAAACATCTCGGCCGTTTCCGCGAAGAATTCCTTTACCAATCCCTGCGCGCCTTAGAGCGGGAACTGAAAAAGCGTAAGCAACGTTTAGTGGTTAAAGTGGGTAACCCACTGGTAGTGATCCCAGAGCTATGCAAAAAGCACCAGATTGATTTAGTCTCCGTTACCGATCACCCCGGCGTATATGAACGCCAGCAGGTGGCTTATCTGATGCGAACCCTGCCCTGTGAAGTCAGTGTCAGTGAAAGCTTTACCCTCTATCTGCAAAGCCAACTCAATTTTGACAGAACCACCCTTCCCCCCACCTTCAGCCAGTTCAGAAAGCATATTGAGAGGAAAAATATCCTTCCATGCATTCCCATCAGCGCGCCGGACAGCCTGCCCGCGTTTATTGATGAACGGCGGGACCTATGGGGCGGCCAGGAATTTGTTTACGACCTCTCCCCCTACCATGGCGGGGAAGATGCCGGCTCCGTCCAGCTGAACCAGTTCTTTTGGAAAACCTATGGACTGAAAAACTACAAACAGACTCGCAACGGGTTCGACGGCTGGCAGTTCTCGTCCCGCCTCTCGGCGTGGCTGGCGAATGGCTCGCTCTCACCACGCATCGTGGCGGCAGAATTGGATAATGTGGAATACCGTCACGGACGCTCCGAATCCACGGAAGCCATGTTTGCCGAACTACTGTGGCGCGAATACTTCCAGTGGATGATGCATTGCCACGGCGCCAAAATGTTTGCCTTCAGCGGGATCAAAGACAAACGCCCCCTTACCACGTACTACAGCGAGCACTACAAAGCCTGGGAACAGGGCACCACCGAGTTTCCCATCGTTAACGCCTGTATGCGCCAGCTAAACCAAACCGGGTATATGTCTAACCGCGGCAGACAAATTGTGGCGAGCTGCTTGGTGAACGAATTGGGTGTCGACTGGCGATTCGGTGCAGCTTACTTCGAACAGCAACTGATCGATTTCGATGTCGCAGCCAACTACGGCAACTGGCAGTATCTGGCAGGTGTCGGCGTAGACCCTCGCGGCCAGCGTCACTTCAACCTGGAAAAACAGGCGAAAGAGTACGATCCCGATGGCACCTTCGTTGAACGCTGGGCGAATGCCAGCGCGTCAGAAAGTCTGCTGAGATACTAAATATAAAGGTTCCAACAAACCCGTTACCCCATTACGCGGACTTGTTGGAACCTTGCTTTTTCTTTCCCGCTTTTCATCAATCTGTGGCACGCAGCCCATGTTCATCATTAATCCAGATCATGTTCTCCGCTCACATTGAAACTGGTGACAGGGGTCGGTAAAAAAGAATGGATACCAACAATTACCCATCCTTATTAATGTCAGAGGCAAACATGTCAGTTCAGGAAATCGACTTCCCGGCCGCTACCAGCATCAAGGGCAAAGAAATAAACCCCCACTTCAAAGACGCCTTCGAAGTGGTGGTCAGCAAACCCAACTTAGATGCGAAGTACGTCTATCACGCCATTTTTGGCTTTATTCCCACACCGGTTCGATGGGCTTTAAAGTTAAGAAATTCAATAGTAAAGTGGTTTGGATTCTCCGCGGCCAACGTCGAAATGTCGTTGCCACTGGAAGAAATTGAAAGTGGAAAACAAGCAGGATTTTTGACTATTGAGTTGGCAACCCAAAACGAAGTAGTTTGCGGTGCCTATGAGGCGAACATGGATATGTGGCTCTCTGTTTTTAGGCAATCCGACAACACTTTTTCCGTTTCAACACTGGTCAATTTGAAAACCCGGACAGGGGTTATCTACATGGCGCTGATTAAACCTTTTCACAAGATTGTCGCCAAATACTGTATTCGACAGGCGATCAAAGCAGGACGGATTTAATTCTTCGTCAAACAATAACGGCACTGAGGCAAGGCGCGAAAATGCTAAATCTTGAAAACACCGGACTGATCGTTGTAGATATCCAAGGAAAACTGGCAAAGCTGGTAGCAGACAGTGAAGCGACGATTTCTCATTGCCAAAAGCTCATTAAAGGCGCAAAAGCCTTGGTTTGCCAATCGTCTGGGTTGAACAAAACCCCGAAAAGCTGGGTGATACCGTGCCTGAAATCGCCGAACTGCTAGAAGACATCAAGCCTATCGCCAAATTTACCTTCAATGCTGGCGAAGAACCCGCCTTCATGGAAGCTATCAACCAAACTGGCCGACAATCCTGGCTGGTCTGCGGCATCGAAGCCCATATCTGCGTTTACCAAACGACCGCACACCTTCATCAAAACGGCTTCGACCTTCATCTTGTTTCCGACTGCATCGCCTCTCGAACCGCCACTAACAAAGAACTCGCCATCGCCAAGATGATGCAAATGGGCATATCAGTCACAGGACTGGAAATGTGCTTGTATGAACTGGTGAAAGATTGTCGTAAGCCAGAGTTTAAAGATGTGTTGGAGTTGGTGCGGTGACTTGGTGGCTGATTGATTACTCGCCGAATCGCGCCGCTTTTGATCTCTTTCCATTTTCAAGGGAAAGGTTAGGATGGGGTTAGTTCTTGGTTTATTCCAAGGGTGATTTCAACCTACCTCCATAAATTCCGCGCGCCAAAACTCTGTTCATCCTGTCACACCTTTCTAGCGTAACCACATGAAAAATAATCAGTATATGGTATAAGGTTGAACGACTACGCGGAATAAACGAGTACGTTGGCCGCTACAGTTACGCCCCAAAATGAAGTGAGGAAAATTGTATGAGTAGAGATGTAATTCAAGCTGTAATCGACCTTGTACCCGAGCTAACTGATTTCGGAATAGGTATTTATGATAATGGACGCGGGTTGGACAAAGCACAGAAAAAAGCTGAATTCGATAAGAATCAATCTTCATTGCTGGATAGCTCAGAGTCTTTCGAAAAAGCGGTATTTTGGTTAAAACAGGTTGGAAAAATTAAAAGTTTCAATCCACACCGAAGTAGCTATGGATTAAAGCATCTAGCCGAAAAAGATATTGGATATATTACAAATGGAGTATTCATTGCTGCTGCAATCCATTCTGGCTTTAAATATAAAATCACCCCACAAAACCCAAACGTACAATTTAATATGTCAGAAAAATCTTTGAAAATATTAGAAAAAGCATAACAGACATAGACAATCTTACCCAAATTATGAAATAGCACTTACTGACTGCACCATCAGCCAAAAGATATAATCGAAAGCCTAAAGAGCACCCCCATCTAACTTCCCCCTTAAAAAGGGGGAAGGACGAAAAGCCCTCGCAAGCCTCTACCCTCAGCGCCTTTTCATCCCAACTTTTCATTCCAATCAGCCCAATATCTCAATAATCCTGTCTGCAATCCTGCGCGACAAAATCATCCCGGTATGGGTTAGCGGGAAAACTTCATGGCTGGCCATGCCGGTGATCTTGGTTTCATCAATCAACACGGTACCATCGGAAGGTTCGCCATTGTTAACCAGAACCCTTGCTGGGCCGATGGCCATGTCTCCGGCGAGGCTGTAAAGCGTGACATTCTCCGGCCAGCTAGGCTCGTTTTCCGGGAGCAGGAACTTGCAGGAGTC
Organism: Enterovibrio sp. JCM 19048; assembly: GCA_001310415.1. Taxonomy (GTDB): domain Bacteria; phylum Pseudomonadota; class Gammaproteobacteria; order Enterobacterales; family Vibrionaceae; genus Enterovibrio; species Enterovibrio paralichthyis. Next base: position 320,571 of record BAXE01000001.1, on the reverse strand, counting down.
CTGAAACATTAACTCCCCTAGCCCGATTTTGCGGAAAAACGCGGCGACTTCGGAGCTTGGTGCGGCGTACCAAGGGTAATGACGGGCTCTACAAAGCGCGACATTTCGCTGTCTGCTTCCAGATACACACGGGTGATCACGCCGCCCATGGAGTGCGCCACTATTGCAGTGGGCTGTGCGTCGATAAAGGCATCCATTTCCGCGAACAGGGTATCCAAATCCGGAAAGACGGTGTTGTATGACAGATTCAGCACGTCATGCCCGGCCTCTTGCAGTCGGTTTCTGAGTGGGATCAACGCAATCCCGTGCATGTACAAGCCGTGCAATAGAATGATTTTCATACGTAACCCAGCCTTCCTCTTGTTATTGATGCTTCATGCCCATCATAAACCAACATCAAGTTTTGAAATTGAGACGCCGCAGACAAGCTCTTGATAAGTATTTTTATCGAGGCGATTGCATTTGCTGTCGCCGCTATACCAAGGAGAAATGAATGCAATTCAAAGCACCTTTTGTCTTTGCGTATTTTTGTTCCCTGCTGGCCTTCTCTGCCGCCGCGACTGTTGAAGATTCACCTGAGCAACAGGCGCTTGATGCGCGCACTGAGCAGATCCAAAACACGCTCTCCGACATTCAGGACGAGACGGCGAAAAATTTAGATGTTGCCCAACAAAATGCAGATGCACTCGATGATGACGCTTCCACAGAAGCCCCCTACATCGAGGCTGATTATTCAGGAGAAAATCAATGAAAAACTATCGTTCAGTTGCTGTTGCCTCTTTTTGCTCCATGCTCGCATTTTCAGCTTATGCCTCCACTGAAGGCTCTGTCAGCCAACAAGCGGAGCAGGTAACCACGCAAACCGTTGAACAGGCCAAAGATCTGGCGGCCGAAGTTAAAGCGGACGTAGAGGAGATGATTGTTGTCGCGGAAGAAAACCTCGAAGAAATGAATAAAAACGCCAAAGAAGCGATGGCGAGTGAGCAAGCGGATGTCACCAACCTGACTGAAGAACAGGCGAAGGATGCTCAAGAGCAGCTTGCTGAAGACAAAGCTGAAATGGAAGAAGAGGTCAAACAGGCCGTAAGCAACTAACCCGCATTCGGACAATACAAAAGAGCGGCTCTTTAAGCCGCTCTTTCTGTTTGGTTCTTTCGTCCTGATTAGAAAATCAGGTGAGCAACGCCCGCGATAACTGGCAGAGTGACCAGAGTACGCAGCAGGAAGATCAGCGCCAGTTCCCACAGTTTCACTGGGATTTTAGAACCCAGCAGCAGAGCACCTACTTCAGACATGTAAATCAGCTGGGTAACAGACAGGGTTGCTACTACAAAACGGGTCATCTCGTTGTCGATGTTCGCCGCCAGTACCGCTGGGATGAACATGTCCGCAATACCCACCAGCATGGTTTCAGATGCTGCTACCGCTTCAGGGACGTGCAGCAGTTCCAGCAGTGGAACGAATGGCATGCCCAGAATGGTGAAGATTGGCGTATATTCAGCAACGATCAGCGCCGTTGTACCGATAGCCATAACCACTGGCAGTACGCCGAATACCATGTCTGCTGCGTTTTCCAGACCTTCTTTCAGCACATCGCTCAGTGAACGGATGTGAGAAGCACGGTTCAGGCAGATTTCACACCGTAAGAGAACAGCGTCTCGCCTTCTGGCAGCGCTTCGCTTTCCAGTACTTTCTCTTCACCGTTAACCAGGGTGTTTTTCTTCCAGCAAAGTGGCGGAAGACGCGGAACCACAACCGCTGCAACAAAGCCGGCCAAACATACGGTCAGGTAGAAAGGCACGAACATGTGCTCTAGGCCAACTTGCGCAATCACCACCAGGCTGAAGCTGATAGAAACCACAGAGAAGGTTGTACCTACGATAGCCGCTTCACGTTCGGTGTAGTAGCCCTGCTCGTATTGCTTGCTCGACATCAGGATTGCCACTGAACCGTCACCCAGCCATGAGCTTGCGCAGTCAACCGCAGAACGGCCTGGCAGACCAAACAGTGGACGCATGATGCGGGTCATGAAGGTACCAATCAGTTCCAGCAGGCCGAAGTTAGTCAGCAGTGGCAGAAACAGGCCAGCAAATACGAATACAGAAAGCAGTGTTGGCAGCAGATCAGCCAGTACGAAACCACCTGTTGCACCGCCGGTAACGTGCTCTGGACCAAAACCGAAGAATGCCATCAATACAAAGGTTGCACCCAACAAACGCACTGTCAGCCAAACTGGAGAAGCTAAAAAGAGACCTGACAGGAATTTTGATTCAGTCACAAAGCGTGGCTTAGTCGCCAGTGCCAGCACAGAACCTACCGCGCTGATCATAATGATGCTTGTCACCACCACAGTGGCACTGTCTCCCAGCGCACCCAGTAGAGATTTCGCCAGCACAGCGATAGGAATAGTAAAACCGCCGTTGGTCACCACAGGGGTCATAAACAGCAATACACCCAGCAAAGATGGGATCAAGAACATCAACAGATTCCGTGTTGATGATGTCGTAGTGTTAAGTTGTTCGGTTTTCTGCATGGCAAGACTTCCTGAGCAATGCGATAACGCTGGGTTAAAGACGAAATATATATTCACAATATGTGACTAATTGAGCGCAAGATTAAATCAAGCGTATTTTGATGTAAACAATAAATAGTCATTTATTTTGAATAATTTCGTCAAACTCGATTAATTGACCGCTTTACAACCGATATCTGTTCGTTTTTAATTCATTAACGGTTAAATAATTGTAAATTATATTACGCCGACAATATAAAAAACGCCCCATTTATGGGGCGTTATTCACCGGACTTCTGCGATTCACACAAGTGAATAATTATCCAATCTTTCGGTCTATGCGTGCATATTCGGAGAGTATCCATGCACCGAAGCTGTCCATGAGGTCAACAACCGCACGTTTTTCACCCGCTTTCTCTCGACGAGGTAAAAAAGTCGCTCTATTTCCAGTGACTTATCCGGATAGTGGGCAAGGAAGGCCTCAGAAGCCGACACCAGATCATGCGCCCATTTCTGCTCTTTGTACGCGACCAGACCGAAGCTGGCATTTATTAGCTTTTCCGCTGCATCCTGCGCGGCATCCAACTGGGTTCCCCACTTGGTTGCCAGCGCGATTTTCTGGCGCAATTCGCGCATCCTAGGTGCCAGATCATCATTCATGGCTTTTGACACTTCCCAGCTCACTTCGAAGTGGCCGAAGCTGCGTGCCAGGTTATCGCCACTAAGGCAGACCGCGCAATGTTTGAGGAAAAACCCCAGCGGAAAATGTTGGCAAGATTGGTGGCATCTTTCAGCGGTACGACATCAATCTGTACCCTTTTTACCGCATCGCTGGACTGCTCTATGCGGAATTTCACCGTATTGAGGCTGAAAACTCCTGCACCGCGAGTGCCCGTGTGGTCACCAGCGTTAAAGGCAAGTCTTCTACTTCTCCTGCTTTCCGGTGGGCAATCACGCCGGAAAGATAGACGCTGTGCAGCACATCGCCCACTACGCCCTTCAACTGGCGCAATGCGGTGGCGATAGGTTCAACAAATGTGGGTTGAAAAGGTTGTTCGTTGTCCAACTCTGGCAACAGGCCGCCCCTGGGCTTGTTCTGGTACAAAGAAAGTCCTTATGTTTAGGGAAGTCGTGCAATGTCATCATTTTAAAGGCACATCTCTGCGACAACCAGTTTTATGCACCATTGTTGCCGCTTGGGATTGGGAAAAGTGGCGTGGCGTGGTCTAATACTGAAAATCTTATCATTCCGGTGAAACACTGATGGAAAACGCACTACTTTCAATCGACGAAACCCTAGAAACCGCATTCGATATCTTCTTCGAAATGGCGGAAGACAACTTGGAATATGATGATTTGCAAGCCTACCAGGCACGCTTTGATGACGAAGGCGCAGCCGTGGCTGTTGATGCAGCGGAAGACTGGGAAGGTCACGTTGGTTTTGATGTAGACCGTGACAGCTTTGTGGAAGTACAGATTGGCCTGACACAGGGCGATGCGCTGGAAGACGTACTGGCGCGTATGCTGATCAGCCGCATTCCAGACGAAAAGTTCTGCCACATCCTCTGGAAACGTGCAGCTTAATCCATTGTTTCAATGAAGAAAAGGCCGGCAATTTTGCTGGCCTTTTCTGTTTTTAGAAGTGATATTCTTTTGATGCGTCGTAGTCACGCGGAAGCTGGTGCGCAATCCCCTTATGACAGTCGATACAAGTCTGCCCGGCTTCTTCTGCCTTATCGTGCACATTGGCCGCCACAGATTTCTGCACACTAAAGTCCATGTATTCAAAGTTGTGGCAGTTACGGCATTCCTGTGAATCGTTGGCTTCATACGGTTCCATTCACGGGTTGCCATTTCCAGACGGTGATCTTCAAACTTCTGCGCAGTATCCACTTTGCCAAAGGCTTTGGCGTAAAGCTCTTTACTCGCCTGAATTTTACGGATCATCTTAGGCCCCCACTCCTTCGGCACGTGACAGTCCGGACAGGTTGCCCTTACGCCACTGCGGTTGGTGTAGTGAATGGTGCCTACATATTCCTGATACACGTTTTCACGCATTTCATGGCAACCGATACAGAACTCTTCGCGGTTGGTCATCTCCATGCCGGTGTTGAAACCGCCCCAGAAAATGATCCCAGCGATAAAGCCGATGGTCAGCACCGCACCTATTGCCAAACCACTTGGCGTTTTGAACCATGTCCAGAACTTGGTGATGAATCCTGGTAATTTCATCATCGCCTCCTACTGACCAAACTTACCGGCCGGTGTGAAGTCATTTTCAATCAATACTTCTGCCTGTGCTTGCGGCACATGGCATTGCAGGCAGAAATAACGACGCGGAGAAACCTCTGTCAGCACTTTGCCATCGCGATCCATAAAGTGTGTCGGGCTGACGCGGGGCGCACCGGTTTTGCGGTAAACGTCCACGTCATGACATTGCAGACACGCATTGTTTGACTGGTTTACCTGATAACCATCAACCGAATGCGGGATCATCGGCGGCTGGTTAACATAGTTCAGGCTGAATTTATCCTGATTCTTCGGTACATTTTTGATGGTTGGTGCATCATTGGTATCACCAATTTCGGTGCCACCACGCAGTGATTCCACTTCTACAATTGTTTCTTCTGTCACTGTTGCTGCAATGGCGGCAGCGCTGCCCAGCATTAGCGCGAGCAATAGAGAAACCGCTTTTCTACTCTTCATTTTCGGCTCCAATTCTTGTCCTGAATTCCAAAACCTGTTCGGCACATACATCGATACAACGACCACAGCTGATGCAGTCCTTGTCCAAAACCCTTCTGTCACCCGCCTTTAACGGCTGACGCAATACTTGTGGCTCGGGGCACACATTGAAACAGTCCATACATTTGGTGCAGGCTTCGCGCTTCACCGCTTTAATGCGGATTAGGCTTTTTGAACCAATCAGGCCGTAAGCCGCGCCCAGTGGGCATAGATGTCCACACCAGCCGTGCTCAACCAACACCAAATCCATCACAAACACACAGGCCACCAGCCAGATACCCGCGCCAAATCCGAAGATAAGGCCGCGCTGCAAGGTGTTTACCGGATCAAGCCATGTCCACACCAAGGTGCCGGAAAGTGCACTGCCAACCACAATTGCCGCAAGTAACCAGTACCGCAGTGAATTGTTCCAGTTAAAGCTCACTTTCATGCCCAGTTTGCGACGAAGCCAGGCAGCCAGATCGGTGACCATGTTCATCGGGCAGACCCAGCTGCAAAACGCGCGCGGGCAATCAGTGCATATAAGCCAACCACCACCGCCAGACCAATCAGGCTGAAGGCTGAAGCCAGTGACCGCTCGCCAGTGTTTGCGCAGCAATCAGTGGGTCAGTGAAAGGCACCACATCAAACAGCACACTGCCGGAGAGGTTGCCTTTAAACAGCCATACATCCCAAAACGGGCCCGACCAAAACGCCAGCAATACGGAAAGCTGAGTCAACCGGCGCAGAATGAGAAAGCGGTGTGCTTTCCACCAACCCAGTTGGGCAACCGCAGCTTTGCCTGCGTCTTTCGCCAGATGCTTCGCCATTACAATCCCTCCCCCGGTTTACGAGCAGGAAGTGTTAGATTGCGAGGAACCAAGGCTTCACCGTTATTGGCTTCCTGTTCTTCCCAACCTAGACGGTAGTGCTTGCCAAGTTGCCCGCGGGCAAGTTCAGTTGGCACCACTTTAATGGCGGTTTCATCCAGCACACAGGCATGTTCACACAGCCCACAGCCGGTGCATTTATCCGCGTTGACCATAGGGATCAACTTGGCATGCACACCGGTGCGTCGGTTATGCATGGGTTCCAGTGTGATGGCTTCATCAATCATGGGGCAGACGCGGTAACAGACGTCACATCGAAGCCCTTGCCAGTTGAGGCAGTTTTCATGGTCGATAAGCACTGCTGTTCCCATTTTTGCCTGGGTAATGTCAGTCAGTGCCGGATCCAGCGCACCGGATGGACACGCTTTTACGCATGGAATGTCCTCACACATCTCACAAGGCACGGCTCTCGCGTCAAAGTAAGGCGTTCCTGCCGCAACTGGAGACAGTAAGGTGGCCAGTTTCAATGTGTCATAAGGGCAGTCGCGCACACACAAACCACAGCGGATACAAGCATTCAGAAACTCAGGCTCATCCAACGCGCCCGGTGGACGAATTGGCACCCCCGAATTGGCCTGGCTCTGTTTGGATTGCAAACCCAGCACGGTCACCGCGATCCCTGCGCCAGCCGCCGTCCGTGCCGCATCCCGCAGGAAACGGCGTCGGCTGTTGCTGGTTGGCGCATTGCGCTCCGGCGAGTTTGTCTGCTTGTTACTGCTATTCGTCATTTGCTGACTGCCTACCCGTTATGCCTTCATGACCTTGACCGCACACTTCTTGTAGTCGGTCTCTTTTGACAGCGGATCGGTTGCATCCAGGGTCAGCTTGTTCACCAGCTGGCCGGCGTCAAAGAACGGCATGAAGACCAACCCTTGTGGTACGCGGTTGCGACCACGGGTTTCAACGTGAGAGATCACCTCGCCACGGCGGGACATCACTTTCACGGCATCACCACGGCGCAGGCCACGCTTCTTCGCATCCAGTGGGTGCATAAACACCACAGCATCAGGAAATGCTTTGTACAGCTCAGGGACACGGCGGGTCATGGTGCCGGTGTGCCAGTGTTCAAGCACGCGGCCGGTGGAGAGCCAAAGGTCAAAGTCTTCATCGGGAGATTCTGCTGCTGGCTCGTAAGGCAGAGCAAAAATCACCGCTTTCTTGTCCGGTTTACCGTAGAAGGCAAAACCTTCGCCCGCGTTAACATATGGGTCATGACCTTCTGCGTAACGCCACAAGGTTTCTTTACCATCGACAACCGGCCAGCGAAGACCACGCGCCTGGTGGTACATTTCGAACGGTGCCAGATCGTGCGCTTTACCACGACCAAACGAGGCATACTCTTCGAACAGACCTTTCTGGATGTAGAAGCCTGCTGCGCGTGCATCGTCATTCAGGCGATCTTCCGGCACTTCATCAAGCTGTATTGGTTAACCTGACCGTTCGCATACAGAATGTCGAACAGGGTCTTGTCTGCCACTTCCGGCTGCTTGGCAACCAGTTCGGCCGGCCATACATCAGCGACCTTGATGCGCTTGGACAGTTCAACCAACTGCCAAAGGTCAGATTTCGCTTCGCCCGGCGCTTTCACTTGCTGGTACCAGAACTGGGTACGGCGCTCTGCGTTTCCGTATGCACCTCTTTTTCCACCCACATTGCAGTCGGCAGGATCAGGTCAGCAGCCATCGCAGTGACAGTTGGGTACGGGTCAGAGCAGATAACGAAGTTGCGTGGATCGCGGTAACCCGGCAGACGCTCTTCATTGATGTTCGGGCCAGCCTGCATGTTGTTGTTACACATTACCCAGTAGACGTTCAGTTTGCCGTCTTTGAGCATGCGGTCTTGCAGCACGGCGTGGTAACCCGGTTTTGGCGGAATGGTGCCTTCTGGGAGTTTCCAGATTTTCTCTGCCATTGCGCGGTGTTTAGGGTTGTTTACCACCATGTCTGCTGGCAGACGGTGCGCAAACGTACCCACTTCACGTGCAGTACCACAGGCTGAAGGCTGACCCGTCAGGGAGAATGGGCCACAACCTGGCTTGGAGATTTTTCCGGTCAGCAGGTGAATGTTGTAAACCAGGTTGTTCGCCCACACACCACGGGTGTGTTGGTTGAAGCCCATGGTCCAGTAAGACACCACGTTCACGTTCGGATCGGCATACAGTTCCGCCAGTGCGATCAGCTGGTCTTCCGGTACGCCGGAAAGCTTGGACACAGACTCAACATCATAATCCGCAACGAACGTGGAAAAGCTGTCGAAATCAATCGGATCGGAATTGCCGCTACCGGCATTTTTCGCTGCTTTTTCCAGAGGATGCGTAGGACGCAGGCCGTAACCGATATCGGTCACCCCTTTGCGGAAGTTCACATGCTTGGCAATAAAGTCTTTGTTTACTTTATTGTTCTGGATGATGTAGTTGGCGATGAAGTTCAGGATCGCCAGGTCGGTTTGCGGCGTGAAGATAATGCCGTTGTCAGCCAGTTCGAAACTGCGGTGTTCAAAGGTTGATAGAACGGCAACTTTAACATGCGGTGCAGACAAGCGACGGTCAGCAAGGCGCGACCACAGGATTGGGTGCATCTCAGCCATGTTCGAGCCCCACAGCACGAACGCGTCGGCTTTCTCGAGGTCATCGTAACAACCCATTGGCTCATCCATACCGAATGTACGCATAAAGCCCACAACCGCAGAGGCCATACAGTGGCGCGCGTTCGGGTCGATGTTGTTGGTCAACAGACCTGCCTTCATCAGTTTGGCAGCCGCGTAACCTTCCCACACTGTCCACTGGCCAGAGCCAAACATACCCACCGTAGTCGGGCCGTTGGTTTGAATAGCGGTAGTGAATTTCTCTGCCATCAGATCCAGCGCTTCATCCCAGCTTACCGGGGTGAACTCACCGTTCTTGTCGTAAACACCGTTGGTTTTACGCAGCAGAGGCTGAGTCAGACGATCTTTACCGTACATGATTTTCGGCAGGAAATAGCCTTTGATACAGTTCAGGCCACGGTTTACCGGCGCATCAGGGTCACCCTGAGATGCCACCACACGGCCATTTTGCGTACCAACAAGGATGCCACAACCCGTACCACAGAAGCGGCATGGTGCTTTATCCCATTTTACTTTCTCATCACAGCCTGCAGCGTGGGCGATTGACGCTGGCAAAGTAATGCCTGCGGCACTCGCGGCGGCTGCAGCTGCATTCGCTTTGAGAAATTTACGACGTGTCAGGTTCATTGCCCCTCTCCTTCCATATGATGCTCAGGCTCTTCGTTCTCGACCTGATGAAATACCAGCGTTGCAGCCAAAACCCCCGGCAACGCTTTAATTTGTTCGAAAATGTCTAACAGTCCGCCACGGCTGGAGCCTTCAATAACGACCACCAGCTTTCCTGCCTCGCTGGATGCTGGCACTTCAGCGCCCGGCATCAGTTCAATGGCCGCGCGGACAAGATTGGTTTGGTCAGCCGCCGTGTGAACGACAAGGCTGCTGACGTGATATTCATTCATGGCCAATTCTCTCTATGGCAATTGCATTGACCGGACATGGCGACACACATGCGCCACACCCGGTGCAGTCAGAAACAGTGATAACAGGCTGTGCGACCTTGCCCAGTTGCAGTTGAAACTTGATCGCTCCCATTTCGCAGGCATCGCTGCAGCTGCGGCATTCGACGCCTTTTTTCGCCAAACACACATCACCAATAGCAACGTGTTGCTGCCAGGGCGTTGCGGTTTCAGGCTGAAACAAACCTTCTGGCAGCTTTCAGCACAGGCATAGCAAAACGTGCATTCACCTTTGGTGAAATCAACCGTTGGGAAACCACCATCGCCGACTGCGATAATTTTTCTTCACACGCGCGGACGCAGTCACCACAGCGGTACAACCCGAGGTGAATTGCTGCCAGCCCGCAATCCAGGGCATAGGCTGCACCCTTTCTTTGGCGGCGCTTCGAAGAAAAAACGGCGGCGTGTATCAACCATTGCAAACCCAACATCTCTTTGCCTTTTGCGGTGTTAGCGCAGTGGGCATTTACAAGTTCATAGGATCACATTAGGAAGAAGCGGTGGGGTAGATATACCTCGAAGGGGTAATTGGGGGTGTTATTGCGCCAGATCAATTTCCATCACTGCTTTGGGTCACATTATGGTTTATACTCATTCGACTTTGATCGCCAAGCCATTGCGGCAAAAGGCCAAATATGCATCAATGCTCCCCGCTCAACGCAGAAGGAAACGGAATCACTTAAGCATGACAGCGCCTACCCATAACATCACCGTCAGACATTCCGTTATCACCATCGTTGCGCGGTCGTTGATCGGTATTCTTTCGCTCGCCGTGATCATTACCGGCTTTGCCCTGTTTACCCTTGCATCCAGCTTGAATGATGCCGCGGCTATCAACACGGCGGGCTCTTTGCGGATGCAAAGTTACCGCATTGCTTACGACATTGTTCTGGACTCGCCCCGTTACCAAAACCACATCGTCAGTTTTGAACAATCGCTCACATCTCCGGAGTTGCAAATCCTCGATAACTTCGCCGTCCCCCGTGAAATCCGGGAACGCTATCACAGCCTGCTTGAGCGTTGGGTGGTACTGCGCCCTGAACTGGAAAGCGAAGATCGCGGATTTTACGTCGAACAAGTCGCCCTGTTCGTGAATGATATCGACCGTTTTGTGTATGCGCTTCAAGAGTTTCTGAAAACAAACTGCAGGTGCTGGCCTTGGTGGGAAGCCTGAGCCTTGGCCTTATCCTCGCGCTGGTGCTGTTTTTACTTCACTATACTCAGCGCCGGATCGTGAATCCGCTCAACTTGCTGGTCACTGCCAGCCAGCGGATCCAGAACCGGGATTTTCATATCGAATTGCCACCCAGCCGCAGCAATGAACTGGGTGTGCTCTCCAACAGCTTCGCCATCATGGCGAGTGAACTGGAAGAGCTTTATTCCAACCTTGAACAGAAAATTGAATCTGAAACGCAGAAGCTGACCAAGGCAAACCGTTCGCTCAATTTGCTCTATGACTGCTCAACACTGCTGTCATCCACTTTCCTGACCCGCGAGCGCTTTGAAAAGATCCTCGACATTACCCTGAATATGGATGGTGTGGATGCCCTGTCTTTATCCGCCCATAACCCGAACCAATCAGACTGGGAAATCACCGCGGGCGAGCCTACCGCCGCGCCATGGCATACCCTGCCTCTTATGCTAGACGGCGAATCGCTCGGCACATTGAAATGGCAAGGCGACGAAGTTATTGCTGATGGTGTATTGCTGAGCAACCTTGCAGCCATCCTTGCCCGTGGTGTGTACTACAACCATGCGCAGAAACAGGCGATGCACCTTGCTGTAATGGAAGAACGTGCGACGCTTGCCCGTGAATTGCATGATTCCATTGCCCAATCGCTTTCATACCTGAAAATCCAGACCAGCCTCTTGAAGCGCCACCTGAAGCAGCTCGATGCGCCGGATGCCAATGAGATAGCCGAAGAGATCAGTGACCAGCTACGAATCGCATACGACCAGTTGCGTGAACTGTTGAACGCCTTCCGATTGTCGCTCACCCATGCCGATTTTGGCCTCGCGCTTCAGGAAATGCTCGACGCCCTGCAAAGCCAGACAGAGGCAGAAATCCGCATGGTGTCATCGCTAGATACCCTGTCTATTGATGCGCAGCGCCAGATGCATATCCTGCAAATCATCCGGGAAGCGTGTGCCAATGCCATCAAACATGCCCATGCAAACCAGATCACCGTGAGTTGTATTCAGCATAACCACCAGGCCAGCATTGCGATTGTTGACGACGGTGTCGGTTTCTCCCTGCAAGAAGAAAAGCCAGACCATTACGGCCTCAACATTATGCAGGAGCGATCTGCTATGCTCGGAGGCGAGCTGAAGATCATTACCGCCCCTTCCGAGGGGTGTCAGGTCAGGCTGACCTTTGACCTCAACTGAATTTGGAGCAAACCCCTGTATGACCACCTGGACTGTATTGCTGGTCGATGACCATCCGCTGATGCGTAAAGGATTGTCACAACTGCTAAAGTTTGAACCTGAATTTGCTGCGGTAAATGAAGCCAGCAGTGGCGCGGATGCTATTGCTGAAGTGGCACGTCATGAACCGGATTTGATCATCCTAGATTTGAATATGAAGGGATTGTCGGGACTGGACACCCTGCGCGCCCTGAGAAATGAAGGCTGCACCTCTGTGATTGTGATCCTGACGGTATCTGACAGCCCGAATGATATCCACGCTATTGTACAGGCCGGTGCTGACGGTTACCTGCTGAAAGACAGTGAGCCAGAAGAATTGGTCGAACAGCTAAAACTGGCCATGACGGGCCAGAAAGCTTACAGCGAGCAGGTTCGCGCCTATCTGGAGCAAAGCCGCGATCAGGCGTCACCCTTGAGTGTGCTTACCGAACGTGAACGTCAGATCCTGCAGCAAGTCGCCAAAGGGCTGCGCAACCGCCAAATTGCTGAATCTCTTTATATTTCAGAAGCAACGGTAAAGGTACACCTGAAAAACCTGCTGAAAAACTCGGGGTCGAATCCCGTGTTGCCGCTACCGTGCTCTACCTTGAGCATGAGCCAAACGGCTAAAAAGCAGGAAGAGCAGGAAGAGCAGGAAGAGCAGAAAAAGGTATGGAAGAAAAAGGCGGCTTGCATCAGCAAGCCGCCTTTTTTGTATCACCGAAAGTGATTAGATGATGTCAATACCGTTCAGAGTAATAGACTCTGCATCTGTCCAGATGGTGATGGTCCAGTCAGCGTTGGTATCATGCTGGAAGACATAAGCATTCAATTCGCCAACCTGCGCATTGCTCAGGCCGAGAATGCTGATCATTTCCGCAGACAGTGGCGCATTTACTGTGCCACCTGCATCAAAGCTCCATGGTGAGCCTTCCAAATTGAAGCTGTCATCACCAGCGCCAAGGTGGGCAACAAAGCCATGCCAATCTGGCGCTGCACCGTTGAACTTCGCCGAAAGGCTCGTCACCCTGACGGAACACTTCGTTCGGGTTGATGTAGACATCCTGATCGCCTTCATCGCCCAGCACTGCTTCGATATTCGACATGACGTTACCGGTTACGCTGGAATCAGACTGGTAACGGTCACCAGTGAAATCGACGGTCGCATCGCCTTCAACAATCATCTGATCAAAGCCGTTATCGGCATTGTACATGAACTTGTTGCGGGTCTGGCCGTTAACGGTTTCTGTCAGGCCAACGAAGTCGTTCTCATCGAAGATAAAGACGTCCTGACCCGCACTGCCGCGGTATTCATCGACGCCTGTGCCACCGTCAATGCGCACGTCACTGCCGGTACCGCCGTCCAGGTAGTCATCGCCCGCTCCGCCAAGAAGGGTATCTTTACCGGTACCGCCATACAGTTTGTCGTTACCGTCGCCACCTTCAATGATGTCATCACCTTTCTGGCCGTAAAGGATATCGTCACCTTCATCGCCGTATATGTGGTCATCATCATCGCCACCGTACACGGTGTCATTACCTTCGTTACCGTGGATAGTGTCTTTGTCGCTGACAATGATTTCTTCGGTGGTGTTAGTAAAGTCATCGTAGTTCAGCGAAGACAGGTTCTGGTATGAATTCGCCACCAGTGACAATTGGGTTCCCGCTGTGATTTCGGGCCCTTCCAGTTGGATCAGCAGTTTGCCGTTTTCACCCACGTTGTTGTAGTGGTTACCAGTACCGTCCATATCCAGGTCGAGGATCGCGAACTTGTAGTAGTTACCCTGCGCATCACAGTAGATCAGCGTGTAATCCACGTTCACCGGATAGGTCTGGCCGTTGTAGGTGACGGTTTGCGACGAATCATCCGAGTATTCATTACAGATGTCATCACCGTTCAGCAGCCCATCATCATCCTGGAAGGTCACTTCGGTCGTGTTACCGTCAAACGCCAGTGATGGCGGGAAACAGAAGGTATGAAACTCACCGCCTTGTGGTGTGGTGAAATCATCACCCAGCACAAACACAGTTGTCGTGGGCTCACCTTCCACTTTCTGGCGGGTAATCTGACCACCCCAGATCACATCATCACCCTCGCCGCCCAGCAGCGTATCATCGCCCCACTGGCCGTAAATGGTGTCGTTGCCCTTACCGCCGTCGATGTAGTCTTCATCGTTGGTGAACTCAACCACATCTTCGGAAATGGTGCTGTAGTCGATCTGGCTGAGGTTCTGGTATGAGTTAGAAACCAGTGAAAGCTGGGTATCCGGCGTAATTTCAGGCCCTTCCAGTTGGATCAACAGATTGCCGTTTTCAGTCAGGTTGTTGTAGTAGTGGCCGTTGCATCCAGATCAACATCAATGATGGCAAACTTGTAGTAATTACCCTGTGCATCGCAATATGTGAGGGTGTAATCCACATTAGCCGAATAGGTTTGACCATTGATGGTGACAGTCTGGGTGGCATCATCTGAATATTCATTGCAAATATCATCGCCATTCAGTGCGCCGTCATCATCATTAAAGGTTACTTCCACGCAGCTGCCATCAAACGCCAGCTTAGGCGGGAAACAGAAGGTATGAAATTCACCGCCGTTTGGCGTGGTGAAGCTGTCGTTCAACAGGAACGCTTTAACAGTTGGATTAGCACCGTAGTTAGGTGAAGCCGTGTTACCGTAGATGATGTCATCACCGTCATCGCCGTACAGTTCATCGCGGCCATTGTCGCCTTCAATGTAGTCGTTGCCGCCGTTACCATGCACTTCATCATCGCCGTTACCGGCGGTGATCTCATCATCACCGCCAATGGAAGGATCTGTGGTGCCCTGCTCGGTGAATGAAGAATAATCCAGACTGCTGATGTTTTGGAATGAGTCAGCAACCAGCGAAAGCTGGGTAGAAGCGGTAATTTCCGGGCCACCAATCTGGATCAGGATCTTGCCGTTTTCGCCAAGGTTGTTGTAGTGGTTGCCGTTGTAGTCTGCATCAATATCCACCACAGCGAAGGTGTAAACATTCCCATTGGTGTCTGTGTACTGGAGCTGATAATCAACATTGGCATCATAGGTTTGGCCACCCAGCTCTACGGTTTGTGTCGAATCATCAGAGTATTCATTGCAGATATCGTCGCCGTTGAACTGGCCGTCATCATCATTGAACGTTACGTCTGTGGTAGAGCCAGCAAAGTTTAGGGTAGGAGGAAAACAGAAGGTGTGGAAATCGCCGCTGCTGGCCGTAAAGTCAACGCCCATGACGAACACCGCGCCCAGGTAATTGTTGCCCGACGAGCCATCAACATCCCCCATAAATCACGTCGTCGCCATCACGCCCTTCAATATAATCATCATCCAGCGTGCCGTTCAGCGTTTCGCCGCCTGACGTACCGTATAAGTTAGACATTCACTGATCCTCTTATTGCTAACCGAAGAAGAGGCAGACCGGCTATCTCCTACTACCACGACACCGGAGACCCTGGACTTTCCGTCCCAACCTTGCAGTTGGTTTGGCTTTTGCTCTAAAAAATTTGTCACTGTCAAAGCTCGCCTCATTGCCCAGACCAAGTCAAAGAGCCGCTGAAACGAGTATTTTTGAGCAATCAGGTTGGCTGAACAGATCCGCCGCAGCAAGCGTTCAGAAAGCAAATAATGGGAATATAAGACGCTAGATGAGCATGAATCAGGGTGTGTATGAATTAAGAGTTAAGACATAACACTAAGGACGGGGAGAGGGGATCGTACTTTTGCGTGAATAAGGTGCTAAAAACTGCCACACAGGTGACAATTTACTGGGCATGGTCTAGGCACGCCAAAACCGCTCGGTGCCCCAAGCGGTTTTGCGTTATTGATTGCCTACAGTTTAGGCTGCAGTAACCGGTTTCTCTGTCAGGTTTGCGTCAGAGTTCTGTTTGCTGACGCTTCCGCGCCATGCATCCAGTCGACCAGTTTGCTTGAGCAAAGCACCAGCAATAGACCAGCAATACCTGCAGTGACAGCGATACCACCGAAGATAGCCAGAGGACCAGCATCTCCCACATGGCTACCAACCAGACCTGCCACATAGTTGGCAACGGCGTTGGCACAGAACCAGGTACCCATCATGACTGACATTAGTCGAAGCGGAGCCAGTTTGGTGATAAGGGATAGACCGATCGGTGACAAACACAATTCACCTAGGGTGTGGAAGAAGTATGCGCCGACCAGCCACCACATGGATGCCTTCACGGACATATCGCCGCCCTGTTGCATCGCCGCACCGACCATACACACGAAGCCCAGTGCCAAAAAGCCCATCGCCATCGCAAATTTGATTGGAGAGCTTGGTTCACTGGAGCCCATACGGCGCCAAAGAACAGCCAGCAGTGGTGCAAAGATAATGATGAACGCAGGGTTCAGTGACTGGAACCATGCCGCAGGCACTTCAAAACTGCCGATCATGCGGTTGGTGTATTCCTGTGAGTAGATGTTCATCAGGCCGCCTGCCTGCTCGAACCCTGCCCAGAAGATGATCACAAACATGCTCATCACCACGATCACTTTCAGGCGATCGCGTTCTACTTTTGTCAGTGGCTGTTTCTTGTTGCTGCCGGATTCGTCCATTGCCGCTTTGGCAGCCGGCGCAACACCGATCTTACCCAGGTAGCGGTTGGCGAATACCAACTGGATAACCAGTGACAACAGCATACCGATACCGGCACACAGGAAACCTGCTTTCCAACCGTAATGAGTAGATGCAGTACCGGCAATGATACCTGCCAGCAGAGAACCCAGGTTGATACCCATATAGAAGATGGTGAACGCGCCGTCACGACGGTTATCCCCTTCCCCATACAGCTGACCAACCATGGTAGAAATATTTGGCTTAAAGAGGCCGTTACCCACGATCAGAAAGGCGAGACCAACGTAGAAGGCTTGCAGTTCATAAGGGTCAATGAAACTGTTTGGCAGCGCAGCGTAAATTGGCCAATAGCCATCAATGCACCACCAATGATGATGGAACGACGCTGTCCAAGGAAATTATCTGCCAGCCAACCACCGAGTACAGGTGTCAGGTAAACCAGACCTGTGTAGATACCGTAGAGGTTCAGCGCATCCTGGGTCGTCCAGCCCAGACCGCCGTTGATGGTCTTATCAGTGAGGTAAAGCACCAGAATGGCGCGCATTGCTAGAAGGAGAATCGTTCCCAAAGCTCTGTGCCACACAGCAGAAACAATCCACGAGGATGACCCAGCCATTCCGACTGTTTGTTTGCATTCATTTCGTTTGTACCGCCTATCTGAAGGTTCTATGCGGGACTTGCTGATCCTCCATTCCCATTCAGACGCCGCTACAGGCGGTACAGACTGCACCAATTTGATCGATGTCGCAAATATTTATTTATCTATTTTTGCATTTTACACAGATGCATTGATCTGTGTCAGGTGCATGTAGAATGAAAAACGCAGTGATATATATTGATATCACTGCGTTAAAATAGATGGTTATTCCGGACTATTACACAATAACCGGAACATCAGGTGCGATATTTTTCCTACGGCACAACATCAGGCCAACGCCGGAAACGATCGCCATCGCCAACAGGATTGCACCCAGTGAGAACTGGTTGTTTACGTTCATCTGCGCCGCCAACAGGGTAAACAGGCCTGCCGACATATTTTGAACGCCCCCCATTACCGCGCCCGCTGTGCCCGCGTGGCGTGGGAATGGTGAAATTGCACCGGTAGTTGCAGCCGGGAACAGGATGCCTGCGCCAGTAAAGTAGATAAAAGCACCACCAATCAGGGTTTCTACCGTAACATTCACAAAATAACCCGGCACGAACACCGTCAGTGCACCCGCCAGCAAAACCACTGAACCAATCATCAAGGATTTTGACGCAGACAGTTTCTGCTCAATCACACTCGACAGCCATGAACCCAGCATAAAACCCGGCAGCGGCAAAACAAACAGCAGGCTTACCGTGGTTGCACTCAAGCCCAGCGTACTGCCCAAAAGCACACCCGCTGCAGCTTCAAACACCGAAATACCAGAGAAAATGGCTATCAGGCTGATCAAATAGCCCTGGAACTGGCGGTTGCTCATCACGTGGTGATAGCTTTTCAGTACTGAATCACGACGGCGGTTTTCCGGTGGCAGAGTCTCCTGAAAGTAGAGAGTCATGATCAGGTACACCACGGCTGCCAGTACCAACAAGAATACGTAGCTCGCCTTCCAGCCAAAGTGGGTGCTCAACACACCGCCCAATACGGGCGCTACCAGCGGCGAGAAAATCAGCCAATGCTGACAAGGCTGTTCGCACGGTGCAGTCGGCTGCCGTCAAAGCAGTCACGGGTCAAGGTTCGAGCCATTGCCCCGCCACAACCAATACCCGCGCCCTGAATAACGCTACCCAACAGGAAGACATTGAATGATGGTGCCATCAGGGTAACCACGGTACCCGCCAGATAAATCACCAAACCAACAAGAATGATCGGCTTGCGGCCAAAACGGTCAGAAAGCGGGCCATAGATAAACTGGGACAGACCATAAGGAATGAGGTAACACGCCATCACCGCCTGAAGCAGTGCAGGTGAAACGTGAAAACCTTCCGCCATCATCGCCATTGATGGCACATACATGGTTTGCGTCATCTGGCCGACAGCAGCCAGGATGATGATCATAAGTAAAACTTTGGACAGGGATGTAGCCGAAGACATCACCGTTCTCCCATAACAAGCGAAATTATCAAACAGAATTTATGCGAGACAGCATGGACAGAAAGATGGAAAAACCGAGGTGGAAAGCAGATTCCTACGCTATCTCTTTATTTGCGCAGAGTTTAGTGGCGTGATCCGAATCAAACAACATAAAAAACGTGTTTCATACACGATAAGAAATCATAGAAAGGATTAGATTTTCTAATGTTTATTAGGGCAATTTACACTTTGTGGACGAAAAAAAGCAGCGACTGTGCGCTGCTTTACTGTTGCCGACCTTGATCAGTCAATGGAAAGTTTGTGCTTTCCGTGGGAAACCTTGGCCTTCAGATACAGTTTGTTGCCATCTTTCAAGTGAGCCTGTGTCCCGATTACCGCTTCCAGCTGAATACCGTGATCCTGAATTTCTTTAATTTTCTTAGGATTGTTGGTGATCAGGCGAATGGTGGTGACATCCAGCGCTTTCAGCATATCTGCCGCATCTTCAAAACTGCGCAAGTCATCCGGGAAACCCAGGTGGTTGTTGGCTTCGTAGGTATTCATGCCCTGGCTTTGCAGCTCGTAGGCATCTAATTTGTTGTAAAGACCAATACCACGTCCTTCCTGACGCAGGTAAAGAAGGATACCGCCCTGCTCGCCCATTTTCTGGATAGTTTCTTCCAACTGCTCGCCACAGTCACAACGTGATGAATGGAAAACATCCCCGGTCAGGCACTCAGAGTGCATGCGCACCAATGGCGCAGAATCATTTTGGTCGGCACACTTAAAGATAATGGCGACGTGTTCCTGCTCCGATGTCAAACCGTCAAAAGAGAGGATCTCCGCAGGATCTTACTTCCCACACCCACTTTGAACGGAACTCTTGCTCTAATTTTTGCCATCGACTGAAATTCTCTTTTCACTCGGCGCGAACCGATTCTTGTACTGCCTTGTATGCCCACTGCGTCACCCAAGGGTTACGCTGAATGGACATCAATTGAAAACCGCTATTGTTATATTGTAACACTAGCTTTGATATGGCGGGCAATCGTATCAGAGTTGCTTTGCTGCCGCCAACTTATCCCCAAAACAAGATTGGGATAGCAGGAATGAGCGGTGCATGGTGCTAACGCAAGCGCCGCACCACTGAAGCAGGATTGCCGGAAACAACAGAAAACGGTTCTACATCGCCTTCCACTACGGAACCGGCTTCTACCACCACGCCTTCACCAATGCAGACGCCCGCTTTGATAACGCTGTTCCCGCCCACAACCACGTTGTTGCCAATGATCACTGGTTGGGATATTTCATGCTCGCCACGTTGAACCTCCAGCGGAAGCAAGCCCTGGGTAACGGTGTAGATCCCGACTCCGGGGCCAATGATAACGTTGTTCCCGATTTCTACGTGCCCGCTGTCAATAACGGTGCAGTTTGGTCCCAGAGCAACATTGTTTCCAATGTGTACGTTCATCCCATAGGAGCAGGTAAACGGCGCTTCTACCACCACACCCTTGCCTTTTACCGCAAACAGTTTGGTCATCACCATGTCCTGAGTGTCTGCATCAGCCGGATCAATGGTGTTGAATTGCTGGCAAAGGCGCTTTGATGCAAAGCGAAATTGTGTGAGTTCAGGATCAGCAGGGCTGTAGGGCATTCCCTGCTGCATTTTTTCAAACTCGGTCACTGGTTCATCCCTGATTTAAAAGTCTTTTCTAAATTTAGCGCGATACCGTTGAGACGTCATTCAATACCTCTCCGTAGGTATCGAGAAACCGGCGCCCTGCCTCAAGGCCATCCTGATAATCATGCTCAAGCTGGAATGGCTTGCTCAGCAAGGCACTGCTTGAAAGCGGCACTTCCGGTGCTATCTGCACCAACTCGGCACGCATCGGCGGGTGGGACATAAAATCTACCGCTTCCTGATAACTGTGAAAGTGTTTAGTCAGCATTTCCAGCATATCTGCATTGAGCTTTTGCCCCGTGAGGCATGGAGACGATAGATAGAATCACCGCCAAACAACCAGCGACCACCGTTTTGGTGTTTATGTTTGGGCATCATTTCCCGGATTTTATGCCACAAAGGTTCAGGCGTGCTTTCACGGTAACGGTGACGGATATCTTCAAGACGATTGGAAAGCTGCTCATGAAATTCCGACAGTTTGCCAAGGCGATCTTCGATATTCAGCCTTGCAAGATAGTCCGGCAGACGCTTCTCCATCCGGCTGCGCAGATTTTCCACCAGCACCGAGCTTACCGGTGCTTTGTCTTCCACTACCGGCTCAGTGCGAATGACAACAATGATGTCTGCTCCGCGGTTGAACGCCTCTCGGGCAGGAATAGCATTGCTGACTCCGCCATCGACATAGAAGTTATTGTTCAACTGGACAGGTGAAGGATAAAGCATGGGAATAGCGCAGGTCGCTTTCAACACATTCACCCAGTCACCTTCGAAGAGGTGGAAAAAATCAGGTTCCAGCGTGTGTGTATTGGTGACACAGGCATATGCTGAACGCTCGGACAGCACTCCCCTCGCCTGCTCAACCCGCAAACCGTCAACATTGTTGGGCCCGGCCATATCCAACGCCCAGTCCAAATCCATAAACTGCTGGCGTCGGACATACTTCACCAGGTTGAAGAAGCGGTCATTGGTGGTGTATTGGGTAATGAAGTGATGACCAAAGCCGCGCTGGCGGGTGATGTAGGAGGAAATATTCAGTGCACCGGCGGATGTGCCGAAATAGAGTTCGAAAGGGTCAAAGCCTGCGTCAAGGAAGCTGTCGAGCACACCGGTAGTGTAAATACCCCGTTGACCACCACCTTGGGCGACAAGTGCAATGCGCTTACGGCGTTTTGGGAGTCTTAGGTTGCGGATGTCACCGTCAGTGGTGGACGGGTAAAACGCTGCACTTTCCGTGTCGTTTGGGCTCTGCACTTTTACCTCAGCGTAACGAATTCAACTGGAAGCTATTTTACTCCCAGCGATTTGCACAGAGCCAACGTTTTTATTGGAAACAGCGCCAATGGCGCTGCTTAGGAAAAGATTATCGCGACTGAGGCAAAAGTAAAAATCATTGTCAGCGCACTAGAAGCGGTGACCAGTGCGATTTTCAGATTCGTGTCCATTCTGCATCTCCTTGCAATCAAGATTAACACTCACGCTACATACTTTTAATGTAGCGGAAATCAGGTCACAAGCGTGAATATTCACATATCAAATTAAGATCGCGCTTTTCAATTACACAGATGTTTCAAAATGTGACAGACAACAAACACTGCTACTAAGAGCCACTTTAAGAACTTTCCTCTGGTCAAACCTGCCAATCTCTCATGTCAGCAACATTTGGTAAACGCACTAAATCACGAATAGAAATTCAATAAAACCGGGAGAAAAAGTGTTTATAAACCTCAATAGATGTGACATTTATCGCCAGAAATAGACAAACAATTATTTAACATTTCTTCTTTTATCATTGCGGTGAATAAATAGTCATTTCTTCCATAGTTTTCGATGGTTAACCACTATCTACTTTTCTAACATGTAAAAATTACCTCGACTCATACTTATGTTTTCCGGTTGCCTTAGGTCTGGATTCAGGCTGCCAGGCACTAATTTAGAGATAATCCGCAAAATCGTTCAATTTTCCACCAAACAGCCTTATTGACCAATTCACAACTTTTCACTAACACCACCATCAACCACAGTTCAAAGCACTGGTAATAGAATATTTACATTCCACATCACTCGGCTGCGCATTCATTAGTCGGAATGATCGCCAAAGTTTTAGCATATTATTAAGTGTTTTACGTTATTGATTTACTGATAACCAACGCTTAATCTGCTAGCAACCTCACTTGCAGAAGAATATTTTGCAAAACGTGAAGGGAATAATTCTAAACACAACATGGTTGACACAGTGCCTGCAACCAAGCGAATTCAAACGAGCGCGCGCTAACCGCTCTACGCAATAAAAAAACACCGCCTACAACATGATGTTAATAAAGCGGCCAGTGAAAAGGACAGGCACTGGCAACGACAAGGAGATGTTATGACACGTGAAATCTGGGGCTCCCGGGCAGGATTCATCCTCGCCGCAGTGGGCTCAGCAATCGGACTTGGAAACATTTGGCGTTTCCCCTACATGGCGTATGAAAACGGCGGCGGCGCATTTTTTGTTCCTTACCTTTTTGCCATGCTGACAGCCGGTATTCCTTTTATGATCATCGAGTTTGGTCTTGGTCATAAACTGCGCGGTTCTGCACCGGTTGTATTTTCAAAACTCAACACTAAATTCGAATGGCTGGGCTGGTTCCAGGTAGGTATTGCAGCCACTATCGCGGTTTACTACGTTGCGGTTATCGGCTGGGCAATGTCTTACGTTGGCTTTGCCTTTGACCAAAGCTGGGGCACAGACACCAACGCCTTCTTCTTCAGTGAATACCTGAAGCTGGGTGAGAACTCTCCGACTGCACTGGGTGACTGGCAGCTGCACATTGCTATCCCTATGACTTTGGCGTGGGCCATCACTTTTGCCGCAGTTTTTACCGGCGTTAAAGGTGGTATCGAGCGTGCCAGCAAAATCATGATGCCAGTTTTGTTCGTTATGGTGCTGCTGCTTATTGCCCGCGTTGCATTCCTGCCGGGTGCGGTTGAAGGTCTGAACTACCTGTTCACTCCTGATTTCAGCAAACTGGCTGACGCCAAAGTGTGGTCTGCAGCTTATGGCCAGATTTTCTTCACCCTGTCTGTTGGTTTCGCCATCATGCTGGCTTACTCCAGCTATCTGCCGAAGAAATCTGACGTTACCAATAACGCCTTCATGACAGTTCTGATTAACTGTGGCTTCTCTATGATGGCGGGTGTGCTTATCTTCTCTATCCTCGGCTACATGGCTCAGGAGCAAGGTAAAGCGATCACTGAAGTTGTCAGCGGCGGCGTAGGTCTGGCGTTTGTTACTCTGCCACAGGCGATTAACCTGCTGCCAGCGCCATACATTCTTGGCCCACTGCTGTTCCTGTCACTGGTTGTTGCAGGTCTGAGTTCGCACATCTCGATCATTGAAGCGGTAACCTCTGCGATTATCGACAAGCTGAACATCAGCCGTAAAGTTGCAGCATCTGCAGTGTGTGGTACCGGTTTCGTTGTTTCCATGGCGTTCGCAACCAACGGCGGCCTGTTGCTGCTGGATCTGGTTGACTTCTTCATGAACAACATCGCGTTGCTGGCAAGCTGCCTGATTGAACTGGTGTTCCTGGGCTGGCTGATCAAAGTGGCTGATATCCGTGACCACGTAAACAAAGTTTCTGAGTTCTCAGTAGGTGCTTGGCTTGAAGTTTGTATCCGCTTCGTAAGCCCACTGATGCTGGCTTGGATTGTAGGCTCTAACCTGGTTAACACTTTCAAGGAAGCTACGGTGGTTACGCACAATATGACCTGTTCCTGCTGGGTTGGGGTCTGACAGCGCTGCTGGCGGTAGTGGGTATCATTATTAACGTCGTATCACGTCCAGCGAAAGAAACCGCTGAAGAAGTTGACGCACAGGAGGCAAACGCATGACAACAGGTGCAATCATTATGATGCTGATTGGTTTTGGTATCACTTGGGGCGGCGCAGCTTGGTGCATCAATAGAGCGATGAAAGCAGGCAAATAGTCCCTTCCCCCTCAACGCAGACACCCCGGTTTTCACCGGGGTGTTTTTTTATCAGGCAATTTCCACTTCTTTTACATGGTGTAGCCCACGGATTAGGTATTTTACAGGGCTGACACTGGCACTACGTCTTATTCTCTAAGATAATAACCGACTTACGTATGAGAATAAGGGGACTTCCTTTCATGGTTAATCAGAAGCGGATCCTGGTGGTGGATGACGACTTAGAAATCCGCGAACTGCTTCAAGAGTATCTTTCAAAGTCCGGCTATGAGGTGACAACCGCCCAGAACGGACAAGAAATGAAAGCGAAACTTGCTGTTCAATATCCTGATCTCATCCTACTCGACATCATGCTTCCCGGTGATGACGGTTTTACCCTGTGTAAATACGTCCGTCAGGACTCCAGCGTACCTATCATTATGCTGACAGCGGTATCAGACGAGACTGACCAAATCATCGGCCTGGAGCTGGGCGCGGACGATTACATCGCCAAACCGTTCAGCCCCCGTCAGCTGGTTGCCCGCATCCGCGCCCTGCTTCGCCGTACCCAGCAGTTGCAGGAAACCACCATGTCCAAGCCCAAAGCAATCCGCTTTGCCCAATGGCGACTGGACCCTGTTACCCAACGCCTTAACCATCAGGTGACCGGTCAGGAAGTGGAAATGACCTCGGCAGACTTTGCCTTGCTGATGCTGTTTATTGAAAACCCAAATACCCTGCTGGATCGCAATGCCATTTCCAACGCCACCCGCGGCCGCGATGCACAGCCTCAGGAGCGCGGTATTGATGTTCAGGTCAGCCGCCTGCGCCAGCGCCTGAAAGACAACGGACGCCAGTCCACTATCATCAAAACCGTTCGTGGTAACGGTTATATGTTCGTGTCCGACATCACCTATGAATCTTAAAGAATATTTCTGGCCGCGTTCGCTGCTTTCACGAACGCTGCTGCTTACCGTCCTTTCTGTTTTTCTCGCTCAGGCATTGCCAGTTTCTTCTGGTATGCACAGTCCAAAGAACGCGAAGTCGAAGGCCTGAAATCTGCTTCTGAAAGCATGGCGCAGATGTTTGCCTCTACCACCAGCTTCTTCCAGTCTTTGCCAGTGGAATATCGCCATATCGCTCTGGATCAGTTGCGGAACATGGGTGGTGCGCGTTTCTTCGTTTCCTTCAACAGCGAAGAGATCAATATTACGCCGATTGAAGAGAGCCGCACCAAACGCGAAGCCATTCAGACCATCGAAAGCGTCCTGACCAAAGAGCTGCCAAACGCCAGCAATATCAAGGTGGAATTTTCGCGCCCGGAAACACTTAAGGTACTCAACAACAGTCTGTTGCTGTCTGATTTACCCAAATCCTGGGCGCACCACACCCTGAGCATGGAGCCGCTTAACCCACCAATTCTGGTGGCACAAATCGAGATAAGCCAAGGGCAATGGGTGTATATCGCGGCCATACTGCCTGCGCCTTATGTCACGCTGGAAAATGACCTGATCAATGCCGATCAAGTGGTATTCCTCATTGCTATCACCACCCTGCTGCTCTTTTTCACCTTCACCCTTATCCGCAACCAGACCCGCCCGCTGAAGCGACTGGCGCAGGCTGCAAACCGCCTGAGTACGGATATTGAACAGCCAGAACTGGTTGAAGAAGGCGCTGCGGAAATCACCACGGTGACCCGCGCTTTCAACCTGATGCAAAAGCGCCTGCAACGCTATATGCATGACAGGGAAAAGCTGTTTGGCTCGATTTCCCACGACCTGAAAACACCGATCACCCGGCTGCGTCTTCGTGCTGAACTGATTGATGATGAAGTACAGGCCGCGAAAATGAACAAGGATCTCGACGAGCTTGAGATCATGGTGAAAGGCGCACTGCAAACGGTGAAAGACACTGATATCCATGAAAACGTCTCATCGGTGGATGTACTGCAAATCATCACCAGCATTGCGGAAATCCATAACCAGCAGCGCCAGCGCGTGATCATTTCCGGGCAACAAAACGTCCGTTTTACTGCAAACCACTGGCGTTTAAACGATGCCTGACGAACCTTGTCGACAATGGCGTGAAATACGGTGATGAAGTGATGGTCTATGTCCATGACAGCGATAAATCACTGGATATCACCCTGCTGGATAACGGCCCGGGTATTCCTGAAGAATTCCTGAAAAAGTGTTCGACCCTTACTTCCGCCTGCACACGGATCTGCACGGCACCGGCCTTGGCTGGGTATCGCCAAAAACATTATCCGTGCCCATGGCGGCGAAATCATTCTATCCAACCGCAAGGATGGCGGGTTACAAATCGACATCGCTTTCCCGAGGGCTTGATGAATGAAAAAGATCCTTCCCCTGTTGCTGGCAATGAGCCTCGCCGCACCAGCTTATGCCGACACGCCAAGTGATGTGGAAGTGCTGCACTGGTGGACAAGCGGCGGTGAAGCCCGTTCGGTCGACAACCTCAAAGAGAAGATGAAAAAAGAAGGCTATATCTGGAAAGATTTCGCCGTTGCTGGTCGCGCAGGTCAAAGTGCCATTAACACCCTGCGGATCCGCGCCCTTTCCGGCAACCCGCCGGATGTTGCACAGATCAAAGGCCCGGAAATACAGGAATGGGGAAAACTCGGCTTTCTTGCTTCATTGGATGATGTTGCCGCCAAGCAGCACTGGAATGAGCTGATTCCCCGCCGTGTTCAGGAGTATCTAAAGGTTGATGGTCATTATGTTGCGGTCCCATTCAACATTCACCGTGTGAACTGGCTTTGGGCAAATCCTGAAGTGTTCGAAAAAGCGGACGCTGAACTTCCGGTCACCCTCGACGACTTTTTCGTTGCCGCGGAGAAAATCAAAGCCGCCGGGTATATCCCGCTGGCACTGGGCAGCGAAGCATGGCAGGAATCTACCCTGTTTGAGTCCATCGCCCTTGCCATTATGGGACCGGAAGATTTCCGTAAAGCCTTTATCGACAAGGACACAGCACTGCTGACCGGCGAAAAAATGCGTGAAACCCTGCTGACTTTTCGCAAGATGAAGCAATACACAGATGCTGACTCACCGGGACGCAACTGGAGTGATACAACGTCACTGGTGATTGAAGGCAAAGCCGCCATGCAAATGATGGGCGACTGGGCAAAAGGCGAGTTTCTGGCTGCCAATAAAGAAGCAGGGAAAGACTTCCTCTGCATTCCGGCCCCCGGTACTGCCAACCAGTTTTCCTTCAACATCGACAGCTTTGTGTTTTTCAAAAACAGCAATGCCGGGAAAACTGATTCACAACGCACACTGGCAAAGTTGATCCTCGACCCGGACTTCCAGCGTGAATTCAACATGAGCAAAGGCTCCATTCCGGTTCGTGTTGATTCAGACATGGAAGGCTTTGATACCTGTGGCAAGGAGTCCATGCAGGCATTTTTGCGCGCGGCGGCGACAGATAACCTTGTGCCAAGTCTTTCTCACAATATGGCGGTAGGCAGAGCATCCCAGATTGCCCTGTTTGATGTGATTTCACGCTTTTTCGACGATGACGATGTCAGCGTCGACGAAACCATGCGTTATATCCGCGCCGCGGTGCTGGCAGATAACCTGTAACAGGAAGCCAAACTCCCTTGGCTATCACAATTTCACATTGCGTGGATGACCACTTCCGCGAATTGTGAAACAGGCAGATAAGCCAGACTCTGTAACTTGTTGTGATCACTCGATAGCATTACTATTACTTTATTATTAAAAGCCCGCACACAGCGGGCTCTATTTCGACCAAAAAGGATTTAATCAATGCGTCGTTCAGCCCTTCTCGTTCTTCTTTCGCTGGTTTCAGGGTTTGCTGCAGCAAAAGACGTTAACGATTTTGACCAACTCTGTCTTAGCCAGAAATACAATCACTACATCACCGCCTCTATTGGCTGGTATGAAAGCCTGGTTGACCTGACCATTCAAAAAGACCCAAAACTTGAAGAAGTGGCGAGCTGGTTTTTGGAAGGACGTCGTGAACACTTCAAGCTCAATCAGGAAGCGTTTAATTACTACCTGAAAAATGATCCAGCCAAATTGAATCTCAACGGCGGGGTTGAATCATGGCTGAACCTGAGCAGGAAGATGTCAAAGCACTGAGTAATTCAAACGGCGAACTGGCCGACGCAGCAAGAAGGTGTTTGCTTTCCGTCAGGGACAGGCACATCAGGCAACTATGATTTGCGCTCCGCACTGGCCTCTTTGCTGAGCCACCCGAAAGAAATTGAAGTGCCATTAACGCGCTACAACGACGAAATGGCGCAACTTGCCCAAACCAGTTGTGACAAGTAAGTCCTGCATCAAACGGGAGCGGCGTCGGCGGCTCCCTCCTTTCATTTCGGTTCGATGTTTTCCCTCTCACTGATTTTGCGCAACTCGGCGCT
This sequence comes from Enterovibrio sp. JCM 19048, assembly GCA_001310415.1. GTDB lineage: Bacteria > Pseudomonadota > Gammaproteobacteria > Enterobacterales > Vibrionaceae > Enterovibrio > Enterovibrio paralichthyis. Next base: position 291,771 of record BAXE01000001.1, on the reverse strand, counting down.
TTACTCTTCAGTATCTTCGATTAACATCTAGCAAACCCCAAAAGTAAGTACCCCGGATGGTTAAACAAACAAAGACAGCGGAAGCGTCATTGGAAGCCCTTCACCGCATTTTTACTGTGCCAGAAGCACCGCATTCCACGTTGGGCAAAATTGAACAGGCAATCTCGCAAAACCTGAACAGTTTTTGCAGGATCACATTACGTCGTCGGACTACTCCCTGACCGATATCGAGAAAGACTTCAGTAACCCGCATATTCCTGAGCAACCGGCATTTGTTTCGGATCACACTGAGTTTCTGCTGGAAAAACTGGTGGCGCAATCGGTGCACACCTCATCCCCCCGATTTATCGGCCATATGACATCGGCGCTGCCCTACTTTTTAATGCCGCTGTCCAAAATCATGATTGGCCTTAACCAGAACACGGTAAAAATCGAAACTTCAAAAGCCTTTACGCCGTTGGAACGTCAGGTTCTGGGCATGCTGCACAACCTGATTTATCAGCGTGAAGAGGCGTTTTACCAAAGCTGGATGCACAGCGCAGAGCACTCACTCGGCGCCTTCTGCTCCGGCGGTACCATTGCCAATATCACCGCGCTTTGGGTGGCGCGTAACGCTGCCCTGAGGCTGACGGCGATTTCCGTGGGGTGGCTGAAGAAGGGCTTTTCCGCGCCATGCGCCATTACGGTTATGACGACCTGGCGATTCTGGTGTCAGAGCGCGGGCATTATTCGCTGAAAAAGGCCGCGGACGTACTCGGTATTGGCAGACAATCCCTGATTGCGATCCCAACGGATGCGAACAACCGCATATGTATCGACAAGCTTGAAACCAAGTTGGCAGAACTCAAGGCGAGAAACGTCAAAGTGTTCGCGATGGTGGGCGTAGCCGGCACCACGGAAACCGGCAATATCGACCCACTCGACAAACTGGCAGATATCGCCGGGCGCGAAGGCATTCACTTCCACGTCGACGCTGCCTGGGGTGGCGCAAGCCTGATGTCGCAAAACCAGCGACCTAAGCTCAAAGGCATAGAGCGCGCAGATTCTGTCACCATCGATGCCCACAAACAGCTTTATGTGCCGATGGGCGCAGGCATGGTGATCTTTAAAGATCCTTCACTGGTCAGCGCGATCGAACACCACGCCGATTACATCCTGCGTAAAGGCTCCAAAGACCTTGGTAGCCATACGTTGGAAGGGTCACGTAGTGGCATGGCAATGCTGTTGTTTGCGAGCCTGAATATTATTGGACGTGAAGGCTATCAACTGCTGATCGACCAAAGCGTCGATAAAGCCAGATACTTCGCCGATCTTATCCAGACGCAGCCGGATTTTGAACTGATCAGCGAACCGGAACTTTGTCTGCTTACCTACGTTATGTGCCGGAAGTCGTCCGTGCTGCACTAGAGAAAGCATCGCCAGCGCAGAAGGATGCCATCCATTCACTGTTGAACGATTTGACCGTGTTTGTCCAAAAACACCAGCGTGAAGCAGGAAACACCTTTGTGTCGCGCACCACACTGAAACCGGAACCTCTGGAACGCCGTGAAACCCGCGTATTCCGCGTGGTGCTTGCCAATCCGCTGACTACACACGCGATTTTGCAGGAGGTACTGGTTGAGCAGCGGGAAATCGCCAAACGAAGCACCATTGCTTACCCGGAATTGCTGACACTGGCCAACTCAATTGTGACCGCGTAACTAAAGCCGCCCCGTGCGGCTTTCTTTTTCGTACTTTTACTTTGCGATCAGTGGCCTTTGCTATGCTTAGGCGGTCAGTCAGGGAGAAGTATCGAGATGGGAACACTGGGTTTTGAACTGAAATCGCTCGAAGTTTTTGTCGCTACAGCCAAAACCGGCAACATGACGGCCGCTGCAGCAAAGCTCAATATTTCCCAGTCTGCCGTCTCCCAAACCCTCTCCACGCTGGAGAGCAACCTTGGCGTCAAACTGCTGGACAGAAGTGTCCGCCCGGTTGAGCTGACTGTTGCGGGACGCTATTTCTACGACCAATCCGTCCATTTGCTCGAACAGGCGTACAAAACCCAACACGTCATCACCAAAGGCAGCTTTGACAGCCTGCATCTGGTGCGTATCGCCATGGTAGATTCCCTCGCAGCGACTGTCGGCCAACCTTTAATTGAGGTGATAAAAACCCACACCGAAAACTGGACCATGATGACGGGTTACTCCCATCTCCACCAGCAAGGGCTGCTCAGCCGTGGCATAGATATAATTATTTCTGATGATGTGCTCGAAAAAGAAGAAAACCTTCGTCGTTGCCAAATCCTCAAAGAGCCTTTTGTTCTGGTGCTTCCGCGGCAGTTTCACCAGAAATTTCCTGATTTATGCAGTTCGCTGGTCTTATTGAGTAAACATCTGGATATGGTTCGCTACAGTGAACAAAGTCTTATAAGTCAGTCGATTGAAACCTATCTTCACCATCAGGGGCTGGATGTGCCAGACCGTATGCAACTCGACAATACATTTGCCGTGCTTTCTGCTGTCGCCCAGGGTTTGGGATGGCACTCACAACGCCGCTTTGCCTGATGCAGGGGGAAGTGTTCCGCAACCAAATCACCTGTATTCCCCTGCCGGAAAAAGACACGTTTTTCCGTTACTTAACCCTGATAGCCCGCCGTAATGAATTGGGGGATTTACCGGAAAAACTGGCCGATGGCAGCTGCAAAATCTTGCGCCAGCATTTTCTGGCAAAAATACGCCAACACTACCCTTGGCTCGACGGAAAAATCCGTATCGGCAAGTACACCTAAAAAACCGCCTGACTTCACACTATTAGCCAAACTTATTTTTTTGCCCCACAACCTGTGATGGTAGTGGTCATGCGCTTTTCGTGTCATCTACCTTCATTTCAGAGCAGTTTGCCGACCAAGAATGCGACCTGACACCAGTCACTTTGTGGCAGCTCAACTATCGTTGATAGATGTGCCACAACAACCAGTCTGGTCACAACACACTGATTCTTTGGCGGAAACACAATACAGGAGCGGGTATGGAAGCGCGTGAAGTAAAGACCGTGGCGGATGCTAAAAAGATTGTCGAAGAACGCAAGCTTAGCCATGTCAAAGTCGGCCTTTTCGACAATGACGGCGTCATGCGGGGCAAATATATGTCGAAGGAGAAATTCTTTTCTTCGCTCGATGGCGGCTTCGCTTTTTGTGATGTGGTGTTGGGCTGGGATGTGAAAGATCAGCTCTACGACAACGCCAAATACACAGGCTGGCATACCGGTTATCCCGATGCGCCGGTGAGGATCCTTCCTGATACCTGCCGGGATGTGCTGGATGAAGATGGCATGGTGTTGTTTATTGCTGAATTTACCGGCGATGCGGAAGCTGTCTGCCCGCGGGCAACACTGCGTCGCGTGCTGGAAAAAGCCGAAGCCATGGGGTTTGATGCCTACGCCGCCCTTGAGTACGAGTTTTTTATCTTCGACGAAACGCCTCATTCCGCACGTGAGAAAGGTTTTCGCAACATGAAAACCATCACTCCGGACTGGTTTGGCTATTCCATGATCCGCAACTCCACCTATTCCGGGCTCTACAAAGCCATACTCGCCATGAGTGAAGCGATGGATTTCCCCATCGAAGGTATCCATTCCGAAACTGGCCCCGGTGTGATTGAAGCCGCGCTTGCCGTCGACAGCGCCAAAAATGCCGCCGACAAAGCCGCCCTGTTCAAAACCTACATGAAGGTACTCGCCCAGAAAAACGACATGATGGCGACCTTCATGGCCAAATGGACGAATGACTACCCCGGTCAGAGTGGGCATATCCACCTTTCCCTGCGCGACAGAAACTCGGGCAAAAGTGCATTTTATGACCCCGATGCAGAGCTCAACATGAGTGACATCCAGCGCCATTTCCTTGCAGGGCAACAGCGTTTAATGCCGCAGTTCCTCTGCATGATTGCACCGACAGTCAACAGCTATACCCGCATGATCCCCGGCTTCTGGGCACCGACAGACGCAACCTGGGGCGTGGAAAACCGCACCACGTCGCTCCGTGTGATCCCGGGCTCTGACAAATCCCAGCGCATTGAATACCGACTGGGCGCGGCTGATGCCAACCTTATCTGGCACTCGCAGCAGCGCTGGCTTCCGGCCTTTATGGCGTTGAGCAAAAACTCGAACCGTTTGACCAGGTTGTGGGTAACGCTTATGACCTGGAACACCCCCAGGAACTGCAACTGCCCCGCACATTGTGGGAAGCCGCCCAGGCATTCAAACACTCAGATGCCGCCAAAGCCATGTTGGGTGAGGCGTTTGTCGAGCATTTTGCTGCCTCGCGGGAGTGGGAAGAGCGTGAATTCCGTAAACACGTCACCGATTGGGAACTCGACCGTTACTTCGAAATTATCTAGGACTGAACATGGAACGTTTTCAAACAATCTCGCCGGTTGATGGCTCGGTGTATGTGGAACGCCCGTACGCAAAGCCCACCGACATCCAAAGCGCGTTGGACAAAGCGGAAAAAGCTTTTCAGCAGTGGAAGGAAACGCCGCTTCCCGTGCGTCAGGAAATCTGCTGGAAAGCGGTAGAAGCATTCGTTGCCAACAAGGAAGCTGTCGCCGAAGAAATCACCTGGATGATGGGACGCCCCATCGCTTTCGCCCAAGGTGAAGTGGCCGGTTTCGAAGAGCGTGCGCTGCACATGATTGACATCGCGCCGCAAGCACTGACTCCTCTCGCCCTGCCAGACAAATCGGGTTTTCGCCGCTACATCAAACGGGTGCCGCTCGGTACTGTGTTTGTCGTCGCGCCCTGGAATTACCCTTACCTCACTTCCGTAAACGCGATTGTCCCTGCTCTGTTGGCGGGTAACACGGTTCTGCTCAAACACTCTGCGCAAACGCCTTGTGTGCCGAGCGAATGGTCGCGGCTTTTGAGCAAGCCGGATTACCGGAAGGTGTTTTCCAGTACCTGCACCTGACCCATGCCGATACAGAAGCGGTGATGCAACACAGCAGCGTGCGGCACGTTGCGTTCACGGGTTCCGTCAGCGGTGGCATGGTGGTTGAACGTGCCATTGCCGGGCGCTTTATTTCTGCCGGCCTCGAATTGGGCGGTAAAGACCCCGCCTATATCAGCCAGGATGCCAATATCCAGCAAGCTGTGGATACCGTGATTGACGGCGCGTTTTTCAACAGCGGGCAGTCATGCTGCGGCATGGAGCGTCTTTATGTCCATGAGTCGGTATATGACGATGTCGTCGAAAAGTCGGTAGCACTGGTGAATCAATACCGCCTCGGCAGACCGGACGATCGCCAAACCACGCTGGGGCCCTGGTACGCACAGCGGCCGCAGAGTTTGTGCGCGGACAGGTTCAGGATGCCGTCCAGCAAGGCGCAAAAGCTTGATTGACGCTTCAGCTTCCCAGCCAGCCAACAAGGCACGCCTTACCTTGCGCCGCAATTGTTGGTCAACGTAGACCACAGCATGCGGGTGATGACAGAGGAAACCTTTGGCCCCGTACTCGGCATTCAGAAAGTGTCCGGAGACGAAGAAGCCTGCGCCTGATGAACGACAGTGAGTTTGGCCTCACTGCCGCCGTGTTTACGCAAGATGAAGTGCGCGGGGAACGTTTCGCTGACCAACTGGAAGCAGGCACTGTGTTCCTCAACCGCTGTGATTACCTTGACCCTGCACTGGCATGGTTGGTGTGAAAAACAGTGGCCGCGGATGCACCCTATCACAGGTCGGTTTTGAACACCTGACCCGTCCAAAATCCTATCACTTTAAGCGTCTTTAGGAGTTCATTATGTCCCTTTCCAGCTGGAACTATCCCACCGCCATCATCGCTGGCAGTGGCGCATTGAACAAACTCCCGGATGCCTGCCAGTCACTGGGAATTATCCGCCCCTTGTTGGTGACTGATCCCGGTATCGCAGCCCTGCCCATGACACAAACTGCGATAAACCTTTGTGAGGAAAGCGGCCTTAGCGTCACCCTGTTCAGCGATGTTCAAGGTAATCCAACCGGAGAAAACGTCGCCGCAGGGAACAAGGTTTTCGTGGACGGTCACCATGATGGCATTATCGCCCTTGGTGGCGGCTCAGCCCTTGATTGCGCCAAAGCCATAGCTCTTTCCGCCCACCAGAAACATGAAGTGTGGCAGTTTGAAGATATTGGCGACAATTGGACACTCGCCGTGCCTGATCTGATTGCCCCCGTGATTGCGCTGCCCACCACAGCAGGAACCGGTTCTGAAGTCGGCCGGGCTTCGGTGATCACCAACAGTGCAGAGCAACGGAAAGTAATCATCTTCCATCCGGACATGGTGCCAAAGCAGGTATTGCTTGATCCGGATTTGACCCTGGCCTTACCCCCGCACATTACTGCAGCAACAGGGATGGATGCATTGTCACACAGCCTTGAAGCACTTTGCGCTCCAGGCTATCACCCCATGGCAGACGGGATTGCGACCGAAGGGATCCGGCTGGTGCAGCAAAACCTGCCCACGGTATTCCACAACGGCGCAGACAAAGAGGCTCGGATGCAAATGCTGGTTGCATCTAGCATGGGCGCGACCGCATTCCAGAAAGGATTGGGTGCCATGCATGCCATCGCTCACACACTGGGTGCGCTGTACAACGCGCACCATGGCTTGTTAAACGCAATCTTGATGCCCTATGTATTGGACGCTAACCGCAGCGAAGTCGAACAGAAAATGGAACGGCTTGCCCGCTACCTTGATCTGGACGGCAGCGGCACAGATGCTGTGTTGGCGTGGATACTGACATTGCGCCGGGAAGTTGGTATTCCCCACACCCTCGCGGATATCGGCATCACTGCCGAAGAGGCAGAGCGCGTCGGCAAAATGGCTGTTAACGACCCCTCCGCAGGCGGCAACCCTATTTCCTTTACGGCAGAGCAGTACAGCCAACTTTTCACCCTTGCCGTGAATGGCAAGGATTGGTCGTGAGGCGCTTATGATTATTGGCCTGCTTATCTGTGATGATGTGAAGCCTGAATTGCAGGCTTCACACCGCAACTACACCGATATGTTCCAGAGCCTGCTGACTCAGGCCGATCCCAAAGTCAGATTACGTTTTTACCGTGTTATTGACGGCGAATACCCAGAGAATATTGATGATTGCGACGGCTACGTTATCTCAGGAAGCCGTTACAGTGTTTACGATGACCTGCCTTGGATTAAGCAGTTCGAAACGTTCGTCAGAACGCTTTACGCCGTTGGAAAACCCACGGTCGGCATCTGCTTTGGGCACCAAATGATGGCGCAGGCACTCGGGGGAAAAGTAGAACGATCTGCCAATGGATGGGGCGTAGGCATCGCCACCAGCAAAATCACGGAACATCCGGCTTGGATATCCCCCATCAGAATGCGTTTTCCTTGGTGGTAAGTCATCAGGATCAAGTCTCCGAGCTTCCTCCAGAAGGCAAATCCCTCGCAACCAGCGATTTCTGTCCGATTGGCATGTTCACTGTCGGCCAGCATTTTCTTGGCATTCAAGGGCACCCCGAATTCTCCCGCGCTTACTCGTTTGATCTGATGGAATCCAGGCGTGACCGCATTCCGCCAGAGGTCATCTCTGCCGGTCAGGCCTCACTCAGCGAAACGCCTGACAGCGAAGAAGTCACCCGCTGGCTGCTTCACTTTATCCGGCAGGCACAACAACCTGCCAATGCCAGCACACCGGACTGAGCCCAGAAAATAAGGACGTATTTCATGGAATCTGCTGCTTCGGAAAACGACAAACTGCTCACTTACCTGCCCTCGCCGCTTGCCACCTATGTGCGATGTAGAGTCGATAAACTATTACGTTGGCCGCTTTGCCATGTACCTCATCTTCGTGATGCTGGGCATTCTGGTTTACTCCTCTGTCACCAAAACCTTTTTTCTTCCCTCCCTTTGGACATTGGAAATGGCGCAGTTTGTGATGGTCGCCTACTACATGCTCGGCGGCCCCTACTCCATGCAACTGGGCGGTCACGTGAGAATGGATTTGCTCTACGGCAACTGGTCACCCCGCACCAAAACCCTGGTCGACAGCGTTACCGTTATCTTCCTGCTCATCTATCTTGCAGTGCTGCTTTACGGCGGTATTTCCAGCACTACCTATGCACTGGAATACGGTGAACGCAGCTATTCAGCGTGGCGGCCTTACATGTGGCCAGTCAAAGTCACTATGTGTATCGCCATTTTCCTGATGATTCTGCAAGCCACAGCCGTGATGCTGAAAGATTTTGCCCGCTTGCGCGCACCGGAAGATCTGGGTATTAGCACAGAAGGAGGCGAGCAATGAGTTATGAACTGATCGCCCTCTTAATGTTCTCCTCCATGATGCTGATGCTGTTGACCGGACAGCGAGTATTCGCCGCCATTGGCTCCGTTGCGGTTATCGCGGCATTGCTGCTCTGGGGAGACGGTGGTTCTGAAATCGCCTTTGGCGCAGCGATGAAGCTGATGAAATGGTACCCCTTACTGACACTGCCCCTGTTTATTTTTATGGGGTACATGTTGTCAGAGTCAGGCATCGCAGAAGACTTATACAAGATGTTCCATGTCTGGATGGGGCCAGTACACGGTGGCTTGGCTATTGGCACCATTTTGCTGATGGTTGCAGTCTCCGCCATGAACGGCCTGAGCGTGGCAGGTATGGCAATTGGTGCCAGTATCGCCCTGCCTGAATTGTTGCGGCGCGGCTATGACAAGATCATGGTACTGGCGTCATCCAGGCAGGCAGTTCGCTCGGCATTCTGGTGCCCCCCAGTGTGGTACTGGTGCTGTACGGCATGATTGCGCGCCAGCCGGTTGGTCAGCTCTGGCTTGCCGGTGTGTTCCCTGGCCTGATGATGGCCGGCATGTTTGTGCTTTACATCGTTATCCGCTGCAAAATGCAGCCGCACCTTGGCCCGGCGCTTTCTGCTGAAGAACGCAACGTACCGATGCGGGAAAAACTCAAACTCCTGCGCGCCGGTATTCTTCCGTTAGGGATATTTTTCTCCATGACGGGGCTGTTCCTGCTCGGTGTCACCAGCCTGGTAGAAAGCTCTGCGGTGGGCGCACTGGCAGCCACCGTGGCAGCTCTTATCAAGCGTCGCCTGACCAAAGACGTGATGGAAAACACCCTGCGCAAGACACTGGTCGTCAGCTGCATGTTTATGTGGATCATCCTCGCAGCACTCTGTTTTGGCGCGGTATTCGACGGATTGGGTGCCGTGAAAGCCATCGAGTCCCTGTTTGTAGAGCGGCTCGGCCTCACGCCTTGGGAAATCCTGATCCTGATGCAGCTTTCCTATCTGATCATGGGGACATTCCTTGATGACACCGCCATGCTGGTGATTGTCGCGCCCCTTTATGTTCCCTTGGTCAAACTGCTCGGTTTCGACCTTATCTGGTATGGCGTGCTGTACACCATCACCTGCCAGATTGCCTATATGACACCACCTTTTGGCTACAACCTGTTTTTAATGCGCGCCATGGCACCGCCTGAAGTCACGCTCGGCGATATTTACCGATCGATCGTGCCGTTTGTGTTGATCATGATGTTGGCGCTCGCCATCGTCATGATCTTCCCTCAGGTCGCGCTGTGGTTACCCGAGTGGCACTACCAACGATGAGTGACACACCAAGAAACAGACTTATGTCTCATTTTTGGCACTACACTCAGAATGAATGGTAAGCCTGTTTACCGAAATGATGATGAAGAAAAGGACACCACTATGAGCAATAGACGTGATTTTCTCAAAAAGGCCGGGATAGTCGGAGCAGGCAGTGCAACTGCGATCCTCGGTGCGCCCGCCATTGTGTCGGCCAAGGAGCCCATCCGCTGGCGACTGCAAACCTACGCAGGCCCAGCCCTTGCTGAACACGTGATCAAACCGGCGGTTGATGCATTCAACATTGCCGCGAATGGAGAAATGATCATCGAACTCTATTACGCCGACCAACTCGTCCCTACCGGTGAGCTGTTCCGCGCAATGCAGAAAGGCACCATTGATGCCGTGCAAAGTGATGATGATTCTATCGCTGCACCGGTGGATATTGCCGTTTTCGGTGGCTATTTCCCATTCGCGACACGCTACAGTCTTGATGTGCCTGTGCTGTTTGAAGAGTACGGTCTTAAAGAAATTTGGAAAGAAGCGTATGACGAAGTCAAAGGCGTGACCTGGCTCAGCGCAGGCTCTTGGGACCCGTGCCATTTCGCCACGGTTGAGCTATCCGCAGCCTCGCTGATCTGAAAGGCAAGCGCGTGTTCACCTTCCCAACCGCTGGCCGTTTCCTGACAAGGTTTGGGTTATTCCCGTCACTTTGCCATGGGAAGACGTGGAAGTGGCAGTACAAACCGGTGAGCTTGATGGCATTGCCTGGTCAGGCATTACCGAGGATTACACTGTCGGCTGGCAGATGTGACCAACTACTTCCTGACCAACAACATTTCCGGCGCATGGTGTGGCTCTTTTTACGCCAACACTGACCGTTGGAATGCCCTGCCAGAGCACCTCAAAGTGCTGTTCAATATGATGATGGATACGTCCCACTACTATCGCCAACACTGGTATTGGGGTGGCGAGGCGCGTCTACGCACAGCAGGCACTAAAATGGAGCTGACAACAATTCCGGATGCAGAATGGCGTCAGGTAGAGCTTGAAGCCTATAAGTTCTGGGATGAAGTGGCAGAAACCAGCCCAAGGGCGAAGCGCGTGGTTGAGATATTTAAAGAGTACGCAGGAGTCATGGAACAGGCTGGGAAACCTTACCGGTATTCCTAACCACAGAAAGAGAAAGCGGCAAATGCGCCGCTTTCTCTTATCCAGTTCTTCCGTTTTCACACCATCCATTTTCTGCTGGGTTTAATAAAAACAAGACCTCACAAATTAACGTTTCATTTTTGTTTAATTTTTCGTATTTTTATAATACTGATGGCAGTGTTGTTCAGGAGTACATCATGCCATTGATATTGCGCTCATTCATTTTGCTGTGCCTGCTGCCCAATTTTGTTATGGCAAAATCCAGCGATACCATTGTCGTTTTAACTTCTTTTCCAGAAACCTTTTACACGCCAATCAAGAGCGCATTTGAGAAAAGCCATCCCAGCCTGAAATTACAAATCCTGAACAAAAAAACGCCTGCAGTCATCCAGCATATCGCCCGCAAACGCGCCCCGTCCCCCGACCTTATCTGGATTTCCTCCGCGGATGCCATGGCAACCCTGCAAGCCAAATCCATGATTGAAGAACCGGTGACATTTGCCTGGTCGCAATTTGTGTTCTTCTGGCATCAGGACAAACTGAGGCAATTGAATACTCCCAGCCCTGCCACTTGGGAAGATTTACTGCGCCCAGACTTTACGCAGGAAATCGCGATCAGTGCCCCTTCCCGCTCTGGCACCAACCACATGATGATAGAGATGATTCTGCAACAGTACGGCTGGGAAAGAGGATGGGCCTTTTTAAGTCAACTCGGCGGCAATCTAGCGACAGTCACGGCACGGAGTTTTGGTGTCCGCGAAGGGGTCATAAAGCAAAGGTTTACCCTTGGACCCGTGGTTGATTTTTTCTATCGCAGCGCCGTTGCCGAGGGTCATCCTGTTGGGTTTCAGCCCGTGCCCAATACGCCGCTGATCCCCGCCCAGATAGCATTAACCCAAGGGGATAAACGCAACCCTTCCAGCCCTTTGTTCATTGAGTTTTTGCTTTCAGATGAGGGACAATCCCTGCTTTCGCTGCCGAATGTAAACCGTATCTCCCTGCAACAGGGACAGGAGATAAGCGAACAGAACCCAAGTCCGGTCTTTGACCCTTATCTTTCCGCCATGCGCTACCATGCGGTCAACGCCTTATTTGACCAACTCGTGACTAACCGTCTTCCTGATTTGCAGGCGTTTTGGCAACGCTGGAACCGCATAGATAAAAGCACTCTCAACGCACAGACTCAGGCCAGCCTTGAAGCCATCTATAAACAAGCGACAACCGTGCCTATCTCCGGTACAGAAGCGGCAGGTTCACAATTGAACAACCAACTCAGTCCAGAAAAACGTTACAGTCGCACCTTTCAGTCCATCACCGATATCTGGGGTGCAGAAGTCACCGCGAATCTTGCTAACGCCAGCAAAGCTCTGGACGAGCTACCAATGGACGGCGTCCAATGAGAAAACGTGACAGTATCGCAACACGAATATTTGCACTGTTTGTTCTGGTGGGGCTAATTTCCGGCGCCTTTGTTCTGTCCAATTCGTTTTCTTTCCAACAGCTGACCACCAGCTCACGGGCATTGGTCAATGAACAACTCCCTATTCTGGTTTCAGCCGCCAAAGTTGCACAAATCGGCGGCAGCATTACCACGGATGCAACCAACCTCGCACTGGCAACAAACGTGCAGGCACTTCAACGCGCCAGACAAAAACTGGCTGACACCCTGCCCAAACTAGAGCAAGTCACAGATTCCAGCGCCGTAAGCCAGGGAAGCCCGGAGTTCGCCACCCTTGTTGGTCGCCTTTCAGAAAACATCGACAACATTTACCGCAACACCGACAACAAACTCAAACGCCAGAACGCCCTGCGACTGTTAAGACAACAACTACACTGGCTGCAAATCGACTTCGTTGAAGAAGTCACGCCGCTAATCAAAGACAGCCAATACAACCTGAATCAAATGCTGGAGAAACTCGCCCAACAACAGGCACTGACGCCGGAAGAATTCACGACCCTGAGAAAGGAGTCTGACGTTCAGGTGCAGCTACTCAAACTGGAAGCCGATCTGAATCTGGTGTTGGATCTGCTTCAGCGGGCATCCCTATTCAGCGACAGAAACGACATTCTGACAGCGCAGAGCGTGATTGATGAAACCTTGCTGTCCATCGACCGACAATCAGAGCTTCTGTCGCCCTATCCAGTACTGTTACCATCCGCCAAATGGCAGCTCAGGTGAAATCAATGACATCAGGCGAGGCGAATGCCATTTCGCAGAGCCTGAACGTCGTTGATCTGGACGAACGGAACCGGGAGCTTTTAACGGAAAACCAAACCCTGATTGAGCACGTCAGACAGCTCATCAACCAAGCCGTCGCGTTGCAGAAAAGCAAAACACGGAAATGTCACAAGCCCTGATTGATGTGATCAATCAAAGCAGCAAACAACTAAAATTCACCCTGATCGGCATCGTTATTCTTATCCTGTTTGTCGGCGTGTATCTGCGCAGCCAGCTGCTCAACCGGCTATCAAATGTGCTGAGGAGTATGCGCCATCTCGCCCAGGGTGAGCTTCAGCCACTCATTGATATCCGAGGGAAAGATGAAGTGAGTTCGCTGGCGCAGGCCACCAATATCTTTAACGAGCAGGCGAGGCAGGTAAAAGAAAACACCGCCATGCTCGAAATGAAAAACCGCCAGCTGACAGAAGAGATCCAGCAAAGAAAGCTCGCAGAGAAACACCTTCAGGATACGCAGGAAGAGTTGGTTCAGGCCGCCAAGCTGGCCGTTTTAGGGCAGCTTACTTCAGGGATAGTGCATGAGTTCAGTCAACCGCTGGCTGCCATCAGCTCTTACACTTACCTTGCCGAGCAATATGTCCAGCAAGAGAAATTAACACTCGCCCAGGACAAGCTGCAAAGAATCAACCGCATCACTGACCGCGCGACAAGGCTGTGCCAGCACCTGAAATCTTGCGCGCAAACCGACGATCTCACCCAACCCACTTCGGTGAGCCGCGTGTTAAACAATGCCATGGATTTGTTTACCGACAGCTTGCCTGAGGCTTGGGTTTCCACAGAAATCGCCAGTGAACTTCGGTTCAGGCCAATGAAGTGAGGTTGGAGCAGGTTTTTGTCAATCTCATCAGCAACAGTATTGATGCCATCAAACTAAAGCAGCAAGACGATACCTTTACGCCACGTATCCATATCTTCGCCAGACAGGAAAACGATCAGGTCTCCATTCATATCATCGACAATGGATGCGGCATGAATGCGGAAGCAAAGGAAAAAGTCTTCGAACCGTTTTACACCACAAAAGAGGTCGGCAGCGGTCTTGGGTTGGGTATGTCTATCACGCATAACATCATGAAAGATTTCGGAGGGAAGATTGCGGTTAATTCAGAACAAGGCCAGGGAACGGAGGTCATTCTATGTCTGAAGGCAACGTAATTCTGGTAGAAGATGACAACGAACTGAGGGAAAGCCTGAAGGAGATTCTGGAACTGCAGGGCTTTTCCGTCACCTCGTTCGCCACCGCCGATACGGCGTTAGCCAGCTTGCAATACAACAGCGACACCGTGGTGGTGTCAGACATCCGAATGCCGGTCATGGATGGCATCACTTTCCTCAAACACCTTCAGCAGCTTGATTCTGCGCTGCCAGTGATCATGATTTCCGGGCATGCCGATATTGAAACGGCACTGGAATCCATCAAACTCGGCGCGTTTGATTTTGTGGAAAAACCGCTGCGTCCTGAGCGTTTGATTGGTCTGGTAGAAAAGGCAACTCAACACCGGCACTGACGCTGGAAAACAGGCGACTGCGCCAACAAAAGCTGCGTGATATTTCTATCGACGAACTGCTGATCGGCCAGTCTGCGCCCATGCAGAAGCTCAAACAGCGGGTGATCACTCTGGCCAATGCAGAAGTGAATATTGTGATTAACGGCGAGACTGGCACAGGGAAGGAGAAAATCGCCCGGACGTTACATAGCCAGTCAAACCGGAAAGACCACCTTTCGTTGCTATCAACTGTGGGGCGATGCCGGAGAACCTGATTGAGTCTGAATTGTTCGGCCACGAGGCCGGGAGTTTTACCGGTGCAAACAAAAAACGTATCGGGAAAATCGAATACGCCTCAGGCGGCACCCTATTTCTGGATGAAATAGAAAGCATGCCACTGACCGCCCAAATCCGTTTGTTGCGGGTGATTCAGGAAGGCGAGCTGGAACGGGTTGGCAGCAATGAAACCGTGAAAGTCGACCTCAAAGTACTTTCGGCTGCAAAAGGCGATTTGCTTTCCCTCTCCCAGGAAGGCACATTCCGACAGGATTTGTACTACCGGTTAAATGTCGCCTCTCTGGATATTCCCCCACTTAGGGAACGCAAATCTGACATCCCACAGTTGTTAGGGCATTTTATCTATCAAGCAGAGCAAAGGTTGGGACAAAAAGCCCCCACATTGACATCGGTTCACTTCCAGCAATTAATGGCCCACGACTGGCCGGGCAACGTCAGGGAACTCATGAACGAAGCTGACCGCATTGTGCTGGGTATCTCCGATCTCATCTTTACGGGCAGTAACGAGAACTGTCATACCCTTGCCCACCAAATGGCGCAGTATGAGTTTTCACTGCTTCATCACACGCTCAAACAATTCAACGGACATATCGCACAAGCCGCAGAATATCTGGACGTACCGAGGAAGAACCTCTATTTGAGAATGAAAAAGTACGGCCTTAAAAAGGAAAACTACCTCGTTGATTTTGAAGGGGATGAGCAGTAGGTCAGTTTTGACCTACTCCATTCGGTTAAATGACCGCGATTGACACATGACACCGTGCTGAATAATTTTCGGGCACTTTAAAATCAACCACTTAAACATATCAATAACATTGGCATAACGCTTGTAATACTCCACTGGCGATGGACAGGAATTCCCCTGTTTCATGAATCCAATGGAGTGTTTTATGACAGCAAGCAGCAATCAAGGATCGACCAGCCTATCTGCAAAAGTTTCACTCGCCGGAGCAATACTCGTTGCGCTTGGCAGTACTTCAGCAATGGCAATGTCCGACGCAAACCTCGTTATTGTCACTTCTTTTTCCAACGACGTTACGGACGTTTTATGAAAAAGCGTTCGAAGAAAAATACCCTGGGGTAAATGTCGAGGTGCTGTCCAAAAAGACCACCGCCGGTATCAAATACCTTCAGGAAACCGCCAGCAACAACAAATCTGATATTTCTGGGCATCAGCACCCGATGCTTTCGAAGTACTCAAAGACAACAACCTTCTTGCTCCATACCAGTCTTCAGTCACGGGTATCCCCGAAACAGTCGGCTCCTTTCCTATTAATGACCCGGACGGTTTCTACAAAGGCTTTGCGCTTTCCGGCTATGGGATTATGTGGAACACCCGCTACATGAAAGCCAAAAAACTGCCAATGCCGAACGAATGGCAGGATTTGGCAAAGCCGATCTATCACAACCATGTCGGCATGTCCGCACCTTCACGTTCAGGCACGACTCACCTGACAGTTGAAGCAATATTGCAGGGTGAAGGCTGGGATCAAGGCTGGGAAACCCTGAAAGCCATCTCAGGTAACTTCAAAACGGTCACAGAACGCAGCTTTGGCGTGCCTGATGGTGTCAACAGCGGCGCATTCGGTCTGGGTATCGTGATTGACTTCTTTGGCCTGTCATCCAAAGCCAGCGGCTTCCCGGTCGATTTCCACTACCCGACTGTGACCGCATTGGTGCCAGCTAACGTGGGCATCGTGAAGGATGCGCCAAACAGTGAAGCTGCCGCCGCATTTGTCGATTTCCTTCTGTCTGAAGAAGGCCAGGCGCTGCTTCTGGACAAGAAAATCCAGCGTCTGCCCGTCAACCCTGCGGCATATGCCAGCACACCGGAAGGCTTCCCGAACCCGTTTACCGGTGAAAAACTGGGCACCGTTGATTTCGATCTGGATCTCTCCAAATCCCGCTACAACGTCGTCAACAGCCTGTTCGACGTGATGATCACGTATCGATTGGATGAGCTTCGTGAAGCCACAGAAGCAATCCAAGAGGCAGAAGCCAAAGCGGAAGGGTCAAACAATGAAAAGGCACTGTCACTCATTGCAGAAGCCAAGCGTCTCGTCAGTGAAGTTCCTGTTACCGCATCACAGGCATCAAACCCAGAATTCGCCGCTGTCTTTACCAAAAAACGTAAAAAAGCGACCGACAGCGTAGGTGCCCGTCAGGCGGAAATAGAACAGGCATGGGATAAAGCCACTCTGGAGAACTACAACAAAGCCACTGAGCTTGCCGAGCAAGCCAGCAGCATCCTGTAGTCGCGCAACCGCCCCTTTCGTTTATGACGCTTTAAACGTTGCAAGGGGCGGTTTTTCACCGGACATCGGAGTATCTCATGAGCTACATTTCTCTTTCTCAATCGGATAAATCAGCACAAGCAGGGAGCAAAAGTCTCTGGAGCAAAGTCCGGCAGGACTGGGCGCTCTACCTCAGTGCCGTGGTGATTGCATTTTTTGTGATCGTGTTTCTTTTTGTGCCCGTGATTAAAGTTATTTTTGTCGCGTTTCAGGATCAAAGCGGTTCATTCACGCTTGTTAACTTCAAGGATTTCTTTGGTTCCAGCCTGTTCCGCGAATCGTTTTTCAACTCTTTCTATGTCGCCTTTATGTCTGTCATTGTGGCATCCATCATTGCGATGCCACTGGCCTATTTCACCAGCCGCTTTAAGTTTCGTGGTGCTGTGCTTATCCAGACCTTGGGTATTGTGCCTCTGATCATGCCACCCTTTATTGGTGCCGTGGCGATGCAGCTGCTGTTTGGTGAAAACGGTACGCTAAACCTTCTGTTGGATGAATATTTCGGCTTTACGATTCCCTTGATGGAGGGGCTGAACGGAGTCATTTTTGTTCAAAGCGTCCACTATTTTCCTTTCATTCTTATTAACTTATCTGCTGCCTTACAGAATATTGACCGCTCGATGGAAGAATCTGCCCAATCACTGGGTTCTTCCGGGTTGAGATTGTTCCGTCGTATCGTCTTTCCGTTAGCCATGCCCGGTTATGTTGCCGGTGCGTCGCTGGTGTTTGTCAAAGTCTTTGATGATCTCGGCACACCGCTGCTGCTGAATGTGAACAACATGCTCGCCCCACAGGCATACCTGCGCATCTCTTCCGTCGGTATTTCAGACCCGATGGGCTATGTCATTTCCGTCATTCTGGTCGCGTTCTCTGCCTTTGCGTTGTGGGTTTCCCTGCAGGCGCTGAAAGGAAAAGATTACTCGACCAGTCAGAAAGGCGGTGGCGGCCTGTCAAAACGGGAACTTCGCCCGATGGAGAAACTGGGATGCTACGCCGTGATCGGGCTGATTCTGGCGCTGGTTCTCGCACCGCACTTTGCACTGCTTCTGCTCTCTTTCGGCACCATCTGGAGCTACAGCCCATTGCCTGATGGCTTTACGTTTGAGCATTACACAACTGCCGTTACCCAAGCGTCTGAGTTTATTACCAACACCCTTCTGTATGCGGGCCTCGCCGGTTTGATTGATGTCATTCTGGGTACTGCCATCGCCTATCTGGTGTGGCGTACAAAAATGGCAGGTCGCAAATGGCTGGACTTCGGTGCCATGGCCGCACTTGCCGTTCCCGGTGTAGTGCTGGGTATTGGCTACCTGCGCACTTTCTATGATGTGGAAATGCCCTTCATCGGCAGTTCAATGGCGACCTGGTGGGGCATCATCGTTATCGCCCTGTCTGTGCGCCGCCTTCCCTATGCGCTTCGTTCATGTGTGGCGGCACTTCAACAGGTTAGCCCTTCCTTTGAAGAAGCCTCTGAAAACCTGGGAGCGACCCGCACCACCACGATTAGACGCATTGTGATTCCATTAATGGCAGCCGGTATTCTGGCGGGTTTTATTACTGCGTTCGCGACCGCGGCCGTGGAGCTTTCTGCCACTATCATGCTGGTTTCCAAGGAATCCGATGCCCCACTGGCGTATGGACTCTACATCTTCATGCAAAGCGCTGCCGGGCGTGGACCGGGTGCGGCGTTAGGGGTGATTGCCGTCGTCATTGTCGGCTTGGCGACGTATCTCTCCCACACCATTATCGAGCGCACCCGTCAGGCGCACAGTGAAAAACAACATTAAGAAAAGGAACGTCTTATGAATACGGATAAAAGCCAACAGGTGGGCATCACCATCAAAGATCTCACCCTCTCTTTTGGAGACACAGAAGTGCTCAAAGGCGTAAATCTGGACATTAAGCCGGGTGAGTTTTTCGCGTTCCTTGGGCCATCTGGCTCTGGTAAATCGACTTCTGCGCGCCATTGCAGGTTTTGGCCCCGAGCCAAAAGGAAAAATCCTGCTCGGCAATGAAGACATCAAGTCATTGCCGCCGTGGAAACGCAATGTCGGGATGGTGTTCCAAAGTTATGCCCTTTGGCCGCACATGACCGTCAGGCAAAACGTGGCCTATGGACTCGAAGAAAGAAAAGTACCCGCTGCGCAAATTAGGGAACGCGTGGACAATGCGCTCAACCTCGTTGGTCTCTATCATTTGGCAGATCGACGCCCTTCGCAGCTTTCCGGCGGCCAGCAGCAGCGGGTAGCTATTGCGCGCACTGTGGTTGTTGAGCCCGTGTTTTGCTGCTGGATGAGCCGTTATCAAACCTGGATGCCAACCTTCGTGAGCAGATGCGCCGGGACTTGCATGAGCTTCAGCGCCAGCTGGGACTGACCACCATCTTCGTAACCCATGATCAGGAAGAAGCCAACACCATTTCTGACCGGATTGCCGTGTTAGACCAAGGGGTTATCCAACAGGTAGGTGCCCCTATGGAGCTATATGATAACCCGGTCAACAAATTTGTGGCCGACTTCCTGGGAACAGCCAATATGCTGGAGGGGCAATTGCAACAAGCTGCCAGCGGAAAAAACTTCACCACGCCATCGGGGATCTCTTTCCCGTTTGATCATCCGATCAGCGTGATGTTTCCCTTGTTTTCCGCCCTCAAAGCCTTGAAATTGCAAGCAACTCGCTGCCGGATGACAGGATTACCCTGCAAGGTTCGTCAAACACCGGGAGTTTTTGGGTCATTTGGTTCGCTACAGCATTGATGTGGGTGGACAGGTGTTGATGGTGGATGATCCTCACCGTCGCGGTGCGGAACATTTGAAAAACGGTGAACCAATCCGACTGGCGTTGAAGCCGGAAGAAGTGGTTGCGCTGCAATAGCTTTGGCAGGAAACCGTTTACAAAACGTCGGCGTTGTCTGGCGCTTTTCTGGTTTAAAAGCGAGGTACTTATTTAAAGCCCCAAAATGAAAAAAACCAGCGTTGATAGGCCAATACCGACGCTGGTTTTCCTCGAGTTTTTACGTTGGCAGATTTAGAGTTCTGCCCTCTCATTAATTTCCTTCAGCTGATAGAACCAAACAGAAAGAAATGAAAGTTCTTAGGGTCCGTTTACCTTTCAGGTTCAAAACGAGCCAGAAAGATAAACTGACCCCAGCTCAAAATCAGTCTGTAAGTGGCGGCCTGCATTACCGACTGGTTCCGAACACAGGGCTAATTTAGTATCTGCAGAATAAGAAAACTGTGAGGTAAACGTAAAAGTTCCCTTATGTTTTAATAAGATGCAGAAAAAATGCGAGGCAGATTAAACTCTGGAACTGGAATCACGCTGCGCAGCGAAATAAGTCCATTTTTTAACCGGCAAAATTTGTGACGCACTCCGCGCGCCCCAAGCGTAGAGCCGTTTCTCCCGGATATTGCGTCTCGATTCATTCCAGTTTTCAATCACCACTTCCCGGTATTCTCCCCGGCCGGTTTCGGAAAACAAGAAACGATCCACCGTATGGTTGTAGGCTTCCAAATCCATTTTTTCCTGATACACCACCCCCATCAGTTCAAACGCTTTGGCTTTTTCTTTACTGCTGCCAATCACGGTAAACCGTTGCAGCGTATCCAGTGCCGCTTCGTATTCACATTCAACAACCTGCTGCTCTGCTGATAACAATTTGCCGTGTACTCCGTAGGTAGATACATAACTACAACCACCTATCATCACGGTGATGGCGAGTATTAGTGCCTGTCTCATCGCGGTTCCTTATCTGTTGTGATTTATTGGGAGCGGCAATCTTTTGTCACCTTTCTGGTGTTTAGTGAAAGAAGCAAATTCCGAGCCATTACAAAGGGTTTGCGGCTAATTATAGAGGAATCCCAGTTTCGACATTTTCAATTTCCACGGCTTCAACCATGTTTTCTAGAAGAAACGAGAAAACCAACGATGGAGCCATCTA
Organism: Enterovibrio sp. JCM 19048; assembly: GCA_001310415.1. Lineage (GTDB taxonomy): Bacteria > Pseudomonadota > Gammaproteobacteria > Enterobacterales > Vibrionaceae > Enterovibrio > Enterovibrio paralichthyis. The sequence continues at coordinate 270,783 of BAXE01000001.1, read as the reverse complement.
TGAAAGTAGCCGTGTTCAGCGCCAAATCTTATGACCAGACGGCGTTTGAAACGTGGAATGCACAGTTCGGTCATACCCTTCAGTTCTACCCATTCCGTCTCTCGGCGGACACTGCCAAGCTGTTGCACGGGTTTGATGCCATCTGCGCCTTTGTGAATGATGATTTGAGTGCCCCTATCCTCGAAGAGCTGGTAAAACACGGCGTAAAAGTGATTGCGATGCGATGTGCCGGTTACGACAAAGTGGATGTCGATGCTGCCAAAAAACTGGGATTACAGATTGTCCGTGTTCCGGCCTACTCCCCGGAATCTATCGCTGAACATACAGTCGGGCTGATGCTCTGCCTTAACCGCCATATCCACCGCGCCTACCAGCGAACCCGGGATGCCAACTTCAACCTCGAAGGCTTAAAAGGCTATAACTTCCATGGCCGTACCGTCGGTGTCGTCGGCACGGGACGGATAGGCATTGCCACCCTTCGTATCCTCAAAGGGCTTGGAATGAATTTGCTGGTACATGACCCGTACGAAAACCCGGAAGCCATTGCACTTGGCGCCAAGTATGTTTCGCTGGATGAGCTTTACGCCAAATCCCATGTCATCACCTTGCATTGCCCCCTGATGCCGGAAAATCACCATATGCTGAACAGATCTGCGTTCGATAAGATGCAGGACGGGGTGATGATCATTAACACCAGCCGCGGAGGATTGCTGGATTCAAAAGATGCGATAGAAGCGCTGAAACAACGCCGCATCGGCGCTCTAGGTGTAGATGTGTACGAACATGAACAGGATTTGTTTTTTGAAGACAAGTCCAATGACGTGATCCAGGATGACGTTTTCCGCCGGCTTTCTGCCTGCCACAACGTGTTATTCACCGGCCATCAGGCATTCCTGACTGATGAGGCGCTGGGCAATATTGCCGAAACCACCTTGTCTAACATCGCCAAATTTGAAGCGGGCGAACCGTCTGGCAACGAGTTATTCCAGGACTAATTGCCTGATTAAGAGACAAAAAGGCAGGTTTCGACCTGCCTTTCTTTATTGGTAACCGCTTGGAAAACGGTTAAGGGCGCACACCCAGTTTTACGGTGCCGTTTTGTTCAAACATGGCCACTTCTTTGCGTTTACGACCCAACAGGATTGGCTTGTCATCGTAAAACAGGAAGTTTTTCCAGTATTGCTTGAACACGCCCCAGCGGGTCTCAATCACGTTGCTCTTTTCATAACAGAAATAAACCACGCTGTTGTCTTCCCACGGGAAAAAGGCCAGAAACTCTTCCGGCAAGTCACCCTCTGCTTCCCAAGGTTCCTGCCAATTCTCTTCTTTTTGCCAGACTTCACGCATGATTGGCCAATCGCCCTTACCAAAGTGATCCGGTGTCGGGCTTTGCTGGCTGATAAAATCACGCCACAACTGCGCCCCACGATCTGTGGTCATCGGTTTGATGTGCTCACGATCTTCTTCAGCCACAGGCATAGACTGATGGGTAAAAATCCACTTGCGTTTATAGTCTTCAAAAGGGATGTAATTCATAGTTCTCTCGGGTTGTGCAAGAAACCCTATTTTCCTGCAAACATGTAGCCTTCACCGTGTACGGTTATGAATAGCTGGGGTTTTTTCGGCTCGTCTTCTATTTTATTGCGAAGACGGCGAACCAACACATCCACGGTTCTGTCGTTTGGCGCATCAACCCGGTGACTGAGCAAATTGAGCATGCGCTCCCGGCTCAGTACCCGGTTGGGGTTGGAAGTAAACGCCACCAACATTTCATATTCTGCTTTGGTCAGCTTGACGGCTTCACCGCCTTTGCTCAGTGCGCGACGGTTGATGTCAAACGTCCAGCCATTGAAAGCGACAATCTTATCATCTTCTTCTGGCAAACTCTCTACGCTTGGCGCGGCACTCACTGCGTTGTTAGCGCGTGAAATGCGCCACAACAGGTTACGCACACGCACCAGAAGTTCACGCAGTTCCAGGGGCTTGGTGCAGTAATCATCTGCGCCCATTTCCAAACCCACAATACGGTCAATGCTGTCCGTGCGGGCAGTAATAAGAATGATGCCGATATCGGACTGGCTGCGCAGCTCACGTGTCAGCATCAACCCATCCTCACCGGGAAGGTTAATATCAAGCAACACTAAATCTACATGTCGCTCAGAAAGTACTTTGTGCATCTCCCTGCCATCAGCGGCCTGACTGACGTTATATCCTTGTTTTTCGAAGTATCCGCTGACCATAGTCCGGGTCACCACTTCATCATCTACGACCAGAATGTGATAACTCACTCAACCTCTGTTCACATTTCGTCATGAGGAGCGCACTGTATCAGTAAAGCGCCCATTAAGTTTGATTTAAATCACATTTTTCTGTGTTTTTTTACAGCACGTCTTACGGTCAAACCTTAAGCAAATCACAGACACTTATGCGAGTGATGTATCGAAATTGTTGTTTTAGCACGTTTTTTTAGTGATACAGCGCCAATTTATTGATTCGGCGATCATTCCATTCATCTATTTTCACATGTCACCAGCATCTGTTCATTTTTCTGCGTAACCATATTCACATCCAATCGGTACTATTCGCGACTCGAAATAACGCATCAAAAACATGTAGCTAAATACCCTGACCAACTGAAGAAAAAGGCAGCAACAGCGCGTGATTTTTGCCCACAGGATTGCCTGTTTGGACAAACTTTCACCCTTTTGTACCTGAACCTCCAGAAATGCAGGGTTAAGTGGGCTGGCTTGCTTCCAATCAACATGTCGGGAATGGGCCCAAACACTGTCTACGAAAACTTTTATGGGTGTATCCATTTTTATGAAAACGCTATTAAAGAAGCTGACCAAACCTAGCGCGAAGTACTCCATCATTGCGCTGGTCCTGATCGGTGTTGTTATTGCGGTCGCCGGCGTGGTCGTAATGAATCAGTCACTGGCATATTTCTCGAAAACTGAGTTCTGTGTGTCGTGCCATACCATGCAGCAGAACTACGAGGAATATAAGCAATCTATCCACTACAGCAACGCGAAGGGTATTCGTGCTGAGTGTGTAGACTGTCACCAGCCTAAAGACTTCACAGGTAAAATCCTGCGTAAACTGGGCGCCTACAAAGACGTTTACCACCACTTCGTAACAGGCAAAATCGACACGCCTGAGCAGTTTGAAGAACACCGACTCGAGCTGGCCCAAAAAGTTTGGGACCGCATGGCTGATGAGAACTACAAAACCTGTACCACTTGCCACTCTTACGATGCGATGGATCACAGCAAACAGTCTGTACAGGCGATGAAAGAGATGATCCCGGCTGCCAAAGAAAACATGGCATGTATCGAGTGTCACAAAGGTATTGCCCACGAACTGCCAAACATGGCTGGCGGTTTCCGTAAGACTTTCGAAACCCTGAGCGCTTCTGCGGTTGCTCCGGCTGGCGCGAAGAAACTGTACTCGCTGAGCGAGAAGAGCCTGTTCGCGACTGCTGATGCGAACGGCAAAGTAGAAGGCCAACTGCTGCCAGCTTCTGAAGTTGAAGTGATTGGTGAAGAAGGCGACATGCTGAAAGTTCGCATTCAAGGCTGGATCGAAACCAACGGTAAAGGCCGCGTAATGACGGAATACATGGGTAAACGTGTATTCAAGGCAACAGTACGTGGTGACGTGAAAGCAACTGAAACAGTGATCACTGAAGAAGTTGACCCAGCGACTCACATCTCTTGGACCCAAGTTGCGGTGAACGCCTACATCACTAAAGACGGCATGCTGGACAGCATTGAACCTGTTTGGGAATACGCATCTGAAATGTACGCGTCTTCTTGTAACTCTTGTCACGCAGCACCGGCACCTGGCCACTTCACTGCGAACGGTTGGATCTCAAGCCTGAAAGCGATGAGTGCATATTACCGTCTGAGCAAGACAGAAGAGCGCACCCTGCTGAAATACCTGCAAAACCACGGTAGCGACACCGGCGGTGCAGGCGCGCACTAATCAGCAATAAAAGACAAAAAAGGCAGATGCACTCATGTGCATCTGCCCTAACGATTAAAAACTATAAGGACTCCTACATGGCGACTGAAAAACAACAAGGCATTACCCGCCGTCGTTTTCTCTCTGGCATGTTAACCGCCAGTGCCACTGCAGTAATCGGTACCAGCCTGCTGGCGCCTCGCAAGGCAATGGCCGCGACTGATGCGAAAAGCACTTTCTCAGGCGAAGTGATCCACGGTTCACACTGGGGTGCATTCCGCGCGAAAGTTGAAACGGTATCTGGATCGACACAGTTCCATTCGAACACGATCCACACCCAACCGTTATGCTGAACGCAGTACGCGAAGTGGTTTACAACCCATCACGTGTTAAATACCCAATGGTACGTCTGGACTGGCTGAAGCACGGCTGGAAATCTGACACTACCCAACGTGGTGATAACCGTTTTGTACGTGTGCCATGGTCTCAGGCTCTGGACTTCTTCCACCACGAACTGGAGCGCGTTCAGACGACTTACGGCCCAAGCGCACTGTACGCGGGTAACACTGGCTGGCAGTCAGTAGGTAAATTCAACGCAGCGGGCACCATGATGCAACGCGGTGTTGGCCTGCACGGTACTTTCCTGGCGAAAATGGGTGACTACTCCACCGGTTCTGCGCAGGTAGTTCTGCCTTACGTTGCCGGTGCAATGGAAGTTTACGAACAGCAAACTTCATGGCCTGTTGTTCTTGAGAACGCGAAAAACATCGTGATCTGGGGTAACGACCCTATCAAGAACCTGCAAGTTGGCTGGCAGATCCCAGACCACAGCGTTTACAGCTACTACCAGCAGCTGGCTGAGAAAGTGAAAGCAGGCGAAATCAACGTTATCCACGTTGACCCTGTTAAGACTTCTTCTTACAAATACTTCGGCGGCAAGCAGATTGCGGTTAACCCACAAACTGACGTTCCGTTGATGCTGGCACTGGCGTACACCCTGTACACCGAAAAACTGCACGACGAACAGTTCCTGGCTGACTACACCACTGGTTTCGACAAGTTCCTGCCTTACCTGCTGGGTGAGAAAGACGGCGTGGCGAAAACTCCTGAGTGGGCAGAGAAGATCTGTGGCGTTAAAGCGATGACATCCGTGAACTGGCGCGCACCATGCAAGTGGCCGCACCCAAATCATGGCTGGCTGGTGTCTACAGCGTATGCAGCACGGCGAACAGTACGCATGGATGATCGTTGTTCTGGCAGCAATGCTGGGTCAAATCGGTCTGCCAGGCGGTGGTTTCGGCTTCGGCTGGCACTACAACGACGCTGGCTGTATCACCTCTGCTGGCCCGCTGATGTCTGGTTTCAGCTCTGTAACTGGCGTTGACCCAATCCACAACGGCAGCTACAACGGCTACTCAAGCTACATTCCAATCGCGCGTATTGTTGATTGTCTTGAGAACCCAGGCAAAACCATTGATTTCAACGGTCACAAAGTGAAGTACCCAGAAATCAAGATGGCGATTTCCTGTGGTAGTAACCTGTTCCACCAGCACCAAGATCGTAACCGTATGATCAAGGCGTGGCGCAACCTAGAAACTTACGTTTCTATCGACCACCAGTGGACAGCAAGCTGCCGCTTCGCAGACATCGTTCTGCCAGCGACCACCACTTACGAGCGTAACGACATCGATTCATTCGGTAACCACTCAAACAAAGGCATCATCGCGATGAAACAAATCGTTGAGCCAATGTTTGAAGCGAAAGACGACTTCGATATCTTCCGTGAGCTGTGCAGCCGTTTCGGCCGTGAAGAAGCCTTCACCGGCGGCAAGACCAAAATGGAATGGATCGAAGAGATCTACAACGGTGCGCGTCTGCAAGGCCGTGGTATCGGTGTGCGTATGCCTAACTTCGTTAAATTCTGGGAAGAAGAGCAATTCATTGCGTTCCCAGAAGGTACCGAGTGGGTACGTCACTCAGCGTTCCGTAAAGAACCGGATCTGGAGCCACTGGGCACCGCAACCGGCCTTATCGAGATCTACTGTAAGACTATCGCTGACATGGGTTACGACGACTGTCAGGGCCACCCAATGTGGTTCGAGAAAGTTGAGCGTAGCCACGGTGGTCCTAAGTCGAACAAGTACCCGCTGCACATGCAAAGCTGTCACCCGAATTACCGTCTGCACTCGCAGCTGTGTTCATCTGACGACTTCCGCGGTACTTACACTGTTGCTGGCCGCGAGCCTTGCTACATCAGCTCTGCAGACGCAGCAGCGCGTGGCATCAAGTCTGGCGATCTGGTACGCGTGTTTAACGACCGTGGTCAGGTACTGGCAGGTGCAGTCGTGACTGACGACTACAAAGCAGGCGTTTGTCGTATCGAAGAAGGTGCATGGTACTCGCCGCTGGAAGGTGGCAAGCCAGGTACCCTGTGTACTTACGGCGATCCAAACGTACTGACCATGGATATCGGTACTTCTAAGCTGGCTCAGGCAACTTCTGCACACACTGCACTGGTTGAGATTGAGAAATTCACCGGCAAAGTACCAGCAGTCACTGGCTTCAGCGGCCCGACTGAAGTTAACGATGTAAACCCACTGTTCCCAGCGATGGATATCGCATAAGAGACAGTGTGAAGAAAAAGGGCAGCTAAGCTGCCCTTTTTTACTCTAACTTATATACACTTGAAGGTTTATACCCAAGTGGCCTCTTTCTACAGGCGGCTTGGGTATACACTCTAACGCTTATCGAAAAACGGAATGACAATGCAAGAATTTATTGCCATTAACGAGCAACGTGCCGAATTCTACTGGTGGATGTCATCACTGTTCGCCACCGAGTTAACGCAGGACGACCTGAACAACTACCACGGCGCTGACATGGATAACTATTTCTCCGTGCTGGCCATGACAGGCGAACTGAGTACACCCGTAGCCGGGCTTCGTGAAGCACTGGCAAAACTAAAAACACGTCAAGATGCCCAACTGGAGCTGGCGGCTGATTTCTGCGGCCTGTTCCTGAGCACACCGAAAACCGGTGCCCTGCCCTACGCCTCTATCTATATTGGCGAATCTGGTCTTTTGAATGACAAGCCAGCGCAGGAAATGGGTAAATGGATGGAAAGTTACGGCATTGCCCAGCGTAAAGACTTCAACGAACCTTTCGACCATCTGGCCGTGGTTTTGGATTTCATGGGTAATCTCGTCATTCTGGCAAATAAAGAAGACGACGAAGAAAAACAGGAAGCGGTGATGCAAGAGCAACAGCGTTTTCTGGAAACCATGGTGATGCCTTGGATTGAACAATTCCAAAGCACCCTTAACCAGTTTGACCAATTTGGCTTCTATAAAGCGGCAGGTAATCTGCTGGTCAGCTTTATCAAACTGGACTTAGCCTTCCTCAAAGGCGAATAAATTATTTACCCAAACAATCAGCCGGGTTATTACCCGGCTTTTTTATTTTAAAGAATTCATTTAGCTAGCCCGAAATTGCTTGACCACCATCAAGCTTATTTACCTTGCTGAAATAGAATAATTGCGACAAGTGGCGGTAGCCATTAAACTGTGAACGCAAGCGATTGGCATTGAGATATTTCCTGAGAATTGCACCAGACTCAAGTAACTGCCTCGCGAGATTGCCCTGCCCCCAATTGCCGTTATCCGGCCCTGTGCATACAGCATCATGGTTTGCATTGATATCGGGGAATGAAGCGCATCTCCCAAGCTAAATGAACCTGAAGCCGGTGACATAGCCGGAATTGTACGCCGCTGACTGAAAGCGGCGTAAACATGTGCAGCACCTGACAATTCATACGCTGCCAATGAAAACGATAAGAAGATTACCGAATGGCAACAATTAAAGACGTCGCTCGTCTCGCAGGTGTCTCGACCACCACCGTTTCGCACGTGATCAATAAGACACGTTTTGTGGCCGAGAACACCACTACAAAAGTATGGGCGGCAGTTGATGAACTGAATTACGCACCAAGCGCCGTCGCGCGCAGTCTGAAATGTAACTCTACCCGCACCATTGGCATGCTGGTAACCAAATCCACGAACCCATTCTTTGCGGAAGTGGTACATGGCGTTGAAGAATATTGCTACAACGAAGGCTACACCCTGATCCTTTGTAACACCGAAGGCAACCTGCAAAACAGCGCGATTACCTGCGCATGTTGGCCGAAAAGCGTGTCGATGGCCTGTTGGTGATGTGTTCAGACCTGAATGAAGAACTACTGGCACTGCTGGAGAAAAAAGCGGATCTGCCAATGGTCGTGATGGATTGGGGTACCCAGCACGTGAATACCGACTGTATTCAGGATAACGCTGAGCTGGGTGGCTACATTGCGACTAAACATTTCATCGAAAACGGCCACACCAAAATCGGTTGTATCTCAGGCCAGATGGACAAACTGACCTGTCAGGAGCGCCTGCAAGGTTTCCGCCGTGCGCTGGAAGAAGCCGGTTTGACCTATCACCCTGAGTGGATTGTTGAAGCTGACTTTGAATGTGACTCAGCAGTTGAGGCGACAAATAAGCTGATCGCGCAGGAAGACCGCCCTACGGCTGTGTTCTGTTTCAACGACATCATGGCGTTGGCCGCAATCAGCACCTTCAGACAAGCAGGTTTGGATGTGCCAAACGACATTTCAGTGATTGGCTACGACAACATTGACTTGGCAGGCTTCTTCTCGCCGCCATTGACGACCATCCACCAGCCGAAAAACCGTCTGGGTAAAACCGCCATCAAGCTGCTGATGGAGCGTTTGGCGAACAAAGAAAACAAGCAACAGATTTTCGAAATGCAACCAGAACTGGTGGTGCGCCGTTCAGTGAAAAACCTGAATAAATAACACGCGCACTTCGCGCAATAAAACACCAAAAAGCCCGAGATCACACTCGGGCTTTTTGTTTTTTGCAAGTTTTATGAAAATTCGAATCTTATTGTTGCGACAAAGCTCAAAATCGCTAAAATGCCCAGTTTTCTAGTGCTACCCTTATTCAGATTAACGAATTGGGTGAAACGGACAAAAATTCTTCTATAACAAGAGGAACGCTTTATTTTTAGACGTATCAATAACGCTCTATCTGAACCAAGATCACACTTTGCTAGACCAGCAATAACGACAAAATGACATGATTCGGTTAAGCTAAATCATGTTAAGAAAAGGCAAACCACGGCGAAAGCGTGGGACGCAAAGCCTCCGGCCTCACACCGACGATAACTTCAACGGTGATGGTAGCGGGGTTACCGATGACGTTAGCATTTCAAAGCCCGGTTCACCCGGTTCGTTGACAATTCTCTGAATTCGCTTTGCTACGTTACTCCTTGACCATTCATCCAGGAACGTATTGATTGAGAATAAGTCACATGGATAAACCTACTCTAAAAAACACACTGAAGTTCTTCGAATGTCTGGGCAAAATCAAATCCCGTTCTATGTTTGGCGGATTTGGTGTTTTTTGCGACGAGACAATGTTCGCGCTTGTCGTGAATGATCAGCTCCACCTTCGGGCAGGCAGCGGTAATCTGTCTGAATTCAAGAAACTGGCAATGACCCCATACGTTTACAAAAAACGTGGTTTTCCAGTTGTCACTAAATACTATGCTGTGCCCGAGAATTGGTGGGAACAGTCTGAACTCATGATGAGTCACGCCAAGAAGGCGCTGTCAATTTCCAGGGAAGATCAACAGGAAAAGAAGACGGCTGCGCCTACACGTATCAAAGATCTTCCCAACCTTCGCCTAGCAACAGAACGCATGCTGAAAAAAGCAGGAATCGACTCTGTCGAAGAGCTGCAGCGTGCAGGCGCAGTGCGTGCTTATAAAGCACTACAAGAGTCACACAGCGATAACCTGAGTCTCGAGCTTTTGTGGGCACTGGAAGGTGCAATTGAGGGTAAACACTGGTCTGTGATCACTCCACAGCGCCGTAATGAACTGTTAGAAACACTCCAACAGTAAAACCCTCACCAACTACTCCCCAAAAACAGCCAATGTGCTTTCTCCGCCATTGGCTGTTTTTTTAATTATCCCCACATTTAGCCCCCTTAACACTCAATCACTAACCGTATGCCGTTTTGAAAACATTTATTGCCCTCAATCTGCGTCCCTTTTGAAGATAAAACGGAAAAGTTTGCCATAGGCGAAAGCTTTAATAGCGGGGATTTGACCACAATACTTAATGAAAATAGAGACTGATTAGGTGAACGCGAAGAAACGATGGCAAAACTTCATATGTCTCATTAATGTGACATTAATCACATATACAGAACGAAAATTATGCATCTGATTATCAGATCATCACTTTCTGAGCTATGCCAAAAGAGGAGATAGATTAATGGCAACAATAAGATGCATTACAACAAACCTTTTCCAGACCAAGTTGACCGCATATTCCGGGACCATTTCCGGAAGTGGCCTCGTCGGTTCAAATGGACAGTGTTTGGCTGTTTCTTTTTGCCACTTTCATTTTACTATGCCAGCGCGCACGGTACCTTTGCTCCCTCATTCCTGACCATTCTGGTGATCGTCTTTTTTGCCGTGAATGCGTTGGTTGTCATTTGGGGGCTCAGGCTGAACAGTTTTGCCCAACGGAGCTATTGGCACCGTAACTATCACATTTCTGGTACCACTACGCTGGCACTCATTCCACTGGCCTTGCTGGCAATCCAATACACAAAATACTGTCTGTAAAATGCCGCCTGCATGCCCGCGAAGTCCTCACGCCAATCTTTCTCTTTACTTCGATAAAATATCAATGCGACTGCAATCAAATCCGTCTGCTCTCGGTCATCTATATATACGTATCCTCACGAACGCTACAGAGTGGTAAAAGCGGCTTGCCGATAACGGGCACCCTACAAGGTCACATTACTTATAATTTATCTGTCTAATACCCAGAAATTTAAGTAGTTACCTGCAGGCACTAGGGAATTTTTGCCATAGTTAAACCAGCACGTCGAAACAGCCACCCAGAACAACGACTGTTATTTATAGGGATAGGAAATGAACACAAAGAAGTTAGCTATTCTTGTCGTCATCGCAGCCATATTCATTACTTGGTTTGCCTTTGATCTCGGCGCCCTGTTTACGCTTGAAAATGCAAAAGCCCAACACGCAGCGCTGAAAGATTCCATTGCGCAAAATTTCCTGACGGCGAGTGTCATCTACTTTGTCGTTTATGTAACCATGACAGCCTTTCACTGCCGGGCGCAGCCATTGCAACCTTGTTAGGTGCAGCGTTATTTGGGTTTTGGTGGGCATTGTTGCTGGTTTCATTTGCCAGCTCTATCGGTGCAACGCTGGCATTTTTGGTTAGCCGCTTTTTGCTCAAAGATTGGGTACAGGGGAAATTTGGTAATAAGCTGACCACCATCAACCAAGGGGTTGAAAAAGACGGTCCTTTTTACCTGCTTACCCTGCGCCTTATTCCGGTGTTTCCGTTTTTCCTGATAAACCTGCTGATGGGTCTGACGCCTATCCGCACTGCGGTTTTCTACATTGTCAGTCAAATCGGTATGTTGCCGGGCACTGCGGTTTACATCAATGCCGGTACCCAACTGGCACAAATTGACTCTTTAAGCGGTATCGTCTCGCCTGGCGTGCTACTGTCTCTCGTCCTTTTGGGGATTTTCCCCATCATTGCGAAGGTTGTTATGAATTTTCTCCAAAAACGTCGCGTTTACTCAAAATGGCAAAAGCCCGTTAAGTTTGACCGTAACCTGATTGCGATTGGTGCCGGTGCCGGTGGTTTGGTAACAACCTATATCGGCGCGGCGGTAAAAGCGAAAGTCACGCTTATCGAAAAACACAAAATGGGCGGCGACTGCCTCAATACAGGCTGTGTTCCTTCAAAAGCCTTGATCCGTGCAGGTCATGCTATGCATGAAATCAAACGTTCCCAGGAATTTGGTGTTTCAGCCGGTGAGCCAAGCGTCGATTTCAAACAGGTGATGGGACGTGTCCACAAAGTGATCGCAGGTATCGAGCCCCATGACTCTGTCGAGCGTTATACCAAGCTTGGCGTAGAGTGTATTCAGGCGAAGCCAAGATCCTTTCCCCGTGGGAAGTGGAAGTAAACGGCGAGCGCCTGACAACCCGCAATATTGTGATTGCCACCGGTGCGCGTCCATTGGTTCCCGGCATTCCAGGCCTTCAGGACGTCAGCTACCTGACTTCTGACACCATTTGGGAACTTCAGGAACAACCTAAGAAGCTTCTGGTGTTGGGCGGCGGCCCTATCGGTAGCGAATTGGCACAAAGTTTTGCCCGCCTCGGCACGGATGTCACTCTGGTGGAAATGGCGGATCAACTGCTGATCCGTGAAGATGCCGATGCCGCTGAACTGGTGGTGAAAGGTTTGGAGGAAGATGGCGTAAACATCTTGCTTGGTCATAAGGCTGCACGCTTTGAAAAAGAGGGTGATATCCAACGCGCCTACCTTGAACACAATGGCGAGGAAGTCGTCGTCGAGTTTGACTATGTCATGCTCGCCCTTGGCCGCGTTGCCAACACCAAAGGGTTTGGGTTGGAAGATATCGGCGTTGAGCTCACAGAGCGCGGCACTGTGAAAGTGAACGACTACCTGCAAACCAACTACCCGAACATTTTCGCGGTGGGCGATGTAGCCGGCCCTTTCCAACTGACACATGCCGCCGGTCATCAGGCATGGTATGCCGCGGTTAATGCCCTGTTTGGCGACTTCAAAAAGTTCAAAGCGGATTACTCTGTTATGCCCGCGGCCACCTATACCGCACCGGAAGTCGCCCGTGTGGGTATTAACGAAAAAGAAGCCAAAGCATTGGGTATTGATTACGAAGTTGCCCACTATGGCATTGACGATCTCGACCGCGCCATTGCCGACGGTGAAGACCATGGCTTTATCAAAGTCATCACCCCGAAAGGCAAAGACAAAATCCTTGGCGCGACCATTGTCGGCTCCCATGCCGGAGACTTGCTGGCAGAATTTACCCTGGCAATGCGCCATGGTCTTGGTTTGAACAAAATTCTCGGTACTGTTCACCCATACCCCACCATGAGTGAAGCAACGAAGTACACGGCGGGTGTGTGGAAACAGAATAATGCCCCTCAATTACTAGCTGGGTAGAGAAGTTCCATGCCTGGATGCGTAACGAATCCAAAGCCTGAATTTCAACAGCAATTAAGGAAGATTAAACAAGATGAACTTAAAACACCTCGTTGCCACTTGTGCTCTCGCTTTCAGCACCGCGACTGCTGCCGCTGACCTTAATAACTGGGACAGCATTGAAGAAGCAGCCCAGGGTCAGACAGTCTATTTTAATGCCTGGGGTGGCAGTCAGGAAATCAACGCCTATCTGCGCTGGGCGGGTGACGAGCTGAAAGACCGTTACGGCGTCACCCTGCAGCATGTCAAAGTCTCTGACATCGCCGAAACGGTGAACCGTTTAGTGGCAGAAAAAGCCGCCGGGAAAAACGAAGGCGGCAGCGTTGATATGGTGTGGATCAACGGCGAGAACTTTAAGTCCATGAAATCCAATGGCCTGCTTTACGGGCCGTTTGCCGAGCAACTGCCAAGCTGGCAGATCGTCGATAAATCCTTGCCTGTCAGCGAAGATTTCACCGAGCCGACGAACGGTTTGGAAGCGCCATGGGGCGTGGGGCAATTGGTCTTTATCCGAGACGAAGCAAAGCTGGCTAACCCGCCACATTCATTTGTCGAACTGTTGAGCCTTGCCAAAGCCAACCCCGGAAAAGTTGCCTATCCACAACCACCGCAATTTCACGGCACCAGTTTCCTGAAAGCGGCGCTATTGGAGTTGGCAACAGACACCGCCCCGCTTTATCAACCGGTCGATGAAGCAAAGTTCAACCAAGTCACTGCACCCTTGTGGGCATATCTGGATGAGCTTCATCCTGTTGCCTGGCGCAACGGCAAACAATTCCCGGCGGGCAGCGCAGAGACCCTGCAACTGCTGGACGACGGCGAGCTTCTTCTTGCAATCACCTTTAACCCGAATGCGGCTGAAACCGCTGTGAAAAACGGCACTTTACCGCCAACCGCCAAAGCATTTGCGTTTGATAAAGGCGCACTGTCGAACATTCACTTTATGGCGATTCCGTGGAATGCCAATGCCAAAGAAGGGGCGCTGGTTGCCATCAACTTCCTGATGAGTGAAGAAGCGCAGGCACGAAAAGCCAACAGCGATTACTGGGGTGACCCTGCGGTAGTGAAACTGTCAGACAGCAAACCGCTGTTTAAGTCCCAGCCTGAGCCGCATCCAAGCTGGCAAGTGGCGCTGGAACAGGAATGGCTCAAGCGTTATGGTCAATAATGACTGATAGCCAAAGAAATTGAAGAGGTAAGCAATGCTACGTCTGCTGTACATCGCAACGCTGGTCGTGTGTTGTTTACCTCTGATCCCCGGGTTAGGGGGTGTGTTACTTTCCGCTGTCAGTTACCTCCCTGCGCTGGATTTAAACGAGCCAAACCTGGCAGGCTGGCAAGCCATGTTGGACTGGCCGGGTACGGGCAAAGCGCTGCAGCTTTCACTGATAACCGGCATTGGCGCTTCATTTCTTGCCGTACTTTTCACTTTCCTGATCCTCCAGCGCACTTGGGGCTCCTCTGCCTGGCAACGCATTGAAAAGTGGCTTTCTCCCCTGCTGGCAATGCTCATGTCGCCTTTGCGATTGGTTTCGCCTGATGTTTTCCCCTTCTGGCTGGCTGTTCCGGTTTTTCACCCTTTTCACAGGACAAGACGATCCGAACCACTGGTCATTGGTGCAGGACAGCAATGGCATTGGTCTTATCCTTGCCCTTGCGGTGAAAGAAACTCCCTTTTTGCTCTTGATGAGCCTTGCCGTACTGCACCAGATGAAAGTCGACAAGCTGCTCGCCTCCGCGCGAAGCCTTGGTTACAACCAAAGCGCAGCATGGATGAAAGTCGTCTTCCCACAATGGCTACCCAAAATGCGCTTCCCAATCTACGCTGTACTGGCATACAGCCTTTCAGTGGTCGATGTCGCGATGATATTGGGGCCTACATCGCCTTCAACGTTTGCAGTACTGGTTTGGCAATGGTTCAGTGAGCCAAACCTTACTTTGCTTCCCCGTGCCGCAGCGGGCGCAATTACGCTGTTTATCGTCTGCTTTGCGGTTCTGCTGCTTTACCGTCTGGGTGAATATGCCCTGCTCCGTCTCTGGCAGCGCTGGCAGTACAGTGGCAGTAAAACCTTTCATCTTCCCGGCAAACATCTGTTTTCCTTGGTCGCCCTGCTGCCGTTTCTGATGATCCCGCTGTTACTGGTATGGTCATTCGCCCTGCGTTGGCGTTTTCCTGACATCTGGCCGACCCGTTTCACCACCCGTTTTTGGGATCAGGAAGCCGCCCATTTATGGGAGCTGACACTCAACAGCCTGATCCTTGGGCTTATCGCCGCCAGCGTTGCACTGGTGTTTGCCATTGCCTGCCTTGAATACCGCGACAAATACCACCGTTCAGTACCCCAGTTGGTCATCGCCATTCCGTTGCTTATCCCCCAGCTTTCTATCCTGTTCGGTATTCAGGTCGCGATTTATATGCTGCCGGGTCAATGGCATGTGCCCTCGACGATCTGGGCGCACATTCTGTTTTCATTCCCGTACGTCTACCTAGCCTTGGATGGCACATGGCGCGCTTTTGATCCGCGCTTGACCCAAACGGCAAGAAGCCTGGGTTATTCAGCCACGAAAGCCTGGTGGCGTGTAAAACTGCCTTTGTTGTTACCTGCCATATTGCTGGCGTGGGCGGTGGGTATCAGCGTCAGTTTTGCCCAATACCTGCCAACCCAATTGCTGGGAGCCGGGCGCATCACCACCTTAACCACAGAGGCGGTCAGCCTTGCCAGCGGTCAGGACAGACGTATCAGTGCCGTTTACGGTTTGATTCAGCATTCCTGCCACTGCTGTTTTTCGCCCTGACACTTACCGCAAGCCGGTTGGCCGACCCAAAACGCCGTTTAGCAAGAAACGAGCATTCCCAAGAGAGCCTCAATGACTTTGTCCGTCCAAAACCTCACTATTAGTTCGCGCCAGGCTACCTTGGTGTCCGACATGACTTTCACTGTCGAAAACGGCAAAGTGCTGTCGATCATGGGTCCCAGTGGATGCGGAAAATCCACCCTGCTCAGTGCGATTGCCGGGCACTTGTCACCGGACTTTTCCTGCAAAGGCGAGATCACAGTAAGCGGTACTAACATTCATCATCTGCCGCCGGAAAAGCGCGCAGTCGGCATTCTGTTTCAGGATGATTTGCTCTTCCCACACCTTAATGTGTGGCAGAACCTTGCTTTCGGGCTGCCCGATACCATGAACGCCAGCGAAAAGAAAAACCGCGCTCTGAATACCCTGCAGGACATTGACCTTGGTGATATCGCCTTTAAAGCGCCGGATCAGATATCCGGTGGTCAGCGCGCCCGCGTCAGCCTGATGCGCACCCTGCTTTCCCACCCCAAAGTACTGCTGCTGGATGAGCCTTTCAGCAAGCTGGATAAACCACTGCGCAAATCATTCCGTGCCTTTGTGTTTAAGCAGATCCAGAACCGCAAAATTGCGGCGGTGATGGTGACCCACGACGAAGATGATGTGCCAGAAGGCAGCGCCTTAATCAAATGGCCATCGCTGGACGAATCCGGCATGGAGGAAAACCATGCTTGATCGCTACGCAATCGACATCATCCGCTGGCCATTGAAACAGGCGGCAGAAGTCAGCGAGAAACTGGGGTTAACCGCCAATCAGGTAACGGTTGGTGGGTTCTTTATCGGCATGCTCGCCCTCCCCGCCATTGCCACAGGGCATTACTGGCTGGGGCTGCTGTTTATCGCCCTCAACCGGATTGCTGATGGGCTGGATGGCGCGCTCGCAAGAAAGCAGGGCATTACCGATGCCGGAGGCTTTCTCGATATCACCCTCGATTTTCTGTTTTACTCCATGGTTCCCTTTGCGTTTGCACTGGCAAACCCGGAACAAAACGCCGTTGCAGCCGCCTTCCTGATCTTCTCGTTCATGGGCACAGGGTCGAGCTTTCTTGCCTTTGCCATCATGGCGAGCAAACGAAGCATCGACAATCCCGTCTACCGCAATAAATCTCTCTACTACATCGGCGGTTTAACCGAAGGCACTGAAACGATCGCCTGCTTTGTACTGTTTTGCCTTTTCCCTGCACACTTTGCCACTATCGCCTTTGTCTTCGGCGCAATGTGCTGGGTAACGACAACCACACGTATCTGGCAGGATTCCAGACCCTCACACAAGCCGATACCAAAGAAAGCTCCATCAATGATAAATAGACCTACTGCTTTGCTACCAGACTATCAATCACAAACACCAGATTGTTGATATCAATGTTGCCGTAAAAGCGGTATCGGCCACCATCCATGATCCAGGTCGGGCTACCCGGCACCTTCTCTTTCTCGGCGACTTTGAAGTCGCTAAATACATCCGCCAGCGCCTGACCACATTTCAGGTATTGCATCACGGGCAACGTCATTAGCTTGTTTTCCTGCAAGATCTCCCGCAATACATCCATTTCACTGACATCGCGGGCTTGCTCGAAAAATGCATGCCGGATCGCGCGCGCCAGTTCCACTGCCGCTGCAGGGCCTTCGACTGCGTAAACCGCCTTCACTATCTGGTGGGGAATAATAGAGCTGCGTGGACGCACCTGACGCCAAACAACGGTTGATGTCTATGCCATCAAAACTAGCCAGGGAATTCTCAGTCTTATCAGCAAACGCGAGATAACCTTCATCGCCGGGAGCCGTCTGTGCCATACGCTCAGGAATATTGGCGTATACGGGCAGGCAGTGGTAGTGCCAGACCACCTCTTCCTGCGACCAATTACCGCGAATCTGGTCGTTCACATGCTGGCCAATCCAGCCCCAATAGCAAAGCAAATCGCTGTAAAAATGCAGATTGACGGCCACGGTGAATCCCTCGTTCTTTAAGGCGTAGCGGTCAGTATAGTGATATGCAGCTTTGCGCTATTGCCAAGCGCCGAGACTTCTAAAGCATGAAGCCAATACTCTGCAACGCGACACCACTCTTTATGGTGAGAGGTTCATTCCTTTCGCCAAATTACTCTCACGTCACAACCTATTAATTTTGCCCCACATATTGCGAAAACCAATCGATTGCTATCTAATTCGCGCGCGCAATATCGCGTTAAATACTTTGTATTTTATGTTTTCGGATAACACTACGTAGATGAATAAAAACTTTGTTGTTGCGGCCACCGCTGGCCTGCTTTTTTCCGCTTCTGCTTCCGCCGATCAGTTCCTCAATATCTACAACTGGTCTGAATACCTTCCCCAGCAACTTATCGAAAAGTTCACAGAAGAAACCAAGATCAAGGTGAATTACTCCACGTTTGAGAGTAATGAAACCATGTACGCGAAGGTGAAGCTGCTCGACGCGAAAGGCTACGACCTGATTGTCCCTTCGACTTACTACGTTTCTATCATGGGTAATGAAGGTCTTCTGCATGAGCTGGACAAGAGCAAGATCACCGCGTTTAAAGACCTTGATGCTTCAATCCTGAACCAGCCTTTCGACCCAGAAAACCGCTACTCTCTGCCTTACATGTGGGGCAGCACGGGTTTGGGATACAACAGCGATGTGGTTGACGGTAAAGACGTTAAGCGCTGGGCAGATTTGTGGAACCCGGAATTTGCAGGCCAACTGCTGCTGACGGATGACGTGCGTGACGTATTCGGCATGGCGCTAATCATGAACGGTCACAGCGTAAACAGCCAGAATGAAGACGAAATCCGTCAGGCTTACGAAACGCTGAAAACCCTGAAACCAAACGTGACCCTGTTCAACTCAGATGCACCGCACACGCCGCTTATCATGGGCGAAGTGAACGTCGGCATGCAGTGGAACGGCACCGCTTACCGCGCAACGGTTGAGAACCCATCTATCCATTATGTGTACCCGGAAGAAGGCACCATTTTCTGGATGGACAACATGGTGATCCCTAAGCATGCGGAAAACAAAGACGCGGCTTACGCTTTCATCAACTTCCTGATGAAGCCAGAAAACCAAGCGGTACTGGTGCAGGAAATTGGTTACGCTGTGCCTAACCTGGGTGCACTGAACCACCTGCCGGATGAGCTGCGCAACAGCGAAGTGATTTTCCCAACCACCGACGTGAAACAGAAAGGCCAGTTCCTGTCTGACATCGGTGAAGCGGCACCTATCTACAACCAATACTGGATGGAGCTGAAGCGATAATGAAAGTTATCTACAGCGAAAAGCAAAACCTGCACCGCGTGAAATACGAGTTCCTGAGCGGCGAAGCGACCCCTTGCTTTGAAAAGCCTGAACGTGCAGACATGGTGTTGAACGCCATTAATGCCAACCAAGGCTATGACGTGATTGCACCCAACGAGTATGGCCTTGAGCCAATGCAGTGGGTTCACACCGAAGACTACGTGACCTTCCTGCAAAACGCATGGAATGAGTGGGAAGCGACTTACGGCCCAGAGCGCGACGCATCTCCATACTGCTTTGTGCCAGCGCGTCACCTGCGTAACCGTGTGCCAAAAGACATCGAAGGTAAGTTGGGCTATTACAGCTTCGACATGACGGCTGCTATCACCAAAACCAGCTTCGAAGCGATTGCTTCTGCGGTTGATTGCGCGCTGACGGGTGTTGACGCCTTGATTGACGGCGACAAAGCAGCATTTGCCCTTTGCCGTCCGCCAGGCCACCACGCAGCGCCAGATCTGATGGGCGGTTACTGCTACATCAACAACGCTGCGATTGCAGCGGAAGGCTTGCGTCGCAAAGGCCATGAGAAAGTGGCGATTCTGGATATCGATTACCACCACGGTAACGGCACCCAGACCATTTTCTACGATCGCGACGACGTGCTGTTTGTTTCTATCCACGGTGACCCGGATTACGACTACCCGCATTACCTGGGTTTTGACGATGAAACCGGTGAAGGCAAAGGCGAAGGCTTTAACCTGAACCTGCCATTGCCACAAGGCAAAACGGACTGGTCTTTGTACCGCCCGGCGCTGGAAACGGCACTGGAAAAAATCCGCAGCTTTGGCGCAGATTCGCTGGTGATTTCTTTGGGTATGGATACTTACGAAAACGACCCAATCAGCCATTTCAAACTCAAGCTTGAAGACTACCTGCAAATCGGCACCCTGATTGGCGGCCTTGGCCTTCCGACCCTGTTTGTGTTTGAAGGCGGCTATGCAGTAGACGATCTTGGCCACAATACCGTTGCTGTATTGAACGGGTTCAAATCCGCACAGTAAAATACGACGCCCGGCAAATGCCGGGCGTTTTTTCCCGCCAGCCCAAACATCCATCGCCACGTTAAGAAGAGCAAATCATGAAATCGGATATGTACTCCAAGTACGCAGAGCAATACGACAACGTCATTCAGGCAACATCTACAACGCCCAATTTGAACGCCCGAACACACAAGCCATGCTTGGCGAAATTGCAGGGAAAACCGTGTTGGACATGGGCTGCGGCTCGGGCGTGTACGCGGATTACTTCCTTTCAAAAGGCGCAGCAAGCGTCACCTGTCTCGATTTCTCTGCGGAAATGATCGCACTGGTTGAAAAGAAGTTCGGCGGAAAAGTTAACGCTTATGTGCAGGATTTGTCGGAAGGTTTGCCAAAAGAAAAAGACGCAACCTACGACGTAATTGTTTGCCCTTTGGTACTTCACTACGTGGAAGATCTGACCAAGGTATTTGCCGATGTTGCCCGCGTGCTGAAACCGGGTGGCTATATGGTGTTTTCAACCCATCACCCTTTTGCAGATTTTGAGTGTTCTACCACAGGTAACTACTTTGACCGCGAACTGGTTCAGGAAGAATGGAACACCGTCGGAACGCCGGTTCAGGTGACTTTCTATCGCCGTTCACTCACTGAGATATGCTCTGCCATCACTGATGCCGGTCTATTGATTAGCCAGATTTCAGAGGGCACGGTGAATGAAAAAATTAAGGAAGAGTCAGCGGAAATTTATGAACGTTTGAGCAAGCAGCCAAACTTCATTTTTATCAAATGCCAGAAGTAACAGCCTGACCGTGGGGAGTTAATCCCCACATGCTCCCACCACCATACGCACAATGTGGTCGATTTTCGCTTCGCGATCTTTTCCTTCCGGGATTGGCTGCATATCAAAAACCTGCGGCCAGACAAACATACCGTTAAACAGGCTTTGATAACTCTGGCACAGCACGTCCAGCGTCATGCACTTGAACTCACCCGCCGCCTGGGCTTCTGCAAACCAGTTTTTCAGTGCTTTGTTGTTGTAAATGTTGCTGATAATCTGTTGCGCCATTTCCGGTTGACGCAGAAACTCAATCAAAATAACGCGGGTAAACGGAATGCCGTAGGTGTGATAAAGAATATCCACCTCGTTCACGGTAATATCCGTGAGTTGCTCTTTCAGGCTTTTTGTCGCGTCAAACGGATAGTGCAACTTCTCGTTGATAGACGACTGAAGAATGGCAAGCACGGCTTCAAACAACACTTCCTTGCTTTCAAAGTGGCGGTAAAGCGTGCGCTTCGAGACTTCCGCTGCCGCACACACTCTGTCCATGTTCGCAGATAAAAACCCGTGCTGGATAAACTCTTCTTTGGCGGCACTGATAATTGCCAACCGCTTCTGCTCAGAGCGTGTCATGGGCTCTCTCCTCTCTTCAACGTTTTAAATCTAACAAGTCGAAACAAAAAAGTACACTTTTGAGTTTACCTGTCGCGTTGGTTGCGCGTAAAATAAACTCCAAAGTTTACTTTCGCATTGAATCCAGTGCGTAACCCCATTACCTAACATTGACCGGCACACCGAATGCCGGTTCCTTATGTGGAGTGAAGCAAACATGGTCGTAATGAAGTCTGGCAGCTCGAAGCTGAAACTCACTGCGATATCTGCCCTGCTGGTATCAGCATTCGCCTTAACTGGCTGTGGCGAAGAAGCACCGCAGCAAGTTGTCGCACCGGTTGTAAAACCTGCATTGACTGAAATTGTTCAGACTCAAAACGGAGCCGATCTGAGCTTCAACGGTGTTGTCCGCGCTGCCGAACGCGCAGACATGGCGTTCCGCGTGGGTGGCCGCCTGACTGACATTCTGGTGAAAGAAGGCGACGAAGTGAAAAAAGGCCAGTTGCTGGCATCACTGGATGCGCGCGATGCGAAAACCGCGCTGGAATCTGCCGAGCTGGAACTGAAAAACACCACCCTCGAATACGAACGCGCACAGGCCATTTTCAAGAAAAGTCAGGCGATTTCAAAAGCTGACCTTGATGCCATTACCACACGTTACAACCTGGCGCGTAACCGTGTTGACGATGCAAAACGTCAACTGGAATACACCGAACTGCACGCCCCGTTTGACGGTGTTGTTGGCCGCAAGATGGTCGACAACCATGTTCAGGTTCAGGCTAACGAGCCAGTGATGACCATCCATGATCTGCGTGATCTGGAAGTCGTCATTCACATCCCTCATAAAGTGATGCTTTCAGGCGACAGCAAAGCCGATGCAGTGGCAGAAATCTCAACGATTCCGGGTCAGGTATTCCCGCTTGAACTGCGCTCCTACGCAACTGAAGCTGATCCAGTATCACAAACCTACCCGGTTGTACTCGGTCTTGAAGATCTGAACGGTTTCCGCGTTCTGCCTGGCATGGCCGTGAAAGTCAGCCCACTGACTGGCAGCGCGGTAGGTAACCAGCAAATCACCCTGCCACTGACCGCGATTGTGCCGGACAACCAAGGCAAGCAATTCGTCTGGATTGTGGGTGAAGACAACAAAGCCGAAAAACGTTACGTGGATGTCGGCGCGCTGAACAAAGACCGCATCATCATTGAAGCCAACCTTTCTCAAGGTGAGCGCGTGATCATCGCGGGTGTTTCCAGCGTGAAAGAAGGCATGGAAGTGCGTCCTTACACAGATGAGCGCAACGGAGCGTAATGATGGACATTGCACGTTATACCATTGCCAAACGCACCAGTGTTTGGGTACTGATTGCCCTGACCCTGCTGGGCGGCTACATCAGCTACCTGAAACTCGGCCGCTTTGAAGACCCTGAATTCGTTATCCGCCAGGCGGTGATTGCAACGCCATACTCTGGCGCCACCGCGCAGGAAGTGTCGGACGAAGTGACCGACGTGATTGAAGGCGCAGTGCAGTCCTTGCAGGAAGTGAAAGAGGTCAAATCGGTCTCGATGCAAGGCATGTCAGAGGTGACCGTCGAGATCAAACTCGAGTTCGCTGGCAGCGCCGCAGACCTTCAACAAGTGTGGGACAAACTGCGCCGTAAAGTGACCGATGCGCAGCGCCAGTTGCCGCCGGGAGCAGGCCCTTCCATCGTTAACGATGACTTTGCTGATGTATATGCCCTGTTCTTTGCCGTGACCGGCGAAGGCTACAGCGACAAACAACTGCAAGATTACGTCGACGACCTGCGCCGCGAAATCGTGCTGGTACCGGGCGTAGCGAAAACCGCGACCCTGGCTGAGCAGCAGGAAACCATTTTCGTTGAGATCTCCAGTGAGCGTCTGGCGGAATTCGGTATGTCTGCGGAAAAAGTGTTCCAGGTACTGCAAAAGCAAAACCTGGTCACCGTGGCAGGCAGCATTGAAACCAATGCGATGCGCATTCCTGTTATTCCAAGCTCGAACATTGATTCGGTTGCAGACCTGAAAAACATGCAGGTCGGTATTGGCAGTAACAACACTGTTCTGCGCCTTGGCGATATCGCAGAAATCACCCGTGGTTACAAAGAACCCTCAACCATGCTGATGCGCTACAACGGTGAGCGTGCTGTGGGCTTTGGTATTTCCAACGTCTCTGGCGGTAACGTTGTGGACATGGGTGATGCGGTAAAAGCACGTCTGGCAGAGCTGGAAAGCCAGCGTCCGCTGGGTATGGAGCTGAACGTTATCTCCATGCAGTCTGATTCAGTGCGTGATTCTGTCGCCAACTTTATCGACAACCTGATCGCTGCTGTTGCCATCGTATTCGTGGTGCTGCTGCTGTTTATGGGCGTTCGCTCTGGCGTCATCATCGGCTTCGTGCTGCTGCTGACCGTGGCAGGCACGCTGTGCATCATGCTGATTGAAGATATCGCCATGCAGCGTATTTCGCTGGGTGCGCTGATCATCGCGCTTGGTATGTTGGTGGATAACGCCATCGTAGTCACCGACGGTATCCTTGTGCGCTTCCAGAAAGAGCCGGATGCAGACAAACAACTGGTCGTTTCCGAAGTCGTGAACTCCACCAAATGGCCACTGCTGGGCGGTACCGTGGTGGGCATCTGTGCGTTCAGTGCTATCGGCCTTTCACCGTCAGACATGGGTGAATACGCAGGCTCGCTGTTCTGGGTAATCCTTTACTCCATGCTGCTGAGCTGGGTATTTGCGGTGACCGTGACCCCAATGCTGTGCCATGACTTCCTGAAAGTTAAGCCAGTAAAAGCAGACCAGAAACCGGGCAAGATGGTATCTGGCTACCGCGCTCTGCTGAGCTGGGTTTTGCAGCACCGCATTATCAGCTGCGCCCTGCTATTCGGTACGCTGACGGCGTCTATCTGGGGTGTACAGTTTGTACCACCGGGATTTATGCCGGAATCACAGCGCCCACAGTTCGTAGTTGATGTTTACTTGCCACAAGGCTCAGACATCAAACGCACGGAAGCCGTGGTTGCCAGCATTGAGAAAGACGTGAAAGCCAAAGAAGGCATCACCAACATCACCAGCTTTATCGGTGGTGGCGGCCTGCGCTTTATGCTGACCTACGCGCCGGAAGCCCGTAACCCGAGCTATGGCCAGTTGCTGATTGATATCGACGACTACACCAAAATCGCCCCGCTGCTTGGCGAACTGCAAAGCGAGCTGGACGAGAAGTACCCTGACGCATCAATCAAAGTGTGGAAATTCATGCTGGGTCGTGGCGGCGGCAAGAAGATTGAAGCTGGCTTCAAAGGCCCGGACAGCGCCGTATTGCGTGAACTGGCGGAAAAAGCCAAGGCGATCATGCTGGCTGACCCTAACCTGATTGCGGTGCAGGACGACTGGCGTCAACAGGTTCCGGTTCTGCGCCCTGTGTATTCAGCAGAAGAAGCACAGCGCTACGGCCTGACCACCGCTGAAATCAACGCTGCAATTGCGCAAACCCTGAGTGGCCGCAATGTGGGTGTGTACCGTGAAGGCGATGATTTGATCCCAATCGTGGTGCGCGCACCGGAAAGCGAGCGTAACCACCAGCGCGCGATTGAAAACACCGAAGTGTTCAGCCCAACCGCAGGCACATTTATTCCTGTCAGTCAGGTGGTGGATTCTGTGGATGTGGTTTATCAGGATGCCATCCTGCGCCGTATCGACCGTATGCCAACCATTCTGGTTCAGGCTGACCCTGCACCGGGTGTGCTGACAGCCGATGCCTTCAACCAGGTTCGCAGCCAGATTGAAGCAATCGAACTACCAGCCGGCTACGAGCTGAAATGGTACGGTGAATACAAAGCATCAAAAGACGCGAACGAAGGCCTGGTGATTTCTGCCCCTTACGGCTTCGCGGCGATGATTCTGGCAGTGGTGTTCATGTTCAACGCCCTGCGTCAGCCATTGGTTATCTGGATGACTGCACCGTTGGCGGTTGTGGGTGTAACGGTTGGTTTGATTGTGTTCCAGACACCGTTCGAATTTATGGCAATCCTCGGCTTCCTGAGCCTGATCGGTATGATGGTGAAAAACGCCATTGTGTTGGTTGACCAGGCAGACGTGGAAATCCGCGACGGTAAAGCGCCTTATAACGCAATTATCGACGCCGCACTTAGCCGTGCCCGTCCGGTACTGCTGGGCGCATTCACCACCATTCTAGGTGTTGCCCCACTCTTGATTGACCCGTTCTTCAAGAGTATGGCCGTGACCATTATGTTTGGTCTGCTGTTCGCAACCATCCTGACACTGGTGGTGATCCCGCTGTTCTATGCGATTTTCTTCCGGGTGAAGGTGGAAGTGGCGTAGGGCAGGTTAATTAAGTTGAGAAGGGAGCTGGGAGGCTCCCTTTTTGTTTTGGTGGCTTATGTTAGTTTGGGACATTTTACTCTCGTCGTGGAAATGGAAAATGCTCTTGGTTCTTCCCCCTTTTTAAGGGGGAAGTTAGATGGGGGTTTTGGCTCTTTGTGTTTTGGTTATGCGAATTGGAAAGGGACAACAGTTCGTTAGAGTTAGTGCTCGAAAGCGTCTAATTCGGATAACTTCAGGTAGGGAAAATTGAAGTAGACGGCGCTATTGTTTGAGAGCATTGGCTGCTGACGCAGCCAAAAAAGATCATTGCCTATTGACCGGAGAAAAGGTTATATATTCTATTCGGATTTGGTTAGGTATTTTTTAAGAATCTCTGATGGCTTCAGCTTGAAAATACCCCATTGATAATCCGTCACTGAAAGGCCATTAACAATACCTATATCTTTTTCGTCTTTCATGCTGGATAGTAACATAATTTCCTTCTTGGTTGCTTCTATCGTTGCATTTTTCATTTCTATTATTGATTTCTTTTAATTCGATCTGTGTTTTTAGATTTTGAACTTGAGAAACCATCATCTGATAGTTAACCTTTGATTCGATGTCATTTGTACTAATTGGATGTATTTCCGAACCAGGAAGTGAAAGGTATACATATAATGCTTGTTCTAATTTCTCTCTAAATTGAAGTTCGGAATTTATGAGAAGAGTCGTTTTCCCATCGCTGTTGTCTATCGACACCTCACTGCGCATACCTAAAGTCTTTAAGAATTCACCAAACCATAGTATATACTGAGTGCAAGCGATTTTATAATGCTCAGGGAAATCAAAAACCTTAACAAGACCCTTTCCTTAATTCTCTCTATGCACGTTTCCTTTGCATTGTTAATGCACTTTGCGATTACGATTTGATTTGTTTCACGTAACTCTTTGATGCCAGAAATTGATTTCAAAGTGTATGATATTCCCACACCTTCTGAGTAATTGTCATCAAGCTCACTAGTAATACCTTTTTTCTCAAACTCAACGGTTAACTCTTGGATATATTCCTTAATATTGTACGGATTTACCCATGTATCCCAGTAAAAGAACATAAAACAAAGCGCACTTAGACCATCAATACTTTTTGTTACCACAATCCAATCAAGATAAAGGTTGTTGTTATTCTCGATTTTTATAAACAACTCAGCATTCGGAGGTGATTTTTCAAAATTAAACTCATCAAAATCAGATAAACAATCAATACTAGACAGTGTTACATCGTATTCACTGTACTCGTCTTTTTCTAATCCGAGTCTAATGTCATATTCTTTAAATTTCATATTTTAATTAACTCAATATCGCAAAGATTAAAAATCCAGATTAATGTTCGTTTGCAAGTCCTAACTTTCTGAAACGGATAAAACTCAGTTTTTAGAAAAAACATGCCACCAGCAATGCTCCGCCATTAGGATTCAGCATAAGTGCATATCTTAAATAGAATATCATCATATTTAACAATCTACTAAAGAGAGAGTGCAGCAGGGTTATATATTTCCACATACCTTGCATTTAGCATAAAAAGCCCTATGGAAAGCTCTTGGAATGAGATGGATTTCATTGGCTTTCGCCAGCACGCAAAGGGGCATTAACATGTCATAGCAGTTCGATCTGACACGAGTCGGGGCAAAACCAACCCCATCCTAACCTTCCCCTTGAAAAGGGGAAGGGACTAAAAGCTGGAGGCGCATTCAGCTTTGGGGCAGAAGCGGTTTAGATCCACTGAACTAAACCGCTCCTATCAGGTCAACGAAAACTTGGAATAATCGCTGGTATCCCCGGGAGTAGACCTACCAACGCCATTACACTCGTTAGCACAATAAACATAATTCCAGGCAGCACCCAACGGTTCATTTTATTAAGTTCACCACTACGTTCTTTACAACCGACTAAGCCTAAGTTATCTAACAACATGGCAAGGGACCAACCAAACGCAGGGTTAACGAGCGCTGAAGAAAATACAACAATCGCCGCCGATTGTGTGGTTTTCCCTTCACGTGTCATTTCCATTCCAGCTTCCAGCAATGGGACAAATACCCCAACAATTAGCGCAACACAAAGTACAGGTTGCCATATAGCTAAATCCATTGGGTAGCCCCAAACAGCGGCTATGATACAAAACAGTGCTGTCAGCAAAGCACCAGCAGGAATGGGACGTTTCGCGATAGCCGCCGGAACGATATAAGTCCCCCACGACGAAGTAAAATTAGTACCACCGAGCAGAGAGCCGAACGTCTGACGAATTGAAGCTGTGGTCATGGTATCGTCAATGTTCATTTGTACTTTTTCTGTACGTTCGGGATAGCTGATTTTTTGAAACACTTGATGCCCTAAAAAATCTGGCGACCACATAGCGACTGCTAAAATAGCAAACGGCAATACCACCATGAAATGTTCAATAGTAGGTAAACCTAGCATCCAGCCTGTGTCTTCTCCCCACCAATACATGGGGTTCATATTGGGTAAACCGGGCTCGGTTTGAAATGAAAACGGGGCTCCCATGGCAAAAGCTAAAGTACCACCTAGCAAACAACTAAGAGGAACTGCTAGCCAACGCTTACGAAAATGTTCCAATAATGCGTATAAGATGATGGTGCAAAGAATCACGACAAAAGCAATGTGACTCATCCCTATTCCCTCAGCCCAAGCGAACAGATTTTTCACTTGAGAAACGGTTCCCACAAAGCCAAGGTAGAGCAACAAACCACCGCACACGCCTTTACTGGTGAGGCTTGCCAACATGCTGCCACCTTTACTGATGGCTAAGATCAAGCCAAAAGCGCCAATGAGCACCCCAAAAGCCATAGGATGACCGCCTGCTGCAACGACAATAGGAATTAAAGGGATGAGTGGGCCGTGTGTGCCTGCAAGGTTAGCGGTTGGCAATAAAAATCCGGAGAAAAGAATAATGAAAACTGAGGCTATGAGTAACTCATAACGAACATTTTCCAGGATAAAACCTTCATTTAGCCCTAGAGCTCCGGCAAACGTTGCTGCAATAGCACCCACCATAACCACTTTACCAATGGTACCTGCCATCGCTGGAATGGTATCTTCTATCTCAAATCGATAATCTTTAAACGGCAAATTGGGACGCCAACGTTTAGGCGCCATGATTTGCAACTCGTGCTCTAAATATTGTTCCCGGGTATCAAATTCCGCTCTTGGTTTATGTTGTTGTTCATAAGTGAGTTCGCCTTCATTGGCTATAGGCTTATTTGTTCGTATGTGTAGGGACTCTGAAGCACTGCTCATTTTGATTCCTTTCGTTCACACTCTAAGGTGTGTTTTTCCAGCCAGTGTTATTTACTCACTAAACGAAGATTCAGCGAGTAGTTGTCTATATATTTTCTGCTACACGAATTCGATGACTGATTTTTATGAACCCTGTAAATTTAGTTGCAAGTACCTTATACCAAATGAAAAAACACAAATAGTCTCAGACAGTTAGACATTAGTCGTAATGAGCATTACCGTGGAATTCTATGGAACTAAATCCACCCTTCCCCTTACACGAAATAGGGCAGTAATTTGCCAGAACAGAGCGAACTGACAAGAAACCAGGACACAGACTACGCCATTCTCAACTGCTTCCCTCCCCCTGTTTCCAATAAAAGTAGACTTATCACCCTGAACACGTATGATCTCGGATAACGTCAAACAAAAACAAATTAAGTATTTGTTTATAAATAAGTTTTAATTATGGTCAGAGAAGCAACACTCGTTCCTTACAGTAGATGGGTCAAGCCTTTGGTGTCAGAAGTGGCTGAGGTGATCAACCTATTGAAAGACAACGGCTACGATTCCAATCAATTGGTTAAAGTCACGGGCATACAGCAGAAGAATGTGAATGCGTGGACGGCGCGTTACAAGAACGAACCAGACAACGTTTCATACATCCCTTACCCGTGCTGGTGCTTTTTGTGCGCACTCGCTGGCAAGCCGAATATCCAAAGCGACGGTGATGTGATTGAGGTGAACGTAAGAAGAGTACTTTCTTATTTCAAACCGACGGCTTTCAGACCCAATGACAAGTTTGTGTGCCCAACCAGTGAACAGTTCAGCAATCTGATTGATAACGACAATTGCGAAGCGCTGACTACCGAAAAGCTATCAGAGGTGTTTCACTGGAATGCCAACACCTTTGCACAAGGCATTGCAAACGGTTCATTGCCGTTCCTGAACTGGAGCCTGATCGTCATGAGCTTAGGCATCGATATTCAGAAAATGATCCTGAAAGAGTTGGAAGGCCCAGTCTCCCTCACCGAGGGTGAGTGAGCATAAGCCAGCTATAAAAAACCGCTGATAAAGCGGTTTTTTGTGGGCGATGCTTTTTGGTAAGCGATGTCTTTTGGTAAACAATGTTTCGCGCTTAGTCGATGTCGCAATCCGTGCAGCTTTGCAGTGTGACTTCATGTTCAAACACGGCTTTATCACTACCGTCAGCCAGTAGCTCTGCGATTTCATCCTGAACTTCTTGCTCGTCTTCTGCTTTCACTTGATTTGCCAGTTCTTCTTCTGAGTAGCCATAGAAGTTCAACAGCAGGTAATCACGTGCTTCTTCTTTCGTGCAAGTCACGTTCACTGAAAGATCAGGTTCAGCATTGCCTTGTGCGATAATCGCAGCGATTTGCGCGACAACATCGTCTTTCATCGCTGAGGTTAGCCAACCAAGATCAGTACTTACTGTGGTGTTTTTGCAGTTAAAACAAGGCAGTTGGTGAAAGTAATATTGAAAATCAGTCATGGTCATTTTGCTTCCAGAGTTTTGTCGCACGATTATCAGCATTTTCTGGCAAAATGCTACCTGTGAACCCCAATTAATAAGGCTACTCCCAATGTCTAATGTCGTTCAGTTCTCTCAGTTTGGTGGTAACAAGAAGACTAAAACCGCCCCATCAGCTAACTCACCCAGTCCGAAAGCGTTAAGGGAACAGGCGGCATTGAAGCAAGAGAATCAATGCTACTTTTGTGGCGTGCGCAAAGAACCCAAAGATCTGCACTGGCTGAATCAGATAGGTTTTAAGCCGAAGACCCATGTTATCTGCGGTACCTGCAGCTCTGAATCCAAATCACGTTCAATGGATGAACTGCGGATCATCCTTGCGCTGAAGGCGATGGATTTCAGAACCATTAAACTTCAGCAGTACCTTGAGTTACGAGAAAAAGGCGTGCGTATCGACGGAGTCAGTGAATACAAGTTCCACTTTGAAACACTTGGGTGATGATGACCACTGCAGTGTTTAAGGCGTTCGACCGTTTATCTGTGCCACACGCCAATGAAAATCTCGCTATCACCAAACCGCTCGGCTTCAATGTCTACCAGGTAGTAACCTTGGCGATCCAGCTCTAGCCATTTGTTGATTAGCGATGGCCATGTTGAAAACTGGTATAAGGCATTACCTGAACCTTTTTCCCAAACACCGGTGTAAAAGATGGTATTTCCCTGTTTATCGACTTCAACATCAATTAAGCGTTGATTGTCGCGATTGAGCGCTTTCCATTTATCCGTAAAAGAACGCCAGTTGCCGTATCGATACAGCGCACCACTGGTAGCGCCACCCTGCCACACACCAACAAAGTTTGTGTTGTCTCCCGTACCACTGATTTCCAAATCTATGAGTTTTTGGTTGCTCAGGGCGTTCCACTTCTCGGTAAAAGCCTGCCAACTACCTAAGGAATACAGCGCCCCGCTACGCGCATTTCGTTGCCAGGTACCGGTATACCAAGTGGTATTTCCTATCCTGGATATATCAATATCGATCAGGCGTTGGTTATCCAATTCTTTCCATTTATTAACAAATTCTGACCAACTGGGGTATCGGTATAGCGCGCCACCTTTACCACTCCCTAATTTCCACACCCCGATATAACGATATTTATTGTCCAACTTGAAATTGATGGTTTTGAAATCGATTAACTGACCATTCAGGCTTTTCCAACGATCGACAAAGTCTGCCCAAGAGGCAAATGCTTGTAAGTCTGAATGCCGTTTTCCAGAGCTGTTATGCGTCGCATGAGCGTTTGTTATTGAAAGTATCAGCGCGAAAGCGCCAAAACAGAGTGATGCTAAAAGCTGGCTAGCAATCTTCTTCATGTTCCCCTCCTATTTGCTTCGCAAACCGGATTATGAGATTGAAGATATCGCCGTGATATCTGGCACTTGTACAAACCGCCTAAGCCGCTTCTATCCATTCGATGACATGCGTTTAGGCAAAAAAGTGAAAGGCTTTTTGATTCCGTTGCCGCCCTATATTCGAGATCACCCTCCAATCGATACCCATTGGTTCTACTTAGCAAGTATGTGCATGCCAGGGTTGGGCTGGCTGTTTCATGGTTGGAAAAGCAGAAGAGATAGTTGGGATATATAGGGATGCTATGCTGGGCTGCTAGGGCTCTATTTGTTGAGGCAGTCAGAAGATCAGGCTTGAGACAGTACAACTGAGCGAAAAAGTAAAAGCCCCATCAAAGGGGCTTTTAATGGATACCTGTCAATCATTTACCGATGCAGTACCCTTTCAATCTCATTCAGGCTTGATGGGTCATCAATCGTTGATGGCACGGCGTATTCCTCACCATCTGCGATTTGACGTATCGTTCTGCGTAAGATTTTGCCCGAACGGGTCTTCGGTAAGCGGTCGACAATCAGCGCTTGCTTGAAGCAGGCTACCGCGCCGATTTCGTTACGCACTTTACCCACCAGTTCAGCGGCCAGTTGTAACTCATCCACATTAACGCCGTCTTTCAGTACCACAAAGCCTACCGGCAATTGCCCTTTAAGTTCGTCGTGGATGCCAATTACTGCGCATTCCGCAACGGCGGGGTGTGCGCCGACAATCTCTTCCATTTCACCGGTTGAGAGGCGGTGTCCGGCAACGTTAATTACGTCGTCGATGCGCCCCATGATAAAGAGATAACCATCTTCATCCATGTAGCCACCATCACCTGACACGTAATAGCCCGGAATCTGGCTAAGATAGCCGGTTTCGAAGCGGTCATGGTTGCGCCATACCGTCGGCAAGCAGCTTGGCGGTAACGGGCGTTTCAAAGCCACATAGCCCTGCTGATTGGCACCAACCTTTTCTCCAATCTCATTGAGGATTTCAACCTGATAGCCGGGGGTGGGTTTGGTCGAGGATCCCGCTTTCACTGGCATCACTTCAATGCCCGTTGGGTTACAGGAGATCGCCCAGCCCGTCTCGGTTTGCCACCAGTGGTCAATCACAGGCTTCGCGGTTTTCTCGACCACCCATTCCAGGGTTGGCGGATCGAGACGCTCGCCTGCCATAAAGATTGCAGTGAGCTTGCTTAAGTCGTACTCACCAACGAATTTCCCGTCAGGATCTTCTTTCTTGATGGCGCGAAAAGCGGTCGGTGCTGAGAACAATATATTCACGCCATACTCTTCACACACGCGCCAGAATGCGCCCGGATCCGGTGTCCGTACTGGCTTGCCTTCATACAGAATGGTCGTGCAGCCATGAATGAGTGGCGCATAGACAATATAGGAATGCCCTACCACCCAGCCCACATCGGAAGCCGCCCAGAACACGCCATCCTGTGGCATGTCGTACACCGCTTTCATGGAGTATTTCATTGCGACGGCATGACCGCCGTTATCGCGCACCACGCCTTTAGGTTTGCCCGTCGTGCCTGATGTGTAGAGGATATAGAGCGGGTCGGTGGCGAGCACAGGCACACAATCATGCGGCTCGGCAGCATCGGCGGCAGTTTGCCAGTCGACATCGCGAGCATTATCCAGCGGCGCTTCGCACTCAGGGCGCTGCAACACCACCACTTTTTCCGGCTTCCAGCGGCTATCCATAATGGCCTGATCGACCAGCGGCTTGTAGGGAATCACTTTGCTGACTTCAATGCCGCAGGACGCTGTCATCAAGACTTTCGGCTCAGCATCTTCAATGCGAACCGCCAGCTCGTTGGAGGCAAATCCACCAAACACGACAGAGTGAATTGCACCCAGCCTTGCACATGCCAGCATCGCCATAGCCGCTTCCGGCACCATAGGCATGTAGATAACAACGCGATCGCCTTTTTCTACGCCCATGCCCGCGAGCATACCAGCGATTTTTGCGACTTTATCGCGAAGCTCATTGTAGGTGTACGCCTGTTTTTTCCCTGTCACTGGGGAATCGTAAATCAGCGCGGTTTTCTCACCACGTCCCTGTTCACAGTGGTAATCCAACGCCAAATAAGCGGTGTTCATCACGCCGTCTGGGAACCAGCGCTCAATACCATTTTCGTCATTGGCCAGAATGGTTTTCGGTTTTTCAAACCACGCCAAAGCCTCTGATTGCTCACGCCAAAAGCTCTCCGGCTCGGTTTGCGCTTTCAAATATTCCTGTTGATAAGCAGACATATTGCTTCCTCCAAGATGTCTTTCCGAATGCTTCAGCTTTCGCTTTGCGCATTCTGCTGTAAGACGCTGGAAGGCACATGGACGCGACCCTCCATCAAAATGCGGGCGCTGCGGCTCATAATGGCCTTTTCAACCCACCAGCCTCAGGCTCTAAACTGGTTTTCGCGCCGACTTTCAAGGTGCCGGACGGATGACCAAACACCACAGATTCCCTTTCGCCGCCACCGGCAGCCAGGTTAACGATGGTGCCCGGCACACAGGCCGCCGCTGAAATCGCTACCGCCGCCGTTCCCATCATGGCGTGATGCAGTTTGCCCATCGACAAGGCGCGAACGAGCAAATCAACATTGGATGCTTCCACCTGTTTGCCGCTCGAACTGAGGTAGCTTTTCGGCGGTGAAACAAAGGCAATTTTGGGCACATGCTGACGGGTTTGAGCCTGTTCAAGCGTCTCGTTCAGACCCATTTGGATCGCGCCGTAAGCGCGGATTTTTTCAAACCGCACCAGTGCTTCGGCATCATTGTTGATGTCATCCTGAAGCTCAGTGCCTTGGTAACCCAACTCACTGGCATCAAGAAAAATGGTCGGGATCCCGGCATTCACAAACGAAGCACGGAATGTGCCCTCGCCCGGTACATCAAAGGTGTCGATCAAATTGCCCGTGGGAAACAGTGATCCAGGTTCGCCTGCCGGATGAAGAAACTCCACCGGCACTTCTGCAGCGGGAAAGGTCACGCCATCAAGCATAAATTCGCCCGACTCTTCCACTTCGCCATCGCACATTGGCACATCCACCACCAGCGTTTTGCCGATATTGGCTTGCCAGATGCGCACCGAGATCACACCGTTCTCGACCATGCGCTCTTTGGCAATCAAACCTGCATGCACGGCGAATGGCCCTACCGCTGCCGAAAGATTGCCGCAGTTGCCGCTCCAATCGACGAAGGTTTATCAATCGCCACCTGACCGAACAGGTAGTCGACATCGTGATCGTCGCGGCTGCTTTTAGACACAATCACCGTTTTGCTGGTGCTGGACGTTGCGCCGCCCATGCCATCAATCTGCTTGCTGTAGGGATCGGGGCTGCCGATCACCCGCATCAAAATGGCATCGCGCACTGCGCCCGGTGTTTGCGCTTCAACAGGCAAATCGGTCAGCCTGAAAAAGACGCCTTTGCTGGTGCCGCCTCGCATGTAGGTGGCAGGAATTTTCAAAACCTTACTCATGCTGACCACCTACTGCGCCAGGAAATCTTGCGCGAAACGTTGAAGAACGCCGCCCGCTTGATAAACCTTCACTTCGTCTTCGGTATCGAGACGACAGGTCACGGCAACGTCGAGCTTTTCGCCATTCGCGCGTGTGACAACCAACGCCAGATCCGCACCGGGTTTAATCTCGCCAACCACGTCGTAAAGCTCAGTGCCATCAAGCTCCAGCGTGTTGCGGTTAACGCCCGGTTTGAACTCTAACGGCAGCACGCCCATGCCAACCAAATTAGTACGGTGAATGCGCTCAAAGCCTTCAGCGGCAATCGCTTCAACGCCTGCCAGACGAACGCCTTTCGCCGCCCAGTCGCGTGAAGAGCCCTGCCCGTAATCCGCGCCGGCAACGATAATCAGCGGCTGCTTGCGCTCCATATAGGTTTCAATCGCTTCCCACATGCGGGTCACTTTGCCTTCCGGTTCAATGCGAGCCAGTGAGCCCTGCACCACTTCGCCGTTTTCCTTCACCATTTCGTTGAGCAGTTTCGGGTTGGCAAACGTTGCTCGCTGGGCGGTGAGGTGATCGCCGCGGTGCGTCGCGTAGGAGTTAAAATCAACTGGCTCCAAGCCCATTTTCGCCAGGTATTCGCCTGCTGCACTCGACGGCATAATGGCGTTTGAGGGTGATAAGTGGTCAGTGGTGATGTTGTCACCGAGAACCGCCAATGGACGCATGCCTTTGAGCGTGCGCTCACCCGCCAACGCGCCTTCCCAATATGGCGGCCTGCGGATATACGTACTCATTGGACGCCAGTCGTACAGCGGTTCGCTCAGGCTTGAATTGGCATCCTGCTGGAACATTTCGACGTAAATACGCTGGAACTGTTCCGGTTTCACGGACTTGCCCACCACCTCGTCGATTTCTGCATCGGTCGGCCACAAATCGTTGAGATAAACCGGCTTGCCGTTGGCATCGGTGCCTAGCGCATCACACTCGATATCAAAGCGCATGGTACCCGCAATCGCATAGGCGACGACAAGTGGCGGTGACGCCAAAAACGCCTGTTTTGCGTGGGGATGGATGCGTCCATCAAAGTTACGGTTGCCGGAAAGTACCGCTGTGGCGTACAAATCACGCTCGATGATCTCTTGCTCAATCACCGGATCCAACGCGCCGCTCATGCCGTTACAGGTGGTACAGGCGTAAGCCACAATGCCGAAGCCCAACTGTTGCAGCTCAGACAACAGCCCTGCTTCTTCCAGATAAAGCTTCGCCACTTTAGAACCGGGCGCAAAAGAGGTTTTCACCCAAGGCTTGCGCACCAGTCCAAGCTGATTGGCCTTCTTCGCCACCAGACCGGCAGCTACCACGTTACGTGGGTTACTGGTGTTGGTACAGGAGGTGATCGCCGCAATAATGACTGCGCCATCTGGCATGCTGCCTTCTGAGTCTGCTGGCGCCTGTGCCAACGCAATACCGCGCTCGGCAAGCTCACTGGTCGGCAAGCGGCGATGCGGGTTTGAAGGGCCCGCCATATTGCGGGTCACGCTCGAAAGGTCGAACTCCAACACACGCTCGTAATGGGCGTTTTCCAGATCGTCCGCCCACAGGCCAACGGTTTTGGCGTAGGTTTCTACCAGCGCCACTTGCTCAGGCTCACGCCCGGTCAGTTTGAGGTAATTGATGGTCTGCTCATCGATGTAGAACATCGCCGCTGTCGCGCCGTATTCCGGCGTCATGTTGGAGATGGTCGCCCTGTCGCCGATGGTCAGCGCACGCGCGCCTTCACCAAAGAACTCCAGATAGCTCGATACCACACGTTCTTTGCGCAGGAACTCAGTCAATGCCAGCACGATATCTGTGGCAGTAATGCCTTCCTGACGTTTGCCCACCAGCTTCACGCCGACAATGTCCGGCAAACGCATCATGGAAGGTCTGCCCAGCATCACGGTTTCCGCTTCAAGGCCGCCGACACCAATCGCAATCACACCGAGTGCATCAACGTGCGGTGTATGGCTGTCTGTGCCGACACAGGTATCCGGGAACGCGACGCCCTGTTGGTTTTGGATCACCGGCGACATCTTTTCCAGGTTGATTTGGTGCATGATGCCGTTGCCCGCGGGGATCACGCTGACGTTTTTAAATGCCGTCTTACACCACTCAATAAAGTGGAATCGGTCTTCGTTGCGGCGCTCTTCGATTGCGCGGTTCTTTTCAAACGCATCCGGTTCAAAACCCGCATGTTCCACCGCCAATGAATGGTCAACAATCAGTTGGGTTTCGACCACAGGGTTAACCGTGATGGATCGCCGCCTTGGTCTGCAATCGCATCACGAAGGCCCGCCAAATCCACCAGCGCGGTTTGCCCCAGAATGTCGTGGCACACTACGCGGGCAGGATACCAAGGGAAATCCAGCTCCTTTTTACCTTCGACAATCTGGGTCAGGCAGGCTTGCAAATCCGCCGGATTGCAGCGGCGTACCAGTTGCTCTGCCAGTACACGTGAGGTGTACGGCAGCGTGTCATAAGCGTTCGGCTTTATGTCGTTGACGGCAGCGCGGACATCGAAGTACTCGAGTCCCGTTTGCGCCAGTGGCCGTCTGTATTGGGTATTGTTCTGCGTCATATTCGTATCCTTTCAGGCCACTTAGCGCTGCTCGATTGGCAGCCAGTCACAAGCTTCCGGCCCTGTGTAATCAGCACTTGGACGAATAATGCGGTTGTTTTCACGCTGCTCGAACACGTGCGCCGCCCAGCCGGTTAAACGGCTCATCACGAAAATCGGCGTAAACAACTCGGTCGGGATATCCATAAAGTGGTAGGCAGAGGCATGGAAGAAGTCTGCGTTACAGAACAGGTCTTTCTCGCGCTTCATTACCGATTCCACGCGCTCGGATACGGCATAAAGGTGCGTGTCACCTGTCGCTTCGGAAAGCTCTTTGACCAGCGCTTGATCAGTGCATTGCGCGGGTCGCTTTCACGGTAAATGGCGTGACCAAAGCCCATGATTTTGTCTTTGTTGGCCAGCATACGCATGATGTTCTGCTCGGCTTCATCCGGCGTTTGCCAGTTTTCAATCATCGCCATTGCTGCTTCGTTTGCGCCGCCGTGCAGAGGGCCACGCAAAGTACCAATTGCAGCGGTAATACAGGAGTGCAAATCAGACAGTGTGGATGCACACACGCGCGCGGCAAAGGTCGACGCATTGAACTCGTGCTCTGCGTAGAGGATCAGCGAACAGTGCATCACCTGCTTGTGCAGATTACTCGGCGCTTTGTCCGTCAGCATTTTCAGGAAGTAGCCGCCAGTACAATCTTCACTGGTGTCTTCGGTATCAATTCGCACGCCGTCATGACTGAAGCGGTACCAGTAACAAATAATGGCCGGGAACACAGCAAGCATGCGCTCGGTGGCATCTAACTGCTCGGAGAAATCTTTCTCCTGCTCCAGGTTACCCAGTATCGAACAACCGGTACGCATCACATCCATTGGGTGCGCATCAGCTGGGATCAATTCCAACGCCTCTTTCAATGCCGTTGGCAGGCCGCGCAGACCGACTAAACGCGTCTTGTAGTCATCGAGTTCTTTTTGGTTTGGAAGGTGACCGCGTAACAACAGGTACGCCACTTCTTCAAACTGGGCATTGTTGGCAAGGTCAGTAATGTCATAACCACGGTAGGTCAACCCTGTGCCTGACTTTCCAACCGTACACAGCGCGGTTGTACCTGCACTTTGACCACGTAATCCTGCTCCACTTAGCTCTTTGCTCGGCATGTTGAACTCCTTTTCTTATCCGCCTTGCCCTCTGTTGGGGCGTTGTCAGCGAACGGTTTCACGTTATTGGATTTGAGTTTTTGTATTCAAGCGTAAGACTGCGACAACCGCTTGTTTTCGAATCGTTTTTATCTTCTGCAATTGTCGAC
Source organism: Enterovibrio sp. JCM 19048 (assembly GCA_001310415.1). Taxonomy (GTDB): domain Bacteria; phylum Pseudomonadota; class Gammaproteobacteria; order Enterobacterales; family Vibrionaceae; genus Enterovibrio; species Enterovibrio paralichthyis. Next base: position 231,252 of record BAXE01000001.1, on the reverse strand, counting down.
AATCACGATTTGTCTTGATTGAACAGTTCGTCCAGTTTGTTTTCGTAATCGTGATAGTTGAGGTAGTCATACAACTCTTTGCGGGTCTGCATGGAATCGACCAGCGCCTCTTGGTTGCCCACTTCAAGCAGGTGACGGTAGACGTTCTCTGCCGCTTTGTTCATGGCGCGGAACGCACTCAACGGGTAAAGCACCATGTCTACATCGGCTGCGGCCAATTCTTCGCAGGCGTAAAGCGGGGTTTGACCAAATTCGGTGATGTTGGCAAGAATGGGCACAGGTCGACCAATCGCGCTGCGAAGTGCCGCAGAGAACTGCTGATATTGTTCCAGCTTGTTCATCGCTTCAGGGAAAATCATGTCTGCACCCGCTTCGATACAGGCAATCGCACGTTCAATCGCGCTATCAATCCCTTCAACAGCCAGTGCATCGGTGCGCGCCATGATCACGAACTGATCATCGGTACGTGCATCCACCGCCGCTTTCACACGGTCAACCATTTCCTGCTGGCTGACAATCGCTTTGTTCGGACGGTGACCACAGCGTTTTTGCGCCACCTGATCTTCCATGTGCACGGCTGCTGCGCCTGCTTTCTCCATCGCTTTAATGGTGCGCGCGATATTGAACGCGCCGCCAAAACCGGTATCGATATCCACCAACAGCGGCAAATCACAAGCGTTGGTGATGCGCTCTACATCCACCAGCACATCATTCAGCGTGGTAATACCCAGATCCGGCAGACCATAGCTCGCGTTCGCGATACCGCCGCCAGAGAGGTAAATCGCTTGGTGACCCAAACGCTGAGCCATCATGGCGCAATAGGATTAATGGTGCCAACGATTTGCAGCGGGTTGTTTTGCTCAACAGCTTGTCGGAATTTCGCCCCAGGAGAGAGTTTCATAGTCAGGTCCTTCTAATCTTTTAGGATTTGTTGCTCAATGAGTTTTCGGCTGCCCGCGATATGACGACGCATTGCCAGCTCAGCCAGCTCTTCGTCACGGTTGCGGATAGCGTGCAAAATAAACTTGTGCTCTTCTAACGCTTGGTTGGATCTGGATTGGTTTTTAGGTGCTTGGTAGCGGTACATGCGAAGCAGGTGATAAAGCTCGCCACACAACAGGTTGATGAGTTGCTTATTGCGGCTGGCGAGGATCACGCGGTAGTGGAAATCAAAGTCGCCGTATTGGTGAAAATAAGAAGCGCCTTCCACTTCATCAATGTGCTTGGAGTGCGTGGCAAGTAGCAGCTCAAGCCCTTGCAGTTCTTCTTTATTGATATTTTTTGCCGCCAGACGCGCCGCCATACCTTCCAGCGCTTCACGCACGGCATACAGCTCAACCAGTTTCTCCGGCGACAAGGTAATAACGCGCGCGCGACATGGGGAATACGTTCAATCAACCCCAGCCCTTCCAAGCGCATGATGGCTTCGCGCAATGGCCCACGGCTGACTTCATAACGGCGCGCGAGTTCAGGCTCAGAAATTTTCCCGCCCGACGCAATCTCACCCGAGACAATGGCCTCAACCAGCAGCGCAGTGAGGCTCTCCGATTTGGTGTTTTCTTTTGTTATCGCACTTATGCTTCTTGCGTAGCGCCTATATATTCTTGCGTGGCGCTTGGCGCGTTGTGTTCGCTCATTGTAATCCTTACCCAATGGCTATCTTTGTTGTGTAAACCCGACACCGCATCTGCAAAGCCCAGTATTCAAGGCTTTCCCCAAAACCCGCAGTGAGCATCTTGAGGAAGTATCGCGTTGCATTCACGGCATCAACATTGTCTACAATTTCATTTTATGAACATAATTTAGGCAATGATTACGGCAACAATCAAGAAAATTGTCGACAATTTAGACGAAGGTATAAGGCGAGAGGGGCGAAAAGCCAGATGAGAGATGGAGACTGGAGATTGGAGATTGTAGACAGCAGGCAATAGAGGAAGAAGATTGAGGCTCCTTGTCCTTCCCCCTTTTCAAGGGGGAAGTTAGATGGGGGTTTTGCTTTTGGCTTTTGCCGATCGACAAAGAGACATATCAAGAGCAACCCCATCCTAGCCTTCCCCTTGAAAAGGGGAAGGAACTGAAAGCGAGTCACTGGCTGCTTATCAAAAGGCAGGGTTGCTCGCCCTACCCCCGATTAAACAACACCACCCCAATCACCGTCAGTGCCACACCACAAACAATGGCGAGCGTAAGTGGCTCATTGAAAATGACCACCGCCAGCAGTGCCGTTAAACATGGTGAAATCGAGCCAATGGTTGACGCTTTGGCGGAACCTAACTGGCTAACCGCATACGAAAAGCCAATAGTGGATAGCACGCCGACGCCAAGCCCCTGCACGACCACATAAGGCATGGCTTCTTGCATGAAAAGTCACCGACGTTGCTTGGCACTGCGTCGGAAATCACCAGTCCAAACGTGACAAAGAACGAAATGTAGGAAAGCAGCACGGCAACGGAAATCGGGCTTAACCCTGAGCGTTTAATACCCATGGTGTATCCGCCCCAAAGCATTGCTGCCCCTAGCAGGTAGAACACGCCAACAGGCACTTCGAGTCCGGTAAACATGCTGCGCCCCAGAACCATAGTTGCAATGCCTGACAGCAATAAGCTAAAGCGCCGATTTGTTTGCGGGAGAACAATTGTCGACAAAATGCAAACGCCAGCAGTGCAACGAAAAATGGCGGTGTGCCAGCGAGGATAGTACCGACATACGCAGTAGGCGCGGTTTCTGCCCCCATTGATGCCAAAAACAGGAACGGGACGCCGCCGAGCAGGATCAGGCAGGCATCACCAAGACGCAGGGTTTTCAGCTCTTTCAAACAGGCAGGAAGCATAGGTGTCAGCAACACCATGGGGACGATAAACCGTATCAGTGCCATGTCTGCCATTGTCAGTGCTGATGAACCGACCGCCCTTACACTCAACGCAAACCCCGACCAAATCAACAGCACAACTGCCATCACCAGGTAGCCTTTTGCATTTGGGGATAACGCGTTGCGGCGCGATCTCGCCAGAATGGCTGAATCACCTTTTCCATAAACACCTTCTGAAACGTTCAATGTTTAAGGACGATTATCTGCCATTATCTGCGCTCTTATTTGGCAAATTGAGGTCTAAAAGTTGCATGGTTGATTGGAAACGCTAATTTTCCACTAATTCTTGATTGAATCATGCCGAAGAGATTTATGGACAGAATCGACAAACACATGCTTGAGATCCTTCAGACCGAAGGTCGCCTTTCTACCGCAGAGCTATCCGAACGTGTTGGCCTTTCCCCTTCCCCGTGTGCGCGTCGCCTAAAGCGGCTTGAGGATGAGTTATATCGAGGGGTATCAGGCCAAGCTGAGTAAGCCGAAGATGGGCATTTCGATGACGTTTTTTGTCGAAGTGAGCCTGAACAACCACCAGGAAGAATCGATTAAGAACTTTGAGCTTGCACTGGCGGATATGGCGGAAGTGATTGGTGGGCATATTGTTTCCGGCGCGTATGACTATCTGCTGGAAGTCGTCACACCGGATTTGGCGGGCTACGAAGCCTTTACGCGAAAGCTGCACAAACTGACCAGCGTGAAGGATATCCATACCCATTTGTCGGTCAGGCAAATTGCGACGAACAAATCGCTGCCAATTTATGTGTAGCTGTTGCCGCAGATGGCGGTCGGCAGCCTATGGACAATAACGCCCAAAGGCTGCCTCAGCGTTAACCGACGTGTTTTTTCCAAGTCGGTTAGGTTCGTTTACTGCACCGGTTTTATTTCAATCGTCGCGCCAGCTTCTGCCAACGCTTTTTCCAGCGCCATTGCTTCGCTTTTGGATAGCTTTTCTTTCAGCACCACAGGCGCACTTTCCACCACACCTTTGGATTCAATCAAGCTCAAGCCTGTTGCGTCTTTCACCGCCTGGATAATGTCGACTTTGTTGCCTTCCACCGCCGTCAGCACCAGATCAAACTTCGGCGCGGTGATGAGTTGGTTTTTCTCCATCAACTGGGTATCGATGCCTTTGAGCTTCATTTCATCAATGGCAAAGTTCACCGCATTCAGTAGACCCTGTTCACCTTTGGGGATCAGGTAACCGAATTGACTGCGGGTGAAAGGATCTTCACAACGCGCGGCTTCCAGTTTGTCGTTGGTGACCTCATAGAACAGCCCTTCCGGCGTTTCTGTCACCATCACATCTACGTCACCGGCCGCAACTGCTTTTGGCACATCCAGATTGTTTTCAAACTTGGTGAATGTGGCATTTGGCAGCTCACTCATCGCGAATTTTTCATTGGTTCCGCCAATGTTCACACCTACGCGCACCGAAGGCTTGTTCACTTTATCCAGCGAGTCATACTTTTCGGCATTGCCTTGTGCAACGAGAAAGCACTTACCAAACACCATGTAACCCTGGGTTTGCTCTGCATTAAGCTGGCGCTGCATGCGGCGGGTAATGCCGCCCATCGCAATGTCGTATTTGTCTTCTTTCAGACCATCGAGCAGCCCTTTCCAGGTCGTTGGCACAAATTCGACTTTCACGCCGAGCTGATCACCCAAATACTGCGCGACATCGATATCAAAGCCCGAATAGGTCTGGCCGTCGTAAAAAGAAAAAGGTTGTAATCACCCGTGGTACCGACACGGATAACACCGGCTTCAAGAATATCGTCCAGTTGATCTGCCACCGCGACGCCTGACATAGTCAACGCCACTGACAAAAAGAGGTGTGATAGTTTCACGGTGATACTTCTCCTTTGGTTGCTGTTATTTCTAATCTATCAACCGCGCCTAAAGGAAAAGGTCTAAGTATTGAGGATTTCAGCGTTTAGGTTCCACTCGTAAATACAGCGCACGCTTGCTCCTATTAATGAATCGAGTGATATTCTCCAACTATCTGATATTTCATACAAACAATGGAGTGAGTGGATGAATAAAATGGTAGCCGCCGCAGCGTTAAGCCTATTGGCACTGACCGCCTGCAAAAACAAGGACGAGATTTACGCCAACCCACCACAGCAAATGGTCGATGGTGTGGAAGCTCTGATGCCTGCCGCCAAAGAATTTGTTTTTACTGCGCAGGATGAAGCGCTGGAACAAGGGCCCCCCCTTTCAGAATACTACCTGGACATCGCCAAAGAGCTTGGCGTGCAGTACCCGGAAAAAGTGCGCGTATACTATGTCGACAAACTTCCATCCCCGACAGATCCGACCCTTTCCCAGATCGCCCACAAAGCCGGATATGCTGGCTCCAACATGGCGGGTTATACCTATGGTTATGGCATCTGGATTGCCAACCGCTACAAGAATCAACGAGGCTTGTTAGAGCACGAACTTTATCATGTTAAACAAGCTGAAGAATTGGGGTTGGAGGAACAAACCCGACAGTACCTGCTTCAAATGTATGTTTACGGCTACACCAACTCCCCCATGAAGTCGACGCCAGGGAAGCAACTTCCAAGTATTTGTAAAAAATAGAGAATCCGCTTTGCTCAGCCAAAGCGGATTTCTTCTACCAGATCATTCGAGTCAGACGTAACCGCGAAACAGGCTGCAGGGAAACACAAAGACGTCGCAATATTAGTTGTTGAGTGAGGGCATACTAATAGCGTAAGTTTTATGTTAATAACCCGCTTACGAGACGAAGAAACAATAATGTCGAACATTTTGGAGCAACTGGCGTTTTCCCTTTCTCTCGTCGCCCCGATCTTTTTTATTCTTGCCCTTGGTTTTATTTTCAAACAAATCAATTGGATAGATACCAATTTTATCAATGTAGCATCGCGCTTGTGTTTAACGTCGCCCTGCCAGCAATGCTGTTTTTAAGTATCGCCACCTCTGAGCATAACTTTTTCCAATCGACTGAATTTCTTGTCTTTTCAGTGGCAATGACAGTCTCATTTTTCCTCTTTGTTACCCTTTCAACCAAACTGGCATTTAAAGACTCAACCGATCATGGTGTGCTGATTCAAGCGAGCTTTCGCGCCAATACCGCCATTATCGGTATTGCTTATGTTGAAAATGCGTTCGGCAGCCAGGCCGTGGCATTAGCCGCAATGTATGTTGCTGTTATTACGGTGGTCTTTAATATTCAGGCGGTGATTTGTTTATCACCCAAAACGACTGGCTCCAAGCTTCATTCAACCAAACTTATCTTTCTCAATCTTGTAAAGAATCCGCTGATTATCGCGATAGCTCTCGGCATTATGGTTTCATCCGTTAACATCACTCTGCCTAAGGTTGTTATCGAAACAGGAAACTACCTCGCCAGAATCGCGCTGCCGCTGGCTCTGTTATGTACGGGCGCGAGCTTGGATTTCCGGACAATGAGAGACGATAAATTTCCCACCTGGTTTGCCGCGTCGAACAAGTTGATGGTCGCCCCGTTCATTTTTACGCTGATTGGCTACTGGTATGGTTTCAGGGGAACAGAACTCGGTATTTTGTTCTTTATGAACGCCGCGCCAGTTGCAGCTGCCAGTTATGCGATGACCCAAGCAGCCGGCGGCAACACCATATTAAGCGCCAATCTTATTGGGCTGACTACGCTGTTTTCCAGCATCACTGTCGGCGTGGGCTCACTGGTCTTGAAAGTATTGGGATTGATTTAGGCAATATCTCAGCGCCACACCAAATAGCCGAAAGTAAAAACCATGCCTCCCCTGTTTGGATAAAAGAAGGCATGGCTAATCTTTACAGGCAATCAGACGGATAGTTTTCTCCCGTCATCCAGGATATCCAGCGTCTCCTTGAGTTGAGTACAAAGCCCTCTTTTCCGCTAATACCGCTGATAACCACGCCATCAGTCTTAGATGAATGCAGCGTCGAATCAAACTGCCAGTCTTTGCTGTTAATCCGCTCGCCCTGCAGCAGCGCGTTACTCAGCTTTTCAGTCATGATGCGATGGTAAAACCTTTGGTGGTTTCAACGCCTATGCTGGAATCGGAATCATCAGCAATACTGCCAATGGCAACTGGAAGTGTCATTGTGCAGGTATTTCCATCTTCCAATCGCACGATGTAAGCCGCATCCCCCACCCGGCCTTTCAACCAAAGCAATTCGCCTTGAGTCATGGTTTCTGCGGTGACGACGCCATACGCCCCTTCAGGTATCACGGTTGCAGACGAACTAAACGTAGAGACAAAAGCCGTGGAGACAAAAGCCAGCAGAAGTGCGCTAAGTTTGATTGTGGTATTCATGCGAAGCCCTCCATTTCACGGTTGTCGGATTTTGTTTGAATAAGCAGATACACCAGCCAGAACGGGCCAACAACCGGCACTAAAAAAATCCACACCCAGCCGCCAGATCTGTCTGTGTCATGCAGCCGTCTTACCATGGCGGCTATCATCGGAATGAAACTGACGACGCCGTAGATAGCGTCGAACCAGGTGTCGAATGCGATATCAAAAGCGATGCATGCAAGCGTCACCAAAAAGTGCACCAACATAAACATCCAGAACGCTTCGCGGGATGAGCGTCCCGAAAAGTCAAAGCCACGTTTCCAAGCAATCAGGTAGTAGTCCATAAATGTCACCTCACGAATAATGTGTGGTGTCATTGTTGAAGAAACCGCGTATTCCGGCGTCCTAGAACGGGTTTTAGGTCGTTCTTGAACCGGTATTTGTCTACATTTGAGTTTCAATTCCGCTCGGGCGCGGTAACCTTAGCCTTTGTCGATTGGCGAAAATTTCTGAAAACAGGAAGTTATATGCTTGCGATTCCAGTGCCGTTCGTTGTTTCCATGCTGCTTGGACTGCTGGCGGTTACGCTCTATGCAAGATTTACTGATCAGCAAAAACAGCCTGTCTGTTTTTGCTGCTTTGTGCGGGCACGACGGCAATGGTGGGTTTGCGCTGGACATTCAACATCAGTGCGTTCGGCATTGCCCAACCTATTCTGGCATCCGTGATCCCAGTTGCTGCCTGGTATGCATTCGCCCACGCCAGCAGGAAACAGGGAAAGCTCCCGTTGCTTCATGCAGCCGGGCCTCTCTATGTGCTTGTCAGCGTGACCACCCAGCCATGGCTTGGTTTGCCGCTGGATGAAATCCTGACCTTGATTTACGTGGTGTACGGTGTCGCGCTTATCCGTTATTCGGGCAAAGACACAGAGCTGGTCAATGTCTCGCTGGGCAATTGGGAAGGGGTTAGAAAGGCGGAAAATATCGCCGGATGGATGCTGATCTTTTCGGCGGTGGTAGACAGCCTGATGTCGCTCGATTTCGCTTTCAACAGCGGGGAGTTCTCGCTTTATATACTCACCGCCGCCCACCTGATTCTATTGCCGGTGCTCTCCATTGCCGTTGTCGTTGCGGCAATGAATACGCCGATGGCGGAAGAACCGGACGATGCCGAGCCTGCGCAAAAGACAGAAACAGAAGCGGCATCTGTCATGACCCAGGAAAAGGCCGAAGAAATCACCAGCCTGCTGGACGCCAAAATCCGCCAAAACGCGCTCTATCTTGATCCGGAACTCACACTTTCAAAACTCAGCCGTAAGCTGGCTATACCTGCCAAACAAATATCTATCGCGGTGAATCAAATCCATGGTGAGAACATTTCCAAACGCATCAATGCCTATCGCATCGAGCATGCAAAACAGGCGTTGCTTTCCACTGATGACACGGTCACCCAGATTTTATGAACGCAGGATTCCAGACCAAATCCAACTTTAACCGCGAGTTTCGCGCATGACGGGAATGACGCCAAGCGAATTCCGAAAAAGCAGTACACAGCGGGAGGTGTAGAACCTCTGCGTTGCACTTAGCCAAGGCCTCAATTCGTCTCCTCCCCTTGCCCGCGTTCTGCCTGTTGCCAACACCGTTCTGGAAATCACTATTTTATGAACATGTTTGCGCAACGTGACCTAGCTAACAATGATGCTGAAATAAAACCAATTTCTATCACAATTTCTGTTTCATCAAACCTTTACACTCACGCCAAGATGTTCGAGTGAAAACTCTAATTATCTCAAATGCTCGTTTGAGCAAGCTGAAATGAAGGAATGAATAGAAAATGAAAACTGTTTTCGCTCACCGCGGTATGTCATCACTGGCCCCGGAAAACACCCTCAGCGCTTTCTCCCTGTGCAGGGAAAATGGCATTCAATGGCTTGAATGTGACGTTGATATTCTTGCCGACGGTACGGTTGTGCTCTCGCACGACGACACCCTGGAACGTTGCACGGATCAATGCGGCAGCCTTTACGATTTAACCCATTCTGATCTTGCCAAGATTGATGCAGGCAACTGGTTTGCTGACGCCTATGAAGGGGAACGCATCCCAACGTTTGAACAGTTCATTGCTCTGGTGAATCAACATGAACTGAATATCAACGTCGAAATCAAATCCTGCACCTCTGGTTGGGAAAACACCCTGCGCCTGATTGACGGCGTGATTGCAGGGCTGGAAAACCTGAATCCAGAACGTGAATTGATCATCTCTTCGTTCAACCACCTCGCGCTGGCTGAATTCAAAAAACGCCGTCCACAGACACGCATTGCCTGCTTGTTCGAGAACGCCAACCTCTGGGATGACTGGGAATCTATCTTGCAAGCCTGTCAAGCCGAATATATCCACCCGGAAGATAAGGGGCTGACAAAAGAGAGAATCCTGAAGATGAAAGCGGCGGGCTACGGCATCAACGTTTACACGGTTAACGACCTGGCGAGGGCGAACCAGCTATTTAACTGGGGAGTTGACGGTGTGTTTACCGATATCGCCCACCAGTTTCCGAAAAAGTACAAAAAAGCGTTCTGATACAACCAATAACGATAACTCTACCCTACAAGCATTTGATGCAGGTGCCCTATGAAAAACTGATTAGTAAAATTGGATTCGACTCCAACAAACAGTTTTATGGCTTTATGTCTGTGGTTTTCTCCGGACAAATTATCTATTCCGCCTTTGAAGCCTTCAAAGGAACGTTTTACAACCTTCTGATCAACGTTCTGAATATCGACAACACCCAGATGGGTATTCTGTTTACCCTGATCGGCTCTGCGATGTTCTTCTATATTCCGGCTGGCTGGGTCAACAACCGTTTTTCTGTCCGCTCAATTTTGATGACCAGCCTGATGGTGCGCTTCATCAGTATGATGTACATCATCATCTTCCAGCCTGACTTTGCCGTTCTTGCGGTTATCGCCGGTATTTGGGGTATGACAGATGCGGTCTTCTGGCCGTCGGTGGTGAATGGTGTCAGCCTGATGTCCGGTGAAAACAACAAAGGCATGGCCTTCGGTTTGCTGGAATCTGTGCGCCGCGCAATGGAAATGAGCATGAACGCCGTTATCGTCGGTATCATGGCACTGGTTGGCGGTTCTATCCTGGTGTTCAAAGGCGCGATTGTCGTTTACACCCTGCTGATCCTTCCGATGATTTATCTGGTATGGAAGTTCGTGCCGGATAACCGTATCGACCCTGAAAACGGCGAAAGCAGAAACAAAGCAGCGCTGATGGGTCTGATCCAGGTGCTGAAAATGCCAACTGTTTGGCTGGCAGCGTTCACTTCCCTGACCGTTTACTGGACTTACATTACCCTGATTTACACCGTCCCTTATCTGGAAGCGGTATTTGGCATCACCACTGCACAGGCAGCGCTGTTCGGTATTATCAACACCGGTGCGATGGGCGTGGTTGCGGGTTTGATTGCAGGTTCACTCTCTGACTTTGTGTTCAAATCTTCCGTTAAAATGATGATTTTCTCCCTTGGCCTGACTGCGACCTGTCTGCTGGGCGTAATTCTGCTACCGAAATCGCCTGACATGCTGTTTATGAACATTGCGCTGTTGATGGCTTTCTCTTTCAGCATCTTCCTGGCAAAAGGCATCATCTAGCGCCAGTGGCAGAAGCGGGTGTGCCGAAGCAAATCAGCGGTTCAGCAATGAGCGTCGGTTCATTCGCGGCTTACGCTTCTGTGTTTTGGGCGTACGCGCTGAATGGCTGGATCATCGATAACTTTGAAAAAGTGACAGCGTACCAGACCATCTTCTCTATCGGACTGGGTGTATCCTGACGGGTATGGCATGTGCCATTGTGTTGGTTGGCCTGAAACGCAAGCAAAAAGCCCTGATAGAACAAACCGCTGCATAGTCCGGACGGTTACGCCGAATACAGACAATGCCACTCAATGAGTGGCATTTTTCATCATATAACGCCTAATTATGCCTTTTTAAACAGCAATTTATGCGACATCTCCCAACCTATCTCTCCGCCTCCAACCGAAACAAATCAACACATTTTGTAACATTATCATTAGCTTATGAAGCCACAGACAAGACTTAGGTCATGTTCCTGGCCTTGTATTCCATTGATTAAGTAACGGATTGAGCCCGATCACCTTCTTGCACACCCTCGTAGTGTTACAAAAGCTGGGCACACTGAGAAAATATAGGCAGGTTTTCTGTGCACCCTACATATCCATATAACAATTACATTGGAGAACGTAATGACGAGTGCTTTTTTCATTCCTACCGTAAACCTGATGGGCGCGGGTTGCCTTGAAGACGCCGCTGATGCAATTAAGTCCCATGGTTTCCAACATGGCCTGATCGTGACCGACAAGATCCTCAATGAGATTGGTGTGGTCGGCAAAGTCTCGGCGCTGTTGGCTGAGCGCGGCATTAAAACCGCTATTTTTGACGGCACCCAGCCAAACCCAACCATTGCGAATGTCGAAGCCGGTCTGGCCATTCTGGAAGAAAACAGCTGTGACTTTGTTATCTCGCTGGGTGGTGGTTCCCCCATGATTGTGCGAAGGGCATTGCACTGGTAGCAGCCAATGGCGGCAAAATTGCTGACTACGAAGGCGTAGACCAATCTGCAAAAGCACAGTTGCCATTGATTGCGATTAACACCACCGCAGGCACCGCATCGGAAATGACCCGCTTCTGTATCATCACCGACGAAGCACGCCACATCAAAATGGCGATCGTGGATAAGAACACAACCCCGCTCATCTCGGTGAACGACCCAGAGTTGATGCTGGCAAAACCGGCGTCGCTGACGGCGGCAACAGGGATGGATGCGCTAACCCACGCCGTTGAAGCTTATGTTTCCACCGCTGCAACGCCAATTACCGATGCGGTTGCCATCAAGGCGATTGAGCTTATTCAGGCTAACCTGCGCACCGCGGTAAAGGATGGCCAGAATCTGGAAGCACGTGAGCAAATGGCCTACGCGCAGTTCATGGCGGGTATGGCGTTTAACAATGCATCTCTTGGCTATGTTCATGCATGGCGCACCAGTTGGGTGGTTTCTACGACTTGCCACATGGCGTGTGTAATGCGGTTTTACTCCCGCACGTGCAGGCTTACAACGCTCAGGTTTGCCCAGCGCGCCTGCGTGATGTAGCGAAGGCCATGGGAGTGAGTGTGGATGCGCTGACGCCGGAACAAGGTGCGAAAGCTGCCATTGATGCCATTAAAGCATTGTCTGCCGATGTGGGTATTCCTGCGGGTCTGGAACTGTTGAATGTGAAAGCAGACGATATACCGGTACTGGCTGAGAACGCGCTGAAAGATGCCTGCGGTTTCACCAACCCGAAACAGGCAACGCACGAAGAGATCTGCGAGATCTTCCGTAACGCAATGTAGTCATTCGGTTTTGATAATCAACACGCTTTATAAGGCCGCCTCCGGGCGGCTTTCTTGTTCCACCAGCCACTTCACAAAGTGATTGGCAACCGCATGTTCCCGGCAGGAAGGCGAGCAATAAAGGTAGTAGCCCCCGCTTTCGACGCTGTTGATATGCGCATCTGGCCAGAAAACCAGTTCTCCCCGCGCCAAATAACCTTCGAGCAGGATAAACGCCCGACCATGACGCCCTGCCCGTCCAGCACAGACTGCAACAACAAGGTGTAAAGGCTGGAGCGTCGCAAACGGCTGTTCACCATGGCAAAGCGTTTATCTTCGCGCCAGAACCGCCAGTCGTCATGCCAGTGCATGTCCTGAAAAAAGACTGGGGATGACGCCTGATAACCCGGTGCACACACGGGTACCAGAGTCTCACACCAAAGCTTCTGCCACTTGCTGCCGGGATCGTGCTGGAAATAGGCCAACGCGAGATCAGTCTCTTCCGGCTGACCGGAAATGGTCGAAACAGCAGTGATTTCCAGCTCATGTTCGGGGAAAAGGTGCTGATAGTCGCCTAACCGGCGGTGAAGCCAAAGCTGGGCAATGGCATGCTGGGTCGCCAGTTTCACCGGAGCCTGCTTTTCATGGCGGATACGCTCTACGTCCTGCTCAAACGTCCGCAAGGTAATCTTTACCTGCGTAAATAATTCTTGGCCTTGCGGTGTCAGTGACACACCTTTCCCGTGGCGGGCAAAAAGGGAAAAGCCCAGCGTTGTTTCTAATTTTTTCACCTGATAGGCCACCGCAGAGGCCGTCAGGAACAGCTCCTCTCCTGCTCTGGCAAAGCTTTCATGCTCAGCCGCGGCTTCAAAAGCGACCAGAGAATCCAGCGGGGGAAGATGTGGAAAACGAACAGAACGCATGGTTTAAGCCCAAAATTATTTTTGCCTTAAACCAAAAATAATCCATTTGAGAAAAAACGTGGTTCGGTCTGAGATAGAGACATCACAAACCGGGAAGGAAACCAGAAAATGGCGTTTGATGAAAAACCTTGGGTTGACGGTGCAATCAACCAATATGCGCGTGAAACGGTGCAATCTGTGGCAATGGACGATGAGCAGGCGGTAGTGAAAGCCATCTATCAACTGGCGGATCAAAACCGGGCTATTCACGAGCAGCAATGCATTAACCTTAACCCAGCCACCAATATCATGAACCCGAAAGCCGAAGCGCTGCTGGCGTCAGGTATTGGTTCCCGCCCTTCCCTCGGATACCCCGGCGATAAATATGAAATGGGGTTGGAAGCTATCGAGAAAATCGAAATCCTTGCCGGGCAACTCGCTTGCGAAGTCTTCGATGCCAAATACGCGGAGATCCGCGTCGCATCCGGTGCGATGGCAAACCTCTATGCCTTTATGGCAACCGCCAAGCCCGGCGACACCATTCTTGTGCCACCGGCTTCCATTGGTGGACATGTTACCCATCACAATGCCGGTGCGGCGGGACTTTACGGTCTCAATATTGTGGAAATGCAAGCCGACGCCGAACACTACACGATTGATTTGGATGCGCTCCGTCAGCAAGCGCATGCGCTCAAACCCAAACTCATCACAATTGGTGGCAGCCTGAACCTACTGCCTCATCCGGTTGCCGAAATCCGCGCCATTGCCGATGAAGTCGGGGCTTACGTTTTGTTTGATGCCGCGCACCAGTGCGGGATTATCGCCGGGAAAAGCTGGCCAAACCCGCTTTCACAGGGCGCGCATTTAATGACGATGAGCACTTATAAAAGCCTGGGAGGGCCTCCGGGCGGGCTGATTGTCTCCAACGACGCGACGGTGATGCAAAGCATCGATGCCATTGCCTTTCCCGGTCTAACCGCCAATTTTGATGCGGCTAAATCGGCTGCGCTCGCGGTGTCATTGCTGGATTGGAAAGCCTTTGGTGAAGCCTACTCCGAAGCAATGATCGCCACCAATACCGCACTGGCAAAAGCTGTATGGCAGAAGGTCTTCCGGTGTTTCAGGTGAATGGCGCCGAAGGACTCACGCGTCCCACTCGCACCAGTTTGCGATTCAGGCAGCCCCTTTTGGCGGCGGCCAGACCATGGCGAAAAAGCTGCGTCAGGCCAATATCCTGACCTGTGGTATCGGCTTGCCGGTTGCACCGGTTGACGGTGACATGAACGGGCTCAGGTTTGGCACACCGGAAATCGTGCGAGCAGGTTTCACTGCAGAGGAGATGCCGCAGGTCGCTAAATTTATCGCGGATTGCCTGTTAAGCAGAAGACCGGACGCAGATATCGCTGCCGACGTTCAGGCACTCAGGGAAACCAACAAGCAACTGCATTACGTACTTTGAACCGACTGCGTTTTGAAATTTGGTCACTGATGATGCTTTCGTGAGCGACGGCATCATCAGTGACAAAGGTGAAGAAGTAGGCCTAAGTCGCGCTCGGCAATTCAGAGAAAGAAGTGATAACTCGGGATTCACCGTCTCCCGCCTCATTGCGATAAGAGAGTTTATCTTTGTCTAATGTCGGATCTCGACCGTCGGCCAGCGCGAAAACGTGCACCGATTTCGCCCATGCAGATTTTGTCGACACAATGGGAGACACCGCCGTTGATCCTCCTGCATCATAGTTGACCGTTGCCCAGCCTCCCTCTTTCGGTTCTATTGTGGGCGCACTTTCCAGACCGACCAGATACTCTTTACCTTTTTTCATGGAGTGTCCTTATAGATTGGGTTCACAGCACCTCCAAAACACCGCATATATGGGCGAAAATAGTGTGCAGGAACCGGTTAGTGTATTTAATCAATAAGACACCAATCTTCTGGCTGTTGGGTCATTCGTGAAACACAGGATGAGATCGCCGAATTCTCTCGACCAAACCGGCTTTTTGAGTAAAATCCTGCGCTCTTTTCAGTGATATTTGAGCGCGAAGTGAAAATCGGAAAACGTCTACAGCAACTGCAATCTCTGGTGACAGAGCCTTACGACCACATCTGGGATTGTTGCTGCGATCATGGCTTATTGGGCGCTGCATTGCTTCGCCAGCATCCGGAATCCCATATCCATTTTGTCGACGTGGTACCCGCACTCATCGACGCGCTGAACGAACGCCTGAGCCAACACTTTGCTGACCGCACCCACCGCTGGCAAACACTTTGTATGGATGCCGGTGCCTTGCCACTGAATGATTACCCTGGGAAACATCTTGTGATCATTGCCGGTGTCGGCGGTGATTTGATGATGGACATGGTTGCCCGCCTTCAGGATGCCAACCCAGAGAAGGAACTCGATTTTCTGCTCTGCCCTGTTCATCACCAGTATGCCCTTCGCACTCTGTTGATCTCGCGTGGATTCAAGCTGAAAGAGGAAGTGTTGGTCGAAGAAAACCGACGTTTTTACGAAATCATGTTGGTAACGACTCACCAGAATACACACCAGCCCTACGCCGATATCTCGCCCGTCGGTTCGCGTTTATGGCTCACGGTCGATCAGGTTCAGCCGGACAACCGCAAACGCTATCTGACCCAGACGCTTGCTCATTATGAGCGCATTCAACGCGGGAAGCCGGATGACGTACAGCCCATCCTTCACGCCTATCAACAGGTGAACCTTTCTTAAATAATACGCAAAAAGAAAACCCCTCCGGACAGCATCCGAAGGGGTTTGTCTTAGCCAACCGGTATTAATTTAAAAAACGAACTGCGAGATAAAGTAACCGCCGGCGACCGCCGAAATGACCATCACAAAGCCCGGCATGATATAACTGTGGTTCACCACGTACGTACCCAGCTTTGTGGTACCGGTACGGTCAAACGACACACAGCCAATCTGGCCAGCACCCGGTACGATAAAGTCACCACAGGTTGCCGGGTACATCGCCACCAGCAAGCCCGGCGGAATGCCCATAGCTGCACCCAGCGGCATCAGCGCAGACACGGTAGCCGATGGGCTGAAGATCACTGACGAGAAGCAGAACAGGATCAGGCCGAATGCCATTGGCGCCGTTTCGACCATGCCTTCAAACGAGGTTTCAAAGAAGGTTTGGTAAGCACTAAAGAATGTCCCTGTCATCCAGGAAATACCGAACACGCCCACCACGCCGATCAAACCTGAACGGAATACCGAACCCGACGCAAACTTGTCGCTTGGTACTTTAGCGAACACGATGATGAACAGCGCAGCGGCCAGCATCACCATCTGGATCAGCATTGGCGTGGAAAGTGCGACGGTTTTGCCATCAACGTCCCAAGAAGGCAGCAGCGTTTTGAACGTACCGAACAGGATAACCGTTGCAACGCCCAGACCGAAAATCGCCACGCTGCGTTTGGTGCCTTTTTGTGGCTCTGCAGATGCCGCTTGTTCCGGTTCGTCCACTTCATCATGCAACAGCTTGTATTCGCCACTCGCCACACGGCGCTGGAACTCAGGATCCTGCTCAAGCTCCAGACCACGTTTGTAAACAAACGCACAACCTGCCAGCGTACCAATCAGGAACGCAGGCATGCTGACAGCCAGGATTTGGAACAGTGACACACCGTACATAGACAAGGTTGCAATCATACCTGCCGTTGCCGCACTCATCGGGCTCGCGGTGATCGCGATACCGGAAGCAATAACCGCCATCGACATTGGACGTTCAGGACGGATTTTGGCTTCTGCCGCCACTTCCGCAATAACCGGGTACACAGCGAATGCAACGTAAGAGGTACCACAGAACACCACGAACATAGAGGAAATGAGCGGGCCAAGGAAAGTAATGGCGCTCGGCTTTTTACGCAGCAGCTTTTCTGCCACGCGGACTAAGAAATCCAGACCACCCGCGCCTTGCAACACACTGGTACAAGCGATAACCGCAATAATAATCAGAAGTACAGTGATGGGTGGTGATGCCGGTTGCAGCCCGAATCCCAACACCAGAATACATACGCCCAGACCACCGGCCGCACCCAGACCAACGCCGCCGAACCTGCCGCCAACGCCGATACACAACAAGACCACAGCCAGCTGCAGCCAAAATTCAATGCCCATAAAAAACTCCCACAAGGCACGGTTAAATGCCCTGCTACTTAAACGAACACATTAAAAAAGAGGCCAGCCCGAATGAGCTGGCCGAGAGAGGGAAACGATTAGCTTTCCGTGCTCATCGCTTGGTTGCCCAGCTGAGACATAAAGCTTCAGTCGCAGTGCCACCGAAACAGATCTCTTCCGCGCGTTTGATTTGCGCTTCCACTGCCTGAGGTGCAGTACCGCCGTAAGAGTTACGCGCAGCAACACACGCTTCCAGAGTGATGTCCTTGTAGATATCTTCTTCAATCAGTTCATTGAACGAACGGAATTCGTCGATAGTCAGCTCATCCAGCTTCTTGTCGTTCTTGATGCAGTAGTTCACGGTTGAACCCACAACATGGTGCGCTTCGCGGAACGGAAGGCCTTTACGAACCAGGTAGTCCGCCATGTCTGTCGCCGTTGAGAAACCACGGTTAGCCGCGTCACGGGTGTTCGCTTCCAGAACCACCATTTTCTCGATCATTGGCGTCATAACCTGAAGCGCGCGTTGCAGCGTGTCCATGGAGTCATAAACCGCTTCTTTGTCTTCACTCATGTCAGTGTTGTACGCCAGTGGCAGACCTTTCATGGTCGTCAGGATTGCCATCAGGTTACCGTACATACGGCCGGTTTTACCGCGGATCTTCTCTGCAATGTCAGGGTTTTTCTTCTGTGGCATGATGCTTGAGCCAGTGCAGAAGTCGTCAGACAGTTCGATAAATTTGAAGTCCTGGCTTGAGAACAACACGATCTCTTCAGACAGGCGGCTCAGGTGCATAAAGCACATTGCAGCTGCGGCGTTGAATTCGATCATGTGGTCACGGTCGCTCACTGAGTCGATACTGTTGTGCGTTGGCTCGTCAAAGCCCAGCAGTTCTGCGGTCAGGAAGCGATCGATTGGGAATGTGGTACCCGCCAGAGCCGCAGAACCCAGTGGACACTGACCCATGCGCTTGTATAGATCTTCAAAGCGAGAGTAGTCACGTTGTAGCATCCAGTAGTACGCCATGATCCAGTGGGAGAACAGGATTGGCTGGCCAGTTTGCAGGTGCGTGTAGCCCGGCATAATGACGTTAATTTCTTCTTTCGCACGCTTGATGATGACTTTCTGCATGGTGCGGATCAGCGCCAGGTTGTCTTCAATCACTGAACGCATGTGCATTTTAGAGTCCAGCGTTGTCTGGTCGTTGCGGCTGCGCGCAGTGTGCAGTTTACCGCCAACAGGGCCGATGATTTCGGTCATGCGCTTTTCAATGGACATGTGAACTCTTCATCAGCAGTGTCGTAAACGAACGTGCCTTCTTCGACTTCTTTCTCAACGGTTTTCAGGCCAAAAATGATTTGGTCTGCTTCGTCCTGCGTGATGATGCCCTGCTTCGCCAGCATAGTGGCATGTGCAATGCTGCCATGGATATCAACCGGAAACAGGCGTTTCTCGATCAGAATCGTCGCATTGAACTCTTCAACCAGTTTATTTGTTGGCAGATCAAAACGACCGCCCCATAATTTAGAAGACATAAACAACCTCTTTAATATTTATGTAAATAAAATCTCGCCAACGCATTAAAGCGCCAACAATTAGGAATCTGGAATTAATTAACGCGCAATAAAGCCAATCAGCGAATGCCAATTAATTTAAATGCATTAATTTGATATTTGAAAAATCGCAGAGATGCGAGAAACCGATTTAAACGGTTTAGATGTGAAGGCTTACGGAGTTGTATCGAAACTCAGCCGACGATAATTACCCTGAAAGGTAAGAATGGATGACATGAAAAATCCTTTTTACAAAAACAGTCCATAAATTTCGCGTTAAAAGGAAGATATATTTTTAAACTGAGTAAAAAAGAGGCTTAAATCACAATTAGTTCATGCAATCAGATAAATTACTCATCAGTAACAATCGAAATACAATCAAATCAAAACGTCATTTCAATTACCTACAAGTTTCCTAAGTTACTGAATGTTTGTATCTAAAAGATAGGAGATATCTACCATATCAAAACCTTATAGATTGAGCACATACAATACAAAATGGCGATATTATCACCGAATGCAATTCAAAATTCGCCCAACATATACTGCATGAATAGCTCAAAAACTGCACTGACCTGTCGCTCGATAAATCGTTTCTTTCTTGACAATGAATTTTTATTATCACACCTCGCGGATAACCAGATGTGAACATTTCATCTTGATCTGATTAACAATCCGGTAATTTATTGCTTTCCATTACTTTTATTAGTGAGATTATATTTTTGCTCTACAGCCTTTAATAATGGATCAAATAATGAATAAAAATGACAGTGTTCCTCTGCCCACGAATACCTACGAGTGGTTAGTCAACCGCAATAGCCTGATAATCATCGCAGACATCATCTTGTTTGCCGTGCTCTATTACACCCTGCCCATGGAACCCAAAGTGGTACTGGGTCTTTGCATGCTGGTCTTCATTGCCATTCTTTGGCTCACTGAAGCATTGCATGTCACGGTTACTGCGATATTAGTGCCGGTAATGGCGGTATTGTTTGGCGTTTTCGATACCCAGGCTGCACTGAACAATTTTGCCAACTCGATTATTTTCCTGTTCCTGGGTGGCTTTGCCCTCGCTGCGGCAATGGCACGTCAGGGGTTGGACAAAGTTATCGCTGATAAAGTGCTGCTTGTCGCCAAAGGAAGAATGAGTATGGCGGTGTTCATGCTCTTTGGTGTCTCTGCCCTGCTGTCGATGTGGATCAGCAACACGGCAACCACTGCAATGATGCTGCCTCTCGCGCTCGGTGTACTGAAAAACGTCAATGAAGAAACCGGCCACAAAACCCACGTGTTTGTCCTGCTTGGTATCGCTTATAGCGCCAGCATCGGCGGTATGGCGACCATTGTTGGCAGCCCGCCAAACGCCATCGCTGCAGCAGAAGTCGGCTTAACCTTTATTGAGTGGATGAGCTTTGGTGTGCCTGCGGTTGCGGTTGTCTTGCCGGTAGCCATCCTGATGTTATATGGCTTGTTGAAGCCAGAATTGAATGGCGACTTCAAACTCAACCATGACCCTGTGGATTGGGACAAAGGCAAGGTTGTAACTCTTGGCATCTTCGCTGCCACAGTGACGCTATGGATTTTCAGTAAGCCTATCAACGCTATGATTGGTGCTATGCCAAGTTCGATACCATCATGCACTTGGTGCGATTATCGCGGTCAGCTTCTGTCGTGTGGTGCACTGGAAAGACATCGAAAAAACCGCAGACTGGAGCGTGTTGCTGCTGTTCGGGGGTGGTATTTGTCTCAGTGGCGTATTGAAAGCAACCGGAACCAGTGCTTTTCTGGCAAATATCCTCAGCGAGTTGGTTGGCGATTTAGGGATTGTTCTGGTGGTGCTGATGATTCTGGCATTCGTGGTTTTCCTGACCGAGTTCGTGAGTAATACCGCCCTCTCTGCACTGTTTATTCCACTGTTTGCCACTGTGGCGGAAAACTTTGGTATGTCGCCGGTCTTGCTGTCTGTGATCATCGCACTGGCTGCATCCTGTGCCTTTATGCTGCCTGTTGCCACACCGCCGAATGCCATCGTCTTTGGCTCAGGTAAAATCCAACAGAGCGAAATGGTGCGTGTCGCTTCGCCCTGAATATCGTGTGTATTGCGATCATTACCCTGATTGCCACCGTATTCTGGTTATAACAAGCATTATCAAGATGTTGATTGAGAAAGAGCCGCTGATGCGGCTCTTTCTCTTAGTTTGTACCGTGATAAATACGGTTGGCTATTCGCTATTCCAGCCATTCCCGTCGCGCTTTTTCCGCATCACCCAGATAATCGAGGATCCAGTTTACTGCCGGGTTTTCTTTATCAGTCCTCCATGCAATGCAACACGGGCTTTTCTGTGGTGGCTCTACTAGCTGTTTCTCCACCAGCTCACCACTTTCCAGATACGGTTCTGCCATGTGCGAAGGCATGGCACCGATTCCCAGCCCAGAGCGGAAACACTGAATGGCACTGTGCCAGTTGGGAACCGTTAGACGGCGCTGGTTATCCAACAGCCAGGTGGCGCGCTTTGGCAGGATACGCGAGGTATCTTCCAGACAAATGGCTGGATAGGTTTGCAGCTGCTCGTTGGTAATGGGTTCCGGTTCATTCGCCAGCGGATGGTCTTTGGAAACTACAAAACGCCAGGTCAGGATACCCATGTCACGGTAATTGAGGTTGCCACTTACCGGTACAGCAGCAGTTGCACCGATGGCAATGTCTGCGCGGTCATAGGCCAGCGCATCCCAAACGCCGTTAAAAACCTCCATGGTAAGTAGGAGTTCGACATCTGGAAACGCATCGTAGAAGTCGCGCACCAGAGAATCGACACGGTCTTCACGCACCACGTTATCCAAGGCCAGTGAAACACTCCGCGTCCAGCCATTGGCAACGCGCTGGGTCTGGACGCGGATTTCATCCATCTTTTTCATCAGTTCCCGCGCCTGTTGCACGAAGAATTCGCCAGCCGGTGTGAGCTTCACGGATCGGTGCAAACGCTCAAATAAATTCACAGCAAGCTTTTCTTCCATCTGCCGGACGGTATAACTCACTGCACTTGGCACTTTGTGCAATTCTTCCGCAGCTGCCGAGAAGCTTCCGCGACGCGCCACGGCGTCAACAACCTGTAGATCCTGATAAGAAAACATACGAATCAAATTTTTTGAAAGCAGTTGCGAAATTTTTAGCGTTTCACACCAGGTTGCGCCACCGATAAACTCCGCCACCTAGATATAATGAGCGGACAATTAAAATGAAAAATTCTGTTCCTTTGACAACAATGATTTGGTTTGCCGGACTGAGCATGCTCGGTTTCCTGGCGACAGATATGTACCTGCCAGCCTTTGAAAGCATCCGTCTTGAGATGGGTACAACCCAATCTATGATTGGTCTGTCACTGACCGTATTCCTGCTCGGTATGGCGTTGGGCCAAATCGTTTATGGCCCTCTTTCTGACCGTATCGGCCGCATCAAAGTGCTGGTTGGCGGTATGGTGCTGTTCAGTGTTGCCACTGCGGCTTGCTTTATGGCTGACAGCATTGAAGTATTCCTGGCTGCGCGTTTTGTGCAGGCGCTAGGCGCATGTAGCGCATCGGTGATCTGGCAGGCAGTGGTTATCGACCGCTATGACAGCAAAACGTCACAGCGCGTATTCGCCACCATCATGCCACTGGTCGCGCTGTCTCCTGCGCTGGCACCACTGGCGGGTGCAGCACTGGAAGCGCATTTCGGCTGGCGCAGCATCTTTATTGCGCTGGTTGGTCTGGGCGCTGTGCTGGCGTTCGCTACCCTGCGTCAACCAGAGAGCGCACCGGTTGCAAGCACTGATGAGAACATGGGTAACAAGCTCGTCAGCGATTACAAACACATCATCAGCTCACGCAAATTTATCGGTAACATGCTGATTTTTGCTGGCTGTTCAGCGGCATTCTTTGCCTGGCTGACTGGCTCACCATTCGTGATGACAGAAATGGGTTACAGCGGTGCTGACATCGGTATGAGCTATGTACCTCAGACTATCGCGTTTATCGTAGGCGGTTACAGCTGCCGTGCGTTGCTGAACAAGTATGACGGCTCTGCCTTGCTGCCATGGTTTGTGGGTCTGTTTATCGCTAGTGTTTCCGCGATTTTCCTGGTTTCATGGCAAACTGACGTGACCAACATCTGGCCTGTGCTGATCCCATTCTGCTTCTTGGCAGTGGCGAACGGTGCGATTTACCCAATCGTGGTCAACAAAGCGCTGGAAACCTTCAAGTCATGCAGTGCGACCGCAGCGGGTCTGTTGAACTTCCTGCAAACCATGATCTGTTTCGTGGCGAGTGGTATCGTTTCTGCGCTGGCAGCACAAGGTCTGCTGACCGTTTCAGCGGTAATGATGGGCGCAGCTGCAAGCGTGGCGCTGGGTCTGATCCTGAGCTGGAACGTAAACCGCGTGGCAGTAGAAGATAACGCGCAAGCCGCTTAAGTTTCTTAAGTCGCTTTCAAATTCAAAACACCGTCTGCGGTTTCGCAGGCGGTGTTTTTGTTTTAACGCTACGGCTTTTTCTGTCACTCATTCCAGTCTTTAAAGTGTTCCAGTAAATAGTCGATAGCGAGGCGCGCTTTCAGTGGTAAGAACCGGCGGTTTTGGTAGACCACCCAGGACGTGATGTTTTGCGTCCAGAACGGTTCAAGGATAGGTATCAAGCTGCCTTCCGTAACCGCATTTTGGAAGCTGCTTTTGGGCATATAGCCAATCCCCAGCCCCGCCTTGCACGCATCAACAATTGCATTCGCATTGTTGCTCCGAAAACGGCCTGAAACTTTTACCGGCACCTCTTTACCATCCCGTTCAAACAACCAGGTATCGTTATTGGTGATTAAGCACGAGTGCTTGACCAAAGCTTCAGGCTCACTGGGCTCACCGTTTTCTTTTAAGTAGTCCGGCGAAGCCACTGCCATCAGGTTTCTGTCTGCGAGCTTTCGTGCCACCAAACCAGAATCTTGCAGGCGGCCGTAGCGAATCGCGAAATCAAAGCCGTCTTCCACGAAGTTCACACGCCGGGTGCTGAAGTCCAGTTCAACAGAAAGCTGGGGATGCAATTTGGCAAACGCCACCAATGCCGGCGCCACAAATTGCTCAGCAAAAGACCCAGCCATGCTAATCCTTAGCGTGCCCTGCAGGTCGGACTGCGCCCCGGTCACGGTCTCGTTGGCCTGGGAAAGCCCGCTGACTAACTCCTGGCATTGCAGATAGTATTGCCGTCCATTCTCCGTCAGATTGACTGAACGTGTTGAACGCGCAAATAAAGCCGTTCCCAAACGTTGTTCCAGACGTGAAACCTGACGTGAGACATGACTGACCGAACATTTCAGCCGTCGCGCCGCTTCACTGAATCCTCTTGCGTCAGCGACGGTTACGAATTCAACAATGCCTTCAAAACTGAGCGAGTACTTGTCCATATCATTATTGCCAAATAGCAAAGACGGTTTTCCATATTAGTGGATTATCACCCATATAGCGAAAGTATAGGCTGTATCCATCGAGCGGACAGATGCCCTTTTCTCGCTCCCATTAGAAGGATTACAGCATGAAGAAGATTCTGATCATTGTGACTAATCACGCCACACTGGGTACTACTGACCAGGCTAACGGCACATACGCCCCGGAACTGACTCACGCACTGGATGCGTTCCTGCAGGCCGGTTTTGCTTATGACGTCGCCTCAATCAATGGTGGTGAAGTGCCTTTCTACGGTGAAAATATTGAAGGTGATGAGGTCAACACCCGTATCTTCAATAATGATGAATTCCAGTCTCGCGTGAAGAATACCATTCCGGTCAGCCAGCTGAATGTCGACGACTATGACGCAGTTTTCTATCCGGGCGGTTTTGGCCTACTTTCCGATCTGGCCTTGCATGCCCCAACGGCGAGCTCACAGCAAAGCTTTATGAAAATGGCGGCATCGTGGGAGCCGTGTGTCATGGCCCTGCTGCTCTGTTGCCGATTACACTGAGCAATGGCAAACCACTTATCGAAGACAAAACGGTTACCTCTTTTACCCGCGAAGAAGAGGTCGACTTTGGCACCATCCAGGATATTCCCTTCCTGCTTGAAGAAGCTTTGACAAGAAAAGCGGCGAAATTCAGTAAAATTCAGCATGGGGTGTGCATGTCATTGTCGATGGCAAGCTCGTTACCGGACAGAATCCGGCAAGTGCACACGGTGTGGTGAAGCAATGGTTGAATTGCTGAAATAACCGAAAGCCAGTTCCAACAAAACGAACGCCAGTGAAGAGTAACTGCCGACTCAACACTGGCGTTTA
Source organism: Enterovibrio sp. JCM 19048 (assembly GCA_001310415.1). GTDB lineage: Bacteria > Pseudomonadota > Gammaproteobacteria > Enterobacterales > Vibrionaceae > Enterovibrio > Enterovibrio paralichthyis. The sequence goes on along the minus strand of BAXE01000001.1, from coordinate 205,821 downwards.
TCTTTTATGCGCTGCGGGTCATTGGTCCACCAAACTTCGCTAGGGACGGGAACACCGTGTGAACCCCAGCCGGTCTCAATCCAAACCACTGCACCATATGCGCTGCGTACTGTTCGTGGGAGATTGTCGGGATCAAGCGGCCATCGCCGTTGTCGTCTTTCCCGTTACGTTTAAAATCCGGGAACGCGCCAAAACACTCGCCTTTGGCGATTTGGCTGCCAAAGATATATTGTCCCCCACCCCAACCGTGGTCGGTGCCTTTGCGCGCGTTGTCATGCATCGTGCGGCCAAATTCAGACATGGTGAATGTTAACACCTGGTCGCCCAGTCCATCTTCTTCCAGCGCTTTGTAAAGACCGGCGATAGCTTCGGCAAAGTCTTTCATCAGCGCATCCTGACGGCGTACCTGATTGTCGTGGGTGTCATAACCACCGATACCGACATAAAACACCTGACGGTTGTGACCCAACTCCTGCGCGCCGTCGATCATTTGTTTGATTGCCCGAAGCTGTGAACCCAGATCGCTCGAAGGGATCCGCTTATCCTGTGGGATAGACGTGCAAATTGGTTCCATTTGCTGCTGGGCAGATATCGCTTCTTGCACCACTTCCGCATAACCCGCCATTAATGGCGAGTCATAAGGCTGATTGGCAAGAGTTTCGTAACTTGAACGGATAGCCGCCCCCGTCAGAGCTTTCAGCTCTTCAAAGCCGTTTTTGTTCACGAAGACTTTGTCGGTGTCATAACTGTCCAACAGAGTATTTGGCCCGGTGTAGAAACTGTTGGGCAAGGCAGAAAACTGTTTCATCAAGACATCCATGGTCATTCCAAGCCAGCCCTGCTCTGAGTATTCATCACCCATCCAACTGTGCTGCCACACTTCCTGCTGTTTGTTGTGGGCAAAAAGGTACGGAGCAGTTCGGCACGCCCTGCGACGATATCGTCTTTTGTGGTCGGTGCCAGCAAGGGGCCCACGTTCAGCGCTACATTAGCCATGCCACGATCAAACAGCGGCTTAATGGGTGCCAGAGATTTATGCAGGCCAAGCGGAATGCCGTTTTGGTCACGCAGGGTCAATGGCATCAGTTGTGCCTTTTTAACTGCAATTCCCTGGCGGACTGCTGCGTAATGACCGTAATACTCGCTGTCCATTGGCACAACTTGGTGAAAGAAGTCGTTTCCACCGTCAAAGAAAATGCAGATCAGTGCCTTGTAGTCATCAACTTGACTGGCTTTCGTACTGAAACTCAGTGGCGCAGCGGCTGTTGCACCAGCCGCACCCAGTGATTTTACAAATTGTCGTCTGGTCAGTTTCATGCTGCGCGATTCTCCTGAACGTGAAAATAAGGCGATGCCAATGCGATAAACAACAATCGCTGAACCCATTTGCCGGAACCGATATCAATCCCGTTATGATTATCTTCAATAATGTTTTTCAAAGAATCCGGCATAGCGCCATTGAAAAAACGCGCTGAAACCTCTTGGTTAAAACCATTAATGTCGTTGTTTTCCAGATGCTTTTTAAAATCTTCCACATTGACATAAAGCTGCTTTTTAAGCGGCGCTTTCAAATCCTGCAAATTCAGCCTTAAAAGTCCAAAAATATAATTGTGCAGATATATAATGTGTGACCAATCAATTATTTCCAGTTCAGGTGCGACCAGTCGGTTATCTTTTACTACGCCTTTCGGTGCGAAATCTGGATGGTAAAAGTTAAACACAGACGGTGATCCCAACGGGTATTGGTTGCAGGTCTTTAAATAGAGTAAATCAGACTGAACAACATCAACGCCGCCACCAGGTTTAACATCCAATGCCCGGTAAACAGCCACCAGAGACAACCAGGGTTCGCGGATTTTGCTCATGGTTTTTGGAGGCGCGGTATAAACTTCTTCGTCAGCTAAAATTGCCCACACCACAGCCTTAAGATCGCCGGTGACGCCCTCCCCGTTATCCAAAAACACCTCAACCACACGTCGCACATAGTCCGGTGAAGGATTGGATGTCGTCAGTTTCTGGATCAGGTTTTTGCAGAAATTTGGGGCGGTGGATGGGTGATGCAACAGTGTTTCCATCACCAGTTCCAGTTCTTCTTCTGCCGGGATGTTTTTCGGGAAGCGAACGCCTAGCACCTGTTTTTCGCCAGTGTCATGGTCAACGCGGTTATTCTTCATCGGTGTCAACAGATCGCGGTCTGTATGGTTCCACCCTGTAAAAATACGCGCCAGTTCCTGGATGTCGCTTTCTGTGTAGCAAGGCACCGGTTTTCCATTGCTATCAAGGAGATAGCTGCCATCCAAATCTCTTTGGTAGAGGCCAATGGAAAACAGCTGCATTATTTCCCGCGCATAGTTTTCATCCGGACGACGCCCTGTTGCCGGATCGCCTTTCTGGTTTCCGACCATTGTCAGGTACTGCCCCATTACCGGCGACAAGGTCACAGCGCTGAGCAGTTCTTTGTAGTGCCCAAATGCGTGCTTACACAACAGGTCGTTATACCCTGCCATGGCGACCGTTTTATTGATGAGCAGTGCATCCTGGTCGGAGGCGACGAATATTTGGCTTAATGCGTATGCGATCCGCTGCCTTAGCTGGTCTGGCGCATAGAATGCGATATCCAACCAAGCTCTGACGCGCGTTGCCCGGGCGGGCATTTTGCCATAGCCTGAGCCTTGAATTGCGTATCCAACTGTTTGAGGTGGGAGGTAGCAGGCAGGTTTACCTGTTCGTCAAACCACGCTTTAGCGTGTTGGTTAATCAATGCCTCTGCTTCACCTTTTTTGGGTCCGAAAGTGGTTAAGTCCAGCCAACGTGAAGCATGAGTGAAAGAATCAAATACCATGTCAAATACCCTTATTCTGGACGGGCATTGATGATCCTTGGAGTTACCCCTAAGTTTCATTTTTGAATCACCCGAGTCACAGATAAGAATATTCATGATTTACTCTTCGACGCACATTAATAATCAATAATCAGCGGCACATTCCTAATTTAGTTTAAGTCTCAATAATTAGGCATTAGTAACATTGATTATTTACAGTGAAATAGTGAAGCCAGAAAGATTAACTCTTAATAGTAAAACAGTATAAGGACTAATTTTTACTAACTGATTTTAATTTAACAAATTACATCCAGTTTTATAATGTAAAATTTCCTGACACTATTAAGTATTTCTGGCAATAAAGAAGCCTGCCGTGATTATACCCAATATCGGTATGACATACGGTTACATAGTGTGACGGTTATTGGGCGGCAGGAGCAAGGAGGATTTGGTAAATTGCCTGACCGGGAAGGAGCGGTGTCTGCGCCTCATTGGCGTAATCATCAAACCCTGTGCGGTAAAATGGCGATAGCGGATGTCCACTCTGCCACCGGGTACGGTCAATATGCCATGAGCCTCAGCACCGGGCTCCAAGATAAAGCGCTGGGAAGCACCAAAATGACGCCCTTGTACAGCGGGCATGTACCTGTCACCAAAGGCTTTCACTGGCGGCATATCCAATATCTGACCCAGCCAGGGGATCTGCTGGCTGAAAGGATGCTGAACCCGAAGTGTGTTCACATCACCCCAGTTCAGCGCTTTCAATGATCCATCTTTATGTCCTGTCATTTGCGTCATCAGTCCATCACGCATTTGGGCATAAGTGTGGAGAAAGAAACCATCCCAGTCGGTATAGTCAGTCGGAAACCAGGAAGCAGGATGTTCGGTCACCACTTGCCATAAGGCCGGTTCCAGCTGTCGCTCCAATAAAGAAAGAGAGAGTCCTTTCGCTTTAAGCTCCGTTTCTATCGGTGAGAACAGGATATCAATCAGGGTATCGCGGTAATGCCGCGTCAGTGTATATCCCACCGAATCGCTGCAGGCGCATTTCTGCCATGATTCCAGCTCCGCAATATCCTGGCTAAACCTTTCCGGTGCCTGTTTCAGCACCGTCAGTAGAAAGTCATGCCAGCGCGACAAAAAGCGCGCCTCGTTATCCAACTGAATCGCGTAGAAATCACTTTGGTCGAATGTGTCTTTCTCAAACAAACGTGCCCTGATTTGCTGGCTTCGCGCACCCAACGCATAGCCGCCATTGCCGAAACGTTTATCCTGCTCAACACTGACTACCCGGCTGTTTGCCGTCCAAATCCTCGATTGCGGTGGATTTATCACGGAAGGGATATCTTTTGCGTGCTGTTGCCAGCGTGGGTCGTAATCCCGGGTGGATACCAGTTGTTGCTTAGGCTCTGCTCTTGCGGGTAATGCCCCCGTCAGTTGCCAACCGATATTGCCGCGACTGTCAGCCACCACCATGTTTTGGGCGGGGATGCCAACCTCTTTACTCACCTGCAGCGCTTCGACCACGTTTTCTGCTGTTTCCAGATTAAGCAGGTTAAGGTTGACTGCGTAGCTCTGGTGCGCGACCCAGCTCAACGCATACTTATCACCATTGATGACACGCACAGGGCCAAATTGACTGGTTTCAAGCAGCCATTTCCGCTGCGCCCTTTTTGCGGAATTTCTTCTGTCTCCAGTTGGGTTTTGTCATCAGCGCTTAGCTTGTACCAATCTGCCGTGTCGGTGTAGCCATTAGTAAAGCCCCAGGCAATGTTGCCGTTTGACCCCACCACAACGGCAGGGGCACCGGGTAACGTCACACCGGTCACTTGCCGTTCATGACCGTTCTCACTGAAATTAAGTTGGGCGCGATACCAGATAACCGGCACGCGCAGGCCAAGGTGCATGTCGTCTGACAACATACCTCCTTTCCCCTGGGTTAATTCGCTGGTCACAGCCCAGTTGTTGCTCCCCACCAGCGCATCTTTTTCGATTTCTGTTACTTTGGCGACGGCCAGCATGCCGGTATTCATGGTGGGAATGGGCTGTGGGGTACTATCAAATTCCGAGCCGTCCAATGCAGCCTGATAAGAACTGGGTTGGGTCAGAAAGGCTGTCATCTCTTCACCAAAACTGGCGGTGATTGTCGACAGTACAATATCCCGCTCAATACCCCGCCCCTGAAGATCCAGATACATGCTGTAAATGGCGAGAAATGAATCTTCCGGCCGCCAGGGCTTTGGTGATGTGCGGGTGACCAAATATTCAAAAGAAGGAACTTGCTGCAGCGCGAGGGCATCATTCACCCCGTTGGTGTAGGCATTCAATAGCGCCAAGTGGCCGGCGGGCAGACCTTCAACGGCAGCTTTACTGCGTTTTCTGAATTGGTGGAAGCGACGGTTTTCATCTATCTCCATCGCCCCATCACCAAAGAGTTCAGACAACTCCCCTGCGGCGTTTCGTCTTAGCAAGTCCATCTGGAAGAAGCGATCCTGACCGTGGGCAAAACCCAGCGCGTATGCCGCATCTTCGCGGTTTTGGGCGACAATCACTGCCGTTCCCAATTCATCCCGTTGCAAATACGTTGGTTGGCTGACAGATGTCGATTGGACTGTGCCGGACAGTGATGGAAGGCTGAGCGTTAGAACGCCATAGAAGATAGCGGTCGCGAGCAGCGCGAGCAAAATAACCGAAAGCACTACCCAGCGAATGGCTTTCAACATAAGTCGTCCATGACTTCTGAATTCATAGTGGAATTGAAGCAGATTAAAAGATGACCAGACAAGCCATCAATACAACATCTGTGACCGTGGCGACGTCTGGTCAGTTCAAGGGTTAGTTTTGGCAATGCAGCCTATCGTATTTCCTTCACTGTCCTGGATTTGGGCAAAAAACCAAACTCTCCTATGTCCGTTTTGGGAATGAGCACAGCACCCTCTTCAACGCGCCCAAGAACCGCTTCAATACTGGCGACGGAAAAATAAACCACGGTACCGCTGTTGCCCGCCGTTCCTTCTACCAGTGATCCCGTAGCGCCATACACCTCCCTTTCTCGACAGGAAACCAAGCCATTTTCTGGCCGCCGAAATCCTGCAAATCCAGTTTGATATCCAGTGTTTTTTCGTAAAAGGGTACTGCTCTTTCCATATCGCTTACTGCAATTTCGAACCAACCGACCGGATTCATTTCTCTGCTCCTCATTGATGACAAATTGCTCTCTAACCCTAGTTGCAAAATGGTGGTGGGCGAAGAAGCAGAGAGACAAAAAAAGCGCCTCCCAAAAGGGAGGCGCTTTCTTGAATCCTGAACAAGGAATTGTTTACAGGTACTCACCTGAACGCAATGCTGCGATGCGTTTTTCCAGCGGTGGGTGTGTCATGAACAGTTCGCTCAACGATTTTTTACCGTTGATACCGAAGGCCATCATTGAACCTTCCAGACGGCTTTCGTGGCTGACTTTCAGACGCTCCAGCGCGGCAATCATCTTCTCTTTGCCTACCAGTTTGGCAGAGCCTGCGTCCGCTTTGAATTCGCGGTGACGACTGAACCACATGGTCAGGATGCTTGCCAGGATACCGAATACGACTTCCAGAATAGAAGACACCAGGAAGTAGACCATAAAGCTACCACCGCCTTCGCCTTCTTCATCATTGTTATTCATGCCACTGATCGCACCGGCAATCAGGCGGGAAATGAAGATAACAAAGGTATTCACGACGCCCTGCATCAGTGCCAGGGTCACCATATCACCATTGGCAACGTGGCTGACTTCGTGCGCCAGTACGGCTTCAGCTTCATCGCGGGTCATGTTTTCCAACAGGCCGCTAGATACCGCTACCAGTGAATCATCACGTTTGGCACCGGTGGCAAATGCGTTAATGTCATCTGAGTAATAGATAGCAACCGTCGGCATACCAATGCCTGCTTGCTGTGCCTGACGGCTTACCGTGCTCATCAGCCAGTGTTCTGTTTCATTGCGTGGATGTTCAATAACTTGACCACCAACAGAACGCAGTGCCATCGACTTCGACATCATCAGTGAAACCAGAGATCCACCGAAACCAAACAGTGCGGCCATTACCAGAAGCCCTGACAGGCTGCCCGGCTGCATGCCGGTAACGGCATAAACAATGTTCAGAATAATGCTGAAGACAAACAACACTGCAAGGTTGGTCATCAGGAATAAAGCTATGCGTTTCACGTATGTAGTCTCCAAATAATAGAAGCGCGAGTGCTATGGCTACTGCAGAGAATAGTAGGGTCGAAATAAGGAAAAACAAGTCTGTGTTGCAAATTGAAACACAAAATCTTGCCTTCAAGAGAATGTGCTATGTTTAAACAGAACGATAAACGGTGAGCAATTTAGACTTTGGTCGAGTTGTTTTTACCGCACATCAGGAATAGTGTGTCATATCAGGAGGCGTACAGTGAGTACGCGATTGCGTTCCCATTGAACGCGGTTCTAAGGAGAGAGAATAATGGCTGACAAAGAAAACTATCGTATGGCGATCGATATCCTTTGTTGTCACCTTGGCATGAGCTTTGATGAAGCCTGCGCAGAACTGGGACTTGTAGATGACGAGAACCAGAAGCTAAAACAGATTTCTGATGTTCAACAGTCTCTGATGGGTATCCTGCCAGAAGACAACAAGTAATCGGTTACAGATTCTTAACGTAAAAGCCAGCATCGAATGCTGGCTTTTTCTATGGCTGAAATTCAGGGTTACAGTCCGAGTGGGGAGATATCCAGATAGCCACTTAAATCACGGGATTTCACCGCAGGTACATAAGGGATCTCACCCAGCTTAGGCACATTCAGATGGTGGGTTAACGTTTTGACGATTTCACCATAGTGCTCGGTACCCGGATTGATGCGGTTTGCTATCCAACCCGCGATCTCAAGCCCATCACGGCGAATCGCTTCGGCTGTCAAGTAAGCATGGTTCAGACAACCCAACTTGATACCCACTACCAGAATGACCGGCAACTTCTCTTCAATTACCCAGTCAGCCAGTGTTTGATCGTAGCTGACAGGTACCCGCCAACCACCGGCACCTTCCACCAGCGTAAACTCAGAACGTGACTGAAGCGTTTTTAGCCCTTGGGATAATACACCGAAATCTACAGCGGTATTCTCAAGCCCTGCAGCGATGTGGGGTGAACAAGGCGCTTGGAGCAAGCACGGGTTCACCTCTTCATAGCTGATCTCAATGGTCGTACATTCACGCAACCGGATAGCATCCGAATTCATCGGCCCTTGTTCAGTTTCCTTACTACCGGCAGCAACAGGTTTATATCCAGCAACACTGTAACCGGCTTTAGATACGGCCTGCATCACCGCCATAGACGCGACGGTCTTACCCACTTCCGTATCTGTGCCGGTGACGAAATAGCTTTTATTCATTCTCTATCGCTCCAAAGCAAACCTGATAAGTTGCGGGTACGGTGCCATTCTCCAACTTGAAAGCCTCGTAGGCGTTTTCGAGTTGTCTGAAGGCTCTCCTACCTACCAATCCCGCATTTCTTCCCCCCGACAAGTGAGTTGCACCAATGCCTTTGAGGTCTTTCATCAATGCAAACGCGGAGGGGTAAAGTTCCAAAACAGGCTTACATTCTATGAGGTGGCGACCGCACCCAGCTTGAGCGAGCGCAATTTTTACTTGCTTTGAAGACAAAAATGCATTCACATGCGCATGCCCATCAACCTGTTGCCATGCTTTTTTCAGCTCGATCAATGAGCCATCCAGTAAGGTGGTAAACAGAATACGCCCGCCGGGACGGGTCACCCGCTTCAGTTCTTGAAGCGGCGCCGAAAGGTCACGGCACCATTGCAATGCCAGCGAGCTGAATACCACGTCTACGCTGTTATCCGCCAACGGCAACGATTCTGCATCCCCGGCAATGTATTTGAGGGAATCGCCGCAGCGACGCTTTGCAACTTCCAGCATTTTGTCCGACAGATCGAGCGCGATGACATTTGCACCCGCCTGCTTCAGTTTTTCGCTGAAATAGCCTGTACCACATCCCACATCCAACACGGTTTTACCCCGCCAGTCCGGTTGCAGTGATAACAGGTAATCCCCTACCCGGCGCTGGAACGCTGCGCAATCGTCATAACTGTCCGCAGCACGGCTGAAAGCATCACGGATAGCGCGCTTCTCTGCGTCTAGTGACGGCGCATCCAGTGCCAAACACTCTACCTGACTCATACTTCCTCCGTTAACAATTCGCGGAGGGTAAGCGCCAGCGCCTTTACCTCGCTTTCTTGATGGGACGCGGACAGGGTAATTCGCAATCGCGCGCTGTTTGGCGGCACGGTTGGCGGACGAATAGCACCCGTCCAAAAACCTCTTTCTTTGAGGATATTCGCCGAAAACTGCATATCTTCGACAGACCCGAGGATCACCGGTTTGATGGGTGTAATCGTTGGTATGACTTGGGAATGGGGCGCCAAAATGTCATGGAAGATGGCTGAAAGCTGGGTCAGTTTTTCCCGTCGCCAATCATCGCGTTGTATCAAGCTTACTGCGTGAAGCAAGGCGTGAGCCTGAGCCGGAGGCATTGCGGTTGAATAGACGTAATGGCGGGCAAACTGGGTCAAATAGCTATGGACAGACTCACTGCACATCACCGCAGCCCCCATCATGCCAAACGCTTTACCGAAGGTAACAATGAGAATGTCTGGCTGGATACCCGCCTTGTCGCAGCTCCCCTTTCCCTCATTTCCCATCACTCCACAGCCGTGGGCGTCATCCACCATTAACCATGAGCGATTTTCCCGGCAAACAGTGGCGATCTCGGCCAACGGCGCCAAATCACCGTCCATGCTGAATACCCCTTCTGTCACCGTCAAAACCGCACCATCGCTGCATTTATTGAACGTGGCCTTGAGATGCGCCATGTCGTTATGGCTGAAGCGGCGCATGGTGGCATCAGACAACATTCCCGCTTCCATAAGGGAAGCATGGTTAAGTTTGTCCTGAACAAGAGTATCTCCGCGCTCCAGCAGGGAGAAGATAACCGCCTGGTTAGCAGAAAACCCACTGTTGAAAAGCAAAGCGCGTTCGAAACCGAGCCACTCACACAGCGCAGATTCCAAAGATTGGTGGGCGCTGCTGTATCCGCATACCAGTGGCGATGCGGTACTGCCCGCTCCGTATTGGGAAAGCCCGTCTTGCCAGGCTTGGATCAGGCTGGGTTCTTCTGCCAGACCCAGGTAGTCGTTACCGGAAAAATTCACAAAGCGACGATCTGACTCAATCAGGTGCCCCGTCTTGCGCTGGAGCGGGCGGACGCAACGCTCCAGATTGTCTTGTCGTCTTTGCTCGAGCCTGCGTTCGATACGACTTTGCAGCAGACTTTGATCGGACATAACGGCCTAAAACTCCCTACACGCCCGCTTCATAGAATAAATCGTCTTTACCCGGACGGCTGGCGACGCGCTCAGCGACCTGTGAAAGCAACGCTTCTTCTTGAATAGCATCGGGTTTTTGTACGCCCTGCTCGCGGTTGATCCCCAGTTTTTTAAACAGTTGCATGTCACTGTCTTCATCCGGGTTTGGCGTAGTAAGCAGCTTGCAGCCATAGAAAATGGAGTTAGCGCCCGCCATAAAGCACAGCGCCTGCATCTGTTCATTCATGTTTTCGCGTCCTGCAGACAAGCGGACGGCCGATTGCGGCATCATGATCCGGGCAACGGCAATGATGCGGATAAAATCAAACGGGTCGACATCTTCTGCATCTTCCAACGGCGTGCCCTTCACTTTTACCAACATATTGATAGGCACACTTTCCGGATGATGCGGCAGATTTGCCAGTTCCATCAGCAATCCTGCACGGTCAGTGGCGCTTTCGCCCAGCCCAATAATGCCGCCGGAACAGACTTTCATGCCGGCTTCACGCACATGCGACAGGGTATCAAGGCGATCCTGATAAGTTCGGGTCGTGATGATATTGCTGTAATGTTCGCGGGAGGTATCCAGATTGTGGTTGTAGTAGTCCAACCCAGCTTCAGCCAGTTCATTCGCCTGCGCAGAGGAAAGCATGCCAAGGGTCATGCAGGTTTCCAGTCCCATTCCCTTCACACCCTGGATCATCTCTTTCAGATAGGGCATGTCGCGCTCTTTCGGGTTTTTCCAGGCAGCGCCCATACAAAAACGGGTCGCGCCAGAGCTTTTTGCTTTCTGCGCCGCATCCAGCACGCGCTCCACTTCCAGCAAACGCTCTTTATCGACGTCTGTCCGATAGTGCGCACTCTGGGGGCAATATTTGCAATCCTCTGGCAAGCGCCGGTTTTGATGGAAAGCAGCGTGCTGACCTGCACATGATTGACTGCTTGATACTGGCGATGAACCTGCTGTGCTTCAAACAACAAATCCATAAACGGTTTATTAAAAAGGGCCTGTACTTCCTCGACAGTCCAGTTATGGCGAACATCCACCTGTAATACCTCACGTTAAATTGCACTTGTTCAGTCTAGAGCGACAACCTACAATGTCAACGACAATTAAATTGCATGGTTTACATCTGGACATATTTTAGGCATGGATATAGCATTCGACCGCGACCACATCTGGCATCCTTACACGTCAACACTCCATCCGTTGACTTGTTACCCAGTCTCCCACGCTGAAGGCGTTCACCTTTACCTTGAAGACGGAACGGCTTTGATTGACGGCATGTCATCCTGGTGGGCTGCAATTCATGGATACAACCACCCTGTTTTGAATCAGGCTGTTACCGATCAACTCAGCAAGATGTCCCATGTCATGTTTGGGGGATCACCCATGAACCGGCGATCGCGCTTTGCAAGAAGCTGGTTGAGATGACTCCGCAAGCTTTGGAAAAAGTTTTCCTCTGTGATTCGGGCTCTATCTCCGTCGAAGTTGCACTCAAAATGGCACTTCAATACTGGCATGCCGTCGGCTCGCCCCGCGCCAAGTTCCTGACCCTTCGCCACGGCTATCACGGTGACAGCTTTGCGGCGATGTCTGTCACGGATCCAGACAACTCCATGCACAAGCTCTACAAGGGCTTTCTTCCCGAGCATATTTTTGCCGACTCACCAGAATGCGGCTTCTTCGATGAATGGGTAGAAGAGGACATCAGCGATTTCGCATCCAAACTGGGTGACAATGCCGATCAAATTGCTGCGGTTATTCTGGAACCCATTGTCCAGGGTGCAGGTGGCATGCGCCTTTACCATCCTACGTTTTTGAAGCGGGTTCGTGAGCTTTGCGATGAATTCGGTGTATTGCTGATTTGCGACGAGATAGCCACCGGTTTTGGCCGAACAGGTAAGCTGTTTGCCTGTGAGCACGCAGGGATCACGCCGGATATTCTCTGCCTTGGCAAAGCATTGACCGGCGGCTACATGACGATGGCAGCCACCTTGACCACAGAGCATGTCGCCAATACCGTCTGTGGCGGTGAAGCAGGCTGCTTTATGCATGGCCCAACGTTTATGGGCAACCCTCTGGCAAGCGCTGTAGCAAACGCCAGCCTGTCGTTGCTGCAGCAAACCCCTTGGCAGGAAAAAGTCGCTGCAATCGAAGCTAACTTTGCTGAAATACTGCCACCGCTAAAACAACTGGATTGTGTCAAGTCAGTGCGTTGGCTCGGCGCAATCGGCGTTGTTGAAACTCATACCCCCGTTGATGTGGAGAAGATACAGCGCCATTTTGTTGAGCGTGGTGTTTGGATCCGCCCTTTTGGCAAGCTGGTTTATGTAATGCCCCCTTACGACATTTCCACCGCTCAGTTAAAGCAACTTGTTGAAGCTATTGAGTCTGGATTGAAATCTGTGATGTAAATTCGACAGCGTTTTGTGATCGCCCTATCCCTGGCCTCCGTAGATTTATCTGAACGTTTATGGAGGTTTCGATGCAATTAGGTCTGTTTCCGCTGCCCTTGTTTCTGCTGCCCGGTGGCATCACCAAACTCAGGATTTTTGAACCGAGATACGTTCGCCTCGTAAAAGAGTCGATGGCGAACAATCAGGGTTTTGTGCTCGCAATGAAAGAAGGGGATGAACTTTGTCCGTATGGCACACACGTTGATATCATCGATTTCGAAACTCTTCCGATGGGCTACTTGGCATCACAATCCGCGGCACATCCCGGTGAAGATATCATCACCCTTCCAGCAACATGATGGGTTGTGGATGGCAGACATCGACATCATGGAAAACTGGCAGGAAGAACCGGAAGAACCCGGTTTTATAGGTGAAGCGCTTGCATCTCTGTTTGAGGCTCACCCTGAACACGCTTCGCAGTACAATGATGACCGCCACTTCGACAGCATGCTGTGGGTATGTCAACGATGGCTGGAAGTGCTGCCACTTGCGAATAACCAACGGCAATGGTTTATCGCTCAACACAACCTCGATGATGCCAAACGTTTCATCAAGCTTCTTTTAAAAGAAGAAAATCCTTCGTAAGAGTGATCCAATCTCATTACCAATACGTTTTGAACTGCATGGCATTAACGGGACGTTCTTATCATGGATTCGGTTGAAACCACGTATAATTCGAGCAACTTAAGACGAAGCAGTCAGCGCTCTATGTTGTCACCCTCACCTGAACAGTTGGCAGAATTACTCCATCTCTCGCAGAAGATCGCGACGAGCATGCGTTTTCACAGCTCTTTACCTATTTCGCTCCTAAAGTGCGCGCCTATGGCATGCGTCACTTAAGGGCAGATGGGCAAGCGATGGAATTGGTCCAGGAAACTATGATACTGGTGTGGCGAAAAGCACATCTATATGACGGTTCTAAAGGCGCTGCTTCCACCTGGTATTCACAATCATGCGTAACGTCAGTTTTGACATGCTGCGCAAGGTGAAAAGTAACCGTGAAGATTGCCTGAGCGGTGACATTTGGCCCTTGATCGAAGGTGAAGAGGGGGATCAGGAAGATGAAGCGCTCCAGGATCAGATCCAACAGCAGCTATTGTCTTACATCGACCTTCTTCCCGACTTACAACAGCAGGTAGTACGCGGCGTGTATTTGAAACAGTTGACCCATCAGGAATTGGCAGATCAGTTAAATGTGCCGCTTGGCACCATAAAATCCCGTTTACGTTTAGGGTTACAAAAACTGCGCTCCCACCTGGAGGTGAACGATGATTAAGCATCACCCATCCGATGAATTGTTGCTGGCGCACGCTGGCGGTGAATTGCCTGCCTCTATGACGATTGCAGTCGCAGCTCATTGCGAAATGTGTGAAACCTGCGCTGAAAAAGTAGCACAGTACGAAATTACACTGTCTGACAGTGCGTTTGATGAAACATTGAACGTAGAAACGTCGGAATCTGACAGCGCAGTATTTGCGACCATGATGCAGCGATCACCCGTGGAGACATCACGCCAGTAACCAAAATGACAGCCTCACCTGAAGCCCACATCGATGTGGCTGGTGAACGCTACACTTTGCCCGTAGCTTTGCGCAGATATTATCAGCTGGGATGGAGCTCAGTCGGTTCAATCAGCCGTGCACGGCTTCCCCTGAACGAAGGCGACACTCGCGCTAGCTTGTTGCACATTGGGATGAATGGGACCGTTCCAAGCCATACCCACAAAGGAATGGAGTTGACCCTGCTGCTGAGTGGTCATTTCGAGGATGAAAAAGGCACCTACGTGCCGGGAGATTTTATCATTCTGGACGGTTCGACCAATCATACACCGCATACCCATGATGGTTGCCTGTGTTATACCGTTGCCGATGCCCCGCTGCATTTCACCAAAGGGGTCAGCCAGCTTTTGAACGCGGTAGGCCGGGTTATTTACTAGCCCAATAGTTAGCAACCAAACCATTCAGGATTTATCTAAGGCGCTCAAAAAAGCGCCTTTTTCTTTTGCAATTTACAACCATGAAACAGTAAATTTAACGAAACTTTACATTAGTTATCGTTTTACTACCGCTACAAAATCATGCATATGCGATCAAATGTTATATTTTGTGTCAGTTTTCTCTTTACAGAATACTCACCAAGCTGATTTAATCCATTCGCTAACGAAGCTTTAACAGCATTTTACCGGAAACCTCAAGCGCCCTTGTGCTTGAGGCGTTGTCGGTTAAAGGGACAGCAAAGCCCAAGTTGCTCCCAATACACAGTGAAGTGAGAATAATATGAAGCAAACACAATCTCCCCTTGCCCGCGTGGCAAACTCAAGTCTGGTCGTCCAGATCTTGATCGGCATTATCGCCGGTGTCGCTCTCGCCAGCTTTTCACCTGAAACCGCTAAATCCGTCGGTTTTCTGGGTAGCCTGTTCGTCAGCGCATTGAAAGCGGTTGCACCTATTCTGGTATTTATTCTGGTTGCCGCTTCAATTGCCAACCAGCGCAAAGGCCAACATACACACCTGCGTCCAATCGTCTCCCTTTACCTTATCGGTACGTTCACCGCTGCCCTGACAGCCGTGACCATGAGTTTCCTTTTCCCAACAGATTTGACGCTGACCACCACAGATGCAGCAGTTGCGCCACCTGAAGGTATTCTGGAAGTACTGACGAAGCTGCTGTTCAGCATCGTTGATAACCCAATCCACGCCCTGATGAACGGAAACTTCATCGGTATTCTGGCTTGGGCAATTGGCCTGGGTATTGCACTTCACCACGCAAATGACACCACCAAAACCGTGTTCGGTGACGTAGCAGAAAGTGTTTCTTTCATTGTTCGCAACATCATCAAACTGGCACCTATCGGTATTTTTGGTCTGGTTGCACAAACTTTCGCAGATACCGGCTTCGAAGCCTGATGGGTTATGCACACCTACTGGCAGTGCTTCTGGGCAGCATGGTGATCATCGCGCTGGTCGTGAACCCAGTGATTGTGTTCGTCAAGACCCGCACCAATCCATACCCACTGGTATTCCAGTGCCTGCGAGAAAGTGGCATGACCGCCTTCTTTACCCGCAGCTCTGCAGCGAACATTCCAGTGAACATGCAGCTGTGTAACAAGCTGAATCTGGATAAAGACACCTACTCCGTTTCTATCCCACTGGGTGCGACCATCAACATGGCCGGTGCGGCAATTACTATTACCGTACTGACACTGGCTGCGGTTCATACCCTGGGCATTCAGGTTGATCTGGCAACTGCCTTCTGCTGAGCATTGTTGCCGCTGTGTCTGCATGTGGTGCATCGGGTGTTGCAGGTGGTTCTCTGCTGCTGATCCCATTGGCATGTAACCTGTTTGGTATTCCAAACGACGTAGCGATGCAGGTGGTTGCGGTTGGTTTCATCATTGGTGTGGTTCAGGATTCTGCTGAAACTGCGCTGAACAGCTCAACAGACGTTGTCTTTACCGCTGCGGCTTGCCAAGCGGTTGAGCGTAAAGCCATGCAGCAAAAAATCGCGAAGTAATCTGACTTCCTCTAAAAAGGCGCTTCGGCGCCTTTTTTCGTTTCTGTCATCCCTTCCTGTTCAACTTCTCTACAATTCTCGACACTGAACCGCGCAAGCCACGCCATACCTGTCTATTCTCGTTTACGTTTTCTTTTAGACGTCTAGATAGATAGCTTTCCTTTACTGAGGGTTATCCTATATAATCCCGCCTCATTTTTGTGAGCCACTTAATAAAATAACGCGTTTCGGGCTATTCGATTCTGCTGCGCCAAAGGTTACCTATGAATTTCTCAGCGAAAACAGTCGTTATTATCGCTATCGGGGCTGCCCTTTACGGGATCGGCGGCCTGCCTATGTTTGGCATTCCTGTTTTTGCCAACACCACCCTGAAGCCCGCAATGGCGATCCTTGCGCTTTTCAGCGTGCTGTTTGGCCCGGGCGTGGGTTTCTTCGTTGGCTTTATCGGTCACTGGGTGACTGACATGTTTGCGGGTTGGGGCGTGTGGCTCACCTGGGTGTTAGGCTCGGGCATTGTTGGTGCTGTCATTGGCCTGTTCCCTATCCTGACCAAAAAGCGTCTGAAATACGGCAAATTCGCCCTGCCTGATGTGATCTTGTTTTCACTGCTTGCATTGCTTGGCAATGTGGTGGGTTACGGTTGCTCGGCATTTCTCGACACCGTGTTGTACGCAGAACCGTTCACGAAAGTCTTTATCCAGCTTTGTATTATCGCCGCGGGTAACGCGCTGCTGGTGACGGTTGTAGGCTATTTCATCCTGCAGTCTGTCGCCAAACGTAACAGCCAGTGCCGTAACCTGACCGAGGCTTAATTTTTCCATGTCCATCGAATTCAAAAACTTTAGTTTCCGTTACGACGCTTTGGTTAATCCAACGCTTAAAGGCGTCAATCTTCGCATCAATAAAGGCGAAAAAGTCCTGATCATCGGCCCAAGCGGCAGCGGCAAATCAACGCTGGGTCAATGTATTAATGGCCTTATCCCACATGCAATTGAAGGCGAGATGTCTGGCGAGTTGCTGCTAAATGGCAAGGACAGCCAGTCGCTGAAACTGATTGCCCACACCGAGTTGGTCGGCACCGTGCTACAAGATACTGACAGCCAGTTTGTCGGCCTGACCGTCGGTGAAGACATCGCTTTTGCACTGGAAAACCAACAGGTACCGGTTGCAAAATGTACCCAGTGGTGAAAGCCACTGCAAAAATGGTCGATTTGGAATCCCTGCTTCACCATGCGCCACACGACCTCTCCGGCGGACAAAAGCAACGTGTTTCTCTGGCCGGCGTATTGGTTGATGACGTAGACGTACTGTTGTTCGATGAACCTCTGGCTGCGCTCGACCCGAAAACAGCGAAGAAGACGATGGAAATCATCGACGAGCTTCACCGCGACTCGGGAAAAACCATCATCATTATCGAGCACCGTCTGGAAGATGTGCTGACTCAGCACGTTGACCGTGTGATCCTGATGGATAGCGGCGAGATTGTCGCAGATACCACGCCAAATGCATTGCTGATGTCAGGTCTTCTGGAAAAGCATGGCATCCGTCAGCCACTATACTTTTCTGCGCTCAAACATGCAGGTTGCGAACTGACAGAAGCAGACAACCCTGCTTACCTGTCTTCCCTGCCAGTCGAGGCTTTTGCGCCCCAACTGCAGCAATGGGCAGGCAATCAGACAACGGAAGCGGCGCAGGAAGAACCAAAAACGCTGCTGGATATACGCGGTCTCACCTACTCCTATGATGGCGAAAAGAATGCCCTGGAAGATGTGACGTTCAGCGTTAACCGCGGTGAGATGGTATCCATTCTCGGCAAGAACGGTTCGGGCAAATCAACCATTACCAAACTCATCATGGGTGTGGTTGCGCCAGATGCCGGTGCCATCTATTTCAATGGCCAGGACTTCAACGAGCAGTCCATCTTCGAGCGCAGCAAGAAAGTCGGCGTGGTCATGCAGAACCCGAATCATATGATTTCACACCATATGATCATGGATGAAGTGGCCTTTGGCCTGAAAAACCTGGGCCTGAGCGATGCTGAAATTGAACAGCGCGTGCTCGAAGTGCTGGAATTCTGTGGCCTGAGTAAATACCGCCACTGGCCGATTGATGCGCTGAGCTACGGCCAGAAAAAGCGAGTTACCATTGCCTCGATTCTGGTGATGGAGCCGGAGTTGCTGATCTTGGATGAGCCGACGGCTGGTCAGGATTACCGTAACTACAGCGCCATGTTGTCGTTCATTAAGCGCCTGAACAAAGAGCGCGGCGTGACAGTGATTATTATTTCCCACGATTTGCATTTGGTTCTGGAAAACACCACCCGCTCCATCGTGATTGCTGACAGCAAGCTGATCGCCGACGCACCAATGACTGAGGTATTCAGCCAGCCAACTTTGTTAGATGCCGCTAACCTTGCGACCACCAGCCTTTATGAGTTGGCAATTCGCGCTGGTATCAGCGACATCAACGGATTTATGCAACAGTTTATCGAGACAGAGAGCCACGCGAAATGAACGCTTCTAAGATGAAATTCGGCATCAACTACATTGATACGAAATCACCGCTTCATGCGCTGAACGGCATCACGAAGTTCGCGCTGTTCATGGCTTGGGTAACTGTGGTGCTGACAACGTTTGATCTGCGCATTATCGTTGCCATGATCTTACTGGGATTGGCGCTGCTGAAAATGACAGGCGTGGCATTTCAGGTTTATAAACCGCTACTGATCGGTACCCTGAGCGTGCTGGGTATGAATGCGGTGTTTATGTTTTTGGTCGCGCCACAACAAGGCGTTGACTGGATTGGCACTCGCAATGACCTTTTGACGTTACCGGGTAACTATACCCTGACGCAGGAAACCCTGTTTTATCTGGTCACGGTAACCCTCAAGTACTTCAGTATGTTCCCGATTGCGCTGGTGTTCGTGTTTACCACGCACCCGACTGAGTTTGCATCCAGTCTCAACCGCATCGGTGTACCTTACAAAATTGCCTATGCCGTGAGCCTGACCTTGCGCTATCTGCCTGACGTGAAAAACGATTTCGTGAATATCATGCATGCGCAGCAGGCACGTGGTGTGGACTTCTCGAAAAATGCACCACTGATGACACGCTTCAAAGGCGTCGCGAAAATCCTGATCCCACTGATTTTCTCAAGCTTGACCGGGCGGATGAAATTGCCAACGCCATGACCCTGCGAGGTTTCGGCCGCAACAAAGCACGCACCTGGTACAACTACCGACCATTGAACAGCAAAGACTGGCTGGCGCTGGCAGTCATTGCCGTGGTCGTGATTCTGGCGCTGTACAAGCGCAATGTTGATACCGCAATTTGGTATCCGTTTGCGTAACAACGCAAAATAACAGACGTAAAAAAGGCGCTTTCGGGCGCCTTTGATCTTTTTCTGCTGCTTACGTGAGTGCGACAAACCAGATAGGGATTAACCTTCCAACACTTTCATCAGAAGGTAGCCGTCATACATGGCGCGTTTTACCAAAGCTGCGCCCGGCATGGTCGCCTGAGTGTAGAAATAACTTTCTTCCAGCACCAGGTTTTCGAAGTAATGCGGCAGGGTCTGGTTCTGGATACAGGCTAGAATCGCTGGATAAAGCACAGATTTGGCTTGGTTGAATTCACCGCCTATCAGAATACGTTGCGGATTGAACAGGTTCACTACAATCGCAATGGCCTGACCGAGATTGTGACCCAGTTCAGTGATCACCTTCACCGCCACGCCGTCACCATTCACCGCCGCTTCACACAGGGTATCAATGGTCAGGGGTTTATCCTGCAGAACGCTGTCATGCCCCTGTTCCAGCAAGGTTCTTGCATCATCCAACACCGCCTGCAGACTAGCGACAGTTTCCAGACAACCACTGTTGCCACAATAGCAGCGCTTACCAAACGGTTTGATCTGGATATGGCCAAGCTCGCCAATATTACCCACCTGCCCTTCCAGCACTTTGCCATCCAGCATAATGCCAGCGCCCACACCGTGATGAATGGAAATCAGTACCGAGTTTTCAACATCGCGCGCGTTACCAAACAGCTTTTCAGCCAACGCCCAGGCGCGGGTGTCGTTGCCGACGAAAACCGGTAAACCGGTAGAGCGGTGGATCACGGCGCCAAGCGGCATATTTTGGACGTTGTAATGCGGCATCTGAATAACGATGCCCTGCGCGCTGTTCACCAGCCCCGGAAGCGACACCGCAATCGACGTCACTCGGTCAACGATTTTGGCGTGATTGGAAAAGAAAAGGTCGATGTGCTGCAGAACAAGTTCCAGTAAAGGCTCCTGTTCACGTACCGCGATATCATGACGCTCTTCCACCAGAATATCGCCACCCAATTCATGAAGTGCGAGCGTCAGGTAACCCCTGCCAATTCGAAGGGAAAGAAACTGCCAGCCTTCATTGTTTAAAACCAACCCAATAGCAGGACGTCCACGACTGGCCGGTTCACCGTACTCGGTCTCCTTTACCAAGTGCGCGTCAATCAGCTCACGGGTGATTTTCGTAATACTGGCGGGGGCAAGCTGACTGCGTTTTGAGAGTTCAATTCGGGAGATTGGCCCTAGCTGATCGATCAACTTATATACTGCGCCAGCGTTGTTACGCTTGATGTGATCTATGTGTCCTGGCTGGGCGAGGATCATCCCATGCTCCCTGTAAAATTCACTAACAATGAATTTTTTACTTCTCGAAGTAATTGTGAAGTCTCATGGGACAATGTCGTGATACGCATCACGGGCAAATTGGATAAACGGTCGAAAGATTGCACTGCGCACGTAAAATCAAAGAGTTATGCCTTTGGCTTATTCCTGTTGATATTTCCATTGTTGAGTAGGCAAGACAGAGCAAGGTGAACCTGACATAATCGCCCTCCTGTTAAATCGCGATACGTATGACGGTATGTACAAGGTCAACGAGATATTTGAAACCATTCAGGGTGAAGGCACATTTACTGGCGTCCCTTCTGTTTTTATTCGCCTGCAGGGATGTCCTGTTGGCTGCCCTTGGTGCGATACACGACAAACGTGGGATACGCTGCCAGCAGATGAACGCGATTTCGGCACTGTGATTGCCAAAAGCGGTGATAGCCCACTGTGGTCAGCGGTATCGGTAGAGGCGCTGATTGAGCACGTGACTGCCAACTACAGCGCGAAACACATCGTGATCACCGGCGGTGAACCTTGCATGTACGATTTAATGCCACTGACACAACAACTTGAAGCGTTAGGCTATCGCTGCCAGATTGAAACCAGCGGCACTTACGAGGTTCAGGCAACGCCTTCAACCTGGGTGACGGTTTCCCCGAAAATCAACATGCGCGGAAAGTTGCCAGTGCTGAAAGCAGCGCTTGAGCGAGCGAATGAAATTAAGCACCCTGTCGGTACAGAAACGGATATTGAAAAACTGGACGAATTGCTGAGTGACATCGACCTTTCAGGTAAAGAGGTCGCACTTCAGCCAATCAGCCAGAAGCCACGTGCAACCGCGCTTTGCATTGAAACCTGCATTGCCCGCAACTGGCGTCTCTCCATCCAGACCCACAAGTATTTGCAGATTGCTTGATATAAAAAAGGGCCAACAGGCCCTTTTTTTCACAGTGAGCAATTAATCGCCCTAATAAGCCGCTCACGCCCTATTATTCACCGCTATAAATACAACCCGCTGTACAGGTTTCTTTGATCATCACTTTGCTCAGACATGGCAGGCTAGGTTTGAGCTGATCCCAAATCCATTTTGCCAACACTTCGCTGGTTGGGTTTTCCAAGCCTTCGATGTCGTTGAGGTAGTAATGGTCAAGGCGGTCGTAAATAGGTTTGAATGCTGCTTTAATTTCTGAAAAATCAATCACCCAGCCGGTGTATTGATCCACTTCGCCTGTCACGTACAAACGAACAAGGAAAGAGTGGCCATGCAGTCGGCCGCACTTGTGGCCTTCCGGCACATGAGGCAGACGGTGTGCCGCTTCAAACATGAATTCTTTGAACAACTCGGTTTGCATACTTTCCTTTCCTGTTTGGGAATATAACGTCGGGCGGCATGCTACTGAATAATTGCCTTCAGCTCAATTCTCGATAGCCCGCCAACGGGCATTTAAGCGTGCGTGAATAAGCCGCGTTACATTATATTTGCGACAAGTGTTTACATAATTGTGCTGCGACAATCACACAACAACATTAATGAAATCACCCGTTTACAAAATTGCCGCTAAACTCTTGATAAAAATAACGACAGTTCGTGGTTTGAAACAATGCGTCTACCCATAGCGGCAAAAATTCTTATTGTACTTTTCTTAATATTCTCTGTTGTTCTGGCTGTGTCGCTGGTTTATCAAAACAACCAGCAAAAAACGCTGGTCACCGACATTGTCGGGGAGCAGACTCTGGATAAAGCCAGCAACTACTTCGACAGCCTCAATATGATGATGCTCACCGGCACCATTCACCAAAAAGAAGCGCTGCGCCAGAAAGTGTTGGAACAAAATGGCATTGAAGATGCCCGGGTTATCCGCGCGGATGGCATCACATCAATTTCGGCCCCGGCAACCCGGAACAGGCAATTGCAGACAGTATCGACCAACGTGCTGTGGGCGGGGAAACCATCATCGAGAATGTCACCCGTGATTATGGCCCCGGGATTGTCGTCGCGCTGCCAATGAAAGCCAGCTCCAGCTACCGTGGCACCAACTGTCTCCAATGTCATGTGGTTCCAGAAGACACCGTGTTGGGCGTGGTGCGTCTTGAATACAACCTTTCAGCACTCTACGAAACCATCAACCACAAAATGCTGGTTACCGCCGCCATCATGACAGCCATTACCCTTGCTGGTTTCGCCCTGACTTTTGGCTTTATCCGCAGCGCGCTGGTATCCCCTCTCAAACGCATTTCACTGTTTATGCGCACTTGCAGCAATGACAAGAACCTGAGCGAGCGCATTACCCTGTCCCAGCAGGACGAAATTGGCCAGTTGGCAGACAGTTGCAATGCGCTTCTCGATGGTTTCTCTGGCAGCCTCCACCAGGTGCGGGACACCGCAAAAACCCTGGTGGATGAGGCAAAGATCCTCACCAATGTCTCCAGCGAAACCAATAAACTGGTCGAAAATCAGCGTCGCGAAACCCAAGAAATGTCTTCGTCTATAGATGATGTGCAGCACCACCAGCATATCGTTGAGGAAAAAACCACTGAAGCGGCAGAATTGAGTAAGTCGCTCGCAAACAGTGCCCAGCAAGGGCGTAATGATGCCAACGTGGCCGCGGAGGAAATCCAGCAACTGGTACAGGAAATTGAACAGGTCAGGCATCAGATCCTGGCGGTTAACCAACAGAGCCTGGAAGTGAACAGCATTTTGGAGGTGATTCGCGCCATTGCAGAACAAACCAACCTGCTGGCGCTTAATGCCGCCATTGAGGCAGCACGCGCTGGCGAACAAGGCCGTGGCTTCGCGGTGGTTGCAGATGAAGTGCGCAACCTTGCCAGCCGTACTCATGATGCCACGGGTGACATTCAAAGCATTATTGAGCAACTCACCGCTGATGCCAGCAAGTCGGCCAATGCCATTGACGCCACCTGTGAAAGCACCACAAAACGCGCAGAAACGGTGATGCAGCTTTCCCGCTCACTGGCGCAAATGGCTGAAGAAATCCTGACCGTGAACAGCAATGCCGAAGAGATCAGCAGAGATACCGTGGAACAGGCAAAAATGGCGGATGCCCTTCGCGATCAGGTAATGCGTATCCAATCCCACGCCGACGATACCGCCACCAACGCCAACCAGACACAGGAAATCAGTACCGAACTGCAACAACTTTCGGACCAACTGGAACATATGATCGGCCGTTTCAAACTGGCGTGATCGCCCAGGCGATACTTTCCGTTTAAATCCTACCCCCGGCACAGGTAAAAACAGCCAGCGCCGGGGATTTTCTCGCTTATTATTTCACCAATCCATCACTAAACCGCACAGCCTCGCAAACCTTGCTATTTCTGCATCTTGAGGTAGTTCTGCGATGCGGGTAAACTTGCCAGTTCAAGTGAGAATTGTCCTCTACCGGTGACACAGCGTCGCCGGGTATCTTCAACGGAGTTAGATGCAAATTATGAACTATGCGCCTGTAGCAGACGTCCTGCACGGCAAAGCGGCAGTAGACACCGAAGTCACTGTTCGTGGTTGGATCCGCACTCGTCGCGATTCCAAAGCCGGTATTTCTTTCCTCGCCATTTATGACGGCTCTTGTTTTGATCCAATCCAGGCAGTTGTTCCTAATGAGCTGAATAATTACAAGGAAGAAGTGCTTCGTTTGACCACAGGCTGTTCTGTAGAAGTTACCGGTAAAGTGGTAGAGAGCCCAGGACAAGGTCAGGCGTACGAACTGCAAGCAACCAACGTGAAAGTGGTTGGTTGGGTTGAAGATGCAGACACTTACCCAATGGCGAAAACCCGTCACTCTATCGAGTACCTGCGTGAAGTTGCTCACCTGCGTCCACGTACCAACGTTATCGGTGCGGTAGCACGTGTCCGTAACTGTCTGGCTCAGGCAATTCACCGTTTCTACCACGAAAATGGTTACTTCTGGGTTTCAGCACCGCTGATCACTGCGTCTGACGCAGAAGGTGCAGGCGAAATGTTCCGCGTATCAACACTGGACATGGAAAACCTGCCACGCACTGACAAAGGCACTGTGGACTACAACGAAGATTTCTTCGGTAAAGAAACCTTCCTGACCGTATCTGGTCAGCTGAACGCAGAAGCTTACGCGTGTGCGATCAGCAAGGTTTACACCTTCGGCCCTACTTTCCGTGCAGAAAACTCAAACACCAGCCGCCACCTGGCGGAATTCTGGATGGTTGAGCCAGAAGTGGCATTTGCTGAACTGGATGACGTTGCGAAGCTGGCAGAAGACATGCTGAAGTACGTGTTCAAAGCGGTTCTGGAAGAGCGCCGTGATGACATGGAATTCTTCGCTCAACGTATCGACAAAGAAGCAATTACGTCTGGAGCAGTTCGTGACTTCTGACTTCGCACAGGTTGATTACACCGACGCGATCCAAATCCTGCTGGATTCTGGCAAAGAGTTCGAATTCCCAGTTGAATGGGGTATCGACATGTCTTCTGAGCACGAGCGCTACCTGGCTGAGCAACACTTCAAAGCGCCAGTTATCGTGAAGAACTACCCGAAAGACATCAAAGCGTTCTACATGCGCCTGAACGATGACGGCAAGACCGTTGCAGCGATGGACGTTCTGGCACCGGGCATCGGTGAAATCATCGGTGGTTCACAGCGTGAAGAGCGTCTGGACATCCTGGATGAGCGTATGCGCGAAATCGGTATCGACCCAGAGCACATGGACTGGTACCGCGATCTGCGTCGCTACGGTACTGTGCCACACGCTGGTTTCGGTCTGGGCTTCGAGCGACTGGTATCTTACGTAACCGGTATGGGCAACGTTCGTGACGTGATCCCATTCCCACGTACACCACGCAGCGCAAACTTCTAAGCGCACAAACATTTATCAAAAACCTCCGCATTGCCGGAGGTTTTTTTCGCCTGGGAAATTGCAAACATCGTTTGCACTAAATTCTCAGTTTGCGGCCATCCCCTGCTTGCAACTATTTGTTAAATTGGGATTGGAACAAACACTGAGAGAACGATTATGAGCAAATATTCCGCTGGCGATCTTAACTATCGCGGAGAAAGCAACGGCGTCCATCACTGGACTTTGGGTAACCAGCCTTATTACTGGCATCCCGACTGGCTGCATATTGCCGAAGACATGACAGGTGAAACTCCCATCCAAGAAGGCAAACTGGAAGTTGAACACGGGGAAAAACCCACCCAGGAGCATGCCGTGAACGCCATTGTTAAACATCTGAATGAGTGGGTACACAAACACCATAAGTGAGCGATAGCTTTGTAGAATCTCAGGCTGCAGTCGCGGCCTGAATTGTTTTTAATTTCCGTCAGGAAGTGACCTGTTTCCAAAAGCTTCCAGGGCAGAATAATTCATCATTTATCTCTTCGCAGAGACCTGAGTCGCACAATTCTCCTACCGCCCTTGCTGCTTTTTATCCCATCCCGGACAACAAATCCTCTACCTTCCCTACCACAGTGTTTTAACCAAGCAATAAGGTTGAATTTCCGTTTTATTACAACGATTCAAAATGGTATAAACAGCGATAGTGTCTTTTAACAACGCCATGGATGAACGAAGATGTTTGAAAAAATTTTAGCGGCTCCTGCCGACCCGATTCTGGGCCTGACCGAAGAGTTCAAAGCCGATCCGCGTGCTGAGAAAATTAACCTCGGTGTAGGTATTTACAAGGATGAATCCGGAAACACCCCTGTTCTTGCTACCGTTAAAAAAGCGGAAGCATCGCTGCTTGAAAACGAAAAAACCAAATCTTATCTGTCTATTCCTGGCACACCGGAATACGGCCTTGCAGTACAAAAACTGCTGTTTGGTAACGAAGCGACCCTGATTGCTGACAAGCGCGCGCAAACTGCACAGGCACCTGGCGGTACCGGTGCACTGCGTCTGGCGGCGGAATTTATCAAGCGCCAGCTTGGCGACGTAAAAGTATGGGTAAGTAACCCAACGTGGGCAAACCACAACGGCGTATTCGCTGCTGCGGGTCTGGAAGTTGCGTCTTACACCTACTACAACGCAGAAACCAAAGACATGGATTTCGCATCCATGGTTGCTGATCTGCAAACCGCAAACGCGGGTGATGTCGTCCTGCTGCACGGCTGCTGCCACAACCCAACCGGTATCGACCCAGATGCAGAACAATGGCGTCAGCTGGCTGATCTGTGTGTTGAGAAAGGCCTTCTGCCACTGTTTGACTTCGCATACCAAGGTTTTGCAAAAGGCGTGGAAGAAGATGCAGCTGGTCTGCGTATCTTTGCTGAGCTTTGCCAGGAACTGATGGTTGCCAGCTCATTCTCGAAAAACTTTGGCCTGTACAACGAACGTGTCGGTGCATTCACCCTGGTGGGTAAATCAGCGGCAGAAGCAGCAACTGCATTCAGCCAGGTGAAGAGCATTGCCCGTGTTATCTACTCCAACCCACCGGCACACGGTGCTGCGGTTGTGACCCAAATCCTGAATGACGCAGCGCTGCGTGCAGAGTGGGAAAAAGAAGTGGCTGACATGCGTGTGCGTATCCAGGAAATGCGTGAGCTGTTTGTCGCAACCTTGAAAGAAGAAGGCGTTGACCGCGACTTCAGCTTCATTGAGCGTCAGAACGGTATGTTCTCTTTCTCTGGCTTGACCAAAGACCAAGTGACCCGCCTGAAAGATGAGTTCGGTGTTTACATTGTTGGTTCTGGCCGTATCAGCGTTGCCGGTATGACCCGTTCAAACATGGGCCCACTGTGTAAAGCAATCGCGGCAGTCTGAAATAATCATTCAGAATAACAAGCATGAAAAAAGCGCCTCTCGGGGCGCTTTTTGTTTGTCTGGATTTTTAATCAGATACCGTGCAGGAACTCCGCACGTGTTGCCGCGTTGGATTTGAAAATCCCACCCAGTGCGGTTGTGGTAGTTGCACTGGTTGCATCCATGACACCGCGCGCTTTCACGCAGTAGTGGGTGGCATTCATATGCACCGCTACGTTGTCTGTTTCCAGCAGGGATTGCAGAGCAACGAGGATCTGGCGGGTCAGGCGTTCCTGAACCTGTGGGCGCTGCGCAAAGAAGCGCACGATTCGGTTAATCTTCGACAAGCGATAATCTTGTTTTTCGGCAGGTACGCCACTGTACATTTACCGTCGATAGTTACCAGGTGATGCTCACAGGTGCTGGTTAAGGTGATGTCTTTCACCCTGACCATTTCATCGCAACCCATCTTGTTGTCGATAACGGTGATTTTTGGGAAGTTGGAATAATCCAAGCCCGAAAACACTTCTTCCACATACATTTTTGCAATGCGTGCCGGCGTTTCCATCAGGCTATCATCTTCCAGGTCCAAATCGATCACCGACAGGATTTCGCGCATGTGGTATTCGATCTTTTCTTTTTTCTCTTCGGCGCTCAACGACGAACCGGACTGCATTGGAGTCTCAATGCCGCGCGCTACTAGCGCGTCACGAACTCGTTTTGCAGAATCACTTAGTGTTGTCATAGTTTTTCCTCGGATCGTACTGATTCGGATCGTATTGATATTGCAACTTAACTTAATACTCGCCTATTAAAGACAAAGATCAATGGTTGTCAGATTTTTGAAGCATAACGTTAATACTCGAAAATTTACACCTTGATTTGCGTGTGGGCATAGTCAATTCAACCGCTTCCCTCCTCACACCAGCGAAGAAATGCGCGGCATGAGAGCAAATCACCATCATATGAGAAATTCGACTTTTAAATATCAGATTGTGTGCGGTTCGTGGCTATCACTTGCTTGAAAAGCCGATGACCTAAAGTGGTGCGTAAAATGAAAGTTTGCGATAATAATCGCTTTCTTCTTCGTATTGAGCACATTCCGCTCAACACAACTGAGAGTTTACTTATGGGTTGCTGCGACACTCCTGGATTGATGCCTGTCTCTGACGCCATTTCTATTTTGCTTGAAAGTACAACACCGATTACACAAATCGAATCGGTTGCGCTGGTTGATGCCCAAAACCGCATTACCGCCAGCGACATCTGCTCGCCAATCAACGTGCCACCTTTCGCCAACTCAGCGATGGATGGTTACGCACTGCGCCTTGCAGATCTGGCGAACAGCAAAACACTCAAGCTGGCCGGTAAGTCCTTTGCAGGCATTCCTTTTGAAGGTGAATGGCCACAGGGTACCTGTATCCGCATCATGACCGGCGCTGAAGTGCCGCCAGGTGCAGATGCCGTCATTATGCAGGAGCAAACGGTTGTCGAGGGTGACAACATCACCTTCACCGCCGACGCTACCCCACAGCAAAACATTCGTCCTGTCGGCGACGACGTTAAACAAGGCGACGTGGTTATTCCAAAAGGCACCCTGCTGACACCGCGTGAAGTACCTTTGCTGGCAACCCTTGGCATTGGTACCGTGGAAGTGATGCGCAAACCGCGTGTCGCGTTTTTCTCTACCGGCGATGAACTGCGCCAGGTTGGCGAACCGCTTGGTAAAGGTGAAATCTACGACAGCAACCGCTACACCATCCGCGCCATGCTGGAAAAAATGCAATGCGAAGCCATTGACCTTGGTGTGGTGCCGGATTGCCAGGAGAAACTGCGCGAAACTTTCCTGAAAGCTGCAGACGAAGCCGATGTGATTGTGACTTCTGGCGGTGTCAGTGTGGGTGAAGCAGACTACACCAAAGATATTCTCGATCAGGAAGGTGAAGTCGGTTTCTGGAAAATCGCCATCAAGCCGGGTAAACCTTTCGCGTTCGGTACGGTGAAAAATGCGCTGTTCTGTGGCCTGCCGGGCAACCCTGTTTCTGTGCTGGTCACACTGCACGTATTGGTTCAGCCTTTATTGGCAAAACTGGCGGGTTACACCCAGTGGAAACCGGCCATTACACTGAAAGCAAAAGCTGAGACCCGCTTTAAGAAAGCACCGGGACGCGCTGACTACCAACGCGCTGTTTACCGCGTGGACGAAAACGGCGAACTACTGGTAGCGACAACCGGAAACCAGGGTTCAGGCGCATTCAGCTCCTTGTCAGTCGCCAACTGTTTCGCCGTATTGGAACAGGATCGCGGTCATATTGAGCCGGGCGAAACTGTAACGATTGAGCCATTCAACGCTGTATTGAACTAAGGAAAGCTGTGGACATTCTTTCTCCCCAAGAAGAGCTGCGTTACAACCGCCAAATCATCCTCCGCCAGTTTGATTTTGACGGCCAGGAAGCGCTGAAACAAAGCCGCGTGCTGATGATTGGTGCGGGCGGTCTGGGCTGTGCAGCAGCCCAATATTTGGTTGCGGCGGGCATTGGCCAGTTGACCTTGGTTGACGATGATAAAGTGGAATTATCCAACCTGCAGCGTCAGGTACTGCACTGCGATGCCACTGTGGGAGAAATGAAGGTCCACTCTGCGCAAAAAGCGCTGGAAAGACTCAACCCGCATACAAAGATCACGGCCATTGCCACCCGCCTGAACGACGATGAGCTGCAGGCGTTAGTTGAACAACACCATGTGGTGTTGGATTGTACCGACAACGTTGCCACCAGAAACCAGCTAAACCGCCTTTGCTTTGCGCTTAAAACCCCGCTGGTCAGCGGTGCAGCCATTCGTCTGGAAGGTCAGGTGGCAGTGTTTACCTATGCTGATAGTGAGCCTTGCTACGAATGCCTGAGCGCCTGTTTGGCGAACAGGCACTCAGCTGCGTGGAAGCAGGTATCCTTTCACCTGTGGTTGGCATTATTGGGGCAACCCAGGCACTGGAAGCAATTAAGGTTATTACCCACTTTGCTGCCATTCCCAGTGGCAAAGTGATGCTTTACGATGCCATGAGCAGTGAGTGGCGACATTTTGGTTTGCCTAAAAGCCCGAACTGTAAAATTTGCCGACGCTAATGCTCTCATCTCAACTCAATTAAGTGACACATTTCTCAAAAATCTGGAATTTAGACTAATCTTAAATACAGGCTGGGTTGCTAACCTCTTCACGCAACCCTGTATGTAAAGTTTGTCATGCGGGTGGTGAGAGCTAGCAATGCTAAAAACAATATCGATAGTCATCGTTATTCTCGGCATGCTCGCGCTGATCTCTGCGCTTAAGTCTTCCATTGCACTCTTCCGTAGGGACAGACGTCATTCCACCCTCAGCTTCATCCCCGTTATGCTCGGTTTTGTGCTGGGGTATGTCATTTTCGCTGCATTTCTCAGCAGAAAGCCTGAAGCGACTACCATCGATTTTATTGTTGCCATGGTCTTTTTTGGTGGCGGCGTCTTCTGTGTCATGATCTTTGGTGTGATCTCCCAGAGTATGGAGCGTGTGGCATTTGCAGAGTTCCAGAACCGCCACAATGAATCCCATGACCCCTTGACGGGTTTACCAAACCGCCGCTTCTTGCTCCACACCATCGCCCAGCAGGTCATTGATTATGAACTCTCACAGCAACGCTTCGCCTCATCACCGTAGACATCAATAATTTCAACAACATCAATGAAGTATTCAGCCACCAGAAAGGCGATCAGCTTTTAGCGCAGTTCTCATCGCGGCTGAAAGAGTTTGTCGGCGATGATGTCTTTATCTCCCGCTCAAGCGGTAACCGTTTCACCTTGATTTTGAACGACCCGGAATCCATCAGCATTGGGCACTACATTGAGAATATTCAAAGCTATCTGGACCATCCTTTAACGATCAACGACCATGATGTAAACCTGACCAATACAGCGGGTGTCGCACTGTATCCGGAGCACGGTTCTAACGCTGAAGAGATCCTGAAACGCTCAGAAATTTCGATGTACAACGCCAAGCGCATCCAAGCCCCTTATGCTGTTTACGAGCCCACAGCGTCGAGTAATTTCTATGATCAGACCGAGCTTGCAGCCATGTTGCATGCCGCCGTTGCATCGATGGATTTTGAGCTGTTCTTCCAGCCAGTTTTGAACGTCCACAACCCGCACCAAACCACCTTTGAAGCACTGATCCGTTGGCCGTTGGGTGATGGTTACAGTGTCAGGCCAGATGAATTCATTCCTATCGCCGAACGCACTAACGCCATTAAACAAATCACCCATTGGGTGCTGGAAACCACAGTGGCACAACTGGCTGTTTGGCGACAGCAATCCCTGACGCCCAGTGTTCAGGTAAACCTGTCAGTCAAGGACATTGAAGATGATTCGCTGGAACCTTTCCTGGCAATTCTCCTCAGCCGCTATTCAGTGAATCCCGGACAGCTAACACTGGAAGTGACGGAAACCAGCATGATGCAAAACCCAGACAAAGCGCGGGTTGTGTTGGAGAAAATCAAAAAACTCGGTGTTTCCCTCAGTATTGATGACTTCGGCACCGGCTTTTCCTCACTGTCTATTCTCAGCAACATGCCTATTGATGAAATCAAAATTGACCGCAGTTTCGTGACCGACCTTCTCTATAGCAGCAACCACGAAGCCATTGTCCGTTCAACGATTTTCCTCGCTCACAGTCTGGATTGCCGCGTGGTTGCAGAAGGCGTTGAAACCGAGGCTCTGGGTAAGTATCTGATCTCTATTGGCTGTGACAAAATACAAGGCTACTGGTACGGCCGCCCAATGAACCTTGCCCAGACCGACGCCTGGCTGTCTGAAACTCAGATCTCAATCGGCAAAGTCGCCAGCCAGAATTAACCACCTCCACCTGTCGGATTAATTTCCAACCTCCTGATTAAAAAGCGTACTCATGCTTCAGATCAGATATTTCATCTCGTCATTAATGCTTCAAGTTAGTGAAACATAGTTGTCATATAACTTCCCTAAAGTTGCCTCCGTTGACGCAAAGAACTCCTTCGAGAAAGGCAACGTTTAAGGATATAAATATGAAATCTAAAGTTTTTTCTGCGCTGTGTGTCGCTGGCGCTCTGGTAGCTACAACTGCAACCGCTCAGGAAACCATCACCATTTCAGGCTCAACCTCTGTAACAGAAGTCATGGAAGTGCTGGCAGAGACCTATCAAAACAAAAACAGCAATACCTTCATTGAAGTTCAGGGCACTGGCTCATCTGCTGGTGTAAAAGCAGCCAAAAACGGCACCTCAATGTTCGGTATGGCTTCTCGTGAACTGAAAGAGTCTGAAAAAGAGCCTTCTCTGAAAGAGACAGTCATCGCCCGTGACGGCATCGCGGTTGTGGTTAACAACGCGAACACCCTGCAGGACCTGACTGTTGAGCAAATCGCAAAAATCTACCGCGGTGAAGTCAGCAACTGGTCGCAAGTGGGCGGCGAAAATAAACCTGTCGTGGTCGTTACCCGTGACACCGCATCAGGCACCCGCGGCGCATTCGAAGACATCATGGGTCTGAAGCGTAAAGTGAACGGCAAAACGGTTTCTGCTATCTCCCAACGCGCACAAGTGGGCAACGGTAATGGCGTGGTGAAAACCATCGTTGCAAACAACCCATTTGCAATCGGCTACATCTCTCTGGGTTCTATCGATGAATCCCTTAAAGCACTGAAAGTGAACGGTGTTGCACCAACAGCAGAAGCCGTAGCAGCCGGTGACTATCAAGTTGCACGTCCATTCCTGGTAATGAATCAAGATGGCAAACCTTCCGCAGCAGCAAATGACTTCCTGAACTGGGTAGTCTCTGCAGAAGGCCAGAAAATCGTATCAAGCCAAGCTACGTGCCAGTTAAGTAATTCCCCTTGCCCGGCACATTTCGCCGGGCCGCTTTTGAGGATATTCCTGCAGTCAATTACTGACGCAATGGAGCACCGACTATGACCATCGCAACCGAACAAACAATCACGATGCCAAGTGGCAACCTAGGTCGTGGTAAAAAACGCGACTGGCGAGAAATTTTCTTCCGCAATCTATTCTTAACTGCCGCCATTATCGGCGTTTTATCTCTGGCCACTATCGGCTACTTCATTTTCGTCGAAGGCATGCCTGCTATTCAGGAAGCCGGAGTGATGGGCATTGTTACCGGATCTGAG
This sequence comes from Enterovibrio sp. JCM 19048, assembly GCA_001310415.1. GTDB lineage: Bacteria > Pseudomonadota > Gammaproteobacteria > Enterobacterales > Vibrionaceae > Enterovibrio > Enterovibrio paralichthyis. The sequence goes on along the minus strand of BAXE01000001.1, from coordinate 172,063 downwards.
TGGTTGCCACCAGCGCTTTACGGTATCGCCCCGATGATTGTTGCATCACTGGCTTCTACCATTGGTGCCGTCGCTATCGGTGTGCCGGTAGCTGTACTGACCGCCGTTTTCATCGCTGAAATCGCACCGAAATGGCTGGCGAACATTATCCGCCTGCCGTTGAACTGCTGGCGGGTATCCCTTCTGTGGTTTACGGCTTCTTTGGCCTGGTGATTATCGTGCCAATGATTCAGGAAGTGTTTAACGTTCCTGCCGGTAACACCCTGCTCGCCGGTATCATTGTTCTGGCAGTCATGATCCTGCAACCGTTATCGCGGTGTCTGAAACTTCACTGCGTGCCGTCCCTAAAGTCTACAAAGAAGGCTCTCTGGCACTGGGCGCATCGCAAATGTTCACCACATTCAAACTGCTGGTTCCAGCGGCACGCTCCGGCATCATGACAGGCGTCATTCTGGGTATCGCCCGTGCACTGGGTGAAACCATGGCCATCATCATGGTGATGGGTAACGCTCCGGCAATGCCAGAAGGCATCCTGGAATCAGCCGTACGCTGACCGCCAACATCGCATTGGAAATGTCTTACGCATCAGGTGTACACGCCAGTGCGCTGTACGCAACCGGCATCGTGCTGCTGGTATTTATCATGATCCTCAACGCAGCCCTGCTGTACCTGAACCGCGAAAAAGCGAGGTAATTGACCATGCTATCCCGTCAAATGAAAGACAAAATCGCGCTGGCAACAGTATGGTTTGCCGCTGCAATGACAGTCGGCTTCCTGTTCTGGATTATCTGGTACATCCTGAGCAACGGCCTGCAATACGTTAACTGGTCATTCATCACCAGCGACTACACCCGCATTGGCGAAGAATCCGGTATCTGGCCGATGATCGTATCGACCATCTACATGGTTATCGCGTCCATCTCGATTGCTGCCCCAATTGGCATCATGACGGCAATTTACCTGACCGAATACGCCAAAGTCGGCAGCCGTTTGGTGAAAGTCATCCGTTTCTGTACCGAATCACTGGCGGGTATCCCGTCCATCATCTTCGGTCTGTTCGGCATGACCTTCTTTGTGGCAGTGCTGGGTCTGGGCTTCTCGATTCTTTCTGGCGCACTGACGCTGAGTATCCTGATTTTGCCTGTGATTATCCGTACCACCGAAGAAGCACTGATGCGGTGCCACAAACTTACCGTGAAGGCTCATACGGCCTTGGCGCATCGAAGATTTACACCATCTGGAAGCTGATTTTGCCAAGTGCCATGCCAGGTATCGTGACCTCTATCATCCTGAGTGTTGGCCGCGTTATTGGTGAATCAGCCTGTATTTTTGACTGCTGGCATGGTTGCCCGCATTCCGGACAGTGTGCTGGATTCTGGCCGCACCCTGACCGTACACCTCTACAAACTGACCCAGGAGCTCTACACCATTCACGAATGGAACCAGGCGTATGCCACCGCGACAGTACTGATCGTCGTCGTACTGTGTATCAACATGCTGACCAAACTGATTGCCAGCAAATTTAGCAAAGCGACCTACTGAGCCCGGGAGAAACGAATATGACTACTGCAACAATGATGAACACAACAACGCAAGCGAATAACGTGCACGCAATTAAAACCAACAAAAACACGTTCAATATCGAAAACCTGAACCTGTACTACAACAATGGCGACACCCACGCGCTGAAAAACATCACGCTGCCCATTCCAGCGAAGAAAGTGACTGCGCTGATTGGCCCGTCCGGCTGTGGTAAGTCGACCTTGCTGCGTTGCCTGAACCGTATGAACGACCTGATTGAAGGCGTAAAAATCGATGGCCGCGTCGAGATGGAAGGCGAAAATGTTTACGGTCACATCGATATCGCCACTCTGCGTATCAAGGTGGGTATGGTGTTCCAGAAACCAAACCCATTCCCGATGAGCATCTACGACAACGTGGCTTACGGCCTGCGTGCGCAAGGTGTGAAAGACAAGAAGAAACTGGACGAAGTGGTAGAGAAAAGCCTGCGTGGTGCAGCACTTTGGGATGAAGTGAAAGACCGCCTGAAATCTCACGCTTTCGGCCTGTCCGGTGGTCAGCAGCAACGTCTGTGTATCGCCCGCACAATCGCCATGGAGCCAGAAGTTATCCTGATGGATGAACCAACTTCAGCCCTCGACCCGATTGCGACCAAGAAAATTGAAGATCTGATGGAAGAGCTGAAAAAGAACTACACCATCGTGATCGTGACCCACTCAATGCAACAGGCACGCCGTATTTCTGACCGCACGGCGTTTTTCCTGATGGGTGAACTGGTTGAGCACGGCGAAACCGCCGAAGTGTTTGCAAATCCCGTGGATGACCGCACTCGTGGTTACGTCAATGGTGATTTCGGCTAATCGCTGCCGAAAGCCCGTTCAAGGTTTAATCAATAACAACTATAAGATTCGCGATGGTATAACTTTGCCTCCTCTCCAGGGGGCTTTTTTATTTTTTGTAGGGTACAAAGCGCTCAAATTAGCGAAAAATAGTGCGAATCGTCGCCAAATGAGAAGATTAACAAATCCCTGACTTGCTAGGTGCTTAAGAATCATAATAATAGCTGCGTAGTGAGACACCGTAGGAACCTTGCCTCATCTACACTGTCTCTACGTGTGAGTAGATATCTTCTACCCAAATTGGCGTTGTGATATTCCGTCACCGAAGGTTTGGGTATGAGTCATGTTTCTGGAGTAGATAATGAAAAATTGGCAATTGCAATGTTAGTCGCACCTGCGATCCTTGCGGGCTGTGCAACCAGCCTTTCAGGTAAAAGCGATACATTGGAAGTTTCCACTGCAAACATGCAGCACCACAACTGGGTACTGGAAACTGTTGATGGTCAACCTCTGACCCTGCCAGAAGGTTTTGCTGCACCAAGCCTTGAGATCGGCGAAGCGTTCACTGCAAACGGCCACGCTGGCTGCAACCGCTACTTTGGTCAGGCTGAGCTGAAAGGTAACGAATTCCGCATCGAAAACATGGCAACCACCATGATGGCTTGTCCAGAGCCAGCGATGGAAGTGGAAGGCGTGATGACTAACGTTCTGGGTAACTGGAGTGAAGTCACGCTGACTAAACAGCAGCTGACCCTGCAAAACAACGAGCACGTGCTGACGTTTGCGCTGCGTGACTGGGTAAACTGATCCCCTGCAAGTTTCGCCAGCAACTGTTGCTGACAAGCATTTCCCATCAGCCTCCGTTTGGAGCTGATTTATTTCCGGCACATACATCCACTGGTATTCATTGCGCCCTTGCATCACCGCTTTGCCCAAGGCAAGTTCAGCATAAGAGACCACTTTCAACTCTTCCAGATGCGACACATCCAGAATGGTGACCCCACCGATCGACACCGTCATGATCTCCTGCCCTTCCTCTTTGTCGAACGGCAACTTCAATTCAGACACAGCCGCCATGCACTGCTGGGCAATGGGCGCACCGTCTTTGGTGTTTGGCATCAACACGGCAAACGTTTCTCCGCCGTAGCGAGCCAGCAAGTCACCAGGACGTTTTAAGGTATCGCTGATCGACTGGCTTATCAGCCGGATCACCTTGTCGCCCGCAACACGCCCATGTTTAGCGTTGTATTTGGACATGTTATCGATTTCGATGATCATCAGGCTGAGAAACAGGTTATCGCGTTGTGTACGACGCACCTCAGAACGCACTGCCTCTTCAAAATACTCGCGGTTATAGCAGCCCGTGAGTCCATCGCTTTTGGAGAGTTTTTCCAGTTTCTTGTTAGCCTCTCGCAATTCCCGCGTTTTCTCATCCACCCTTTTTTGAATGGTCATCGCCCGGTATTGCAGCATGTAGAGGAGATAGGCCAGCAAGCTAAATATCAGTACGCCCACCACAAAGATCATGTGCGGATAGGCACTCATTTTGGCGTCAACATAGTCCGCAGACGGCGTCCCGCGTAGTAGCCATTCACGGCCAGCAAAGTAGATAGGTTCAGAGGTGTAACTCAAGCCTTCAACCGGAGGCTGACCCAAGTCCACCACATTACTGTAAATAATGTCGCTTTGACGGTTCAGGCCCCTGTCGAGTAACTCCAGATTGATAGACTGTTTTACTGTGTTGCTGATGGCAATATCAAAGATGTCTGACACATCGAAAAGCGCGAGTAAGAACCCGCGCAGTGCAGACCGGCGATCAGCATCAGTTTCAGGATCACCGTAAAAAACCGGCAGCAGCATCAAGAAACCGCTGTGATCTTCAAATTCGCGCTTAAGTCGGATTGCCGGTGTCGCAATCGGCACCCCACGGTACCAACTCATCATGATGGCGTTTTTCATTGAAGTGCGAGACCCCAAATCAAACCCCATCACGTTTTGGTTGTCTTCAAAAGGGGTTACATACCGAACCGGGAAATACTGGCTCCTCGCACCGGCGCTCACCAAATTTCCGTCTTCATTCAGTTCAACGATTTCGAACAGGGCGAATTCGAGCGCAGCTTCCGCTTCATAAAGTTCGCGCTCCTTTGCCAAAACGAATTCCGACCATTCCATGGCGTGAATATTGGGGTGGCGATCCATCACCGCTTCAGCAAGGGCAACAAAATTGCTCTCGGTGAGGGTTTCTGTCATCACCAGCTGGTTTCGCAGTGCGTACAGAAGTTCAATGCTGATATTGAGTTCCCTACTCAGGGAGAGCGCGGCATTCTCAACATCTTTCTGGATTTCGTGTTTAATGGATTGTTGCTCAGACTGGTAAAGCGACATGGCAGCAAGAAACGAAAAAAACAGCCCAACCAAGACTGTAATAATCGTTGAAGATAAAACCCGCTTCACCATCCCACTTTTCGCCCTCTACATAATGTTAACTAATTGTTGGACATAATCTTAAATCCCGCCAGCCTTAGCGGTCAGAGAAGGCAAATAACTTTGTAAAGTTATGGCAAAAATATCCCGGCGAAAACGCCGGGACAGTCACAATCAAGCTTGCTTTTCGCGCAGCAATTGGGCGGCCTGTACAAGGTTGGAAAGCGCCGCTTCCACCTCCGGCCAGTTACGGGTTTTCAGGCCACAGTCCGGGTTCACCCACAAACGGTCATCCGGAATGGTTTCCCGCGCTTTCTCAAGCAGCGCCACCATATCTTCCACCGCCGGAATATTGGGCGAGTGAATATCATATACACCGGGGCCGATTTCATTCGGGTAGGCAAACTCATCAAACGCCTGAAGCAGTGCCATGTCCGAACGGGATGTTTCGATGGTGATGACATCAGCATCCATTGCGGCTACTTGCTCGATCATGTCGTTGAATTCGCTGTAACACATATGGGTATGAATTTGAGTTTCAGGGCTGGCTACCGCTGCCGAAAGTTTAAAAGCATTCACCGCCCAGCCAGATAATCCTGCCATTGGCTGGCTTTAAGCGGCATCCCTTCCCGGATAGCCGGTTCATCAATCTGGATAACTTTGATGCCAGCCTGCTGCAAATCATCCACTTCATCACGAAGTGCCAACGCAATTTGCTGTGCCATCTCCTGACGGGAGATATCTTCGCGGGGGAATGTCCAGCCAAGAATCGTTACCGGGCCAGTCAGCATCCCTTTCACAGGTTTGGTCGACAGGGATTGTGCAAAACCTGCCCATGAAACGGTGATCGGCTCAGGGCGTGAAATGTCACCGACAATAATGGCCGGTTTTACGCAGCGGGAGCCGTAGCTTTGTACCCAGCCAAAGCGGGTGGCAGCGAAACCTTCGAGGTGTTCGGCAAAATACTCCACCATGTCATTGCGCTCAGGTTCACCGTGAACCAACACATCCAGACCCAAAGCTTCCTGACGCTGAATAGCATCCGCAATATAGGCTTTCATACCCTGTTCGTAATCACCCGCAGAGAGACGGCCATTTTTGAATGCGCCGCGCTGCTGGCGGATCTCAGCGGTTTGTGGGAACGAGCCAATTGTCGTGGTCGGGAACAAAGGCAAGCCAAGCGCCGTCTTTTGTAACAACGCACGTTTGGCATAAGGCAGTTCACGCTCTGCCAATGCAGCTGTGATACCGTTGACACGTGCCTGTACTTGCGGGTTTTGCACACGACTGTCGCTATTACGTGCAGTGATCGCTTCGCTGTGCTGGTGACAGGTTGAAATGGCTTTGTCTTTACCGTCCAGTGCCTCTGCCAGGAGTGTCACTTCACCCACTTTTTGTTTGGCAAAAGCCAGCCAGGATTTTACGTCGGCATCCAGTGTTTCTTCAGATTCAAGATCCAGCGGCGAATGCAACAGTGAACAACTGCTGGCAATCCACAGGCGTTCGCCGAGGATATCCTTAGTTGGCTGCAACGCATTCAGCCATTTTGCTAAGTCTGCCTTCCAAACGTTACGGCCATTGACCGCACCGATGGAGAGCACCCAATCCTGTGGCAATTGTTTGACAAAGCTCTCCAGTTGGGAAGGCGCTGAGACCAGGTCGATATGAAGACCGTTAACACCCAGTGAAGTGATCACATCCGCATGGTGGTCAACCGCGTCAAAGTAAGCGGTTAGAAGTAGCTTCACATCTCCAACTATCACCTGATAAGCCAGTTTGAACGCGTTGCGCCACTCGGCTTCAAGTTCTAGCGCCAGAATGGGTTCGTCTATCTGCACCCATTCCACTCCCTGCGCTTTGAGTTTGGTGAAGATTTGCTGGTAAACCGACAGCAAACGCGGCAGCAGTTCAAGTCGGTTAAAGCCTTCTTCTTTTTCCTTACCAAGGTAAAGGTACGACAGCGGCCCTAGCACCACAGGCTTGACCTTGTGACCCAGCTTCTGCGCCTCACTCACTTCCTCAAACAGCTGGTTCCAGCTCAGTGAAAAGGTGTCGTCCTTGGTGAATTCCGGCACGATGTAGTGGTAGTTGGTGTTGAACCATTTGGTCATGTCTGACGCAGCACAGCTACAACCCGTTGGCGCCTTACCGCGGGCGATACGGAACAGGGTATCCAGATCCGGATGTCCGTGACGGTGGCGTTTTGGCACGTGCCCAAGTGTCAGGCTGGTTTGCAAAACATGATCGTACCAGGCGAAGTCACCAACGGTGACAAAAGAAAGCCCCCGCTGATGTTTGTTGTGCCCAGTTTTGATGGCGGATCGTCGCGCCAACATCCAGCAGTGCCTGCTGGCTGATTTCGCCGTTCCAGTATTGTTCGAGAGCAAATTTCAGTTCGCGTTTGTCGCCAATACGCGGGTAGCCGAGAATATGGGTGGTGGTCATTGTCTAAATCCTTTTTAGCCGTCCAGATGTTTACATGTCCACCTTGATGGAATAGAGTGCATAAAACAAACTCAAATTGCTCAAACGGATATTGAGAATAATTCATGTTGGAACTTAAACACTTACGGACACTGGCCGTACTGCGTGAAACCGGCTCGCTGACATCCACTGCGACGCAGTTGTGTCTGACCCAGTCAGCCCTTTCCCACCAGTTAAAAGATTTGGAACAGAGAATTGGTTCGCAGTTGTTTTTGCGAAAGACCCGCCCGGTAAAATTCACCGAAGAAGGTCAGGTACTGTTGCGACTGGCTGATGATGTGTTGCCGAGAATGGCAAAGGCTGAAACCGAGTTGGCGGCTATGAAGGAAGATGCTCAGGGGCGATTGCACATGGCGATTGAGTGCCACTCTTGCTTCCAGTGGTTGATGCCTGCGCTCAAGGAATACAAGGTTGGTTGGCCATTGGTCACGCTGGATTTCTCTTCCGGCTTCGGCTTTGAGCCATTCCCGCACTGGCAGGGGGAAACCTGGATTTGGTGATCACTTCTGACATCCTGCCGCGTAGCGAAATCCACTATGAACCACTGTTCGACTTTGAAATGCGTCTGGTGTTGTCAGACACCCATCCATTGGCGTCGAAAGCATTTATTGAACCTGAAGATCTGGCACAGGAAACGCTGCTCACCTACCCGGTTCAGCGTCAGCGTATGGATATCATCAAACACTTCCTGCAGCCGGTAGGCATTGAACCCGCGCAGTTCAAATCGGCCGACAATACCTTGATGCTGATTCAAATGGTCGCAGCAGGATTGGGGGTTGCCGCCCTTCCAAACTGGGCTATCAGTGAGTTTTCAAGGCAAGGTTTGGTAGTGGATAAGCCTTTGGGCAAAGGCTCTGGCGCCGTCTGTTTGCCGCGGTAAGAAATCAGGACGCGCAACGTCCCTACTTGCAGGCGTTTTTTACCACCGCCCGCAATCAGTGCCACACCCATTTGGAAGGGATTAAACGGGTATAAACCTAAACATACTGAAGATGCAGGATTCAGGTCGTTAGGTATACCGCTTATTTAGGGCGCAACTGGTTAACAAGTGGATCGTAATAGCAGCCCATCTCGTTAATCTTGTCGTGGAAAGTCTGGGGGTCCAAATCAAACTGGACCATCAGGTCATCAAGCGAAGCACATTCCAGACGAAGACGTTCGTTGACAATACCGTAAACGATCGCGCCATCCATATGTTCAAGGTTATGAATTTCCATCGCTGCTCCTCCGTCGTTACGGTAAAAGTTTAGAAGCTACAGGCACAATGCGTCGGTGACAGAACGCAAAAAAGGCACATGACGTGCCTTTTATCTTTTCTGCGACAGAAAGTGGCAGCTTTACATTACCGTCGCCATTGCAACGCCCGACGCCGACGCCAATACAGCCAACGACACACAAAGTTGGGCGAGGTGCGGTGTGGTTTGACGGAACAGATGGGTTGCCCAAATCAACACGCCAGCAACCATTAGGCCAAGGCTCAACAGCACGTTGGAAACCATCGCGCTTGCCTCGGCATCACCCATGGCAGCACCGGCCATCGCAACACTTACTGCTGTCAGCATAGCGGCTGCAATGCCTACCACCGGCAGGATTCGGTGGAATGCCTGTAAACGGGAGCGGGCTTTAACCAAAAGAACGTGCGCAGTGATTGCACCTACAAGCAATACCTGAGACACCATCAGCAAGGCTGAAGATGCGCCCTGTTGCCAGGCCGCGACCAGAAACGCCAGCACGCCAAAGCCATTCGCCAAATGCAAAACAGGGATAGGGCCAGACTGGCGGGTTTTGCCGGATTTAGAGCGAAGAGAGAAAATACCCAGCGAAATAAATGGCAGCGCAGAAAACGCCGAATAAGGCACAGTGATTGCCCAACCTGCGACCAGGAACCAGAATGCTTTGTGCAGGCGGCCTCGTTGACCCGGGCAGATATCACCTTTGAGTAACACCAATGTGAGGACAGCTTGCGCACCCAACACACCGGCTAAAACAACAGAACTAAAAACGTCGTACATCTATCTTCACCAGATTTCGAAATCCCCGGGATTATATAAGTTGCAGGCTTCTGCGTCGATCTCCTCGCAAGTGTTCACATAAAGACAACAACGTTGATAAGGTCACATAAATTGATGAATTCTTTGCATCCGGTCGCATTGATATGTAACTGTTTTAGTATGTACGCTAAATTTATGAGCACACGACCATGGAAGAATTCGATAACCATTGTTGTCGTGGTCAAACGGTATTTTTAACGGCAACTTCTTAAGGGACTAGGCTCATCAGCATGGAATTTTCCTTCCAGCGATTTCAAATTCAATTCAACGAGCTTTTGAGCGCCAGGCATCATGCGAGTAGTTTCAGCACTACCCGCGCGACATATCTTCGCACGCGAATCATTGCCCTTTGCGCTATCTGGGCCATCATGACACTCCTTTGGGTTCCGGTTGATATCATGCTGCTGGAGGGCTCCAATGGCATGCTTGTCGTTCTGCGGGTTATATTAGCCATTACCCTTCTTACCGTTGCGTGGGCAACCCATCAGCGAAATTCACTGATAGCCTGCCGCAATGGCTTGATTGCCATGACGGCCAGCATGAACATTTTCTACCTTCTGGCAAACCACCTGCTGGGCTACCCACATTCGATCAATGCCTTTACCTATTGCTATACCCTGCTGCCCTTCCTGCATGTCGTCGTGCTGACCATATTGCCGCTAACGATCAAAGAATCCCTCAGCATGATGGTGATGACAGCAGCAACGCAAATCTATGTCGATTTTCACAGTGGCTCTATTCTTTCACTGGATAACCTCGCCATCTATTGGCTGCAAACCGTCGTGGGTTTGCTGGTCATCTGGGCACAAAGTTCAAAGCTGCACATGATGCTGAGACTTTACCGCCATGCGTCACTGGATCCATTAACCGGTGTCTATAACCGCCGCATGCTACTGACGCTTGCCAAGCACGATTTTGAAAATACGCGCACGGCGGCACGCCCCTATTCCGTTCTTTTGATGGATCTTGACCGCTTCAAACGTGTTAACGATCGCTACGGCCATTATGCTGGAGATCTGGTGTTGAAAGCGTTTACTGAGTCGATACAAGCCACATTGCGTAAGTCTGATATTTTCGGCCGTTTTGGCGGTGAAGAATTCATTCTGTTTATGCCGCAATGCAGCGCTGAAAACGCCTTTTTGGTGGCAGACAGGATCATGACGCGGGTGAGAGATTTGCGCGTTGTCGTCGAAGGGTTGATGAGCCGCTGCAAGTGACCACCTCTATTGGCATCAGCACCAGCTTGAGCCGGGAAGACAAGCTTTCTGAAATGCTGGAAAAAGCCGATATAGCCTTACTGCAGGCAAAAGGAAACGGCCGTGATCAAAGCTGTACCTACGAAAGCATTGCCACCGACGCCAACCGCGAAGAGTGCCAGAAACGTACCTGGTAGAGCTCGCCAATTGATGACAATTGATCAGATAGGGTTCCATCATAAACGCCACCTGAGAAAGGTGGCGTTTGTCATCAAGGCAGGTCTGCTCAACCTGGGATTTTCGTTCCTTTATCCCCAAAAGCTGAATAAGTACCAGGTTCACAGCCGCAAGGGAAACTGCCCCCAGCGTTACCGCCGTCCAACCACCATACTCCCAGCAACCAATCAGGTAGAAACCACCGAGACTGCCGCCGACATAGTAGTGAACCAAATACAACGCCGTCGCCATGCTTTGCCGTCCTGGGCTTTTCTGCTGACCCAGCCGTAGGCCAGGGAATGGGTAAAGAACGCGCCACCGCTGACAATTAACAGCCCCAGGATCACAGTCGCCTGCTGCTCAATGCTCGCTACCAGCACCCCTGCCATAGTGATCAGGGTACCCAGAGCCATACCAGTGATCGGTGAGTATTGGTTTGCCCAGCGCCCACTCAGGCGCGATGTTAGTGTCCCGGCGAGATAACAAAGGAAGATGGTTGATGCCAAACCTACCGGCAGGTTGAACGGTTCTGCAATTAACCGGAATCCGGCCACTGAGTAGATGTTCACAAACAGCGCAAAGTTAATGCCACCAATCACCATCGCGCCCCAAAGCACAGGATTACGGATATGTTTGGCCACAACTTTTGTTTGAGAGAGATAAGAGGTTTTAGAGGGTTGGAATCGTGTCTGAGCAGGTAACAAAAACACCACCATCAGCATGCCCAGCGTCGTAAAACAGGCCATGGCAATCACTGCGCCTTCCCATCCTGTAAAGTCTGACAGAATACCGCCAGACAATCGGCCAACAATGCCGCCCAGAGAGTTAGCGCTGATATACCCGCCCACGGCAACAACAAGTGCTGTCGGCTGAATTCATCAGCCATATAGGCAACCGCAACTGCAGCATAACCAGCAAGGGAGATGCCCATTAAGGCGCGCACAGCCACAAGCCCCCAAAATGAATCCACCAGCAAAGAAAGAAAGCCAACCAAAGGCATCAGTACCAAGCTGACCAAAATCACAGGACGACGCCCGATTTTCTCAGACAACATTGCCCATGGCAGCAGGCTGAGCGACAGACCCAGCGTTGAAGATGCCAGCAACCAGTTTGCTTTGGTTGCTGTCACGACAAAAGCATCAGCAAAGACGGGCAACATGGGCTGGAACAGGTACAGGTTGCAGAACACCAGAAAGGAGCCGAAAGAGAGGGCAAAGGCAGCTTTGCGGTAAGCGGGAGTCTGAAGTTCTATCATTCGGTGGTTCGCTTCTCAATTCACAATACCCTGTGAAATTAGCAACCTATTCGCGATACATAAAGTATATTAAATATATAAGAGTAAGATCGAAAATATATAGTTAAGCGCACACCCTATGGATATCAAACAACTACGCTATTTCGTCATGGTGGCGGAGCAACAAAACTTCACCCGGGCAGCGAGGAAGCTGAACATCGCTCAGCCCGCACTCAGTATTGCGATTAAGAAACTGGAAAGCAGTATTGGTCTGCCTTTGTTTGACCGCAATGAGCGGCAGGTGCATCTGACCCACGAAGGCCAGATATTGATGACACACGCCCACCGGATCATCCAGCAGGTAAAAGACGCCGAAACCGCCATGGCAGAATTGCGTGGTCTGCAAAAAGGCGAAGTCCGTGTCGGCGTGCCGGGTATGCTCGGCTCTTACTTTTTCCCCTCTATCCTGATGGGCTTCAAAAGCAAATACCCTGATCTCAAGCTCAGTGTGGTGGAGGCAGGAACCCAATCAATCCGCCAAATGCTGCTCGACGGCCAGTTGGACATCGGTGTTATCCATAACCAGGATGTGCCACCGGCACTGCAAACCGCCCATTTAATTTCATCTCAAATGGTAGCTGTCACTTCTACAGACCACCCTTTGGCAGACCGACAATCCATTAGCTTTCGCGAGTTCTTCAACGAAGAACTGGTCATGTTCAAAAAAGGCTACTTTCACCGGGAATTTATCGACCGTATCTGTGCCACGCACAAGATCACGCCACAGCTCTCTTTTGAAACTAACCTGTTGGCGATGATCCTCAATATTGTCCGTCATGGCTTTGCCATTACCGCGCTTCTCGAATTGGTCACCCAACATGAACCAGGTTTAGTTCCCATTCCGTTCGAAGAACCCGTCACCCTTGATATCGCCATGGCGTGGCGTAAACAGGGCTATCTCTCCCTGGCCGACCGCGCCTTTATCGATTTTGTACAAGACAACAAGTAACAGGAAAATGATGAGTGATTTTGCACTTGGCGATGCCGCCGCCAACATCCATGTTTATGTCGAAAAAGCGCCACCTGTTGAGGAGCTTTGGGGAGAAACACCTTCACAAGGTACATTCAGGGCGCTGAACCAAGGAGAAATTAAGGCTATTGGTGATATCAGTGGCAATGGCTGGCGTAAAGTCTTCAACGTGTATGCAAAATGGTTGATGGCATTCGACACATCTTCGCCTTACAGGCCAAAGAACGCTGCTACCTGGCAGGCATTTCGCGACACGGCTTTGCTTCAGTCCGGCAGCCATACCGCCTTGCACGTTGGGCATTGGTCTGTCGAACAGTTGGCAGCCTCTGGCGGGATACATGTTATCGCCGGAAGAACCCACGCCAACAAACTTGGCCTATCGGAACAATGTATCTGGCTGGACAACGAATTTGCCCGTCACCCCACATTGCCAGTCGTCATCTGCCCTATTTCGATTACCGACAGCTTTCCAACATCAAAATCAATGTGCTGACTAAATTGGTGGATGCCCTGTAAGCAGAGTTGGCTGATCGTTCTGTCACCCTGTCACGTATACACCAAACGACCTGAAGATGCAGGATTCAGGTCGTTTGGGTAAACATCAATCACAATATGCTAACTTCGCGATTTTTGGATGTTTTTTAACTTCTGCCAACTGCTACCATACAACTCAGCACATCACTTCAGGGAAGATTCACGATGAAAGTAGCCAAACATTTTTTGGCGGGCGCAGCGCTCCTGCCACTCGTTGCCCACGCAGGGCTTTCCGATCGCGGCGGGCTAAGTGGTGAGGTCTCGGTGATTGCAGGTTATCTCAACCAACTCTAACCTCTCTACCAGTGGCAGTGCCGTGAAAGACTCTCCATTGAACAGCGAAGGCAAGCGCGAGACAGACTCATTGTTTGGCGGGTTAGGCAGCCTCGCCTTCACATTCGGGGAAGGACTGAGTAAGCAGGTTTTTGTCGGCACCTCCCGTGAAGATATCGCTGTCGGAACCCTCGCATTGGAGCTGGGCTATCGCCAGCAGTTGGAATCCGGCACCAAAGTGTCTGTTTCATATCTGCCAACCCTCCTTGCGCAGGATGTATGGGCAGATCCTTTTATCGTGGATACTTCCCGCAGCGAAACCGAAAAGTCCGGTGATGCTTTTCGCCTCAAACTGGATGGCATTGGCGGTTCACTGCTGTCGCTTGATTTGGCCTATGCCCAAATGGACATCGACACCGAACTCAGCGGTGCAGGCATGGAATTAACCACGGGACAACAACAAAGTCTTGCACGCAGTGGCGACACCTTTTATTCAAAGCTCAGCTATCGCCAGTTTCTTGGACGTGGACTCGGCGTGACGCTTCTGTGGTGTACCTTAAAAACGATGCTGACGGCGATGCGATGGCAAACCAGATGCTCGGCGGTGAGCTGACCTATTTCAGCTTTGCAGGACGCAACAAAATCGTGCTGACGGGCAAATACCACCAGCGTGATTATGATGCTGTGCATCCGGTGTTCGGCCAAACACGTAGCGACACGGAATACGGCGCTTTCCTGGCCTATGAATACAGCCAGCTTTTTGGCATCAAACCGCTGGCCTTTATTACACTGGCGGGCTTTACCAATATTGATTCCAACATCGACTTTTATACGTCAAACCAATACATTGCCTCTCTCGGCGTCACCTACCGTTTCTAAGGTGACCGGGCTGCGTGAGTGAATAGCTTGCGCCGCCCTTTTCTCTTCTGACACACAACAGCGATTTATCCCCCAGCCGGAATGCGTACCCCGGCTGAGTTTCTATAATGTTGTCAGTAGCAAAGATAGTGAGGTTTTGTATGTCTGTATGTTGTCGTAGTAAGGCTTTGGCTGTGTTAGGCGCAGGGTTACTCTCGTTTCAATTGATGGCTGGCGAACTGCCATTACCGCCGGAACTCGAATCCTCACCCTACCCTAACGTTCCTGTGACAGAGCTTGCTTCAGCAACAGGTTTGGTCAGTCTCTACCACCAGATCAACTACCAATTGAGTGATGTAGAAAATAGCAGCGAACTCCCTGCCATTTACGTCGAAAACCTGCCCAAAGACCTGAACGCCCTGCCCACCGATGAAAAGAGCCAGACCTTTATCCGCTTGCTGCTTCCTACCATTGTGGCAGTCAACAATGAGATCCTTGCTGCCCGCAAGACGTTGATTGGTATCATCGATAAATCCCAGGATCAGTGGACCGAAGATGAAAAGGCCTGGATGGCCAAGATGCTCAAAGACTATGGCGTAAAAGCCAACAACTACAATGAGCTATTGCTTCAAGTCGATGTGATTCCTGTGGGTATGGCGCTAGCTCAGGCGATTGATGAAAGCGGTTGGGGAACCAGCCATTTCGCAGTCGCAGGCAACAATCTTTACGGCGAACACCTTCCCTCAGGCGGTGGCAAATATCTCACCACGCCCGGTGGTCATGTAAAAGTGGCCGCGTTCGATACCTTATTTGAAGGCACGGCCAGCTACATCCACAACGTTAACCGAACCAAGGCCTATCGCCAGTTATGGTTACTCCGCAAAAAGCTGCGCGCCAAACACGAACTGACAGGCTATGAACTGGTGGGCGGTTTAATCCACTACTCCACCCGCGGGCAAGCTTACGTCGATAACCTTCGCGCTTTAATCAAACACCACAACTTGGACAGCTTTGACAACGTAAAAGTCGAAGACTCTAGCGCGGAAGTCATCCGGTTCGGGCGCTAAAACAGTAAAAGCCGGGCGTTTGCCCGGCTTTTTTCTGGAACAATGTTTGAGCTACTGGATCTGGGCGCCATCTTCCGCCCACTTGCCAATAATATCCCTTTCTTCCTGCGTCATTTGGGTCAGGTTACCCAGCGGCATGATATTGGTCGTCACGGCCTGCGCCACAATGCGTGACGCCTCCAATTGCATTTGTTCAGCCGTGTCCAGCATGACACCAGCCGGTGCTGTAGCAAAGGCTGGATGCGTCGGTGACTGCGAATGGCACACAGTGCAACGCTCCTTGATAATGCCTTTCACCGAAACAAACACTGTCTCCTCCTGGTTTTCAGAAGCGATCGAAACTTCATGGGAATCCCCAGAACTTGCAGAAGTTGGCGACGCGGACTGAGGTGCAGAGACAAATGCCAGGCAAACCAGCCCCAACGCGGCAGTTGGGATCGTCCAGGCATACTTCTGGCTGCCGTGGCGGGTGTTGAAGTAGTGACGAACCAGCACGCTGATCACTGACAGTCCCGCAAGCACCGCCCAGTTATATTCATTGCCATAAGTGCTTGGGAAATGGTTGCTGATCATGATGAACAGCACGGGCAGTGTCAGGTAGTTGTTGTGACGGGAACGCAGCAAACCCTTGGCTGGCAATTCAGGATCAGGCTCTGTGCCCTCTTCAATCGCTTTCACCAGTCCGCGCTGCGCAGGCATGATAATGCGGAACACATTTCCGACCATAATGGTGCCGATAATCGCACCGACATGGATGTACGCGCCACGGCCACTAAATACTTGGCTCAACGCCCAGGCGGCGAAGACAAGGGCGATGAACAGCGCAACACCCAACAACAATGGCTTTTTGCCGAGTGCAGAATCACAAAGGAAATCGTACACAAACCAGCCTGCGATCAGAGAACCAACGCCGATCGCCACTGCAGTCATTGGCTCAATGCCGGATCCGGGTTTAACCAGATAAATATCGGCATTGGAATAGAAAACCACCGTGAGCAATGCGACACCGGTGATCCAGGTGAAATACGCTTCCCATTTAAACCAGTGCAGGGTTTCCGGCATTTTGGGTGGTGCGAGTTTGTACTTTTCTAGGTGGTAAATCCCGCCGCCGTGAATGGCCCACAAATCGCCGGATAATCCCTCTTTCGGGTTCTCACGGTTTAAGTTGTTTTCCAGCCAGACGAAATAGAAAGACGCACCAATCCACGCTACGCCAGTGATCATGTGCATCCAACGTACGGCCAGATTGAGCCATTCCGTGATATATGGATCCATAACAACCTCCTGTACGGACGCCGTTGCTTTTCAATCTATTGAAAAGCTTACGTCGTCCTTTCCTGTTTTTCCCGGATACCCGCGCGCTTTCATCCCATCAGGAAACCCACTTCACTGAAAGGGTGAAACTACAAATCAGGCGCCAATATCACACGTGTATGTTCTGGAAAGAAAAACTCGTCACAGTTGTTTCCTGCTCCTTCTCGGTCAACCACCAGAAACTGGTCGTCGTGAGAGAGGGCAAGAACAGGATGGTGCCAAACGCCACAATGGTAATTCACCCCTTGGCTGCCCCTCGCATAAAATGCACGGATTGCGGCGGGGTTCGGTTCCTCACCCGGCGGTGCAACCACCACCAGATAACCGTTACCCAGCAAAGGCATAAACGCCTGCGAGCCCAATGGGTGGCGCTCAAGCATCTTGATCGGTAAAGGATAGGAAAGCGGTGTCGCCTGAAAGATATTGATAATGACCCTGCTGCCCTCATCCACCTGCGTCGTCGCCAGTTTGTGATAGCGGCGCGTTGACCCGTTATTGATCATAAAAAAGTCACGGCTATCCGCTTCAATCACATCACCAAATGGGGCAAAGGCATCCTGCGTCAGAGGCTCCGGCGTCAGCATTATCATGGTTCCAGTCGCGTACTCTTGTTCCATATCCATGTTGCGTCCTGTTTTCACTGTAACGGGAAATTCCATTAACCGGCTTTTCTGCCAAACAAACGCACCCGGCTGATACCGCCGTCAGGGAAGATATTCACCCTGACATGGGAAACCGCGCCCAGCGCATTTACCTGTTCGACAAACTCGTGCAAGTTATCCGGCGAGAGCTTCTGGCTAGGCAAAAGTTCCCGCCAGAAGAGGCTTTGGGTTGCGATTTGCTCATCTGTTCCGCCTTCCACAAACGCAGCCTGAATGGCAATGCTGTCCGGGAAGTTGCCTTTAAAATGCGCGGTGTCGATAACAATGCGTTCGATGGCACCGGCGTGGCCGAGGGAAAGAATGACCCAATCGTTACCGGGAACACGGCGTCGTGCTGTTTCCCAACCGTCACCCATGTTGACACCACGCCCCGGCATAATGAGGTTGCTCATGTGGCCGAAATGCTGGTCATTACAGGCCAGTGCCCGGCCGCCATTTTCAACAGCCACTAAATCAAGCTCGACTTCAGGCTCACGCGCTCCCAGTCGATTTCTGGGTGTCCGTAAACACGCAGGCGTGCGACGCCGCCATCCGGGTAAATGTGGAATCGAAGATGGGTATAGGGTTTATCCGAGTGGATATCGGCAAAATGATGGCTGTCGCCGTTTAGGCTCAGTGAAGGCAGTAATTCATCCCAATGCTGATCATGGGGTGGCTCTCCATCCGGACAGTAGCAGCCTTCCAGTGAGGCAGAGGCGGATAGTTACCGGTAAAATGTGCGGTATCGATGTCGACACCGACAATTTTCCCCGGCAAGCCAAGGCGAATCACACAAAAGTCGTGGCCTTCTTCGCGCTTGCGGCGCGACTCCCAGCCATCCATCCACTTGCCATTCTCGTCATAGACACCTTCTTTCCATTGCGGCGGGGCATCATCGACAAGACGCTGCTTGTCGGCGAAGAAGTCATCGGTTGCGAATATAGCCTGCGCACCCAGACGACTGCTGGCGAGATTCACGAGTTTGACGAAATCAGGACGATTTTCCATTTACATTGCTTCCTTTATCAACGAGATCTCAACGCCTTACTGCCAAACAGACAGTGGCATTTATTGATACAAAAGGTCGCGTCTTTTCCCCTTTCACTTTGGCTGGGGGCTTCGAACGAGCCTCCGGCGAGCTTCAATTTGCGAGACGCTGAATTGACTGGACGACTTATTAAGTAGTTAGCGTCCAGTACCCAGAGCAGCTACAAATCACGTAGCCTGAACAAAGCGATCTTGTTAATTTCCGCAATCGCTGTGTCGAATTCAGTTATTACATCGTTTTGTAAGCGCTTTTCGAACGCTTCCAGTATCAAGTGCCGGTTCGCCCCTTTCACTGCCATGATGAACGGGAAGCGGAACTTCTCCTTGTAGCGGTCGTTGAAATCGGTAAAGCGGGCAAACTCTTCCGGCGTGCATTTATCAATGCCTGCACTGGCTTGTTCGGATGTGGACTCAACCGTCAGCTCTCCCGCCTGTGCCGCCCTGCCAGCCAGATCCGGGTGCGCCTGCACCACTTGCATTTTTGCTGCATCTTCAGCATTGTTAAGCACGTCTGCCATCAGTGAATGCAAGGCTTCCTGATCGTCGAACTTTGCATCAAGACCAGATCCGTACGCCAGTTCAGCAACCCAAGGACTGTGCTCATATACGCCACCAAAAATTTCTACAAACTGTTCTCTGGTAAGTTCGCTGGGGCGACACGTTGAAAATACGGCCATTTCTACGCCTTCTCCTTGGTCATACTTGGATGGGGATGATGCTTATGCCAGTGATTGGCAATATCAACCGACGGGTTATCCAAACCCTATCGTGTTGTTTGACGTATTCAATAAATCGCTTCAACGCCGCTAGCCGCCCAGGACGCCCAATCAAACGGCAATGTAGGCCAATTGAGAGCATTTTCGGCGCATCCTGCCCTTCTTCATAAAGAACATCGAAGCTGTCTTTCAGGTACTGGAAGAATTGCTCGCCTGAGTTAAAGCCCTGCACGGTCGAAAAGCGCATGTCGTTGGCGTCCAGAGAGTAAGGGATCACCAACTGTGGATGACCCGCCTCCGTGCCCTCTTCATGCCAGTACGGCAAGTCATCGTCATAGGCATCAGAGTCATAGAGAAAGCCACCTTCTTCTGCCACCAGCCTGCGCGTGTTAGGCTGGTTCTGCCGGTGTACCATCCAAGCGGACGCTCTCCGGTCACTTTCTTAATCGCATCGATGGCTTTTTGCATGTCTTCGCGCTCGTCTTCTTCGCGCACGTATTGATAGTCAATCCAGCGGTAACCGTGACTGCAAATCTCATGGCCTTCTTCAGCCATTGCCTGAATCACTTCCGGGTAACGCTCTGCCGCCATGCCGACAGCAAAGATGGTCAACGGGATTTCATGGTGACGAAACAGTCGCAATACGCGCCACACGCCAGCACGCGAACCGTATTCATAAATCGATTCCATGCTGATATGACGAACACCGGCCAACGGCTGCGCAGCGGGAATTTCAGACAAGAATGCTTCCGATTCCCTGTCACCGTGCAAGACACAACGCTCGCCACCTTCTTCATAATTGAGTACAAAAGAAACGGCAATCCGAGCCTCTCCCGGCCACCTTGCGTGGGGAGGATGAGCACCATAGCCTTTTAAATCCCTTGGATAGTCACTACTCATCGCGTGATTCCTGTCATTAAACCTAGCGTCAAAGTCATATCGCATTGCCGTTTTCTTTCTCTACTTCTAAAGCGCAGGTCATCAAATGATCTATCTAACGTCGGCAAGTGCATTTTTAGTATTACACTTTGTATACAATTTACAAGAACAAGTTAATAGAATGTTGCCAACTTCATGTTTCAGAACATTCGAAACTGACTAAGAACATCGCTATTTCTTGCTATAGAGCCCCGCCACATGGCTTTTAACCGTTTTCTCAATATTAACATTGCACAATTTTTGACCTTTACAAGAATTAACTATTGTGTACATTTTAAATTCATAACTGTGCACATCGGTTGAAACGTATAGGATCACAATTGCCACAATTGCTCTCAAAATCAGGCAGATTGAAGGTATAAATAAAGTAACAACCCGAAATATAAGGAACGGAAGCCAATGGGAAGACTGACAACACATGTGCTCGACACCGCTTCGGGAAAGCCCGGCGCAGGCATTGAGGTATCGCTGTATAAAGTCGATGGCAATTCGCTGAGCCATGTTATGACAACAACAACTAACCACGATGGCCGTACCGACGCTCCTCTTCTGGAAGGTGCAGAATTCCAGCGCGGGAAATACCAGCTCCAGTTCAACACAGCCGAGTACTTCAAAAAGAGCGGCGTGTCCCTTACCGATATTCCCTTTCTTGATGATGTAGTAATCCGCTTTGGCATCGACGATGACAATGCCCATTACCATGTCCCTTTGCTCGTTTCGCCCTATAGCTTTTCAACGTACAGAGGCAGTTAAACGTCTCGAATCAATGTTAGTGGCTTACACAATGTTCACTGGAATCAAAACCGGAATGCTGCGGAAAGGAAAACCCGCAGCCTATCCTCGAACAACAGGAATGAGACAATGGAAAAGCAAAGCACTGTTGAGCAACCTATAGGAAAGGGTGGCTTTCTCGAACGTTACTTTAAACTCAGCCAACACGGCACATCGGTTAAAAACGAACTGATTGGCGGGATCACCACTTTTGCCACCATGGCTTACATCATTTTCGTGAACCCCAATATCATGTCAGCGTCTGGGATGGATCCCGGCGCGCTGTTTGTTGCCACTTGCATTGGTGCAGCCATTGGTACGCTGATGATGGGTCTGTTTGCCAACTGGCCGGTGGGGCTTGCTCCCGGCATGGGCTGAACGCTTTCTTCGCCTTTACTGTGGTCGGGGAAATGGGTTACAGCTGGCAGGTCGCACTTGGCGCTGTGTTTATCTCTGGCGTTATCTTTGTCGGCCTCAGCGTTTCGCGGGTCCGGGAATGGATCATCAATAGCATTCCCTCTTCACTGCGTTACGCCATGACAGCCGGCGTCGGTCTTTTCCTTGGCATCATTGGTCTAAAAAGCGCAGGCATTGTTGTTGGCAGCCCAGCCACTCTGGTGACTTTGGGTGACTTTACCCAGCCACAGGCGATTCTCGCCGCTGTCTGTTTCTTTATTATCTCAGTACTGTCCGTGAAGCAGGTATTTGGCGCGGTATTGATCGGCATATTCAGCGTAACCCTCATTGGTCTTGGACTTGGCCTTTTTGAATACCAGGCATTTTCTCTGCGCCACCTAGTATTGCCCCCACCTTTTAGCCATGGATATCGCAGGCGCGATGAATGTCGGCATGATCAGCATCATCCTGGCCTTCCTGTTTGTGAACATGTTTGATACCGCAGGCACCCTGATGGGTGTGGCGGAGCGCGCAAACCTGGTGAACAAGGAAACCGGTGAAATTGAAGGTCTGCCAAAAGCACTGAAAGCCGACAGTCTGTCCAGCGTGATCGGTGCCTGCTTCGGCTGTCCACCGGTAACCAGTTACGTAGAAAGTGCCGCTGGTGTATCCGCGGGTGCCAGAACCGGCCTGTCAGCCATTGTGGTGGGCATCCTGTTTTTGGCCGCTATATTCCTTGCGCCATTAGCAGGCATGATCCCCGCTTATGCGACAGCAGGCGCGCTGATTTACGTCGCGTTCCTGATGATGGGCAGTATCCGCAACGTCAACTGGGATGACTTTACAGACTCTGTCCCTGCGGCTGTGACCGCCTGATGATGCCGCTGACTTTCTCTATCTCTAACGGTATTGCATTGGGTTTTATTACCTACACCGTACTCAAAGCGGGTACCGGAAAATTCTCCGATATCTCAATTGCCATGTATGCACTGAGCATCCTGTTTGTGTTCAAACTCATCATTCTCGGATAACAACCAAGGGACCCAAAGAGGTCCCTATTTTTTCGCTTTTATTTTTAGTTTTAAAGGACCACAAACCGTCCCAAGGGGTAATTCAACATTCACCACCAGCGCCGCCAACAACACGGATTTAAGGCGGCTTGAAGGAAGAAGTTATGAAACTGCTCTATGAACTAAACGATAAACCACCTGCAGGCCAGACACTCCTGCTTGCCATTCAACATATGCTTGCGTCGATTGGCGGAATTATTGCGGTACCACTGATTGTCGGCACCGCCATCGGATTACCAGGCGGTGATGTGGTCATCCTAGTCAATGCCGCCCTTTTCGTCTCCGGACTCATTACCATTGTGCAATGTCTCGGTTTGGGGCCGGTAGGGATAAGGCTCCCGGTTGTCATGGGCTCAAGCTTTGCGTTTCTTGGCGTTGCTATTGGTATCGGTAAGGCTGATGGCGTTTCCGGCATCATGGGTGCAGCCTTGGTTGGCGCTTGTCTGGTCATTGTCTCCGCGTTTTTTATGGAGCATATCCGAAAGCTGTTTCCGCCCGTTGTCAGTGGCGTGGTGGTCACCCTCATCGGCTTGACCATTCTGCGTTGCCATGAATTGGGTGGGCGATGCACCCGCGGGCAGCGAAAACTTTGCCACCCTGCCTAAACTCTTCTTGGCGGCTATTTCCCTTCTGGTGGTGTTGCTGGTAGCAACTTACGCCAAGGCTCAGTGGCCGCTTCAGCGATTGTGATTGGCCTGGCTGGCGGCTATCTGGTTGCACTCAGCATGGGTATGGTCGACATGAACCAGATCAGTGAAGCCAGTTGGTTTGCCACACCGGAACCTTTCAAATTCGGATTCAGTTTCTCCTGGCCAGCGATTATCAGCATGTCTCTTGCTACATAGTGGTGATTGCCGAAGCAACGGGTGACTTCCTTGCCCTTGCCAGCAACTGCCACCGCACCATTTCCGGTAAGGATTTAAAACGAGGCCTGTTGGGTGACGGCATCGGCAGTGCGATTGGCTCTATCTTCGGTGCCACGCCGCTGGCATCGTTCAGCCAGAATGTCGGTATTGTCGGTATCACTGGCGTGGCAAGCCGCTTCGTGGTAGGCACTACGGGGGCTTTGCTGATCCTTGCTGGCCTGTTCCCGAAATTCGGCGCGCTGGCCGTGACCGTGCCAAAACCCGTTCTCGGTGGCGTTGGCTTTATTATGTTCGGGATGATCGCCTACGCGGGTATCCGCATGCTGGTGAAAGCCGCCGATACACGCCGCAATGCGCTGGTTATCTGTGTGTCACTCGCCGCAGGTTTGGCGGTGACCATCAAACCTTCCCTGCTCCAGCACTTGAACCATGATGTTGCCCAGTTACTGCACTCAGGCATCACTACCGGCACCATCGTCGCTGTCTTGCTGAACCTGATTCTGCCAAAAACCAAGGAAGATGTTCAGGCAGAAATTCAGGCAGAGGAAGAAGAAAGAAACAGCGAATACACCCAGCCGCTGGACGAGGAAACGGCAGATCCGGTTGTTGTCAGGGATTCGAGCCAAAACGATGTTTCTCCAAACCATAAACCGACACCTTAACCTCTCCACTCTCGCCCCGCGCTGATCAAAAAGCCGGGGCGAACCTCATACCCGCAAAGGATGCAAATACATGGCAAGCACATGGATTAAAAACCCTCTCGCAATTTGGACAGGCACAGATCAGGATGCAAGCGGCGGTATCGTTGTTCAAGCAACGCCATCATTGAATTAGTTGCTAAAGACCAATCTCCCTCGCAGCCCATTGACCACACCTTTGATGCCTCTGAACATGTGGTGCTGCCGGGTCTTATCAATGCCCACCACCACTTTTACCAAACCCTCACCCGCGCTTACCCGGATGCTCTGGATAAAGAACTTTTCCACTGGCTTAAAGCGCTCTATCCGGTTTGGGCGGGGTTGGATGAGGAGATGATGCGCCTCGGCACAGAGCTTGCCAGTGCCGAATTGCTGCTTTCCGGCTGTACCACGGCATCCGACCACCACTACCTGATCCCTGTGGCTTGGAACACGCCATTGATATTCAGGTAGAGGCGACCAGAAAGCTGGGGCTTCGCACAGTGCTGACACGGGGGTCAATGAGCCTTGGCGAAGATCAGGGTGGCCTGCCTCCAAGGCACACGATTCAAACCGAACAGGCAATCATTGATGACAGCCTTCGCCTTATCCGCGAATACCACCAGCCTGAATTTGGCGGCATGACCCAAATTGCCCTTGCGCCCTGCTCGCCATTCTCGGTGACGACTGAATTGATGAAAGAGACTGCGCAGTTAGCGAAAGCAAATGAGGTGATGCTCCATACCCACCTTTGCGAAACCATCGACGAAGAAAATTTCTGCCTGGAGCGCTTTGCTATCGCCCGGTTGACTATCTGGAAGAGGTGGGTTGGCTGCATGACAGAACCTGGCTGGCACACGGCATTCATTTCAATGATGAGGAAATTAACCGGCTCGGCAAAGCGGGATTGGGATTTGCCACTGCCCCAGTTCGAACATGATGCTCGCCTCTGGAATTTGCCGTAATCTTGAACTGGAACAAGCCGGCGCGTCTGTCGGGCTCGGTGTTGATGGTTCCGCCTCAAACGACGGTTCAAATCTCGTCAATGAACTGAGAATGGCAACCTACATCCAACGTCTGCGTTACGGCTCAGCCAGCGTCAGCCACCTTGATGCCTTCCGCTGGGCGACTCAAGGCTCCGCAAGAAACATCGGCCGCAACGATATCGGCACCCTCACCAAGGGCATGCTGGCCGATATTGCCATGTTCAAACTCGATGAAATTCAATTTTCCGGCAGTCACGATCCACTCGCCGCGCTGGTACTTTGCGGCGCACACCGTGCAGATCGAGTGATGGTCAACGGAGAATGGCGAGTTGTAAACGGCGTGATAGTTGATCTTGATACGCAGGAGCTGATGGCGAAACACCGCGCCGCGGCGAAAAGGTTGGCGCAAAAAGCGGCATCTATGAAATAGAAAGAAACAGGGAAAGTTATCTGATACGGGATGACTTCCTTTCTCATCTTCCGGGGTGTTTAATCACCACCGCCGCCGCCGAAATCACCACCGCCAAAGCTATCGCCAGAAGAACCACTGTCTGAATCGCTGTAATAGACGCCACCACCATCCGAGCCATACTGGCCATTCGTGTTACGAAGTGCCCAGATGAGCGCTACCGCAAAAACAACCAGAAAGGTCACGAAAGACCAGGGCATCATAAATCCGGTCAGCCAGGTGAATAACATCCCAATCAGCCCAGCAATCATAAAAAACGCAGCCATCACCCAATTCCTTTTGGTTGTACGTAACCTAACTCTATGTTTTCAGTGTCTGAGACTTCGTCCCAATATTTCGACTTTCCTGTCATCCCACCATTTTTAAGCTGCCTTGGACCTTACAACCGGTACATCAAGTGCGCCTTATCCGTTCCATTTTTTCAACATATTCAAAGGACAATTCCCAGCGGATTCGCACAGCGGAAGTGGTGAAAAGGCGACTGGTGGCTGGATCTTGTGCCTGAGTCTCTATTTCAAATTCCAGTCGTGTTCCGTCACCCTCATTGGCTGGTTCGACGGTGTAGTGATATTCGTAAAGAACTTCTGTCCGCGTGGTTTGGGATTTGTCTTCCCTCATGCACCGGAATTTCAGAGAACTGACTCGGCTGAAGTCTCTTTGACTGACAAAGATTGTCGCTTTGGTTCTTTCACTACAAACGCAGTGCTCAGATTCAAGTAGCAATGGCGTTTCTCCCAAAGCCTGAAAAAGGTTGTGGTGGTATTTCCCGATACAAAATAAAACCAAAAACATAAGCAGAAAGCCAAGCGCAACCACAAAAATCTCGAAGGACCAGGATGTCCAAACCATGTAGAGCAAAGTTAAAACCGCAATCAACTGAACAAATGCTAAGCCCAAAATCCATTTGGCGCTGTTTTTCTCATTGCTGTATATCAAGCCGGATTGACCACTCACTGTTATCCCCTCTTTTCATCACAAACATCTCTTTGATTAGGCTCAGGGAATGATGATGGGTATCGATGACCATCAGCAGCAAGGGAAAGGGAGCCGTTTGTTCCACCGGGGAGTGCTTTTGGGAGGGGAACAGTCACAACCTGCAACTGACAGTAGGGTTAGTTGCAGGTGTTGGTTAGGTTCATCAGAGGGCAGTCAGGCGCTTTTAGTTTTAGCTTTAATCGGATTGGATAGATTGTGCTGGCTCAAATTTGCCCCAAATATGAATGCACCTGCAGCTTTTAGTTCCTTCCCCTTTTCAAGGGGAAGGTTAGGATGGGGTTGGTTTTGCGCCTACTCTTGTCAGGCCGAACTGCTGCAGCACGTTCATGCCCCGAAGCTTCTTACGCTTTTAAACACACTATGCATAGTTAGCCAGTTTTGGTATACAAAAAGCAATGCGTGGCAAAACGCAAGACCTGACCCGTTGCCCTTTCTAAACGTTTAGTGGGCTGGTGGTAGTATCCTTTAAGCCTCATTAAAACAGTTACTCAGCATGTATACTAATTCCACATATTTATGCTCTTAGTACCGACACTAATGCTTAATCAAGCATATCTAGTAACTTCGTTTAAATTTTACGTTAAGTAATTGGTTATCTTTGGTTTCAACTCCCTAGTAGGGAGTTGAATAGATCTAATTTATACAGGGTATATTACTACTTTAGGTTAAGTCACGATTCCTTGGTAGCGGCAACAAATTCCATTTCTTTCAGCTAGTTACTTTGTAGTACAATCAGACTCATATGAAGATAATGTATCTCTAGGAATTATCATACATTTCCCTACCACTTGGTATAACCTTATGAATTTTAGGTGTTTTGATGAATGATCTTATGACAATGGGCTTGATTGGTGTTGCTATAGTAGCTGTTCTAGGTTTAGGGATCCGTGTTGTATTGAAGTTTAAATCTAGCAAAAGCGTTAAGAATAATTTGAAAAATGTAGACATCGGTGGCGACTTTGTTGGTCGTGATAAGAAGTGACAAATGACTTTGTTCAATCGGCTTAAAAACGTTCTAATTAAAGGTGATTATGCAGGGAGGGACATGGTAAAGAATGTCCTTCCTAAGCCAACTCAACTTGACCACCTATCAAAAGCTTATAAAGATGAGGTCACTGGCGAGCAACTGACCTTTGGATTTATTGATGAGTTGCAACACTATAAGACCAAAAAAAAGAAACGTAGAGACCTAGCACAGAAACTGTCTGATGTAGGTCTTTCAGAGTTATTGAAGATGCAGAAGAGCTAAAAGAGCTAATTACTAAACTCATTTTGAAGTATCAACATTACAACTCAGCACAAAAAATAATCACTTATCTTCTTGCAGATGTTGAGTCTATCTTTAATACAGAGATTAAACCGAAGCTGCACCCTAGTATTTCAGTATCTGAAGTAAAAGTTCTCTTAAGAACATGTGTTGAAATAGAGATCTCTGAAAAATTAGGGGAAAATGTTTTAGAGATATACCATAGGCAGATTAATGGGATGGTATTTTATTTGACTGGTAACTGTCATCTGGAGTGGGATGAATGTTAGTTTATAACAAATCTATAGACGTAAATCATACAGTCTTAAGGTTATCTGCTTTATCGATGGAGTTAGATGGAAAAAAAGTGGAAAAGGATAGGCTGAGAATTCTTGATTTTATTTTGGCACACCCTGTTCATATATCTAGAATGAAACTTGGTCGAGATATGGTCAAAGAAAGGAATGTGTTTAAGTCGTTTACTAATAATTATCAAAACTACAGTGACAACAACCTATTTGAGATTATGAAACCTGTTCAAGATATGGCTATTTGTTACTTGGAAACTCTAGGTGTTATTAGCTTTGCAGAAGAGACAAATAGATTAGAATTAAATTATGATAAAGTCTCCCCAGAGATAAAAGATATTCTTTCTAAAGAACTAAATAGTATATCATCACAAGCAGTATCTTTTATAAGAAAGCACCTTATAGATATGGACTTAGTAGGTGATAATGGTTTGAAGTCAGCAAGTAACTTAATGGGATGTAAATATGATGCTATATAACCCATCATTAAGAGTCTCCAGGCTTATCGCCACTAAAAATAGTAGTTATATGTATGACGAAGACTTTCACCCTGGAATAAATGTTCTTAGCGGATGTAATGGGGGAGGAAAGACCTCAATTATCCAATTGTTAGTTTTTGGGATGGGGTATGAAGTAACTAACTGGAAAGATGAAGCTGGTGCATGCGATTCCGTATATGTTGGGCTTAAGGTAAATGGCATTGATATTACGATAAAAAGAGATATCAATGGTAAAGAAAAACAACCAATGTGGTTTTGTTTTATGCCAATAGCCGATGCTCTAAATACTGGGATTGAAAACTGGAAAAAACACTCATATTCATCTCAATACGGTAGTATTAGCTTTTCTCAAAAGTTGTTTGACATTCTTAATATTCCTGAAGCCAAGGCGGATGCAAATAACAACAATATTACTATACACCAAGTATTAAGACTTATTTATGGTGACCAATCTAACGCTTCAGGTAATATTTTTAATATCGAGCCATTTGACTCAGCATTTAAGAGGGAGTCTATAGGTAACTACCTGTTAGGCTTGTACGATAACGATCTTTATGCCTATAAAATAGCACTTATTGAAGAAGATAAGAAACTCACCAAGTTAGTCTCAGAGATTACAGCAATACACTCGGTTGTTGGTAAAACATCATTCTCTAGAGAGTATAGCTCCATTGAAAACGAAAAGCAGGACTATTTAAAGCAGATTGTTGAATTAAATCAGGATGTTATTAATAGTAAATTGGAGTCTTTTGGTGAATATAAGGATGAAAAGTCTACATCTGAAAAAATTGCTATTAACAACATTAAGCTGAAAACGAGTCTTTATGAGTGTGAGAGTGAAATAAGAACACTTCAGTATGATATTGAAGACTCTGGACAATTCATCTCAGAACTGAAAGACAAAAAATTAGCTATTAAAGACGCAATTGTTGTTAACAAGTCAATATCAAACTTTTCTTTCCAAGTATGCCCTTGTTGTCAATCCAAACTGAACTCAGTGAAAGAGAATAGTTGCGGATTATGCGGTTCAGAATCTAATGATAAAGGTGAAGCAAACGACAATTTATTGCGCATGTCAAGCGAAATAGATCTCCAACTTGCTGAGTCTAATCGAATAATAGAACGAAAAAATAAAAAACTTACCGTTCTTGAAGGAAAGAGAAAAGACTTAAGAACGCAGTTGAGAAAAAGTATTTCGGAAAGTTCGTCTGTCATAGCATCTATAAATAACAAGAATGAATCAAAGATATTTAGTTGCTATCAGAAGATTGGTTATCTAGAAGAAAAAATCGAGAACCTAGATAAAATTGCTGAATTATTAAATTCAATAGCAGAACTTACTGACGAAAGAGATAGGACTCAAGAGGCAGTCAACGATCTTAAAGATAAAATATCTAGAAAAGAAAATATTTATAGATTGAGAGAGCCTGAAGTTAGAGACTGTATTTCAAAGAACCTTATCTCAGTTCTTAAGAAAGATATTGGTTCGGAAGATGAGTTTGCTTCTGCTAAAAATATAGAATTTGATTTTGCCTCCAATAGTATATCAGTTAATGGTAAATCATCTTTTTCTGAAAGTGGTATGGTCTATTTATACAACTCATTTAGGCTAGCATTATTGATGACATCATTGGAGAAAACATACCTACGTATTCCGAGGTTTTTGATTCTTGATGGTATTGAGAATGGCGGTATGGAAGATAGTCGTTCTAAAAATTTTCAAAAGGCTATTCATGATCTTCTTTCTGATTCTCAAGTTGAGTTTCAAATTATTTTTGCAACCAAGAGTATTGAGCGGTCGCTAGACAATAATGATTATATTGTAGGAACGACATTTACCAGAAATAGTAAGAGTTTGAATTTCAAAGCATCAAAGGCATAGTAATACAGCTATGTAAAAGTCTATAGATACGTAGACTTTAATCATCAGTAAATAACGCAATGTTGTGGATAAGAGAATTTGGCCAGCCACATTTAGGATGGCCAAATCGTTGCAATACCAGAAGTAATCCGAAAAGTCAGAGTGTGTTTTGGTTCGTAACTCATTCTTGTCCCTTTCCAATTCACGCCACCGAAGCGCAAAGAGCCAAAACCCCCATCTAACTTCCCCCTTTAAAAGGGGGAAGAACCAAGAGCAATTTGTCAGTCTGCATGCTTCACCCCGCACCCTCTCAGCACCAAATTAACCAGAAACGTGGCCGCTTCTTCGAAGTCTTTGTCATCCAATTCATACTGACCGCTGACCTGACAAATCTGCCAGTTAAAGTCGGCGTAAGTCTGGGTGGATGACCAGAGCATAAACATAAGGTGTTTTGGGGGAACAGGCTCCATCCAGCCCTTTTCAATCCAGTATTCGAACTTACCCAAGATCATTTTGGACTGATCCAACAGCGCTTCGGCAATATCTCTCGGAAGGTGTGGTGCGCCGGCCATCACTTCTGCGGCGAAGGTTTTAGAAGCGGCAGCGTGCTCTTTGGAGATATGGAGTTTGGTGCGGATATATTGGGTGATCGCTTCGCGCGGGTCATCGAGCTGTTCTATCGGGTATGAGGCTTCCAGCAAAGGCTGGGTAACGCTTTCCAACACTGCGCGGTAGAGGTTGTCTTTGGTGTTGAAGTAGTAATAGAGGTTGGGCTTTGGAATTTCAGCACGCTGGGCGATTTCAGCCGTCGTGGTTGCCGCATAGCCTTTTTCTGCGAACAGCTGGCTGGCCACTTCGATGATTTTTTCCTGATTTTTCGTCCTGATACGTGACATTGCCCATCCGTGGATTCATTAAAGTGCGTAACCACAACTTTAATGAATCCCACAGCGATCATCCAGTGCATCCACAAGAAACCTTCGCATTTCAAGCTTCTGGCAGGATAAGGATTGCCCTGAAATCGTTGACGTTAGTGCGGGTGGGCCCGGTCAGGATCAAGGCATTTAACGCCTGAAAGAAACCGTAGCTGTCATTGTCGGCAAGATAGTCACCCGGCGACAATCCCAGCACTTCTGCCGCTGCATAAAAGGAGGGTTTTAGTTCTGCACCCGCGTTATCTTCCACCCCATCAATACCATCGGTATCACAGGCAAGCGCATAGACTCGCTCCCTGATATCAGGTGCTTTTTCCAACGCCTGATAAAGAGAAAGCAAGAACTCGCAGTTACGACCGCCCCGTCCATTGCCTTTGACTGTCACCGTGGTTTCCCCGCCAGAGAGGATCACGCAGGACACGGGAAACGGTTGGTCATGCCTAGCTGCGCTGGTTGCCATAGCGGCATGCACCAAGGCGACGTCCCGCGCTTCTCCTTCCAGGTTGTCACCGAGAATATATGCTGGAATCCCCAAGGCTTCGGCTTCTTCCTGTGCGGCCAGCAAGGATTTCAGCGGCGTAGAGATTATCTCCAACCGGCTGTTGGCAAGTCGTGGGTCACCCGGCTTTGGCGTCTCAGAGGCGTCGCTTTCCAGCCACCTTGTCACGTCCAGACTTACCGGAATATCGTATTTATTAAGGATATTGATGGCATCGCAGCGGGTTGTCGGGTCTGCGACGGTTGGGCCCGAGGCAATTACGTCCTCTGCATCACCCGGCACATCGGAAATTGCCAGCGTCAGCATGGTGCTGGATAGGCCGCCATTGCCAGCCGCCCGCCTTTAATCGCCGACAGGTGCTTACGAACGCAGTTCATTTCATCAATGGCCGCACCGGATTTAAGCAGCGCCTTATTGATAGCCTGCTTTTCTGCAAACGAAATACCCAGAGCAGGCAAACTGAGCAGTGCAGAGCCTCCTCCTGATAGGAGACAAATCACGGTGTCGTTTTCGTCAAGGTAGGTGACAAGGTTCAGGATTCGCTTGGCGACCTTTTCGCTTTCGTCGTCAGGCACCGGATGGGAGGCTTCCACGACTTCAATAAAACGGCACGGCGCGCCATGTTGGTAGCGGGTTACCACCACGCCCTGCAAAGGGCCTTGCCAGCGCTCTTCCAGTGCCTGAGCCATAGATGCCGCCGCTTTCCCTGCCCCGATCACCACCAGCTTTCCTGTGCGGTCTTGTGGCAGGAAGTTCGCCATATTGTCGTAAGGTAAAGCGGCATCGACCGCTGAATCGAACAATTTGCGCAGAAAAAGTGACGGTGTCATGCCGCCAATGAAAACGGGTTCCTGCTCAGGGTGAGCGTGCGGGTTTTTCCTTTTTTCCTTCAAAGCATCCAGCTGTTCCATTGCGTGTCTCCATAGAAAAAAAGCCCGTCGTGAAAGAAGCGGGCAAAAAACAAAGGACCGATAAAACGAAAATCTAAACGCCGGGAGCAAACAAGCCGTTACTCACCGCGTATGTTGTGGTTGGATAAAGATTCAATGGCCTTGACCAGTGCGGAGTGATCCCAATCCTCTCCCCCTTGCTCTGCACAAAGGCTGAACAGCTCCTGCGCCGATCGGGTGTTTGGTAACGCTACCCCCAGGGTTTCAGCGCCAGTCAGGGCGAGGTTCAAATCTTTCTGATGCAGACGGATGCGAAAACCCGGATCAAACGTGCCTCTCACCATC
Source organism: Enterovibrio sp. JCM 19048 (assembly GCA_001310415.1). GTDB lineage: Bacteria > Pseudomonadota > Gammaproteobacteria > Enterobacterales > Vibrionaceae > Enterovibrio > Enterovibrio paralichthyis. The sequence goes on along the minus strand of BAXE01000001.1, from coordinate 138,864 downwards.
CGCTCGCCATGCACTTCGAGCACTTTGGAGTTGGCAAAACCGCCCATCAGCGCATTGCGGATACGCGCCGGATCAGCACCGGCTTTGGATGCGAATACCAAGGCTTCAGATACCGCTTCAATGTTGAGTGCCACAATGATTTGGTTTGCCACCTTACACACTTGACCCGCGCCGTTATCGCCAACCAGATTGATGTTCTTGCCCATTGCGCCAAACAAAGGCAGCGCCCGTTCAAAGACCGCTTCATCACCGCCTACCATAATGGTCAGCGTGGCGTTGATAGCGCCCACTTCGCCGCCGGAGACCGGTGCATCCAGATAAGCCGCACCGCTTTCATTGACCTGCTGCAAACGCCTGGGTTTCAATCGGGGAGATAGAACTCATGTCGATAACGGTTTTACCGCTGTCCAGCATCGGTTCTATGCCGTCATCACCAAACAGCACGTTCTCTACATCCGGCGTGTTGGGCACCATGACGATGATGTATTCCGCTTCTTTTACCGCTTCTCGGTTGGATGGAAAGGTTTTGGCTCCGCCTTCCACCAATGAAGATGGCGCAGGGCTGCGGCTTTCAGACAGATGCAGTTGATAGCCTGCCTTTTGCAGGTTTTCCGCCATGGGTTTGCCCATAATACCCGTGCCAATAAACGCGATAGTCGTCATTCCCTTACTCCTCATTCTGGTTGTAGTCCAAGAGCCATTTCAGGCCCTCTTCCGTGGTGGTGGCAGGTTTGTATTCGCAGCCCACCCAGCCTGATAGCCAATCTCATCGAGATAGCGGAAAAGAAAGTGATAATTCAGCTCACCGGTGCCGGGTTCATGCCGCCCAGGATTATCGGCGATTTGGATATGGCCGATACGGTTGAGTGTGGATTTCAGGGTCGGAGCGATATCCCCTTCCATAATCTGCATGTGGTAGATGTCGTATTGCAGTGAAAGGTTTTCACTTCCCACCGCATCACAAATGCGCAGCGCCTGTCGGGTATTGGTAAGGGCAAAGCCCGGAATATCGCGGGTGTTAATCGCTTCAATCACCAAGCGGATCCCAGCTTCCTGCAACTGGCCGTTGGCAAATTTCAGATTTTCAATCAAGGTTTCTTCTGCGGTTTCCTGACTGACACCTTCGGGCACTATGCCTGCCAGACAGTTGACCTGCTCACACCCAAGCACCTTGGCGTATTCAATCGCGAGGCCGACTCCGGCGCGAAACTCATCAACCCTTGATGGATCAGCGGCAATACCGCGGTCGCCCGCTTCCCAGTCTCCGGCCGGAAGGTTAAACAGCACCTGCTTGAGGTGGTTTCTGTCCAGTTCGGCTTTCAGCTCTTTGGCATCAAACGCATAAGGGAACAGGTATTCCACCCCTTTAAAACCGAAGTTAGCAGCCGCGCTGAAGCGCTCAATAAAGGGCAGTTCGTTAAACAACATGGATAAATTGGCAGCAAGTTTTGGCATAGCAATGTCCTTATCTGTCTACGTTGATCAGCGACGCTCTGCGGCTAATGCAGTGGGCGCATCGGCAATAGATTCCGCCAGCGATTCAAACTCGTTCACGGCGTTGATCTCTACGCCCATGGAAATGTTGGTCACCTTTTCCAGCATGATTTCCACCACCACAGGCACGCGGTGGATTTGCATCAGGATTTTGGCTTGTTCCAGTGCGGAGGCAATCTGTTCGGGGTCTGTGACACGCAGGGCTTTACAACCTAAGCCTTCAACCACGGTCACATGGTCGACGCCGTAATCAGCAATTTCCGGCGCGTTCTGGTTTTCAAACGCCAGCTGCACGCAATAATCAATGTCGAACTGGCACTGCGCCTGACGAATCAATCCCAGATAGGAGTTATTCACCAGAACATGCACGTATGGCAGGTTGAACTGAGCACCGACTGCCAGCTCCTCAATCATGAACTGGAAGTCATAGTCGCCGGAAATCGCCACGATTTGACGCTCTGGGTCAGCCGCACGTACACCCAGCGCGGCAGGAACCGTCCAACCCAATGGGCCAGCCTGCCCGCAATTAATCCAGTGACGTGGCTTGTAAACATGAAGGAACTGCGCCGCGGCAATCTGGGACAATCCAATGGTGCTGACGTAGCAGGTATCGCGGTCGAACACCCGGTTCATCTCTTCATACACACGCATCGGTTTGACTGGCTGCTCGGTGTAGTGGGTTTTGCGCAACATGGTCGCTTTGCGCTGCTGGCATTCGCTTACCCAATCAGTGCGGTCACGCAGTTTCCCCTGCGCTTTCCAGGTTTTGGCAACATCAATCAGCACGGAAAGGGCTTCATTGGCGTCGGACACAATACCAAGATCAGGCAAAACACACGGCCAATCTGGGTCGGTTCGATGTCGATATGGATAAACTTACGGCCTTCGGTATACACATCCACCGATCCGGTATGGCGGTTTGCCCAGCGGTTACCGATACCAAAAACCAGATCGGATGCCAGCAACGAGGCGTTCCCGTAGCGGTGCGAGGTTTGCAGGCCAACCATGCCCGCCATCAACTCGTGGTCATCGGCAATGGTGCCCCAGCCATTAAGGTAGGGATCACCGGCACACCGACAATTTCAGCAAATTCCTGCAAAAGCGCTGACGCATTGGCATTAATCACACCGCCGCCGGAAACAATCAGCGGGCGCTCTGCATCGTTGAGCATCTCCATCGCCTTTTCTGCCTGAGTGCGGGTAATGGCAGGCTTGTACGGCGCCAAAGGCTCGTAGCTGTCGATATCAAATTCAATCTCGGCCAGTTGCACATCCAGCGGCAGGTCAATCAACACGGGACCGGGGCGACCGGAGCGCATCACATGAAACGCATGCTGTATAGCGCGGGGCACCTGCGCAGGTTCCAACACGGTTGAACACCACTTGGTCACAGGCCGGGCAATGGATTCAATGTCTACCGCCTGAAAGTCTTCCTTGTGTAACCGCGCTCTGGGCGCCTGCCCCGTAATACAAAGAATGGGAATGGAGTCAGCCTGCGCCGAATAAAGGCCGGTGATCATGTCTGTGCCCGCCGGGCCAGACGTACCGATACAGACACCGATATTGCCCGGATTTGCTCTGGTGTAGCCTCTGCCATGTGGGACGCCCCTTCGACATGACGGGCAAGGATATGATCAATCCCCCCTGATTTTTTCAACGCCGAGTAGAACGGGTTGATTGCCGCACCGGGCACACCGAACGCTTTTACCACGCCTTCACGCTTCAAAACTTCAACGGCAGCATCAATGGCTCTCATCTTTCCCATACAAAAACTCCTTTTGTATACAATTTGAGTGTTAATTGTATTCTTAGATCGATTATTTATTGAGCGCAAGAGTTTTCTTAACACTTTTTAAACAATGCATTTCCACAAAGAGACTGAAAGAAAGGCCGGAGAAGCGCTTGTAGGAGGGTTAAAGGAGAGACTGAGCAAGCTACTGTCGAAGAAGAATTATTAAAAATGGTTATTCACAATACATTAACATTATGCTTTTATTGTTCACTATAAGAACAACTAAATGAAATTTTAATGAAGTTAGATTGTATACATTAACAAAGGACCTTGCCGATGTATGAAACAACGAAAAATCAGGATCACCTGACTCAAGCCACTGGTCACGGAAGACTAGTCATCACAGGCTCTCTGTTTAGCCAGGATGCGAAAGACATACTGAGCGGCGAAGCTGGCATTCCTCCAGGCTTTGTGTGAGAAGTTTGCAAGCCCGCTCGAAGCGCTACTCCAAGAACGAAAACAAAAGCAGCAGGAATTTGATAACGGCGCTTTACCGGATTTTCGACAAGACACCGCAGCAATCCGCGATGACAAAAGCTGGAAGGTCGCCGCGATCCCAGCGCCCCTGACTGACAGACGGGTAGAAATTACCGGCCCGGTTGATCGCAAAATGGTGATCAATGCGCTGAACTCTGGCGCGAACGTGTTTATGTGCTGCTTTGAAGATGCCACCTCCCAACCTGGGAGAATATGGTGAACGGCCAAATCAACATGCGCGACGCCAACCTCGGCACTATTTCTTACCATGAACCGGCTAACGGCAAGCATTATCAGTTGGTGGATAAGCCCGCCACGCTGATCCATCGCCCCCGCGGTTTACACCTCAAGGAAGCGCACATCCTGTTTGATGGCCACCCCATGCCTGCAAGCCTGATGGACTTTGGCCTCTACTTTTTTCACAACTACCAAAGCAGAAAAGAGCGTGGTCAGGGCGTTTACTTCTACCTGCCTAAGCTTGAATCCATGGAAGAAGCAGCGTGGTGGGAGTCGGTGTTCGACTTTTCCGAGAATTACGTTGGCGCAGAAACGGGCACTATTCGAGCGACAGTTCTGATTGAAACCCTCCCCGCTGTCTTCCAGATGGAAGAGATCCTCTATGCCATGCGCAAACACATCGTGGGAATGAACTGCGGGCGCTGGGACTACATCTTCAGCTATATCAAAACGCTCAAGAACCACACCGACCGCATCTTGCCGGATCGCCATGCTATCGGTATGGATCAGCCTTTCCTGGAGGCCTACAGCAAACGCCTGATCCAAACCTGTCACCGACGCGGCGCACTGGCAATCGGCGGCATGTCGGCGTTTATCCCGTCAAAAGATCCGGAAGAAATGGCACGCGTCACCCAAAAAGTGATTGAAGACAAACGCCGGGAAGCGACCAACGGCCATGACGGCACCTGGGTCGCTCACCCCCATCTGGTTTCGCTGGCCAGAACAATTTTCGATGAATACCTCGCAGGCGCGACCAACCAACGCCATTTCATTCCGGACGGCAGTTTTAACAGCGAGGTGTTACTCAGACCCAGCCAAGGGCCAAAGGATGAAGCCGGAGTGAGGAAGAATATCCGCATTGCCGTGCTTTACATGGAAGCCTGGCTGCGCGGCATCGGCTGCGTGCCCATTTATGGCCTGATGGAAGATGCCGCTACGGCTGAAATTTCCCGCGCCAACATCTGGCAGTGGTTGAAGCATGAGGTCAGTCTGGACGACGGCAGACCTTTTACCGCGGCGCTGTTCAGACAATGGCTGGATGAAGAAGTGAAGGACATGAAAACGTCAGCAGGCGCAGACGGAAACCGCAAATTCGACCAAGCATCGGAGTTATTTTTTACACTCTCAACCGATGCCCATTTTGCTGATTTCCTCACTATCCCCTGCTACGCAAAACTCGAATGATTGGTATTGGCTCATAAGGAGAGCTTAAATGGAAAATCTGACGATGTTAAAAGCGCTGGAAATTACCTCGCAGGTATTTCTCGCTGCGCAGGAGCGGAAAACCGCGCCACTGACAGTCGCTATTCTGGACAGAGGTGGCGCACTGATTTCACTGCAACGGCAAGATGGTTCAAGCATGATGCGACCGGAGATCGCCATTGCCAAAGCGTGGGGGCGATCGCCCTTGGTTGTTCGTCGCGGAAAATCGCCGATGATGCCCAGACCCGCCCCTGTTTTATCTCGTCAGTTTCCACTCTGGCACAAGGGAACCTCGTTCCCGTGCCGGGCGGCGTGCTTATCCGTGATGACCATGCTGAATTGCTCGGTGCAGTCGGTGTGTCCGGTGACATTTCAGACACAGATGAGGAAGTGGCGATTGCAGGTATTCTCGCGGCCAAATTCAGCACGGATAGCTTGCTCAATCTCTAACCCGCTCGTTTCCACACTCACCGGATAACCGCGACGGCTCTCCTGCTTGGTAAGGGGAGCCGCTTTTATTACCCGCGCCACAAACCAATAACACCGCCGATACAATCGTTGAGGCAATGTTGTACAATCACTTCAGCTATTCTTATACAAAATATAATCAAGATTCAGATATAAGTTTACGTTCGCTTTCAGAACGTTATTTGACAGCAGACTCAAACGCCTCCATGGGTTTGAAAAGGAAAAACTGTATGACAGGGCTTCTCAAAGCAACAAACAAGAAAACCAAATCGACAAACCCTAAACTCACGCAGGATGACATTGTTTACGGCCATATTTTTGATGCGATTCTTGAACAGCGCCTGCCTCCCGGCACCAAGCTGAGCGAGGAAGCGCTGGGCGAAATCTTTGGCGTCAGCCGCACCATCATCCGCCGCGCCTGCTGCGACTTTCGATCGAGCAGGTTGTCAGCACCCGCCCAAACCGTGGCTCGATTGTGGCGTCCCCTTCCGTTGATGAAGCGCTGCAAATCCTGAAAGCCCGCGAGGTGATGGAGCTGCTATTGTTGAACTGGCTGCAGAACATGCCACCAGCGAACAAATCGCCAAATGCCGCGCCATGGTCGCAGAAGAACATGAAGCGATCGCCCAGAACGACACCGGACGCAGCATCCGACTTTCCGGTGAATTTCATATTGAGCTGGCCGCCATGGCAAACAACATCCCGCTGATGAGCTTCCAACGCAGTCTGGTTTCCCAATGTTCGCTGATCATTGCGCTTTATGAATCCACCAAGAAGCATAACTGCTCGTTTGATGAACATACGGCATTGCTTGATGCAATCGAGGCCAAGGACAAGGAACGCGCCATTTCCCTGATGAAAACGCATCTTGACCACATCAAATCCAAGCTGAACCTTCATGATGATTCTGCCACCCAGGATTTGCATGCCGTGTTTTCAAATGTGTTGAAAAAGAAAGCCTAGTCCCTGTTCCAATCCTTCAGGAAAGCGACACAAACCTGCCGGTTTTTGTGTCGCTTTCTGCTTTTCAAATCTTACATTTCCTTATCACTTCCAAGAATTTGAAACGATCAATCTCACAAATTGTATACAATCTATAGTTACAATTTCTGTTGAACATCCTCCTTCGCACATCTTAATTAATGATTTTAAAGCACTTTTAATTGTTAAATTCATGATTTTCAATTGTTACCAATTTGTTGACCGCGCGGTCAGAAATGACTAGTTTGTAATCAATGGATACGAAATCGTCATGGAGGCCGTGTGATCCGTTTTCTCTTAAATCAGACCTTGCAGGAAGAAGGTGATATTTCGCCTAACCTGACTGTATTGAATTACCTGCGCGAACACGTTCGTAAAACAGGAACGAAAGAAGGATGTGGTTCGGGCGATTGCGGTGCCTGTACAGTCGTATTGGGTGAAGTGGTTGAAGGTAAGCTTGAATACCGCAGCGTGAACTCTTGCCTGACCTTTGTTTCTGCCCTGCATGGCAAGCAGCTGATTACGGTGGAAGACCTGCGTACCAAAGCAGCGCTTCACCCGGTTCAGCAAGCCATTGTTGATTTCCACGGCAGTCAGTGTGGCTATTGTACGCCCGGCTTTATCATGTCGATGTTCGCACTGACCAAGAACCATCCCAATGCCGACAAGGAAGAAACCTATGAGGCGTTGGCTGGAAACCTTTGTCGCTGCACCGGTTACCGCCCTATCGTTGAAGCCGCGCTGTCGCTGAGTCAGGAAGCCCCTATCCGCGACCAGTTCGCCGAGTACGAGCGCGAAACCATTGAGAAACTGACTGCGATTGGCAAGCCGGAGCTGGAGTACCAAGCCGATGGAAAGTCAGCATTCACACCCACCAGCAGTGATGAGCTGGCGAAAATCCTGATGGCGCATCCGACTGCCAAACTGCTGGCTGGCGGCACAGATCTGGCGCTGGAAGTCACCCAGTTCCACCGCGATATCGATAAACTGGTTTACCTCGGCCACGTTGATGACATCAAAACCGTCATTGAAACCGATACCCATATCGAAATTGGCGCCAATGTGCCCTTTACCGATGTCTACCGCGCATTGCTACCCCACTACCCGGATTTCAGTGCCCTGTTGCAACGCTTTGCTTCCCTGCAAATCCGCAATCAGGGAACCACTGGCGGCAATATTGCCAACGCCTCCCCAATCGGAGACGGGCCGCCGCTGCTGATTGCTCTGGCTTCGACCATCATCCTGCGCCGTGGTGACGTGACCCGTGAGATTGCGCTGGAAGACTTCTTCAAAGACTACAAAGTGACGGCGCTGCAACCGTCGGAGTTCATCCAGACGATCCGCATTCCCAAGCCACAGCCGGACAAAGCCTTCAAGGCGTACAAGATTTCCAAGCGTTTCGACGACGATATCTCTGCTGTCTGCGGCGCGTTTAGGCTGACCTTTGACGGTGAAACAGTCACAGAAGCGCGGATTGCCTTCGGTGGCATGGCCGCAATTCCTGCGCGGGCACGTCACTGTGAACAGGCCTTGGTGGGTCAACCGCTTTCTGCCACGACAATTCAGGCGGCGATGAAAGCCCTGGAAAGCGACTTCTCGCCGATTTCCGATTTCAGGGCAACCAAGGAATACCGCACTGAAACCGCTGCCAACCTGCTTTACCGCATGTTCACCGAGCTCAGCTACGCCGCTGATGGAAAAATGATTGAAACGAGGGTGATTCATTATGTCCCGTAAAACGACCCCGGCCATGACCATGGAAGAAATGACCGCCCAAGCCAAAGCAGGACTGGCCACCGGCGTCGGCAAATCGGTCAAACATGAGAGCGCCGAGAAACAGGTGTCCGGTGAAGCGCTCTATATTGACGACCGCGCAGAATTTCCCAACCAGCTGCACGTTTATGCGCTGATGAGTCCTCACGCCCACGCCAACATCACCAAACTCGATGTGTCACCTTGCTACAAAGTGCCGGGCGTGCGCACAGTCATCACCGCCAACGATGTGCCGGGCGAACTTGATATCGGCCCTATCCTGCCGGGCGACCCAATGCTGGCTGACGGCAAAGTGGTGTATGTCGGCCAGCCCGTGATTGCCGTGGCAGCAGACAGCCTCGATACCGCCCGCAAAGCCGCGCAGGCCGCTATCATCGAATACGAACTTTTGCCTGCTGCGCTGGATGTTGAAGAAGCGCTGGCGCAGAAGCTTTTTGTCACCGACAGTCATACCCAGAAACGGGGCAATTCTGCCGCGGCTATTGCCAATGCCAAACACGTGTTGGAAGGCTCATTGCACATTGGCGGGCAGGAACATTTTTATCTGGAAACCCAGGTGTCGAGCGTGGTGCCCACCGAAGATGGCGGCGTGATTGTCTACTGTTCGACACAAAACCCAACTGAAGTCCAGAAGCTGGTTGCGTCAGTGTTAGGCGTGCCCATGCACAAAGTGCTGATCGACATGCGTCGCATGGGCGGCGGTTTCGGCGGCAAGGAAACCCAAGCAGCTGGCCCTGCCTGTATCGCAGCGGTGATTGCTAACCAAACCGGACAACCGGTGAAATTCCGCCTGCCACGCCGTGAAGACATGATGATGACAGGCAAACGCCACCCTTCTTTAACCAATATAAAGTGGGCTTTGACGACAATGGCGTGATTCAAGGCATTGAGATTGTGGTTGCCGGTAACGCCGGACATTCGCCAGACTTGTCGCGTTCCATTGTCGACCGCGCCATGTTTCACTCCGACAACGCCTACTTCCTTGGAAATGCCACTGTCACCGGACACTGCGTGAAAACCAACACGGCATCCAACACCGCCTACCGCGGATTTGGCGGCCCACAGGGCATGATGACCATTGAACACGTAATGGACACCATCGCCTGTCACCTTGGCAAAGACCCATTGGATGTTCGCAAAGCCAACTACTATGCCGGTGAAGGCCGCGACGAAACCCATTACTACCAAAAAGTGGAAGATAACTTTATCCACGAAATGACCGCCGAGCTGGAAATGTCCTGCGATTATCAGGCGCGTCGCAAAGCTATCGCTGAATTTAACGCCAACAGCCCCATTCTGAAAAAAGGGATTTCGCTGACGCCGGTCAAATTTGGCATTTCCTTCACCGCTACCTTCCTCAATCAGGCTGGTGCACTGGTCACGGTTTACACCGATGGCAGTATTTCCCTCAACCACGGTGGTACGGAAATGGGTCAGGGTCTGAACACCAAGGTAGCGCAGATTGTGGCTGAAACCTTCAGCGTGGATATCAGCGCGATTCAAATTACCGCCACCAACACAGAGAAAGTGCCGAATACGTCGCCAACGGCAGCTTCATCCGGCACTGACCTCAACGGTAAAGCGGCGCAAAACGCGGCACTGACCATCAAAGACCGTATGGTGAACTTTGCGTCATCCCATTTTGATGTCGCGCCGGAAGAGGTCGTGTTCAGCAATGGCATCGTCACCATTGGCGACAAGAAAACGCTAACCTTTGCCGATTTCACCGAGCTTTGCTGGCTGAACCAAATCTCGCTGGCGGCATCTGGTTTCTACCGCACACCCAAGATTTTCTATGATCACGACAAAGCCCGTGGCCGTCCGTTCTATTACTTCGCCTACGGCGTTTCCTGCTCGGAAGTCATCGTAGATACCCTCACCGGTGAATACAGAGTGCTGCGCACCGATATCCTGCACGATGTGGGCGCGTCGCTAAACCCGGCCATTGATGTCGGCCAGGTGGAAGGCGGCTTTATCCAAGGCATGGGCTGGCTGACCACCGAAGAGCTGGTGTGGAACGACAAAGGTCAGCTTATGACGCAGGCCCCGCCAGTTACAAGATCCCGGCCGTGGCTGATACGCCGGAGATCTTCAATACCAAACTCGTCGAGAACCGCGCCAACCCTGAAGACACGGTATTCCACTCCAAAGCCGTGGGCGAGCCGCCGTTCATGCTGGCGATTTCAGTGTGGAGCGCCCTCCGTGATGCCATTGTGAGCGTTGCAGAGGATGGCGAAATCCCGCACCTCCCTGCCCCGGCCACGCCTGAGCAGGTTTACAACGCCATCAAACGGGCGCGGAAAGGCAAATCGCCAGCGTCATTTGCGCTGTAGAGACGAACCCGAACCTTGGAGGCAGTGATGTTTAAAGACAATTGGATCCAGGCGCTGGCAGAGTTTCAGGCCAAAGGCACGCCGTGCGTGATGGTGACTGTGCTGGAAGACATGGGGTCAGTCCCCCGTGGCGCGGGTACCAAAATGCTGGTCACGGAAGATGGCGTCACCGCCACCATCGGCGGTGGACACCTCGAACACGTCGCCATGCAAACCGCGCAGGAGATGCTGGAGCAAGGCGACAGCGAGATGAAAATCGAACGCTTCAATCTCGGTGCACGCCTCGGCCAGTGCTGCGGTGGCATGGTCACATTAAGCTTTGAACCTATCGGGCAGCAGCGCCATACATTGGCACTGTTTGGTGCAGGCCATGTTGCCAAAGCGCTGGTACATATCCTTGCCACCCTGCCATTTAAGGTGATTTGGATTGATGAGCGTGAAGATCAATTTCCCGACTACATTCCTGATAATGTGGAAATACGGGTCTCGGACGATCCGGTTGGCGAAGTGGCAACGCTGCCCGCTAACAGCATGTATCTGGTGCTCACCCATAACCACCAGCTCGATTTTGACCTCTCGCGCGCCATTCTGAAACGCGGGGATAGCCGCTATTTCGGACTGATTGGCTCCCTTTCCAAGCGCAAACGCTTCGACTATCGCCTGAAAGAGCGTGGCTTTGATGACGAGGCCATCAACACCATGATCTGCCCGATCGGCATTGACGCGGTCAAGGGAAAACACCCGGCGGAAATCGCAGTATCAGTCGCAGGAGAGCTTATCGCCTGTTACCAGGGTGCGCAGATCGCCAACAAACGGGAGCAGGAAGCGCAGAAACAGACGGAAAAGCTCTCTATCCTTAATAGAGATGACAATAAGAATAACGAGAAAATAAGGGCATAAAGGAATGAAAGACCCAAAAGCTCATCCGGCAAAAGCCTTTCGCGCTGCCATTCTGCACAGCCTTGCGAACCCAACGGACGTGGGTTTGGAAGATTCATACCAATACTTCGACGATGGCATATTGCTCATCGCCGACGGTCATGTGGTCAAAGTCGGCCATGCTGCCGACATCCTGCCGACGCTGGATGACAGCGTAGAAATCGTCGAACTTGAAAACAAACTGATCACCCCTGGCTTTATTGACACCCATATCCACTATCCCCAAACTGGGATGATTGCCGCCTATGGCGAGCAACTTCTCGATTGGCTGAACAACTACACCTTTCCCGAAGAAAAGCGCTTCGCCAATGTGGATTACGCCCGTGAAGTCGCGGTGCAGTTTTTGGATGAACTGGCCCGTAACGGTACGACGACAGCCCTTGTTTTCGGCACGGTACATAAAGCCTCTGTGGATGTCTTTTTCCAGGAAGCCGAAAAGCGCAACCTGCGCATGATTGCGGGTAAAGTCCTGATGGACAGAAATGCGCCGGACGATCTGACCGACACGCCCGAATCAGGCTACGCCGACAGCAAAGCGTTGATTGAGAAATGGCACAACAAAGGCCGCCTGCATTACGCCGTCACCCCTCGCTTCGCCCCAACCAGCTCCCCTGAACAGTTACGTTTGGCGGGCAAATTGCTGGAGGAATACCCCGACGTGTACATGCACACCCACCTTTCCGAAAACAAGAAAGAAATCGAGTGGGTGCAGGAGTTGTTCCCAGACAGCAAAAACTATCTTGATGTCTACGACCAACACGGATTGCTTTCCAGTCGCTCAGTGTTCGCCCACGGCATTCACCTGTGTGACGGCGAATGCAAACGCCTGTCGGAAACCGACTCAGCCATCGCGTTCTGTCCCACGTCCAACCTTTTTCTGGGTTCTGGGCTGTTCCCACTCGATGAAATGGAAGACAAAGGCATCAAAGTCGGCATGGGCACAGACGTGGGTGCTGGCACCAGCTTTTCCCTGCTCCAGACCATGAGTGAAGCCTACAAGGTGATGCAACTTCAGGGTAAAAAGCTGCATCCGCTGAAATCCCTGTATCAGCCACATTAGGCGGCGCAAAGGCACTGTCACTGGATAACTACGTCGCAACTTTGAAGCCGGTAAAGAAGCGGATTTTGTCATTTTGGATCTGCACGCCACCCAGCTGATGAAATTCCGGATGGAACATGCCCAGTCATTGGAAGACAAGCTCTTTGTTCTCATGACTCTAGGCGATGACCGCACGGTGTGCGACACCTATTCTTATGGGCGTTCGGTTTACCGCAAATAACCCTCCAATCTGAAGTTGGCCTCTGCCAGTCACTCACTGCCAGAGGTCGTTTTTCTGCATAATTTGCAAGTTAAACACCCCAATCACAGTATGAACGGCTAAAACCTTGCAAAACTGCGGGTTTAATCGCTCTGGCTCTCCACCTTCCAAGCCGCTATAATTCACGCCTCGCGAGAAAGAGGTTAAAAAATGCGCAATTCTGTAACTCCGATCAACGAATACCAACCATATTGGGCTGAATGCTTTGGTCCCGCTCCTTTCCTGCCAACAAGCCGGGAAGAAATGGACATGCTTGGCTGGGATAGCTGTGACATCATCATTGTCACCGGCGATGCTTATGTCGATCACCCTAGCTTTGGTATGGCGGTAATCGGCCGTGTGCTTGAAGCGCAGGGCTTTCGCGTAGGTATCATTGCGCAACCTGAATGGCAGGACAAAACCGCGTTTATGGCGCTGGGTCAGCCTAACCTCTTCTTCGGTGTGACTGCCGGTAACATGGACTCCATGATCAACCGCTACACCGCCGACCGAAAACCACGTCATGACGATGCTTACACCCCGGGCAACGAAGGTGGCAAACGTCCTGACCGCGCTGCACTGGTTTACTCCCAGCGCTGTAAAGAAGCCTACAAAGAAACCCCTATCGTTCTGGGTGGTATCGAAGCCAGCCTGCGTCGTCTTGCACACTATGATTACTGGTCTGACAAAGTCCGCCGTTCCATTCTGTGTGATGCGAAAGCAGACATCCTGCTGTTTGGTAACGCCGAGCGTGCGCTGGTTGAAGTTGCCCACCGTCTTTCGCGCGGCGAAGACATTGCTGAGATGACCCGTATTCCGGGTACAGCCGTGATGCTGAAAACTGTTCCGGAAGAGATGACGGAAATCGACAGCTCGCGTATCGATAAGCCAGGCAAAGCGATGGCGATGCCGAACCCATACGCGGTTGAAACAGCCTGCGCGACTGAGAAGAAAGAAGAAGAAGAAGCGAAACCAGTAATGGTTCGCCCTTCGCGCCACGACGCTGAGAACAGCTACGTGCGCCTGCCTTCTTACGAAAAACTGTTGAACGACCGTATCCTGTATGCTCACGCCAGCCGCGTGATGCATCTGGAAACCAACCCATATTCTGCGCGTGCGCTGGTGCAAAAGCACGGCGACCGCGAACTGTGGGTCAACACCCCGCCAATTCCGCTGACCACAGAGGAAATGGACTATGTGTTCGGCCTGCCATACGCACGTGTTCCGCACCCACGTTACGGCGATGCGAAGATCCCTGCGTATGAAATGATCAAAACCTCTGTCAACATCATGCGTGGCTGTTTCGGTGGTTGTTCTTTCTGTTCTATCACCGAGCACGAAGGCCGTATCATCCAGAACCGCTCGCAGGAATCGATCATCAGTGAGATCAAAGATATCCGCGAAAAAGTGCCTGGTTTTACCGGTGTAATTTCCGATTTGGGTGGCCCAACAGCGAACATGTATCGCCTTGGTTGTTCTGATCCGCGTGCAGAGAAAAACTGTCGACGTCCTTCGTGCGTGTTCCCGAAAATCTGTGAAAAACTGAACACAGACCACAAGCACACTATCGACCTGTACCGCGAAGCGCGTCAGCTTGAAGGCGTGAAGAAAGTGGTTATCGCTTCCGGTGTGCGTTACGACCTGGCGATTGAATCACCAGAGTACGTGAAAGAACTGGTCACCCATCACGTGGGCGGCTATCTGAAGATCGCGCCAGAACATACCGAGAAAGGTACGCTGGATCTGATGATGAAACCGGGCATGGGCACTTACGACCGCTTTAAAGCGCTGTTCGAGAAGTACACCAAGGAAGCTGGCAAGAAACAGTACCTGATCCCTTACTTCATCGCGGCGCATCCTGGCTGTACCGACGAAGATATGATGAACTTGGCACTGTGGCTGAAGGCAAATGACTTCCGTTGTGATCAGGTGCAGAACTTCTACCCATCGCCAATGTGTAACGCAACAGCGATGTACCACGCGGAAACCAACCCACTGAAGCGTGTGAAGTACAAGAAGCGTGAAGAGCTGTTTGTTGCGAAAGGTGAACGTCAGCGTCGTCTGCACAAAGCCTTCCTGCGCTACCATGATCCGGCAAACTGGCCGTTGCTGCGTGAAGCATTGATCAGCATGGGCAAGCGTCACCTGATTGGCGATCGCCCTGAGTGTCTGGTTCCACGCGAAGGCAGTGAAGCAGAAATGACTCCGGCACAACGCCGCGGTTCAAGCCGTCACGGAGCAAAACGCTTTGCGACCAAGCATCCGAACCAGCCGGATATCCGTAAGCCTTCCGCGCGTAACGGCAGCAACCCGAACAGCTCTGCGAAAAACGGTGCGCCTAAAGGTGGTAAGCCAAACGGCAATGGCCAAGGTGCAAACGGTAAGCCGAACGGTAATGGCCGTCCTGCAACCACTGGCAAACCAAAGCATCAGGCAGGTGGCAAACCAGCTGGGAACGGCAATAAAAAGCGCCCAACCGGTGGCAGAAACCGCCCTGCAGCGCGATAAGTCGCGATAGATAAGAGAAAGGCGAGCTGGTTAGCTCGCCTTTTTTGTATTCAAAAATCAGTAAACGTAGGAAACAGTTAGCGCATCAGCTCAGAAATGATCAGGCTGAGAATCGCAATGCCTGCCAACACGCCGATGCCTATCACCACCTTTTTCTGGGATTTTTCGTCGAGAAACTTCATCGCTAGCCCGCCGATAATGATCAGGCCGATGACAAACACTATTTTGACCATCTCTTCGCTCCAAGCTGATATCCCATTGATTTATTGACGCTAACACAGATCTCCATCGATCACACCTCAAATCACCTCTGGCTTTTACGCTTTGTTCTCACTCATGACACGTGACGCATATCAGCCCGCCTCAGTCAAAGGTACGTTTGTCTGAATTAAAAGGTTCCACCCCGGCAAACAGCTATGCCTCACACTGAATCCGTATTCCAACTATTGCGTGGGTTCAGAGCCTTATATTAGTGATTAGGAATAACTGACATGGTTAAAAAACTAACTGCCGAGTTTATCGGCACCTTCTGGCTGGTTCTGGGCGGATGCGGCAGCGCTGTTTTCGCGGCAGCGTTCCCTGAACTCGGCATTGGCTTTCTTGGTGTTGCCATCGCCTTCGGCCTGACTGT
This sequence comes from Enterovibrio sp. JCM 19048, assembly GCA_001310415.1. Lineage (GTDB taxonomy): Bacteria > Pseudomonadota > Gammaproteobacteria > Enterobacterales > Vibrionaceae > Enterovibrio > Enterovibrio paralichthyis. The sequence goes on along the minus strand of BAXE01000001.1, from coordinate 122,731 downwards.
TGTCACCATGGCTTATGCCATCGGCCATATCTCAGGTTGTCACCTCAACCCCGCTGTATCCTTTGGGTTATGGGCTGGCGGGCGATTCCCGACTGCCGAACTTATCCCCTACATTGTCGTGCAGGTAGCTGGCGCAATTGTCGGTGCCTACGTGGTGTACATTATTGCCAGCGGCGCCCCCGGGTTTGATTTATCCGGTGGGTTGGCATCAAACGGCTACGGCGAACACTCTCCTGGTGGTTACAACCTTCTCTCCGCCCTGCTGACAGAAATTCTCACCACCTTCATGTTCCTCATCGTTATTCTTGGAGCAACACATAAGCTCTCTAGTCCGGGTTTTGCAGGACTTGCTATCGGTTTGGCTTTGGTGCTTGTTCACCTTATCAGTGTGCCAATCACCAATGCCTCGGTTAACCCTGCCCGCAGTACCGGTCCTGCACTGATTGTCGGTGACTGGGCGCTCTCCCAGCTTTGGCTGTTCTGGGTCGCTCCGATGATCGGCGCTTTCCTGGCAGGCATCGTTTATCGCTGGCTAAGCCGGATGACGAATAACCCTCCGCATAAAAAGCCCCGAAATATCGGGGCTCTCTTTTAGTCTTCACTGTCGTCTTCGTCTTTCCAATCTTCTTCCGCAGCCGGACAACTGAGCATCCAGCGGATACCATATTTGTCCGTGACCATCCCAAAGCGCACTTTCCAGAAGGTGTAATCCAACGGCATCACCACCTGACCCATCTCAGAAAGTGCAGAAAAAACCTCTGATTGTCGGCGTTCATCGCTAAACGTGACGTGAAATGCGACATCACCCGACCCCTGCGACAGGGAGTCATCCAGCCCATCCGACGCATAAAAAGTGACTTCCGGTGATATAAATTCTGCGTGCATGACCCTTGCCAGAGTGTGCGCGGGAAACTCAACCGGTGACTCATCAAAGGTCGCCAGTTTGGTGGTCTTTCCATTCAGGGACTGTTCGTAAAACGCGAGTGCCTCCCGGCACACACCATGAAACGTAACATGTGGCTGAAGCGTGCTCATGACTGACTCCTTTCCACTCAGCTTCTATTTAGAAAAGACTATCAGGAGCCGCCACTTCCCCGCCCAACTATTAAGACGAAGTCAAAGATATCTATTCAAAAATGTACGGGAAAAGAAAGAGGCGCATGATGCGCCTCTAAAGGGGGAGATTGCAGTAACCACTAGGCCAGCTTCAAAAGCACCTGAACCGGGTGTTTCATTTTCCGGTGTTCCAGACGTTTCACCTGACTGCGGCAGGAATAGCCTGTCGCCATGCAACGTGACGGTGGCAGCGCTTCAAGGTTAGGCTGCCAGCTCAAGGCATAAATACCTTTGGAGTTTTCCAGCTTGTCGGACTCATGACCGTATGTTCCTGCCATGCCACAGCAACCCACAGCAACCACGTTCAGTGTCGCACCAAAATGTCCAAAAATACGTCCCCATTCGGCTTCTGCGTTCGGGAGTTTGGTTTTCTCGGTACAGTGTGCGAACAGGTACCAGGCATCGGTGTCAGCCGTTTGTTTCTCCGGCACGGTTTTAATGACATCGAGCAACCACTCATGGGCAGTCAGTACCGTGAAATCACCCCGATTGTCGCCCAGCACTTCGTTGTATTCATCGCGGTAACAAAGCACCAGTGCCGGATCGACGCCCACCATAGGGATGTTAAGAGCCGCCAGTTGATTCAGGAAATCCGCCGTATTTTTCGCGGTACGGGCAAACTTCTTCAAAAAGCCTTTGATGTGCTGCGCTTTACCATTGGGCTTGAACGGCACCAGCATCGGCTTTTTACCCAGCTTTTCCGCCAATGCATCATGTCTTTCACCACATCGGCTTCATAGAAGCTGGTGAACGGATCCTGCACGATCAGGACATAGCGCGCACGTTCATCGCTGCTCAATGCCTGAAGCCATGCCAGATCGAACCGGAGTGCATGGTGACCATCCAGCGATTCTGCCAGCGTCGGCACCGATAACGCCGGTGTATCCACGTAGCCGATGGTTTTTTCTGTGACGGTCTGCGCCCATTTAGGCTGGGTAACCGCATTTACCAGCACCGGGCTTTCGCCATCCAAGCAACATGGTTTCGATGTTTGCCACCAAATAGTCTTTCACCGGGCGCTGGTATCGGCTGTAGTAGAGATTGATAAAGCGCGAACGGAAGCTAGGTACGTCGACCTTGATAGGACACTGGGTCGCACAGGCTTTACACGCCAGACAACCGTTCATGGCTTCCATCACTTCGTGGGAAAAGTCGTAATCGTCTTTTTTCGCCAGCCAGGTGTTTTTAAAGCGGGCGAAAATCTGACGGACTGACGGCGTACTTTCCATCAGCTCTTTTTCCATGGTGACAGGGTCAACGCCTTGCTCTGCCAACAAGCGCAGCCATTCGCGTACAATACCTGCACGGCCTTTTGGTGAATGGCGGCGGTCATAGCTGATCTTCATCGACGGACACATTGGTGAACTGGTGTCGTAGTTAAAACACAAGCCATTGCCGTTACATTCCATCGCCTGCTTAAAGCTGTCGCGGGTTGTCACCGGGATCTGGCGATCATACGCGCCGCGTTTTTCTCCATCGACTTTGACCAGCTCGTCAGTGCTGTCGATGGGCGTACAGATCTTGCCGGGATTCATGCGGTTTTGGGGGTCAAACGCCGCTTTCACTTTCCTCAGTTCATTAAACAGAGACTCACCAAAGAAAGCGGGGCCGTATTCAGAGCGGAACCCTTTGCCGTGCTCACCCCACATCAAGCCGCCGTATTTGGCAACCAGCGCCACGACGTCGTCAGAGAGGGTTTTCATCAGCAGTTCTTGTTTCGGGTCACACAGGTCAAGGGCAGGACGTACGTGCAACACGCCCGCGTCAACATGGCCGAACATGCCGTAATCGAGCTTGTGGCTGTCCAGCAATGCGCGGAATTCGACAATAAAGTCAGCGAGGTTTTCCGGTGGCACACAGGTATCTTCGGTGAAAGCGACCGGTTTTGCCGCTCCTTTGGTTGCGCCCAACAGGCCAACGGCCTTTTTGCGCATGTTGTAGATTTTGTTGATGGAAGCCAGTTCGGTGCAAACCTGATAACCAATCACGCCTTGGCCGCCCTCTTCCACCAGCGTATCCAGACGCTTGCAGAGTGACGCGACCTGATCAGCCACTTCCTGAACATCGTTTCCTGCAAATTCCACCAGATTGATGCCAAGCATCTCTTTGCCCGGTACGTCTGTCAGCAGATCTTTCACTGTGTTCCAGACAATGTCTTCACGGGCAAGGTTCAGTACGCGGGAGTCAACGGTTTCTACCGACAGGGCATTGGCTTCCACCATCACTGGCGCACTGCGAAGCGCAGAATCAAAGCTGTCGTATTTGATGTTAACCAGCGTACGCGCTTTCGGTATTGGCGTGATATTGAGTTTGGCTTCGGCGATAAAACCGAGTGAACCTTCTGCACCACACAACACGCGGCCGATATCAAAGGTGTCCTGCTCAGGGTTATAAGCGTTTTTCAGATCGTAACCGGTCAGGAAACGGTTCAGTGGCGGGAACTTGGCCTCAATCTCGTCGCGCTTTTCGCGGCAGATAGCTGATACCTTACGCATCGCCTGGGCGGCAAAGTCATCACCCGTAATCGCATCGATGTCATCAAAAGAAAGGCTTGAGTGTCCAGCATGGAACCATCTGCCAAAATGGCCTTAAGCGACAACACATGATCCGACGTTTTGCCGTACCTCAATGAGCCCTGGCCGGAAGCGTCAGTGTTAATCATGCCGCCAACGGTGGCGCGGTTACTGGTCGAAAGATCCGGCGAAAAGAAAAAGCCGTGCGGGCGTAAGGCATCATTCAGAGCATCTTTGACAACACCTGCCTGAACACGCACCCAGCCTTCCTTAGCATTCACTTCTAGAATTTTTCGCATGTGGCGGGAAAGATCGACCACCACGTGCTGCGTCAACGATTGACCGTTTGTACCTGTGCCGCCACCGCGGGCAGAAAAGCGGACAGACGCAAACTCAGGCTTGCTGCTTACCTTACCGATAAGAGTGAGATCTTCATTTGAAGTCGGAAAGACAACAGCTTGTGGTAGAAGCTGGTAGACAGAGTTATCGGTGGCGACAGCCAGTCGGCTGGCGTAAGAGGTTTCGCTATCCCCTTTGAATCCGGCAGATTTGAGTGCGTCGAGAAATGCGCTAACAACCGGGTCTAGCGTATGCTGATGGTTAAGTGCTGGTAACATCTTGCTCCCTGATGCCAGTACCTTCGCCGTGATTCCTTACGGCAACTGGCTAATTGCAGTTGAAATTGACTGCATTCACTTTACCTCAGGCGTGACCTGCTTCAAAGAAGAAATCCTGCTAGGCTGCACGTAAAACCGGCTGAAATCGTTCAACTTTCTGACCCAGATTTCAGCCGTTATCTTATTGTTTTGACATGCGATGGAAAATCCTCGGTGTCACCACCAGCACCCACACGGCTACCGCCCAGGCGGCGGCACAATTCATCGCCACAATCACTTCATTGACGGCATATTTGGCGGAAAAATAACGATCCAGGACAACAATCGCCAGCGTACCAAACCCGGCTATCAGCAAGAATGTCAGCTTTGCCGGTCGCCTGACTGCAGATACGTAAGTCGGGAATATTTTCAGCCACATCAACGCACACCAGGTACCAAGGCAGATGGCGGACAGGTAGACAATGTGCGGCTTATGAATACCCAACCCGATAATCGCAGCAGCGATAAAAGCCAGAAACCAGAACCTTGCTGATGTCAGGGCGCGATTTCGGGTGGCAAACCGCCAGTCCTTGAGTTGGCGGAGTCCTACGCTGCAAAACAGCCCGATAGCAAAGCCGACAACAATATCCGAGGGGTAGTGCTCACCGTGAATCATCACCTTTGCACTGATCAACAACACACTGACCGCAGACAGCAACATTACGCGCTTTCTTCCTTTCGGGTGCTTTTCTTTGTCCCAGTTGATCAAAAGCCAGCTGAAGAAAAACGTCGTCAACGCCACCATGGTGCTTGGTAGGGTGTAACCCACCGTATTGTGCTCCCGAAATACCGGGTCGATAAAATAGGGGCGCGGCACTTCAATGACCGTGGACATCAATAAGGCAATGATGGATACCGTCATCAAGCCTGCGCCATAAATCAACGCAGCGCGGTGACCGTGATAGGCGCGGATATACGACAGCGTCAGCAGGAAAATAGAGGTGAGAAAATGCTGCCCAATACCACAACCGCTTTAACGGCCATGGCAAACACGGGGCTTTGGGCACGGTAAACATGCAGTGATTGCAAGAAATCGAGCTGGCTACGGTAAAACGGCGTTAACGCATCCGACTCCCCCGGAGAGAGAACAAATTCGCTTGGCGACACTTCAGGCACCCAGATCCTGAACATCCATTTGTGTTCGGGGAACCGGTAATTGTCGCGCACGGTTTTATTGTCTGGCATTAGCAAAACACGGGTCACTTCTTTGCCAAAGTGGGGTGCTGACCAGGCCATGACCACCCTTCTTCCACTGGAATCGACAAAATAAGGCGTCGGCGTTTTGATTTCACAGCTGAAAATGGCGGAGTTGTAGGTCTGGGCGATCTCCTTTCCAACCGTCACATGCAAGCCGGTTTCTTCATATACCTCGCGCAAAGCCGCCTGCTGTGGTGTTTCATCGCCAATGATAGAGCCACCGGGAATGGAATAGCGGCCGCTGATGGCTTCATCAATCATCAGGATGTTTTTTGATCATCAACAATTAAGCAATCCGCTGCCTTGACAGGCAAAGTACTGTTGATGGCATTGGATGCCTCCCCCGCCGACCAAACGGAGAATGAGAGAAGAAAGAACAGCCCTGAAATGAGTCGTGGTATGCTCACAACGAATAGATCCCCATAAAAAATTTTCACGCGCGTTTAATGATTTTAGGTTGCCATGAGCCAGTCACAGGAAATGATAGTGCTGCATCCGCACTACTACCTCGATAATTTCACGTCAATTACCGACACAATCGCAGCAAGGTATTTAGACTTACTAACCGAAGCTGAACGCAATTGGCTTACCACCTTTTCTGCCCTGCCGCTCGGTGCAAAACTTTTGCTGGTGCGACTGCTTTCACGAACCGGCAACTGGTTTCGACGCGACAAGCTGAACTACGCCGAAATTGAAGATATCGACGCTGCACTGGTTGCACTCGAACGCGCAAAAATGGTCAGCCTTAGTCACCAACCTCCATTCGACGTTATGGCATCCTTGCTGACCAAACCGGAACTGTTGTCGCTCTTTTCCCATCTGCAGCTGAAATCGACCCTTCGAAAACCGCAGATTGTCGAGAGTATTTCAGCCACATTGACGTCGGAACAAACACCACGGCTTACCACGCCATGCATATGTGTTCATCACGATGTTATGCCAGTATTCCTGTTACTTTACTTTGGCAATTCACGGCAGGACCTCAGCCAATTTGTGTTAAACGACCTAGGCATCTACCGCTTTGAGAGCGTAACACTTAGGCAGGAGGACAGACTGTTTACTAACAGAGACCAAATAGAAAATTGGCTTAAACTTTCTGAACTTGCGACCTTTGCTGGCAGCATGCTGAAGCAAAAAACCGCGCAGGTATCCTGGCACTGGCCACGTCCCTCCCTCCCAAACCCGACTGGTCACCCCTTTCCCGCAAATGGGAGAGGCTGGCTAACCACATCGCACGGGACATGGAGCGCGAAGAACAGATGGATGACGCGCAAGCGCTCTATCAACAATCCACCTTGCCACCAGCAAGGGAGCGTCTGGCGCGCATTGCGATAAAACAAGGCGCTTTTGAGGACGCAGCAAATTATGTCAACGACATGCTAGGCGACCCGTTTAATGAAGACGAGCATGATGTCGCCTGCCGCCTTGCCCGCCAGCTTTCAAAGAAAACTGCCATTTCAGCGCCGGAAAAAACGGTCGATCAGTTTGAGCAACACACCATCACATTAGCGCTGAACCAACGGTAGAACTTGAAACCGCGCATCACTATGCGCAGTTAGGATGGCGAGTCTGGTATACCGAAAACTGCCTGCTCAATGCCCTGTTTGGCTTGCTGTATTGGGACATTATTTTTGCCCCCATCCCCGGCGCTTTCCTCAACCCCTTCCAACGTGGGCCGAGGGACATGTATTCGTCTGAATTTCTTGCTGCCCGGCAAAGGCTAATTGAAGCCCGTAATGCGGAATTTATGGCGGGGAATTTCGATTTGCTCGCCGTTTATGATGCTAAAACCGGGCTCGCCAATGACTGGGTTAACTGGCAATGGATAGACAGAGCGTTGCTGGAAGCCGCATTGGAGACAATCACTCCCCGCCAGCTCATATCCTGTCTTTCACGCCTGCTGTTTGACCGTCGCGCCAACCGTTCAGGTCATCCGGACCTGTTTATGGTGAAAGGGAGTGAGTGCCAGTTCGTTGAGGTGAAAGGCCCGGGTGATAAATTGCAGCATCACCAGGTGCGTTGGCTGAACTTTCTCAATGGGCAATCCATCAAGGCTTCTGTCACTTTCGTGAAAGAGAACACTGAGAGATAAACCTATAAATCCAGTGATTTACCATGCAAAAGCTCAGATCTGATACATACTTAAAGGCAAAGAAAAACGGGTAATACATCAGGAGCCCCCATGAGCGATGAATTGCAGCAGGTAGTCTATATCAGCAGTGCAGAACATCTTTTCTCCGATGAGGAGTTCGCGGAAATGCTGGCGACGATCCGGGCGAAAAACGAAAGGCTTGGTGTGACCGGCATGCTGCTTTACAAAGATGGGGACTTTATTCAGGTGATTGAAGGGAAACCTGAGGTTCTGGGCCCGCTGTTTGACACCATCAGCCGCGATCCTCGGCACTATTCCATCGTGGAACTGATGCGAAAAAACATCACAGAGCGGCAATTCAGTAACTGGAGTATGGGGTTCCACCACATCAATGTGAACGACTCACGTCTGGCGGGTTTCAACCGCTTTTTTGATGATGTAGAACACGAAAACGTTGACCCTGGCGAAGCCCTGAACCTTTTGCTCGTTTTCAGGGAATAAAAAAGCGTGCCCGGAGCACGCTCTTTTCATTGGTTATTAACCGGGACTACCGCACCGCAACACCGACTTCCAACGCTTCCAGCCAGTTTAGGAATTTACCCACATTCTCGCCGGTAAATATCCGGCCGTGTTGCGGACAAATCATTTCAATATCCAGTTCACGCACACGGGCAATCCAATCATTTTTCGCTTTGTTTGAAGGCATCCAGCGTTGGTGGAAGCCCTTCATTTTAGGAATGTGTTCCTCAAAGTCTTCCACTTCCAAGGGCGCTTCCGGCGCTTCAAGCGCTGCGCCAACATCACCACTCATAAGGATTTTGGCTTTCGGATCATACACATGGTAGTTGCCCGAAGCATGAAGGTAGTGAGCCGGAATAAACCGCACCTCTACGCCGTTTAACACGATAGTGCCCCCTTCGTCGGCAATCGGGGCATATTCAATGTTTTCCATGCCAAAGTGGCGGATAAACCTTCCCAAAGCCAGGGCGCATGCAGTTTCGCTTCTGATAAAGCGGTGTCCCAAAGTCCCAAGGAGGAAATGATATCCGGGTCCTGGTGCGAGGCAAAAACATGGTGGATTTGGTCAATCGGCACCTGTTTCACAACAGAAGCAGCATGGCAGAGAAAATTTCGATACCGCCTGGGTCCATCAGCAATGCGTTTTTGGACGTACGAATCATGTATTGGTTGGTATCAATGATTTTCTCCGGCTTTGAAGGATCACGTCCAAACATGAACCATTGATGTGTTTCGCCGGAATAAATTTCTCTTGTGATCATGCAAGGTGTCTCCGCAACCGTTAATTTGCGCAATAACTATTTAAATACGTAAGATTCAGTACTCTTCGGCTAAATCACGACAAAGTGACTGCGACAACATTACATGCTGCTGGATCTGTACCGCAGCATTGGAAACGTTGTCCGCGACGACGTTTAGCCCTTCCTCAAATTTTTTCCCAGACTGGGAAGCTTCCACACGGGACATTGCCGACAACACAGACGCGGTTTTGATTTCACGCGCCAGATTGTCCAAGTGCTCTGAAAGCTGCAGCACCTCGCGGTGAAATTCCCGCAGTACAACCGCATACTCAGCTTTGATCTTCTCTATAGGTTCCGCAATGCTGCTGACGTATTCTGCGTCTTTGCTCATCTTCGCCGCTTTGGTAAAGCTCTCAATCGAACGGCGCTTTCTCACTGTCACCGTTGCCAACTGGCTTATCGTTACCGCTTTGAGGTTGATAATGTCCGAGGTCTTCACCGTGGTTTCGGCCAATTGGTCGATAAAATCTGTGATGGCGCGAAACCCTGCCGCCCCCTGCCCTGCACGCAACGCCAGTGCCCGCGCGTTACTCGCAGTCAATGAAATATCATTGGCAATCTCTCTGGCTTTATAGAGCTCAGCAGCCACAATCGCAGCGGTAACAAAGTGGTTGTCAGAATTCAGGTTTGTCATAAATCTGTCTGATTTTATTGAGGTCTTTAATTAGTTTAGACAACAAAATGGGGCTGTTCACAAATGAGACATTTTTTCTTTAACATTTGAACCAGCGCGGTTTTCCAGCATGCAAACAAGAAAAAGCACCGACTTGCGGTGCTTAGGGTCTGTTGACCTTTGGTGGTTAATTGGTGCCCGGCGCTTGATCCTTTTTAGGGTTCTTGAACACGTATTTGGTACCGTCATAAATAAGGTTGGAGAGCAGACGTCGACAGTTGCTTTGCCCGGCTCATCAAACACCATGCCGTAGTTTTGCCGCCCACGTTTTTTACGGCAGTTTTTCACTGCACCACTGAGGGCATACGTATCGCCAGACGTACTGTTCACCACTTCCAGCACGATTTTCTGGTCAACATCGAACTCAGGTGAAATCGCATCAAAACTGAAGCCACAACCACCAGACGACACGTCTGTAAGTACCACCCGCAATTTGCGCGAAGCCAGCTGAATGTCACCGGGCAGCCTCAGTTCATAACGTACTTCGTTGCGCAGCAATACCAGTTTCGCCTGTTGTGGTACCGGGAACACCAGCAGATGGACTGGACGGTAAACAACATGTTCGATACGAGTACGGAAACGAACCAGCGCCCCTTCACCCTGCTCTGAAATCCCTTCAATATCTGCATTGAAACCTTCAACCAAAAACTCTTCATACTCATGCTTCGTCAGCCTGGGCATGGTGAAAAAGATATGCTGCTGGTCGTCAAACCCGATGAAGTTGGATTTGAAATCCAGCCTCTGCCCCAAGGGCGTCACAATCGTCAAAGAAGCCTCAGTACCATGCTGGATAAAATCCATGGCCTGAAGCCCCATAATCACGCGTTCTCTCTGTCTGGCCGGCGGCTTCTTAGTAGCTGCGGTATTTGTGTTCATTCAACGTCCTCGCCGGTAATGCTTTATCTGTACTTTATTGTCCCGATACGTTTTAAGTTAACGACAGGATATCCGGATACTGTTGGATTTATTTACAACTGACGCGCGCATCAGGAACCAACATTTAAAACTCATACTAATAACATATAGGCAAAAGGTGACTTTAATTCAATGTGATAGTTACACATCACTTATTGATAAAGCGCCCAATTTTCACATTGTTTCTCTTAGGGTTTCTTTCGATTCCGCCGCTGCATTTCACCGCAATAATAAGAAGCATGATTAAATTTTGTGACATCACGCAATGGTTGTTAGGCTTTAGTTGCACAGCTTACTGGTCGCATTCTGTCTACACTTGGCAGTAAGCATCAGTAATGGAGACTCTGATTGAAAGCATTCCTGATTCAAACAATCTCACTGTTTGCCGCTTCCTTTTTTACTGCAGCCACGATTGCCAACAACGAGATGGCACCACAACATTTTCCTGCCACAGCAACAATGAAACAGGCCTTGGTGCAATTTGGGTTTGAAGATAATTGGCGTGAAACACAGGGCGGGGAGAAAATGTCGCTGCCGAATGGCGAATTGTGGCTTCGCGAGGGCGACTACTTCGCTGTCATGACAGTCAGTGATGCCAATGAAGAGTCGATGCAGATTTCGCTAGTGAATAATCTCTCGGTCTGTACCAAGATTGCCATGGCAGTCACCGGCGACTCCTCCGCCGATACCTTCTCCACTTACAGTCAGTTAACCAAACAAGCCCTGCTACAACCGGAAACCAAAATCCATCAGGTGGCACCGCCTACCAATATCATGTTCTGGTCACTGAAATGATTGCCGAGCGCACCCTAATGCAATGCGGGATTAAACAGCCATGACACTCGCTAAAGGCCATGAATGACTGAAACATCGCCACCGTCGCAACTGCGCCCCGCCCTGCATTATCTGGCTGGTGTCGCGGTTTTCACCGCATACGGAAACCTTATCTGCCCGTTTCTCGACACCCTGCCCACTGCCGTGCTGGCGCTACACACCGCCACCGTGTTTATTTTCCTGTATTTCTGCCGTCTCGTTGTGCGGGCTATTAAACACAGTGAACCTTGTTTTTCTTCCAATGTGACGATTTTCGCGCTTGGTGGTATTGGGTTCGCGCTTTGGTATGCCGCGTTGTATGGCTTTCCGTTTGAAAACAGCCTTAAAGTGGCGTTTGGTTTGACCTTGATTGGCATAGTGATCAGCCTCGACCTGTCGATCAGTTGTACCCGCTTTAAAATGAAGCAGCAGTCCTGGGAAGAGACAGGCGCACCAGGCTACCAATCGCTGTCTGCGCAAATGGGGCTCACCGCGATTTTCCTGGTCGTCATGCTAACCACCTTACTTGGCCTGGTGGTTACCAAAGAAGTATCACTGGTCAATACCGCCTTACCAGAATCAGCGGCTGAAAAGATCACCGCAATACTGAAAGCCTTTTTCTTTGTCGCGATGGTGGTGATTGGCTACATCATTGTGATTGCCAAGAACAGCGCCGGACTGGTCAATGAACAGGTAGAGCGCCAACGCACCGCCCTTGCCCTTGCGGCAAACGGAAACTTCAATCACTCCGTAACCGTTGGCGATGCCGGAGAGCTGAGCGACATTGCCTTTCACACTAACCAAATGTTCCAAAAACTCAACGAACGCTTTACTGAAATTAGCCTCACCCGTGACATCACAATTACTGGAATATCCGCCCTTGCAGCGCTTCGGGAAAATCCTTCTCCCGCTCATATCCTTCGTAAACAGGCATACGTCAAAACACTGGCCTACGAGCTGAAAAAGCAAGACAGATTTGCAGACTTCCTGACGGATGAAACGATTGATTTGCTACAAAGTGCCACGCCCCTTTACGACATTGGAAAACTCGCCATCGCCGATGCTATCTTCCTGAAGCCCGGAAAGCTCCACACCGATGAATATGCCGTTATGCAAGCCCACTCTCAACTCGGTGCAGATGCCCTTTCATTGCCGAACAGCAACATTGAAAGCAGCCGCTTTTTACGCTTCGCACAGGAAATGGCCGCATCCCACCATGAACAATGGGATGGTTCAGGCTATCCCAAAGGACTGTCAGGAGAGGAAATTCCCTTCCCCGCCCGATTGGTCGCGCTGGCAGATGTCTATGACGCCTGATCTCGACCCGCATTTACCGCGCAGCACTCCATCATGAGCAGGCACGATCCCTCATTATCGAAGGGCGTGGACGACAGTTCGACCCGATGTTGTCGATGCCTTCCTTGCTACAGAGCGGATATTCCAAAATATCGCAGAGCGGTACCAAGATGCAGATATTCGCGCTGCATGAATAAAACACCGGCCATTGGAGCAGCAGGGTTCCGCCGGTTGTGTCTATTATTGGATAAGTGCAAACCGTGATTCGTAAGTGGACCCAATGAAAATACCCCTGCTCAGTGACCTTATCCAATCTCTTCAGCACCCTGATGCATCCCACTTCAGGCAATCCTGTGCATCAACCTTGGCGCAATCATTACCCTGGGTTGAACTCGATAGCACCGGAAATATCCTGAAAGCAAACCCTCGGTTTTTACAGATGTTGGCGTATCCGGAAGAAGCACTGACCGACCAGCCATTTCTGAAGCTGCTCGAACCGAACTATGCCAATTCTTCACCTGTCCGTGAAATTTGGGCAGCAGTTATGGCCGGGGAAGCAGTGAGTATTGAACTGCCTTGCCAGGGAAATCATGGTGACAAAATTTGGATACTTGCCACCGCATGCCCAAGTTTCGCGCAAGACGGCGCGTTAATGAGCATTGTCCTCAGCGTCACAGACATTACCGCCCATAAAAACAACAGCCAGAACAACGCCGGTTACCTTTCAGCCATCAACCGGAGTCAGGCAGTGATTGAGTTCGATTTGAAAGGACACATACTGCATGCAAATGATAACTTTCTGGCAGTGATGGGTTACCGCAAGGAAGAAATCATCGGGAAGCACCATTCCATGTTCCTCGACACGGCCACCCGCCAAACGCCGGAGTACAAGCAGTTCTGGTCAAACCTCGCCGCGGGTGAATACCAGCAAGGCGTGTTTAAACGGATCGCCAAAAATGGCAATACTGTATGGATCAGCGCTTCCTACAACCCAGTGCTGGATGACCAAGGCAAACCGGTAAAAGTGGTGAAATTCGCCTCCGATCTCACCGAAAGGCTTGCCAATGAAGCCTATATGTCGGGACAAATCGCTGCGATCCAGAAATCACAGGCAGTGATTGAGTTTGACCTTCAAGGCAACATATTGACCGCCAATGACAATTTCCTGAACACCCTTGGTTATTCGCTGGACGAAATCAAAGGCAGACACCACGCCATGTTTGTGCCCAGCGACGTGAAGCACAGTGACGAATACAAGCGTTTCTGGGAATCTCTGAGAGATGGAGTTTTTCAGGCGGGGGATTTCCACCGCATCAGCAAAAGCGGCGAAGATATCTGGATACACGCCTCCTACAACCCAATTTTTGATGCGGAAGGAAAACCCTTTAAGGTGGTTAAATACGCTTCAGACATTACGGTTCAAAAGGCTAAAAATGCCAACTATGAAGGGCAAATCGCAGCAATCAACAAGACCCAGGCAGTTATAGAGTTCACGTTGGAAGGAAATATTGTCCATGCCAATGAAAATTTTCTTTCCGTCATGGGTTACTCCTTGGGTGAAATCAAAGGGCGTCATCATGCAATCTTTGTCGACCCTGATTACAGACGCTCCTCCGAATACTCGAAATTCTGGGACAAACTGCGCCGTGGAGAATCCCATTCCGGTGAATTCAAACGCTTCGCCAAAGACGGATTCGAAGTCTGGATTCAAGCAGCGTATACCCCGATAACCGATGCTACTGGCCGTCTGGTAAAAGTCGTGAAGTATGCGACAGACATTACGGCAAAAAAGCAGGCCGTAGAGAAAATCAGTGCCTCTCTGCTGTCGCTGGCTGAGGGGGACTTGAATCACAGGATCACTGATGCCTTGGATAGCGAATTTGAGCCGGTGCGGAGCGCGTTGAATGCAACCATCGATCGTCTCAGTGAACTGATCACCGAGATCAACCGCACCTCTCTTGCCGTCAGCACTGCCGCGAAAGAAATTCACCTTGGCACCAATGACCTGAGCAGCCGCACCGAATCGCAAGCTTCCAGCCTGGAGCAAACCGCTGCCAGCCTCCAGGAAATTACCTCCACCGTCAATCAAAATGCAAAGACCGCCAAACAGGCAGTGACCAGTGCGAGTGTCTCGACCCAGAAAGCAGAACAAGGTGGCTTGGTAGTTCAGGAGGCGGTGCAGGCCATGGCTGAAATTGAAACCTCCAGCAAGCAGATTTCTGACATCATTGGCGTGATCAACGAGATCGCCTTCCAGACCAATTTGCTGGCGCTGAATGCCGCCGTTGAAGCCGCCCGGGCAGGAGAGCAAGGTCGTGGATTTGCCGTGGTCGCTGGAGAAGTCAGAAACCTTGCCCAACGCAGCGCCAAAGCCTCTATTGAAATCAAAGAACTGATCAATTCAAGTGTTAACAAAGTGAAAGACGGCACAGCGCTTGTACACCGCTCTGGCGATGATCTGATCTCGATCGTCGCTGCGATAAAAGAAGTGTCAAACCTGATCACTAACATCAGCCAGGCAACGCAGGAGCAATCTCGAGGGATCAGCGAAATCAACCGCGCCGTGAATGAAATGGATAACATGACCCAACAAAACGCAGGGCTGGCTGAAGAAACCACTGCAGCCAGCCAAAACCTGTTTCAGGAAGCCGAGAACCTGCGTCAGTTGGTCAGCTTTTTCAACGTGGATGAAGGAAAATGACTGGCCCAGCCCACAACGGAGCACTGATTTATTCTCACCGTATAAGTGAGTTATCCAGGTTTTATGTGCAACTCTTTGGCATGCGCGTAATAAAAGAAACCACAGATCTTATCAGCCTTGATAGAGACGGGTTCAATATCGTTATTCACGTTCCACCATTTGAAATGCCTGAGAATCAGTTCAGTGCGATAAAGCTATTTCTCTCTGTACCAAATATTGAGCGGGCAAAGGAACAGGCCATTAATCTCGGTGGCAGCGCATTAGAAGGTGAATGGGCAAACCCAATATTCAAGGTTGCAAACATTGTGGACACAGACGGTAACCATATTCAAATCCGCGAGTTTTTTTGACAAGCAACGTGGGTTCGTAGGTTATTAGAAACGCATTTCGTATCAAAAAATTAAGTTCAGCCTCTAAGAAGACAGGCAATTCAGTCACTTTCCCCTCACCCGCTATTCACTCATCGTACGTACGGAGGATTTCATGGTAGATATTAATCATCGCATTGGCATTAGAAGCTCACCTGAACAAGTTTATGACGCTTTAACGACAAATGAAGGATTGGCCAAATGGTGGACGAATGACACAACAGGCGCTGGCGGCGTGGGTTCTGTTATCAAGTTCCGTTTTAACGGCGACGGCCCAGATTTCACCGTAACCAAGCTGGTCCCAAACCAAGTCGTTTGCTGGCAACATTCCGGTAATGTTCCAGAGTCTTGGATGGGTACTGACATTACATTCCATTTGGAAACAGATGGTGAACAGACTTTTGTAAGGTTTACGCATTCAAATTGGAGGGAGTCATCAGACTTTATGGCGCATTGCTGTACCAAGTGGGCTGTGTTTTTACTGAGCCTCAAAGAGATGCTGGAAACTGGTCAAGGAAAGCCGTTTCCAGAAGATGTTCAAATCGATCACTCTTAACTGCAGCAAATTCGCCCTGACAGCACAAGTCCGCCATACGCTAAAAACCCGGACTGGCGGACAACGCGACTGATTTTAAAAAGGATCCTTTTATTCCTCATATAAGCCATAGGTGGCTTCCCTGTTTGCTTTTTAAAAAAAGCGATAAATGCACTATCTGAAGAAAAGGCCAGCCAGTCGGACACCTCACTGACTGGCATGTCCCGGGAAAGCAACTCAATCGCCTTCAACAAACGCCATTGCTGTCTCCAATCTTGATATGACATGCCCGTTTCTGCCTTGAACATCCGGGTTACCGTTTTGGTGCTTGCACCAACAGACTGAGCTAGAGAGTAAAGTGGTGGTGGCACAAACTCGGCCTGCATCACTTTCTGGCAAAACGATGAAAAACGTCGGTGTGAAGGCAAAGGAAGCACGAAAGAATGGCGTTTCGCTGCATAAAATTCTTCCCAGAACAGAGCCGTAGTATTTTTCATTTCCTGTTCAGGCTTATCCCATGCCCACATTGCCATTTTTTCGATTAGCGCCTTGAGCAAAGGGGTAACCTCAATCATTACCATGTCATTTGGGCATTCGTAGACAGTGCAGTCGAAATACAGTGAGCGATAAGCCACCACATTTGTCATCATGGCTCGGTGTTGAGTGTTTGCAGGAATCCACACCGCTTTTGTTGGTGGCAATATGCAAATGGCGTTTTCCAACGAAAAGCTCATACATCCTTGTGGCGCATAAAGTAACTGGCCTTTATTGTGCCGGTGCTCACCAGAATCGTGTTTGCCCACATCCGCCGCTATCCCAACTACAGAAGCTGTCAGGCTGTCAGCGTCAAACCGGGTCTTTGCATCAATAATTGCCATTTGTCCTAATTTCGATGTTTTTGGTTTTAATGTTGCTAATGGGAAAACAGTAGCCCCTTTTATACTGCCCGCCAAGTTATTTCAGAACGAGAACACAAGATGAATACAAAACCATCTTTATGGCTGATGGTTATCATGCTGATGTTTCCACAAATCGTGGAAACCCTCTATAGCCCGGCTTTGGACTCTATCGCCCATTCTTTTAATGTCTCCGAAGCTCAGGCAGCGCAAACCCTGTCTGTCTATTTCTGCGCCTTTGCATTGGGTGTCGTTGTATGGGGAATAGCGGCGGATAAATGGGGTCGGCGACCGCCATGCTTATGGGATTGGTTATTTACGGCTGTGCTGCACTGGTCGCCACGCAAGCCGAACACTTCATCACACTGTTGGCTGCCCGTGCAGTCAGTGCCTTTGGCATCGCTGTTGGCTCTGTGGTGACGCAGACTATTCTACGCGACGTGTTTAGTGGCAATGAACTTGGAAAAGTCTTCAGCCTAATGGGCATGGGGATCGCTATCAGCCCTGTGCTAGGCATGCTTCTGGGTGGACAACTCACGTTGGTTGGGGGCTACCGCTATGTGTTTTTCGCGTTGTTTGCTTTGGCGCTAGTGTTATTGGTTTATAACGTTTTCAAGCTTCCAGAAACACAAACTGAAAAGAAGCCAGTGAAAATTATGGGTTTAGGCATACGAATGTTGCTGGACGCGCGTATCTGGCAATCAGCATTGCTGATCGCGGTATACAATATTGCCCTGTTTTCCTATTACCAGCTTGGCGCATTTCAATTTTCAAAGTTGGGTTATGGAGCGGAGCAATTTGGTTACAGTGGCATCGTGCTGGGTATTGGCACACTGTTTGGCTCTTTCTTGAACAAAGCGTTGCTTTCAAACCGAACACCAATGAGTACTCTTCTTTGGATAGCCGCCACGTCAATGGCCTTGGGCGCGTTTGGGGTGTATTGCTTAATCGGTTCTATCTTGTTTGTCGCACCCATGATGCTTGTAGTTATAGCCTTTGGCATCGCTATCCCAAATATACTGAGCGTTGCGTTAACTGACTACAAACAAGAGGTGGGAAGTGCCGGGGCACTTTTCGGCTTGGTGTATTACCTGTTGATAGGTGGCGGCTTAGCATTAGCCGGTACCACGCAGCATTTGGGTGTTGTGCTTGTCGCATGCAGTGTGACTGTCGCTTTGGTTACATTGTTTCGAAAAGCGTAGCCCACCGTTTTTCTACCCAGGAAACTAAAGCCTCTCCCCAGTGACCGGGGAAGAGGCTTCATATCGCCGCCACCAGCGCCTTTTTCGGGATTTTACTGGTGACTGGATAGCCACCCTGCCAAAGCTCAACCACAAATGGCGAAGGCTTTTCCGGATTGGTGAATATCCAGCACTCTTTTTGGCGCGGGTCAGGGCGACATAAAACAGGCGGCGTTCTTCCGAATGAGGCGTTTCTTCATCACTCCTGAGCAGCGCCGCCTCCATACCCACGGCCGTTGAACGCGATGGGAATACGCCGTCATTCACATCAACAATGCAAACATAATCCGCTTCCAGACCTTTGCTGGCGTGGGCGGTGACAAAATTCAGTGACAGATTCGGGTAGGCTTCCTGCCACTTTGAAAAGCGCTCTGGGCGGTTGGCGTGATTTCGGCCAATAACCATCACAGTTTGCAGCTCGCCAGTTGCACCTTTGGCGATGGTTGCCAAAACATCTTCCAGTGATTCTGAAGGCATCAGATGAACCGCTTTTTTCTTCTGCACTTTCAAGCTATTGAGCGGCTTATTTAGCTGCTGAGGATTAACCTGAATAAAAGGATTTGCCACAGCGCCGATTTGGGAGTGGAAGCGATAGGTGGTGTCCAGATAACGGATATTGCCGTGCGGGAAACGGGTCAGGAAATCGGTCGTCAGGCTGACATCTGCACCAGCAAATCGGAAAATCGCCTGCCAATCATCACCGACTGCAAACAATGCAGGAGAGCGATCCCGCTGCCCGCCGCACAGGGCTTCCAACATTGTCAGACGGGATGGGGAAATATCCTGATACTCGTCCACCATAATGTGGTCAAACTGCGCGCCAAACGTCGTGTTTTTCTTGGAAAGTAGCTTGGTCGCTTCGCGGATCAGGCCATGGAAATCGTAAGCCTTCTCCTCTTTCAGCGTATTCTGGTAACTGCGCACAATTGGTGAAATCAGGACATATTCACTCTCTGCCTGGGCATCCCCTTTCACTATGGCTTTGAGTGCAGAAGCGGATTGGGGTTGCTGAAGCAGGATATCCACTTGTCGCCACAGCCATTTGTGCAACTTTGCCGAATGGGCTTGTCCGCTTAACGGAGAGTCGGTATTCAGCCCCGGAATTGACCATTCGCCAAGGTGTTTTAGCCAGCGTTTCTCAACAGTTGGCTGGGCAAGGTTTTCGGCCAGCCAGAGCGTGATCCAGCTGGTTTTGGTTTCCTCATCCGTTGCCAGCGGCGAAATAGTCGGATGTTGCCCAGTCAGGGTTTTAATCACTTTCAATGCCAAGGCGTGAAACGTTGAGACATCGACATTTTTCAGCCCGGCGTTTTGCAAACGTTCGGACATTTCCTCACTGGCTTTTTTGCCAAAGGCGAGCATAAGGATGCGCTCTGGCAGGGTTTGCCCGGACGCAACCAGATACCGTGCCCTCGCCATCAAAACGCTGGTTTTGCCCGAGCCAGCGCCCGCCAGCAGCAGGTTGTGGTTGTCATCCATCAACACTGCTTCGCGCTGTGATGGATTAAGCGGCGAGGATTCAATGCCGTCAAACCACGTTTTCCAGCGTTCCAGCTCAGATTCACGCCACGCCGCGTTGCGGGCGCTGCGCGTTGCTTCGTTGTTTTGCATCCAGCCAAAAATGGCGTTGTAAAGCGCCGGATTGGCGCTAGACATCACCTGGGGGTGGATCTGGTTTTTGGCGAACAGGGTATCCACTTTTTGCTGCCACTTCACCAAATCATCATGGCGCAGAAAGCCATTGTGCTCTGCCAGCTCGTCACGCAATGCAAAAAAGTCCGGCTCCAACATTTTGAAGCGCCCTTGCTGCTTGCCCAGCCATGCCTGATACGCTTCTGTCAGAGATTCCGTAAAGGCTTTCAATCCACGCATGGCAGACCATATATAGTGATACTCCGCGCTGGCGCATCCAGTGGCGACACCACAAACGTCAACCTGCCCCACAACAAACCGCGCGACAACCGGCACTGGCCGTCCCAAATCGAAAACGGCACGGTTTCCTTCATTGATTTGGACTCAAAGACCAGACAATGCTCATCCAGCATGACACTGTAATGTGCCCCCTGAACAAACCATTGTGCGATGCGGTTGGCGACTAACTTCATGAATAACGTCTTGTGGTAATAAGTGAAGGGAGAGCATACCAATTTCGGGCTGGATTCGCTTACCCATGTGAATGAAAAGGCAGCAAAAGCACGGGATTGACCGCTTTGACGCACGAAAAGCCACCGCTTTTTGATCTCGTCCCTTGGAAGCCGATCGGATTCTGCTATCTTAGCCACATTCCTTCTCTATCAGTGTCGTCATGATTTCCAAGCGAACTTCTCTTACTTTTCGGGAATACTGGGCTAACAGCCGGATTAACTACAGTGTGCGTGTCTTTATTGCGCTGGTCGGTGTCGCTGTTCCCTGTTGGTGGTATGACAATTCCCAGGCAATCACTCCCTTGGTGCTGGGCATTATTGCCTCGGCGCTGGCTGAAACAGACGACAACTTTTCTGGCAGGCTTTCTGCCCTTCTCACTACCCTTTTCTGTTTTGCCGTCGCTACGTTTTCCATTGAACTGCTGTTCAATTATCCCCTGCTGTTTGTCGCAGCTGATGGCCTCAACCTTCGGCTTTATCATGCTGGGCGCCATTGGGCCGCGCTATGCCAGCATCGCCTTCGCGTCTTTGCTTATCGCCGTTTACACCATGCTTGGAGCGCATGCCTCTGAGAATATCTGGTACCAACCTTCACTGCTGTTGGCCGGTGCCGCCTGGTATGGCGTGATTTCACTGGTTTGGCTGATGCTTTGGCCGCTGCAACCGGTGCAGCAAAGTCTTGCTGAAGTGTTTAAATCCCTGTCGGCCTATCTTGAACAAAAGTCTGACATGTTCCACCGGCGCGCGACCTGCAACCCCAGCCATTGCGACTGCAAGATGCCCGGGAAAACGCCAAGGTCGTCAGTGCGTTGAATATCGCCAAAGCGACCCTGCTGAACCGCGTGCGTGGCGGCAGGCTCAGCGACACCAACAGCCAACTGCTAAAAATCTATTTCCTCGCGCAGGATATCCATGAGCGGGCGAATTCATCCCACTACCGTTATCAGGAACTGGCTGAGGTGTTTTACCACAGCGACGTGATGTTCCGTTTGCAACGCCTGCTGCGCCTGCAGGCCAAAGCCTGTATGGAAGTCTCCCATTGCCTGACCCTGTCACAGCCTTATCAACATGGGCAAGACAGCGTTAAAGCGCTGGATGAGCTGTATGAATCGCTCGAATATATTAAGGCGCAGGAAAACCCGGCATGGAAACCCCTGGTCAGTCAGCTGGAGTACCTATTCAGGAACCTTGCCACCGTTGAACGCCAGCTATTCAACATCAGCAACCCTGAACTGACACAAGGCGAAGAAGACAAAGAAATCGCCGACTATGACGCCCACAGCTTGCGTGAAAAAGCGGCGCGCATCTGGGCGCAAATGACACCTAAATCCCTGCTTTTCCGCCACGCGGTGCGCCTGAGCCTGACGCTTGCTGTTGGCTACGGCATCATCCAGGGTTTCGAGCTTCAACGTGGCTACTGGATTTTGCTGACCATTCTGTTTGTGTGTCAGGCCAACTACTCGGCGACACGCAGCAAGCTGACCCAACGTATTTCCGGAACCCTTGTGGGTCTGCTGGCAGGTTTGCCATTGTTGACCTTGTTCCCGGATTTAACCGGACAGCTTGTTTTGATGGTGCTGTTCGGGGTGCTTTCTTCGCTTTCCGAACCACCCATTACGCCATGGCGACCGCCTTTATCACCCTGCTGGTGTTGATGTGTTTTAACCAGCTCGGAGAAGGTTTTGATGTGATGTTACCAAGGCTTGGGGATACTATCGTCGGCTGTGCGCTTTCTGTCCTTGCCGTGCGCTATATCCTGCCAGACTGGCAAGCCCACCGCCTGCGGGGATCATGAAAGACGCTGTGTCTGCCAACCGCGATTATCTGGCACAAATTATCGGCCAGTACCGCATTGGCAAGCGCGACAATATGGCTTACCGCGTGGCACGCCGCAACGCCCACAATAATGATGCACAGCTGACCACGCGATCAGTAACATGCTCGCCGAACCGGGACGTTACCGCACTGCAACTGACGAAAGTTTTCGCTTCCTGTGCCTGAACCACGCCATGCTGAGCTATATCTCGGCGCTTGGCGCGCACCGGATGCAAATGGATGACGACAGTATCCATGAGCTGGTTTCCAAAGCGCACCGTGCATTCATGAAGAGCTGGACTGCCTGATAGCCAACCTCGACGGCACGTCACCGACAGAAAAGCCTTGTCTGGATGCCGCGCTCGGTAAGCATTTGGAACGCTGGCGTGAAGAAGAGAGCACCTCCGCACGTATGGTGTTGCAGCAACTTCATCTTATCCACCGGATGCTGCCTGAAATGCACGAGCTGACCAATGAACTGGCGGCAAAAGCATTGAAAAGCTCCAAAGCCTAGGAGATTTGTTTGATGAGAAAACTGATGCTTCCTTTGCTATTACTCACATGCGGGTCGGTGAATGCCAACCCGCAAACGCCATCAAAATGGGTGGATGAGAATGGCAACACCGTCTCAGATCAGCGGACTATTGATTTACTGGAAAAATGCGGGGTTGACGATACCGCGAACCGTATCGCCAATTTTAAAGGCGGCGATCTGGAAGCACTCATCGAAGAATACAAAGCCGCGGTGGCCTGCTTTGAAGAAGAGGGGTTTTCCAGAAAACCCGAGTAAATCGGCGTTACTCTACCTGTGGCAGCTGGGGAAGGTGTGATTTAATCAACTCGATTAAACGGTTTCCCACCCAGCTTTGCTTGTAAGTCAGTCCAAAGCTGTAGTGGAAACTCGGTTCAAACGGCTTCACCACGAAGTCCCGCGCGACACCCAGGTTATCAAACGCGGTGATAGGGTTAATCAGGCTAATTCCTACCCCATTGCTCACCAATGAGCAGATAGCCGCAATATTGGCTTCCGTTTTTCCTGCAATGCGGATGTTGTTTTCGTTGATCAGCGCCAAAAGCTGGTCTGCGGCGAGGTTAGGCTGGTTTGGAATAACCAGATGTTGTCCGGACAAATCGCGTGGCGTTATCAACTCGGCCTCTGCCAGCGGATGATTTTTAGGCACCAGACATACCGCTTTGACACTGAACAATTCTTCTACCACCAGCGCCTGCGTATTTACCGGCAAGGTAACAAAGCCGGCATCGAAATGCCCCGCCTCAATAGAGCGCACCACTTCCGGGCTTGGCATGATGTCGAAATAAATACTGTATTTCGGGTTAATTTTCAGGATATTGGCGATCAATTTGGGTACAAAGGCAAACCCCAACGCTGGCGCGGAAGCAAACCGCATTCTCGATGCGCCAAATTCTCTCAAAGCGACAATGCTGTGCTTCATTTCCTCCAGATTGTCGATCAAGCTCAAAATTTCGCCATAGAGTTCGTCCGCCTCAGGCATAGGGATCAGGCGCTTTTTGTGACGGATGAACAAGGCCATACCGATATTGTCTTCCAATTGAGCCAAAGAGCGGCTGACGCCGGACTGGGTAATACCCAACTCTTTTGCCGCACGGGTTGCCGTTCCCTGCTCATAGAGCGTCTTGAAAATAACCAGTGATTTCAGAGAGCTGAGGTTAATTTCCGCCATTAAGATCCCTTCCCTTGCCTGACTTTTCCCGGCTGAAATAGCGAATTATCCCTCTCTCCCACCAGCCGAAAACATTACTAAAACTCATAATATGATGAAAAAACATTATACGTTGAAATATATAAATTTTTGTTTCTATACTCACATCGAACACCAAAAACGCTCATCTTTTAACCAGCAGGATGCAGAGTCGATGACACGGAATGCACTTTTCTACCAAGCCGACAGCGAACTCCCCCTCGTCTCCCATGCCGACGGGGTATATATCAGGGATACCGACGGCAACCGCTTCATTGATGCGTGCTCCGGTGCAATCACCTGTAACCTCGGACACAACCACCCAGCGGTGAAGCAGGCAATCTCTGCCCAATTGGATAAAGTCGCCTTTACCTACCGCACCCAGTTTGAGAGTCAGGTTGCCATTGATTTGGCGGACGCCTTAACCGACCTGACTGACGGCGACCTCGACAAAGTCTTTTTCGTAGGCAGTGGCTCGGAAGCGGTAGAAAGCGCCATGAAGCTTGCGCGGCAGTATTTCGTCAGTATCCAACAACCACAACGCACCCATTTTGTCTCCCTGCGCCCGTCATACCATGGCAGCACACTCGGCGCGCTGGGCTTAACGGGCTACCAACCTCTGGAAGCACCGTTTACTGATATCACACTCAGTTCATTGAAAGTCCCATCGCCCGATTTTTACCGGTATCAGGAATCAACCATCGAGGAGCATGTCAACGCGGTGCTGGAAGAAACAGAAGCGGCGATTTCCCGAGTTGGCGGCGAACGGATCATTGCCATTGCCATAGAGCCTGTCGGCGGCGCCAGCACGGGGCACGCATGCTTAACCGCCAATATATGCAAGGCATCCGCGACCTTTGCGACCGTCATGGCTGCCTGTTGATACTGGATGAAGTGCTCACCGGCATGGGTCGCACAGGAAAATGGTTCGCTTACCAGCACTTTGGCATCAAGCCGGATTTGATGGCCTTGGCGAAAGGCATGGGCGCTGGCTACTACCCGGTTGCAGCCATGCTCGCACGCCAGGAGTTGGTCGACAGTGTAATGAAAAGCGGTGGCTTTATGCATGGTCACACCTACGCAGGTAACCCGTTAGCCTGTGCGACAGGGCTTGCGGTGTTACAGGCAACACAGGAAGAAAACCTGGTGCAAAACGCCGTAGAAATGGGCGATTACCTGCGCAGCGGATTGGAGCAACTGAAAGAAAAATATCCCGTGATTGGTGATGTACGCGGCATTGGTTTACTGCAGGGCATTGAGTTTGTTGCCGATCCCACCAAACACACCCCGTTTCCTGCCGAATTACATGTGTTCAATAAAATAACGCAATTGGCCAAAAAACGCGGCCTGCTGATCTACCCGCGCCGCTCACTGAATGGTGTGAAAGGGGATCACGTTTTGATCACCCCGCCTCTCACCGTCACCAAAGCCGAGATTGACCAAATACTTCACCTGTTTGATCTCAGCCTCTCCGATCTCACCGGAGAACTCTTCCCCTAATACAACCAGAGGTACAAACGATGTTGAAAAAAGTACTGATTGGTGCCTGCCTCACGCTGGCACTCTCTACAAACGCATCTGCAGAAAGTGGTCTTGAGCAGGTAAAAGCCAACAACACGCTGACATTTGCAATGTCAGGCGCCTATCCACCGTTCAACTTTGTGGATGAACAAGGCGAGCTGACGGGCTTTGATGTCGAGATTGGTAAAGAGATTGCCCGCCGTATCGGCGTCGAAGGCAAACCTATCGCCACTGCGTGGGACGGCATAATCGCCGGTCTGCTGGCTAACCGTTACGACACCATTATCGGCTCCATGGCGATTACTGATGAGCGGTTAAAAACCATCGATTTCTCTTCCCCTTATTACCGCTCGGGTGCCCAGCTCTTTGTGAAAAAAGGCACGGATGTTGAGGACATTGACGCCTGACAGGAGAAAAGGTCGGCGTCACTCTGGGAACCACCTTTGAAGAATGGATCCGTGCCAATGCGCCGGAAGTGAATGTACGCACCTACAAAGGCGTTCCACAGATGATGATGGAAACCGGATCCGGCCGCCTGAAAGGGTTTGTTACCGACAGGCTGACCGGCGTTATGGCAATTCAAAAACAGAATATGCCTGTGCAAATGGCGGGTGATCTCCTTTACCCCGAGCTGATTGGTATTGCGATGCGAAAAGGTAACCCAGAGCTGCAGGCTGCAATCAACAAAGCGATTGCTGATATGCAGGCTGACGGCACCTATGAAGCAATCAGTGAAAAATGGTTCGGCACTGATATTCGATAAGGAGTCCCGTGATGTTTGATTGGGCAGTCATCGTAAAATATTTCCCTTTGCTGGCAGAAGCTGCGCTCCTGACGCTCTATATCTCCGTCATCGCGCTGGTGCTGGGTTTGGTTTTTGGTTTGGCGGCGGCGTTGGCCCGCCTCTCCAAAACCCGGTATTGAACGGCGTCGCCAGCTTTTATGTTTGGCTGATTCGTTCAACGCCCCTGCTGGTTCAGCTCTTTCTGATTTATTACGGACTGCCCCAGTTCGGTATAGATCTCTCCCCCTTTGTTTCTGGCGTACTGGGGTTAGCGTTGAATGTCGGTGCCTATAATGCGGAAACGATCCGCGCCGGTATTCAGTCCATCGGCAAGGGACAAACCGAAGCGTCGCTTTCCATCGGCATGACATCGGCGCAGACCATGCGCTACATCATTCTGCCGCAGGCACTGCGAATCATCATTCCGCCTCTGGGCAACAACTTCATCATCCTGATCAAAGACACCTCACTGGTGTCGACCATCACCCTGGTGGAGCTGACGATGAAAACGCAGCAATTGGTAGGTTCAACCTACAAGCCGTTTGAGCTTTATCTCGCCGCCACCGTGCTTTACGCCATTCTCACCTCTGCCACCGCACTGGCTCTGCAATTGGTAGAGCGCCGGATGCAACAAAAAACCGTGAGGGCTTAATCATGGAAAACTGTATCGTCAAAATCGAAGGACTGAAGAAAAGCTTTGGCTCACTGGATGTGTTGCGTTCAGTTGATTTGGAAGTGGACGCCGGGGAAGTGATTTGCATCATTGGCCCCAGCGGTTCCGGAAAAAGCACCCTGTTGCGCACCATCAATCACCTCGAATCGCCTACAGCGGGAAGATCTTCGTGAATGGAACCTTCATTAATGACCATTCACTCAAAGGCCGTGCATTCGAAAAACACCTGTGTGAAGTGCGCACCAACCTCGGCATGGTGTTCCAGCACTTCCACCTTTTCCGCACCTGACCATTCTGGAGAACATTACAGAAGGGCCTATCCGTGTGCTGAAAAAAGACAAGAAAGAAGCCGCGGAACAAGCCATGAAACTGCTCGACAGTGTCGGGCTTTCACAAAAGCGCGATGCCTATCCCGACATGCTTTCCGGCGGACAGAAACAGCGGGTGGCAATTGTGCGCGCACTCGCCATGAACTAGTGTCATGCTGTTCGATGAGCCAACTTCAGCCCTAGACCCTGAGCTTGTCGGCGAAGTGCTGAATGTCATG
The DNA here is from genome assembly GCA_001310415.1 of Enterovibrio sp. JCM 19048. Classification (GTDB taxonomy): domain Bacteria; phylum Pseudomonadota; class Gammaproteobacteria; order Enterobacterales; family Vibrionaceae; genus Enterovibrio; species Enterovibrio paralichthyis. The sequence continues at coordinate 95,195 of BAXE01000001.1, read as the reverse complement.
GAAGGCCTGGCTAAAAACGGCATGACCATGCTGATCGTCACCCATGAAATGGAATTCGCACGCAAAGTGGCGGACAGAGTCATTTTTATGGACGGCGGTTACATTGTTGAACAAGGCACGCCTAAAGAAGTGTTTGAGCACCCGCAACACGCACGTACCCAGCAGTTTCTGGCGAGTATCCATTGATGAATAAAAAGCAATCCATAGAAGCGGCAATCGCCCAGATCCCAGACGGTGCCAGCATCATGGTCGGGGGATTTGGCAGCCCAGGCACACCTTTTTCGCTCATAGATGAGCTGGTAAGGCAAGGGCAGCGAAACCTCACCCTGATAAAAAACGACGCCAACGAAGTCGGTATCGGCATCAGCCGCCTGATTGAAAACGGTCAGGTCGATAAGCTGATTTCGACCCACATTGGCCTCAACCGCTGCGTTATCGACTTAATGAACAGCGGCAAGCTCAGTGTGGAGTTTTATCCGCAGGGGATCTTTGCAGAAAAGATCCGTACCGCTGGCGCTGGCAGCTTTGGCTTTTTGTCTGATATTGGTCTGGATTCTGAAATCACCCAGCCTGAACAAATCCTGATGTGGCAAGGGACACAGTACAAAGTAGAAATGGCGCTTAGCGCCGACTTTGCCCTGATCCACGCTGCACAGGCAGACACCGCTGGCAATCTCGTTTACCGCGGTACCGCCATTAACTTCAGCCCCCTGATGGCGATGGCAGCCGATCAGGTGATTGTCGAAACCGCCGATTGCCGTTCGCCCGGCGAACTGGTGCCGGAAACCATTCACACCCCCAGCGCCTTTGTCAGCAGCATTGTTGAGCTGGCAGCACTGAACGACAACTACGGATCATGCAAAATCATGTCCGACACTAATGCAATCATTCAACGTGCCGTGCAGGAAATTCGGCCGGGCAATATCGTCAACCTCGGCATCGGTTTGCCCACACAAGTGCTCGACTGCCTACCGGAAGATCTAGATGTGCTGGTGCATGCAGAAAACGGCGTGCTGGGCGCTTGGAAGCAAGCCGACAGCCGCCACATGAATCCTTTTTTGATTGATTCCGCGGGCACATACATTTCCACCCGTCCCGGCAGCGCCTTCTTCGACAGCGCGGTGTCATTCGCCATGGTGCGGCGTGGCAAGCTGGATCTCACCATGATTGGTGCGTTTGAGGTGGATGAAGCCGGGAACCTCGCCAACTGGAAAATTCCGGGAAAGTTTTCCCCCGGTATTGGCGGTGCCATGGAGTTGGCGCAGAAAACGCCGCGTATTGTGGTGCTGACAACCCATTGTGATAAACACGGCAACCCCAAAATACTCCGACAATGCAGGCTCCCTATCACCGCCAAAGGGTGTGTGTCTCGCATCATTACAGAAAAAGCCGTGATTGATGTCGAACCACAAGGTTTGGTCGTACGTGAAAAGCTGCAGGACATCTCCAACGACGAGTTGCAGACAATCACAGAAGCGTCCCTGATTTTTGCCAACGAGCCGGAGGTGTAATGTCTTTACCCAAACACGAACAGAAGATCCTGGAAAGTTGCGACGCCCTGTTTGACGAGGTGATCGACTTTACCCGTGAAATGGTGAGCCAATATGCCGTGCTCAATCAGGAGCAAGGTGTGCTGGATGTGGTTGAGCAACGCTTGCAGGCATTCGAGCTGCCGGTACAGCGGGTAGAGATGAAGCACGACGCCATGTGTGGACACTCGCTCTATGCACCCGTCGAATGGATCATGAGAATAAATACAACCTGGTTTCCCAGTTGAACCGCGGCGAAGAGGGTAAAACACTGGTACTCAATGGGCATCTCGATGTAGTGGTCGCCGATCCGCCGGACATGTGGACGCGCCCACCTTCGCAAAGCTGGATCGCGGATGGCTGGTTGTACGGAAGAGGCGCAGGCGACATGCAATCCGGCGTGGCAGCGATGATCTACGCCGTTCATGCCGTGCAACACGCTGGATACCAGATCAAATCCCCGCTAACGATTCAGGCAGTGGTTGAGGAAGAGTGTTCCGGTAACGGCGCACTCGCCTGCCTGCAACAGGGCTTTGGTGGCGATTTTGTCTTGATCCCCGAACCCTTTGGCCCGCAAATCTACACTGGGCAGGTCGGTGTGCTCTGGTTCAAAATCCGGGTGCGGGGCAAACCTGCCCATGTGCTGGACACCTCAGCAGGGCAAAACGCCATCGAAAAGCTACAAGCGTTAATTCCCTGGCTTAAGTCTCTGGAAGATGAACTGAATACCCATTTCCGCCAGCCTCCTTACGACACCATTGATAAGCCTTTTAACCTCAATATAGGCACCATCAACGGCGGGAACTGGCCTTCCAGCGTACCTTCCCATGCTGAAATGGAAGGCCGGATTGGTTTTCCGCCGGGCATGTCGGCCAACACCATTATGCAGAAAGTCAGTGAGTGCATTGAAACAGCGGCGCAAAGAGACAAGGCTTTTTCCGGCGACAAACCCGTGCTGCGTTTCCACGGATTCCGTTCGGAAGGCCATTTGGTTGATTTAGGTGATCCGGGAATTTCACTCCTTCGCGATTGCCATCATTCCCTGACCCAGGAATGGCCGGGTGAATACCTTTCAACCTGCACCACAGACCTTAGGGCATTCCATTTTTACAGCCGCACAGCAGGCACCTGTTACGGCCCTGTTGCCCGTAATATCCACGGTGTGGATGAAAGTGTCAGTATCGAGTCTATCCGTCAGGTTCTCAAAACCTACGCCCTGTTTATTGCCCGTTACTGCAGACTGGAGAAAGCATGAAACCTGTCTACATCACTGATTTCAAGCGTACTGCCTTCACGCGCGCAAATCCCAAAAAGCCAGAGCTGGATGCCTTTGCAGACACCCCGGCTGACACCTTGCTGGCGCAGCTTATCAACCATAGTCTCGACAGCGGCAACCTAGAGCCGCAAGACGTTGATGATCTCGCCATCGGTTGTGCGTTGGGCGTGGGTGAACAATGGAGCTTTGGCGGCCGTTATCCCCTGCTGGAGAGTCGTTTGGGTGACCAATGTGCCACCAGGATGATTGACCAGCAGTGCGGTTCTGGCTTGTCGGCAATTCGCAGTGCTGCGCTTAACATTGCCGCTGGCGCGAATGATATCGCCTTTGCGGCGGGCTACGAAAACATGACCCGTCTTCCCATGGGGCCAACCTTGTTCAAACAGGGGCTTCTGGGCGTGCCTGCTCTGCCGGATGATACCGGTAAACATTACGATATGGCGGTGGTGCTGAATATGGGACTGACGGCAGAAAACCTCGCCCAACACGGCACAATCTCACGGCGGGATATGGATGCCTTCGCGCTGAGATCCCACGCTTTGGCAGCGAATGCCCAACAACAGGGTTTGTTGACGGATGAAATCGTCAATATCACGCTGGCAAATGGCGTATGTATTAATCAGGACGCAAATATCCGCGCCGACACGCACCTCGATGCGCTTGCCGCTCTCAAGCCGGTATTTACAGAAAACGGTCAGATTACAGCAGGCAACAGTTCACCGCTGACAAGCGGAGCTGCCATCACGACGTTGATGTCTGAATCGGCTCTGAAAGTGCACCAGCAAACGCCCCTCGCCCGGATAGTCGGCTGTGTTGATCGTGGCGTTAAGCTGAAATGATGGGACAAGGCGTCGTGCCTGCGGTTGAACGGTTACTCGCCCAGCATGGGCTGACAGCCAGCGATATCGACCTTTGGGAAATCAACGAAGCCTTCAGCGTGGTACCGCTTTTTGCTATCCAAATGCTGGGACTGGATATCAATAGAGTAAATGTTAACGGCGGTGCACTGGCGTTGGGACATCCCCTCGGCGCTACCGGCATTCGCCTTGTCGGTACACTGGCGAGAAACCTCGAACGCAGTGAGAAACGCTATGGGATTGCTGCGGCCTGTATTGGCGGAGGGCAAGGCATTGCAATGTTGATTGAGCGTCCTGCCCAGATGTTTTAATTGCGGATTAAATTAAAACCCTCTTAGGGCCATAAGAGGGGATGTTGCGGTCGAACAGCACAGAAAAGACCTGGCCCATGCCTAAGGGGTATAGCTTAGGCGTACTTCCTATCCCGCCGAAGCCATGCCACTGATCCCTAAAGGTGTTTCAGGGGATAATGATAATTTGTGCATTGTCAGAGGTGACAAGGCTGGCCTTTTTCTGAGTAATTAGCTGAAACGCATAAGAAGGTGTGACAGCCTGGATTTCGCCTTTCATTCTATGAGTTTTAGACTCCCACGCTTGATCCCTGTATTTATCCGCTTGAGTGTATTCAATGAGTACTTTCATAACGTCACGCTCCGGTGTGGTCTACGTGCTACTAACATTAGAGTGGTTGAAGCCGATGCGCACCCGCTAAAAATGCAACATAAGATTAACAAAATTAAACCTGCGAATTCGCCACACTCAATGTAACCGTTGTTTTACTTGGACTTCGCCTTGCATGACTCCAAGTGTCATTGTAAAAAATACGTAAACAGGAGGCTGGATATGAGTAAGCACGGGCTTCTAATTGGTCTGGACAGGGTTGGGAATGCGTTCTTTGTCTCCATCAAAGCGACAGGAAAACTGACCCACGAAGATTACGAACGCATGGTTCCGATCCTGGAAGCAGCACTGGTCAAAGTGAATGAACCCCGCGTAAAGGTGTTGTTTGATGCCACTGAATTTGAAGGCTGGGAGCTTCGCGCGGCGTGGATGATTTCAAACTGGGTATTACCCACGGCCCTAGCTTTGACAAGATTGCTATTTACGGCAAACACGAATGGCAGGATTTGGCGGCCAAAGTAGGTAGCTGGTTTGTTCATGGTGATATCCGTTCATTCACCTCGCATGATGATGCTGTTAACTGGCTGATCAGCTAAGCCGGAAATAACGCCCGCCTTGAAGATGCCAATCACCTGCGGCATTTGTTAGAATGCCGCCCTTTCGTGCTATTGCCCCAAAACGTAACAGAGACACCCGATGAAAGAGTCACGCACCGTAATTGGTTTAATTAACCCTAAGAGCCCTGAAAACGTCGGCGCTGTCATGCGCGCGGCAGGCTGTTATCAGGCAGATGCCGTGACTTACACAGGAGTGCGTTACGACCGCGCAATGAAATTCACCACAGATACAAAAACCATGGTGGATAACATCCCGCTGGTGAATGTCGAATGTGTTCTGGATGATTTACCCGCCGATACGAAAGTAGTGTGTGTCGAACTGGCCTTGGGCGCGACGCCATTGCCTTATTTCGAGCATCCTGAAAAAGCTATCTACATCTTTGGCCCCGAAGACGGCTCCATTCCACAGGCGATTGCCGACAGAGCCGATCACGTCGTCTACGTGCCTACTGTTGGCTGTATGAACCTCGCCGCCACCGTCAACGTTCTGTTGTATGACCGTTTGGCGAAATCAGACGATATGATGCAAGGTGATGAGCTGATTAAGCAAAGCCGTGACAACCGGAACCGCCTCAAGGTAAAAGCTTGCACCGAGATGGCGTAAACCGCCCAACCGGATACCAATAAGGCCGTCGTATGACGGTCTTATCTTTTTAGCTCTTGGCTGTTTCCCATTTTCAAACGCAAGGCAAAAATGGGGAATACACCCAGCTCAGTATTGCCCCAAAACCTAAATGCGCCTACAGCATTTAGTCCCTTCCCCTTTTCAAGGGGAAGGTTAGGATGGGGTTGGTTTTGCCCCGCCTCGTGTCAGGCCGATCAGCTCTGGCACGTTTATGCCCCAAAGTAAGTTAGCGCTTTGACCATCCGAGTGCTCGAATCATCCCACATAGTCTAAATTTTTCTCATGCATTTAATCTGTATAAATATACAGTGCAATGTATATAGTAAAAATGAGCTGGTTTTTAGTACGGGACGCCCGTTTTATCCCATTCAAGTTGCAACCATAAAACTTAACTCACTGATTTTAAGTAGCTATATGGTAAGCTGGCGCAAGTGTACGCGGACTAATCGGGCGTCCCGGATTTGTACTAAACGGGCAAGTTGCCCGCTAATAAGCTGTTAGGTTTTCAATAGGTATAACATAGAAATGAAGCACTGGACTGAACCAACAGGTATCTTGCTAATACGGATTCCAATAGATTGGCAGTATCTAAATTCCGCCTTTAGAGATGAAGAAGAGTCTTCACCGTATAGTTTTCAGCCTTACGACGATTCGATAGGCTGCTTTCAGCTGAGTTGCTACCCTTTGGAGGAATTAGCTCCTAGCGTTGCTAATGCTAACCCACAAGGCATTAAAAAACTGGACTGGATAGAGTCTAATTTGGATGATTCCGAGTTCTGTACTCACCTCTATCACGGCGCTTTAGGCGATCAGGCTTGATAGGGAAGTACATTTATGATGCAGCATTGAAAGGTGATGCTCGTATAAAGGAACAACTTAAAGTGGTTAAGTCCATTCTAAACTCGGTTGTGATCGTTCACGAGTCAGACCGTAAGCTTGCAGCTGACCTTGATAAATTCGACAGGTTTAATGCCTCCTTAGCCGCTTCGCATGACTTGCTACATTCGGCTATTGAATCAGGTTCTTTCATCGAAATAATTGCTATTTCTGCTAATCAAATAGATGCATACCTTAGATTAAGCATTGTAATCGCTAAACAAATATCATCTCAAAGTAATGATATTGATGTTAAGTATTTTTATCAGGCTGACGATGAACGTGGAATCATGGAGCGCAAGATATATGAGCGCGCTTTGGACAATGGTGTTATTGATAATGAATCATTTAATGAGCTAAGCTCTCTATATCAGTTGAGGAATCGAGTAATACATCGATATATTATATCCAACATAAAGACTCGCGATCTATGTGAAATTGCCGAACGATATTTAGCCGCAGTTGAATCTATCAGGTTAGTTTTGGCAGGGCTTGAGAAAGCACAAGCTAAAGAAAGGTATGGAGTATATGGGAAAATGTTGGGCAAAGCTGACGTTACAGACCCAGATACTATTCAAAGGCTTTATGCTGACGCTAACGACAAACATCTTCTTCGTAAATTCAAACGAAAAATTGGCAACGCCGAAACCTAACAAGGCCATCAAACATCGCCCCCTGCGGGGGCTGGACTCGCAAAAATCGCTCGCCGTTTATGGCAAGCGTTAGCATAATTTATAAAGTTGGTAGAAAGTATGCAGTATCAAAGAAAAATCAAAAAAGTTAAAAGTTTGCTTCGAGGCTATGATGCCGCCGATTTGGCAGATGCTTTATACGGATATATGAATGCCAACGTGAAAGACGATGTAGAAAGGTTACGACGTCATCCTTGGCTAATTATGCTCATTTTGAAATGGAATTTTTTAGAAAATCGTGTCCACCCACAATCTTCGAAAGCTTTATCAGATAAAAAATTTATGAGGATTCTGGATACTGCCTATGATTTGGGTAATTTAGTAAAAATGCCAACAGAGGTTACTCATTTTAGGAACATGATGCGTAATATTGCTTTTCAGCAATTTATTTATCAAAAGCAACTATCTGCAACAAGCGTAGCAACCAATCATAGACTTTTTTCCGAGTTGCCAGAGAATCATAGGTTGAAAACAAAGTTTAAGTCTATGACAAGTATTGATGTTAAGGACTTCAATAAATGTTGCCTAGTTATATACGCGGCATTTCAAAAATATAATAAAACGATATCGATAAATGACTTTGAAATAGTCTTTGATAAGTTAGGAAGAGACAATATTCAAAAAACATTAGATCTGCTTTCAATCGATATTTTTCAAGCTAAGCAACTAATCAAGAAAAATGATTTCTCAAATGGTACTTATTCTGAATGGTATGAACAAACGCCATTTTTAAATTTTCCATTGATAAAGTATAAAGAAAAATATACCTGCGTTAATATCTATGTCCTTTTACGTACAATTGAACAGTATATTTATAACTTGCTAAAGTTAGATGATCCAGAGTACTTTATGGATAGTTTTGGCAAAATTTTCGAGTCCTATCTTAAACATGGTCTGGTTTATTCTGAATGTACTTACTTGGAAGAAAATGCCCTGAAAAAAGATTTGCCTAAAGGAGTGGGAGTTGTTGATTTCGTTATTACGGAACAAGAGAGTAGCATTTTTATAGATGCTAAAGGAGTAGAGCTTCCATACTTAGGTAAAGTATCTGATGATCCAAAAGTGATTTTAGGAAAAGTTAAGTCAAGTGCATTAAAAGCAATTAAGCAAGCTAATAGTCTTAATAATCATATTTATCAGCATGGTATATCTTCCCTTGATCATAAAAAAATAATTATCTCTTAGTTGTTACGTATAAAGAGCTTTATTTAGGTAGTGGGCAAGCATTTTACGATTCTATTGCAAAGGAAGCTATAGATGAGATTTATAAAGGTATTTTTAATGACGCTCGTATTCCACTGAAAAATATTTATTTTATATCATTCGATTATTTATGTTCTGTTATCAAAAGGTCAGACTTGACCTTTGCCAAGGTCTTAGAACATGCTAAGGAAGCAGATCAAGATACTCCAACAATGAAATTTGATTTCCAACAACACTTGGAAAGTCTAGACATCGATATTTTACGTCCGGACTATTTAAGCAATGCGATCAAAGAGCTGACGGATGTCGTGCCTTAATTATGCTAACAAATAAGAATAAGTGTCGCGCAGCCGACACTTTATTTGGGTGTTGAACAAGCCCGTCACTTTTGTCAGGACGAGCGTCGCCATAGTTTTAGTTATCCTAATCTAACGGTTTAGATTTTTAACTCTAACTGTCTTCTGTCCACTTTCCAGTTAGCACAACCGAAACGCAAAGAGCCAAAACCCCCATCTAACTTCCCCCTTAAAAAGGGGGAAGAACCAAGACCATTTTCCACTTCCACGACAAGGTAAATGTCCCAAAATACTTCGAAGCTCCGCATCTAATTTGCCACTTGGATAAACGGATAAACAAAGAGCCCAAACACACAAAGACCGCCAACCGGCGGCCTTTTGTCTTACGGAACATTGCTTGCTTTTAATCTTTACGGTTTAGTCGTTTTCACGTAGGGCGCGGAGCATCCAGGCGGTTTTTTCGTGGACACGCATACGGTCTGAAACCAGTGACGCGGAAGATTCATCATCTGCACTTTGGGCGATTTTCAGCACTTCGCGTGCCGTGCGTACGACTTGCTCGTGACCTTGGGTAAGAATATCGACCATTTCACTTGAGGACGGCACACCATCCACCTCTTTGATGGCGCTTAACTCTGCAAATGCCTTGTAAGTGCCCGGTGCAGCCAAACCCAGTGTACGAATACGTTCAGCCACTTCATCCACGGCCAGTGCCATTTCGTTGTACTGCTCTTCAAACATCACATGCAGTTCACGGAATTGTTTGCCGGTAACATTCCAGTGGAAGTTATGGGTTTGGAGGTACAGGGTGTAAGAATCTGCTAGCAGACGCTTCAGGCCTTCTGCGATAGCAATCCGATCTTGTTCTTTGATACCGATATTAATGCTTGTCATGACTATCCCCTTTTTGTTTTTGCGGTTCGAGATCTTTGCCTCACCTGTTGGGAACAGTCTACGAGAGGTATGGCGATAGTATAATCGTTGGTAGTTATAGATTCAATCCGTTATACCTATCGCTGATAATGGCTAGCCGTGGCGGTAACGTGACGGGAACAAATGGCCAACATCGGTGAACACACCGTCTACACCCCAGTTGAACAGCTGGTTGGCACGGGCAAGATCGTTCACGGTATAAACGTTTACGGCGTATCCATGGTGCTTCATTTCATGCACCATTTCTTTGGTGAGGCCATCGTTTTCTACGTGGATTGCTTCCGCGTGGCAGGCCTGCAAAATCGACAACCAGTCCTGCTGCAGGGTTTCTTTTTCAAACAGACAGGCAACTGCCGTATCCGGCTTCTGCGCTTGAATTCTGCCAGCGCCAGCGGGTTGAAACAGGAAACCAGTAAATCGCTGTAACGGTTGAGCTTTTTCAGCCCGTTAATCACGCCGTCAATCAGCTTTTCGGTGTGTTCCCATCCCGCCGTGCAGGATTTTATTTCCACATTGATATTGAGTTTGTGCTTGTTCACCAGCTCAATAAACTGAGTAAAGGTAGGTAGAGGTTCCCCGATAAAGTCATCACCGAACCAGCTGCCTGCATCGATGTCCTGCAAGTCTTCGAAGGTCAGGTCATACAGACTGCCAGTGCGGTTGGTGCAGCGGTCCAGCGTGTCATCATGGCTGACCACCACGGTACCATCGGCCAGTACATCGACATCCACTTCCACCCAGGAAAGTCCATATTCCGGGCACAGGTTGAACGCGGCAAGGGTATTTTCAGGTGCGAGGGCTGACATCCCCCGGTGAGCGAATAGTGTCTTCATTCTTTCTTCTTCTGACGTTTCGGTGGCATAAACTTAGCGCTTCGACGGGCGAATGGCTACAAAAAAGCACCGCCGTTAAGCGGTGCTTTTGGTGCGATGGCCGAAGGCTAATCCAGCTTGAGCGTTTGTTGTTGAACCAGCTCATCGAGGATTTGTGTGCCGGTTGCGCCGGCACTCAATCCCAGATCTGACAGCCCAATATCCCGTAGGACAATGTCCTGAACTTCTGTCCCGTTGGCTGTTTGCGATACGTGCAGGGTCAAGCCTTCGCTGGTCACTTCAGGACGGATGTAGTCAAGAAGCTCTTCAATGGTCGACCCACTGCCGACTGTCTCTGGCAGCAAGGCAGAGATATCCAGCTTGTCACCAGTGACACTGTCACCCACTTCGAAATCTGTGACTTCATCTTTAGTTAGGGTTGCCGCATCCACATCTGACGCGCCCCAGGCAAACACATCATCACCTGCTCCGCCGGTTAACGTATCATCACCTGAGCCGCCCACCAGAATGTCATCGCCTAATCCACCGGTCAGCGTGTCGTCGCCATCACCGGCAAAGAGCTGCTCTCCGCTATCGTCAGCTGTCATGACATCATCAGCTTCGGTGCCGAACTGGGTTTTCGTCGCATCGAACACCACCAGTTGCCCTGCCATTAACATGGACTCCAGCACTTCATCCTGAGTCAGCGAACTTGCGTCCATTCCGAGCAACTCGTTGAGTGTATGCCCTTCCACAGTGATGTTCTGAATCGCTGATCCTGCGTTATCAAAGACCTGAATGTGGGTATCACTGCCCACCGTCTGGATATCCAGCCTGTTCGCCAAATCGGTGAAAGTGAGCACACCCTCTGTACTGAATGCGTCGGAGATATCAATCACATCAATACCCGGCTCGAAGTCTTTGATGGTATCGGTGGCAGCGCTGCCCGCTGAGCCGAAATCCCCCGATTGCCAGGCAAAAGTGTCTGATTCTCCATCACCCATGCCGCCGATATCGCCTCCCCAGGCTTCATCGTCGCCAGCACCGCCAATGAGAATATCTTCACCGAGTCCGCCAACCAGAACATCGTCACCCGCTCCGCCCACCAGTTGGGTATTGTTTGCGTCGTCAACCACCAGATTGTCTGCACTGTTATCCGTATCATTCAGCACAGGTGTCGTTGTGGTATCAACAATGTTCACACCAATGGTGAGAACTGCTTCTTTAGGATCGCCATCACCCACATCAGAGCGGGCTGTCACCACTACATCTCCAGCAGGTTGGCCGCTGAAGCGCAGGTTGAGATCAGCCAGTGTCAGCGTTTGCAGTTCAGCCTGATCAAATGTCCAACTGCCATCACCATTATCTGTGCCAATGGTATCGCCATTGCCATCCACCAGCTCTCCAACGGTACCCAGACCGCTGAATGTGAGGGTAAATTCGTTGTCAATTGGGTCAACAACTGACGCCATTAGCCCCAGCAGAGGTATAAGTGCACCGGTTGCAGCCCGCATGGAAGCCAGTTGTGGCGCAAAGCTAAGCTCTGGCATATCGGATTTTGGTGCAACAACAATGGATACCGTATCGCGGTCAAATTTCTGTCCGCCCAGACCGGTATTCCCCCTGTCGCGGGTCGTCATGGTCAGGGTATCGTCACCAGATGTATTTTCTCCGGCGAACTGATAGTTCACACCCTGCGCCAACAACGCATTGATCGCATCAAGGTCACCTTCAAGCGTCAGCACATTGGTGCCCTCGCCACTGATGGTGATGTTGAGGTCATCCCCGACCAGATCCAACATGCTGCCGGCACCGACAGCCAGTTCAACAAAGACAGTGCCCGAGCCATCAAGGCATCCACATCCTGAACCGCAAGGTCTGTGATGGTCAGCACTGTGTCTTCTTCCGCTTCGTAGCTGTCGGCCAAAATGTTCACCGGTGCATCGTTTATCGCCGTGACGTTGACCGTCACCTGCTTGTTCACCACATCCGCCGACTCATTGCCGTTGTCTACGGTCTGAATCGCCAAATCCAACACAAACTGGCCATTGGCATCCTGTGGCGGCACAAAAGTGAGTCCATCAAGCTGCGTGCTGTCGACGGTTACGACGATGTCTCCACCGTCTGAAATTTCCGGTGTCACTGTTCCTGTCACGCCCACTGGCAGGACAATTTTGCCGCCATCTGGTACGCCAGAAATCGTGATCAGCAATGTTTCAGGGGCATTTTCCGTGGTGGAAACGCCGCTCGGCTGCGTGGCAGGCAGGCTATCCCTGTCATCCTTCGCGGAGATTGCCATATCGATATCAATGTCGGTGTCTTCATCACCCGTGACTACGGATTCCACATAGGCGCTGGCACCGTCTGCCACAGCTTCAAAGCTCACTGTGATTGGCTGGCTTTGACCCTGGATAAACGCCAGTCCCTCTTCCTGCGTGAAGACGGTGAGGACAATATCCACATCCCCACTGAAGTCTTTCGGCGGGTTTAGGGTGATTTCAGACAGGGATGACAAATCGCTGACCGCACTGGCCGGGATGATCCACTGTCCATTACCCGCGTTAACCGCAGGCACGGAAAGGGTGAAGCCTTGCGGCACATTGGCGATAGAAATAGATGCCAGGCTTTCAGAGCCATCGATATCGGTGAACTCAGCGCCGATATCCCCAAGGGAAATACCGGTGTCTTCTGTCGCTTCGATTTCGATGGTGTCGCCATCTGCCACTTCGACGCCTTCGTGGGAGAAGGTCACTTCATCGTGAACCGGTGTAACATCGAGCTTCAGCTCTGTGGTGATGTCCCGCGAGTCTGTGCCCGTGGTCGCCGTATCCGTAATGGTGATTTGCGCATCAATAGTTACCTCACCACTGAAGTCTTGAGCCGGTTTAAAGCGAATATCGCCCAGCTCACTCTCATCCAGCATCAGAAGGTTGGTTTCCGAGTCATCTGGCAATACAAATACACCCATTGAAGGGTCGACGGTCAGAATGGCGGAGGTGATGGTCTCTTCACCGTTCACGCTGTCCGTGTCTGCCAGCGAACCGCTCAGATTGAGCGAGATAATACCGTCCTCCAGCGCTTGGCCTGCATAAAAGGCTTCGGTATCCCCCGGCTCAACAGGCTGCGGTGGCGTTTCATCATTCAGGCCACTGGTTCCATTCACACCCAGTTCGAAGGCCGTCTCCAACGTGTTATCGCTGGGTTGTTCACCTCCGGTCGGCGCGGGTAAATCCACCAGCGGTTTTACGTCCAGCTGCACCGAAGCTGAAGAGGTTTCCGTATCACCGCTTCGGGTGTCGACACTGACAATGGTCAGCGGAATGGTGAGTTCACCGGCATAGTCATCCGGCGGTGTAATGGTGAGACCCGATAGATCCAACCCATCCGGGTACGGGTTACCATTTTCTTTTCTGTCAGGCACTTCGAACACATAGGTGTCGTTGTCGATGTGGTAGCGCGCACCACCAATAACGGTACCCGGTGGAATATCATCACCACTGATCACTATCGTCACTTGGTCAAAGACGAAATCGCCCATCGCACCGTTTGGATAGTTGATCGCAGTCCCAATGCTTCAAGGGATATCGGGTTGTCTTCCTCACCTTCAATCACAACCGGATCTGTCGGCACGATGACCTGATACGCTTCGTGCGGGCTTTTCGTTGTGTTCTGGTAGTTCAGTGTGATTTGGGCACTGGAAACCACTTCGGGATTGCTCACATCCCCCTCGCCTGCATCGCCCTGATCGATAACCACGGCGCTGATAGTGAAGGTTGTGGTGGTCAGATCCGGCGTGTTCGCTGGTGCCACAATGGTGAAATCGTTCGGGTCGTTGACTATCCAGCCCATCTGACCATCGTAAATCGCATTGGTCACGTAGAAGCCTTCAGCAAGATCCGTGATAACAATGCGGACAATCTCTTCACTGGAAGAGGTATCCGGGTGGGTAAACACCACCGCGTTGTTGAAGTCGATATGGCCTTTGCTGTCCGTCGTCAGTTCAGTTACTGCCGTGCCTGAACCATCCAGTACCTGCAACTCACCTTCTTCCGTTTCCACTTTGGCCTGAATGTCGACATTCACCGTACCTGAGATGACTTTCTCGTCCTGGCTGACACCTTCGAAATCTTCCTGACGCACTGTCACTGTGGTGGTCAGGGTCAAGTCCACATCACTGTGTTCTTCCGTTTAACCTGCACCTGATAGCCCGCTTCAATTTGCGCTTCAGTCAGGGTGATCTCACCGCCCACAGGGGTGACATCAATGATGTCGCTGCCATTGTTCAGGCGCACGGAATCTGTGTCCGCAAAGCCTGAAATGGTCGCCCCCACCACTTTTTCCACCACGCCTTGTGCGGTGGAATCCGGCGCGCCAGCATGGTGAGATCAGGCTGCCAGTTGACCGTGTTCCACGCATCTTCCACCCCTTCCGAGGTTGCGGTATAGGTATCTGCTGCATCCACCACTGGCGGATCGATAATCACTTCAATGGTGGTATCAATGAAGGTGCTGTCGCCATCGTTCTCCGTTGCCACCAGACGCGTTTGGATGGACAGGTCTTCTGTGGTGTGTGGTGGTAGCTTGAGGTAAACGTCCTTGCCGTTCAGGGCGGCTAAATCCACTGAGTAGCTCGGGACAGACATGCCTGAACCGTCGGTCTGCCATCCCGCAAATGCCAGCTCAACATCACTGAATGAGCCGTCACTGTTCTTGATCACCAGCCCCAGCCCTTCCGGTGGGTCGATGATCAGCATGGACAGGGTTTCAGAGGTATCTGATGGCGCTTCCGCTTTCTCACCGGAAATTACCGTGAAATCGACAGCCACCAAACCGTCACCATTGATACCGTCTTCAGGCACTGTGGTCGACAAAACGCCGGTAGTGGCATCGACTTGCCACTGGCCGGGATCCGTTCCCGGATTTTCCACTTCAAATTCCGGCGTATCGGCCACACCGGTCAAAATCACATCCAGTGGCTCTGCAGGAATAATCCGCTCATCGGTAGGTGCGTTTGGCGCACTGTCGACAACAATGCCTTCCACCATCAGGGTGAAGTTTTCATTGCTGTGAACTGGTGGAATGAGTTCCAGCTTGCTGATGTCATCAACCGAAATACGGTCAGTGTCGGTCAACGGCGTTACCGTGGCACCATCACGCAGTTGCAATACCGCCCCATCCGGAATGTCGTAGATGCGGATAAACAGCGACTCCGAGCCATCGGTATCTGTGCCGAGCGACGTCAGCGAGATTTTGTCAGCCAGGGAAATGGCATCGCCTTCCGCTAACGCCGGATCCGCATTCCCCGCATCTTCGTTGTCGAATACACGTGTTACCGACAATCTCGCGTCATCGGCTTGTGGTTCGACACGGAGGATAACGGATGTTTCTGTTGAGGCTTCATCGACGCTGGACGGCGATGATTCGGTTGAAACCGCTTTAATGGTAAGCGTAATGTCGCCACTGAAATCCTTGTCCGGCACAAACCGGACTTGGTCAAGGCGGGTTGGGTCTGTCAGCACATACGATCCGTTACTGCCCGAGATAAATCCGCCCAACAACTCACCCATATCTGGCGATAGGGTAAATTCGTACCTCAGCGTTTCAGAACCGTCAGTGTCCTGCAGGCTGCCCTCGAACAGATCAGCCAACGTAAAGTCATCAGCACCAAAGCGCTCATGGTCTTCATCCAGTTCAAACACACCATCGGCCGCTTCACCAATCAAATCAAGGGTTGGCACATCCGCCACACCTTCGACCGTGATGGTCATGGGCGCGTCTGCGGTCACAGGCGCATGGCCATTGACTTCCAGCTCGACATCAAACTCAATCACATCACTCCCATCGTAGGAGGAGTAATCCGGGTCTGGCACAAAGGTGACGCCGGTCAGGTCAAAAATCAGGGGCTCACCTGTGCCCTGCGCTTCAAACATGTCCGAAGTCAGGACGATATTGCCATCGATATCCGGCACGAGGGCGACGCCGTTAAAATAGAAGGTACCGCCAATATCACCAGCACTGTCACGGGTAGCCAGAGTCACCTCACCGTTCAGTACCAATCTGCCGGCATCTTCATAAGCTTCGCCCAGATCATTATCACCTAGGTTCAGCTGCAAATTGATTGGAATACCGTTGGCACCGTTTACGCTTCATCTTCGGTGTCCGTATTGATTTGGCCTTGATCTTCCACACCGGTAATGTCGCCGCCGGTATCCGGCGCAACAGTAATGGTCGGCGTCTGATCGTTAATCGTCAGTGCGATTTCGCCTTGTACCTTGTCGCCATCAAAGTCAGTGACTTCGTATTTGATGTTTTGCGTCAGCACTTCTGATGGATTCGCGAGGTTTTGTTCGATGGTAAACGTCAGCTCACCGACGGGTTCGCTGCTGGGGTCGATACTCACGGTTCCCAGTTTTACCGAAGGATCACTTTCCAGGTAGATGTCGACGCTGCTAGGGCGCGTTGTAGACACCTCGACCCATTCGACACCGTTGAAAATCGAGGTAATGAAGGTGGTGCCATCTGCACCGCTCAGTCTTCCACGCCGGGAACGGTGCCTGGGTTGGTGAGATCAAACACATCAATGGTTGCAGAGACAGCACCGGTCGGCGAGTCGTCCAGCTCCATGGTCAGGCTGCCCTGCGTGTGGGGAATGTCGTCGGTGACGATGATAGGTACCGTGATCTTGCCTGATTCATCGCCATCGGCATCAACGGCAAACGCTTCCAGACTGAAAGTCAGTTCGTTCTCGCCATCGCCCGGCGCATGATCAATGGCTGACAACAATTCGAAGCTGAACGTCCCATCCTGATTGAGGATAACCTTGAACACATCACGTTGCTCGCCGGTGCCGTCATCTGCGTGGCCAAAGTAGGTTTTTGGGTACGTCTCCGTTTCAGGGCGCTGCTCCAGGAATATCGGATATCCACTTGCCAGTATCAGATCGCCGTTAGGGCTTTGGATTCCTTCGACATAGTCAGTCACAAAATTAAAGCCAGTGACCGTATCTCCCGCGACTTTTTCGGTATCAAGTGTCAGCGGCTGACCCGCATCATCAGTATCATCGAAATTCAAAGTGCCACTGGCGACCGAGCTTGGTTGGCACTGTCACCATCATCAATGCTGCTTTCGTTAACACGCACAGGCTCTGTGAGGCCAAGACCAAATGTGGCGGAGTCGTCATCAACCACTGCAAAGGTAAGCACCCTCGCCGCTTCAGACGTTGGGTCGTTAGGGTCAACCAGCAGGTCGCCGTCTGTATCAGCGACCTGAACCGGTACCTTAACCAGAATGCGTTCACCATCTGCTGTCACCAGACCTGAGCTTTGGTCTGCATCCGGATTTTGTGGGTGGATCAGCGGCATAAACTGGGTCAGCTTGGTTTCCAGGTTGATATCAAGCTCACCGGGCGCTTGGTTTGCAGTCAGCACAATTTCAAGCGCGGGCTCTCCACCGACGGTTGCCAGAATCGTAATCACAGGATTTCCATCGCTGTCAGTGGATTCCGTGACCGTCACTGCATCAACGTTGTCACCGTCATTGTTTTTCAGCTCTTCCAGCTCGGCTTTCAGTGCGTCAACTTGGTCGATATACAGGGTTTTCGGATCCAACCGGTCAGTTGCCGCTTCCAGCACCACTGCACCTTCCACTGAATTGGTAACCGGCGTGGTAACACCGTTCGGTGTGCCCTGCTCCGCCAGAGTGAGAATATCGACCTCTTTACCGTCACCATCCAGACGCTCGCCACCTTGTGCCACTTCGCCGTCTTTAATGTTGAAGGTAATTTCTGAACTGTTGCTGACATCGCCGTCCGCGTCAGTCACAGTGAATGGCAGCACAATTTCAGTGTTGTCGTCATCTGCATCACCATCGCTGGCGTTGTGCTGGTCGATGGGTTGATATTGCGTCACCTGATATTCGGCTGCCTCACCCGGGGTGGTCGACGGTTCCAGGCTAATTTCGAGAATTTTCTCTGGCGTGCCGCCATTGTCGGTATACAGGGTGATAACGCCGGGAACTGACGTGTCCACCGTGGTCGGTTGGCCATGGCTGGTAATGCCGGCAAACGCTGCTTCTGCAGCAGCGGTATCAAAATTAATGCTCGCGATGGTATCACTACCCAGATCGATACCATCGTTGCTGGATAGCTGGTTGGTGACCGTGCTGTCGAGCGTTTCTGTGATATCGACAGACGCTTCACTGAGCGAAGGTGCTGCACCATCATCGCTGGTGAGCGAGATGGTTGCGGGGGTTTTCATCAAATCACCGCCGGTATCTGCCACCTGCAGGGGCACATCAATCGCAATACGGTCACCATTCACTTCAATGTATGTGCCGCTACCAGAGGTGTGGTCAAGTGGACCGGATTGGGTGAGAGTGGCGGTAATGTCGAGGTTGTTGCCGTTCTGGGTCGCCACTATTTCCAGCTCAATGAGGGTTTCACCGTTCAGGGTGCCGGTAAGGATAAAAGTGCCGACACCATTGGCATCAACACTGGTCTGGCGGGTAAATACGATGGCTTCACCGCCGGAGGTTAGCTGTGCCAGCTCCGATTCCAAAGCCGCAAGAGCATCCGGCGCGATTTGCAGTGACCCGGGAAGCAGGCGATCTGTCCCTGCCTCAATCGCAAAGCGCTGGGTATCCGGCGTGCCATAAGGAGACGTATCCAGATCCCCTTCTTCAACGGCCAGTGAAATAAGCTGACCACCCGCAGCATCGACATCTTCCGTTGGGGAGATAGGATCTGGGTCAATGCTGCTTCCCCCTCTTTCCCCACCAAGGAAGTCTTCCGTGGTGTCATCACCAGACAATGGGCCTAATGTGTCGAAACCGGCCTCGGTCAGTGTGGAATCGTAGTTGTAATTAACAACAATAAAGCCAGCATTGGACGACCCGGCATTCTCACCGGCGGCGGCTTCTTCAAATACTTCAGTAGGGTCGACGCCTTGGGCTATCAGGTTTTGCAGTTGGGCAACATCGAGATCAAACGCGCTGTCACTGTCGAGTGCATCCGGGTTAAAGGTGGCACTGATTGCTGAACTGGCAAAACCGTGCTGATTGTCATCAAGCGGCACCAGGCAGGATGCACATTGGCTATCAACGAAATAACGCTCTCCATCGTGGCTGACAACCAGTGAACTGTTTTCATTTGTCAGCAAGACCTGATTTGGCGCAATCTGCATGCCGGGCTGTAAGGGAGTTATTCTTGAATCATTGTCGACAACGTAAGCTTGTCCCTGCACTTGTTCAACATTTAAACCCGAATCAAACTCATGACCGATCATATTATTATCCCAACCTTCGTTCGCTTTTTAACGCGAATCCATGTCCTAAAAGTTTCATAAGAGTGTAACCAGCGTCTATTTCGCTGTCTTACATCAACTCAACTACTTACGTCTCAAGCTCAACATTGAGAATTTTCGAGACACAATACCCGCGTTCACAGCCCTGCTGTGCTCACAGATGACACGGATGACTCTATTAAGATTAGGAAAATCAGCGCTGTTCGTATCAAAATTTAATGAAAGAAATGAAACGAATCCGTCTGTTACCCGTCAAAGCAGGTATAAAAAAGGGTAAACACTTGAATCTAGCGCTTTGCGCCCAGATATAGAGTGGAAGAATAATTAAAGAACAGCTTGGGGGTAGAACCTCATACTGTATCTAATGGAGTAAATATGGCCACACATGTCGGTATTATTGACCAGGATCCAGTCCGTTTGGTCACTGCGCTGCTGCACCGAAAATTCAAGGCCGAGAAAATGATTTTCATTGGTGTTGAGTGTCAGAAACAACAGTACGAACAACTGAGTAAGGTATTGGAACCTAAGGGACTTGAAACTGAGTTCTTCCAGATCCCGTCTGATATCAATATTCCGTTGATCAAGCACAAGATAGAACAACTTGCAGAACGTCTGAAGCAAAGCGGCAGTAAAGTCTTCTTCAATGCCAGTTGTGGATTGCGTCACCGCCTTCTTACCGCCTACGAAATCTTCCGCACCTACCACTGGCCCATCTACGTTATCGAGCCTTTCAGTGACGAGCTTTGCTGGCTGTACCCGGACGGGCAGCAGCAACAGCAGGTGGAAGATCACATCAACATCAGCGATTACCTCACTATCTTCGGCGCGCGTTGCGAGCTGCCTGATGAAGATGTCCGCAGCGTATTGGACAGCACCATCAAAACGCTGGGTCATAAATGGGCAAGCAATGCCTATGAATTGGGCCCCGGCCTTGCCACGCTGAACTACCTTGCCACCACATGCCGAAAAGAGCAGAAGCTGGATGTGGAGTTGAGCGACAAGCAACAAGGCTACCGCGAGCTGGGTATGCTGTTGGATGATCTCAATGAAGCCGGTCTTTCACACTATGAAAACGGCGTACTGACGTTTTCCAGTGAAGCGGCACGCCGTTTTGCTAACGGCGAATGGCTGGAATGGTATGTTCACCACATCGTGGAAGAGATCAAACATGAGCTGCTAACCATTCAGGATTTGTCGCTGGGCGTGCAGGTTTACCGCCAGATTGGGGAGCGCGAAGTACGTAACGAGCTTGATGTCGCGACCGTGGTAAACAACAAGCTCCACATTATCGAATGTAAAACCAAGGGTATGTCGAGCGACGGTGATGATACGCTGTATAAGCTGGAATCTATCCGCGACCTGCTTGGTGTCTGCAGGCGCGCGCCATGCTGGTCAGCTTCCGACCATTGCGCCAGCACGACATTACCCGCGCAACGGATTTAGGATTGGCATTGATTGGCCCAGACCAACTTTCTGATCTGAAAACCCACCTTCACGAGTGGTTCTTGGCCGCAGGCGGTGCAGGTAACGACGTATTTGCTTAAGCTTTTAATAAGCAAAAGAAAGCCGGCATCAGCCGGCTTCTTCATTTGTGCCCGTCGTTACGCGTTCAGCAGTTTACGGGCTGACTCCACCACCACTTTGATCGAACGCGCTTCTGTCTCGGCAAGCGTTGCGTGATCCGGAATCTCTTTCTGGGTACGGTTAATAATAACGCCCGCCACACAACCCGCTTTCAAACCAGAGCTGGCGCACATGGTCAGCAAAGTCGCAGATTCCATTTCAAAGTTCAGCACACCCATTTCCTGCCATTCCTGCATTGAACCCTGGAAGCGGCGCACTACACGGCCACTGAAGGTGTCATAGCGCTCCTGACCCGGATAGAAGGTGTCGCTTGATGCTGTTACGCCAGTGTGCACGCTGCGCCAGATTCATCCGCTGCCGCTTTCATGGCAGTAGCGACATCAAAGTCTGCAACTGCCGGGAACTCCATAGGTGCGAAGTGCAGTGACGCGCCATCAAGACGGACAGAGCCAGTGGTAACGATCATGTCGCCCACGTTGATATTTGGCTGGATAGCGCCGGTTGTGCCCACACGCAGGAAAGTACGCACGCCCAGTTGTGCAAGCTCTTCCACCGCAATAGATGTTGAAGGACCACCAATACCGGTCGAGCAAACCACGACAGAGTGACCATCCAGCTTCGCCAGAAACACAGTGTACTCACGGTGGCTGGCAAGAAACTTCGGTGAGTCCATCAGGTTGGCAATTTTCTCCACACGCGCGGATCGCCCGGAATGATTGCCATGGTTGCGCCGTCCAGATCAGACTTGGTGACACCCAGATGGAATACGGTTTGCTCGGTCATGGTTATCTCCTCACTCTCAAATATTCGAGTCTCTGACTGACTGCAGTCAGAGAGGTATTGGAATCATGCGCCCTGCAAATCAGAGCGCATGTTGATGTTGTTACCATACCGAACGGCGGGAAAATAAAAGTGACACAACTCACTATTGAAATATTTTCATTTCATTAAATTTCAATGTGGAGTGATCTAGATCGACTTATTTAACGCTATCTCCCCTTTCCGCTGCGGCGTTGTTTGTACTTCACCGCTCTTAAATCGAAGCAAGCGGAGTGCATTGAGTGTTACCAATGCTGTGGCACCGGTATCTGCCAGCACAGCAACCCACAAGCCGGTGATACCAAGCACACTGGTGACCAGAAATACCGCTTTCAAACCAATAGCAAGGGTAACGTTTTGTCTTACGTTTGCCATGGTGGCGCGCGACAAGGCGACGATATCGGGAATACGTTCAATACGGTTTGAACTCAGGGCGATATCCGCAGTTTCCAGAGCTACATCCGTACCACCACCCATTGCGATCCCAATGGTTGCCGCTTTCATTGCCGGCGCATCGTTGATCCCATCCCCCACCATGGCGACACTCTTGGTCTTCGCAATCTCATTAATCGCATCGACCTTGCCTTCAGGCATCAGTCCGGCGCGGTAATCCATCTTCAAGCTACCTGCTAAACCAGCGGCCGCTTTCGGGTTGTCACCAGTTAGCATCACGGTGTGCAGGCCTTTTTGGTTCAACTGGTCGATGGTTTCAAACGATGCCGCTCTCAATTCATCACGCCAGGCAAACGCTCCTTTTGCGGTGCTTTCTTCAAACAGCACGGCGACGGTTTTGCCGCTTTCTGCGAGCGCCTGTGCTTCCTGCATCTGCTGTTGGTTGATGCTGTGATGAGACTCAAGCTTATCCAGCGCAACCAGCGAAACCGCTATACCCTCGACAACACCGGAAACCCCTTTGCCCGCCTCCGCCGAGATATTGTCGGCCTTGAGGGTTGAAACCCCTGCCTCTTCTGCTTTGTCTACCAGCGCTTTGGCCAATGGATGATGTGAGCCTTGCTCAATCGCTGCAGCAAGAGACAACAGGGAAGTTTCATCACCTTGCCAGGTAACAACATCCGTCACCACTGGCTTGCCTTCAGTCAGGGTGCCGGTCTTGTCAAAAGCAATCCATTCAACTTTGCTGAGCGCTTCCAGCGCCGCGCCACCTTTGAACAAGGCACCGAAGCGAGCAGCTGTGGCAAGACCGGATGTCATGGCCGCGGGCGTGAAATGACCAGGGCACACGGGCAGGCAATCAACAACAATGCCAATCCACGGTAGACCCAGGTATCCCAGCTTTCAGCGAAGAACACAGGAGGAATGGTGACGACTAATGCGGCAACAAGAATCATCAGCGGTGTGTACCAGCGGCTGAAGCGGTCAATAAAACGTTCAAACGGCGCGCGACGGGATTCCGCCTCTTCAATCAAGGTGAGGATGCGGTCGATAGCACTTTCACCTTGTTTGGAAACCACTTCCATTTCAACAACACGATCAACGGACAAGGCACCGGCAGGCACTTTTTCTCCGCGCTCTTTCACCACGGGAATCGACTCTCCCGTCAGTGCGCTCAAATCAAACTGGCGTTGTCTTCATGTAAAACGGCATCGGCAGGTAAACGCCCGCCCGGTGCAATTTCAACCCGGTGTCCCGGTTCCAGCGAGGAAACTGGCACCGTTTCACGGCGGCCGTCGGGATGTTTGCGGACAATGTCCTCCGGCACCAACGCCATCAGGGATTCAATCCCTTTGCGTGCTTTAGAAGCGGCAAACCCTTCCAGGCGCTCACCAATCAAGAACAATACAAGCACCATGCCGCTTCCAACGTTTCACCAAGGTAGAGCGCGCCGAATGCCGCAATGGACATCAGCATTTCAATGGAGAAAGGAGAACCGTTACGCGCCAGAGTGAACGCTTTTTTGGCGATAGGCATTAGGCCCAGAATGGTGCTACCGTAAACAGAATAGAGCCGGTTTCCGGTTGCCAGATGGAGACGATGCCTGCGATCGCCATGACGGCGATGAGCGAAAAGAGTATCCCGTCACGCTTTATTTTTTCCCAAAGCGTTAACGCTTCGGTATCGGCGGGTTTACGGGAAATATCCACCAGCGGAAAACCGGTTTTTTCAGCACGTTGTTTAATGGCCTCTGCTAAGTCGGCAGGCGCAGACTGTTCAGCTTCAACCACCAGTTTCTGGCTGGAGAACCTGACTTGAACGCTTTTCACGCCATCAAGACGTGACAGGGCTGCTTCAAGCTTACCTGCGCAGCTGGGGCAGTCCATTTTGGTCACTTGCCAGACAAGGTTGCTGGATGAGACAGGGACGTTATCTTCTGCTTGAGCTTCGCTGCTGCAGCTATGATTGCTGCAACAGCCATGCGACTCCGGATCAGCAGTGTCAGACTCCGCTGATTCTGCGCCGGAGCAAGATGAATGGCTGTGGCTGCTGGAAGCACTGCATGCTCCCGTCCCGGTGTTTGTCTCGGGCACAGCAGCGTGCTGGATGGTTTGGTTACACTTAATTGAATGGCATGAATGACACATAAAGGACTCTCCTTTTCTCATTGATGCCTACAGTCTAAACCTTGGAGATAACTCCAAGGTCAAGACGTTTTATCAAAGTATTACTCTTTATTTCAACCGATCCAGAATCACCTGGGTATCAAGCAAGTCCTGGTAGTCACGGTAATCCAAACCGGCATCAAAAACATACTGGGTTGCCAAACGCTTCGCTGCATCAAGCAAGGCATCCGCCTTCCAGGGCTTTTCAAAGTAGCGTTCAATTGCCGCGTTGTTTATCGCTTCAATGGTATCGGCATGGGTTGCCTGACCGGTTAACAGTACTTTGCGGGTATGGCGAAAACGTGGGTCCAGAGACACTTCTGTCAGCAATTCGACACCGGTTTTTTCTGGCATGACATGGTCAGAGATAATGAGCGCGACGTGCTCGCCTTCCGCATCCAGTTCATCGATAAGATCCAGCGCTTCATCCGCAGATTCACAATCTTCAATATGGAAGGCAACCGAAAGGGAAGCGAGATCTTTCAGTACGGCATCCAGCACTTCACGCTGATCATCAACACAAATAATGTTTACCTTTTCCATCTGTTTCCCCAGTTACTGTTATAGGAAATTAATCTGGTGCAGTATCCACACCATCACAAAGCTGAGTGCAACACCCACAATACCCAATATCACACCGACTTTAGCCATTTGGTTGCTGTTTACATGACCGGTAGCATGCGCCAAAGCATTCGGCGGTGTACTGATAGGCAAAGACATACCGAGAGACGCTGCAAACGTCACAATCAGGATCAGGGTTGTTTCGCCGCCAAGCGGTGCCAATGACGTCATGGAGAATCCAAGCGCCGCCATAATTGGCATCAGTAAGTTAGCCGTAGCAGTATGGGACATAAAGTTGGCCATGATGAGACAAAGTGCCGCCGCCCCCACCAAGACAAGCTCTGCCGCATAGTTTTCAAAAGGAATGCTGTGTACCAGCAAACTGGCCAGCCCCGTTTTATCCAGCGCAAGACCCAACGCGAAACCACCCGATACCAGCCAAAGCACGTCCCAAGACACTTTCTTCAGGTCTTCTTTGTTGATGATCCCTGTCATTGAGAATACCGCGACAGGAATAAGGGCAACCGTGTAAGAGTTCATGCCATGGCTAGAACCCATCAACCACAGCAATACGGTAACAGCGAACGTAACGTATACAGTGATCGCTTTCGGTGTTTTCAGGAAACGTCCTTTAATCGAAAGGCTGATTGATGATTCATCGGAAGGAAACATGAAGCTCAGCAATGCCCAGGCCAGAACCAGCATTACGACCACAAATGGGACACCGAATGCCATCCATTCGCCAAAGGTGATCATGTTTTCCGCCGAGATATATTTCAGTGCGATAGCATTTGGCGGCGTGCCGATTGGGGTTCCGATACCACCGATGTTTGCAGCAACGGGAATCGACAACGCAAAGGCAATTTTACCCGGATCATTGGGTTTGAATATTGCCAGGATCGGCGTAAGTATCGCCAGCATCATGGCCGTGGTCGCCGTGTTCGACATAAACATGGAGAAAACGGCAGTGATCAACATTAGACCAGCCATCACCATTTTCGCTGATGGCCAAAAGGTTTGAGCAGCACCCTTGCAAGGTTGATATCCAGACGGTATTTGGTCGCCGCCATAGCAAGGAAGAAACCACCCAGAAACAGCATGATAATCGGGCTGGCAAACGTTGCCATAATGCTGGTGTAGTGCAAAGACTCACCAAACGCTGGGGTACCGGCGTCCGCCCTAAACCAGATAAGCCCCTTGTCCGAAAGAAAGAGAAGTTCCAGCACGATAACCACCACAGATGTGGCATAAATGGGGATGGGTTCCAGCACCCAGCAAAGCGCAGCCAGCAAGAACAACGCTATCGCACGCTGCTGCATGACGGTGAGTGTCTCGAAAGGAAATACTGATGCCGGTAACAGCACCACAATCAAAGGAATTAAAACCGGTAGAAGGTATTTTGCCTGAATGCGCATAATCGCTCGTCGTCCCTAAAAAGCAAAGGCTCACACTCCGTGAGCAATAGGGATCATTCTGCGCGTATTGATGTCAGGAAGCCCTGAAATAGATCAATAAACAGGCAGCAATTCAGCCAGTTACCTTCCTTCTGTTTTTCCAGTTTCACTGTCTGCGATAAGTTCCTCAACCTCATCTGCCATCACTTCACGGCAACTGGTTAAGCCCGCCGCTGGCACCATGGGCTCTACCGGCACTAAATCTTCTTCTTTCAGCTCATGATCACGTGCCAATTGGTCAATCAGTCGTTGAACCAGAAAATAACCCGCAATACCAAACAAAATTGAACCGATAGCCTGCCCTATCAACACACCCTCAGCACCTGCAATATGCCCTCCGACATAAACAAATGGGATGGTGCCGACAGTCGCTTTACCGAGGTTCAAAATGGTTGACCAGGCCGGGCGGTTAAGGTTGTTAAACGCTGCATTGGAAATAAACAGCGTGCCGTTGAAAATGAAAGTGATAGCAATATAAGTGCAAAACAGGGTGATGATTGACGCGGCGTCACCATCCAAGCTGAACGCCTTCACAATCAGGTTTTGCGCCAAATAGAGGATGACAGCAACGGCAATGCAGTAACCAGTGACAAATTTGGTGGAATCGCTCAGAGTCCGGCGAACACGGTCAAACCGCAGTGCGCCGTAATTTTGGCCAAGGATAGGCCCCACCGCGCCGGATAGTGAAAAAATCAGGGCAAACGAGACAGGTAATAGCCGCCCCATAACCGCATAACCCGCAACATAATCTGCACCAAACTTTGCAATTTGAGCTGTCACTATGGCGTTGCCTATGGGTGTAGCTGTGTTCGTAATAATTGCAGGCCCGGCAATGCCCACTATCGCGCGAGCATGGTTTTTCATGTCTGTCACACTTGGCGTGGCGATAAGGTCGTGTTTTTTGTATACCGCTTGGAAAGCCACACCAAATAGGACAAAGCGGGAAATCAAAGACGCGGTTGCAGCACCTTCAACCCCCATCGAAAGACCGAAAATAAAGATAGGATCCAAAATGGCGTTAACTGCACCTGCGGCTAAGGTCGCTGACATTGAACGCTTGGCATCCCCCACGCCACGAAGTGCCGCACCACCTGCCATCCCCATTGCCATAAGGGGAGCACCGGGTAGCAGGATATGCAGAAAGTCCGCTGCCTTTTCGGCTGCTTCACCGGTCGCACCTATCAGGGAAAGGATCGGGGGAAGAAACAGCAATATCACAGCAACAGTAATAATGCTGACCAAGGCAGAAAAAATCATCACACTGGCGGTCATCCGCCTGGCCTGATCTTTGTCACCCGCGCCCAATGCGCGACTGACCAAGGCGCCCATGGCAATCGAGGTACCAATCGACACGGACGTGGAAAAAAAGACGATGGTTCCAGCAAAACCAACCGCTGCCGCCAACTCAACCTGACCCAGCAAGCTGATAAAAAACATGTCTGCCAGATCGACAAGAAAGAGTGCCATCAGCCCGACTGCGCCGGATGTGGACATAATGGTAATGTGGCGCATGATTGAGCCGTTGAGAAATTTCGCTTGCTGCTGACCTGGCATAGCCTTCCCTGATTGTGCATCCCTGAAACTGATTGGCGCCTAAGGCTTACCCTGCTCATTGCTCACTTCACGGCAATATATGCGTAGAATAGTTGCGTGAAATGACCGTTTATCTTGTCACAAAAAAAGGTGCTACAAGCACCTTCTTTGATACAAGTTATTCAAATTATTTGAAGGACTAAACCTGATGATGGAAGCAGTCGTCAATTTGGGTCGCGATTGCCCGTAAGATGTCGCGCCGAGAAATGACACCGATCAGTCTGTCGTCTTCATCCACCACAGGGTAAACCTTCGGTTTGGCAGGAAGCATCTCTTCAGCCAGCTTAATCACGCTTTCATCCGGACTTACTGTTTTTACGTCGCCCCGCATACAGTCCGCAACGTTGTCACTGTCCTGACAGTAATAACCTACACGAAGCAGTTTATGAATAAGGTCTTGTTCAGATAAAAAACCCACGACGCGGTTGTTGTCATCGATAACAGGACCGCCTGTTTGCTGCGCATTCAACATTTTTCCCATGGCGATCGATAGCGGCATGGAAACTTTAAAGGTGAC
This sequence comes from Enterovibrio sp. JCM 19048, assembly GCA_001310415.1. GTDB lineage: Bacteria > Pseudomonadota > Gammaproteobacteria > Enterobacterales > Vibrionaceae > Enterovibrio > Enterovibrio paralichthyis. The sequence goes on along the minus strand of BAXE01000001.1, from coordinate 66,474 downwards.
AGGTCGTTTGTTCATGTAATCTTTGACTTTTATCGACTCCATGCATCCCCCTGGTTATGAGACATTTTTATAGAACAGGGAATAAATCTCTGTGCTTAACAACTACAGTTTCGTCCAAGATGATAAAAATACTAGCCAAGATGAAAGTAATTTTACGCTTTGTCACAAATGAAAGAGCGGTGCGACGGAAATTTGCAAAACCCCATAAAAAAAGCCAGTACATCATCGACGTACTGGCTCAGTTTTATAGAGGGTGTTTACATGAACATCATCATCAGCAGACCAATCGGTACACGCTGGCCACTCGGCGAAACAGCCTGATCGCCTTCAATTTTCGCTGTGAGCGTCATTCCATCGGCGGTTTCGCTGATAAAACCATAAGGTTCAAGGTTTGCGATAGACGCGGAAACCTCTGGTACACCATTCACATACGCTGCAGGCACATTCACAAACAAGTTGCCTTTCAACTTACTGGTCAGCAAAGTAATGTTCTGGGTAACACTGCCTAAACCAGGCTCGATAGTCAGGTCAAATCTGGCATTAACATTGCCTTCCGGTGTGTCCATTTCCAGTGGCAGGATTTCGAACGTCAGGCCTTTTTCCACCAGAGTGTCTAGCACGGTAACCAGCTTGTTGACGTCTTCTTCGCTTGGTTCCTCTCCCATTGCATCAGACATGGTCGCCAATGTAATCAGGGATTGGTAGTCAATCTTCAACAAATTCATGCCAATTTTGAAATTATCCAGAGACAGGATGTTAGGAACATCCATTTCCTGGAAAGAGAGTGTGTTGATGCTGTCTACGCGCAACGCATCTTTGCTGGCGGTCGCCACATCACTACCGTCTATGGTAACCAGGGCATTTTTCACATTCATGCCGAGATTGGCGATATCCATGGTTTCGCCATCAATGCTAAAAGCGCTCTTTGAAATGTTGAATTGCTGGACACCTACCCACATTTCATCGACCATTTGACCTTGACCACTGCCAGTGATTTCATTGAACGACAGTGTTTCATCGTCTGGTGAGACTATGGTCAGGTTGGGCATTTCCATTTCAAACACAATGTTGCGGTCTTTATCAACAGTGCCTGAAATATTGGCCGGTGAACTGGTGATTTTAAAATCTTCATTGTCCCCATCCATCGCGCGGACAGTAACATCTAACTGCGTATCACCAAATAGAGAGGTTTCGCTAACAATTGTTAGAGCGACTCATCACCCTGCCAGAGTTTTTCAGTCAATGATGTCAGTTCGGGTGTCATACCCAATGTTGAGATTGAGCTAACACCCAACAGACCATGCTCGACATGACTTAGAATGGTGTAGCTGCTTGGTAAGCCTTCGCTTTCATACAGCGCTTTCATTTCGCCGGTCAGGGATAAGCGAGTTACCACTCAGACGACAAATAACCACGGTCATAGGACTCAGTTTCGACGGTCAAGTACGGAGACTTCATGTTCTCAATTTCTTGCTCGTACAGGGATTGTCCAATTTGTCCCGTAGCAAATGGCCAAATCGCCCCAATCGCTACTGCACCCGCAATAGCCGCATATTTTCCAAATATCATTTTTACTCCGTAGCATCCGGCTTTAGTTTGGAAAAAGTGTAAACCAAACGGCCACATAACCCCATGGGAAGTTGAGGTTTCAGAAAGTTATGTACCAGTTTGCAGCGTTCTTCTCAGCTTGAAGACGCCCAAAAAGATACACTCTCACAAAATACGGACATACGGTATCAACATGAACCAGCGAGTCATCCTTTGTCTGGACGACGACCCTTCTGTTTTAGCCCAAATTGAACGCGAGCTTTCGCGTTTCAACGAGCTGTTTGACATTATTTGCGCTACCAGCGCAGGCGCTGCAAATGAAATTCTGGAATCGCTTCAAGCGGCCGACCGGCGCGTTGCTCTGTTTATCTGCGACCACACCCTTGGTGAGGATGAAGGTATTAACCTTCTAATCAACATTGATAACCACCCTGCATCCCACGGTGCACGCACTGTTTTGATGAATGACCAGCCGGATCTGGAAAAAATCATGCAGGCAGTGAACGAAGGCCGTCTCAACTACTGCATGACAAAGCCTTGGGCAGACAACGAACTGATCACCATTGCAAAGAAAGAGCTGACACAATATGTCCTCGCCTTTTGCAACGACGACCTGCTCAAGTATTGCTATATGCTTGACCAAAAAAGGCTGCTCGATGCCCACATCGAAAACAAGCTGGCGAAATACCGGCACGGCTTTATCGAATCTTCCTTGGGCGTATCGGACGAAGACCTTGCCAAAGAACTGATTGATGGCATTGATGACTTTTTTGGCGCGAACAATGACCATCACGTCAACCGCACTTACAGCGAAAACCATATCCTGACCCATGAAGGCAAACCCAATACCTTCCTGTGGTTTGTGGTCGAAGGCGAAGTTGCACTGATAAAACGCGATGAGACCGGTGCCGCACATGAAGTGGCGAGATTAGGGCAAGGCAGCTTGATTGGGGGCATGTCATTTGTGACGGGTGATGTCTCCTTTTCTACTGGCATTACACTCAAACCCACCCGGGTGTTAAAGCTCAACCGCTCCCTGTTTTCTGAGGTAATGCGTGCACGCAACGACCTGCTACCGCTGTTTTCCAGTTACCTCCTCCGACACTTCAACCGTCGCCTCAAGCGAAGCATCAATACGGAAGTCAAACTCCAGCAGACATTGCTCTCGCTCGAGCAGGCGCACAAACAGCTGATGGAAAAAGAGAAAATGGCCATGCTTGGTCAGCTAGTGGCCGGGGTTGCCCATGAGCTGAACAATCCCGTGTCTGCCATTTTGCGCAACAGCGACACGCTGAAAGACAATATCGGCACCCTGATCAATGTCGAACTCGCGGATGATGCAAGGGACAAGGCAAACCAAATCATGGCCAATGCCCTGCTCTCCCGTCCGGTTTCTACCGCCGATGCACGTAAAATGGCGAAAGAAATTGAGCCTATGATTGGCAACCGCAACCTGGCGCGTAAAGCGGTCAACATGGGGCTAATTGACGGGGCGGAAATCCAACGATGGAACAAACAGCTGGGGAGCGAATTTCATAACACCCTCAACCAATGGGATATGTTCCAACAGGCAGGGAGTTTGCTTCGCTCAACCAACGTCTGCGCCCAGCGGATTGCCGACATGGTAAAGAGCCTCAAAACCTATGCCCGACAGGATGATGAAACCATGCACGAGGTGGACATTCATGAAGGCATTGAAGACACCCTGATCATGTTTGAGAACCAGCTAAAACGTATCAAGCTGGTCAAAGATTATGGGGACCTCAGGCCAATCCGCTGCAAACCCATCGCACTGCAGCAGGTATGGACAAACCTTATCTCCAACGCGCTGGACGCTATCAGCCAAAACGGTGAAATTCATGTAACCACCCGCGAAACCGTTTTTCGCAGCAGGAAGGCAGTAAAAGTGACGGTGCGGGATAACGGCTCAGGTATTCCTGAATCCATCAAGAATAAGATTTTCGAATTAAATTACACCACCAAACGGGAAGGCCATTTTGGCCTGGGAATTGGCCTGTCGGTTTGCCGACAAATCGTTGAGCATCACGGCGGAACCATCTCTGTCAGTTCGTCACCCGGTGAATTTACGGCAATGACAGTGACCCTACCTTACACCCAAATAATCACGCCATTAATGGAGGAACAATGAACAAGTACCTGATTTTGTGCGTGGATGATGAACGCGACGTTCTGGACAGCGTGGTCAATGATCTGGCAGAACTGGAAGAACATTTCGTGATTGAAGCAGCGGAGTCCGTCGCAGAAGCGAGAGAAATTCTTGCCGAAGCCAACGCCGATGAACTGCAACTGGCCCTGATCCTCTGTGACCATATTATGCCGGAAGATCTGGGGGTCGATTTTCTTATCGAACTCAGCCAGTCACCGGCTACTGCAGCGGCAAGAAAACTGCTGTTGACCGGTCAAGCTGGCCTTGAAGAGACCATTCAGGCAGTGAATCACTCCAGCCTGGATTACTATATTGCGAAGCCTTGGCAGGGGGATGCGTTGAGAAACGTGGTCATGGATCAATTGAGCACTTTTGTTATCCAACAAGACCCAAATCTGATGTCCTGGATCAGTGTGCTGGATGCTGAACGCATCCTGAAAGCGATCAGTGATAACCGTCTCAACTATTCAGATAATTAGTGCCAAGCCCTATTGTCAGAATCGTTAAACAGATAGTGCTCACTAATTGGCGAATTTTTGCCTAATTTTGACAGCATAGCTGCATATTTAAGCCGCTATGCTGTTGTTTCACAAAAGCCACTTCTATTAGAATACCAGTCACACTTTTTATTCTTCACGAGACCTTTCATGCGCAAATCAAAGATTGCCGGTATTATTATCGCGGCGGTATCTTCGTCTGCTTTTTCGGCTGCAAGCCTTGCGAACGATCCAACCATGAGCAACTTCGGCTACGACTATTTTGAGGCTCGCGTGGGTGTCAGCCCTGTGACTTACGGTGTGGGTTTCAGCACCTCTATCCACCCAAATGCTCACATTCGTGCAGAGATTGACACTGAATTTGAATCTGATTACGACGTTTCAACCGCAATCGGCTTCCATGCGCCAGTAAACAACTGGGCAGACGTATACGGCGAGCTGGGTATGCGTACTGTGAAACAACGTGGCCGTTTCAACCATGACACCGAATTTGGTGTTGAAGTGAACCTGGGTCTGCGTCAGTGGTTGAGCCCACAACTGGAAGTAGGTGGCGAGATTGGCCATTTGTCTATCCAAGATGACGAGGACATTTTCGGTTCGGTATACGCCCGCTTCCACGCAACAGAACTGTTCTCTATCGGTTCACAAATGCGTTTTAACGACGTGTACGGCGACCAATTCATGTTCACTACCCGCTTCAAATACTGATAAAAAAGCAATCAGTGTAAAAAAGGCCTCAATCGAGGCCTTTCTTCTTTCCGGTTTCCACACCCAGTAAACTCAGTGCCGAAAGCCCGATCAATTCGATAATGACCTTTTCGCCGTATTTGTCGATCAGGATTTCTACGCCATTGCCAATTTTGTTTTGCTTGGGTTTCCATATAGACTGACCCCAACAAAAAACGCACACAATGGGCAAACTTTTCCTGCTCCAGCCCTGCCAGCCAAGAAGCTTTGATCGTTTCTGGACTGCTTGCATCAATGAGGCCGTTCACATAGTCAACCACTTGCCCCTGAAACGCATCCACCATCGAATCTTTACTTGGAACCACCCGCTGAATTCCACTGCGGCTCAAGCCGGTATGTTTGGCTATGGCTCCATAAGTAACGGCATCCCAGCCGTCTTGAAAGAAGATCTCAATAATCGATTGATAGACCAGCGCCTCTGTTTGCAGCGCGCCCTCTTTAGTATTTTTCGCCATCCGTTTTACTTCCCAGACATTTCCTTTATCACCGGATCCCTTGGCTTTCCTGCCAATCGGCGATTAAAACGGTTACGATTATATCCTTGTTTTGTGATGTAAATGATAAATGATTGAAAAAGGCTAGGCCGTTCTATCATTTTTCATCCAATTGGTTTTGCAGCCAGTGCCTGAAAGCGAGAATTTTGGCATTGCCTGATGCTCTTCGCGGTATACCAGATAGAAGCTGAACGGCGATTTTACGGGTAAATCTACCGGCGCAACCAGACGACCCGTACTCAGATAATCCTGAATGTAGGCCATCCGGCCAATAGCAACACCCATTTCACCACAGGCCGCCTCCAACGCGAGATCTGCCCGATCAAAGCTGTGATTGGTGCCATTTAAAGTGATGCCATTGGTGTTCGCCCAATATGACCATTCGTCGCTCAGACTGGCACTGGCCCAAGGGGCGGCATCGTGCAAGAGCTGGCATTGGGCAAGCTTTTCAGGTTGGTCGAAAAGATCATGGCGCTCAGCATACCTTGGGCTACAAACCGGGACGATGGCATCGTCCATCAGGTGCTGGCTGACAAGCCCTGTGTACCGCCCATGACCAAAGTAAATGGCACAGTCGAACGCTTCCGCTTTGAAATCAATCAGGTCGTTGCGAGTTCTTAGATGAAAGGTAATATCCGGAAAGCGCTCGGTGAAAGCGTGCAAACGAGGAACCAACCATTTTTGGGCAAAAGTTGGTGGGGCTGAAACAATAAAATCACCCGAAGGCTTAGCTCGGTTAATTTCTTGCAACTTCATGCTTATCGCTGAAAACTGCTCTGTCACCACCAGCTTCAGTTGTTCCCCTTCATTGGTCAGCGAAAGATGGCGGGGACGACGGACAAAGAGTGAAACATCCAGCCGTTGTTCCAGCTTTTTAATCCGGTGGGAAACCGCACTTTGGGTGAGGTGGAGTTCCTGCGCGGCACGGGTGAAACTCATGGTTTCAGCCACCACGGAAAAGCAGTGAAGCCCGGCAAGCAAAGAGGAAGAAAGTTGAGGCAGTTTCATAATAGTTATAGTTTTAAACCGGTAAGTTAATTGTCACTCTTAAGCCGCCAAGCGGCGATGCCAGAAATATCATCTCTCCCCCGTAACTTTCTACGACGGCATAGCTGATAGAAATTCCTAAACCAGAACCGCCCTGTGAATCATTCTCATCAAGACGGACACAACGTTCACGCAATCGCGTCAGGTCTTCAGTTTTAACGCCTACACCATCGTCATCGATTTCGATGCACCACACATTCCCGTGACTGTCGTAGTCAATATGCAGATGCACTTGTGCCTTCGCATATCGGCAAGCGTTGTCGACGATATTTCCAACCAACTCTAACAGATCATCACGGTCATAGGGCAAATCACCATCGGGTAATCCCGTTTTAATTTCAATGCGTTCAGAATATATTCGGTTGAACAAGGCGATCAGGTGGGACAAATCCTGACTGGGGTTAAATAGCCGACCAGGTGTTGGGTTCCCTGATATCCGTGCCCGGCGAAGCTCGCGGTTCATCAAGTGTTCCAATTCGGTCGCAGCGTCCTGGATGTTGACTGACAGGGTTTTATCCTGAACATCATCAGCCAACCAATGAAGCTTTTGAATCGGGCGCTTTAATTCATGGGCAAGGTTACCCATGCTGGTTCGTGAGCGCACAACCTGGGCTGCCGACCTTTCCAGCACTCTGCGCAGCGCATTCACAAGTGGGACAATCTCCTCCGGGGTCTGTTCCGGAAGGGACACCCCCGCGATAATGTCCCCCCTATCCAGTGCCTTTTGGATAGGTGTTAAATGGGCAAAGCCCGCGGCTATCATTTTTCTTTGAAGCCAGATAATGACGCCAATCACCACAAACAGCATGAATGCTATCGCGAATTCCAATAGGGTTTGGTCACGGTAGTGCTCTGTGAGGTCTTCGGCCACCCAAACAGTAAAAGGCTCACTTCCCTTTTCAAACCCCAGACTCAGTGTCATCAGGCGTTCGTCAGTTCCCAGCGCCATAACCTCAGGCAGACGCTCTCCCGTTTTCAGGCGGGGAACAGTAAAGTCCCGATCCCAGATTGAGCGGGAATCCGCACTGAAAACGGGGCTCGCTAAACGAAAATAGTGCCCCGAAGATACCCGTTGATAGATGGCCGGAATCCGCGTTTCGTTGAGGCTCCACTGGCCCTTAGCGTCTCGATTCAAGGCAGAGATAATGGTTTCCGCATCATGTTCCAGGCGGTTTTCCACGATCCCATCGACAAATCCACGCACTGCAAAATGGACAGGAACAAGTGTCAGTAAGGCGAGGAGGAGGAGAAGCCAAAGAAGACGTGATTGCAGCCGGCGTTGGATAGAATATGTCACCGGTGGGTGAATGGGTTTATCAGCCACGAATTCGGTATCCCTGCCCACGTCGTGTCTCGATAACCTCTTTGCCAAAACTTTGACGCAAGCGGTTGATATAGACCTCTATAACATTGCTGTCTTTGATCATTTCCTCTTCGTAAACATGCTCACTGAGTTCGGTCTTTGAGATAACTTTCTGTGGATGGGACATAAGATAGCGAAGGAGACGGAATTCTTTGCCGGTTAATGTCACTTCATTGCCATCGTCTGTCATGGCTATCTGACGGTCGACATCCAACGAGAGGCCAGCACAACGCAGCGTGTTGTCTGCGCGACCTTGGTTTCTGCGCAAAACGGCTTCTAGGCGGGCTGCCAGTTCTTCGAACTGAAAGGGCTTGGTCAGGTAATCATCTGCACCCAGTTTTAACCCTTCAACTTTCTCCTGCCAGGTATCCCGTCCCGTCAGGATAAGTATCGGTGTATCAATGCCTGTTGCCCGCAAACTTTTCAGCACTTCTATACCGGTTTTACCCGGTAAACCCAAATCGAGAATAATTCCATCGAAAGGCATTTCCTTCGCCAAAAACTCAGCATCAACTCCATTCCCTGCCACTTCCACGGCATAGCCTGCCCGTTGAAGTTTGGGGCGGGTTTGGTCAATTAAGTCTGCGTCATCATCCACCAGAAGCACATGCACTAGTCCTCTATCTCCTCTTTCAGTACGCGACCATCGGCTGCGTTGATATAGATTTCACGGACGACGCCATCCTTGCCAAACACCTCAAACTCATAGATGAGCGTGCCCCTTTTCCTTTCCAGTTCTACATCTAATATTCGCCCAGCAAGCCGTGCACTGTGCATGGACTGAATTTCAGACAGCGCCAGAATCTCTCCTTTATCAATAAGCTCACGAACTTGTGCAGGTGAATAGTCGGCATCGGCATATGCACAAGTCGTAAACAACCCGAGACTAATCGTCCCAGCGACCATAGTTTGGAATATTGACCGTATGTTCATTAAATATACCTGATGCTGCCTTATCTCCATGACATGCCTGACACTGGCTGAAACTGCCAACATCTGGGTTGTCTTTTACGTATCGCACCGGCACTTCATCGTGCTTGCGTTTAAAGTATGAAAGCCCGGTGATCCGAAGCGGTACATCGGTTGCCACAATATTGCGCATAAATTTACGTGCCTTGCGGTTAGTGCTGTTTTCTCCCGCGTTTGCGACTAGATAGCCGGTGATAATGGTTCCCGTATCCGTATCTAGTTCCGCATTTTCGCCAAAATGGTTATCCAGCGAGCCCATGATATTTTTCCAGCTCCGCTCAGGCAGAAAGCCTGCTAGATAGGCAATATGACAAGCACCGCATTCAGATGTGTATTGTGCTTCGCTGTTTGCTGAAGCACCGACAAGCACCCGATCTTCATTTTCACCAAAGTCAGCAACTGCCATGCCCACTATCGCGATGCCAAAGGCTCCTATCAGCAACACTGTACCGATAATCCATTGAGATTTATTTGAAGCTTTGCTCATATCCCTACCTCACTGACTCGCAAGCCAAGCTAAAATATTGGCCTTTTCCCGTGGTGTGCATTCGCGTTTTAAAGTCCACAGACAGTTACGTTTAAACCACTTTTCGATATTCTTTTTGTCGCGAAGCCGCGTTGTGTTTACGGAAGGCGCCATTGGACCGATGACCTTCTTCGTGCGTATGTGCTTTCCTGCTTTGGTTAGATCTTCGCCATGACAATCCGAACAGCGCCTTCCTTCATTTTGGCTCATCCAGAGAACTTCACCTTGTCGGGCGCTTGCCGCCTGTCCGGTTTGGCTTGTGTAGGCCTCAATCATGGTTTCGCTTACCGATGTTGCAAACACGAAGGTGCTGAGTGCGATACCCGCAATGAAAGAACCCAGTTGACTGCGCTTTTTCATCTAAACCTCCTTGGCCTTTTTTTGCCTGTAATCATTGCTCTGATCAGGTTTTCTTTATGGATAATGCTGCTCACCACAACACCTGCAATGTGGAAGACCACAAGTCCCAACGTGAAGTTGGCAAGTAGCTCGTGAAAATCTTCTATCCATTCCCCGGAAAACTGGCTGAACCAAGAGCCTGCTAGCGGCCCCAATCCATCGGAAGCGATCATTGCCATACCCGTAAATGCAACCACTGCGAGAGAAATCAAAAGCAGGATCACCATCAACCCACCAGCGGGGTTATGACCAACATAGTGTGAGGGTTTTAATGAAATAAATTCTTTCAGGTAGGATTTAACTGTCTTCCAGCGAAATACAAACGAATTGAACCTTGCATAATGGGTTCCGATAACCCCCCAAATAACGCGGAAAGTGACAAGGGCTGCGATAGTGTACCCCGCCCAATAATGCAGTGTGTCTAGTTCTTCAGCGCTCAGCCATGCCACCAAGAATGCCATAGCAAGCGTCCAGTGAAATATCCTCACCAGGATGTCCCACACTTGTACTGAATCGTTCCCTTTAGTCATGCGTGTTTTCCTTCTCGCAGTTTTAGACTCTGAACCCATCATGGCGGGACTAAGTTAAAACCAACCTTAAAAAACACTTGGAAGACGTTTATTTTTTCCCAACGTTAACGGGCATGCTGAAAGGATGCAGGGGGTGGGCGGTTGCGCTGCAGAAAACGCTAACAGACAGACCTGAAACAGAAAGGTGGGTAATTCCAATCTTGCAAAAAACAAAAAAGCCGCTGAGAGCAGCGGCTTTCTATTTTAAAAAGGGGTAATTAAATTGCGCGAAGCAGTTGCTGTTTAGTTTCTTCGCTCAGTAATGTCCAATGCGTACCGTTTTGCGCACCTGCAAACATCCATAGCAGTTTCACGTCAACATCATAGCCATGTGCTTCCTGCACTTTACGGAAGAGTTCTTCCGGGCTCATCGAAAAGAATGTGTCCACGTCTTCAACACCGGCTTTTTTGAGCATGCGTTCAATGGTCAAACGCAAGTTGGGTAAATCGCGCAGACGTTTGTTGAGTTTGGAATCGCGATATTCCTTCTCCGCTACAGACGTGTCTACGGACTTTTTTACCATGTCACCTAACGACTTATCCTCCCCTTCATAAAGGTCGGTGATGTCATAGTAATTGACGATAGCCGTCGAACTTTTCTTGACGTGTACATACTTTTTGCACTGTTTGTCCAACAGTTTGGGGGTCAATTCCGCTCCACCACGAAGGTAGATACGATCTTCTTTGATAAGGCAAACATTGCGCCGCTAACAAAAAAGCCTGTGCCGCCAAACATGGAGCGTTTTTCCATCTCGCCAAATTGAGACAGATAATCCACAAAACCACTTTTAACTTCCAACACTTAAGCCTCCTTTCTCCCCAAAATCAAACCAAACTATCGGTTTAAAAAGTGTAATTTCTCAACGCAAAATAATGATGACCGATTAAGGCACAGAAAACCATGCACTAGATCACTACCGCCAAAATATTGTCGCTATTTTGCAACAGCCGTCACGAATATCTGATGTAATTTTTATGTTTACAGCGTGTTAAATGCACCATAGCACTCGCAATTTGATGCCTTTTTTTGCACCGAAGTTTCCGGATAAACGTTATGCTACTTCAAAAAAATCAACTCCAAGGGACTGCAACTTGCTTTTTGTCTATTAATAATATTGTCACCGATAGTGATGACTGGATGTCTGGGCAGTAAAGTGCAAATTGCTTTTCGTTCAAATTTGACAACAGATGTATTTCTTTTGAGGCGTGCGACGTTTACTATTCTGTCAGCGTTCTTTTGAGTCTAAAAAGATGGATCACCTATCGTTATTCTGGGTCTCTCCCAACCGCGAAAAATACCTAAAAGCAATAGAAACTGACTTCTTCCAACGCGTTTATCGCTCTGTGAAAGACGGCACGTTGGAGCTCCCTCCAATCCCAGACGTTGTCATCTCGCTCCAGCGTATGTGCAACGATCCCAATACCACCATTCGGGACGTCGCGACCTTGTTATTGATGATGCGACGCTAACCGCATCTGTGATTCGCTCAGCCAACTCAGCCGTATTCAGCCCCCGTAACCAGCGCCCCTGCCACGACATTACAATGGCAGTGTCCCGTCTGGGTATGAAACGTGTACTGGCGTTAGCACAGCGCACGCTATTCAAACGCTGAAAACCACCTCTCCCTTTACTGCTGAATGCAATGGATTGCTTCGCAAAAGCGCGCTGGCATCACGAGAGTTTGGTTCGACGATGGCGCTGCTGTGTCAAAAGGTGCGTAGTTATGATGACGAAAATACGCATTTGGAAGTTGAAAAGTCGCTATTGATAGGCTTACTGGCAGATATCGGCATTTACAGTGCTGTAAAGGCATACCAAGCCTATACCGATGAAGCAATTACCTTGATTTTGAAATTGCCAGCCATGTTTTCTATTCCGTAAGTAAAGAAGCCAGCCGTTTTATTCTGAAGAGTTGGGATTTTGACATCGACTTTGTTGAAGTGTCAGTAAATCGTCGCATACGCAAAGCCGAGGATGACATCACATATTTAGATATTGCGAAAATGGCAAATCATCTCCTCCTGTTTCGTGCAAATGACGAAGATATTGCTGATCATGAGGTTGAAATCACCTTGGCAGGAGCAGAAGCACTCTATGAACTGTCAAACCTTAACGAAAACGACTTCCGCTCCCAATTGACTAACATAGTGAATAATTGCGGTTTTTGACTATTTGACGGGGCGCATCGATTGACCTGATTGAATTGTGGCTGTTAATCTCATCACAATTTTCTTTTAATCAATAAGGTCTTAGCGCGATGCTCCCCGGCATGCTGTACATTTTTCTACCTTGGTGTTTGGTTATCTCATCACGATAAAAATGCCAATCTGCTGGAAAAAATCAACACTTCTACTTCCCGCTTAGTTTTCATCATTCTCGCTTGATGGGGCTTAGCCTTGCCGGATTAGACGACCTTTTCAACAACTTGAACCAAATCCTTTTGTTGGCCGTCACCTTCTTTCTGTGCATTGGCGTTGCCAATCTGCTTGCGCTTCCGCTGCTTGATAAAGTGATGAGAACGGAAACCAAACAACATAAACGGGAAGTACCGCTTTCCCACATGATTATGGAGTCAGTGAAACTCGTTTTTGTTGTGGCAGGTGGCCTTATTCTTGGTCTGATGCTGCCTATAGGACTTGATTGGGTTGACCCAGCCAGTGAAGCTATCTTGCTGGTACTACTGTTTTTGATTGGTATTCAGTTGCGCAACAGCGGCATGAGCCTGAAGCAGATCATCATCAACAAGAAAGGCATGAGTATTGCCTTGGTGATTATACTGACTTCCTGGATGGGTGGACTGCTCGCTGCCTGGTTGCTTGATTTACCTTATAACTACGGTTTGGCAATGGCATCCGGTTTTGGCTGGTATTCGCTCGCAGGCATTTTGATGGGAGACACACTGGGGCCAATTTATGGGGGCGCATCGTTCCTGCTCGAACTGGCAAGAGAGCTGGTCGCCATCATTCTTATCCCTTTGTTGATAGCGCGTTATCCACTAACGGCTATCGGCTATGGCGGCGCTACCGCCATGGATTTCACCCTCCCTATTATCCAGACCACCGGCGGTGTGAAATGCGTTCCTATCGCCATTGTAAGCGGCTTTATCCTGAGCCTGCTGGTGCCGATATTGATGCTGTTTTTTGTCGCGCTGTAGCTGCATTACTGAATGAATCCTTACATGATCTAGCCCACCTCTGTGGGCTTTTCTTTTGCTTCCCTGTAAGCACCACTTGCTGCGGCTTAAAGCGTCGTACTGCGCCTTTCTCTTTTCATACGTTGCTTGTTCTCGATATATCTCTATACCTGCATTTGAACAATGGTACTGACGGTACTTACCAGCACAGTAAACGGTAAGATGGTTGGGAGCCACCGTTACACTTGGCAGAGATCGTGGCTGTCTATATGGATGTTAAGGGAGAAGGAATTGAATGGTGAAAAGCAAAAGCCGGGGCTCTGACAGCGCAAACTTTTGGTGTCTGGAAAAGAAAAAGGAGAGCCTAAGCTCTCCTTTGGGGTTCAACAATGCGGGGGAACATTGCTGCTATTAGTTATTGCGGATCCACTCGTCCATGTCTGATTTCAGGTTGTCAGACTTGGTACCGAAGATTGCCTGAACACCACCGCCTGCAACAACAACACCTGCTGCACCCAGTTTCTTCAGTTGATCTTGGTTTACTTTATCAACGCTTGCTACCGCAACACGCAGACGAGTGATACATGCATCCAGGTTAGTGATGTTCTCTTTACCACCGAATGCCATAACCAGCTCTTTCGCCATCTCAGACTCGCCACCAACCGCTGCTGCGCTTTCGTCTTCGTCTTCACGACCTGGAGTTTTCAGGTCCAGCTTAACGATAGCTACGCGGAAGATGATGTAGTAGAACGCTGCGTACATCAGACCCAGGATTGGGAACAGCCACAGTTTCTGAGAGTTCGCAGACAGCACCACAAAGTCAATCAGACCGTGTGAGAAAGAAGTGCCGTGAACCATGCCCAGCATGTTAACCAGAACGTATGCAGTACCCGCCAGAACAGCGTGGATTACGTACAGTACTGGAGCAACGAACAGGAATGCGAATTCGATTGGCTCAGTAATACCTGTCAGGAATGAAGTCAGCGCTGCAGAAACCATGATACCACCCACTTTCGCGCGGTTTTCTGGTTTAGCAGTGTGCCACATTGCGATTGCAGCTGCTGGCAGACCGAACATCTTGAACATGAAGCCACCAGCCAGCTGACCGAAACCGTTACCTGCTGCGCGAGAAGCTTCGTCAGCAACCATGTAACAAGTCAGGATACCGGTACGTGCTTCACCTGCTGGCGTTACACATTGACCCGCTTCGTAGAAGAATGGTGCGTTCCAAATGTGGTGCAGACCGAATGGGATCAGTGAACGTTCAACCAGACCGTAGATACCGAATGCAACTTCTGGGTTCTGTACAGATGCCCATTCAGAGAATGCTGCGATTGCAGAACCGATTGGTGGCCAAATAACAGACAGTGCAATTGCCAGACCGATGCTCAGGAAGCCGGTGATGATTGGCACAGAACGCTTACCTGCGAAGAAACCCAGGTAGTCAGGCAATTGGATACGGAAGAAACGGTTGAATGCCCATGCAGCAACACCACCCGCCAGAATACCGCCCAGTACGCCAGTTTCGATACCTTCAAGACCGTATACACCCGCCATTACTTTCAGGGTGTTGGTCATGATGTAGTAACCAACGATAGCAGCCAGACCTGCAACACCGTCGTTGTTTGTGAAGCCCAGGCTACACCAACAGCAAACAGCAGACCCATATGACCGAATACCGCGTCACCCGCGTTCATCATAATGGTTGAAACAATACTTGGCAGCCATGAGAAATCCGCAGCACCAACACCCAGCAAAATACCGGCTACTGGCATTACTGATACTGGAAGCATCAGCGCCTTACCGACTTTTTGCATATTTGCAAACAGGTTTTTAAACATAAAAACGCTCCTGATTAATGTCGAGTTGTCCTGATACTCAATTCAAGTGTGAGCTCTCGACAACCCCGTAACTATGTAATTCGCTGAGTAATATAAAACTGCTTCTTTACCGACACTACGTAACAGCGGTTAAGTGATCAGAAACTAAATATAGATCACACACAATTACCGCTATATTGCATTTGTGATACTTCATAACCATCTGTTTTAATTGAATTATATTTAAATAACACAATTATCAGCATGATTTTCACCCATCCTCAAAAATCCCGTCGCTTTGTTTTTTTATGTAACGAAATAAGATTACAATTAACTGATTGTATCTGTGATTTTCTCACTAAGACCTTGGTTTCTTATCTATAAATTTCAATTGGTTACATGACAAAGCAATTTGGATCGCAGCAACTTTGTCACACTGGGAATGAATACGTAACCTCAATTACATTGAAACCTCATTTGTAACACGGGCAATGCAATGCAGATTTTCAAATCAGTTGTACTTCTCTTTTTCGCAACCTTTATCTTTGGGTGCACTGGTCTAACGAAGAGCCGAACTATTCCTGAAGATGAATCCTGGCAGACCCTTACTCTCAACAATGGTTTTAAAGCGCACTTAAAGAGCATTCCCGGAGAAGCTGTTTCCATACGATTTCTGGTGCGTGCTGGCAGTTATCATGAAACACCTAAGCAAGCAGGCTATGCTCATTTTCTCGAACATATGGCATTCAATGGCACACCCAGTTTTCCTGGCAATGAGGCTTTGCAAGCTTTTGAAGAGTCAGGGATTTCATTCGTCGATCACATCAATGCATTTACTTCCCACACCGAGACTGTCTATCTGTTAGATATGCCGGATGACGACAAGCTCAATGATGCAATAACCTGGTTTGGCGAAATCGCTACATCACTGACACTGTCAGACAAAGAGATAGAAAATGAAAAAGGCGTTGTGTTAGCAGAACAACGTCAATGGGGGCGCCCCACTACCCTGGAAGCAAAAACATTCGCCGCCATTGCTTCTGCTTCTTACCGCGGACATTCAAATATCATTGGCACACCTGATAGCATCCGACATCTATCACCCCAAGCGCTGAGAGAGTTCTACTACTCAAACTATACCCCTGAGCGCTCAGAAATCATCATCACGGGTGACTTTGACCTCACCCACGTAAAGGCCAAGATCCGAAATGCCTTTGAAGACTGGGTAACTCCCAAAACAGCTAACAGAGCTTCTCATCCTGATGCCGTGCTGCCTGGGGAGCCTTTCATCACTCGGGTTTCGCCTTTGGAATCACCAGCACTTTGGTTGATGTTAGACCTAGGTGCCAACCCGTTGGCTACACAACAGGATTATGAACAAAACACCTTCCAGCTCCTTGCTGCCACGGCGATTTCTGAACGCTTAAAACTAAGGGCAGCTCAAGCATTTGTACCTATCCATAACGTTGATGTTTCGGTTAACTCTTGGAGTGAAGCTCGCTTTCTTAACATTGCATTGAGCTACGATCGCACCTGGCAGGATGATGCCCATGCATTTCTGGCCTATGAACTGGCAGCGACTCGCGATCATGGTTTTCTTCCGCTTGAAATAGAATCGACTTCAGGCAAATGGAGTCAGCGTTGGCAGCACAATCTAAATTATCTGCAAGTGAAGTGGCTGAGGGAAGGCTTTTAGACCTCTGGTCACAGAGAAAAACGCTATCAGAAGATACTCAGAAAGTACTTTTCCGGAATTTTAAGAGCAAAGCCACTCCTGCCTGGGTGAACGAGCAACTCCACACCCTTTTGTCACGCAATAATGCTTTCATGGTGCTAGGTACCGATGCCAAGGAAATCCTGGATGAGAAAAAACGTTCATTGGCTCAGGACACCCTCCTTGTGTTCAAGGAAATGTATTTGAGAACCGGGCAAGAAATTGCATTGTCCGAAGACATTAAAATTCTCCCTGATCCTGTTCAGTCTGGCGAAATAGTGTCTATCGTTGAGGTGGAAGAAAACATCACTGAATGGAAACTGAGTAACGGTGTCACGCTTTATCTCCATACCTTGCCTGACAGTGAAGATAACGTTTATGTCTATTCAGGGTCTCGAGGTGGACTGGCTTCATTGCCGCCTGCATTGCGCGCCGCTGCCCGCATGCTTCCGACAACCTACCTGTCGAGTGGTTTGGCGGGTCTGACAAACGCAGAGCTAAAACGTCTGATGTCTGCTAAACAAGTCTATGTCCAGCCGTATGTTGAGGAAAACCAGCACTACTTCGCCGGTGAATCACCCGCAAATGCTTTGCCGACATTGTTGTCTGTCATCCACCACGCCTATCAAAACGCCACTTTCAATAAGAGAGCGTATGAGCAAGTAAGAGCGCAAATGACCCTTGAGCAATCCCGCTACGCTGAATCGAATCTTGGGAAGTCTCAACTTGCTATGGATGCCCGCTTTTACACGACAGATTCAGTGAGAGCGCTCCTGTCACCTGAAAGTTACGCGAACACACAGTTAAACGACATTGAATCAGCGTACCAAGCTCTGTTTCAGGTCAATCGTGAGATGGCCTATCTTGTTGCAGGAAACATCACGGTTGAAGACTTCAAGCCACTCGTACGTCGATATGTTGCAGGTGTTTCGCTTAAAAAAGCGGCGCCTGCCGTTAAATATGATGTTGGTTATCGGTCAGCTTCAGACAACATCACCATTGCTCACGCGGGGCATCAAACCAACAATTTGTGGTTAGTGACGACATTGATCTCGCCTGTTAACGTCAAATCAGCCAAAGACGGTTTGTTGGCCGAAATGACACGCAGCATCATGACCGGCCGGTTAATTAAAGCGTTTCGGGAATCAACAGGGTTCGATTACACGCCCAGCGCCAACATAGAATGGCCTGACGGTGCGAACCAAATGGCGTTGACGTTAACGACACAAGCGCCAGTCATTAAAAGAAAACAGGCAAAGCAGACTCTCGATGCCATCTTAAATGCCATGAGAGGCTCTATTTCGGAAGCGGAGTATGTCACTGCAAAAGAGCAACTCTCCACAAAGCTGAAGATAAATGCCAATAAGCCCAAAATACGGACTCAGTTGCTGTTTAACGATGCGTTGTTCCGTTCCGATTTACTTAACATTGACGCCCAGCAAGACACGCTGAAAGACTTAACCTTAGAAGAGTTGCAGCAGTTTATGTACCAGTTTACCAGCGGCGACATTACTCGCTTCAATGTTACAAACTTACCCAACTAACAGCAAAAAGCCGGGGAAATCCCCGGCTTCATTTAGTTAATCATTTTCAACTATCGCTGTTTGGCGTGGGAGAAAAGATTAAAGAAGTTTTCAGTCGTGACTTTGGCCACTTCCTCGCCTGAAACACCTTTCAGCAAACCCACATAGTCAGCAACTTCGCGAACATAGCTGGTTGGTTCTCTTTTCCACGGAATGGAACCGGCGCCAGATAAGGTGAATCTGTTTCTACCAGTAGCTTTTCAAGCGGCAAGCGGCGAACCACGTCTTTCAGCTCAGAGGCTTTGTTGAACGTGACAATGCCTGATATAGAGATGTAGAACCCCAGTTCAATAGCCGCTTCTGCCATCTCAAAACTTTCAGTAAAGCAATGCAGCACACCACCCACTTTCTGCGCATTCTCTTCGCGCAGGATTTGCAGGGTGTCTTCACGCGCCATACGGGTGTGAATGATCAGCGGTTTGTTCAGCTCCACGGCCAAGCGGATATGCTGGCGAAACGCATCCTTTTGTTTTTCCGCTAGCTCCGGCTGATAATGATAATCCAGACCGGTTTCCCCGATTGCAACTACGCGGTCGTCCGATGCCAGTTTTTTCAGGGTGTCGTAATCAAACCCTTCCTCGATATCGAGCGGGTGAACACCACAGGAGGCGAAAACGTTATCAAACGGGCGAATCAACTCCATCATGTTAGGGAAGCTTTTGAGTGTCACACCTACAGACAGCAGATAATCCACACCACGCTGCTTGGCATTGTCTACCACTGCAGTGACATCAGTGTGCAAATCATCATAATTTAGTTTGTCGAGGTGGCAATGCGAGTCGACTAGCACGTCACTTTCTCCAGTTCAGTTTTTCTAAAGCGGGTGATTATACGATAGATGAAGCGGGAAGGCTCACCTCCCCGCACATTGATGTTTTATGCCTGAGGGGTGAAATCGGTCAACCAGCGGCTGATCAGCAATTCGCTGTTAAGGCCGGTATGACGCGCCAGCTCTGCTTTCATTCGGTTCAGTGCCATCAACTGGTTCATCACAACGGATTGTGGCAGGGTTTTGGCCAGTTGGTTTACTGCGTCCATAGAGTCGCAGTGGACAATCGCCTCTTGGGAACCTTGTTGTACTTTGAGTACATCCAGCAGCAGAAAGCTCAGCCACTGCAAACCTTCTTGCTCGGCTTTCACCACCAGCTCAGTCAGGTTGAACAAGCCTTGTCGCTTTGTCACAAACTGCATGAAAGCTTCAATGAGCGCTTCGTGTTTACCAACACCGCCATGCTCAATGAAATCCTTCGCCGCCAAAGGTGCGCCACGGTTAATTCGCAGCACTTGCAGTGGTACCGTTTCAAACAGATCGCTTTCTACCCAGCGCTTCACCACACTCTCTTCCGGTAACCGCGGTTTCCATTTGTTACAGCGGCTGACCACAGTTGGCAACATGGTATCCATGGAGCGGGAAAGCAAAATGAAGTGACAGTTCGCAGGCGGTTCTTCAAGTGTTTTCAACAAGGCGTTTGCCGCCGCTTCGCCCATTCGATCCGCATTCTGGATCAGAATGACGCGCTGACCACCCAGCTGGGAGGTTTCCCACGCATATTGGTTACCGGCACGAACCGCATCGACACCCAGTTGTTTCCCTTCTGCTTCAGGCTTAAGCCAGTGAAAGTCAGGATGGGTGTCTGCATCGAAAAGCTGGCAGCTGTGACACATACCACAAGGCTCAGTAATACCATTCTTGCAAAGGATGGTTTTCGCCAGCATGGCAGCTAGCTCCAGCTTACCGCTGCCTTTTGGCGCGCTGAGCAAGATGGCGTGGTGCAGACGCTCCTGCCCCAGCAATTGTTGCCAGTTTTGCCAGATATCAGCGTGCCAGGGATACAACTTAGCCTGCATGGTTCAACCAATTTTCCAGCGCTGAGCGAATGTCAGCTGACACTTGCTCAATGGTCTGGGATGCATCGATGATCACAACGTTTTCGTTAGCATGCGCCAATTCCAGATAACGGGCGCGGGTACGGTGGAAGAAATCCAGCTTCATCTGCTCAATGCGATCCAGTTCGCCACGGGCACGGGCACGTTCTAGGCCAATTGCCGGGTCAAGGTCCAGGTACAGGGTGAAATCAGGATGAAAATCCCCCAGCACGGTATCACGCAGGTTTTGCATCAGTCTTTATCGAAACCGCGACCACCGCCCTGATACGCTTGTGAAGACATATCATGGCGATCACCAACCACATACGCACCTTTCGCCAGTGCAGGTTTAATCACATTGTCCACCAACTGGATACGCGCAGCTATAGCAAGAGCAGTTCAGCCATATCTGTCAAAGGCTCGTCTGGATGACCTTCTTTGACCAGTGCACGCATTTGCTCAGCCAACGGCGTACCACCCGGCTCACGGGTAGTTTCAATATACTCAATGCCATGTGCTTTCAGCGTTGCAATCACGTTTTGGATAGCCGTGGTTTTACCCGCGCCTTCCAAGCCTTCTACGACGATAAATTTTCCGTTATTCATTGGCTTCTTAATACTTTGAGATACTGTCTCACTGCACGGTTATGCTCCGCCAGTGTCTTAGAAAATGTGTGTCCGCCCAATCCATCTGCCACAAAATAGAAATATGGCGTGTCGGAAGGTTGTGCGGCGGCCAGAATGGATGCTTTACCCGGCATCGCAATCGGCGTTGGTGGCAAACCAAAGATAACATAGGTGTTGTAAGGTGTCGGAGTGCGCAAGTCTTTCTTGCGGATATTCCCGTCGTAATTGTCACCCATGCCGTAAATCACGGTTGGATCTGTCTGCAGTCGCATACCTTTATTAAGTCGGTTTACAAATACCGACGCCACTTTTGTACGCTCTTTGTCTACGGCCGTTTCTTTTTCGATGATGGAGCCAGCGTCAACAGCTCATAAGGGGAATCAATCGGCAGTGACTGGTCACGGCTTTCCCATGCCTGATTCAATGACGCCTGAAGTTGTCTTGATGCACGTTTTAAGACCGAGAGGTCACTTTCACCCGCTACATAGTGGTAGGTTTCAGGGAGCAGCAAACCTTCCAGCTTTTCGTTATCCAGGCCAAGTTTCTTGGCGATTTGCGCTTCAGTCAGATTTACTGTTTCGTGCTTGAGGTTGTCCGTTTCTGCCAGTTGCTCACGCCACTCTTTAAACGTACTGCCTTCCACAAACGTAATCGCAAACTGATGCTCTTTGCCTTCACGGATGAGCGCAAACAAGCCGGCAAGCGTCATGCCGGGTTCCACTTCAAACGTTCCTGCTTTCAATCGGGTAAGTTCAGGGTGGGTTTTCGCCGCCCATCTCGCCCATTGCGAAGGTTCAATCACACCATCGGAGACCAACTGGCGTGTCAGGGAGTGATAATTCGCACCTTCAGGGACGGTGACCAACGTACGCTCTTGAATAGCGATGTCACCATTTACATAGTCTTCAATTTGGGTAAAGCCCCAATAAGCGGCGCCCTCAGCAGCAAGCGCTAAGAACAACACAATAAGCGCAAGTTTTTTAATCACGCAGTTAACCTCAGAGTAATGGCTCTGCAAGCCTCGAAATCGTTGTAATTTTTGTTATGGTATTGTCGAACCGGAACCAACCCCATCACAGCGTTGGTAATGAATATTTCGTCAGACCCATCAATCACTGATGCCTGCTCACGACATTCGATCACTTTGTAGCCCAGTAATTTCGCGGTTTCTATAACGCGCGCGCGCATTGTACCTGCCACGCCGGCATTATCCAGTACTGGCGTAAACAAGGTGCGATCTTTGCGCCAGAACAGGTTGGACGCGGAGGTTTCAACCAGGTGGCCGTTCATATCACAAGCAATGCCGTCGTCTACACCCAGGGTTTCGACTTCGCTTTTCAATAACACCTGCTCAAGGCGGTTGAGGTGTTTGAGTCCAGCCAGAGGCGACAATCCAACACGCTGCTTCAAAAGACCAAGCGTGATCCCCTGCTCTTTCCACTGAAGGTAATGGGGCGGAAATGGATGAGAAGAAACCACGACGGTGGGAGTTACACATCCTTGGGGCTATACCCTCGCCCGCCAATACCGCGAGTATGATGACTTTCATCACAGCATTAGTCTCAGACTGAGCAGAGCGCGCAACCTGATCTACCCATTGCCCGACGAGCTGCCAGTCGACGCCTTCAATACGCAACGTCGCTATATTGCTTTTCATCCGTTCAAGATGACGAGGCCAAGCATCGATTACGCCGCACCTAACCAGCATGGTAGTAAAGATACCATCACCATACTGAAAGCCACGATCCACCGCCGCCAGTTTGTCATCGGGATGTCCGTTTATCAAAAGCATCTGATCGTTCCTTGAGCGCGGGATAAAAAAGCGGCCCGGTAACGAATTACCGGGCCGCTCTATTCTAGCAAAAATACTTCTTTGCCAAAAAACTAAGCTACGAAAAGTGCTTAGATTTTTTTGAAGATCAGTGAGCCGTTGGTACCACCGAAGCCGAAAGAGTTACACAGTGCGTACTCCATCTTCACCTGACGTGCTTCATGCGGAACGTAGTCAAGGTCACAACCTTCACCTACGTTGTCCAAGTTAATTGTCGGCGGTACAGCCTGATCAACCAGAGACATCGCAGTAATGATAGATTCTACAGAGCCTGCCGCACCCAACAGGTGGCCAGTCATAGACTTGGTTGAAGAAACCATGGCTTTATCAGCCGCAGCACCCAGTGCCAGACGGATACCTTTGGTTTCCGCAACGTCACCCGCAGGGGTAGAGGTACCGTGTGCGTTCACGTAACCGATATCTTCAGGATTGATGCCAGCATCGCGGATTGCTGCTTTCATTGCCAGCGCGCCACCTGAGCCGTCTTCGCTTGGAGAGGTCATGTGGTAAGCATCGCCACTCATACCGAAGCCAACCAGCTCACAGTAGATTTTCGCGCCACGTGCTTTCGCGTGCTCGTACTCTTCAAGGATCATTACGCCTGCGCCGTCACCCAGTACAAAACCGTCACGGTCTTTGTCCCAAGGACGAGATGCTGCTTGTGGGTCGTCATTGCGGGTAGACAGTGCTTTCGCTGCTGCGAAGCCGCCCATACCCAGCTCGGTAGATGCTTTTTCTGCACCACCTGCAACCATTGCGTCTGCGTCGCCGTATGCAATCATACGTGCTGCGTGACCAATGTTGTGAAGGCCAGTGGTACATGCGGTAGAAATCGCGATGTTTGGACCGCGCAAACCGTAGTTAATCGATACGTGACCAGCGATCATGTTTACGATGGTCGACGGTACAAAAAATGGGCTAATTTTACGCGGGCCTTTTTCGAGGTACGCGCGATGGTTCGACTCAATCAGGCCAAGACCACCAATACCAGAACCGATGGCTACGCCAATGCGTTCTGCGTTTTCTTCTGTGATCTCCAGACCAGAATCTTTAAGTGCTTGCACACTTGCAGCGATGCCGTACTGGATGAACAGATCCATTTTCTTGGCATCTTTTTTAGAGATGTAATCTTCACTGTTGAAATCATTTACCAGACCAGCAAACTTAGTTGCGAAGTCAGTGGTATCGAAATGCGTGATTGGCTGAATGCCGCTTTGACCTGCCAGCAACGCTTTCCAAGATGATTCAACGGTGTTACCTACAGGTGATAACATCCCCATGCCAGTGACAACAACACGACGCTTAGACACGATGATTTTCTCCGGAGAAAGGTGATTCTTTGAAATTTCGGGGTGTTAGAAAAAACTCAGGCGGTCAAGGTGACCGCCTGGTAGGATCTTGTTCTGATTACTCAGACGCGCTAACAACGTAGTCGATAGCTGCTTGAACAGTAGTAATCTTCTCTGCTTCTTCGTCTGGGATCTCAGTATCGAACTCTTCTTCCAGAGCCATTACCAGCTCAACGGTGTCCAGAGAATCTGCACCCAGATCGTCAACGAAAGATGCTTCGTTTTTAACTTCAGCTTCGTCTACGCCCAGTTGCTCAACGATGATTTTTTTTACGCGTTCTTCGATGTTGCTCATATTAATACTAGTCCTTACAAGATTCGCAGATGCGATATGTGCAGTAGTTTATTCAATAACGTGGAAGTTGCAACACCCGAAATGCTGGTCAAACCACGATTTGGCTGATAAACCACCGGATTTTGACCTGAATCATTTAGAGGTGCAACTTTAATGTTTAAATCATGTACATGCCACCGTTAACGTGCAGTGTCTCACCTGTGATATAAGCTGCATCATCAGAAGCCAGGAAGGCGACTGTCGCTGCAATTTCACGTGGTTGACCCAAACGTCCGGCAGGTACCTGCGCCAGTGTCGCTGCACGCTGATCATCGTTCAGCGCTTTTGTCATATCGGTTTCGATGAAACCTGGGGCAACAGTATTTACAGTAATACCGCGCGATGCAACTTCACGTGCCATAGATTTGGTAAAGCCCACAACACCTGCTTTTGCAGCTGCATAGTTTGCCTGACCAGCATTACCCATAGTACCTACTACAGAACCTACGTTGATGATGCGACCATTGCGCTTTTTCATCATCGCGCGCAGTACAGCTTTCGACATACGGAAGATAGAGGTCAGGTTGGTATCCAGGATATCCTGCCACTCTTCATCTTTCATACGCATCAGAAGATTATCGCGGGTGATACCTGCGTTGTTTACCAGGATATCGATATCGCCAAACTCTTCCTTGATTGCTTTCAGCACTGCCTCAACAGATTCAGCAGACGTTACATTCAGTGCGTAACCCTTGCCATTCTCGCCCAGATATTCACTGATTGCTGCGGCACCGCTCTCAGAAGTGGCAGTACCTACGACGGTTGCACCGCGTTCAGCCAAAAGTTCAGCAATTGAGCGGCCGATACCACGGCTCGCACCAGTTACCAGCGCTATTTTACCGTTCAGGTTCATGGTGTTTTTCCTTTAAAAGGCAGCCAGGCAAATGGCTGCATATCCCGAATTTATTTTGCCGCTTCCAGAGAAGCTGTGTCGTTTACTGCTGCCGCGTTCAGACGCTTGTCGATACGCTTTGCCAGACCGGTAAGTACTTTACCTGGTCCCATTTCCAGCAGCAGTTCAACGCCTTCATTCGCCATTTTTTCACAGCCTTCAGTCCAGCGAACCGGGCCGTAAAGCTGGCGAACCAGCGCATCTTTGATAGCAGCGGGATCAGTTTCAGTCGCAACATCGGCATTGTTGATCACAGGTACAGATGGCGCGGAGAAAGTGATTTCTTCCAGCGCTACCGCCAGTTTGTCCGCAGCAGGTTTCATCAGCGCACAATGTGAAGGCACTGAAACCGGCAGAGGCAGGGCACGTTTTGCACCGGCTGTTTTACACAGCTCGTTTGCACGTTCAACCGCTTCTTTATTACCGGCAATAACCACCTGGCCTGGTGAGTTAAAATTAACAGGTGAAACTACCTGGCCTTGCGCCGCTTCTTCACAGGCTTTTGCAATTGCTTCGTTGTCCAGACCGATGATGGCAGACATTGCACCTACACCCGCAGGAACCGCTTCTTGCATCAGTTCACCGCGCAGTTCTACCAGCTTAACCGCTTGTTTGAAGTCAATGACGCCAGCACACACCAGCGCAGAGTATTCACCCAGGCTGTGACCCGCCATCACAGAAGGCATTGCACCGCCTTCTTGTTGCCATACACGCCAGATTGCCACAGAGGCAGTTAGCAGTGCTGGTTGGGTGCGGTTAGTTTGGTTGAGATCTTCAGCAGGACCATTTTGTACCAGTGCCCACAGGTCGTAACCCAGCACCTCTGACGCTTCTGCGAAGGTTTCTTTAACAATCGGGAACTGCTCGCCCAGATCTGCCAGCATACCTACCGCTTGCGAACCTTGGCCTGGAAATACCACAGCAAAGTTAGACATTGTTTTTTCCTTATTAAAACTTAATCAGTGCAGAGCCCCAGGCGAAACCACCGCCGAAGGCTTCCAGCAATACCGTTTGGCCGCGTTGAATGCGTCCGTCTCGCACTGCTTCATCGAATGCAGTCGGTACGGAAGCGGCTGAGGTATTGCCATGTCTGTCAAGCGTGATCACTACCTGATCCATCGACATCGCCAGCTTCTTCGCTGTTGCTTTGATGATGCGGTAGTTCGCCTGATGAGGAACCAGCCAGTCGATTTCTGACTTGTCCATCTGATTTTCATCCAGCGTTTCAGTCACGATGTTTGCCAGTTGCGTTACCGCTACCTTGAAAACATCATTACCAGCCATTTCCAGCCACGCTTCTTCTTCAACCTGATTGCGTGCTTTGGCACGTTTTGGATATTTCAGGTTGAGCAATTCACCAAATTTGCCGTCAGCACGCAGGTGGGTAGAAATGACACCTGGCTCTTCGCTTGCGCCTAGAACAACCGCGCCCGCACCATCACCAAACAGGATGATCGTACCGCGATCTTCCGGATCACACATGTGTGACAGGCGATCTGCACCAATCACCAGCGCATTTCGCGCCATGCCGGTTTTCACGTACTGATCCGCAACGCTCAGCGCGTAGACGAAACCGGAACATGCAGCGGCAATATCGAATGCCGGACAGCCCGCGATTTCAAGCTTGGCCTGCACATCACACGCTGCGGCAGGGAATGCGCTTTCACCACTGGTGGTTGCCACAATGATCAGGTCAATATCATTTTTGTCGATACCTGCCATATCAATGGCTGGCACGCTGCGTGATAACCCATGGTTGCAACCGTCTCTTGCTCGGAAGCAATACGGCGCTCTTTAATACCGGTACGCGCAGTGATCCACTCATCACTGGTCTCTACCATTTTTTCGAGATCCGCATTAGTGCGGATTTGCGCAGGCAGAAAGCTGCCTGTGCCTAGAATCTTACTGTACATGAAGACTAATAATGCCTCTCGAGTAGTACGGCTTCCAAACGGTCACATATTTTATTAGGTAGTTGCCGTTCGACCTCGTGGACCGCTTCCTCAATAGCATGTTGGAAAGCGGATGTATCAGCACGTCCGTGGCTTTTTACTACAATGCCGCGCAATCCTAACAGACTTGCGCCATTGTACTGGTCGGGGTTCAGGTGATTCAGCCGCTGAAATAGACCACCAAATAACCATTTAGCCATCATTTTCTTAAATGGATTGGCTAATAGATGGAGTTTTAGGCTTTCCAAAAACAGTCTGGCGACACCTTCACTGGTTTTAAGGCTCACATTGCCGACAAATCCGTCGCAGACAATTACGTCAGCTTTTCCTGTGTAAAGCTGATCACCTTCCACATAGCCGATGTAATTGACCGCTGAGCACTGCTGCAACATTTCTGCACAGCGCTTAACCAAATCGTTCCCTTTGATTTCCTCTTCACCAATGTTGAGCAAACCGACACTGGTTTGTAACCCAGTTGCTCTTCAGCCAATACCGAACCCATGACTGCAAACTGGAATAAGGTATCCGCGTCAACTGACACATTCGCCCCTAAATCAAGGAGCCAGCTCCGATGGTTACCCATCGTTGGCAATTCAGAAATCAGTGCGGGACGGTCAATACCAGGAAGCAGTTTAAGCAAGGATCGGGAAAGTGCCATCAGCGCGCCGGTATTTCCTGCGCTGACGCAGGCGTCGGCTTTGCCTTCAGCGACCAATTCAAGGGCAATACGCATCGACGTGCCTTTGCTGGCACGCAGGGCTTGAGATGGCCTTGTGTCGTTGGCGATAGAAGATTCCGCATGAACGATTGATATGCGGGAATGAGTATGTTGACCCAGCGATACAAGCTGGCGGGTGATCTCGGGTTGATCACCGACGAGTACGACTTTTAGCGAGGGGAAATGCAACAATGCCTGCACGGAGGCAGGCACTGTTACTTGAGGACCGAAATCCCCGCCCATCGCATCAAGTGCAATGGTTAGACCTGTCAAGGCTCAACCTTACTTGTTGATTACCTTGCGGCCACGGTAGAAACCGTCAGCAGTCACGTTGTGACGCAGGTGAGTTTCACCAGAAGTTGCATCTACAGACAGAGCTGCAGTGCCCAGCGCATCGTGTGAACGACGCATACCACGCTTAGAACGGGTTTTACGGTTCTGTTGTACGGCCATTGACCCTACTCCTCGTTACTTTGCTTTAAGTTTTTCAAAACGGCAAATGGATTCGGACGCTCATCAGCAAGCGGGATTTCCCCGAATACCATGTCTTCAGAATCAACTTTACAGTCTTCTTCATCGTGCATGGCAACCTGTGGCAGAGCCACAATCAACTCATCTTCGATAAGTTGAAGTAGGTTAATCTCACCATTTTCGTCGACTAATGCCGGCTCATAAGCATCCGGTAAATTGCCAACCTGATCTTCATTGAAAACCGGGCTGTAAATAAATTCGATTTCACAGTGGTGTGGGAAAACTTCCCAGCAACGCTGACACTCTAGTTGGACGTCGACCTTGGCGTTTCCGCGTACAATCTTCAGCCCTTGAGCATCAATGTCAAATGAAAGCTTAGCTTCACAGTCACTGATCACACCTTCAGTCGCCTCCGTAAGACGCTCCAGCAGCTTGATTACGAAGATACCATCGTAGTCCAGTCGCTTTTGCGCGCTTTTAAACGGGTCAACCGTCAGCGGTAGCTTTACCTTTTGCATAGGGCGCGAATTCTAGCCTCCAATGTAGCCTGAGTCAAAGAAATTTATGCCTTTACTTCCTTTCATCAGCCCTGAAAGCTGACGAAAACAAAAAAAGGTTACTTTCTGTACTACAGGTACTTAGCAATTGTGAACATCGAATGGACATCGTTGTGATACCACACCAAGCCCACTCGCCTCCGCAAGTGTAAAACATTACACTTGCCCGCGTATACGAATATTCAGGGTAAGGATCATCGTTAGATGAATAAACAAACAATTGTACTGGCTTCCGGATCCAAGTACCGCCAAGCATTGCTTAAAAAGTTGGCAATTCCCTTCTCTTTCCACGCTCCGGATATTGATGAATCTGCAAAGGAAAGTGAATCACCGCTAGATTTGGTACAGCGTCTTTCACTGGAAAAAGCGCAGGCATGCCAAAAAATGTTCCCTGACGCCCTGATCATAGGATCAGATCAAGTGTGTGTGATCGATGGAAAGATCCTCGGTAAGCCGGGGTCAGAAGAAAAAGCCATTGAGCAGTTAAAAGCGGCTGCGGGTAAACATGTCACCTTCTATACAGGTTTAACCCTGTTAAACAGTGCCACTGGATTTGCTCAAACAGATGTAGAACCCTTTCATGTTTACTTCCGCTCGCTGAGCGAGGAGGAAATCACGCGCTATGTACAAAGAGAGCGACCTCTCGATTGTGCTGGCAGCTTTAAATGTGAAAGTCTGGGCATTGCTCTGTTTGATAAGCTTGAAGGACGGGATCCAAACACTTTGGTCGGTTTACCGCTAATTCGCCTGTGCGAAATGCTGCGGGCTGAAGGTATAGATGTGCTCTGACACTTTAGATCAGCGAATTTCATCCAATAAAAACGATGGGGCAAGCAGCCCCATTTTCGTCTCTACACGATTGATGACGTCATCCCAAGCCATTAAATCAGAGTAATTCGTCCAGCCTGTCGATGACCGCAATCGGAGAGAATCGGTTGAGGGTATCCCTGTCATGCACGCCCCAGGTGATACCAATGGCATCCACGCCCGCGTTTTGTGCCAAATGCATATCATGGGTAGTGTCCCCTACCATAACTGCATCTTTAGCCTCGATACCTAACTCTGAGAGGATTTCATGGATCATCAAAGGATCAGGTTTGGATGCAGTGACATCCGCTGTGCGGGTTGCGTTGAATAAATGCGAAGTTTGGGTGTCCGCAATCGCTTTATCAAGGCCAGGGCCGGATTTACCTGTAGCGACAGCAAGAAGGTGACCTCGGTGCTTCAACTCAGATAAACACGCTTTGGCTCCGGCATACATATCTATAGGCGTCGTGTTATCAACACGGAATTGCTGACCATAATGAGCCTTCCATGTACCCAGTTTATCCAACGGGACATCTGGATAGAGAAACCCGAACCCATGATCCAGACTCAGGCCAATCATCTGCTTAAGTTCGTCACCGGACAACAACGGCAGGCCACCCGTCAAACGGGCAGCCTCCTCAAGACTGGAAACGATACGCGCGACAGAGTCCATCACGGTGCCGTCCCAATCAAATATCACCAACTTATAGTCAGTTAACACGTGGCGCTTTCCTTAATCCTTCAAGGGTTCGTTCCAGCTGTTTATCCATAGGCGCAGAGATATCCATCAATGCTTCCGTACCGGATGGGTGAATTTGATGTTCGCTGCATGCAGGAACAAGCGGTTCAAACCGAATTTTTTCGTGTATGCATCAAAACGCGGGTCGCCGTATCGGTCATCCCAAGCCAGAGGGTGACCTACATATTGAGCGTGAACACGGATTTGGTGTGTACGTCCGGTAATTGGACTCGCCTGCACCAATGTCGCCTGTTCAAACTGCTCCAGAACCTTAAAGCGGGTTTCCGACGGCTTACCATTTGGGTTAACGCGCACGATACTGTTTACTTCATTTTTCAGAAGCGGTGCGGTCACCTTCTTCATAGAAGCTTCCAGTTGCCCATTGTCAATGCGAAGTAATACTTCTGTACTGTTTTCTCACGGAACTGTGCCTGCAAATGGCGAAGTGCCGAGCGCTTTTTCGCGATCAACAGAATGCCTGACGTGTCGCGATCAATACGATGCACCAATTCAAGAAAACGGGCATCAGGACGCAACGCACGCATCGCCTCGATTGCCCCAAAATGAAGACCACTACCACCATGAACGGCTGTTCCGGAGGCTTATTCAGAATCAGCATGTGATCATCTTCATAAATCACACATTTTTCTAATTCTGCCACCCGGTTTAGCTTGGTGTTTGGCGCTTCAACCTGCGTCGTTTCTGGGATCTGCATAGGCGGAAGACGGATAACGTCCCCTTCCTGAAGCTTGTATTCAGGTTTTATACGTTTTTTATTCACTCGCACCTCTCCTTTGCGGAGAACGCGATAAATCATACTTTTAGGGATGTTTTTGAGCCTATTTCGGAGAAAGTTATCGATCCGTTGGCCCGCAATGTCATCGGAGATGTCGATGAATTGCACTTTGGTTTTTTCTGTATTCATAGGGCGTAGATTCTACATTGCATCAAAGTAGTTTGCTGCAAAAAAGTGTCCCTGCTATAGTTGCGCCGTAAAGCAGAAAAGTTTGCAACTTTTTTGCTCATCACGGCTAAAAAGCCGACAAATAGAGTAAATCTTTACCGCTTTGCCCAAGTTCCCTGACTGTCCTTAGCACTATTTCTTTGTAGTACCTGACTAGTTGACAGAAAGGGCAACTAAATCACGCAGCACCCGGCGTAAGACGTGAGGAGCATAGCACCCGTTAGTTTGTTGGCACGACGGGATAAATAACCAGTGTCATAGAGACTATCGCCATTTGTGGCGAAGAGCCGACTGTGTAAATCGGAGACAATCCAAATTTCCGTGTCAGTGGGTGGATAAAGTAGTGCCCTAGTGCGTCCCTGATCCTCCAGCCGTGAGGCTGCATTTAAATCAGACTTGGGACCCGGCAGCATTGAGTTCTTTGTCTCGTACCCGACAACTAATAACAACAAATAATCGAGAACAATTTAATATGAAAAGAATGTTGATCAACGCAACTCAAAAAGAAGAGTTGCGCGTCGCATTAGTCGATGGTCAGCGCTTGTACGATTTGGATATCGAAAGCCCTGGTCACGAATCTAAGAAAGCAAATATCTACAAAGGTCGTATCACCCGCATTGAACCAAGTCTTGAAGCTGCATTTGTAGACTATGGTTCAGAGCGTCACGGTTTCCTCCCTCTTAAAGAAATTGCCCGCGAATATTTCCCTGATAACTACAGCTATCAAGGCCGTCCAAACATCAAAGAGGTGTTGAAGGAAGGTCAGGAAGTAATTGTTCAGGTTGATAAAGAAGAACGTGGTAACAAAGGCGCAGCCCTGACCACCTTTATCTCTCTCGCAGGCAGCTACCTGGTTCTGATGCCAAACAACCCACGTGCTGGCGGTATTTCCCGTCGTATCGAAGGTGAAGAGCGCAGCGACCTGAAAGAAGCAATGTCTGGCCTGAAACTACCGCAAGGTATGGGTCTGATCGTGCGTACTGCAGGCGTTGGCAAATCTGCTGAAGAGCTAGAGTGGGACTTGAACTACCTGCTGAACAACTGGGAACGTATCCAGGGTGCGGCAGAGTCGAAGGCAGCACCGTTCCTGATCTACCAGGAAAGTGATGTAATTGCCCGTGCATTCCGCGATTACCTGCGCCGTGACATTGGCGAAGTGCTGATCGACAGCGAGAAAGTGTACAACCAGGCTCGTGAGCGTATTCAGGCAACCCGTCCTGACTTCCTGAGCCGCGTTAAACGCTATGACGGTGACGTTCCACTGTTCAGCCACTACCAAATTGAGAGCCAGATTGAATCAGCCTTCCAACGTGAAGTGCGCCTTCCATCAGGCGGTTCAATTGTTATCGACCCGACAGAAGCACTGACCTCTATCGATATCAACTCTGCGCGTGCAACCAAGGGTTCTGATATCGAAGAAACCGCGCTGCAAACCAACCTGGAAGCAGCCGATGAGATCGCACGCCAACTACGCCTGCGTGACCTGGGTGGTCTGGTTGTTATCGACTTTATCGATATGACACCGGTTCGCCACCAGCGTGAAGTTGAAAATCGCCTTCGCGAAGCTGTCCGTATGGATCGCGCACGCGTTCAGATTGGCCGTATCTCACGCTTTGGTCTGCTGGAAATGTCGCGTCAGCGTCTGAGCCCTTCTTTGGCAGAAGCGAGCCACCACATCTGTCCACGTTGTACAGGTACCGGTGTTATCCGTGATAACGAATCACTGTCGCTGTCTATCCTGCGTCTGATTGAAGAAGAAGCACTGAAAGAGAACACCGCTCAGGTTATGGCCGTTGTGCCGGTACCGGTCGCCTCTTACCTGCTGAACGAAAAGCGTCGCTCTGTTCAACACGTTGAGAAATATCACAACGTTCGCGTCATCATCGTACCTAACGCAAACATGGAAACACCGCACTTTGAAGTGGTACGTATCCGTGGTGGCGATGAAGTGACTTCACTGTCTTACCGTCTGCCAGAGCAACTGGAAGCAATGCGTGAGTCTGAAGGCAAAGATGAAGCGCCAGCAGAGCGTGTTGTGAAGAAACGCGAAGAGCCGGCACTTCAAGGCTTTGCAGCACCAGCTTCTCCTGCGCCTGTAGCTAAAGCCGCACCAAAAGAAGAAGAAAAACCTGGTCTGTTTTCACGTTTAGTCTCTTTCATCTCCGGCCTGTTTGCAGGTAGCGAAGAGGAAGAGAAGAAAGAAGAACCAAAACGCGAAAACCGTAACCGTCGCGATCACAAACGCACTCAAGACCGTACCCGCCGTGGTTCACGCAACAACCAGCGTGATGAAAACAGCAAAAACGGTGAGCGTAACGAGCGCGGTGAACGTGGCGAGAAGAAACAGCGTCGCGGTAAAGAGCGCCCTGAAAACACTGAACGCGCAGCAGCTGCTAACGAGCGTCAGGAAAAACCTGCTAAGAAGCAAAGCCGCAAACCTACTGAGAAACTAGAGAAAGTAGATCAGCGTCAGCAAGCAAAAGCAGCGAAACCAGTAAAAGAAGAAACACTGGTTGAGAAGCAGGACAAAGCGGAAAAAACCGAGAAGGTTAAACAACGCCGCCAACGCCGCAAGCTGAACAAAAAAGTCCGTGTCGGTGATGTTTCAGAAGAGACTGAAGTAGCAGCAATGAACCCACTGCAAGAAATGGGTAAAGCTGTCGCTGCGGAAGCAAAAGCTGAAGCAACCAAAGACGTTGTTGAAGCAACTGACAACGCCGAGCCACGTGAAGAGAAACGCCGTAACCGTCGCTCTCCTCGTCACCTGCGTGCAAGCGGCCAGCGCCGTCGTCGCGGTAACCGCGAAGAAAACGAAAGCGCGAACACCGAGCAAGCTCTGGATCAGCTGGACATGATGGAAACCGCGGTAACCATCGTTGAAAAGCGTAGCAAGGTTGTTCTGAAATCAGGCGTAGCTTCACCAGAAATGGCGATGGGTAAAGTTTGGCCATCAAAAACGGCGCTGAAAGCACCTGTTGTTGCAGAAGTGGAAGCTGAAGCACCGCAAGTAGATGTTGCTGAAGTCGTTAAAGCACCAGCTCTGGGCGGCGTTGCCTTCCCTGAAATGGCTATGGGTAAAGTGATTGTTCGCCGTCCTGCACCAACCATTCTGGAAGAAAAAGCGAAATCAGAAGGCGCAGATGCACTGAGTGAAGAATTGCCAGTCGCGATCAACGCACCTGAAATCGTGGAAACGCCTGCAGTAGAAGTTGAAACACCGGCTGTAGAAACAGTGGTTGAAGAAGTTGTTGCTGAAACCAACGTTAAGAGCGTGATGGAAGCAAGCGAAATCCCTGCGGTTGAAAAGGCAAAACCTGCCGCAATCCGTATGGGTCGAGCAACCTCTCCAATGACAAAAGCGCCAGCACCGGAAAGCAACCAAGTTGCTATCGAAGTGTCTATCGCATCGTTCCGCAGTGAACGTGCAGAAACGCGCCAAGCGGGAAGCCAGACTGCGACTAACAGCGCAGCGGCTCCGGCAACCAAGCCTAACTTCTAATCTGAAGTAGACCGCACAGAAAGAGCCATGCATTGCATGGCTCTTTTTTATTTGACGTGTAATCAAAATCCTTCCGCATCCCAGTGTATACGGCGCTAAGTCCCTGTTCGAATACCTATTCCAGCTCTTGTACGGTTTACAAAACCGTTACCAACATTGAACAAAATCACACTTTTCTGTACTATCACACCCTTTGTCTTCAACCCCACTTTCAGAGAAGTTACCGAACACGATGTTTGAATTTCCCAAGTTTCCTCAACACTCCGCGAAAAACGACATTCTGTCAGGTCTGACGGTTGCACTGGCACTGGTACCTGAAGCTGTTGCCTTTGCCTTTGTTGCAGGTGTTGACCCAATGGTGGGTCTCTACGCCGCATTCATTATGGGTCTTGTCACCTCTATTCTTGGTGGTCGTCCTGGCATGATTTCCGGTGCAACAGGTGCAATGGCTGTGGTCATGGTCAGTCTGGTTGCTGAGCACGGCGTTCAATACCTTTTTGCTGCCGTAATGCTTGCAGGTCTCATCCAGATTTCTGCCGGGATATTCAAACTGGGTAAATTTATCCGCATGGTGCCACATCCGGTCATGATTGGTTTTGTTAACGGATTGGCCATTGTGATTTTCCTTGCGCAACTGGGGCAGTTCAAAGTGCCGGGAGCAAACGGGGAACTGGAGTGGCTTCAGGGTAGCCAGCTGTATTTGATGCTGGGTTTGGTTGCTATTACCATGCTATCATTCACTTCCTGCCGAAGTTCACCACGTCGGTGCCATCTTCCCTTGTGGCGATTGTAGGTGTGACAGCAGCCGTTATCCTGCTCGATCTAGATACCCGCACAGTGGTGGACTTCTTGCGCTCAATGAGTGGTGATGAGAACGCAACACTGGCAGGTACTTTACCAACCTTCTCGATTCCGACAGTGCCGTTTAATCTGGAAACCCTTTACATCATCCTGCCCTACTCGCTGATCCTTGCCGCAGTTGGTTTGATTGAATCCCTGCTGACTCTAACCGTGGTCGATGAAATGACAGGCACCCGTGGTCGCGGTAACCGCGAGTGTGTGGGTCAGGGCGTCGCAAACGTCACCTGTTCAGTATTTGGTGCGATGGGCGGCTGTGCATGATTGGCCAGTCCATGATTAACGTAAACTCTGGTGGTCGTGGTCGTTTGTCCGGCATCACCGCTGCCATTGCCCTACTCTGCTTTATCCTGTTCACCGCGTCGTGGATTGAAATGATCCCGCTGGCCGCGCTGGTAGGCGTGATGTTTATGGTGGTTATCGGTACATTCGAGTGGGCGACTTTCGGGTTGGCGCGTCGCGTACCGAAGCGTGATTTCTTTGTGATTGTACTGGTTACCGTGGTTACGGTTATGACTGACCTGGCTATTGCCGTTATCGTGGGTGTGATTGTTTCTGCGCTGATGTTTGCCTGGGAGCACGCGAAACATATCTATGCATCAAGCTACACCAACGACCAAGGCTCTAAGGTGTACGAAGTGAATGGCCCGCTGTTCTTCGGTTCTGTTGCAAACTTCCTTGAACTGTTTGATGCGCAAAACGACCCGCAGGACGTGATTGTCGACTTTGGCAAATCCCGTGTCGCTGACCACTCGGCAATCGAAGCCATTGAGACTCTGGCTGAGCGCTACAACAAAGCCGGTAAGACACTGCACCTTCGTCACCTGTCGCAGGATTGTCTGGCACTGCTGACCAAAGCAGGTAGCCTGGTTGAAATTAACCACATTGAAGATCCAAGCTATAAGGTCGCTACCGACGTACTGGCTTAAGCGATAGGCTGAATGTAAAAAGCGGGCTTTCGGGCCCGCTTCTATTTCATTGACCATTCACGCCGCATTTTGCCGGCTGAAATCCTCAAAAAACTGTTTAATCTCATCCATCAACACCGTAAACCGCATCGGAAGGTACTTTCTCGAACGGTATATGGCATATAGATTTCCCCAACAGAAATACTTCCCATCAAACAAGTCCACCAAAGTACCGGCTTTCAACTGCTCGACGATCTGGTTTTTGGGTACAAAGGCGATACCCAGCCTGCCGTTGCCAGATTGATTGAAATATCGACGGAATCCGTCGAAATGTTACCGCTCACATTTATCTTTCCGGTATTGCCCGCGGCATCCTCCCACGGCCAGAAGCTTTCCGGCTTAGGTGAGTTAGTGTTGGTAATACAACGGTGAAACATCAGTTCATTTGGCGACGATGGCTTACCAAACATGGCGATATATTCCGGCGACGCACAAAAAATTCGGCGGTACTTTTTCATCGGCTTGGCCACCAGCGACAGATCTTCTGGCAACATGGGCGAAATCATAATGTCGCAGTTTGGCATCTCACGCATATTTGAAGGATGCAAGGTCGTCAGGCTTAAACTTACATTGGGGTGGCGCTTCAAAAAGCCGTCAAAAAAAGACTCACTCAACCAACGTGCCATCGGGTGCAACAAGCCTACAGATATATCACCCCGGATGCTTTCCGGAGAGTCGTGAAGCTTTTCAAGTGTGCTGTCCAGATCATCCAGAATACGGTGACTCGACTCCAAAAACATCCGCCCGTGTGGCGTCAAATGTACCTGGTTTCCTCCACGGTGAAACAATCGCACATTGATCGATTGCTCTAACTGGCTGATTTTACGGCTTAGGGTTGGCTGGCTGATATTCAGAGACGCTGCCGCTTCCGTGAAATTCAAGGTTTCGGCCAATACGCTGAACATTCTGAGTGTTTCTATCGGAAAGGACATCGTCAAACGTTGGTGATAAATGGGCGGCAGCATCATAGCACACGCCCATCCGGAAGCACGTAAATCCAGTGCTGTTACCAGCAGGAAAATCAGAGTTGACGGAGTTGTTAAAACCATTTATTTCAAACACTTAAAACCAATCACTCCTTATGCACACGCGCCAAAATATAACCCCCATCACCCTATTCAGTTTCTGCATAGCCGTGATTCAACGACTTCAATTTGCAACGCTTTTTATATCCCTATACTCGCTGCAAAAATACCCATAAATCTTGCAGTGACATTATGAAAAAACCATTGGTTCTACAACCTTAGCCGCACTCCTTCCGTTGAGTGCAGCCGCTACCCAAGTTGACATGCCAATGCCTGATCTCTACGGTGACATCCGTGCTCAGGCTGCGTGGCAGGAAAACAGCGACTACACCACTGATATCTATCAAGCCCAGGTAGGTGCGATGGGTAACATGAAAGTAAACAGCTTTGGTATCGGCTACCAACTGGAAGCGGAATACTCAGAGTCGATGACCGAAAAGAGCGAAGATAACGATCTCATCGTTCGTGAAGCCAATATCAGAGTGATGTTCCCGGGCCTTGGCGGCGCTTACATTGGTTCCGGTACCACAGGCACCTGGAACGACCTTTACAGCAAAGTCGATATCTTCGAAAGCAACAACATGGAACGCCACAGCAATAACATGTTGTTTGGTGCTCAGCGCTATGCGACCAACCAGCTGGCGATCATGACCCCAGTGTTTAGCGGATTCCAGTTCAAAGCCGCGGTGGTTTCACCTGATGAGCAAAATGACGCTGACGCAGATATTGTCGGCTTGCGCGCGCTCTACACTCAAGAAGCCTTTCGCCTGGTGGTGAACCATTCATGGACATCCAAAGAAATGCTGGGCGGCGCAACCCAGGACGGCCAACGCACCCTTGTAGCGACAAGCTACGAATTCAACCAATTTTACGTCGGTGCCGTCGCAGAGTTTGATTACGACATGCCTTTCGACAGCCGCAACGTTTACGGCGTTTCCGCCAAGTACACCCTGGACAACACCTCATTCAGCCTCGGCTACCAATACGCCGACTGGAAAGGCGCCCGCGACAACGAATCGCTCTACCTTGCCAACGTGCGTCATGACTTCAACGAGCATTTTGCCCTGTTCGCAGAAGGTGCGCTGTACGGCGCATCATACCAAGCGGGTGTGAACAAGCCGGCAGACATTGCTAAAGGCGACAACGTCAACGTCGGCCTCATCGTCTCTTTCTAACCGTTAACTGAAAGGAATTATCACCATGAAGCGAATCCTTTGCTCCGTGATGCTGAGCCTCACCTGTCTGTCTGCACAAGCGGCAGTTACTGTGACCGACTGTGTGATCAGAGAGCCTGCACCAGGCGCGGACAAAACCGGCCTGTATTTCACGCTTGTTTATAAACCCACCGAAGAGACCAGCTCACTGCGTCTTCCGGCGCCGGAAGCACTCTATGGCGGCTCAGTGCCTGCACTGACCAGCTACACCGAGTTGCATGACATGAAACACGTGGATGGTGTGATGACCATGCAACGCATTCCGCAACTGCGCGTGAATCCGAACGAAGCCCTAGAACTCAAACCAGGTGGCAAGCATGTGATGCTGTTCAACCTTAAAAAGCGTCCACTGGCGGGAGAAACCTACCCGGTTGAGCTTTGGCTGGCGTTTGATCCAGAAGTGAAATGCGATGCAGTAGTAAAACCTCTGCACAGATTAAGGCGGGTCAATAACCATGAAAGCGCTTTTGAAGCCATTAAAAATGTAAAGGGTGCCGTCCTTGCCGTGCTGCTGCTTGCCGGTACCGGGCTGGGCCTTTTGGCTGCCTTGCCAGCGACTGAAGTGTTGCATGTTTTCAGCACCAACGAATTTTGTGCCAGCTGCCACACTATGGAGCCGATGGCAGAGACCTTTGCTGAATCCGTCCACGGAGGCAATAACTCACAAGGCTTTGTCGCAGATTGTGTCTCCTGCCACCTGCCTGACTCCAACGTGGTGGAAGAGCTGTACGTAAAAGGTACGTCTGGCATGCGCCACCTCTGGGGCGAATACGTGCTGCAGATGGATGCGCTCGACTACGAAGAGCTTCATCCGAAACGCACTGAGTATGTGTTCGATTCTGGCTGCGTGAACTGTCACCGCACACTGGAAGACCGTGCCAAGGTCGCCACCGAGACTTCGCCGGTTTCAGACCAAACCCACAAGCTCGCCTTGCGCGCAAAGACACCGACAAAGAATGGAAATGTTCAAGCTGCCACTTTGATATCGCTCACCCTGATCTGAAGCGCTATATGCGTCTGCGCCAGGAAGAGAAGATGCGCGAAATGGCCGCGTTACTGGGAGATGTAAACAATGGCTAAGGTATTCCAAAAGCTGTATTTGCTGCAGTAGCAGTAGCGCTGGGGCTGGCCTCTGTTTCCGCTATGGCAACAGAAAAGCGCATTGACATTGATAACGGCTACGAAGATTACACCATCAACCGTATCCCTGCAGATTTGACACCTGAAGAGCGCCAGAACGCAAACCGGGCGATCTACGGCTGCTATTTGGGTTGCCACCGCCCAGCGGTGGAAGAAGTGCCGGAAACCCTCAGTCCTAAGCTTGAGGGTTTTGATCCACAGTATTTCTTCAACCAGTTTGTCGACATGGACATGGAGCGTCAGGCAGGCGTTTCATCCCAGATGAAAGAGATGGTTTACACCATTTCACCAAAAGAAATGGCAGATATCTCGCTGGTACTGAGCGAACGCCCAATGAAATGGAATCCACGCAAAGAGGTACTGGAAAGCGACGCCTATGCGCGCGGTAAAGCCAAATACGATGCCAGCTGTAAAATGTGCCATGGCGAGCAAGGCGCAAGCACCAACCCGGC
This sequence comes from Enterovibrio sp. JCM 19048, assembly GCA_001310415.1. Classification (GTDB taxonomy): domain Bacteria; phylum Pseudomonadota; class Gammaproteobacteria; order Enterobacterales; family Vibrionaceae; genus Enterovibrio; species Enterovibrio paralichthyis. The sequence continues at coordinate 25,635 of BAXE01000001.1, read as the reverse complement.
TTACCCGCCACTGAAAGGCAAATGCTGCGTACGTTTTCGAACAGCTGACCGCCTACCGCGATGGTAAGCGAACCAACCGCCAAGCGGCCATCATGGTGCCTTTTGCCAAGATGATGAGCGAAGATGATTACGCAGATATCGTCGCTTACGTTACCGGTATGTTCTACACACCGATTGAACGCAAAGCGTTTATCTCGGGCAAAGGGATGCCTGCCCCTGAAGGATTTAAGCTGCCAGACACCGGCCAAATCCAGAACTTTATCGACAAGAAAGGTGAAGACAGCGATTACCCGCAAAACCCGATGAGCTACAGCATCAGCGAATCTGGCAAAACCGTACTCGACAACAACACCAAACTGATGTGGGAACGTGACTCTTCCCGTATCTGGATGACCGCAGTTGAAGGCGAGCAGTACTGTGAAAACCTGGAGCTGGACGGCTACGACGACTGGCGCTATCCGCTGATGAAAGAGCTGCAGTCGATTGCCGATCTGGGCGAATTCCGCCCGGCCATCAATACCGATGCATTCCTAAATATGCCGCGCCTAAGCTCAGGTGTATGGGGCTTCCCGGTAAGTGATCACCCTGACCACGCATGGCATATCGGCTTCCCGGAAGGCCATATCATGGGTCAACACACGGCGTCGACCAAACTGGTTCGCTGTGTACGTGCCGACAACGGCGCGGCGTACCACAACATGTCTTATGTCGATAACCAAGATGGTACCGTCACCGAGAAGCTGACCAACCGCATGTGGCAGCAAAACATCGATTACGAGCGCCGCAACTGGCTGGATTCTGTCGATTACTGTGAAAACCTCGACTACGCAGCTACTCAGACTGGCGTCTGCCAAACATCAAAGAACTGGTGTCGATTGTAAACTACAACAAAACCTCACCGGCGATTGATGAGGAGTTCTTCCCGAACACGCCAATCAAGTACTTCTTCTGGAGCAGCACCAGCGACTTACCGGGGCCAACCCTGTTTGTCCGCCCTCTGCCGCCGCGTAAGAAAGACCAAACGCCAGATATGTACGATCTGCGTAAAGATACCGGTAACGCCGCATGGGCACAGGGCTACCAGATTGGTTCAGGCCTTGGTATGACCAAGGAAACCGAGTTCTACACCCGCTGTATCCGTAATCCGTAACCTTCGAAAAAATGCCCCCAATCCCGGGGGCATTGGAGTTTCTATGGCTATTAAAAAATTCGCGGCAATCGCATTGCTGCTGATCAGTGCCAGCCCACTCGCTGATGAGCCGGGCCGTTATGACGATGGCGCGCGCTGGGCGTTTATCTCAGACAAAACCTCCACGCAGGTTGCGGTCGTTGATACCTTCAACCACACCCACGTTGATACCCTCACACTCAAAGCCGTACCAACCGCGATGGAAGTGTCCGATGTGCAGGACATGCTGATCTACATCGACGGCAAAACGCCGCAAGTCTACATCTATGATCTGGTTGAAAAAACGCACTGGACGATGGGCGTGGACTCTATTCCGTATTCCATCACTATCGCCCCCGATGGCGCACGGGTGGCGGTCGGTCTGAACAACAAATTGGTGATGATGGAGCCGCTGACCAAACGCAGTCTCGAAACTATCGCGCCGCTTGCCCAACCTTACAGCGTCAACTTCGATACCGGCGGCTACAACCTTTACATCACAGAGCAAGACAACGGACGCACCTTGGTCTGGCGTGTGCATGATGCCGCATCCAAAGAGTTGCAACTGGGCAGCGGCGGTGCAGTGTCTGAAGTCACCCTGTCACCAGATGCCCGCTTGGTGATGGTGAGCGACCTGACCAAGAACACCGTCAACGTCTGGGATCTGTTTATGGAGCAGGAATTTGCCAACATCGAACTGGCAGACACACCTTGGCGCCTTATGTCAGCTCCGACAGTGAACACATGATCCTGGCGGCAAAAAACGGTCAGGGGAAAGTGGTGAATACCTGGAGCGGCCAGACCGTCAAATCAGTCGATTTCAAAGACAAAACCACCGAAATCCGCACCGGCTGGCTGGAATCTATCGGCGTTGTCGCCACCCAGTCAGGTCTGAACGTGTTTAACCTCACTGACGATAAACCGGCCAAGCATTTCCCGCTTGATGCCCCACTGGGCGACGTGGTTGTGGTATCGGATTCCAAAACCCTGTTTGCCACCCAAGCCAACAGCAGCAAGCTTTTGGTGGTCGATTTACGTTTGGAGAGCCTGCTGCCTGAGTTGGATACCGGCCTGAAGTCTCCCCATCTTATTGCGATGGGTCTGACCAACACTATCTGTCACTAAGGAGTTGAATATGGACGGTAAATTTGCCGTATTTTCTCGCATTGTTACCTTTAACATTGTGCTGATGGCAGCGATGCTCTTCAGTGCCAATGCGGTTTCCGCGCCCCTGGCGTTCACGTTAAAAGAGGCAAAACGCGGTGAAGTCACGGAAAAAAGCTGGCCGGGGCAATACCTGTTTATCGCTGTCGGCTATACCTCCTGCCCTGAAATTTGCCCAACGACAGCACTGGATATGGCCAGCGTGATGAACCGCCTGGGTGATAAGGCCAATATGGTAACGCCGCTGTTTATCTCTATCGACCCTAACCGCGACACCGCGGAAAACCTCAGCCAGTACGTGCAGTACTTCCACCCAAAGCTGACTGGATTGGTTGGCACTGAAGCACAGACCAAGGCAGTCGCGAAATCTTTGCGTGCTACCTATGGCTATTCGCGTGACGGCAAGCCGGTGTATCCGCCGCTCCCCGCTCTGTATGAAGTGTTCCATTCCACCTATCTCTATTTCTACAGCCCAGTTGGCGAGCTGCTGGATGTGTATGGCTACGGAGATGGTGCAGAGAAAATCTCGGCAAAAATGCTGCCGCTACTGAATGAGGCAAAGCAGTAATGCGCAGGCTCATTTTCAGCCTGGCGCTTCTACTTAGTGCGATAAACAGTGCTCATGCCGCTGAGTCTTGCCCAGCACCTGCGCCTTTTACTGCGGTAGGAGATGCACTTACGTTGCCAGAAGTAATGACTGAGCGACTGAATGCCGATGTGCAGCTTATCAACCTATGGGCAATCTGGTGTGCTCCTTGTCGTAAAGAATTACCCATGTTGGCATCACTCAAAGCCTCGTTAAGAGACGAGCCAGAAATCGGCGTTCAGGCCGTGCATGTCGGCGCAGTGACGGAACACGTTACCGATACGCTCTCAAAACTCGGCGCGGAATCGTTGGGGACGGCTTTTGTAGAAGATTTACGCGCCTTCCAACCGCTCGGCATCCATGGTTTGCCCACAACCCTATTGGCGGTCAATGGCAAGGTGCCTATATCGGCGCAGGGTATCTCGGTGAGGAAGCAACACCTTTCAGGAATTGGCTGCTTTGTTTGGAGGAGAGTTCGGAAAAATGAAAAAATCAGCGATAACATTCGGCATTCTGATGGCATCTGTTTTGAATTTCACGTTTTGCACCCCGGTATTGGCTGCGGAAGATGCGCTGTTTACACAGGGAAAGTCCTTGTACGAAAACCCCGGTCGTGGTGGCTGCATGCAATGCATGGCGCAACGGGAAACGAGCCGGTTATTCCGCTTTACCCCAAGATTGGCGGTCAGTCGGAGATGTACCTTAATAACCAGCTGATGGATTACAAAAACAAGAAGCGTCAGAACGGATTGTACGTGCCAATGGAAGTGGCAATGCAGCCTTTCAGTGCGGAAGAGATCAAAGCCATGGCCTTCTATTTAGCACGACAGGATAGCTTCTGAATTGGATGAACGGCTATTCGCGGCTGTCACACGTCGATAAATAGTGCTGGAAGGACTTCATTTCATCCGCATCGAAATGCTCCTCCAGCACACAACAGTGCTGCACACGATCAACCCGGAAGTTTCGGTATTCATCACGAAGCTCACACCAGGCCACCAGCGTCCAGACCTTGCCCCAGAACACCTGGCCTAGCGGGTGTATGACTCGCTGCGTACTCTTACCCTCTCCGGTTTGGTAATCAATCCGCACTTTGCGCTTTTCCGCCGTCGCTAAACGCAAAAGCTCTGCATGATCTGCACAGGCGGTTTCTATGTGAAAAGCCGGCACTGCAAGGGGAAAAGCGTCGATTTGCGCTTTCAGTGTTTCCGGTAACACCGAATGGATTTTACGCGAAGCAGACTCTGATGCCGCAGCGAGGCGTTTGTCCGACCAAGCCCGCACCATGCGCATGCCAAGCTCAATCGCCATCATCTCTTCTTCAGTGAACATCAGTGGTGGCAGGTGTGAACCTTTCCCGAGCAGATAACCGATACCGGCCTCCCCTTCAATGGGAACGCCGGAAAGTTGCAACGACTGAATATCGCGGTAAATCGTGCGCTCGCTGACAGACAACTCTTCGGCCAACGCCTTAGCCGTCACCGCGTAACGTTTACTCCGCAGTAAGGTTAAAAGCTCAAACAAGCGCTCCGATTTACTCATCTCTTCTCCCTGTTAGGCCGATGCACACTCGCCCAGTGCATTCATTTTGACCCGTTCGTGGGACATCACAACCGAATTTTCTTCGATATGGGAAACCATCTGCTGCGCCGATTCGTGTTTCATAAAATCGTCAAACGCAGCCTTGGCACTTTCCATATCTTGCCAGTAAGTGATGTCTGTCCATTCCTGTGTTTCTTCATTCACGCTCAGCGAGCGGTACAGGAAGCCCCCACTCTTGGTAATAAACGACAGGGTTGATTCTGAATCAGCCAGAAAGCGCTGAACATCGGCACCGGCTTTCAGTTTGAATTTCACAGACTCGATAACGTTTTCCATGGTGTTCTCTCCTTTTGTTTGGGGTCAGGAAAAGCTTACTGACACCTACTGACAGAACCTGTCAGGAGAGTTTCTCTGAGGGGGATAGCTCGGTATACTTGGCCGCTTCAAAGCACTAAAAGATCAAGAAATCGATGTCGTTAAGTCCTGAATTAGAAAGTTTGCTCGAGCCAGTACGCGAGTTCCTGCACTGCGAAACGCCACAGGCGTGGATTGATGAGCGATAAAGCCGGAAAATGAAACTATTCTGCTGCGCGATCACGCCAACTGCGAATTGAAAGCCAGCCAGACCGCCATGTGGCTGATCCGCAAATATGCCATTGATGCGTCGAGCGGCACCCTGTTGCTGGAGTGGGCAAAGCCTTACGAGGATTTTGTTTACCGCGGTATGCGTGATGGTATTTTCCACGCCACCAAGAATGGTTTGAGTGCGCCGCTGAAACCCAAAGCGGGGTTTGAACACGGTCAGGATCTTATCGACAAAATGGTACGCCTCATCAAAGAGGAGTTTCACCATTTCGAGCAGGTGATTGAAATCATGGATGCGCGGGACATGCCATATCGTCCACTGAACGCAGGCCGCTATGCCAAAGGCTGATGTCTGCAGTTCGAACCCATGAGCCCGCCATGCTGATCGACAAGCTCATCATCGGCGCCTACATCGAGGCGCGTTCCTGCGAGCGTTTTGCCAAAGTCGCGCCGTATTTGGATGAAGAGCTGCGTAAATTTTATATTTCCCTGCTGCGTTCGGAAGCACGCCATTACCAAGACTATTTGAAGCTGGCAGCCGCCATTGCAGGTGGTGATATAAGTGACCGCATCAAAGCCATAGGTGAAAAAGAAGCCGAGCTTATCCAAGCACCGGACGACATGTTCCGGTTCCACAGTGGCGTGCCAACTCTGGCAGCTAATCAACTCACAAGCCATGGATATACCTAAACGACCTGAAGATGCTCGCATTCAGAGGTCGTTTAGGTATATATCCGTGGCTTGTTTCTTAATTTCAGTTCTGGTACTTGCGGATACGCGTATTGTTCGATAAATAAGCATCAGGAACTGCACAGAAAGGGAACACTATGTTCAAGAAATTGAAGGCATCTTTAGGCATTGGCGGTGCAACCGTAGATACGGTGCTGCACAACGAGTCACTCTATCAGGGCGAAACCTTAAGAGGCACAGTGAACATTAAAGGTGGCGGCGCAGAACAGGAAATCGATGCCATCACCCTAAAGCTCTGCACTGAAGTAAAAGTAGAGTCGGATTCCGGCGTCAGTTACCAGCCATTTGTACTCGGCCACCTTCGCGCTAACGATCCATTTGTTATCCAGCCCGGCGAAGAAAAGCAGGTTCCGTTTGAGTTCAAACTCCACGACGAAACGCCAATCACAGCGGTAAACACCCGCAACAACCAAAGCCACGTCTGGATTGAAACTACGCTGGATATCGACTTTGCCATTGACCCGACTGATCGCGATCACCTGCAAGTCCGTCCCCTGCCTTCTGTGCAACGTGCGCTGAACATTCTGGAACGTGAAGGCTTCAAAATGGTAAAAGCCGATGTAGAAAAAGGACAATTGCGCGGCAACGGTTTCACTTCCCAGTCCGGCTGCTATCAAGAACTGGAGTTCCAAAGCAGTGGCATGTTCAGCCGCAAAGAAATCGAACTGTCGTTTATTCTGAGTGGCAGCGTTATTCACTGCCTTGCGGAGATTGACCGCTCGTTCGGCCGTGGCGATACCTACCGCTCATTTACCCTCTCCCGAGACGCGTCTGAAGGTGAAGTTGAGCAAGCCCTGGCGGCAGTACTAAACGCCTGATTTACAATGCGTTAAAAACGAAAAGCCTGCGAGTGCAGGCTTTTTTACGTTTATGGTATTTATTGATTACCAGTAAGCATCAAGAAAGGTGCTGTCATCAAACGTCCGGCATTCAAAGAACGCATCATGGCCGATTTCGTTTTTGCAGTGCACCGTCGTGATTAAAGTGTCATCACTCCATACTGATTTGTAGTTGTCGTCATCAAAGCCACAATCGGCATGGTAGAAACTCTCTGCCTGCGCAATACAGTATTTGAATGCTTCATACTCCCCACCCCGCGCATCAAGCATCGACTTTTTGGCAGCTAATTCTTCATCAATATCAGCCATATGCGCTTTATCTGGAAAGGCAGAGACTTAATTGCTGCGCCAGACACTGAAAAAGTCCGTGATACCCAGGCTTCTTCGTGGATAGTGCCTGAAAATGAAATGGGGAGGTGCTGCAGATATTTAAGGTCAATATCCGTGAATTTTTCATAGCCTTGCGGATATTCCAGCGTAAACGTCTCCTTGCCTACTTTTACAATGAGTGAGGCTTCGTTGGCCGTTTCAATGATCCCTTCAAGGTTTTTGAATACCGTACCATCGCATTCAAAACTGTACTTTCCGCGGTCGAAACAGCTTTCCACGAACGTCTCGCCATCCATGTCCTTGCTGCAACCAAACAGAAAAAAGACTGACGCTAAAACAACTATTCCCTTCGCCATTATGTGATATCAGTTCCACTTTTATTATTGTCGTGATTTTCATACACCTGATAAAGCATGGCAACACCATAAAAATTACAGCGTGATCTTACGCACACATTGATACTGTAACCAACTGTAAAGACGCTGCTTTTTCATCCAGCTTTGCACGCTGGAAATGCAGTCGATTTTCTATGTGCGTGTACGTCCAACTTACTTTTTAGCCCCGCCCGCCAATCTATTTACAGAACGCACACTAGACGACTGGTCTAATCGTGTGTAAGGTAGTGCCCATGAATACAGAAACACACTCAACCCGCCAGCACATTCTGGATGTAGGTTATCAACTGATCGTTGAGAAAGGCTTTTCAAACGTTGGGCTTGCACAATTGCTGAGCCATGCAGGCGTGCCGAAAGGATCTTTTTATCACTACTTCAAATCCAAGGAGCAGTTTGGTGAAGCGCTGATCAGCGAGTATTTCAGCCAATATAAAGAGCGGTTGGATACTTTGTTCAGTGACCCGGATAAAAGCGGCTTCGACAAACTGATGGGCTATTGGATGAACTGGCTCGAGGTAAATGACGGCCGCTGTGGCAGTCAGCGTTGCCTTGTGGTGAAACTCTCCGCAGAGGTCTCCGACCTGTCTGAGTCAATGCGTTTGTCGCTGCTTAATGGCGCGAACAATATCACCACCATGGTTGCCAATTGCGTGCAGCAAGGTATTGATGACGGCTCAATCAAGGTTGCAGACGCCACAACGACTGCCAGCCAGCTTTATCAGCTTTGGATTGGTGCGAGCCTTATCAGTAAGCTCAGCCAGAGCACTGACCCCTTGCACTCAGCGTTGAAAACCACGGAGCTTCTGCTCCAGGGCAAAAACGCATTTTAATCAAAAACGGGGCATCCGCGCCTTAGCAAAACCGCCACATTGAGATGGCGGATTTTTTAAACCATCACTAGACGACTGGTCTAATTGAAAGGAAAGTGAATTATGTCAGCTTCTTTAGAGAATAACCGAATCGTTCTTGCATCCCGCCCTGTTGGCGCGCCTGTTACCGATAACTTCCGCCTAGAATCCCAGCCTGTGCCGAGCGTAAATGAAGGTGAAGTGCTTCTGCGCACCATTTATCTTTCGCTGGATCCGTACATGCGTGGCCGTATGAGCGATGCGAATCTTACGCCGATCCTGTGGAAGTCAATGAAGTGATGGTCGGCTCAACCGTGTGCCAGGTAGAAGTATCAAATCACCCTGATTTTGAAGTGGGTGAATGGGTACTGGCATACACGGGTTGGCAAAGCTACGCCGTATCGAATGGTGAAGGTCTGCTGAAACTGGGTAAATCCCCTTCTCACCCATCCTATGCTTTAGGTGTCATGGGCATGCCGGGCTTTACCGCGTATATGGGTCTGCTCGATATTGGTCAGCCGAAACAGGGGGATACCCTAGTGGTGGCTGCAGCAACAGGGCCGGTCGGCGCGACTGTTGGTCAGATTGGTAAACTAAAAGGCTGTAAAGTGGTTGGTATTGCCGGTGGTGAAGAAAAATGCCGCCACGCAGTTGAGACGCTGGGTTTTGATGTCTGTATTGACCACAAAGCCGATGACTTCGCTGAACAGCTCGCCGCCGCCTGTGACAAGGGTATCGACGTTTATTACGAAAACGTTGGCGGTAAAGTGTTCGATGCGGTATTGCCTCTGCTCAACACAGGTGCGCGCATTCCAGTCTGCGGCCTGATTTCCCAATATAACGCCACAGAGCTGCCAGAAGGCCCAGATCGCATGTATATGCTGATGGGTACCCTGCTGGTTAAACGCATCAAGATGCAAGGTTTCATCATCTTTGATGATTACGGTCACCGCTATGACGAATTCGCGACCGATATGTCGAAATGGCTGGCAGAAGGCAAAATCCAGTACAAAGAGCAGGTTGTCGACGGATTGGAAAACGCACCGCAAGCCTTTATGGGTCTGCTGGAAGGGAAAAACTTCGGCAAGCTGGTAATCAAAGTTGCCGATCCGCGATAAAGCCACGCTGCAAATTTGAGAATCTCTCTAAATGCCCGTTTGGATTTTTCCAAGCGGGTATTTTCTCACTGAGTCACTGTTTATACCCTACTAGATTACACTCTATTGAGGTAATCCTTGCAGGAAGCACAAGATGACAAAGAACGGGATCATTCTATTTTTCACTCACCTGTTTACCCTGATTATCGGCTTTGCCGCAGGGATTTACGCCCTTCCGATCTTGATTGCGCCTGAAGGGCCGTCTGTTGAAGTGATTGAAACGTCAAACAACAACGCCACCTATACCGGCGAATTCAGAAAAGACCTTATCGACAGCGACACGTTCCATTGGGGAGAAGGGGTTGTTACCATCAGCGGATACCATTTCCCTGATTGGTGAACTGGCGCCGGGGCCTGATTACAAGCTCTATCTCTCACCGCAGTTTGTTGAAACAGAAGCTGACTTTAACCGACTAAAACCCCAGATGCAGCGGGTGGGCGATGTCAAAACCTTCGAAAACTTCTTGGTCAAGGTGCCGCAAGACATCAACCCAGCTCAATACAACACCGTGGTGATTTGGTGTGAATCCTTTGGTGAGTTTATTACTGCGGCGCGCTATCAGTAGCAATACACACATCTACCATTCAGAACAATTCGAATGGGCTTCCAGCTCTTCAATCGTTAGCCTGATTGCGGAATTTGATGCACCCGCTGCAGGAATCACCTCGGCATGTTTCTTCAGCGAAGCATCCAGATAGACAGGTACATTCTGCGCCAATCCAAAGGGGCATACTCCACCTACTGCGTGACCGGTAACATCCAACACCTCTTCGGGGGTCAGCATTTTGGCCTTCTTCCCAAATCGTTGTTTGTACTTCTTGTTATCAATTCTTGATGCACCGGAAACAACAATCAAAATCGGGTCATCCTGCACTTTGAATGAAAGCGTCTTGGCGATTTGATCCGGCACCACCTGATGTGCTTTGGCAGCTTCATCCACCGTCGCCGTCGACACTTCCATCACCTCGATACGGTGGTCGATGCCCCTTTGCGAGAAATAATCCCTTACTGCTTCTAACGACATGTTTTGTCCCTGTGATTCCATTCCAAACAGACAAGCATTGTAGCCTGAAAACAATCAGTCAAATCTATTGATGAGATAGACAATAGCAATTTCTCATCGTTGCGCGCCAACCTATCCTTCCACGTAGGCAAACAAGCAAAGAGATTGGAAAGATGTTGGGTAAAAGGGCTTTGGTCGTTGAAGGTGGTGCCATGCGCGGTATTTTCGCAAGCGGTGTGTTGGATACTTTTTTGGACGTTAATTTCAAACCGTTTGATTTTGCAATCGGGGTTTCCGCAGGTGCATCAAACCTGTTGGGCTATCTTGCAGAGCAACCAAAGCGCAGCTATCAGGTGATCACTGGCCTTGCTACCAACGACACTTTCTTTAACCCCGCCCGTTTCGTGCGCGGTGGTAACCTGGTTGATGTGCAATGGCTGGAGCAGGAATCCCTGCGCCGCTATCCACTGAACACCGAAACCCTGTTTAACAACATTCCCCTTTTGGCGGCAGTGACGAATGTGGATACCGGCGATGCCGATTACTACTGGGTAAAACCACAGAACATGTCCAAGGTGATTGAAGCAACCACAGCGCTGCCTATTGCCTACCGTCCAACACCCTGTTTTTCCGGAGGTTGTTATACCGACGGTGGCGTGGCTGATTCAATTCCGGTGGCGGAAGCTACCGACGGGGCGCTCGTGAAATTACCGTGATTCTTTCACAGCCGGGCGACTACGAAATGTCACCGATGAAAATGCCGAAACTGATGGATCAGCTACTGAAAAAACATCCGCATGTGGCCGAAGCCATGCGAAAACGCGCAGACCGTTATAACGCTTCATTGGCGTTTATTAAAAATCCACCCAAAGATTGCACCGTCCATGTGATTGCCCCGCCCGAGCATTTCCCTGTCGGTCGCTTCACCATGAAAAAGGCCAAACTTGATGAAGGGTACAACATGGGTATTCAGGCAGCCCAAACCCATATGTTCAATCTCTACAAAGATGCTGTGAAACAGTTGGTGATGGAACAAGGCTCGACGGCAGACGCCGCGACGTTGGTCGCGTAGGAAAAGCGCCCAAGACGGGGGATAAGCACGGTGATGGGTGGCAGACTCCGCCACCATGTCTCTGATTCCCTGTCGACAATTTCGAATATCCCCTTGCCCATGCTCTCACAATGAGATAGCTTAAAAACTCATCACGTAAAACGAGCACATTATGATATTTCAATCTCTACCACTCTGGCTTCTTCTGCTTATGCCCTTCAGTCGGTAGAGATTTCTGTTCCCGGCTGTGAGATTAACAGCCGGATGTCGTTTACTCACAGCCTTGAATTAACTGCAAAAACAACATCAAGGAAGTGACAATGAACGACGCAACCTCCGTCAGTGCGCAAAACGCGGCGGATCACCGAACGGGAATCATCTACGCCTTAATCGGTACCCTGCTTTTTTCCATCAAACCTGTACTTATTAAACTCGCTTATGCCGCCGGTGGCGATGCCACTGCAATCATGAGCCTTCGCGCTGCGTCATCACTTCCACTTTATATTGCAATTCTCATCTGGCTTTGTCGCGACCCTACCGAGCGCAGCAAAGTAAAGCAGTTTGGCTGGCAAGCGGCATTGGTGGGTGTGCTGGGTTATTACTTTGCTTCCCTGCTGGATATCCTGGCGCTGGAATATATCTCGGCCCAACTGGAACGTTTGCTGATTTTCCTGTTCCCAACCTTTGTGGTGCTGATCAGCTGGTTCTTTATGAAGGAAAAACCGCAGAAAGGCACATTTGTTTCCGTGGCTGTCGGTTACGTCGGCGTGGCACTGATTGTCGTGCATGATTTCAGCTCATTCGGCGCGCAGGTTTGGCTGGGCAGCATAATGGCCATTGCATCGGCGTTGGTTTTTGCGGTCTATCTGGTACTGAGCAAAAAGTGATCGCGAAACTGGGGGCGCAGCTCTTTACCAGCATTGGGATGGGAAGTGCAGGTGTGGTTATCCTTGCCCAATACCAGCTCAAAGATGCCAGCTTTTCGGCAATGTCGAGCGAGTTACTGACCATGGGTATTGCTATCGGGATTTTCTGTACCGTACTGCCGTCGTATTTTGTGGCAGCGGCCATGGCAAGGCTGACCCCATCTGTTCTCAGTATGACCAGCAATATAGGCCCTGCCGTTACCGCGATGTTTGCCATCATCTTGCTGGATGAGGCTTTTACGGTCTGGCACGCACTCGGCATGCTGTTAGTGGTCTATGCGGTTGTGAATATCAATCGCAAGAAAAGTTGACCTTTCATACATGGACGAAAAAGGCGCTCCGGTGAGCGCCTATCAGAATTCTATTTCCCGTAACGGAAGCAGGTTTTTACGTGGTCGTTGATCATACCTGTGGCCTGCATGTATGCATAACAGATCGTGGTTCCGACAAACTTAAAGCCTTTCTTTTTCAGCGCCTTGCTCATTGCATCTGATTCCGGGCTGGAACTGGGAACCTCTGCGATGGTTTCAGGGTGATTGACGATTGGTTTGCCACCGACAAACTGCCAGATATAGGCGTCGAAACTGCCGTACTCTTTCTGGATTTCCAGCACCAGTTTGGCGTTAATCACCGTGCCATTTACTTTGAGCTTGTTTCGAACGATTGCCGGATTCTCCAATAGCTGGGCAATTTTCTCCTCCCCGTAAGCGGCAACGGTTTCAATATGGAAGTTATCGAACGCCTCGCGGTAACCTTCGCGCTTTTTCAGAATGGTTGTCCAGCTCAGCCCAGCCTGCGCCCCTTCCAGGATCAGCATTTCAAACAACTGTTGATCGTCGTGAACCGGCACACCCCACTCTTCATCGTGATACTTCTGATCCAGCTCGCTTACGTTTGCCCAGCGACATCTTTCCATGATTCTTACCCAATTCATCTTGTTATTTAGATACTGTATATATAACCACTATTTTTGCAACTTGGGTGCTTCGTTAAAAAGACAAAGGCAGCAATGTCATTTGCCTTCAAACCTCAGACGTAAAAAAACCGGCTTGCGCCGGTTTTCAGTAGACTGCAGTGTCGCATTAAACGATGGTGCCACCGTCATAAACAACGTGCTCAGCATCTGTCCAGATGGTGATGGCATCAAAGTTGTCGTGCTCAAACACGTATGCCTTCAGTTCACCCACCTGCGTGCCGCTCAAGTCCATAAAGCAATCATCTCTGCAGACAATTCTGCCGTTGGGGCTGCGGCTGCGTTGTAAGTCCAGTTAACCGCTTCCAGATTGAAGGTGTCATCACCCTCGCCCAGATAGGCAACAAAACCATTCCAGTCACCCGGATCCACATTGGTGGTGGTTTGAATGTTGTCTGACTGCTCAACAATCGCATGGGCGTTGATGGTAAACGTCTGGTTACCTTCATCAGCAATCACTGCTTCGACCTGAGCAACAGCTTTTGCCGTCGTCACTGCGCCTAGGGCGTGGTAGCTGGAACCGGAGAAGTCGACATTTTCCTGACCGGTAACAATCACTTTATCAAAGCCACGGTCACCCACATACATGTTGTTGCGTGTGTTGAGAATAGCCAGATCAGAGAAGTCTTCTTCATCAAAGTACATGATGTCGTTGCCCTCACTACCGATATAAATGTCGACACCGGTACCACCATCCATCACGATATCGTCTTCATAACCAGCCTGCAGATAGTCGTTACCCGCGCCGCCATAGAGCGAATCGTTACCGCTTGCGCCATACAGTTTGTCGTCACCGTCACCACCATAAAGGATGTCGTCACCCGCGCTGCCGTTGATAATGTCGTTGCCTTCATCACCATAGATGATGTCGTCACCATTACCACCGTAGATAGTGTCATCATCTTCGTTGCCGTGGATGACGTCATTGCCGTCACCACCGTGGATCCAGTCGTTACCTGTACCGCCGTTGATGGTGTCGTTGTCGGTGTAGTGGTTCTGTTGCGTCACAATGATGTTGAACGCCGTGTCGTTGAAGTCGTTGTCACCCAGATTCCAAAGATCTTCCCAGCTTGAACGGTCACCGCTTACTGTTTCGTGGTCAAAACCATCGCCATTTTCTGCACTGTTAGCCACATAGACCACAGAGCTTGCGCCACCTTGGGTCACTGTAGATGCGGTACCTGAAATGTCGATATTGACAGAACCGACGTCGAAGCCTTTGCGGTCGCCATCAGGGATCAGGAACATACCAAACGACACGCCGCCGGAAATGTCGATCTCTGTAGTCAGGTCGCTGACCGTTTTCACGTTATCAATCAACACTTCAGCACGTACTACATTGCCATTTTCATCCAGCACGTAGTAACCAACACTGTTGTTGTACGCGGCGCTGTGAGTGAAATCGCTCAGTGAAATGGTGACTGTGCCATCACAACCCAATTGGTAGACAGTTGCGTCATCTTCGTGTGAAAGCGTCAGAGACTGTGAGTACTCTACACCGCCGAAAATGGTGTCATCGCCTTCATTACCTTCGATGTAATCATCGCCGTGTTCGCCGTAAATGGTGTCGTTGCCGGTACCACCGTAAAGCATGTCATCGTCGCCTTCGCAGTTCACTTTTTGCTGCAGGGAGACATTATCAATCAGGGCGCCATAGCTGTCGGATTTACCTTCACCTTCAAAACGGATAGTAATGAAGTCATTGCCTTGCGGTACAACAACGTCTGCAGTGAAGGATTCGTAATGGTCATTGGCTTGGGTGTTATCAAAGTATTTGCTGTAGATAACATTGCCTTGCTGGTCAAACACTTTGACCTCAAACTGGCTGGTCGCGGTGTCTGAGCCGCGGTAGCGGTTCGCATAGTCAAAAGAAAGCGACAACACTTCATCACCACCTGCTGTCAGGCCTGTGATATCTACATCCTGCTGAACCCAGGTATTGGTGGTGCTGTCGAGTTCCAGCACAGTATTGGTCACGTCATTTTGTGGTGTGCCACCAAACGTACCCTGTTGAAGCTCAATAGGGTTGGTACCCGGTGTATACCAGCCGGTTACCTGGTGATCTTGCAACAGGCTCCAGTGGTTGGTGGTGTTGTTGCCGTAATCTTCAAAGTCGCCATTGGTCATAAGCTCGCGGGCAC
The DNA here is from genome assembly GCA_001310415.1 of Enterovibrio sp. JCM 19048. Lineage (GTDB taxonomy): Bacteria > Pseudomonadota > Gammaproteobacteria > Enterobacterales > Vibrionaceae > Enterovibrio > Enterovibrio paralichthyis. Next base: position 10,176 of record BAXE01000001.1, on the reverse strand, counting down.
CGTTGCCCCACTTACCATCGTTACCATAGATAACGTCGTCACCTTCACTGCCGTGAACTTCATCGTTACCATTGCCACCATAAAGGGTGTCGTTACCAGTCAGGCCATCGATAAAATCGTTGCTTCGTAGCCGTTGATGGTGTCGTTGATATCACCCGCGGATGAGGCTGTAAGCGCAACGTTATCGATGAGTGCGCCGTAACCGTCTGATGCGCCTTTACCTTCAAAACGCAGCGAAATGCCCGTGGTGCCTTCCGGTACCGCAAAGTCGATCTCGAAGTTTACATAGCTCTCATTGGATTGAGTGTTTTCAAAGTACTGGGTGTAAAGGACGTTTCCATCGTTATCCATCACCTTGACCTGAAACTGGCTGGTTGCGTGGTTATCGCCTTTATAGCGGTTCGCGTAATCAAAAGAGAGGTTCAGGGTTGCATCGCCGTCTGTGGTTAGGTTTGTCACATCCACATCCTGTTGCACCCAGGTATTGCCGTTGGAGTCCAGCTCTAGCACAGTATTTGAAACGTCATTGGTTGGTGTGCCGCCGAAGGTACCTTGCTGCAGTTCAATTTTCATCGAGCCCGGCGTATACCAGCCTGCAACCTGATGATCCTGAAAAAGACCCCAGGTGTTGGAAGTGTCATTTCCCCAAGCGTCGAAGTCACCGTTGATCAGTAGGTTTTCGCTTTTCTCAATGTCACCATAGAGAAAATCAACACCGCTAGTACCTTTAATATCTGCCATACCTTTGTCCTCGTCCTTTTTGTGTGCGCTTCCTGCCCGGGGAGATGTATGTATTTACTTTCTGGTTACTGATTGCTGTTCAATTTATAAAACGCAATCTTACAAACAAGAATCTCGACTTACGCTCAGCGCTGGTTATGAGGAAAGTTTTATAGATAAGACAGCCCTCTACAACCTGTCGGACGCTGGTTCAGCAGAATCTCAGCGAGTTGGTTTAATAGGCATTGAATTGGAAATGAATTAAGTGCTATGGAAAGTAGTAAAGAAGAATGACACTCTTTGTTTTTACAGTGATGCGTTCGATATGATTAATATATAAAGGAAAGTTAAAATACCCCAAATAAAGTCTTTATTTTTATACATCATAGAATGGAAACATTGACAGAAAAAAGCCCCTGCATTAAATAATACCGGGGCTTGGTTTTTCAGGAAAATGAATTACAGATTGTTGCCATCTGCCTGAACAGTTTCTGCGTCAGTCCACACTGTGACTTTGTTACCGCCATAGGTGAACACATATGCACGCAGCTCAGTGACATCAGAGAAGTTAAGATCCAGGAACTCAATCATCGCATTGCTCAACACCACACCTGCAGTCGCGTTTGCATCGTATTTCCAGATACCCGCTTCTACGTTCAGTACATCTGCGCCATCACCCAGGTAAGCCACAAATCCATCCCAATCGCCTGGATCCACATTGGTTACTGTCTGGAAGTTGTCCGACTGCGCAAAGATAGCGTTGGCGTTCACTGTTACCGTTTGGTCGCCATTATCAGCAACGATAGCTTCAACCTGTGCAATAGCCTTGCTGCCTGGTACCGCGCCATTTGCGTAATAGCTGCTGCCAGTGAAGTCAATGTTCGCATTGCCGTTCACGACCAGTTTGTCAAAACCACGGTCACCCACGTAAATCGTGCCGTGCTGCGTCAGGAATGCTTCGTTGGAGAAGTCTTCCTGATCGAAGATCATGGTGTCATTGCCTTCGCTGCCAATGTACAGATCTTTGCCAGTACCACCGTCGAGAATGATGTCATCGTCATAGCCTGCTTGCAGCAAGTCGTCACCACCATCACCGTAGAGTGCATCATTACCGCCAGCACCGTACAGTCTGTCGTTGCCCTCACCGCCATGAATAACGTCATCACCGTTGCTGCCGTTGATTACGTCGTTACCGGCTTCACCATACAGGGCATCATTACCGTTGTAGCCAGTGATGGTATCGTTGCCGTTACAACCATACAGTTCATCATCACCCGGCGTCCCTTCGATAACCTGATCGCTTGAGCGGTTATCAGCGACGACGCGCATTGAACGTGGGCGTGAAAAATCCAGATATTCGCCATTCCAAGCCAGCACGCTTTCCAGCTGGCGGTTTGGCGTACGGCAACCGAAGCCACCAATGCGGTTGTAAGAGAGGTTATCCCAGTCAGACAGCATGACACCTGCACCCAATGAAGGCACTACGTCCACTTCATGACCAGCAATCCAGCTAGGCAGGGAGTAGCCTGAACGCTCGCCCGCTGGCATACAGTATTTCGCACCGGTTTCCAGGCTGACAATACAACCCAGAGGTTTGTCGCTTGCCACGACACGCATTGAGCGTGGGTGTGAGAAATCGAGATCCTGACCATTGTAGGCGCGGACATTCTTCAGCTTTGCGTTATCCACTGTACCGTGAAATACAGCAAGGCGGTTGTAAGAGAGGTTATCCCAGTCAGACAGCATTACGGCCGCACCTTGGTTTGCCTGGACATAGACCTGGTGGTTGTAGATCCAGCTTGGGAGACCATAAGGTGAGCGCTCACAACCGGCAGACAGTATTTTTCGCCATTTTCGAGGCTGACAATACAGCCCAGTTTCTTGTCACTCGCCACGACACGCATTGAACGTGGTCGTGAAAAGTCCAGGTTTTCGCCATTGCGCGCCCGAACGTTTTCCAACTGACGGTTGGTTTTAGTGCCTTCGAATACAGCAATGCGGTTGTATGAAAGGTTATCCCAGTCAGACAGCATCACTGCCGCACCTTCTTCGTTTTCGACACGGACTTCATGGGCACGAATCGACTCAGGCAATGAATAGCCAGAGCGCTGACCCACAGGCAAACAGTATTTCTCGCCGGTTTGTAAGCTGACAATACAGCCCTGAGGCTTGCTTTCAGCAACGGCACCAGTGCTTTCCGCAGCAGCATTCCCACTCAAAGTTAAGGAAATCAACATTCCCAGGGTTGAAGAGATACCTACAATCTTGTTCATAACTTAATGTCCTGAAAGTTAATCTTTATTATTAATTTAATCAGTGAGTGGGGCGCTTAATTGTTTACCCCCAGCGTTTATTCAATTTGTTTTGTTCAGGTACACGAAAATGGGCTCTTCGAAAAACAGCCCTTTTCATTGGTTTTAAACGCTGGACAAGTATTCGCCGCTTCCCACCTGCTCCTTGCCTGTGCCGTAACGTCAACAAATTAAAGTCTTTCTTAACTTTTATAACGCAACGAGCAACACATGACTCAAACACAAGACTTAGTGAGTAAGGTTCAGTCACGGTGTAAAGTTTTAGAAGATTGGAGAGACAAGAGCAATGCACTGAGGTGCAGTTCAACTTTTTATCATGCTTTTTAATGAAGCACTGAATAGTCAGGAGGCGAACTAATAATGACAATAGAACTATTAGGTTCAAGTTAAGACTACGATCTCAGGGTTTATGGAAAAATATTCGTATCAAAATAAATTTTCTTTCTTAGAAAACAAACAATGCCTGTAACTTAATTTAGTAAATCCAAAAACTATAAATTAGGAAAGCATGAAATAACTTCTCATGCTTTCCTGAAATAATTTTAATTACGAGGATTTATGCCCAAAACAACCTCAAGATGCAGGATTCAGCGAGCATCTTAAGTTCGCTTGGGTATACGGCTATCTGTCAGATTATTCACCCATTTATTACCAAAAACGCGCTTGATGGTGGGATACAACTTAACGATCTCTTCCGACGTCATCATCAGAAAAACGTAATACAGCGGAAACTCCAGCCACATCGCAGCCATTGCCGTCATCGGCACCGCCCATAGCCACTGACAGACAACATCCATATTCATGCAGAATTTGGCATCCCCACCGGCACGTAATACCCCGACAATCAAAGTAATATTGATGTTTCTAACGATTGAGCTGATCGCCAACACAGGAAAACAGAGGGAGGCCAGCGTTATTACTTCACTGCTTACATTGGTGTATATCGACAAAATGGTGTTTTTTAATGCCAGCAAAATGACGGCACAAAGCAAACCCACTGTTATCGCTGTTTGCATAGCGTATCGCGCGTACTTCTCACTGGTTTCAAGTTTGTTTGCCCCCAGAGAGTTACCAATAATGATGGCGGTGGCACCTGAAAGACCCGAAGCGATACACAATGAAATGGCTTCCAGCGAAGAGATTATGGCCATGGTTGCCAGCTCAGTTTCACCCATCCTCCCATGATGAGCTGATAGGTGAATATTCCACCGCTCCACATCAGGCTTCCCGCAATGATGGGTGCAGTAATATTGAGGTACTTGCGCAAGATGGCACGGGTAAAAGCAAAATCAGTAGTTCGCAATACAAGAACCGGCGACTTAACGTAGAGCACGGCCAATGACATCAACACACGGAGCACACGCGCTGCTACGGTGCCGTAGCCAGCCCCCATCAGTCCCATCGCGGGCGCGCCAAAATATCCAAATATCAAAATAAAGCTCAGGCTGATGTTCAGCCTATTTCAACTATGGACAAGTTCAGGGTTGTTTTGGTTTTCCCAAAGCCCGCAGCGCCGCATCCATCGAAATGGTTGGCCCGGCCAACAATATGGCAATACTGATAATTTGTAGGTAGCCTCTGCCAGGCGTGCAGTCTCCCCTTGCGCATTGAACATGGCAGGAACCAGGCTTGGAAAAAACCAACATACAAGGAAAAGAAGCAACGACGCGCCACAAGAGAAGGTCGAGCCAAGGGCAAAGTTCCTGCGCAATCCTTCTTCGTCCTGGGCACCCCAGAATTGCGCAAGGAGTACGCCCATGCCGGTGCCCATACCCCAGATAAAGATCCCGACAAACCAGAACACCCGAGCACCAATACTGCTGGCAGCCACTTCCTGCGTGCCAAGCTGGCTTACCATCAGGTTGTCAATAAAGCCGCCGCTGCTAAAGAGTAGGCTCTGCAAAGCTAATGGAAGTCCCAGTACCAATGCCCGTTTTAAAAAGAAACTGAAACTATCTTCAACCATCACCTCTCCTTTGCCAGCGACTTACGCCCACACTTATGTAAATATTTTACTTTACATTACCTGATATATGTCCCTCTCACATTATGTAATCCCATGTAATTCCGAATGATTTAGGCCGACCAATGTCTCATCAGTATCTATTCGCAACAAAGGCATGACCAATCAAACCAAGCTATTGATGACAAGGTTTTATTCCCCAAAAAATTGGTGGGTTTTTCATTTGTGAGCTATCTGTTTAATAGCTGAGCGCACTCTCAATAACTTGTATAGTCAACTGAGTTTGTAGTCAGTGCGTGTTTTCAGGAGAGAAAGGAAGTGGCTGCGCATTACATTCAGCACGGCCTGAAGTTGTACGCACGCCAAAAGTACGTCAATTGTGACAGTCTGTTTATAAGCCATTGAGCAGGAGGCTAAGATGTTAGGCAAACTTAAGCTTGCGCAACAACTTACCGTATCTTTTGCAGCAGTATTGGGACTGTTGCTTGTCGTTTCAGCAGTGGGCTATCAAGGCCTTTCTGAAGGGTTCAGCAACTTTGGCAATTACCGTGCACTTGCACGAAGTTCAAATGAAGCCAGCGAAGCACAATCTGCCCTTTTGAGTGCCCGCCTTGCAGTACTGAAATTTTTGAAGACGCAAGACCCCGCCCAGATTGATAAAGTGGATAAAGAGCTGTCGAAAATCGACACAGTGATCGACAAGATTCTGGTGAACGAAACCGATCCTGTCCGAATCGATGAACTCCAAGAGTCGAAAAAGTTAATGACGACGTATGGTGAAACCTTTTCGCTGGTCGTTAAAGACTTTGCCGACAGAAATGCAGTGGTCAGTCAGGAGTTGGATCCAAACGGCCTGAAAATGCGTCAGACAATGACCAAAATTATTGATGACTCCTCTTCTGACGGCGAAGTGAATTCACTCTCCTACGCCGCTCACGCTCAAGAAAAGTTGTTGCTGGGACGCTTGTTTGCGGCGAAGTTTTTGATAAGTAATGCTGAAACTGACTTTAACCGTTCATTGCAGGAACTGGAGGAAGTTGTCGCACCACTAAATAACCTGAAACGCCTGCTGGTCTCACCTGAAGAAAGCCAAATGGTGAATGAATTTGCCAATGCACACGCAGGCTACATTGCTGCATTGCGAAAAACCGCAGACATCATTCAAAACAGAAACAAGCGAATTGCCGACACGCTGGATGTCATTGGTCCACAGGTAACCACTAACTTTAATGATTTCAAAGACTCCATTCGTAACGCACAGGATTTACTTGGCCCTGAAGCGCAATCAGACAGCGAAACCGCAGTAGAATGGTGATCATCGTTTCATGCATCGCCATTCTGGTGGGCATGCTTCTGAGCGTTCTGGTGACACGCGCCATCCGCAGACCGATAGGTGGAGAACCAACACAAATCGAACACATTGCCCGAACCATTGCCAGTGGTGACCTCACCCTGTCTTTCGAAAGCAAAGGCAAATCAACCGGTATCTTTGCTGCAATGGGTGAAATGAATGGCAATCTCAGAGAGATTGTCGGGGAACTCGCCAACTCGGTGAAAACGTTAAACAATGCCTCTGGCATTTTGGTCAACGTCACGGATGAAACCGCTCGGAATTCAGAAGTACAGGCCGATCAGCTAGGTCAAACGGCCACCGCAATGCAGGAATTGACGGCAACGGTAGATGACATTGCGAAAAATGCGCAGCACGCTTCAGACATCGCCAACGTGGCAGACAGACATTCCCAGGAAGGTCAGGCCGTGCTGGAAGATACCCGCACCAGCATCCAGAATCTGGTCAGTAATATTGGTGATGTCAGCCAAATCATCAGTAACCTGGAGAACGAAACTAAAAATGTCGGCAGTATTTTAGATACCATTCGCGGTATTGCAGAGCAGACTAACCTGCTGGCACTGAATGCGGCCATTGAAGCGGCTCGCGCCGGCGAACAAGGCCGCGGTTTCGCAGTGGTCGCAGATGAAGTGCGCAGCCTTGCCAGTCGCACGCAGCAGAGTACAGAAGAGATCCAGACCCTTATTACCCGCCTGCAAAGTGAATCTAAACGGTCTGTTGAATCGATGCAAAAAAGCGCTGCTGAAGCAGAGGAAACCGTCGAAAAGGCCAACAAAACCAGCGATGCGTTGGCATCCATTACTGAGTCTGTCGCCAACATTCGCGATATGAACCATCAAATTGCGGTGGCCGCTGAAGAGCAAAACACCGTGGTGGCAGGCATCAGTGAATCCGTCGAACAACTTAACGAGCTGGGCAAGAGCACTGCCTCCGGTGCCGATAAGCTTTCCAAAGAAGCACACGGCCTCACATCAATCACCAACAGCGTGAACCAGATTGTCGGTAAGTTCTCTATCGGTTAACCGCACAAGAAGAAAATAAAAGCGCTGCTGTTCAAGCGGCGCTTTTTTATGGTTATTTTTTCGTTTCAAGGTGGATAAGGAACAAACGCGCATCGAACTCCAACTGGTGATAGTCAGGCTCCATGTGGCAACACAATTGATAAAACGCCTTGTTGTGTTCTTTTTCTTTGATGTGGGCAAGTTCGTGAACCACCAACATCCGCAGGAAAGGTTCAGGCGCATCTTTGAAAACTGATGCAATGCGAATTTCGTTTTTCGCTTTCAGTTTCCCGCCATGCACACGGGAAACAAAACTGTGCATGCCGAGTGCATTGTTTATCGCGTGGATTTTTCCGTCATACGCCACCTTGCTAAGCGGCGCTGACTTTTTCAGATAGCTGTTTTTTATTGCCATCACATAGTCATAGAGCGCTTTTTCAGACTTGATATCGTGATGGGATGGATAGCGCTGTTTCAGCCAGGCACCCAGCTTTTCTGACTCGACAAGACGCTGAACCTGTTCAATCAGATGTGGTGGATAACCATTGATGTAGCGAAGATGTGTGTTCATAAACTTGGATTTATCTCAAAAACTCGGGGCAATGCTAGCAGCGAACAGGAAACTGACCTAGCAGATCCTTACAGGGCAAACTTTACTTACTGGAAGTTCTGCCGCAAAACACAGGAAAGGAATCCACCATGAGAGCAACAACCACAGGCTACAACCCCGAATTTGACGAAGATGCTCCCGCATTTGAGGATGTCAGCGGGGTAAAGGGATTCGCACTACTGGAGTTTGGTGCACCATGGTGCGGCCATTGCCAGGCAGCCGCGCCCGCGGTGGAAGAAGCGATGTCCGCGCACCCCTCTCTGCAACACATTAAGGTTTATGACGGAAAAGGCAAACGGCTGGGTCGGGCGTTCAGCGTGAAACTGTGGCCGACCTTAATCCTGCTGGAAGACGGGTTGGAGATAGAACGCTTGGTTCGCCCCATTCACGCCGATGAAGTGACTGACTTGCTGTCTTACGTCAACAGAAACCCAAACTGAATCAGCACGATAAACAGCAGTACTACGCATAGACCTTTCCAGAACCCCAGCGGGTGTTTCTCCATGAGTGGCAGGTGGTGCTGGCGTTTTAGCAATGATGGGTTGGGCGCATTCAGATCCTGACTGAATTCGGAAAGTGCCTGATAGCGTGCGCCGGATGATGGATGACAGGCTTTTTTCAATACTGCATCCAACCAATCTGGAACATCCGGGCGGAATAACCTGGCGGAAATGTATTCCCCGCGGTTTACTGAGCGCGGATTGGAGGCGTTGACCGGCTTATATGGAAGGTGTCCAGTCAACATCTCGTACACGGTCACGCCCAATGAAAACAAATCGGATGTCAGGGTCGCCCTGTTGCCCTTCAGGTATTCAGGCGCCGCGTAATTCAGATCGCCAACCGGATACTCCTCATTCAGCGCGCCTGCGGTTTCATCCAGCCCAATAGATTGAGCCGTGCCATAGTCAATCAGAGTGACATTCAGATCAGCATCCACCATCAGGTTGTCAGGTTTGATATCGCGATGAACCACAGACATTCGCTGCAATACCGAAGTGCCCGAATCGCACCCTCTGTGATGGTTCGTATCTGCGACAGCGAGGGTGTCGGGTTATCCAACATCCATTGTCTGAGCGTCACACCATCAACGTAATCACACACATGGTAGAGGTACGGCGAGTGTCGGGAAGGCGGATGGATTTTCATCACCCCGCGGTGCGATATCTGCTCCCCGATCCAGCCTTCACGGATAAACCCGGCAAGATAAACCGCATCGTCGGCAAAATTGGGAGACGGCATTTTCAGCACGTATTGCTTGCCATCCAAATCACTGCGGGCGAGATAGATGTGGCTGCGGCTTCCGCTGTAGAGCACGCGCACAACCCGGTAATGGTCTATTTGCTGCCCGGCCGACAACACGGGCGGGATCACCTTCCGCGCTAAATCACGGACGGCTTCTTCATAGGTCGCCACCGGCACGCTATCCACTGCCATCAAAAGACACGTTATGTTGTCGTCGCTGCCTGCTTCCAGTGCCTTGTCGACCAGATGCGCAGCCAACGCTTCCAACTCCGTACAGTCGCTCCGCTGAAGCATACCGCCCATATCCTGTATCGAAAGCACGTCATGGACGCCATCAGTCGTCAGCAGCAGCAAGTCTCCTTTTTCGACAGCAAGCGGTTGGTAATCCACCTCCAGATGGCTGTCTATGCCAAGGGCACGGGTAAGGTGATGTTGGGTCTTGCTACGGTAATACCGGTGATCCTGCGTTATCTGCTCAAGCCGTTGCTGCCGTAGCAGGTAAATACGGCAATCCCCGGCATGAAAAACATGGGCAGTATTGGATTTCAGCACCACACCACAGAAAGCCGCGACCATCGCATTCGATGAAGATCCAAGCCGCTGACCATGATGATAGAGCCAATGGTTAAGCGACTTGAGCACCTTGCCGACAGCCTGTTTCACCGTCCAGGTGGTAGGTGTGCCAAGGTAATCCTCAATAAACTGTGTCACGCTCATTTCGCTGGCTTTCTGGCTGACATCGCTGGTGCTGACCCCATCGGCAATAGCAGCCACCACACCTTTGTGTTTCAGTTCATTGATTTTCTTTGGCACGTGGGCGGCAAATGCGTCCTGGTTCGGTGGTTTGCGTCCTGCGACAGAACAGCCCCCGACACGCACAGCAAGCCGGGAAGGCGTGCTCTCCTTCCCGGCCTTTGTTACCTGTTCAGCCGCGCCCGCCGACGCCGCAGACATCACGTTTTCCGGTTTCATCATCG